>JBAPPL010000057.1:0-64510 GCA_049280095.1 Candidatus Sulfotelmatobacter sp. | reverse complement strand
GGCAGGCGGTGGTCGTGATGCGCTCGGAAGTAGCGGTTTCAGAGCGACGCGCCTGCGGGCTGATCGAGATCTATCGCCGGACGTATCGCTACGTGCCACGGCCCGAGGACCCGCGACTGCGCGTGCGCTACGAAAAACGGCCAGACCTTCACGAGGCATTCCTATCCTTGGGGTGTGCACTGATCTGCTGGAACGCTCTTGCTAGCTGCGCAAGAGAAGCGATTCGGTGAGCACCTTGTTCCTTATTGCGCTTACGACTTGCAGTGATGAGGCGACCCAGAACTGGCGTTGACACCCCGCTGGAGTGCGGGTGGACTTCGTCAGCCATGTTCGGAAAGCGAAGCTCTGCGGGAACTAATGCAGCTTCGCATTCTCCGCCTTGACCTGCTTCAGGATCGGAACATCCCGGTCGGCGTCTTTCCAGAACCTGAGGAAGTCTTTGTACGCAGCCAGTGCCCGGATGCGGGCGGCATCGGCGTCCGCTCCCTGCGAAGTTCTCGACTGCAAAGCGTTGGCCCGAGCCACGCCCAGACGCGCCAACGCACCGATGGGCTCGTTCTGAACTACGCCGGGGTGGTCAAGAATCTTCTGGAATTCGGCGGCCGCGGCTGTACCCTGATTCGCTGCTAGAAAAGCTTCGCCCCGCAGGTAGGCTGGGTACAAACAAAAAGTTACGGATTGACTGGTCTCCCCTAATTCGTAGGGCATAGCTATCGCAAGCGCCTCGGTCACCTTGCTGGCATCTCCGCCTCGGAGGACGGAAGCTAAGCGGATTGTGGGCAGCAAGTTTGACTGCACGATCGTGTCCTGCGGGAACCGCGAGTTGAGGTCATGGGCTAGTCGCGCACTTTGTGCGGAATCGCCTGCCAGCCCCAGCGCAGCGGCCGAGAGCGCCACAACTTCCTTGCCGTTGGAGAGCGCGAGGGCATTATTTGCCTGCCGCTTCGCCAAAGCCAAATTACCCACCAGCGCCTCGCGCACCGCAGCTTCCGCCTCGTAAGCAGCGGCCGTTTCCTTCTTATCGGCGCGTTGGGCAGAGTCAGCGGCGCGGCGTGTCAGCTCCCGGGCCTGAGAAAAATGACCATTGTACGCGGCGGTGTCCGATTGATAGTAAAACATCAGATCTTCCCACCCCGGTTTGCCGATTAATTCGGCTGCCTCCTTCTCCATGCCCGCCGTATCATGCTGCGCGAAATCCACCATGTAGAGATGGGCATGAAGAAACTTACTGTTGAGATGGAGCGCGTTTGCCTTCAGGGCTGTAGCTTTGGCCTCATCCAGACGATTCAGGTGGAGGTAGGTGACGACGATGTTCGAGAAAACGAGCGCATTTCCAGGGTTAAGTTTCCAGGCCTCCTGGATGGCGGCGAGAGCTTTGTCGTACTCGCCCAAGAAGGTGTAGACCACGCCCAAATTGCCGACCGCAAACTGGTCCCGCGGGTAAAGTTGCTCCCACAACTCATAAGTCTTGCGGGCCGCTTCCATGTTGCCGGTGGCCATCGCTTCGTGGCTAGCGGCAATGTAAAGTTTCTCGCGCTCACTCAACCGTTCTCGCAGGTCGTAGGCCTTCTGAAGGCTTTCCGCCGCCCGAGCGGGTTCGTCGAGGTTGTACAAATTGATCCCCAAGCGGGCGTACGCCATGGCGAAATTGGGATCGAGGCTGACGGCTTGCTGAAACAATGGAATGGCGGCAGGGTAATCGTTCTTCGCGATCATCGTGCGGTAGCCAAGGCTATAGGCCTTCAGGGCCTCCAACGATGCTGTGGTCACGTCCTCTGGTGGCACGTCATACTTTTGCACCGAGGCCAGCGATTCGCCCAGTTTGCTGCGGATTTCCGCAGCCAGTTTTCCCAACGCATCGAGAACGTGGTTTTTGTCCTTGGCTTGCGCTTGCGCACTTGCCAGCGATTCACCGTTCGCGCAGTTCAGCGCCCTCAGGGTCAGAAGGTACTGCGTGCCGACTTGAGCAATTGACCCATCCAGAACCGCCGCGCTTGCCGTGCGCTGGCAGACCTCGCGAGCCAGCTCGTGGGTCAGCCGCGTGTCCTTGGGCTGGGCCATCAGCGACAGTGTCTGCGCGATACGCTGGTCGGACAGCAGGTTCAGAAACGGCGACTGCTCCAGTTGCGCCGAGAGTCCTTGCCGCAACGTCCCGTCGAAGATGGCGTCCCCGGTCGCGTTTGCGAAATCAGAGATTACAATGCTGTCTCTTTCTGTGAGCTTCGGCGTTCGCTGCGATCGCCAGTACAACCCGCCACCGACTGCCACCACGATCACAATCACGCCAATCGAAAGCCACGCCCGGTGGGGCGACCTTTTCTCCTCAATCACCACGTGGGTGATTGAGCGGCTCTGCAACACTATATCGTCCGGCTGAGGAACCAACCGCACCTTCTCCGTGAACCGGTACCCACGTCCCGGCACGGTAACGATGTAGTGGTGCTCTCCGGCCGTCTCTCCCAGTGTCTTGCGCAGCACAAAAATGTTCTGTGCCAGGTTGGACTCCTCGACGAAAGTGTCGGGCCAGACCGACTTCATCAGATCGTCCTTCAGAACGACGGCTTCGCTGTGCTGCACCAACATCAGCAGCGTCTCGAACGCTTTGGGTTGGAGGGGAACGGGCCGATTGTCCTGCAGCAAGAGCCGTTTGTCGGGATCCAAGCGGAAGGAGCCGAACTCGTAGAAGTGCTTTGGTTCCTCGCTCATAGCCCAGCCCTGATAAATCCTGAGAAAACCTGAGGACTTTCTAAAGACTTCTGAGAGCCACTTTGGGCAGGATACGTCCCGTTCAGAGGTAGGGCCCAGAAGCCAAACCAAATTTGGCGAGCAATGTATCACGATTTCAGGCCTCGGGAAAGCACATGGGGGTGAAATGGCTGCTCATAAGAGGACCGAGATAACGGTCGAAACTGACCGAGTGCTGATCATACGTCGGAGCCGATCCATACGGGGTTGGTGCCCGGCTTGTAGCTGCGAGGTGGACATGGTGGGGCTTCGAGAAGCCGAGGCGGTTACCGGATTGACGGGACAAGCGTTACGCGACTGTGGCCGGACCGGCAGGTGGCACGTTGCCCAAGGCCCGGACGGAGGCTGGCTCATCTGTCTGGAGTCGCTGCGGAAGTCGATGTAACTGGACCCAGGATCGTAACGACGGGTTGACCCCGGTCGAGGTCCAGCAAGAAAAACTGCAAAAACAAAATTCCAAGGAGGAAATATGACCAGCAAATTCTCAGTGACACTCGTGTCAGCTGTTCTTAGCTTTGGCTTAACTCTAACGACGGCGGCGCAGAGCGATGCACTGCGCTCTCTTTACCAATCCTCTGCAACCATTCCCACCAACATCGAGGGTATTTTCACGTATCCGGCGCCACCGGAGGGCTTCAACGCCCTGGCCGCGTCGGACGAAGAACTAGCCGCTTACGGCATTCCTCTACGGCCGGACAAGGTACAAGACCCGGACGGCTATCGCCAATGGACGCGACTAGCGCTGCTGATGAGCAATCCGCATAACCGCTGGTACGGTGAACTCAAGCCACGCAAAGCGCGCAGTAGCCTGGCTACCGCCTCCCCGGCTGCAGCCGGAGAGCAAGGAACGACGTTCGGGGCCACCTCGGCTACGTCAAGCAACTGGAGCGGCGTGGTAAATACCTTGTCGAGCACCAAGTGGAGCAACAAGGAGTCTTTTTCGTGGGTAACGGGCGAGTTCAACGTGCCGGTCCCGCAACAGGCTTTCGCCAACGGGGGAGGCAACATCTGCGACGACGACAACGACCAAGCGGCATTCTGGGTTGGCCTGGGCGGTTTTCCATTAAAGGGCCACGGTAATCAGAATAACGTTGCGCAAACCGGCGTGGATATCAGCGAATCCTGCGACGGTATTGGGATCGGAGGCTCCGGCGAGAATGCGTGGGTGGAATGGTTTCCGGGCCCCAATGCGCAGCTGTTCAACGTCAACCCAGGGGATGACATTTACGTCTATGTGCAGAGCAACAGCGCCACATCCGTAAGCTACACGATCGTTGATCACACTATTCCTCAAGTCGCCACGGGCACCATAAGCGCGCCGGCAGGGGTAAAGTCCCCATCAGGAGTCGACCTTTGTCCCAAGCCCTGCGTGAATGTCGGGAACGAAGCGGAGTACATCGTGGAGCGCCCAGAAGGTGATACGAGCACCCACAATGGCCTCTACCCGCTGGCCAATTACGGTTGGTCTTTCTGGGCCTTCAGCAGAGCCAAAGGTTTCAATGGAATCTACTACTACCCAGGCGGAACCAGCGATACCACCTACGACCTCTCCATGACCGACGACTCCGGCAAACAGATTATCTCGGCGCCGTACATCGATAAGGGCCTGCAAAATCTCGTTGTTCAGGCCCTAGGTTGTGCCGTAATCCTTGGTTGCACTCCCTAACGGTCCCAGCCCCTCGCGCGTGGGGCGGCGCTGCCAAGCGGGCCGCCCCTCACCGGGCTCATCTGTCTTGGGTCGCTGCGGAAGTTGATAAGCTGCGGTGATTTTATGGGACCGTTCTTCTTGCCCGTCGAGGGTGACGGTTTTGTTAGGTGCTCTTAGGTGCGGCCTTATTGTCTACGGTGTTTTCGTTCATTGCCGCGATTCGCGGTTCCAAGTTCTGGTATCTGGGGGTGGGCTTTGTCATCGGGGACGCTAGCATTTTTCGTTTACAGCCCGTCGGGCTAGTGCTCACAGCCGAGAGAACAATTGCGACAAGGAGACCCCCAGTCCCTTCGCCATCACCTCGACGTTGAGGATGGACACATTCCGCTTCCCCCGCTCCACGTCTGCTAGAAAGCTCCGATCAATCCCCACCCCGCTCAGCCATTTCGACCTGAGTCCAGCCGCGCTTCTTCCTCAGCTTCCTAATCCGGGTTCCCAAGCGAACGAGCAGGTCGGCCATGAACTGGCATCATGGCCTGTTGTTTAACTCCGACAAATCGTGTTTACGCAACAATGTGCTAACATGCCAGTCCTCCCCTTGAGATCGTCGCGCAACCCCGTTTTTGCGAGGAGTGATGCACTCACCCAGCGGACAACCTAGCGAGGACAAGCGGCTCACAGAGTTCCGCCAGCACGTTTGGTCAGAAAACCTCGTCGGAAACCTGAAAGTCTTCTGCGGGGGAGTCGGCTTGCTGACGCTTTTCGCTCTCGCCCTGGCCGCACTCGTGACCGGAACTGAGGGTGGTCTTTTCGCCGGGAGCACAAGTATGCTCGTGATGCGATTCTGCAAGTTCGCGTTCTTCTTTTCCTGTTGCTGGGGATTGTTTCCGGCTTGGTGCAATTATTCGGGGGAGAACGCGGAGGAATGCGCTCGACGTAAGGAGATGCTGTCGAGAATCGAGAGGGACCCAGACTGGTGGAAGGGTTGGGAGACAAACCAGAATGACCCCAAGCAGCCCCGCTCTTAAGCCCGTCCTGACTTAGGTACACACAGCACGTCGCCCCACTACTGGTCTCAGTGAGCTTGTCAATCCGGAAGAGTAGGCTTTAGGATGCTTGGCTACTATGCCCGACAATCTCACCTCACAGCTCACGTTCAAGGAGTTGCATCTATTCCCGCGTGTTGTATTTGCCCTGGGCGGTGTATCGATTGTCGCCGGAATCGTCCGGGCGGAAGGCCTAAATATCAGCCTTGGAGTCGCCATGCTATTTGGCGCGATTGGTGTGAATATTGTCTATGATCTGCGGCGCGGGCAAACCTCTGATGAAGGAAAGAAACGCGAAATCGAGGTGAGGTGGATGCGAGGTTTCTATAGAACCGCGTTCACGATTGCGTTTCTCGCACTGGTGGGTTTCGCAATTATTCTCACTCGTGCTCTGGGATGGGACTTGTTGAACTTGACGAAATAGCAATCGATGCTGCCTTGGCCCTGCGAGTCACGCCGACGACCTCAAGAAACTGCCGGCCACTTCCGATTTCTTTTACTTGCTTCACCTTAGCGATTCGGCCCGAAATGCGAGGTTGCCTCTAAAGCGTCCGGAAATTGCTGAAAATATTGGAATTAAGCGGTCTTACTCGGAGTGGCTAAATTCTTAAAACTGCGGAAGCCGAAATTCCAGGTGAAAACCCTGCAAGTTGCTGAGAACAAGTGTTAGCGTGGACATTTCTGCAGGGGAGACACTGGGAACTCTGGGTGAACCTGTGTTCATTGTGAACGTCCTAGCGGACCGTCGCCGTGGCCCTTCCCAACCCCCTAAATAAAAATTTCAGAGAGAACAGAGGAAGTGCGTGGAAGTGCATCGTGCACGTACACGAAGTTCACCAAGTACATCAGTTCACTAGCGCACCTTCTGCGGCAAGCTCGGCCAAGGTAACCGGGATTGCGTCATCACAAATCACTGGATATTTTGCTTGCAGAGCTTCCAATTCTCCGCGCCTAACTGTGATTCGATATCCCTCGCCCGTTCGAGTGGGCTTGAACCCAACCGACCTTAGCAAGGCACCCACCGTTTTGGCCGATGTTTCGGCAGTACCTCGCTCTGCACAACGCCGGTTCACCTCGTCGGTGACGGCTTGGACAGTGAACTTCCCAGTCTGAAGTTCGTTCATCAGGTACGCCAGCGCCTCGACAACCAGGATTTGGGGCTTCTCTGTTTGCTGTTTTCGACCATAGTCGCTTAGAAATTGCACAAGCTGCTTCCGGAACTTCTCACTGGCCGATACGCTGTAAATCGGCGTGCCAATCTGCGTAAGGCGTGGTTCAAGATGCAACAGAGCCGATTCATCCGGTTTGACCTCGGTGAGCCTGTCGAACCTCCATTGAAGGAGTTTGTTCCGAAGGTCCTGCGCCTCAGCATAGAACTTCGGCGGTAGCTGCTTGGGAATCTCTGGGCGAAGCTGCTGTTCGTCCATTTCCAGCGTGATACACCGCGTTTCGAGAGCCCAATCGTCGAATCGGAAACGATTCCCGATTATCTTCGGCCCATAAACATCGTAGGGCCTTGGTTCATAGGTGTCCCCGACTTTCTCCGACCGGAGCACCGGGACGCCCTTCATGTATCCCGCGTTCAAGATTTTGATGATGTCGGTCCATGCGTCACTCGCCTTGTAGTCCGCTTCGTCGATGACGAGCGTTCCTCTATAGACCTCAATCAGCCGGAACAAGGGCGACGATGTAGTCGCGCCACCTGCGAAGATGCCCTTATAGGCCAGGTGTCCGGCGACCTGAAGCATACGGCTCTTGCCTGTCCCCGGCTCGCCAAGAAAACGCAAGTAAGGCACGGCAGTGAAGAGGTCGTACACCCACGTCATCAACAGGAAGTGAGCAGTGAGGTCCTCTCGGAACTCGGAGACATCGGCATACCGATGGATGAAGGTCTTGATATCGGCAACCAGATTCTCCTGTGAGCCGTATGCTGTGGATGCCGAGGGGAGCAAAACCACCCCCGGTTTGGCCATTAGGGCGGTGGTCGACGGCGGAACAATCTGCCGAGTGTCGGTCTTCAAGCATGGTTCGATGGTGATACCTCCGAGTCGTTTGATTGCGAACTGGACAGGTACATCGTGGCTTTCGAGATAGACAGTTTCGGCAAGCAGGCCGTCCTTCTCGCTGACGCTAATTTGTTCTATGGGTTTCGGTTGAGGGTTTTGGTTCCTATTGGGACGATTTGTTCCTGGCATAGTTTTCGATTTTCCGGTTTTCAAGTGCTTCGCTCATACGGCGGCGAAGATATTTCTGCGAAGCAAAGAGGTCCGATGCTGCGACCTCCGCGCCTCGGTCAAACTCAAGTTCCACCTGGGGGGCCTACCACTGCGGGATCGTCAAAGACGAAGCGAATCTTGCCACTGGCCCCAGCCTCGCAGCGAGAGAAGGGAAGCCGCTGGCTGGCGTGGACGTAGATCGCGAGCTGGAGCCTTTCGGTCGAGAACGTCTTCGTGTCGTCTAGGGGGATTCATTAGGTAGGCTTAAGACAGGGGATGGAGGTGCGGAAGGCTGGAATTCCCGTGTACTAGTTTAGACCTCCGACGATGAGAAAGGTTACAGGTGAGGAGGAGGAAGAGGAGGAATTGTCATTCTTGATTGAGAAGCGAAGGCTAGAGAGAGACATCAAATAAACATATATATTTCTGAGAAAGGAGGCTTTTCTTGTCTCAGAAGGAGCACTTCACCGTAGCAGGACACAAGGTCACCCTCGACAAGGAAACGGTCGAACACAAACTGGCGACGATAAAAGCCGAACCGATTAACGAGATTTACGTGAGAGTTGGGAAAAAGAGATTTCCCGTTAACCAGGTCTTTGCCGAGGCCGCGGGGCTAATCAAGTCTCAGTTCACTACCCGAGATGCTGTGAGGGTGCTGGAAGGCGTCGGGTTTAAGGCGAAAAGGAAAAAGAAGAAAGAAGAAAATCAATAACCCCATGTTGGCCCTCTCCTCGCATGAACGGGGTTAGAAGCCCAGTTTCCATATGCCCGATCTATGCCCGTTCCTCGTTGCAGGACGGCTCTTGTTGCAACGGAAGTGCTTGTAACTTGCTGAAATTGCGGGCAGGATACTCGGGAGAGGGACTTAAAATCCGCAGGGGCGAAAGCTCTGTGGGGGTTCGATTCCCCCTCCCGGCACCAGCAACTTCTCACGACATTGAAGGTTCAATGTCTTGCCGTGCTGAATGAAACGCCGCCCTCCCTGCGATGCCATTGTTCTAAACGCTTGTCCGTGTGATGGTTCATTTCCGCACTGCACCGCAGACGGTCTGCTTGTGTTCCGACATTTCTCGGATGCGAGAGGGAAACTATTTGATACTGTGGAGGCCATGATGCAGACCGAGATAAGAGCCTTCCTAATTGTTTTGGCTGGTTGGGCAGTTCTCGTGCCTTGTGCCGGTAGCCAGACTAACCCTCGGGCGCGAGATCTAGGAGTGCCTTTCGATGGTATGCCGGGTCCGTTGAATGCGATTACCGATGTCAAAGGGGTAGAGGTTGGCGATACCACGCTGATCTCCGGCGACGGAGCTTTGAAGGTGGGCGTGGGGCCGGTGCGAACGGGGGTGACGGCGGTGTTTCCACGGGGGAAAGTGTCGAGTGATTCGGTGTTTGCCGGGTGGTTCACGCTGAATGGTAATGGCGAGATGACGGGCACGACGTGGGTTGAGGAATCTGGCTTTCTCGAGGGCCCAGTGATGATCACGAACACGCACAGCGTGGGTGTGGTTCGCGATGCCGTGATCGCCTGGCGTTTGAAACATGGCGGGCCTGATAAAGAGGGCTATTCGTGGTCGTTGCCGGTTGTCGCCGAAACCTGGGATGGATACTTGAATGACACGAATGGATTTCATGTGAAGCCTGAGGACGTTTTTCATGCGCTGGATGGCGCACATGGCGGTCCAGTGGAAGAAGGGAACGTGGGCGGCGGGACGGGAATGATTTGCAACGAATTCAAAGGCGGCATTGGCACGGCTTCACGAGTGCTCGCCGCGAAATATGGTGGATACACCGTTGGCGTGCTGGTGCAGTGCAACTACGGTCAGCGCGATCAGTTGCGGATTGCAGGTGTTCCTGTGGGCCGCGAGATTGGTGGAGGGAAGGTCTGGGATGACGATGTGGGTTCGATCATCGTTGTGGTGGCGACGGATGCTCCGTTGATTCCCGCCCAGTTAAAGCGCGTCGCCAAGAGAGTGTCGCTCGGGCTGGGGAGGGACGGGAGTTATTCGGGGGATGGGTCGGGAGACATCTTCATCGCTTTCTCTACGGCGAATCCGGGGGCCGCATCGGCGAGCCATGCCATTCAAATCAGTATGCTGCCCAATGATGACATCAATCCAATTTTCTTGGCGACAGTGCAAGCGACCGAGGAAGCTGTGGTGAACGCCATGGTCGCGGCAAATACAATGACCGGCATAGACGGGCATACCGTTGTAGCGCTGCCCCATGATCGACTGCGGGAAGTGCTGCAGAAGTACAACCGCCTCGCGAAGTGAGACGATGCGCGACAAACGCGAGCCGCGCAAGTGATGTACTCTGTAGTTTCCGCGCATGAAGCTTCTACAAGGACGATGGCTCGGGCTGGCGGCGTTGGCTTGGTTGGCCGGTTGCGCTGCGATCGGGCCGCCGCTTCCGCCGACGCTTGAGCTGCCGCGGCCGCCGGCTGATCTACGGGCTGTGCGCAAAGGCGACAAAGTTACGCTTACCTGGACCATCCCTCCGCGAACAATGGACCGGCAGCGGGTGCGCTACTTAGGTAAGACGAATATTTGCCGGAGCCTTGGCCCGACCCTTACCGCGTCCGGTACGCCGGTTGGTGAGGCTGCGCCGCCGGCTGATTTCGCGAGCAAGAATGAAGCGGGCGGACAGAAGTTGACAGCCAGCTATACCGACACTTTGCCGCGCGACGGGCGGGTTCGCGATGTCTTCGGTTCAATGACCTACGCCGTAGAAGTGTTGAACCGGGACGGCCACGCTGCCGGATTGTCGAATCAGGTGCGCGTTCCACTTGCGGAGACTTTACCTGCGCCAACTGATTTCAGCGCTCGAATTATGGCACAGGGTGTGGTGCTCGAGTGGAGCGGCGCGGTGTTATCTCTGCCCAGTTCCAACCCTCTGCACTACAGTTACCGCGTCTATCGCCGGATCGACGGTAGTCGACGAGAGATCCTGGTGGGTGAACGCGACGCCGGAATGGAGAAAAATCTTTCGTTCACGGATCAGAGTTTCGAATGGGAGAAGACCTACTACTACCGGGTAACAACTTTCACAGTAATCGCGCAGGCAGGAAAACCGGAAGTGTCGATCGAGGGCGACGACACGCCCGAAGTAAAAGTTGTTGCCGATGATGTATTTCCGCCAGCCGTGCCCTCGGGGTTGCAGGCTGTGTTTTCCGGGCCAGGGCAGCAGCCGTTCATCGACTTGATCTGGGCGCCGGTTTCCGACGCGGACCTTGCCGGGTACAACGTTTATCGTCATGAGCAAGGTGGTACGCCGCTCAAGGTGAACTCCGAGCTGGTGAAAATACCGGCGTTCCGCGATGTGCAGGTTGTTTCCGGAAAGAGATATTTTTATTCGGTGTCGGCGGTGGATTTGCGGGGGAATGAGAGTGTGCGGTCGGAGGAAGCAAGCGAGAGAGTGCCGTAGGGTAGAGGCGGTCCAGTGTTCGGCAGATGAAAGTGCGGGGCAGTCATAGAAACTCCTTGCATAGGCCGTGGCGGCACTTTCGTACAAGGGGTCCTTCGACTACGCACGACCGTCCTATCGGACGATCATGCTTCGCTCAGGATGACAGAGCAGGGAAGTGACGATCAGGCTCCGGTCGGGATGACACTGGAAAAAAGTTTGGGGGAATTTCCGGGTCTCGTGGTTAGATAGAGGACGATGAAATACTGCCGCTTTCAACTGAATGGTGAAGCTCACTACGGGCTGGTCGAGCCGGTCGCGGGACGCGAGTCGATCCTGCGGATTCTGCTCACGGCTCCGGAAGAATCCGATGGTGATGTGGAGGGTTTGCGCACGCGCCGGATCGACCCGGTTGCCCTCGACGAGGCTGCGTTGCTGGCGCCGGTGCGGCCTTCGAAGATCGTGTGCGTGGGCCGCAACTATCGCGAACATGCGGCGGAGCTTGGTCACGAAGTGCCTAAAGAACCGCTGCTGTTCTTCAAACCTAATTCGGCGCTGCTGGGGCCGGGCGGCGTTGTGCGGCGGCCGAAAGGCTCGGAGCGAGTGGATTACGAAGGCGAGCTATGCGTGGTCATGGGCAAGACTTGCTACCAGCTTCCGGCGGATGAGGACGTGCGGCCGTACATTCTCGGCTACACCTGCCTGAACGATGTGACGGCGCGCGACTGGCAGAATAAAGATGGGCAGTGGGCGCGGGCCAAGGGATTTGACACGTCGTGTCCGGTCGGGCCGGTGGTGGTGGAGGCATCTGATCTTGATCCATGGGCCGGGGTTGGGGTGGAGACGCGTGTCAACGGAGCGGTGCGGCAGTCAGGGAATACGCGGGATTTTATTTTTCCGCTGGAGGTTGTCATCCGATACATCGCGCAGGTTATGACGCTTTTTCCGGGTGATCTGATCGCGACCGGGACGCCGCAGGGTGTGGGACCGGTGGTGGCGGGAGATGTAATGGAGATCGGCGTGGAAGGCGTGGGGACGCTGCGGAATTCTGTGGTGGATGAATAACGCTGCAGTGCGCAGTGCCTGAAGGCATACCCCGATACGAATCAAGGCTCACTGCAGCCGGAAGCGTTCCCGCATCAAGCGCTGCAAGCGGGGCTTGTAGAGCAGATCGTAAGCCAGTTCTTTGTCGGGAAACATGGCGAGCGCGGCGCGTTTGGCGCCGGCTGCGAGCTCGGAGGCTTCTTCCACGGTGAGGCCGGGGTCCTGGCTGATCACTGACGTTACCATGCTCATCATGACCTGGAGGCGGCGGATTCTGCGAGCTTCGTCTGCATCTTGATCCTGCGGCGCTCCGGCCTTTTGTCCCGCCAGAATTCGATTCTTCTCCTGATCCGCCGGTTCTCCGAAGTTCATGCTGGCCCCTTTTTCCGCCTCACAACTTTTTCCTGCCCATAGCTTTGGATGTTGCGGTCGTAGCCTTGGTCGCGCCCGTTTCCAGCATTCTCCTCTAATCAGTAGAGAAAACAACGGCCCGAAAGTGCTGGCTAGGTCACTAACGTCATCTCAAGTTTCCGTAGACGAGGTAAGTGGAGGGAGGTTGAAGCACAAGAATGGTAGACGGGGATTAATACCCGCGGGAACATGAAAGCACGGTCGTTGAATGTTATTGCTTGGCAGTCTGCTCGAGATCGTTTTTCAGCAGGCTGACTTCGATGCGTGTGCCAACGCTATGCTTTTCTTCAGTAGTGTTGCCCATCCCGATCACGTAGATGCGGTAGGCCGGAACTTCCTGGTTCAGAACCAAATAACGCTCGACGGAATCCGCCATTTTCTTGGAGTTGAGGATGGCGGCCTGGCCGCGGCCTGCGGAGAAGCCCTGCACTTCGATGATGTAACCGTGCTGACCCTTCAATTGCGCGGCTAATTCATCGAGCGCGTCCTTGGCCTGCTTGCTCAACACAGTCTGGCCGGGTCGGAAGCGAAGTTCGGTCTGAGCGCCGGATTTGTACTGATCGAGGTTTCCGACCACGGTCTGGTCGGTGGCGAGGCGGGTGTCGAGGGAGGCAACTGTCTGGTGCGCCATTTGAGCCTTGTTGGCCGCGTCTTGCGTGTGCTCATCGGCGAGGCTGGCCTTTTCAGAAGCCAGTTGGATGCCATGCTGCGCACGGGCATCGACTTCCTTTATCATGCGGCTGCTGTCTGCCGTGATCTCATCGAGTTCGTTCACTCGGTCCTGAATGGGCTGAACATGGCGCCGAACGTAGGCTTTGCTGGCGAAAGGATGCAGGACGAGCCAGGTGAGGCTGGGCTCGTCGCCGTCCCAGAAATCCTGGCGCTGAGGAGACTGCAAGGGCTCGCTATGGTAGACCGCCATGGGCTGTGAAGCAGGAGCGGCTTGGCCCGTTGATGATGTTGCCGGCTGCGCGCTCGAACTCGAAGTAGTCTGCTGCGCGAAGGCGGACAGCGCCAGCCCCGTCGACAACAGAAGCGTCATGAATATGCGGTTCGTCATATCATCGTTCCTTCTGAGTGAAGGTCCCGAGAAACTTCACTCCTGCCTGAGTGCCAAGGCCGCCCGGCTATGGCAAGACCCCGAGATGCGCAAGCCTGCACTCTCGCAGTCGTATTGTAGCGCCAAAGCAGGAGAATTTCGGTTAATAAATTTGCTCCTCAAAGTGGCTTCTGGCCGGGGCGGCGCCCGAATTCGAGCCAAGAGCGGTTGATGCGGGAGCGATTTCTGGCCGGTCGGCGACGAGCTAATCTCCCAGACGTTTGAACATTTTGACCAGACGGCAGGGCATTTTGGGAGGATGCTGGTCGTCGGGAAAAGGCAGGGTTCCATTTTCCACGTAGCCACGGCGCCGGTAGTATGCGGGTAGTTCCTTGCGCAGATTCACGACGGTGAGGTCCATGAAACGGCAGCCGGCGGCGCGGCAGTGCTGTTCGGCAGCGCCGATCAGACGGGATCCCATGCCACTTCGCTGGCGGGCGGGATCGACCGCAAGCAAGCCAAAATATCCCCGCTCGCCGCGAACTTCAACGTAGACGCAGGCCACCAAAGCGCCGGCATCCTCGGCTAACAGGAATTTGCCTTTCTCAAGAAGCGCCCGCACTTTGTCTGGATTGGTGCGATCCGCCTCAATGAAGAAGCGTTCGGGGCGGAACGCGGCGTTCACCAGATACGAAATATTTTCGGCATCCCCGGGGTCGGCGGCGCGCGTTCTGATCTCGTCCACGCGAGTGTTAGTTTACGCGGTAAATCGTGTGGTGGCCTGGGAGGAGAACACCGACGACTGTGCCGGCTGCGAAACCTATGGTTGCGCCGACCGCTGCACCGACTCCCTTGCCACCTACGAATCCATTGTTCTCCCACGACCCGGCGCCGATTCCGGCCCCCGCTCCTGCGCCCACAACCCCGCCGATAAGGGCATTGCGCAAATGGTGCTTGTTTTCCATGAGTCTTACGCGGTGAACGTCTTGCCTCGGAATAGTCTGTCCACCTGCGTTGTCTTGGTACAAGATCGCGGTCTCAGAAAAACTCACGAAGGTTCCAGAATGTTTGTGAGAGTTCATTTCGACGATTTGAATCTTCTGCCCCGGATGTAGGACGCTCAAATTCGTCCAGGATGCTTGATCGCCTTGGGCCCACAAAGCGCAGGACATGCCAAGGATGCAAATCAGGAACCAACTATTTCGCATTGGGCACCTGCTTCTGGAACTTTCAGGTCGTGCACGCGCGGTCAAATCTAGGCCTTTTGCTTTGCGAAAGCAAACCATTTGCGCCCACCCAGCCGCAGGGCGCGTGATTCGTGCTTCGAGGGATACATGGGACAAAAGCGAAGGCCGCCTGCAAGGGCGGCCTTCGCTCCAACTCTGATTCCGATATTTCTCACGCCCCGGCGCGGGCGGCTTTGGCCAACAGTATCGTGCGTGGAGTTTCTTCGGCCCGGTGAAAGTACAGCCGGTAAGAGCGGTGGACGCCATACATCACCGGGAAGACCACCAACGCTGCTTGCCAGCCCAGGTGATGGCTGACCATATTCACCATGGAGGTCATGCCGGCGCTAAGTACGTAATAAGGGAATGAGAGTCGAACGATGCTCAACCAGACGCGGCGCATGGCCGTGCCCTCGGCCAGTTTGATGATGCCGGCCACCGGAGCAGTCTGTCCCACAAAAAACGTGGCGGTTGCCGAGGCCAGCAAGAGCGGCTCGGAAGCCCAGGCTGATCTTCCCAGCCAGCCCGCATTCCAGATCAAGTTGGCCATGCTGGCGGCAAACGCCATCATGCTCACGTTGAACAGCATCTGTTCCGGCCGGAACTTGCTGGCTGATTTCGGCCAGCACTGCACAACCGTCGAGAGGCAGGCGATGGAGACAGCTTCGATTGCGCTCAGATTCACCACAGCCATAAGGAGGAAGGGCAAGTTGACTGACATGTTGCCGTCAATGCCCGGCAGTTTGATTTTCATCCGCGATGTTGCGGCCGCCAGCGCCAGCACAGCCAGCGCGTAGCCCGGGTGGAGGGCGTGGCTTGCGAGTCCGGAGTACACCGAGCCGGCAATCGCCGCCAGGGCCATTCCGCCGATGAAGGTCTTCGTTAGCCGTGGATTTCGCTGCATATCTTCTCCTTTCCCTGGTTATTACACACGGCTACTGCTCATCGTCTCCGGCATCAGAGAACGCACCGTCGGCAGTCGACGCCGCCGCACCCCAAACTACGCTTGTAGCTTGCGTGCCCGTCCCGGTGCTCGAACCCCAGACCACGCTAAAAGCGCTCAGCAGGTTGTCATTCCAGGGCAACCCGGCACCCCAAACCACAGAGCTGCCGCTTACGTTTGCGCCCCAAACGACCGAAGCTCCCCAAACCACCGAAGATCCCCAGACCACAGAGCCCGCAGCGACGCTGCCATTTCCCTCAACCAGGGAAACTACGCCATTGGACGGGTTGTAGACGAGCGAAGGAGACAACGCTGCGCCCACGGTGGCCGGAGCCAGGCTGGTGTCTGCGACGGCGTTCTGCATGTCAAGCAGACCCGAACCCACCGAAAGCAGATCGTAGAAGTCAGTGAACGTTTGCTGCAGATGGGGAACGTAAGCGCTGCTGGAGTTGGGGAACTGTTTGTAGGTATCTTTCATCAGACGCGCCTTCACCTGGTCTGGAGTCAGAGCGCTGTTCTGCTGCAGAAGCAATGCCACCGCTCCGACGACGACCGGCGTCGCCATGCTGGTGCCGCTCAGCGTGAAGTAATCGTGGTTCTTATCGTTGCCGGTGACCAACTCCCCTGGATAATTTGCTTCCAGGGTTGCGCCGGGAGCTGCCAACGACACGATGTCGTTGCCGGGGGCCATGATGTCGGGCTTCACCACGTGATCGTAAGTGGTGGGGCCCTTGGAACTGAAACTGGCTTTGGTCTCGGCCGCGGGAGAAGACGATCCGTTGCTCTTCATGGCGCCCACGGTAAGCACGAAGGGATCGTTGCCCGGAGCCGTAATCGTTCCAAATCCGTTGCTGCCGTTGATGCTCACGCGGCCATAGTTGCCCGCCGCGACCACCACCACGATCCCAGCTTTCCAGGCTGATTCCACTGCCTGGCAGAGAGGATCCTGGGTATAGCTGACGAAAATGCCGCGTCCGAGCGACAGGTTGATGACTCGGATGTTGTAAGTGCTCTGCAGTGTAATGGCTTCCTGAATGGCCGCGATTACCGTACTGTCAGTGCCGACGCCGTTGACGTCAAGTGCGCGCAGGTCAACCAGGTTTACCGCAGGTGCGACTCCGATGTAGTTTCCGCTGGAGAGGTAACCGTTGCCGCCTATGATTCCCGCGACGTGGGTGCCGTGACCGTACAGGTCATATTTTGCGCCGCTCGAATTGGATGTTGCAGTGCCCGTAAAATCCTGGTGATAAACGACGCGCGAGTGAGTCTGGTTGGAATTCCACAGATCGGGGTGACTGTCGTTAATGCCGCTGTCGATCACGGCAACGCCAATTCCGGCCCCGTTGTAACCCGCGTTCCAGGCCGAAGCCATGCCCGTGGCCACGTCCGATGTGTCATCCAATTCCTTCATGGGATGGTCGATGGTCAGGGAAACCACGTCAGGGTCGGCCTCCAAAGCAGGTAGCGCGTTCACC
The DNA here is from genome assembly GCA_049280095.1 of Candidatus Sulfotelmatobacter sp. Taxonomy (GTDB): domain Bacteria; phylum Acidobacteriota; class Terriglobia; order Terriglobales; family Acidobacteriaceae; genus Sulfotelmatobacter. The sequence goes on along the minus strand of JBAPPL010000057.1, from coordinate 47,315 downwards.
GGAACGGTGAGCGCGATGCCTTTGACCACGTGGAGTCTGGAGTTCAGGCGGGCGCCGAGGCGTTGCACTCGACCCTCCTGCGCCGTCTGAGGAACCTGTTTGTACTGCACGATGACATTCACGGTCTCACTAGCCGCCGCACCATGGGCTCGCGCGGCAATGGGCGCGAGGTCCGGAGCGAACTTGCCCACGAACCGGCCGTCACCTCCAGGATTTTGGGCGAAGGCAGTTCCGGCAACCAGGACAAGCAGCATGCTCAGGCACTTTCCCCAAGCTGCGCTATGACGCTGGTCTCGACCCGGGCTCGTAGGTTTCAATCTGTGCAACATAAGTCTCACCTTTCCTGTCTGGTGCAAACGAATGTGGAGCGAAATAGTGCCGTACCCGCCTTCGGTTGTGCACGGGTCGTGCCAATTCGTCGCCCGTAAGTGATTGTTATGATTGGAGATCAGAGAACCAGAACGAGAACTCTGGGCCACTCTGTCCTTCGACGGAGGGCGTGGGACAGTTTGTCCCGCCTCGGCTTCAGAGCTGCTCTTACTTCGGCTTAGCTGGAAATGGGTACCGCTGAGGATCGAAGGGCGATCCCAGGGAATCCGGCTGCGGATAATTTTATCGCGCTGTTGCTGTCTCGGCCTTCATTGGCAACTGCGCGGCCGACGGGTGTAGTCGCGGCATCGCCGCCATTAGTTGCTGAGTGTATGCGTGTTGCGGATGAGCGAAAATTTGCGCGGTCGCTCCGCACTCGACGATCTCGCCTTTATGCAGAATGGCGATGCGATCGCAAATCTCCGCAACGGAAGCGAGATCGTGAGAAATATAGAGAATCGCCATCCCTGTCGAGCGGTTCAGTTTGCGGAACAGCGCCAGAATCTCGGATTGCGTAATCACATCGAGAGCGCTGGTGGCTTCGTCGGCGATGAGCAGCGCTGGACAATGCATCACTGCCATGGCAATCAGCACGCGCTGGGCTTGGCCCACGCTCATCTGTGAAGGATGCTTACGTAGAAAATCGTCATCAGTGGGCAGGGAAACACTCTGCAAGGAAGCATGGATCGCATTCGCGCAGTCTGCGGTCGTGCCCGAAGCATGAGCCCTCCATGCTTCTTTGAGCTGGGTTCGAATCTTGAGTGCAGGATTCAGAGACGACAGGGGACTCTGTAAAACCAGAGCAACGGCGCGTCCTCGCAGAGAGCGAAGCTCGCGTTCGGAAAGCTGCAAGAGGTCGGATTCCTGCAATCTTATTCTGCCTTCGACCTGCGCCCTCTTATCGAGAAGCCCGAGGATCGCCAGGGCGAGCGTGCTCTTGCCCGAACCGCTTTGCCCCACCAACCCCAGCACTTCGCCACGCTGGATTTCCAGCTGCACGTCGCGGAGAACGGCCGGCTTGCCGGCATAGCGCACCGAGAGCTGCGCCGACAGGAGAGTCTGGTTTTGCAAAGCCTCGGACGCCATCTTTAATTGCCCGTCCAGTTCCTAAAATTCAGATCCGTGTGATCCGTGAAAATCCGTGGCAAAGAATGTTCGATTATTTCCCCGACACGGTAAGCCATTCCGCGTTCCAGAAAGTCTGCGGTGACAGAATTACCGGAGCGGCGCCGTGCACCGCCGTCGAAACTGCGGAAAGCGAATTCTTGTTAATCAAAAAGATGAACGGTTCCTGCTCGACCACGATTTCCTGTACGCGATCGAAGGCTTCCTTTCGTTTCTTCACATCGCTCGAGGACGCCTGGGCCCGCATCAGCCGGTCAATCTCCGCTTCCCATGACGTCTCCGGAGTTTTCTGCTGCGGGTTCCACTGATGGTTCTCCGAAGAGCTCAGCCACACATTCATCTCGCCGTTCGGATCCAGGTCAACGTTCGTCAGCCCCAGCAGAATCGCTTCGTAATCGAAAGTCTGGGTCATGCGCTCGATCAGGGAAGGGAAGTCGAGTGTAACCACGTTCACATGGATGCCAATCTTTTGCAGATCGTCCTGGATCAACACTGCCATGCGCTCCCGCGATTGATTGCCGGAGTTCGTGATAATGGAAAACACCACTTCGTTGCCCTCTTTATCTTTGAGCGTCCCATTTTCCATGCGGAAGCCTTCGACCTGCAGCTCCTTCAAAGCCTCATCGGGGCTGTAGACCAGAGGCTTCAGTTTGCTGCTAAACCAGAATTTATTGGCCGGCGAGAACGGCCCGACGGCGGGCTGGGCGTGGCCGTGGAAGACCACCCGGCTTAAGTCGTCGCGGTTGATCGCTTCCGAAATTGCCCGCCGGAAACTCGCCGAGCGGAACCAGTTCTTTTTGTAGTCTGGTAGCGGCGACCTCGCTACCTCGTTGAACCAGAGCTGCTCGCTATCGAGCGATGGTCCTGCATCGTGCACGAGTTGCGGTGAGGTCGCGGCTAGTTTGTCGAAATATTCGCTGTCGAGAGAGTTGATCAGGTCCAACTCTCCGCGTTTGAATTGCAGCATCTCCACATCGCGGTTAGTTTGGATATCGAGTTGTATCGAATCCAGATAGGGCAGTCTCCGTCCCTGTTCGTCGGTTTTCCAGTAGTTGGGATTGCGCTTCAGAAGCACCGATGACCCGGGCCTGTAGTCGGCCAGCATGAAAGGGCCCAGCACGGCCATCTCCTTCTTCGGCGAATGCTCGGAAAGAATCGCGACCTGATCGAACAGGCGATCGAGTCCGGCAACCGGAGCCGGAAACCGAATCGAGATCTGACTCGGAGAAATCACTTTGGTTTCGACACTCCCCGCTCCCGAACGAAAAGCATCGCCGGTCGGCGAATGCAGCGCCGGATCCATCAATTTCTGAATCGTGTAAGCCACATCTTCGGCGGAGAATGGCGTGCCATCGGAAAACGAAATACCGCTCCGCAAGTGAAACCAGATTTGACGGCCATCTTTCGAAACCTTCCACGAAATCGCCAAACCAGGCTCGAGGTCCTGGGTCTGACGATTCATCCGGACCAGGACCCCTCCGGTTAAATAACGGATGGCGCCAGAAGCATCGTCCTCAACCTTCAGCGGATCAAATGTTTTCGGTTCGGAGTGCAGACAAAATCTTAATTGGCCACCACCTTGAGCCGGCGCTTGCCCCAGCAGAAATCCCAGACAGAGCACCGCAACTGCGATTGCCCTTCCGCAGGGATTCACCAACTGCTTTAGTTTTTCTCCGCGACGCATCATGCGGCCAACTCCTCCTGCCTGGAAAGCAAAATCTGAAACGAGGTCACGACCACCACCAGCAAAATCAACGGCACAAACTTCCATGGTTCTTCACCAACCGAGACCAGTCCTTCCAATTCTTTCAACAGACTTCCCCAAGAGGGCATGGGCTCGGCCACGCCCAGCCCGAGGATTCCGAGGTTGGCCTCACTCAGGATGAAGACCGGAATCGAAATCCAAAACTGCGCGTAGAGCACAGGTTTCAAGTTAGGTACTACATGGATCCAAAACAGCCGTTGTCCGGGAAGCCCCGCCGCTCGCGCCTGCCGGACAAAATCTGACGCACGCAGCGATCCCGCGGTCGTGCACAACACGCGAGCTGCGGCAGTCCAGCCCAAAAGTCCGAGCAACAAAAATGTCACCAGCACCGAGACCAACGGAGATACATTCAGCGGCATGAGTGCCCGCGCCGTGATCAGCAAGAACAACCAGGGCAGCGACATAAACAAATCGGTCACCGCCATCGCCATCCGCGCCCAGACGCCGCCCAGATATCCTGCCAGTCCTCCAATCAACGCCGCCATCAGCGTTGAAAGCAGAGCGGCGGCCGGAGCCAATAGCAAAGAAATCCGCGTTCCGTAGAGCACGCGGGCAAAGCGATCGCGCCCAATCTCGTCCGTTCCGAGCCAGTGCGCGCGCGAAGGCAGTGCGTTGGTCGTCTCCCGGTACTGTTTGGCGTATCCTGCAGGAGCCAGCCAGTTCGCGGCGAGTGATGCGCCGATCACCAGCACTAGAACTACGCAAGCCAGTTTGCGCCAGAAGTTCATGCTTCCTGGCCTCGGACCACATGACCGATTACATCTGCCCCGGAATTAGCCAACAAGGTTACGAGTGTCACCAGGATTGTGATGTTGACCAGTAGTGGAAGATCGCGGGCCAGCGCCGCTTGCCATGCGAGCTGTCCAATTCCCGCCAACCCGCACAAAGCTTCGACCGGAATGGCCGCGCCTACGGCCAAACTCACCGACACTCCGGCCACGGCCAGCAACTGCGGCGTTACCACCGGCACGACATGCCAGAAAAGAATGCGAGCCTCGCCCAGACCTTTTGCTCTTGCGGTAATGATGTGCGGCCGTGAATAAGCCTTCACCAGCAGATTTCGCGCGTATCGGTACGTGTGTGGAAACACGATCAGCGCAATCGCTAACGATCCCGGCACATTCCACAGCACAGATAGCAATGCCAGCACGGCAGCCGGAAGGCAGAGAAACGTTCCGCTCACCACCGTGGTCAGCGTGTCGTAAACCGAAAGCCGCAGCCACGCCGCACTCAATGCCAGGGTTAGGGTCAGCATCCACGCAAGTCCAAGACCCACAACCAACAATCGGAGCGTGAGCGGCGCGCGATCGCGCAGCAGCGTGCGCACCGGCTGCCCGAGAGCGAGCGAGGTTCCCAAATCGCCATGCGCAGCTCGATTCATGTAAGAGAAATAAAACTGGAAGATGTTGCGGTCTTGATTCCGCGCATCGCGCAGCGCCTGCAGACTCTCAGCATTCAGGCGCGGATCCAACTCTCGCTCATCAACGTTGAAGCCCGGCGCCAGGCGCACTAACGTTGCGGAAAGCAATCCTCCGAGGAGAACGGTTGCCAGCAGGGCCAGCGCGTGCCCGGCAATTTTCCATCGCAGGCGTCGCATTTATTCTCCGGAGGCGCCGCGCGCAATGGAATCTTTGCTGGCGGAACGTTTGGCGTGGTGAGTTTGTTTCATGGAGTACATGCGCCGGTCGGCTTCCGCGAGCAGTGCCTCCACGTCATAGCCGTCTTCCGGACAAAAAGCCGTTCCCACGCTCAGGCTGACAACGTCGCGTCCGCAAGTGTGCCGCCCCGCATCGACCGCCGCTTCGTTCAAGCGCAATGTCTTTTCTTCGACCGCTTCCACCGTGAGTCCAGGAGCCGTGACAACAAACTCATCGCCGCCCATGCGCGCGACGTAGTCGTAACCGCGACAAGCATCCTTCAGGCGTGTGCTGAACTCACGCAACAGCTTGTCGCCTTCCAGATGCCCGAAGGAATCGTTGATCTTTTTGAGCCCGTCGATGTCGCAGACCATCACTGCGAGCGAGGTCTTCATGCGTCGGCATCGCGTGACTTCCTGCGCCAGATGCACGAATAGCGAGCGCGCATTCGGCAGCCCCGTGAGGAAGTCCGTGGTCGCCGAACTTTCCGCCTGCTGATATTTCAGGGCATTCTCCACCGAGAGCGCCACCTTCGAAGCCACAGCTAAAAGAATCCGCAGATGGTCGGCTGTAAAAGCGTCCTGAGTCGAGTGATACATCGCCAGCACGCCCACTACGCCATTCAATCCTTGCAATGGGACCGCCAAGGCCGAAGACAAGGTCACGGTTTTCGGATCAGCCACGTAGCCCGACTCTACCTGCGGATTGCCATTGATGATGGGCTTGCAGTTTTCCGCGACCCAGCCGCACAACCCCTCGCCCACGCGAATTTTCAGCGACGACAGCACGCGAAAGTTCTCGCCGCTCACCAGTTCCGGCAGCAGCCAGCCATTCCGGTTCACAAATACGGCAATGGAGTCATACGCAATCAACTTGCGCAGCCGCATCGACAGCACCGAAAGCGTCTCACTCAAGCTCAGCGAATTTCCCAGATCCTGGCTCAACTCGAACATCGCCTGCGCCTCTTGCCGAGCCGATGCAATCGAAGTCAGAAAGTCGGAATCATTCTGCGAGTTGTCGGCCCATTTCTCGAACCCGGTCGCCGGAGCGAGGCCGCGTTCGATCCGCACTTCACGGGAGAATCCGCGAGGGACAAAGCCGTCTTCGTGAGTTTGCGCCATCCGCTCCAGATCCACATAGCGGCGCTCCAGAACCTCTACGATCTTCGGATCGAACCAGGTTCCAGCTCTTTCTTTCACTCGATCCATGGCTCGATCCAGCGGCATCGCCTGGCGATACTGCCGGTCTGAGGCAATGGCGTCCAGGCAATCCACGACCGCCAGAATCCGCGCGCCGATGGGAATCGCATCGCCGCTAATCCCAGCGGGATACCCAGAACCATCCCATCGCTCGTGATGCGAGCGCACGATGGGAGCCACGGGATAAGGGAAGGCAACGCGATCCAGAATTTCAGCGCCCACCAGCGGATGCACCTTCATCTTCTCGAACTCTTCCGGCGTGAGCCGCCCCGGTTTGTTGATGATGTGCTCCGGCACGGCGAGCTTGCCAATGTCATGCAGCAGCGCCGCAGCCCGCAGCGCTTCGATTTCATCCGGCAACAGACCGATCTCCTTGGCGATTTCCACTGCGTAGGTTCGCACGCGTTGCAGGTGCGTGTGCGTAGTGTGGTCCTTGGCTTCGATCGCGAGGGCCAAAGCCTCGATGGTTCGCATGTTCAACGAAGCAATCTGCTCCACGTGCCGCTTCTCAACTTCCACGCGCTCCTTCTCGGCTTCCAGCCGTCCCAGATACAGTCGATAGGAACGGTACACCCAATAGATCACTGGCAGCACTAGCAGCGAGGTCTGCCATCCGGCGCGCTGGTTGATGATGCCAACCAGCCCCACCGCGGCCGCCCCGACCAGGTAGTAAGGAAACGACCAGAAGTAGCATTCTTTCCAAACCTTGCGGGTCGATTTGTTTTCCGTGAGCGCGATGACCACAGAGATGGGCAGCGTATTCGCCAGAAAAAAGACCAGCGCCGCCATCATCAGCAAGACAGGTTTATTCGCACCCACTTTCGGTTCCAGCCAGTGATAACCGACATAGCAGAGCGCGCTGGCGTTCGCCATCATGCCGAAAACATTGAACAGAACCTTAACCGGGTCCAGTCGATTCCTCGTGTGCCAGATGCTCTGGATCAGGGTGGCCATGCAGCCGATCACCAGCGTCTCCGGCAGGCTGAGCTCCATGACGCCCAGAAGAATGAAAAGGAAGTTCACAGACATGGTGCCGTCGATGCCGGGCAACTGAACCTTAAGGCTGGAGGCCAGGACGGCCACGGCCAAATAGCACGCAAACCGGGTCAGGTCCGCGGATTGCCAGTGCCAGAGGGCGGAGCACAGCACCACCATTCCGAGCGAGACCGTGATCCCGACAAATAGTTTCGTCCGAGTCGACATTGCGTCGTCACTGCTATTGCCAGGGGAGGCGGCAGACTAACGTCCGCGGCGCGAGAAGTCCTTCCCGCGCACACCTCGGGGCGAGCCTGTTCAGTGAAATGCTATTGCGACGAAAGGGTTTTAAGTAGCTTACTTCAGTAACCTATAAGAGGCCCTATGCGCGTTCGATCGGTTTGGCCGATGCCATCACCCACTTCCATTTCCTTTCCGGGGGGCGAGGTTACTTTCGTGATCATCCGAAGCCGCATACTCAGTCCAACCGTTGCCCGCTGTGGCAAGATCAACTCCAAACGCGCGGGATGCCACCATCAAATCTCAATTCGCAGCCGCAAAGGCCAACCATTGATGCCGGCACAGTCGGCGGGATCGTGGTCATATCCGCCGACCTCAAAGGCAATATCACCGGCTGCAATGAAGCTGCCCTGAAGCTCTTCGGCTGTACCGCTGCGGAAGTCCTCGGCAAAAACCTGGCGGCTCTTATCTCAGGGAAGGACGGCGCTGAGCAGAGTCAACTACAGAAGACCATACTCACCGGGGTGCTCGAGCGCGGTCAGCATCGATCTTCACACTCGTGTGAGAACAAAGCAGAAAAGACCTTTGCGGCTGAACTCACCGTTACGTTGCTTCGCGATGGCAAATCCGCGCCGGCAGGAATAATCGCCCTGCTCTCGGTAATCGAGGAGAAAGCGATCTCCGGTTCGTTGCCCGCTAAAGCGCACAATGCGAAACCACAACCTGCGGATGAAGACGAGACCGCACACACAGCTTCACGTGAGATCGACGGCACAAACCTTATACTCGCCAGCCCGGTGATGCATCGCTTCATGCGCATGGTGGACCGTGTTGCCGGCCATGCCGAGAGCGTGCTGGTCACCGGTGAAACCGGAACCGGCAAGGAACTCATCGCCCATGCCATTCACCAGGTCTCGAACCGGCGCAGCCGGCCTTGGGTTGACATCAACTGCGCCGCCCTGCCTGAGAACCTGGTCGAGAGCGAGTTGTTCGGTTATGAAAAGGGCGCCTTCACCGGCGCCGACGCGTCCAAGCCCGGGTTGTTCGAACTCGCCGACAAGGGCACGCTCTTCCTCGATGAAATCGGGGAACTGCAGGTTCAAACTCAGGTCAAGCTGTTGCGCGTGCTCGACGGGTCTCCTTTCTACCGTCTGGGAGGCCATCGCAAGATCACAGTCGACGTCCGAATCATCGCCGCCACCAATCAGGATCTCGACACTGCCGTGGCCGACGGTCGCTTTCGCCAGGATCTCTTCCATCGTCTCGGCCAGTTTCAGCTTCGCGTGCCTCCGCTACGCGAGCGTCCTGAAGATATCGTCGCTCTGGCCGAGCACTTCCTCAGCCTCAAGAATCCTGGCAGTTCCTTCGCTCCCGATGCCGTTTCCGCGCTGCTCTCGCATTCCTGGCCCGGAAATGTTCGCGAACTGCGTAACCTCATCGCACGCGTGGCCGTGGAATCACGCAATCCTGAGATTCACAAATCGCAAATCACAGACGCCATGTCCGGCAATCCGGTCGCGCAACGACAGGCTGCTTCCATGCCGGTCGGCAATCTCGAGAGCATGGAAGAGCAGATGATCATTCGCGCGCTCGAGCGCAGCGGCGGTCATCGCAGCCAGGCCGCGGAGCAACTCGGTATCTCGCGCCGCACGCTCAGCCGCAAGCTGAAGGAATACAACATCAACGTGAATTCCGCGGACGCCGCGGATTCTTTGGCCTACGTCAGCCTCCAGCAGCAGAAGTTTTTCCGTGCCCGCATCCAGCTTGCGGTTGCGTTAAAGAACCAGCAAGGTGAAGAAGTGTGCGTTCAGGGTGTGAACCTCAGCACCGGCGGCATGGGCGTGGATGGATTAAAAGAGCCAATGAAGTTTACCGGGCTACTCGACGTCAGCTTCCCGCTGCCAGACAGCGAGACAATTTTCCGAGCGAAGGCCCGGATCGTCTGGTTTGGCGGCGAAGGCCGCGTCGGCCTTCGGTTCGCCGTCATCGACCCCGCTCTCTTCGAGCAGCTCCAGCATTGGACCAACAACAAAATGAAGAACGAAGGCTGGGAACTGCCCACCGGCCCCCAGTAGAACTATCCACAACTTCCCCTCGGACTCCTAGTGCACGGGCGCCGGCTGTGGAGTCGCCTGCGGAGCCGTTGCACCCGGAGTGGAGAAATTCACCTTCGGAACCTCGCGTGATCCGGGCGAAGCTTCAAAGTAAGCTTCATTCGGCTTGAATCCCGTCATCCCTGCAATAATGCTGTTGGGAAACTGCTGCACGTAAGTGTTGTAGTCCCGCAGCGTGTCGTTGTAACGCTTGCGCTCAACCGCAATCCGGTTCTCCGTCCCGGCGAGTTCATCCTGCAGGCGAAGAAAATTCTCGTTTGATTTCAACTGAGGATAATTCTCAACCACCAGCAGCAGTCGGCCCAGTGCTCCATCGAGCTGTCCGTTGGCCGCGATCTTCTCCTGCGGCGTGCCCGCGGAAAGCAGCGCAGAGCGAGCTTTCGCGATATCCCCGAACACGGTTACTTCCTGCTGCGCATAGCCCTTCACCGTCTCCACCAGATTCGGGATCAGGTCGGCGCGGCGCTGCAACACAATGTCGACTTGCGACCAGGCCGCCTTCACCGCCTCGTTCTTGCTGACCAGCGTGTTCCTTACGCTCACGTACTGGGCAAAAACGAACAGGCATCCCAGCAATAGAATTGCCACGATAACGATTACTGCGATCAGCGCCTTGCTCATGACATTCTCCTGAAAAATAATCCGCAACCTTTATGCACGACCCGGGCTACCTGAGTCCAGCATTTTATCAACAGCGGCGGTTGCCTGCTCCAGCGCGCCCAGATATCGCGAGAAAACGTCTGCCACCTTGAAGTTCTTACGTCCGGATCTCCCCTCTCTCACGTCCAGCGCTTCCAAAATGCCCGAGGCATCAAACCCAATTTGCTTTGCCAACGTCTGCACCGTCTCGCGCTTGCCGACGGGAGCATCGTGCCCCAGCACAATAAGCGCGTGACGGAAGAGCGTGGTGAACGACGAAACCGATCGCAGCAGCAGTTCCCACATGCGGGTGTCGTTACCAGCGGCGAGCAGCAAATGCTGGCGCAGTAGAGCCAGCTTTTCCCGCAGCTCGTATTCCACCTGGACGCGATGCAGGTTCGCGGGAATAGACAGCCCTCGCACGATGTCTTCGCCGAAAAGCACGCGGTGGTGCTGCTGCATGTCCAGCAGCTCAATCGTGAATACGTCGGTGGAACGCTCGATCTCGTCGCGGGTCATAAAAAGAGGCGGAGGCTGTTTCTGCCCATTCCACCATTTCACGGCAGGAGCCAGCGCCTCAAGCGCCGCAAATGAGCTGTCGCGAATCACGCAGAATAAATTCACATTCGAAAACTCAGGATGAAAATCTCCCGCGACTGCCGAACCGAACAGGATCACGCTCTCCAGGTTCGCTCCGGCCGCTGTGCGCAGCCGGCTGACGAAGTCGTTAATAAGTTTTTCCGGAACCATTTGTGCCCTCGCTACCAGCTACCGCTAGATCCGCCACCGCCGGACATACCTCCCCCACCGAATCCCCCAAAACCCCCACCGCCGCCTCCACCCCCGAATCCCCCGCCACTCCAGCCTCCGCCGCCGGATCCTCCTCCTCCAAACATACCGGAAAAAAGAATCCAGAACAGTACGCTGCGAAGCGGTGTGAAAAGAATGATGAGGATGACAATAATCAGCAGGATTACTCCGCCAGCTGACATCCCTCCACCCCGCTGGTTATCGCGCTCAATCGGAGCTTCCGGCTGCAGGTTGGTAAGCTGAACCCCGGCGTCGTCTGCGATGACCTTCGCCACGCGCGACGTGACCAATAGCAGGCCCTGGCCATATCGCCCAGCCCGCATAAGCGGGACCGCCTCTCGCGCAAAGTCACCCGTCTTCGCATCGTTCAGAATCGGCTCCAGCCCATAACCCACCTCAATGCGGTCGCGATGGTCGTCAATGGCGTACAGGATCAGCACGCCGCGATTAGTCGCTTTCGTTCCTAATCCCCACTGCTGGAATAGACTGACGGCGTAGCTTTCAATATCCGAGCCATCGAGCGAGTGGATGGTCACGACCGCGATCTTGGCGTGAGCTTTTTGGTCAATCTGCCGGCAGAGGTCATCCATCTGCGCGATCGAGCTTTGGTCAAGAACGTGGGCGAAGTCGTTGACGTAGTCAGTGGCTTTAAGCTGCGAAACGGGCTCGGCCTGCGCGGCCACAACGAGCAACAGCGCGCAAGCCCCACCCAGCCACCATTTGGCGAACAAATTCATCGGAAGCGAAATTGTACAAGACTGGCAAACCGCGCATCCCTTAATCCTTGTGACTTCACGCACGCTCCTGCGATATCATCAAATGGATGGCAGCTTCTCACGCTTTTCAGACGGACGACGCCCGCCTGCAGCCGATTCACGCCAAGGTGCTGGCCCGTGAGCGACTGGACGCGGCAGACGCCCTCACCCTCTACCGCACCAGCGATATTCTCGCTGTGGGCTGGATGGCCAATCACGTCCGCGAGCGCATGCATGGCGACAAGACATATTTCAACGTCAATCGGCACATCAATCCCACCAACGTTTGCGTCGCCGCTTGTCGACTGTGCGCGTTCGGCCGCAAGAAAGACGCTCCCGGCGCCTACACCATGGCGCTCGATGAGGCTTTCGAAACCGCCGCCTCCGGATATAGCGAAGCCGTCACCGAATTCCACATCGTCGGCGGATTACATCCCGACCTGCCGTTTCAATATTTTCTTGATCTCTGCTCCGGCCTGAAGCAGCGCTTTCCCCAGGTGCACCTCAAAGCCTTCACCATGGTCGAGGTCGCGTACTTGTCGAAGCGCGCCAAACTCTCGATTCGCGAGACGCTGGAACAACTCAAAGCCTCAGGCGTGGACTCGCTCCCCGGCGGCGGCGCAGAAATATTCGCCGACCGCGTCCGCCACATCATCTGCGACCACAAGATCGACGGCGATCAATGGCTCGACACCGCCAGACTCGCCCACCAGATCGGACTAAAATCCAACGCCACCATGCTCTACGGCCACGTCGAAAACGACGAAGACCGCGTCGACCACCTGCTCAAACTGCGCGCTCTGCAAGATGAAACCGGCGGCTTCCAAACGTTCATCCCGCTGGCCTTCCATCCAGACAACACGCCGTTGCAGCATCTTCCGAAAACCACCGGCATGCTCGACATCAAGCAGATCGCGGTCAGCCGCCTCGTGCTCGACAACTTTCCACACATCAAATCTTATTGGCAGATGATGACGGCCAAGATCGCTCAGATCTCGCTGCGCTTCGGCGCCGACGACATGGATGGCACAGTGATCGAAGAAAAGATTTACCACGACGCCGGCGCGACCACGCCCCAGGGTATGCGCCGCGAAGAACTCGAGCGCCTTATCCGCGCCGCCGGCCGCGAGCCGATCGAACGGGATACTCTCTACCGGCCCGTCACGCGCACCGAGACGTCGGTAACGGTCGCGATATAGCCGAGACTCATCACAGAAAATAAAAAGGCCGGAGCAGGGAAGTCGACCCATCCGGCCGCTGGAAACTAGAAACACGAAACGGTCTCTACAATTTCTCGTAAAATTCACAGGCCGAGCACGAAATGTAGATCCCGCCCGGCACTCCACGTTCGCGGTCTTTCATGCGCTTGACGATGCGCGTGGTCTTGCCGCACTTAGGACAATCCGTGCTTTTGCTGGTGTCCATGACCTTCTTTCGGTCTGCAGTTTTTGCAATCTTCGCACCTACCGCCATGGTTCGTTTCTCCTGATCTCTCTGATGTGTGCAGCGATCCGCCGAATTCCGCAGTCCGCGCGGATATTGTGGATAGGATGTTTTAAAAAACTTAATCCGGAAAGCCGCAATCGAACGTGGAAGACTGTGGCCCTGTAACCTTAATCTCTTCCCTCGTCGTATATTTTACAGGAAGATTGTGTCGGCTGTCTTGGACGGAACTCTCATGCCGCGAGCTCTCGCTCCGCTTCTGAAGACCCTTCTGTTCACCATCCTGGTGCCCGGATTTGTGGCGATCTACTTTCCCTACGTCCTGCTCGCCGGCAAGCCCGCGCCCACTCACGGCCCACTCGCATGGCTCGGCCTGTTCTGTCTGGTCCTGGGGGCAAGCATTTATTTCCGCACCGCCTGGGAGTTTGCGGTGCGCGGGTTGGGCACTCCCGCGCCCATTGCTCCCACAAAATTTCTAGTGGTCAGCGGCCTCCACCGCTACGTGCGCAACCCGATGTACCTCGGCGTGGCATTGGTCATCCTGGGAGAAGCCTCGCTTTTTCGCGCTCCTCATCTCGTGGAGTATGCAGTGGCGATGCTTCTAATTGCCCACACATTTGTCATTCTCTACGAAGAACCCACGCTACGCCGCCAATTCGGAGAATCCTACGAACAATACCTCCGCGCCGTCCCGCGTTGGATTCCACGTTTCAGGAAGTGAACTCCGCCGTGGAGTTAGTCTGATTTCCACAGCCTCCAACAAACAGTCATCAGGTAGGAAAGACCGAGAGCGATGATGAAAAAAACTACGATTGGCGTTAAGAAGGCCAACCAAACATTTTGTCCGACAAAGCGCGGTGGATTGTTCCACAGATACCGGAATGGTGCGATAGCAATCAGCGACCCCGCAGGCACAAAGATCGGTTGTATGAATGGTTTAGCCAACTCGCTCCATCCTCTTTAAGCTTTCAGCATAAGCCCCTGTCAATCCGCTTGTCGAAGAATTGAAAACCTCGGTGACCGATTGTCGTTGCTCGCTGCGTTGACCCATTCTCTCGCCCCTGCTACCGTCGTATGTTTGCCGTTCAAGGAGATTCGCTATGCCTGCCATCAAGTTTCGCGGTGTCGATTTCATCCAGTTTGATTCGCTGCTCACCGAAGAAGAACGCCTGGTCCGCGATACCACCCGCAAATTCATCGAAGACAACCTTATCCCCATTATTGAAGAGTGCAATCGCGCCGGGCGCTTCCCGCGCGAACTGGTCAAGCCCATGGGCGATCTCGGTTTCTTCGGCGCGTCGCTGCAGGGCTACGGTTGCGCCGGCATGGGCAACGTCGAATACGGACTGGTAACCCAGGAACTCGAACGCGGCGATTCCGGCGTGCGCAGCTTCGTCAGCGTGCAGTCGGCGCTGGTGATGTATCCCATCCATACCTTCGGCAGCGAAGAGCAGAAACAAACCTGGCTTCCCGCCATGCAGAAGGGGGAAAAGCTTGGCTGCTTCGGACTCACCGAACCGGGCTTCGGCTCCAATCCCGGCGGCATGCGCACCCGCGCCCGCAAGGTGGGCAACGAGTATGTGCTCAACGGCGAGAAGATGTGGATCACTTCCGGTAGCATCGCCGACGTCGCCATCATCTGGGCAAAGGTGGAAAACGAAAACGACAAGATTCGCGGCTTCCTCGTCGAAAAAGACCGCCCCGGCTTCAAGGCCGACGACATTCACGGCAAATGGTCGCTGCGCGCTTCGGTCACATCAGGGCTCTCGCTGCAAGACGTTCACATCCCTGAGTCGAACCTGTTGCCAAAAAGCGGCGGCTTGAAATCGCCGCTGATGTGCTTGAATCAAGCGCGTTACGGCATCGCCTGGGGCGCGATCGGCGCGGCCATGGCCTGCTACGACTGTGCCTTGCAGTATGCCATCTTGCGCAAGCAGTGGCGCGACCTGCCCATCGCCTCGCACCAGCTCGTGCAGGACAAGCTCACGTGGATGATCAGCGAGATCACGAAAGCGCAACTGCTCGTGCTGCAGGTCGGCCGCCTGAAAGATGCCGGCAAGGTCGAGCACCAGCACATCTCCATGGCCAAGCGAAACAACGTCTGGATGGCGCTCGAGTGCGCCCGCCTCTCGCGCGACATCCTCGGCGCCAACGGCGTTGCTGATGACTACCCAATCATGCGCCACATGATGAACCTCGAATCCGTGAAGACCTACGAAGGCACACACGACGTGCACTCGCTGATCATCGGGCAGAGCGTGACCGGGATTGACGCGTTCTAGCCTTGACATCTTCGCATTGTGCGAAGTATAATCTTCGCATATTGCGAACTCGCGAGGAGCGGCGTGCACGTTATAAGCCGCAAGAAACTCAAGGAAGCCGCTGCCCGGCACGGTGAGCTGGAAGGCCCGCTCGACGCGTGGTTCCGCATTGCTAAGAAGGCGGCATGGAAGAATCTGGCGGATCTCAGGAAGACATTTTCTACTGCGGACGCCGTCGGCAAGTGGACGGTCTTCAATATCAAGGGAAACCGGTACAGGCTGATCGCGGAGATCAACTACACATATGGACGGATTTACATCCGCCATGTGCTGACCCATGCCGAGTATGACCGTGGAGGTTGGAAGCAATGAGCGCAAGCGCCGTCAGGTCCGAATATGCTTCTTTATTGACAAGCACTTTGCCTTCGGTGATCGGGAGCGAGGCTGAGAACGAGCGCTACATCAACGTGCTTGAGGAACTTGACCGTAAGGGCAGTCGCATGAGCGCGGCCGAACGGCGTCTGGCTCAGCTGCTCACTTTACTGATCGAGGATTTTGAGGAGAAACATTATGCCCTCGAAGCCGGCAGCTCGCTCGATGTCCTCAAAGAACTGATGTCGGCCAACAACTTGAAGCAGAAGGACCTTGTAGACGTTTTTGCCACTCCGAGCATTGTCTCGGAAGTTCTCCGCGGAAAACGCCAGCTCACCACTGAACACATCCGGCGGCTCAGTCGGCGATTCCATGTCTCGCCAGAAGTGTTTTTCTGAGAGTTACCGAATCCGTCAAATCGTCACGCAGTCGGCTTTTCCCGCGGCGGCTCTACAGCGAGGAACTCCTCGGCAAATCGTTGGCTGTAATCTCGAAGCAGCCCCTCCACGCGCTGCGGATCCTTCGACCGCAAAATCAGCCCAGCATGGTGATGCTTCTTAATCCGGAAGAACACTTCCGGATCGTTGTATCCCGAAGTATCAGGCTCTTCCTGCCGCGCCAGCGAAAGAATCACTCCCGCATACTCCTCGCGCACCGGAGGAAGCTTATAACTTCCATCCCCGCCGGCGACCTCTATGCGGGCCCACTCCCGCCACAGGTTGATTCCGCTGGCAGTCTCGACCATCTCGTTGATGTAAGCGCCGCCCACCCGAGCCGCGCACTCCAGAAAATAGAAGTGCCCGTCGGCATGTGCTCGTATGAATTCCGTATGAGCCACGCCGCGCACAAGTCCGAGCGCTGCAATCAAATCACGATTGATTTGACGTAAACCCAAGTCCGCATCACTGGCTCGTGGTATAACGCACGTGGTAAAAATTCCTCCACCCTGCGCCACATTCATCGGCGGCTTACCATACTTGCTCACGCTGGCAAACAGCACTTCGTTTTCTGAGACGATCGAGTCCACGTGATAAACCTCGCCCGGAACAAACTTCTCCAGCAGGAACGATGACTGCTTGTCTCCCAGTTGCTCCAGAACTGGCCACAGCTCTTCAGCGGCGTGAATCTTCTTGATTCCGATGGCCGATGCTTCCTGGCGCGGCTTCAGTACCCACGGCCCCGAAACATGCTCAAGGTAATAGCGGATGTCGCCGTGAGTGAAAACCGGAACAAAGTCGGGTACGCGCACATGGCGATCCAGCGCCTTCATGCGCATGGCCAGCTTGTCGCGAAAATAGCGCATCGTGGTCAGGCCCATTCCTGGAATGCGCAAGTGTTCGCGCAGAGTCGCCGCTGTTTCCATGTCGTATTCGTCGAGCGCAACAATGCGATCAATTTTCTGCGTGCGCGCCAGATGAGTCACTGCCTGCACAATGTCAGAGAGAGAAATCTCGGCAGGGAGATAGAACGTGTCGTCCAGGCTCTCCCGCGGCCAATCGGCCTCGCGCAGCTTCTCCGCGGTAAGCAGCAGCACGCGGCAACCTTGCCGCTTGCACTCGCGCATGAATTCCTGCCCCTTCTCATAGGTGGTGATACAGAGAAAAGTTAAGGGGCGCGATTCCGGCATGAGATCCCTTTTCGTGACAGGGTTGAGAGAATATCACGGCTTGCTGCTGGCGGAGTATGCGTTATTCCCATGTCTCCAGCCGTTTCTTTCAATCTCGTCGCGATTGGGATATATTCTCAGGCCGGTCGAAAATAGCTGCTTAATAGGCCTTTTGGGAGACTCTTATGGGTACGCAAACTCGTTCGGAAAGCAAAGCGCGCAGCTTTGGGGAGAACATTGAAAGCGATCTGGCGTCGCGATTTCTGCGGGTGGTCGAAGTGGCAGCTATTGCGTCGGCCCACACCATGGGACAGGGCGAACGCAAGCTCTCTGACCAGGTAGCAACCGAGGCGATGCGGCAGATCATGGATTCCATCCCCATGCGTGGCACAATCGTGATCGGCGAAGGTGAGCGCGACGAGGCTCCCATGCTCTACATCGGGGAGAAAGTTGGCGCCGACTTTCCCGACGGCCGCGAGGTGCCCGAGGTCGACATCGCCGTCGATCCACTCGAAGGCACCAACCTTTGTGCCACCGGCGCGCCCGGAGCAATCACCGTGCTCGCCGCCTCAGAGCGCGGCGGCTTGCTGAACGCTCCCGACTGTTACATGGAAAAGATCGTCGTTGGTCCATCGTGCAAGAACGCGGTGGATCTCGATGCGCCCGTCGCCGACAATTTGAAGAACATCGCGAAGCGAATGGATCGTGATGTGGAGGACCTTGTCGTGATCGTGCTCGACCGTCCGCGCCACGAAAAACTGATCGCCGATATTCGCGCTGCCGGCGCGCGCATCCGCCTGATCGGCGACGGCGACCTCTCGGCTGGCATCGCCGCTGCCGTGATCGGCACGGGTGTGCACGCAGTGATGGGCTCAGGCGGCGCGCCGGAAGGCGTGATCACCGCCGCCGCCATCCGCTGCCTCAACGGCTACATGCTCGGCCGACTGGTGGTCAAACCCGACCAGGAAGAGCGCCTCGCCCGCATGGGCATCAAGGACAAGACTCGTATCTACGAGGCTGAAGATCTTGCTCCCGGCAAGCAACTCATCTTCGCCGCCACGGGAGTGACCGACGGCGCCCTGCTGAAAGGCGTCCGCTTCTTCGGCGAGGGCACGCGGACTTCCTCGGTCATCCTCACCCAACTCACCGGCAAGGTGCGCTTCATCGAAAGCATTCACCTGGAAAAGGGTCCGGATGTGAAGGTGCGGTTCATGTAGGCTTGACGACGCTGCGCCATCAATCTAGAATATCTACCTAGGTCATATATTTATGAAGACAATTGGTCTTTTCGAGGCCAAACAGAAGCTTTCCGAGCTCGTCGAACGCGCCAGCACGGGCGAGCAGATTGGCATCACGCGGCGCGGCAAACTCGCCGCCATGATCGTCCCCGTCCGGCCCCAAAAGAACTTGGACGAAGTTTGGGCAGATATCGAAGACATTCGAAAACGCGTCGATCGTTCCAAGTTCTCCACAATCAAAGAATTGATCGAAGAAGGTCGGCATTGAGCCGTTTTGTGCTTGATGCGTCGGTCAGTCTGGCTTGGTTTCTTGATCGGCCCGTATCTCGTCCAGCGGTTCAGGTCTGGCGCAGTCTCCAACAGGGATCTCGCGCCGTTGTTCCTCCGCTCTGGCTTCTCGAGATGGCGAACGGTTTTGCGACGGCGGAGCGACGAGGCGCTCTCACAAGGTCTGACATCGATCGGTGTCTGACGGATATCGACGTATTGCTGGCCTCTTCAGTTGATTACAGTACAGCTGTGATTTCGCTTCGGCAAGCGTTTGCCGGCGCTAGCGGATTCCGCCTGACGGCTTACGACGCGGTATATCTTGAGACAGCGCGGGCCGAGCATTTGCCACTCGCCACGTTGGATCGGGCCCTGGCCGATGCCGCGCGAAAGGCCGGAGTTCGTCTTTTGGTTTGATATATCTATTTCTACTCTCTATTTCAGACACTCCTAACCTTTCTTCTCCTCGGGAAGTGTGGGGACCGGCGGAAAGTCTTGCGAGTATCCTTTGAAAAGGCTGACAGTCACCTCGCTGCGGCGGGTGCCGTCGTGGATGGCGATCTTGTGGGGATGGCCCTTCGAGTACCCCTCCCACAGCGAGACTCCGGCGTACGCGCCATCTTTGCGCAGGATGTAGTACGTCATGTCGACGAAGCTCAGCTTTTTCATGTCGCCGTTATAGTTGCGAACGATGCGCTTGAGCGTTTCCATGCCGGCTTCGTGTGGAGACATGCCGTGGCGCATGTTTTCGACGATGGTATGCGCGCCTGCGACCTTGATATTTTCTTCGCCGCTGCCGGTGGCTCCGGCTGAGCCTACGTCCTGGTCGGTGTAGCAGCCCGCGGCAATGATGGGCGAATCGCCGACGCGTCCCGGAAGCTTGAAGTCTAATCCGCTGGTGGTGGTGCAGCCGGAGATTTCTCCTTTCTCATTCAATGCGGAACAATGGATCGTGCCGGTGGCTGGAAACAAAACTTGGTGCACGGCCTCCAGTTGACGGTCCGGCGCGATGCCGAGATCAGCGGCGCGGGCTTGCAGGTGCTGGACGCGCTCCTGCCACAGTTTCGATTGTGGTTTGTCGGGGCTCGACTCGGGAGCTTGCCAGTGCGGATCGGCGAGGCCTGGTCCCCACCAGTCTTCGTTGGAGTGCATTTCTTTCCACAGCAGCCAGACTTTGCGGGAGTGCTCGGTGAGCAGGTTCTCGCGCGGGAAGCCGAGGGCTACGGCAAAGCGCTCCGCGCCTTCGCCCACAAGCATAACGTGGCCGGTGTGCTCCATGACAGCCTTTGAGACCAGCGACACGTTCTTGATGTTGCGCACGGCGCCGACTGAGCCCGCGCGGCGTGTGGGTCCATGCATGCAGCAGGCATCGAGCTCGACTACGCCTTCTTCGTTGGGAATCCCGCCAAGGCCCACGCTGGTGTCGTTCGGATCGTCCTCCGGTCCCTTGACCACCTTGAGCGCGGCGTCGAGCGTGTCGCCGCCGTTCTTCAGGAAGGCATAGGCGTCGTCGAGATAGTTGAACCCGTTATTGGCGCAGACGATGATGGGGCGCTTGTACGGTCCATGGCTTTCTTGAGCGGCGTGTTCTTGGGTCGCTTGCTTTGAGTCTTCGGCTCGGGCTTGCGCTCCTACTCCTGCGGCGACTGCGCCCAGGACCGAAGTTTTGACGAAGTCACGGCGTGAGAAAGTCATGAGCTCCTCCTGTTTGTAGGAAACTCGGAAGGATATCACGCCGCAGGTGGGGGTCCGGGCTTTGTCGCCAGCCGGACCGAGTATCAAAAAAATACAGATCGATTCGGATTAATTATCTGGAATCAATGACTTTCGAGGAATCAATCACGGCCGAATGTGGCTAAAATCTTGATTCCAGGTGACTTATCTGCAAAATATTGCGGACAAAGGAGTTAGGCGCATCCGCATCCCGTAAGTTATTTGGAATCAGTAGCGCGATTTCTGTCGGGACTGAAAACATCCGGATTCTGGCGGCAAAATCTTCGGGGGGAGGGACTTAGCGCACGCTCTCTTCAGTTTTCAATGAGCTGTTCTTTACTGCCTCTGCTGGGGCAATCATGAACGAGTTCGAAATGAGGCGCAAGGTCAGATGTCACAGGGATGAGCTGTGGAAAACTACGGGGTTAGGGCGCCCCCGCCTCCTCGGCTTGGCGACCGAAACGTCAAAATCCCAAGAGGTTTGGGGTAGTGTAATCCCACCTTTCGCAAAGAACGCGAAAGATGGGCACCCGGCCTGGAGACATCGGGCGGGGTGGTCAATTACCCATACTACAGGCGGCTCCTCTATGGAGTCTCCAGCGACATCCCAGAATCCCGGGCCTAGAAAATCTTCCAACCGGAGGGCGAAATGTTCGCCCTAATCCTCAAGGTCTTGCGGGCGGCACGGCTGCCGCGCGTTTCCTTCAAGGTAAGAGTCGAGGTTTCGATTAACTGAGGTCCAGCGGCCCGTCATAGAACGGCGGGCCGCTCTCTCCTCGGTCTGACTAGAAGTCAAATCCCAAGACACGGTCGTTCATGGAATCCCACTTCTCGCAAGGAACGCGAGAAATGGGGCACCCGTCAGTTATCTTCTCGGCGAATTTGCGGCACGACTGGAAGTCGTGCCCTTCCCGATCTTATTGGCTTGCTCGCAATCAGCCGCTGGCTAATCCCCTGTAGCGGCCTACCAGGCCGGCGCGGCGGCTGACGGAGGGATTTGGCGGGACGTCGGCGATGGAGCGCAGATTGTCATTGATGGTTTGATCGGGGCGGAAGCGCAGCAGGGCGGCGATGTTTCCTACCTTGTCGAATTCAGGATCGTCCTTGACGTAAAAAAGTTCGATGTTGTGACGGATGACCCAGGGCAGGATGGCTTCGCCTACGTCGACGACCTCTCGAGTCTGCTTCCCGCAAACCGGACAGATGTTGACGAGGTGGGCGTCGAGGTGGCCGCAGCCGGAGCACTCGACCGCTTGGGCGTGATAGCTTTGGCCGACCAGCAGAGTCTGCACCTCGCCCAACTCCAGCGCGTTAAGAACGCGGCGCAATCCGGTGACGCCGCGGGCGTGGTGATGGGCTTGATTGAGGGTTTCCTGAACCACTTCCTCACAGCGCCGCGCCTGCGCGTCAGCAAAGATCTTTTCCGCATGCGACCGGATTTCTTCGTCGCTTACGTGAGCCACCTCGGCGGTAAACCGGCCCAGCAATTTCTGCTTGGCGTAGGGGTGCAGTTGCGGTTCGAACTGCGACCAGTGAACGTCCTGGCAGCCCACGATCCAGTTATCGAACATTCCTTTGTCTTTATCAGCCTTGTCTTTATTAGTCTTACCCAGCGCATCCTTAAGGAACTCGGCGATAAACTTGAAATGCTGACGGGTTTCATCGGCGACGCGGCGCTCGACGTGGCCGGCGTCATAGCCGCCGAAGCCGTCGCCCCGGCCGCGGCGGGTTAGAGGATGAAAAAAA
Organism: Candidatus Sulfotelmatobacter sp.; assembly: GCA_049280095.1. Lineage (GTDB taxonomy): Bacteria > Acidobacteriota > Terriglobia > Terriglobales > Acidobacteriaceae > Sulfotelmatobacter. Next base: position 25,041 of record JBAPPL010000057.1, on the reverse strand, counting down.
TCCATACGTTCGTTTAATTCGCCGAGGCGCAGATCGAACAGGCGGGCGCGATGACGGTCGACGAGCACGATGCCGAGGCTGGGAAATGCTGCCAGCAACTGGGCCAGCGGTTTGAGGTGAAAATGGCGGCCCACCAGAAGTTGGGTGCAGCTCAATTGGGCCGGCAGGTCATATTCGCGCCAGAAGCCCTGCGTGGAGCAGGCGAATACTGCTTTGGCGCGCGGGGCATTACCGCGCGAATCCTGCGACAGACGCACGATGCGATCGAGATCGGCGCGGGCGGACTCGAACTTGTCTTTACTTTTACTATTGCTGTTATTAGCGTTACCGCTCCTGGTTCTGGTCTCCAATTGGCGCATGGCTTCGCGCGCGAGATCTTTGGTAAGGATTGCTTCCTCTTTGTGTGCTTTGTTGCGGGGTGTGGGGGGCTGAAAGTAGAAGCTGAGAGCGCAGGCTGACGGATCTTCAAATTCTGCTAATTCGTGGATTTGTTCCCGAGTGATCATTCGGTCATCCCTATCCTTTCAAACCTTTCTAAAGAAGTGGAAAGGTGATTTATGCCGTGCCGGTGTTGGCGAACCTCCCTTTAAATTGGCGGACGAGCCGTGGCGATTTGCGCAGGTGCTCGCGCGCCGTTGCAATGGAATTCAACACGCCGGCGGGGGAAGCGCCGGTGATAGCACAGATTTCGTCGACGCCGAAGCCCTCAAGGGCGTGCAGGATGAAAGCCTCGCGATGGGCCGGGCTTACATCGTGCAGGGCGGAGGCGATGAGGCGCATCATTTCATCGGAGCCGACGATCTGCTCCGGCGTGGCCACGCGGTCGTCAGCGATGATGGTTTCTTCGGTGATGGCTTCGTCGGGTTGGTGGAACTGCAGTTCGGCCTCATCGCTGGCCTTTACATTTTGTTTGCGGGCTGAATCTCTAAGATGCACAGCGCTGCCGTTGCTGCCCTCGGGGCGTGAGAGTTCGTCGAGAGCCTTCATGGCTAAGCGGTAGAGCCAGGGCTCGAGGGCGAGGCGCTCCGGCTTGTCTTTATTACTGCCGTCGCCTTCGCCGAGCGCGGCGGCGATGGTTTCATCAATCACTTCCTCTTTGCTGATGGAGTCTGGCGCCACCAGATCGGAGGCTTCGCGGAAATAGATTTCGCGCTCCACGAAGCGTTCGAGGCGGGAGAGATTCACGTTGACGTAGGAGCGAACGTCTTCGGCGGAAACCATGGCCGGAAAAACCGCGGCCAGAGTCTGCTCAAAGGGCACGGAAGCATTGCGCCGGGCTGAGGTCTCATGCTGGCGGCGCGGCCACTTGTGGGAGGAGCGCAGAAGGTCTTTGTGCTTGTTGACCTGCTGCAGCAGATCTTCGAAAGCGCTCTTCACTGCGGCGGCCGCGGTTGAGGCTTTGGCCTGGACTGCCATTTGTCCTGAAGGCAGGCGCAGGTTGAGGGAAACGCTGGTGCCTTCGCGCGCGGAAATCTCCTCGACCATGCCTTTCAAGTGAATCAGTTCGGGACGGAAGACCTGCAGGCGTTTTCGCAGTTTTTCGACTTGATGCTGGATATCTTTTTCTACGGCGGGAGTTTTATGAAGCCGATAACTGAAGTGAACGTTCATGAGCACCTCAAGCTTGCCAAACGGCGACGCGCAAACCAGTGCTTTCTACCGCGATTGTACACCCGCGCAAGACTGCGAAGCTGTAATCGAAAAAAGTGATCGGACGGTTCGACAGTTTCGGGAATTGTTGAGAGGGCGGAGAAACGTTGGAGCAAAATAATTGCGACTGGCGGTTTGAATCGGACGGCAGTATGTGCAGGGGAGATCCCTCGCCCCGCTGGAGAAAACGCGGGACTTCGGGATGACGCCACGGAGGAGTGGCGTTGAAGACTTTCAAATTGACCGGCTGCTAAATAATTTACAGAGTGGCGCTGCGGCGGATATGATCCGTGGGCCATGAAATTGAGAAAAGTTCTACCTCTTGCTGCTTTGGTTAGTTCTGTGTGGGCTCAGGCTGCTTCATCTCAAGCTCCTTCGTCGAAGGAAGTTGATGCGGTCTATCCTGACGCGCACGCGCTGTATTTGGATATTCATCAGAATCCGGAACTGTCTTCCCATGAAACGCAAACTGCGGCGAAGCTGGCCGGGCGGTTGCGAGGGCTCGGCTATGAGGTGACGGAGCATGTGGGAGGGACGGGAATTGTGGCCATTCTGAAAAACGGAGCGGGACCGACCGTGATGCTGCGCACGGAACTGGACGCGCTACCGGTGGAGGAGAAAACTGGACTACCTTATGCCAGCAAGGTTCACGCCAAGGATGACGCCGGACACGAGGTTCCGGTGATGCACGCCTGCGGGCACGACCTGCACATGGCGTCGATCATCGGGACGGCGGCGATCATGGCGCACAGCAAGGACACCTGGCATGGGACGCTGATGCTGATCGGACAGCCGGCGGAGGAAACGATTCTGGGCGCCAAGGGAATGATCGACGATGGCTTGTTCACGCGCTTTCCCAAGCCTGACGTGCTTGTGGCGTTGCACGTTGGCAATGGGCTGCCGGCGGGACAGGTTGGGGTGACTCCTGGGGTTATGTCGACCAACGCGGATTCTCTGCGGATTACGATTTATGGCAAGGGCGGGCACGGGTCGGCGCCGCATACGGCAATCGATCCCATAGTGATTGCGGCACGAACGATTCTGGCGCTGCAGACGATTGTGTCGCGCGAGGTGAAGCCGGGAGAAATGGCGGTGGTGACCGTCGGCTACATTCAGGCGGGCACAAAAAATAATATTATTCCGGATCAGGCTGAGTTGGGGCTGACGGTGCGGACTTTCAAGGCGGACGTTCGCAAGCAGGTGCTGGCCGCGATCACGCGGATCACGAAGGCGGAAGCGGAAGCGGGAGGCGCGCCGCGTCCGCCGTTGATTGAGCATTACGAGGCGACGGACTCTGTGTACAACGATCCGGCTCTGGCCGAGAGGATGCGCGGCGTGCTGGAATCGGCGCTCGGGAAAAATAATGTGATCACGGAACCGCCGGCGACTGCATCGGAGGATTTTTCTTATTTCGTCGAGCAGGGGATACCGGGTTTCTACTTCGGCCTGGGAGGAGCGGATCCGGAGAAGCTGGCGCAGGCCAAGGCCGCGGGGACGATGCTGCCGTCGAATCACTCTCCGCTGTTTGCGCCGGATGTGGATCCGGCGCTGCATACGGGGATTACCGCGGAAGTGGCGGTGTTGAGGAGTTTGCTGAAGTAGCGGGCGGGGATTTACGCGCGGAAAGATGGGCCCGAACAACGGCGTGCTCACGGGAGGTCCCTCGGCCCGCTGGAGAAAACGCGGGCCTTCGGGATGACGCCGGTACGGATAGAGCCGCCACATTTGTTCAGACCGCACCACTACTTCCCATCGCACGCGATTAGCGGCGCTTTAGCGCTTCGAGTTCTTCCAGAGTTCTCGGCCAGTCTGATCCGAGGAGTCGGGACAGGCTACGATCGGCTAGGACTTTGCCGGCGGTCTGGCAGCGGGCGCAGTAGTTAGTTTCTTTGTCGGCGTAGCGAATTCGCAAGACTTTGTCGCCACAGCGGGGACACGGTTCGCCGTAACGTCCGTGGACGGCCATGCCTTTGCGGAAAGCGGTGACCTTTTCGGGGAAGGCGGAGTTGGCTTCGGCTCGGAGCCGGTCGATCCAGAACTGGAGCGTGTGGCGGGTGGCGGCGAATAGTCTCTCCCATTCTTGCTGCTTTAGTTTTTGCGTGAGGGTGAGCGGGGAGAGTTCGGCCGCGTGCAGGATTTCGTCGGAATAGGCGTTGCCGATGCCGCTCAACAAACGTGGGTCGGTGAGCGCGCGTTTGAGGGTGTGGTTTTCGGCGGTGAGCGCGGCGCGGAATGAAGCGAGATCGCTAGAGAAGACATCGATGCCTCCGGCGTCGAAGGAACGCAGTGCCTCCTCGCCGCGCACGACGTGCAAGGACGCGCGGCGTTTGGAGCCGGCCTCGGTTAGGACCAGGGAGCCGTTGGGAAAGTCGAATGCGGCCAAAGTCTGGCGTCCCGCCAGCTTTGCCTCGGGCGCGCGCCAGTGTAGGCGGCCGGCGATCATCAGGTGAAGGACCAGCCAAAGACCGTTACCGTTATCCACGCCATCCACGCCAATTGCGATGCGCTTGCCTATGCGCCGAAGTTCGCGGACGACGCGACCTTCCACATCCGTGAGCGGCGGTTGGGCGGTTCGCAGCAGGAACGCGCTCTGGAGCCGTACATGCTCGAGGGGTTGGCCGACTATTCGCGGTTCCAGCGCGGTAATGTAGGCGGAGATGTCGGGAAGTTCAGGCATGGGTGTAGCTTGCACTTGGAAACCGCGAAATACAATGCGATGGCGGCAGCGGAGTCGAGCTTCGCTCCACGGACAGCCGAGGGCCGCTGTCCCCACATGGGATTGTGAGCTTACATGCTTACTGGCCGATCTGGTCCAGGATCGCTCGCGCTTCTGCTGCGGGATCGGCCGCTTCCGTGATGGGGCGGCCTACGACGATGTGGCTGGCTCCGGCGGCGATGGCTTCTGCTGGAGTGGCGACGCGGGCTTGATCTGCGTGGCGGGAGCCGGCGGGGCGAACGCCGGGGGTTACGATGGCGAAATTGTGGCCGAGTTCGGCGCGCACGGCGGCGGTCTCACGGGCGGAGGTGACGATGCCTTTGCATCCGTTGTCGAGAGCCAGCTTGGCTAGGCGCAACACTTCCTCGCGGACGTTTCCGCGAAAGCCGATCTTCTCCATTTCGTTTTCGTCGAGGCTGGTGAGAACGGTGACGCCCAGCACCAGCAAGGCGGGGTTGTTGGAGCGCGCGGCGTCGACGGCGGCGTGGAGCATTTTGCTGCCGCCCGCGGCGTGCACGGTGAGCATACTCACTCCGAGCCGCGCGGCTTCATGCACCGCTGCAGCGACCGTGGTGGGAATGTCGTGATACTTCAGGTCGAGAAAGACGCGCCGTCCGGAGGCGACGAGATCGCGCACCACCTGCGGTCCTTCGGCGGTGTAGAGCTGCATGCCGACTTTATAGGTGAGGGCGGAATCGCCGACGGCCGCCACGATTTTTTGTGCGGCCGCCGCCGTGGAAACGTCGAGAGCGACGATCAGCTTCTCTCGCGCGGAACTGGCGCCCGGATCGTTGGGGATGCGGTTGGTCAGAGTGGCCTGCATCCCCAACAGTGTAGTTGGTTTACTGGAGTTCCGCCATAGGATGGTTGTAGGCAACGGTCTGGTAAACCTGCCGGCGCTCAACCCGGGGCTTGACCAGGTCCAGGCGCACCCGTTGCAAGCCGCGTTTTTCGAACCGCAGCACCTGAGCGGCACCGAAAGACAGGTCGATAATGCGGCCGGGTACGATGGGGCCGCGGTCGTTAATCTTGACCACGACGACCCGTCCGTTGCGCAGGTTGGTGACCCGCACGTAGCTTCCCAAGGGAAGCGTGGGGTGGGCGGCGGTCATGTCATACATGTCGAAGTCTTCGCCGCTGGCGGTCGGTTTGCCGACGAAATATTCGCCGTACCAGGAGGCTGTCCCAACTTGATACGGGTGATTTTTAATGTTGTGGTTGCGGATTTCGGGATGGGCTGGTACTGCCCTAGTTTGGGCTGAACTGGCCTCCGAGTTGTTCGGTCCCTGAGCCGCTCCCAGTCCGACGACCAAGAAAGCGATCGTCAGTCCATGAGCTATACGTCCACGCATTCAGTTCTCCTCGCATCTCAAAAGTCGTCCTAGCTAGGCTGTTTGGTTACGGTTCTGTAAATGGTAGGGGGCTGGGAGGGGCTTGTCAACCCGAAAGTGCATGCCCTATGGTGACGTGGCAGTAATCGATATCTCACGTAACTTGTTGTTAATCATGAGTAATATGCAACAAGTCATTCAAAACAATTAGGTTACATATGTATCATATGGTAAATACTCTGGAGGGTGTAGTCCGGGAGGAATTTTCATCCTCAATGGATTCAATGGTTTACAGATAATCCTTTCTAAGTTGTTTATGGAGAGTATTTTAGGTACAAGGTTGCATCGAATCAGAACTATTTTTTTTGACGATCATGGCTGAAAAACCACCTGTCGTGCTGACCATCGCCGGTTTCGACCCCTCATCCGGAGCTGGCGTCACGGCCGACATAAAGACGATTGCCGCCCACGGCTGCTACGGGGTGGCCTGCATCACCGCCCTGACGGTGCAATCAACCGCCGGGGTTCGCCGGGTGGAAGCCCTGGATCCCGGTCTGGTCTCTGAGACTCTGGAGGAGCTTGCCGCGGATATTCCTATTGCGGCCGTCCACATCGGAATGCTGGGCGCCGGGAAGGTGGTGAAGGCTGTGGCGGAGTTCCTCGGCCGGCGGTCGGGGAAGGCTAGATTGCCGAACGTCGTCCTCGATCCGATCCTTAAGTCTTCTTCAGGTGCCGACTTGCTGGACCCGGCCGGAACCCGACTGCTGATCGAAAAGCTTATTCCGCTTGCCGATGTGATCACACCGAATGTCGAGGAGGCCGCAGTCCTCACCGGCCTGAGGGTGACTGATCTCGACGAAATGAGGGCGGCGGCTGCCAAGCTCCATCAAATGGGCTCGGCTGCAGTGGTGATCACCGGGGGGCATCTGGAGAAGGCGACCGATCTGTTGAGTTTCACCACGAAGAGCGGGATCGAGGAAGAAGTATTCAAGGCAGAGCGGCAGCGCTCGAACTCCACGCACGGCACAGGTTGCGCCTTTGCTACGGCAATGTCGTGCCATCTGGCGCTGGATCGCGGGTTGGCCGAAGCTGCTCTTCTGGCTAAGACCTACGTGACAGCCGCGATTGCCGCCGGACATCCACTGGGGCGCGGAACCGGACCGGTGCATCATCTCTATCGCATGAATCAGCAACGGCGGGCGGCGGGTACGGGAAGCGAGTCGTAACGGTAGGGTCTTGGCGATGTGGGTCTTCGGTTGAACAGGGCCGCTTGGGACTAGTCCTTCTCGCGACCTTTATTCGGATCCGAATCCGACGGTTTCTTCAATAGGATCCCGGCTACAAACGAGGCGGTTGCGGCCAGCAGCCATTCGATCCGCCACATCTGGATGGCCTGGAACTCAGCCAGATTTGCCGGGCGGTAGAAAAGGCTGACGCCGATCGCTCCCACCACGCAGCCAAGACCGATCATGAAGGCGATGAGCGAGGCAGTGGGCAGCCCGATCCAGCGCTGGATTTCGTGGAAATGCAGATAGTGGAGCCAGTCAGGAAAGGAAATCTCCTGCCAGGCGGCGGCGATCAAGTGCGCACAGGTTCGGAGCCCGATTCTCACGCGTGCCGCGCTGCGAGTCCACAGGCCACTCACGAGAGCAGTCTCCCCGGGGTGCACCAGCGGACGGCGGCGACCGCAGGCATGGCAGAACCTGGCGCCGATCATGAACTCGGTGCCGCAATCGGCACAGGCTTCCGCCATTGCCGGGGCCGCAGCCGGGGGAGCTGCGACCGCCGGTGGTTCTAGCACAAGCGGGGACCGCCAAAATTCCTGCGGTGCATCTTGAACAACTTCAGCCATAGATAGGAGCGTCTAGTTTCGGAAAGGCAAGCCGACAACCAAAGCACACATTCGACTAAGGTGTTTTCAAGTCAAATACTTGCAAATTTCCCCCCATCGTGTTGGAAGCGCGTCCCGCGCAATTATTACCCGCAAACCCGTAAAGATGCCCCAGTACCTTGGTTTTTTCAGGTCTGGTTCAGCAAATTATAGGGTTCAGATCATAAATGTTCCGAGAAATTGTTAGGTTTACCCGATGACATTTTTGGTTCGTCCCGTGCTCCGAAAAATTGGGTTAGACTAAAGTTTAAGGGCTAACGGTCGGGATGCAGTCGAATCTGATAGTGAAATGGTTGGACGGCGGGAAGGCGGGGTTCTGTCTCGTCATCCTGTTTATCTTTTGCCTAGTATCCCCGATGGCGGTCGCTCAAGCGGCGCCGGGAGAGGCTCTTCTATCGTCCACAGCTAATTCCGGGGAACACGACCCGCTTGTCGAAGCTGCTTCCGACCATTTTTATAACCTCGAATACGACCGGGCGATCCAAGAGTTCGAGAAGGTGCTGGATCGGCATCCGGGCGACCCCTCGGCGGTAAACCACCTGCTGACCACGGTTCTGATGCGCGAGCTTTACCGCATGGGCGCGATGAATAGCGGCGAGTATGCCAACGACAGCTTTATCGGCGAGGCGCATCGTACTGCTGATCCCAAGGTTACGGAGCGAATCAAACAGTTGGTGGAGCGCGCCGAAGGCCTGGAAGAGCAGCAACTCAAGGTGAATCCCAATAACGTGGACGCGCTCTACGCTCGCGGTGTCACGCGAGCGCAATTCGCGCTCTATACCGCGCTGGTAGAGCGCGCCTGGTTTTCCTCACTGCGCAATGCCGTGGGAGCTCGCCGGGATCACGAACGCGTTCTGGAACTCGACCCTCACTACGTGGATGCCAAGCTGGTGGTGGGCACGCACAACTATGTGATGGGCAGCCTGCCCTGGAGCGTGAAGGCGGCGGTGGCGCTGGTGGGGCTGAGCGGGACAAAAGAAAAGGGGCTTGAATACTTGCGCGGAGTGGCCAACAGCAACGGAGAGAACAGCGTGGATGCAAAGGTGGTGCTGAGCCTGTTTCTGCGGCGCGAGCATCGCTACGATGAGGCGCGCGTGCTTATGCACGATCTGGCGGGGAGGTATCCCAGGAATTATTTGTTCCCGCTGGAGGAAGCCAATCTGCTGCGCGCCAGCGGCCATGCGCCGGAGGCCACGGCAGCCTATCGGCAGGTTTGGCAGTATGGGCGGGAAGGGAAGTACGGCAACCTGCACTACGAGATGGCGGCGTGGGGTCTGGGAGAGCTGCTGCGCAGCGAGAAAGATTACGCCGGAGCGGCGGCCGCGTATGAACTGGTGGGCGTGGCTTCGGAACCCGATCCTGAGACGCTGCAGAAAGCCAACCTGGCTGCCGGCGAGATGTACGACCTGCTGCAGAAGCGGGATCTGGCGGTGAAGAAGTATGAGACCGTGCTGGCCGAAAACGGCGCCACTCCTCCCGCGGAAAAGGCCAGGGAGCACATCAGGGAAGCGTACCGGGAGTGAGCGGAGCTCGCGCGGTCAGGCTGCATGAACCACCTGCAGACCCAGTACCGCTTCAAAGGGATCGAAATCGTGGTCACGGTGGAGAAGCTCGTGCTTGGCTTGCAAACAGAAAGTGGCAATCAGACAATCGATGGTCTTGCGGACGGTGTAGCCGCGCGCACGTAAGTCTCGATAGTTTTGGGCAGCGGCAACAGCTAAGTCTCTGCCGCCGGTTTGAAAGACCTGGAACTTGAGGAGGTCGGTTCGGACTCGCGAAAACGCGTTTTGGTCTCGAATGCCTTGCAGCACTTCACAAAGGATGAGGTCTGTCAGCCCGAGTCGCTGCTGTTGCAGTTCGCGGTCAAGCCAACGCGTTTCGGGGTTTTCGGTGCCGCGCAGATAGTCGATCCACACGGTGGTATCGACAATGACCATGACGGGTTACTCCCCGCCCCGCGCCGAGCGTGACTGGTTAAGGTCACCATCCCAATCTATTTTTCCCCGGAGCCGGCGAATTGAGCCCTGGGCGTGCGTCTCGGCCAGCAACCGCAGCCCGGCTTCCACCGCCGCTTTCTTGGTAGGAGCACCGCTGCGGCGCATTGCCTGGCGCATCAAGCGGTCGTCGATATCAATGTTGGTGCGCATGTTGAATCTCCGATGTGTAAGTATTTCATATTTATGTGTATCGAACAAGCGGGCCGAGGCGAATCCCCTTCCTGCCATTGCGCGGGCCTGGAACTTTCCGTCTAAAATTGCGTATTGTCTAATGTAGGCGTCATGGAGGCAGAGTCATGTATTGCAACTATTGCGGCAAAGTGATTCAGGACGATGCGGCGGTTTGCGCTTATTGCGGTACTCGCGTGGGAGCATCGATCGCGCGCAAGCGCCTAGTGCGGCCCCGGCAGGGACGCAAGATCGCGGGCGTCTGCATCGGGTTCGCCGAATACTTCGACGTTGACGTGACCGTAGTGCGGCTGGTGTGGCTGCTCGCGTCATGCCTGACCGGCATTGGGTTGCTCGCCTATCCCATCGCCTGGATCGTGATGCCGGAAGAGCCTTTGCTAGTGACGGCGCCCTCGGGTGCGCAGCGCGCGGCGAATCCGCAAACGAATCTGTAGACCCCGGCATGGGACGCGACACGCCGTCGTGTGATTAAATCTCCTGCATGCAGCCGATCGCTCTCCGGCAAATAAGAAGCGACGACGCCGAAATTGCCTATCGTGTGTTGGGTGAAGGACCTCCGGTCGTTCTGCTGCATCCCTTTCCCGCGAATCACGAATTTTGGTTGCCAGTAGCTGAGGAACTGGCCACGCGCTACCGCATCGTTTTGCCGGATCTGCGCGGACACGGAGATTCTGGCGTCGGCGTGGGCCCAGCCACAATGGAGAAGCACGCCGGCGACATTGCACGCGTGATGGATGATGCCGATATCGGCCGGGCTCCGCTGATTGGGGTGTCGATCGGCGGATATGCATTGTTCGAATTCTGGCGGCGGCATCGCGGACGGGTGGCCGGGTTGGGTCTTTGCAATACGAAGGCGACGGCCGATTCCGCCGAAGCCCGCGCCGGACGGCTGCAGGCCGCGAACGACGTGCTCGAGCACGGCACGGAACCGTTTTTCGAAAGCATGATTCCCCGTCTGCTGAGCAAAACCACGCGCGAGACACGGCCTGATCTGGTAGAGGGAGCGCTGCGCATGATGCGGAAGATGTCTCCCGAAGATGTGGCGCAAGTGCAGCGCGGCATGGCCGAGCGCCCGGATTCCGTGGATACATTGAAGACCATCAATGTGCCTACTTTGCTCGTAACCGGAGATGAGGATATTCTGACCGGCGTGAACGAAGCCGAACTGATGCGCCATCACATTTCGGGGAGCCAGTTGCGCGTCATTGCGAAGGCCGGCCATTACTCGCCGTGGGAGCAGCCCGAGGAGGCGGCCAAGGTGCTGCGCGAATTTCTGGAGCGGCTTTAGGAACAAGTGCTTTCCGAGTCGGGGGTGGGCTAGAATCAGGGCGCTATGAAGAAATCTTTCGCAGTGCTTGTTCTCGGGATATCCGTGATCTCTATCTCTGCCTACGCGCGAGGGCCCGCCGTCTCTCGTCCCCGCATCCTCGGTATCGATCACGTTTCGTTCTACACGACAAACCTCGATGGCGTGAAGGCGCTCTACAACGGCACGCTTGGGCTTGCTTCCGCAGCACCGGTGGAGTCTGGCGGGCTGGTGAGATACATGGTTGGCCGGCAGTGGATCGGATACAGCGCCGCACCCGACCCCAAAGCGACCGATCGGATGGATCACGTTGCGTTCACCACAGGTAACGTCGTAGCGCTGCGCAGGTATTTGATTGCGAAGGGTCTGAAGGTGCCCGCGGTCGAGGGAAATGCGGACCACACCCTGAGCTTCACCATGGCAGACCGGGAGGGTCATCGCATCGAGTTTGTCGAGCGTAGCAAGTCCGAAGCGGCCGCTCCAATGATCGACTCCGCGGTTTCGCGCGACATGATTCACACCGGTTTTGTGGTTTATCACCGCGACGCCGAGGACCACTTCTATCGCGATATTCTCGGCTTCCGGCTTTACTGGCATGGCCACGATAAGCCGGGCACGACGGATGACTGGGTGGCGATGCAGGTTCCGGATGGCACCGACTGGCTGGAATATATGCTGAACCAGCCCGAGCACATGGACCTGCAACTCACAGGCGTGATGAATCACATCTCACTGGGAGTGGCCGACATGAAGAAGGCACAGGCGATCATGGAATCGCATGGCTGGAAACCGCACGGCGACGAAGAAGCGGAGATCGGCAAAGACGGCAAATGGCAGCTCGACGTGTTTGATCCTGATTTCTCGCGGGTGGAGTTGATGGAGTTTAAACCCACGCAGAAGCCATGCTGCAACGATTTCACCGGGCCGCATCCGACAGAGTGAGCGTGGTCTTACACTTTGAGGAAGATCCGCTTCCTCCAGAAAAACCACAGCAGAATCCAGCAGAAAAGAACAGCACCGAGCGAGTAGATGAGCGAAGCATTGGCTGGGCTCGCGCCTAGAGACACCAGCCTCGCCTGCGCCGCGTCATGCCACATCACCGGACCATTGGTGCCCTTCACCGTGAAGGAGTAACCGGGACCGTACACGAATGAGTCGGCCACGAATCCGGCAATCGCATTCATTCCGAAGACCAGAATCGGCATGGTCCAGGCGCCGCGCCACTTTTTGATTTCCAGCATCCAGTAGAGCAAGGCGAGGAAGACCAGCGCGAAGCCGCCGCTGAAGAGCACGAACGAACTGGTCCAGAGATTCTTATTGATCGGGAACCAGAGATTCCAAACCTCACCTGCCAGCAGGCCTAGAATCCCAACGCACAGCATGCGGAGGGCCTTGGCGCCCGGGCTTCTCTGCGATTGCAGCCAATAGCCGGTGAGCACGCCGATCAATGTGGTTGCAATTGCCGGGATGGTGCTGAGGATTCCTTCGGGGTCGCGGGTTCCGTTGTAAAGATGTCCCATGAAGAGCTTGCGATCGAGCCAGGCGACGAGGTTGCGATCGGGATCCATGAATGGGATGTCGCGGCCGGGCACTCCAAAGCCTGGAACCGGGGCGAAGCGCAGCAGGGCCCAGTAGCCGAGCAGACAGATGCACATGGCGATCAAAGCTCCGCGGCGGTTCGACCACAGTACCAGAATTGCCGCTGCGAAATAGCAGAGAGCGATGCGCTGGGTCACGCCCTCGAAGCGCCAGCTGTGCACGTCCAGACCGATGATGGGAGAGGCATTCACGAAAATCCCGATCGCGATCAGGATGAGGCTGCGCTTGAAGGCGTGCCACAGGATCTGCTGTCGCGATTCGCCGCGCCTCAGGCGGGCGGCAAACGAGAACACCATTGAGATGCCAACCAGAAACAGGAAAGAGGGGAAGATGAAGTCGGCGCAGGTCCGGCCGTTCCAATCGGCGTGCTTGATCGGCCCGTAGGCCAGGTCGTCGCTGCCCGGGTTGTCGACCAGAATCATGCCCGCGACCGCTAGCCCGCGGTAGATATCGAGGCAGAGCAGGCGTTCGGAAGGCGCTTTGGCGGAACTGGGTTCCGCGGGATTGGCAAGCGTCGGCGCAGCTGACATGTTGCGAACAATATAAGCGGGCTGGGAACGGCTGTCACTTCGGACTGCGGCTCGATTTTGCCTGCTGAAAATTCACTTCAAAACGAATGGGTTCAATACTGATTATGGGCTCAGAACAGTCAATCAGCAGCCGACACGAGGACCCGACGATTTGCTACAATCCTCCCGGCATGATTGATACGGAACTGGTGGCAGCAAAGACTGTTGTGAATGCCAAGGGTGACGGCCCCACGGTGGCCGTGAACAGCGCGGCGGGCCATGTGTTTCTGCTGACCCTCGAGATTACGCAGATCATCGAACAGGAGTCGCTCGATGTGGGCGTCTACGGATCGGCGGACGGCGCCGTGTGGGGAGCGAAGCCGGTGGCCGCATTTCCGCAGAAGTTTTATCGCGGCGAGTCGCTGCTGTTACTCGATCTGACGGCGCATCCGGATGTGAAGTTCGTGCGCGCGCATTGGGACGTGGCGCGTTGGGGGCGGGGAGTCGAGACCCCGATGTTTGAGTTTGGAGTGAGGCTGAAAGAAATTCCCGCGGACGTGCTGCGCGAGGTTTCGCGTGACGCCAAAGTGTCGCCTTAGGAATTCATCGCCAGGAATTAACTGAAATGCGCAGACAGGTAGCTGGCGTGCTTTACGTGGTAGCGATGGCGGCCGTCATAGTCGGTGTAGATTTCGTGTTCTTTAGAAACCGGTTCTGGGAGCGGCTGACAGTGAATATTGGAATTGTCATGGTGTTCGCTGCTTTCTACTGGAGATTCCTCAAGCGTCCGTGAACGAGGCGCGACAGCGCAAGCCACAGCAACGAAAGTCTGCTGTGAATGGATGATTGCTGATGGTTGATTGAGACCGCGTCTGCACCGCAACCGGCGTTCCTTCCAACTGGCGTTCCTTCCGCTTCCGCTATATTGATCTCAGGATGAAAAGCGAGTCCCAGATAATCGTGCGGCCGGCGCGGAACGTGCGCGGCGGCGTAAGTCTGCCGGGCGACAAGTCGATTTCGCACCGCTACGCGATGCTGGCGGCGATCGCCGACGGGGCCTCGCGGCTCGAAAATTACTCGACCGGCGCAGATTGTGCCAGCACGCTCGGCTGCCTGCGTTCGCTGGGGGTGAAGTGGGAGCGCGAGGATGGTGCGGACAACGTCGATAACGTCATCGAAGTGCAGGGAAGCGGGCTTGGGCTGACGGCTCCCTCTCAGCCCCTCGATTGCGGAAACTCCGGTTCAACCATCCGGATGTTGAGCGGCATCGTTGCTGCGCAGAAATTCTCAAGCGAGATGGCGGGCGATGAATCGCTCTCGCGCCGGCCCATGGAGCGGGTGATCACGCCGCTCACGGCGATGGGCGCGCAGATCATATCGCAAAACGGCCGGCCGCCGCTGCGCATCACCGGCGCCAAGCTGAAAGGGATCGACTACAAGATGCCGGTAGCCAGCGCGCAGGTAAAGTCGTGCCTGCTCTTTGCCGGGTTGCTGGCCGACGGCGAAACGCGCATCGAGGAACCGCTGCGGACGCGTGATCACGGAGAAGTGGCGCTCCGGGCATTCGGCGCTCAAGTGGAGAGTAAGGGGAACGAAGTCAGAATTCGCGGCGGCCAGCGTTTGCGCGGCATCGAAACGCGAGTTCCTGGCGATCTTTCCAGCGCTGCGTTCTTTCTCTGCGCTGCCGCTCTTTTTCCAGGTTCGCAATTGACTATCACCAGCCTGCTGATGAATCCGACGCGCGCGCTCCTGCTCGATATCCTCATGCAGATGGGGTTGCGGATTTCCGTCACTCAGTTGGAAGAAGTCTACGGCGAGCTGGTAGGCACGCTGCAGGTCGAGGGTGCGCGGCTGAAAAGTGCGACCATCGCGGGCGCTGCTACAGCTGCACTGATTGACGAGATTCCGGTGCTGGCCGCGATCGCTCCCTATACGGAGGAGGGAATCGAGGTGCGCGATGCGAAAGAGTTGCGGGTGAAGGAGTCAGACCGCATCGCATCGATTGCCACGAATCTTCGCGCGATGGGAGCCGAAGTGGAAGAACGCGAGGACGGCCTGAAGATTCCCGGCGGACAGTCGCTGCATGGCGCGGAGATCGAATCCTTCGGCGATCACCGGATCGCCATGGCGTTCAGCATCGCGGCTCTGCGAGCTCAGGGTGAGACTTTGATTCGCGGCAGCGAATGCGCGGCCATCTCCTATCCGGCGTTCTTTTCGGCGTTGGAAAGCCTGGTCGAGCGCTGAGTAGTCTCCGCCCTTCAGTCCGCGAGTCCGCTTCGGCCGGGGACCAGGATCGCGGCCCATGCCGCGGAAGAGCGCACTGGGCGCAGGTATGGTAAAGTGGTGCCGCCAACGAATTGGCCAGGGCGTGGGGCTCTGGCGCCAATTCACCTGCCAGCTTCGCAAAGGAGCCTGCCATGCCTACCCTCCGCGACCTTGTGAAAGACCGCAAAGTTTACTCCATCGACGCCGCACGCACGGTGCTGGAAGCGGCGCGTTTCATGATGGAACACAACATCGGCGCCCTGCCCGTGCTTCGCGACGGAGAACTTGCCGGCATCTTTTCCGAGCGCGACATTATGAACCGCGTGGTCGCCGCCGGCCGCACTCCGGGTCACACGGCCGTCTCTGAAGTGATGACCGCGAACCCGCGCGCGGTGAATGTGGACGAGACTATCGAGGAATGTTTCTTCATCATGCACGAGTTCGGCTTCCGGCATCTGCCCATTGTGGAGGGCAAGGAATTGAAGGGGCTGGTTTCGTTGCGTGACATCGTCCTGCGCCAGGCGGCCGAACTCGAACGGCAGAAGCGCCGGGCGTCCTGAGAGCCGACTTCCTGTCCTAGCTTTCGGCGAGTGCACCGGGCCTTGCTACGAGGCAGAGACTAACAACGAGCACAGAAGTTCACGGCATAACTCAGTTCGCGGTGTGGGCGGTCGTCACCGCCAGCGTGACGGTGGCTACGTCTGCGTTGGGAGGGACGTTGCTGGGCGCCGCGCCGTTTGTATCCGCGCCAGTCAGCGTGAAGGTGTAAGTATTATTCGGAGTGATTTGGCCATTCAATGCCCTGCTGCCGACGTCGCCCCCGCATGCCGGGAGCAGCAATAAGCTTCCAGCAACCAACATTAAGAAAAATACGGCCAACGGCTTTTTCCCCAAGCTGCGCGGTCTGCGCACTCCTACCAGGGCCAGCCCGGGAACGACCAGCCAGAAGGCATAGAACACGCGAGGGTTCCACAACCTGGTCGTGGTTGCACGCCCGAAGGTCCCGATAGTGAGCGTGGAAGTCGCTCCAGTGCTGCTGCTGATGCTGACTGTCGGAGGATCGAAGGCGCAATACGGCGATGCGGTGACGATCGGAAAAACCGAGAGACATGCGAGCGTGACTTGACCCGAGTAGTCGCCGATCGGCAGTACCGTTACGGTGGTCGTGGCGGCGCTTCCCGCAGGCAGCGGGCTTGGAATGGCGGTGGTGGGCGACACTGACAACGTGTAGTCCTCCGTCAAATCCGCTACGCTTAAATATAGAGCCACGCTTTGCGTTGTGCTTCCGCCCGTTCCCGTTACTGTAACCTGGTAAGTACCCGCGGCCGTGGCATCCGCGCCCGTGCCCCCTGTGGTCGTAATCGTGAGCGAGGGACCGTCGGCAGGCGGGATCGCAGAGCCAGGACTCACCAAGCACTGCGGCAGATTCGTGGTGAACTGGTTCGAGGTGACGACGCAGCTCAGCGAAACCGCTTCATCGAATGTTCCGACGGGCTCAAGGTCGATGGTGGCCGTCGCGGATCCGCCAGGATCCACGCCAATGGCGGGGTGGAGGGCCGAGACCGACAGACTAAACTGTTGCCCATAAGCCAGTGGCACAGATGCGGCGGAGAGCAGGAACAGTAACGACGCGAGAATCATCGGGCGTACGGGCAGCCTAGAATTCACCATGAGCGGATAAGAACTCACTACTTCGATTCCTCCAACGGCGCAAAAGCTGCCTGAGCTGGCTCGAAACAAATGCCGCCAGCCGGTCCGCGTCAAGAGCAATATAAATTACGACGGACCTCTAACCCAGTGTCGCGAGACAGAATCCCAGACAGAATCTTAGACTAGAGTTGCCAATCCTGCCAACCGTCGGGTAGTGGCTCAACTTGAATTCCTTTCGGTCGGTCATCTCCCGCGCATACATGTGTCTGTCTATGGGAGATCCCTCACCCGGCTGAACGGCGCCGGGTTTCAGGATGACGCTCTCCAGAAGAGGGCGGATCAAGCAGGCCGGCGCCGGTCGCTCCTGCAAGTCGCCGCACCCGCGCGCTTGACACCCGTCTCGCTCTCTGCTGTAGTGTCGGCCAACCTCCGCGTTGAATTCAAAGCGCGAGGCATGAGGTTTCTGCGACCTTGTAGTGAGGCGCATGGAGTTCGCAAAGCAGGCTCAACAATTCAATGGTCACTATCCGCGATGTTGCGAAGGAGAGTGGATTTTCTTCGACCACGGTGTCGATCGTACTCAATGACGCACCGCTGGCGCGCTATATCCCGGCGGTGACGAAGAAGCGCATTGAGCGCGCTGCGGAAAAGCTGGGCTACCGTCCCAACCAGTTTGCCCGCTCGCTGCGCAGCAAGCGCAGCCACACGGTCGGAGTCATGGTCTTCGACATGACCGATCCTTACTGCACGCTGGTGCTGCGCGGCATTGAGAACACACTGTACCAGGCTTCATACCTGCCCATCCTCACCGACGTGCATAACGAGCGGAGCCGCTTCGAGCGTTATCTCGAGATGCTGCTCGACCGCCGCGTGGAAGGTCTGGTCGTGCTCGCTAACTGGCTCTTTCTCAATATCAACCTGCTTGCTGATCTGGAAAAGAGCAGCATCCCCACGGCGATTATCGGTTGCGAACTGAAAGGCGATGCCATGAGTTCGGTCATCGTCGACAACGAGGTCGGCGGTTATCTCGCGCTCGAGCATCTGCATTCGCTCGGCCATCGCAAGATTGCTTTTATCCGCGGACCGAAAACCTTGGGTGACAGTTCTCCGCGTTGGCGCGGCATACGCAACAGCGCGAAGGAGCGCGGCCTCGAACTCGATCCCCGCCTCATTGTCGATCTGCCTGAGTCGCGCGATCCGCTTTCCAGCTTTGAGGCAGGGAAAAAACTCACCGAGGACCTGCTCAAGCAGAAGGGAACGTTCACGGCAATTCTCGCTTTCGATGATATGACGGCCTTCGGTGCCATGCGTGCCTTGGCGAATGCCGGCCTGCGCGTGCCCGAGCACTGTTCCGTAATCGGCTTCGATGATGTCGCGGCCTCCGCTCTCTGCACTCCGCCGCTCACCACCATCCGGCAGCCCATGGAAGCGATGGGAGCGGGTGCCGTCGGGATTGTGCTCGAGGGCATAAACTTGGTACTGGAAAAGCGGGAGGTCGCCGCTCAGCATCGCAAGGTGGCGCCCGAGCTGGTGGCCCGGGAATCGACTCGAAGCCTGCTGTAGGCGGCTGTCAAAAACCCGGCCCGCGAATCATCGGGCAGGAGGCCGTTTCTGACCCGCGCCCCGCTTTTTTCTTGACATCAGATGCCCAATAAACGCACTATTCATACGATTTAATAAATCCTTATCAGTTTGTAGCTTAGGCAGGGAGACGGTTCATGAATCGCAGAAATGCATTGCTCAAGACAGCGCGGAATTTTCTTTCAGTTGGTATTCTTCTAGTGTGTGCGGCTTCTGTAGCGCTCGCCCAGGCAGGCCGGGGCAGCATCAGCGGCCTGGTCACCGATCCCGCCGGGGCCCTCGTTCCAGGGGCCAAAGTGGTCCTGCTGAACCCCGCCACCGGGGTGACGCAGCACACCGCGACCAGTTCCGGCGGGCTCTACACTTTCATCTCCCTCAACCCCGGCGCCTATCAAGTGACCGCCAGCCAAAAGGGTTTTAAGAACGTCGCCCAGGACAACGTCTCGGTCACCGTCGATCAGGTCACCGAGGTGAACCTCGCCCTGGAAGTCGGCGCTATAACGGAGACGGTCACTGTGACGGCAGGGACCGCACTGGTTGAGCCCAGCAATTCTACGGTTGGCCAGCTTATCGAATCACCCACCATCGACCGGGTTCCGCTGCTGTACCGCAACGTTTACGACCTGGTGCAATTGAGTGCGGGCGTGATTCCGGTCAATGGTTCCCCTAACTCCAGCGACTCGATGTCCACGTCAGGTGCGCAGAACATCTCGAACGGGCGGCCGGGAGTTGACGTTTCGGCGGACACGATCAACGGCTCCATCGTGGGATCGGTTTACTACATGCTCGATGGCAGTCCGATCGGGATTGCGGAAAATAATTCCGCCGCCATCATTCCGGCAATGAATATTCCTGAGGATGGCATTGACGAGGTGCGAGTTGAGACCCAGAATACACCGGCGTCGTACCAGAGTGGCGCCGCGGGCGTCATCAGCCTGGTCAGCAAAACCGGCACGAATAGGTTTCACGGTGATGTTTTCGGCGTATTCCGGCCGAACGTCTTGTCCGCCAATGATTATTTCAACAAGAACTACGAACTCGCCAATGGACTGAGCAACTCCCCACCCTCGTTCTATCGCTATCAAGAGGGCGCAGCGATCGGCGGACCGATCAAAAAAGACAAGGTCTTCTTTTTCGCCGACTACGAGGACACACAGCAGCAGCAGTTCGAAGGCATCAAGACTTATACAGTTCCCACCAGCGCCGAAAGAACCGGAGACTTCTCGGCCATGGGTTTCACCATCTACGACCCGACCAAGCCCGATGTAGGTGGCCTGCGGCAGGCGTTTCCCGGCAACATAATCCTCAACCCGAATCCAATCGGCTTACTGTTCTTGTCGAAGATGCCGAAATGCAATTACCCGAGCCCCTCCACGTGCGATTCGGCGACGTCCGATGTTTCTCCCAACTACAGCGTGCCAGGCCTCGATCCATTCCATGCCCACCGTTTCGACGTCCGCGTGGATTGGGCCAAGAGCGAAAGGCAGCGCATTTTCACCCGCTTTTCCTACGACAAATTAATCTTCTCTACGGCCAATGTTTTTCCCAGCGGGTGGGATCCCGACTACGCCCAGAACACCACAAATGGGCGCAATATTCTCATCGCCGACGACCTGACACTTAATTCCTCCACTGTCCTGAACTTGCGTTATTCCTTTACTCGCCACTACGAGAATCAGGGAAACCCGGCGTACAGTAGCACCAACATTACGAGTCTGGGCTTTCCTGCCTCGCTGGCTTCTCAAGTGGTTCTCAACCAGTTGCCCTTCTTCGTATTTGGCGACCTAGACTCGGGCAGCGACGGGGTTGGAGGTACTGCTGACTACAACAACTTTCGCTATGCCAGCGAGAATAGCGATGCCAACGCAGCTATCACCAAAGTTCACGGCAAGCATACGGTTTCGTTCGGCTTCGAGTGGATGAAGCGCTACCTTAACGTCGGCCAACCGCCAGCGCCTGCGGGCGCCTATGAGTTTGACGTCAGCGCTACGGATCAGTCTATTGCCAGCGCGAACGGAGGCAGTGATTTCGCTTCTGCGCTTGTTGGGATGGCGGCCGACCCGAACGGTAACAACCCTGAGGTAAACTTCTACCCCAACTTCACCAAAGATGTTTTCGCGGCCGAGTCCAATCCTTACTACGCGGCCTTTGTCGAGGACACGTTCCATCCGTCAAAGGCTTTGACGATCACCGCGGGTCTGCGCTGGGACATTTTTGCCGGACGGAACGAACGTTTTAACCGTCAGGAATACTTTGATCCCAATGCCAGCAACACCTCCAATGGAGTCGCTTACACCGGAGCGGAAGTCTTCGTCAACGGCGGCAATCGCTCCCCGTTTACAACGAACTTGCATAACTTTGGCCCCCGTTTTGGCTTCGCGTGGCAACCAGTCGACCACCTGGTTGTGCGCGGCGGCGCGGGCTTCTATTACGGACCCAGCCCGCACAACGTCGGCAGCGCCCTGTTGAACACCGATGGCTTCGCTTCTCAGACGACATGGAATGGCACCTGCTCGAACGCGGACGGCAATACGGTCTTCAACTCTGATACCGGTACCTGTGCCGCTGGACAAGCGGATAACTTCACCGTCCCATATTCGTTGAGCAACCCCTTTCCCGTTGGAGTGGTCCCAACTTTCACTACTCCGCCCCCGGGCCTGGCCAATAATCTGGGGATCACGCTGAGCACCGTACTGCGCTCCCAACGCACACCTACTATCTATAATTTTAATTTCGCTCTGGAGTATGAGCTGCCCCATCAAGTAGTGGTGACTGCTGGGTACGTCGGCAGCCGGGGACTTTTCCTGCCCTTTGGCAACGTCGATCTGAACCAGCTCGATCTGGGCACGATTCAGAAGTACAACTACTCGTTGTGCGTCGATACTTCGCAAGCGAGCTGCATTTATGTGCCGAATCAATGGGCACCGATTCAGCCCGCCACCAACGGGAACGCCGGCCAAGCCACGGTACCTTTGTGGGTCGCGCTGCAGCAGTTCCCGCAATTTGGCAATGGCAGCTATGGTCCAGGCAACGGCGTTGTTGTGAATGGCTATCCCGCGGGTGACTCCGAGTACAGCTCTCTGCAAACCAAGGTGCAGAAGAGACTGACCAGCCACTTCACCACGCTCGCCACTTTTACCTGGGGAAAAATAATGACGGACGACGGGAACCCTCCGCTGGGATTCGTGGGCGCTCACTATGGCCTCGCTCAGGATTGGAGGAATCTTAACTATGAACACTCGATCAGCCCACAGGACGTAAAGTATCAATTTACCGGGCAGGTATCCTACGATCTACCGATTGGCAAGGGCCAGGCCCTCAATCTGAACGGTGTGGCTAACGCCATTGCCGGAGGGTGGACGGTGAATGCCATCGGTTATCTGAGCACGGGCGTTCCTATCCAAGCACCGCTTTCGGGAGTAACCCCGTCATACTTCAATCAGCGCGCCGACATGAGCTGCAATCCGGCAAGTGGCGCCCCTCATACCGTGGCCGTGTGGTTTACCGACAACTGCTTCCCGATCCCCGGCACCGAAGGAACCGGCAACCCGAGCAACGCTAACCCATTTATTCCGGGAACCGCCCCTGACTATCTTGACCACGTTCGCACCCGGGGCGCGCGCGACCTGGACCTCTCTATTTACAAGACGTTCACTTTCGGGGAAACGAAAGCACTGCGCTTCGACGCCTCCGCCTACAACACCAGCAACACGCCGCAATACGGATATCCGAGCGTTCCGAACATCGTAGGCGCGATACCTGTGTCTCAGGGTGGGCAGGGCCTTCCTTTCGGGCAGATCACCAACACGGTCAACACCCCGCGCCAGTTCCAGTTCGGCGCGAGATTTACATTCTGATTCGAGGTGCGGATCTGAGCTGCAGATTCGGACGACAAGAAAAATCCCGGCCGGGAACGGCTGGGATTTTCTTGCTTCAAGCAAACCAAGAACCGCTTACCCCACCTGCACACTCTGCGGCGCGGCCACGGCTTCGAGCGCGTGCTCCAGATCCGCGATCAAGTCGTCAGCGTTCTCGATGCCTACTGAGAGCCGGATCATTTGTTCAGTGACGCCCATCCTGGCGCGGGCTTCGGCTGGAATCATGGCGTGAGAGGTTAGTACCGGAATCGACACCAGCGACTCCACTCCGCCCAGGCTCGTCGCTAGCGTGAACAGGCTCGTGGCTTCGCTTGTGCGGCGCGCATCTTCGCCCGTGCCCTCGACCTCAAACGTGACCATGCCGCCTCCTCCGCTCATCTGCTGGCGCGCCACGGCATACTGCGGATGGCTCTTCAGAAACGGGTAATGCACGCTTCGCACCTTGGCGTGTTCCGCCAGGAACTCGGCTACGCGGAGGGCATTCTCGTTCTGCCGCGCCACTCGCACCGCGAGCGTCTTCAGCCCCCGCAGCAGCACCCAGGAGGCGTGAGGATCCATGCAGTTGCCGAGCGTCGTCCGCGTATCCCAGATTCTTTCGATCAGCTCGTGCGGCCCTGCCACTGCGCCGCAGATGAGATCGGAATGTCCGGCCAGATACTTTGTTCCAGAGTGCATGATGAGATCAATACCAAATTCCGCGGGATGCTGGTTGATGGGCGTGCCGAAGGTGGCGTCGATCATGCTCAGCAACTTGTGTTGCCGGGCCATGGCCGCGACTTTCTTGAAATCGACAACGCGCAAGGTGGGATTGGTCGGCGATTCCAGGTAAAGCAGCTTCGTGTTCGGGCGAATCGCGAGGGCGTGCTGGTCATAGTCTGTGGTGTCGACGAAAGTTGTTTCAATCCCCATCTTCGGCAGCCACTGCGAGAGGAATTTGTTCACGCCGCCGTAAATGTCGCGCTGCGCCACCACGTGGTCGCCGCTCTTCAGCAAGGCCATGATGGTGGTTGTGACTGCGCCCATGCCGGAGGCGAAGGTTAGCGCGGCATCGACGCCTTCCAACTCGGCGATTGTCTTTTCGGCGACCGTATTGGTTGGATTGCCGTAACGAGTGTAGTAATGGTCGGTATGCGTGACCCGAACCTGCTCGTCGTTGTCGGTTACCTGGAAGGTGGAAGTCTGATAGATGGGCGTACCCAGCGGGCCGTTTTTCTTCTCCAGATCCGCCGCGCCGTGCACCGCCTTGGTTTCGGAGTGTTGCGAGTGCCGTTTCATGGGTACCTCGTTCCCTCCAAGACTAATTGGCCGCGAGCACTCTCGCAAGCCGCGTCGGTTCTCGGGCACCGTTTATAATTCCGGTTTCATGGATCTCGGCCTGAAAAATCGGGTGGCTCTGGTTGCTGCTTCCAGTCAGGGGATTGGCCGCGCTACGGCGGAAGCCTTCGCGGCCGAGGGCTGCCGCGTCGCCATGTGCGCCCGCAACCCGGAGACTTTGCTGGCCGCGGCGGAGAAGATCAGAAAGCAGCACGGAACCGAAGTTCTTGTCGAAGCGTTCGACGTTAGCGATCCAGCAGCGGTCCGTGGCTTCGTCGCGGCCGTGGCTGCGAAGTTTGGCAGCGTCGATATTTGCGTGACCAATGCCGGAGGCCCGCCGGCCAAGGGTTTTCTCGCTGCCACGCTCGAAGAATGGCAACGCGCCCTCGAACTGAACTTCCTCAGCACGGTTTATTTCGCGCGCGAAGTTATTCCCCACATGCAGCGGAAACGCTGGGGCCGCATCGTCACCATCACTTCGATCACCACGAAACAGCCGGTCGCTGATCTTGTGCTCTCGAATGCGGTACGGACGGCTGTGGTTGGCCTGGTCAAGAGTCTGGCCAACGAGTTTGGCAAAGACGGAATCCTGGTCAACAACGTTGGTCCTGGCTTCACGGCAACCAACCGGTTGAAGGAGCTCGCCAAAGCCCGCGCATCGGCTTCTGGCGAGAGCGAGCAGCAGATTTTCGAGGGCTGGGCTGCAGACGCTCCGCTGCAGCGCTTGGGCGAACCCCGCGAAGTCGCAGAGACCATCGTGTGGCTCGCGTCGGAGCGGGCCTCATACATCACCGGCCAGACCCTGCTGGTCGATGGTGGCATGTACAAAGGCTTATAGATTCCGGGGGCTGCTTGCTACGGATTGTTTCCCGTACAATTCAAAGCCCTATGGCCTACGCAGAATCAGGCATTTACAGCGGGTCTAGAGGGGTGTTATGTGGCACTATCGGCGCCAATTGAACACATTCTGAACACAGTGATGCTGGTAGTCGGCACACATTGTGCGCTGAATTGTGCGCTGGGAAACCACGAAGCCGAGGTCAATGAGTTCTATAAAAAGGGATGTCAAGAAAAAAGTTCTGCCTCGACCGGAGGCGCGATTTGTTTCTCGAGATCCAGCCCACTGAAGTTTCGCTTCTCTGGAGAAGCTTGGCTGATTGCCCAT
>JBAPPL010000056.1:0-39034 GCA_049280095.1 Candidatus Sulfotelmatobacter sp. | reverse complement strand
GGCAGGCGGTGGTCGTGATGCGCTCGGAAGTAGCGGTTTCAGAGCGACGCGCCTGCGGGCTGATCGAGATCTATCGCCGGACGTATCGCTACGTGCCACGGCCCGAGGACCCGCGACTGCGCGTGCGGTTGCGCGAGCTGGCGGCAGAGCGGCGAAGGTTCGGATATCGCCGATTGACGCGAATGCTGGTGCGTGAGGGATGGAAAGCGAATCATAAGCGCGTATACCGGCTGTACGTCGAAGAAAAGCTGAGCCTTCGTCGGAAGCGGGGCCGACGCCGACGCGCGGGATCGCGCCTGGTGCTAGCGCCGCGCCCGACGCAGCCCGATCATCTGTGGACGATGGACTTCGCCAGCGATGCGTTCACCAACGGGCGCAAGTTCCGGACGTTGAATCTCATGGACGGCTTCACCCGCGAGGCGCTGGAGATCGAGCCCGACACCTCGCTGCCGGGAGCGCGTGTGGTGCGTGTACTAGAAGGACTGAAGCAGCAGGGACGCAAACCGGAGGTGATCGTGATCGACAACGGGCCGGAGTTCGTCAGCCAGGTGGTGGACCAGTGGGCCTACGAAAACGGAGTCCAGTTGCACTTCATCACGCCGGGGCGACCGATGGAGAATGGCTACATCGAGAGCTTCAACGGCAAGTTCCGCGATGAGTGCCTGAACGAAAACTGGTTCTTCGATCTGGCGGACGCCCGTCGTAAGATCGCCGAGTGGAAGGCGGACTACAACCACGTGCGACCGCATTCGGCGTTGGGATACAAAACACCGATGGAGTTTGCCGCTTCGTGGAAGGCAGGCTTCTACATTGCTGGACTGGGGCAAGGGGCCTCAAACGCCGGCCCCTTGCCCCAGACCCCCATCCCCGCTACGCTGCGGGGCGAACAAAAACCGGAGAAAGTCTCATTATCCCTGGACTAAAAATGGGGGGCAGGTCACTTGCAACAAACGTAGCCTTTAGCGCAGACATCGTCGCTTATGGTCAAACTGAAGTGCGTAGAGGACTGCAAACCGAAGGCTCGCGAGATGGGATCGAACCTTGCTTCGTTGAAGATCTTATCGGTTTCCGAAGCCGTTGCCGATTGCCGAACTGAGTTAATGTCTGGTTTGGAGTTCTTCGGGTTTGGTACTTGCTGAGAAACAGCCGCCGTGATTGAAAGAAGCAAAACCGCGAATACTTCGATGCTGTGGCGCATGACGCTTATCCTCATTTCCCGGCGCTTTCCACCGAGTTCGAATGGCTTGCCTTAGTCGGTAAGGGCAATCAATTTGATTTTCGAAGATTGCACCCCTTCTTCTATGCCGAAGACCCTCTGGGGAATGTAGGTCCTCCGTAGAATCCGTGTCATCCCCCAACTGGGTGAAGAAAGGACAATTATTTATTGACCCAACGTTGACGGTGAGCGACAATGCCAGTGTTTCTGGGCCCCTCCGTTTTGTTTCGTCCATTTCCTCTAGCTCGGCATTCGCTTAGCCTTTGCTAATTCTCGGAAGCGGAATTGTCCGACCTGTTCTCGCAAAAGTTGATAATGGGCAGAGCTTACTTGCTTGAGCCCAGGGGAGGTTTCGTCTGTGTTGCCCAACAAGCAAGTACTCACAAAGCTGATCGGCAGTGTGTACGACGCCGCAGCCGACGCTAACCTCTGGGATCCGTTCCTCGGGGAGCTCGCGAAGGCCTCTCGGGCGGACTCTGCCGCCTTGGTCATGCACAATTTGGGTCGCGAAGTGTATACGATCTCCGCTGGCTGGCAGATAGAACCAGACGCGGGTCGCCTCTATCAGCAGCACTACGGTTCCATCGACGTCTGGGCCCTGCGAGGGCGAACCAAACCTGCGGGCTACGTGTGTACGTCCGAATCACTTTGTACGACACAAGAGCTGGTGACTACTG
Source organism: Candidatus Sulfotelmatobacter sp. (assembly GCA_049280095.1). Lineage (GTDB taxonomy): Bacteria > Acidobacteriota > Terriglobia > Terriglobales > Acidobacteriaceae > Sulfotelmatobacter. The sequence goes on along the minus strand of JBAPPL010000056.1, from coordinate 37,141 downwards.
AAATTTACAATGACTTCATGGTTCGGTACCGCGTCGCGCACGGCATGTTTGCCTTGGTCGAGAACAACGCATCCCGGTGGGCCAGCGTAAGTCTTTACCGGGGCGCACCCTCCGATGAGTTCCGGGCGTCGGATCTAGGTACGCTCGACTTTCTCATTCCGCATATACAGCGCGCGTTCAAGCTGCATTTTCAATTCGCCGAACTCAAGGCACGTAGCGAAGGAATCGAGACCGCGCTGAATATGCTGACCACGGGATTGATCTTTCTGGGAGCCACCGGCGAAGTTGTTCTGATGAATAGCAGAGCTGAACGGGTCCTGAACCTCAAAGACGGGTTGTTGTTGACAACTGGGAAATTGACTGCGGCCGTCTACGCGGAATCAGTGCGATTCCAGGCGATGATCCGTGCGGCCGCGCAGACCGGAAGCGGGAAGGGGTTCAGCGCGGGTGGAACGATTCTCATATCCAGAAAGAAGGGACGGCCGCTCTCAATAACTGCCGCCCCGCTGCGCGAATTCAGTCCAGGTCTTTCGCAGCGGCCTGCTGCGGTGCTCTTCGTCTCCGACCCCGACCAGAATGTGGAGCTTCCTGTTGATCTTCTACGGCGCTGCTACAGGCTGACGCCTGCCGAGGCGCGATTGGCAGTGGTTTTGTTGGAGGGACATTCGTTGAAAGAAGCGGCCGACTCCGGTCGCGTCACGCATAACACAGCCAAGTCACAGTTGAAGAGCATTTTCTTGAAGACTGACGTGAAGCGCCAGAGCGAGCTGATCCGCCTATTGTTGAACACTGGGGCGTCGTGCGTCCGCCAATTGGAGAGCTAAGCGCCCTCGTGTACAGCGTCCGGGAGGGGTGCATATTCACTCCCGTCCTGTTCTCACCCCACCAACCGTTTGACCCTATTTTTCGCCGCCCGTAGTATCCAGGCCCTCTCGGTCGCTGATAGGCAGGCAACTCGACACTTTGGAGAGCGAGACTGCGTCCGCATTACATGCATTGCTTCCACTTATGCTGTAGTGGAATTACTAGTTGCTATATAGAACCGAATAGTGTACACTCGCAACATGATGGTTAAAACAACTCCGCAAATCGGCACCCCGGTCCGATCTAAGAATCCTCTAGATGCCACGATGACCCGCGCCCAAGTTGTGCGCAGGAAATTCAAGTCCGGCCTTCCCCGAAAGCCTGAAACCCGTGAGCTGTCCAAGATGGAAGCTATGGCGCGGACGATGGAGTTATTTGACCGCTTGCGGGGCGAGATGGAGGCTGCAGGCTTAAACAAGAACGATGTCTCAGTCGGCTTGGTTTTCTGCCAACCGACAACAAAAGGCCTGGAGCACGTACTTGCTCAGACCGTCGCGTTACCAAAACCTGAAGAGATTGGAACATTTGTTGAAAGGGTTATGGCACTGGATAGGCCAGTATTCTTGGGGTTGCTCTTCGTGCAACATGACGTTGAGGCTGAGAAGGCCAGGGACGAGAAGCAAAAGAACGTGCTTTTTGCGTGGCCGTTTACGAATGAGTTTGACGCCCCAGCGAGATTGCTCGCAGCACGTAATCAGCAAGCGCAAGGCGGCCTCAAGAAAACAGCGAGCTAACCGAGGACAAGGAGTTTTAATATGCCAGAGATAACCGCTGCTGATTTCATCGCCTATTGCGTAACGGACAATCCAGTCCCTTGCGCTTCGTGCGCCCCCACAGATCCAAGTTCCCCAATGCTCATTAAGGGTAAACAATACTGTCTGTGGTGCGCCCTTCAGATTGCCCGCGAACTTCTGTCCCGCGATATCGTGACCGTTCAACAAATCCACTCAGTTGGCGAGCTGACCGACTTCCTCAAAAGCTAATGACAATCGCCGAGTTACAAAAGCAAAAGCGGTGGGTGCTCTGGAAGCTGGAGGCCGTCAACGGCAAGCAGACCAAGGTTCCCTATCAGCCCAACGGACGCAAGGCGATGGCTAACAATCCGGCCACATGGCAAACCTATGCCGCGTGCGCGGCTGTAGTGTCGCATTTCTCCGGCGTGGGCGTGACTCTTGGTGACGGCATTTTTGGCGTTGACATAGACAAATGCTGCGATGCGGTCACGGGGAAATTCACCGCGGAGTCACGCGAGATAGTGATTGGCCTGGACAGCTACAGTGAGTACAGCCCTAGTGGGACCGGCTGCCACGTCTTCTGCGTTGGTGAGATGCCAGAAAAGTATCGCGGCTTCAATACCGGCAAAAAAGGTGATTCAATCGTCCGCGCTATCCCTGGATGCAAGCAGATCGAATTGAAGGCATCAGGCTTCTACTTCACGTACAGCGCGTGGCACTTGACCAAGACTCCCGCAGATCTGATGCCGCGGCAAGAGCAGATTAACGCGCTGTGTGACCGGGTGGCGGCCATCACACAATCAAAAGCAGGCGCGAACCTAGTTGTGTCCGCTGATTCGGAGGAGAAGTACCGCAAGCTGATGGCCGGTGATCTGAGTGACTTCAACAGCGATTACAGCCGGGCGGACTTGGCACTGTGCAACTTCCTAGCGCGAAAATTCAGTAACAACTTTTTCAAGATTGATGAGGCGTGGCTAGCTTCACCGTTGAACCGGGAAAAACTGGAGCGCACGGATTACCGGAGCGCCACAATTCTCAAAGCCATCAAGGGTGAAACCGTATTCGAGGACTCGGAGGATGAGCTAATCGAAGATGACGGCGTGGACGAATACCTAGTTGAATCCCTCGGCGCGGGACATGAAGGCTGGTTTCCCGCGGGTGACATTTCCCTCATTGGCGGATCTTCTGGATCTGGAAAAACCTATTGGGTAATGACTCTGCTTGAGAAAGTCCGGCGCGGTGGAGATGTCTGGGGTCACAAAACGGCAGCGCGGGATTATCGTGTGCTCATGCACGATAGAGGTGCAAAAGGAATGAGGCGCACTCTAAACGCGCTTGGGTTGTCCGCTGATGCGAAGGAACGCGTCATCCGGCTCTCTCGAAAACAGCAAGCGCTTAAACCCGCTGAGGTTCTGGAGGCTTGCATCGACCGTACTCCCGGCGTCCAGGCGTGGTTTATCGAAGGACTGGACATGTGGTTTCCCGATGTTCTGAAGATGAACGTAGTGGCACCGCTGTTGGACGACTTGCAGCGGCTAGCGACCAGGAAAAACGTTGCGGTGATCGCCACAGTGGGCGCGCCAAAAGAGAAGACGGCGGCAGGCAAGGACTCAGAGCGTTACCACGGACGTGACGCGCTCTTCGGAAGTGCGGCACTAGCGCGCAAGGCTGAAACCGTAGTCCTCATCAGCAAGACAGATATGGACGATGAAAACAGCCCACGCCAATACAGCGTGCTACCACGAAACGGCAGAGCAGAGCGATTTTGGATGAGCTATACGGACGGCGCGTTGCTCTTGGTGGACCGACCGGAGACAAAAGAGCTGGATAGGAAGAGCGGCAAGTCGGATCTGCTCAAGCGGAATGTGCTAGCGCGTTACAAGCCCGGCGAACGGGTTGTTTATACGCCTCTGTTGGGTGTCTCCCGTCCTTTCTATTACGACTGGGCGAAACTAGCCGTAGCTGATGGGCTGATTGAGCAGCGCGAAGGCATGTACTGGATGCCCACAGAACGGGCCACGGCATAGTCTGCTGTTGTTGTTGTACGTATAACAATATAAGAAACAATGTCGAGGGTCATTGTGGAAAGGTCGAATTGTGACAAGTGGATACGTCGAGAACGCGCACCAGAAAGCGCACAAGTCTGGCAAATCGGGGGCGCGCCGAACCTATGCCGAGCGATTCCCGGAGATGTCGCTCCGCAAGGTTGACGCGGCGTCAGTGCCGTATGGCTCGTCCGTCTCTAAGAATGGACGAACCTGTTGGGCTTCGTACCACCGTGACCAGCTAATCGCCGTGGGCGCTACCGCCGATGAAGCACGCGGCAAGTACGTGGACTGGAGCATTAGGCAGAGGGCAGCACGGGCAGAGACAAAGAGAAAGGATAGCGCGGCGAAGGAACATGCCAAGCCAAGGAAGGTTTGGTCATTTTGAAGCGGCCACGCAAGTAGCAAGGGAACCTAGGCGTAGCGAACAAAAAACGAACAAGTCGCCGATGGTCGCCTTATCGACCGCCGTAACCGTTTCGTCTACACGAACAAAAATAAATCCGAATTTAAGTCTACCAAATGAGTAGACATTGGAGTAAAAAGCACATGAGCAACGCCACAATCCAAAACCGCGAACGCGAAGGCTGCGCCTTCGTCATCTACGGGCTAGTCTGCCCGATCACACTTGAAGTCAGGTACGTAGGGCAATCCACCGACCTGAAACAGCGCACTCGCGATAGAACGCACAGCAGACATGACGAAGCTGTCCGCGAATGGATTAACTCGCTCGGTGGCCACCTGCGGCCCTACCGCGTCATTCTGGAGCGCGGGGTCAACCGCGTCGTGACAGTGAAGGTTAACGCGGTGCGAAAGCCTGGCGCAGGCCGCACGCCATCCGGCTTCACGGATGTATGGCTCTCATCCTGCCTCGAAACGAAGTGGATCAAGAGATTCCGGGGCACAATCCTTAATCGCAGGAACCATCAGATTCCCGCGGTTTATGAGGCTCTGTCTAACCCGCCGTTGCCTTGGGACGAATAAGTGTTCTGAATTAGAGAACGATTGACAGCAAGTGTCCGGGGAGAGAAATGAGAAGTTTTTGTGAAGCGCCGATTGGAAACAAATTCGGAGCGAGCGTCGATGATCGGGCCCGCGTGTCAACCGCGGGTTGGAAGCGACCCGTCCAACACGGAAACTCTGGCCGATCAGATCGCGAGCTTCAACGGTGCCCTGACAGCGCGACAATTGTCCGAACTTCTGTCCATCTCCGCGATAACCATTTACAAGATGGCGAAACGTGGCACTCTTCCGAGCTTTCGTGTTGCGGGTTGCGTGAGATTCTGCCCACGCACAGTCGCCCGCTGGCTCCGGGATCATGGTGGCTAACAGCCCGTCCATCACTTCCTACAAGCCCGGAGATTATTGCGCAGTGGCTCGAACTGAAATGCCGAGTACAGTAACCTCTACAGTTGCGCATTAATCAGGCATTGGGTTCGATCCGACAGGGGACTGCTCTTGCGGCCAATTCGTTGTCTCCACGGAAGGGAGAGGCGTACGATGTGCGAGCTGGGCTCCGAATCGAAAATTCTGGCTAAATTTACGGATGACGCTGGGTTTGCCCGGTAACGCCGCACTGACCTGTGCAGCCAATTGCTGTGGTAGAACAAGTCAAATTTCTGGAAGTCGGAGTTAACTATGCTGAACGAAGCGACGATCGCAGATTTCAGAGCCCGCTTGCACGGAGGACTGATCGAGCCAGGCGATCCGAGTTACGACACGGCTCGCAAGGTGTACAACGCAATGATCGACCGACGTCCACGACTGATTGCGCGTTGCACCGACGTAGCCGACGTCATGGCGGCGGTGAACTTCGCCCGCGAGCAGAAAATGCTCGTGTCTATCCGCGGCGGCGGGCACAACGCTGGCGGATTGGGAGTATGCGATGACGGGTTGGTGATCGATCTTTCGCCCATGAATTATGTTCGCGTGGACCCGAAGAAGAGGACCGTGCAGGTCGGCGGCGGAGCGCTCTGGCGCGATGTAGACCATGCGACGCATGCTTTCGGTCTTGCGGTTCCCGCGGGCATCATCTCGACGACCGGCGTGGCCGGACTGACTTTGGGCGGCGGGATCGGTTATTTGACGCGGAGGTATGGCCTCACCATCGACAATCTGCTGGAGGTCGAAATGGTGTTGTCCGAGGGCCGTTTCGTTATCGCCTGCGCCAAGCAGAATCCCGACCTGTTCTGGGCGGTACGCGGCGGGGGTGGCAACTTCGGCGTTGTGACTTCATTTCTGTTCAAGGGGCAACGCGTGCACACCGTTTACGGCGGTCCGATGCTGTGGCCGATGGAAGACGCGGCCGAGATTATGCGCTGGTACCGCGATTTCATCGTGAAGGCGCCCGATGACCTTTATGGTTTTTTTGCGTTCCTCACTGTACCCCCAGTCGCTCCGTTCCCCGAGCACCTGCACAACAAGAAGGTGTGCGGCATCGTGTGGTGCTACACCGGACCGATCAAGAAAGGGGAGAAAACGTTCAAGCCGATACGGAGCCTGAAGGCTCCGGCGCTCGACATGGTCGGGCCGATCCCGCATCCCGCACTCCAAAGTATGCACGACGGTCTCTATCCGCCGGGCCACCAATGGTACTGGAAGGCCGATTTCGTCCGGACGCTGCCGGACGGCGCCATCGCGGTGCATGCGAAATACGCTGCGAACATGCCGTCGATGCAGTCGACCATGCATCTGTACCCGATCAACGGAGCCGCCGGCCGCGTCAAGAACAGTGCCACGCCGTGGGGTTATCGCGACGCAACGTGGAGTTCTGTGATTGTCGGGGTCGACCCGGACCCGGCGAACAAGGAAAAAATCTCCAAGTGGGCGAAGGAATATTGGAGCGCGCTTCATCCCTACTCCGCCGGCGGTGCGTATATCAACTTCATGATGGAAGAGGGCGAGGATCGCATCCGGGCGACGTACGGCAAGAATTACGATCGTTTGGCGAAGATCAAGAAACGCTACGATCCGGGGAACTTATTCCGTGTAAATCAGAACATCAAACCGAACTGAAAGAGGGACCTGAGATCAAATCCTGATCGGCGGCTCGCTACTGCTTCCATTTGTTCTCAATCCGCGGCGGGTGCTGTATCGTTTGCATCACCACACAATATTGTTCCGTTTTGGCCTGCAACGCCCTTAACTGCTCTGGCGTTGCCTGTGGTGCACGGATGTTGAAAGTGACGCGGATGCTCTGAAATCCGACTGGGGCTTCTTTCGATATTCCTAGCGTTCCTTGCAGATCCAGATCGCCCTCGACCGTGACATCGATCGCCTCTGTGGGTATTCCCATGGCAGCGGCGACCATTTGGCAAGTAATCTGGGCGCAGGCGGCTAGCGCGCCCAACAGCAGGTCTCCCGAGCAGGCTCCTGTACCGGCGCCACCAACTCCTTTGTGCGCTTGCGCCGCGTAGATTGCACGCCCCAAGTCCACAGAACAAGCGATCGGTGCGTCAGCCTGAGTGCCGTGCGCGGTCAGCGTGATTTGCGAACTGGCTGGGTCTTGCCGGTACATATCTTTCAGGGGCCGCTGGAGCGATCGAATATCCATTAAATCTCCTCCGAATTCTGGGATATTATAAGCCCACCAGGGGTGCTGCCTCGGAATCTGTTGCAGCCGCGAACTATTCACCTGTAATGCGCAGTAATGCGCAGTAGTAAGAGTCCGCTTCAGCATGCCGAGGGCCGCTTCTGCAAGTTCCATGAATCCACCTCCCACTTCAGGTTCGTTGTCATCCGCTCTGTCGCCGGGTGCGCGCTTTGGCAGTTACGAGATTCTTCAGCGACTGGGCGCCGGCGGGATGGGGGAGGTCTACCGTGCCAGGGACAGCCGCCTCGATCGTGAGGTCGCAATCAAAACCCTTTCGCTCGAACATAGTTCGCATCCGGAAGCTTTATCGCGTTTCGAGCAGGAGGCGCGTTCTGCCAGTGCGCTGAATCACCCGAACATCGTGACGATTTATGAACTCGGACACGAGAACGGCACGCGGTATATCGCCATGGAGTTAGTGGACGGAGAAACGGTGCGTTCGCTGCTCACCTCTGGTCCGATTCCATTTCGCAGATTAGTTGCAATCGCGGCGCAAATCGCCGACGGTCTCGCCAAAGCTCACGAGATTGGCCTCATTCATCGCGATCTGAAACCCGAGAACCTAATGGTTTCTCACGACGGCACGGCCAAGGTGCTAGATTTCGGTCTGGCGAAACTTCTTAAACCCGACCGCGGCAGTTCGAATTCGAGCACCACTATCACCGAGTGTGGAACGGTGGTGGGCACCGTCGGCTACATGTCGCCGGAACAAGCGACCGGCGAGGAGCTAGATTTTCGTTCTGACCAATTTTCCTTCGGGTCAGTTCTTTACGAAATGGCCACCGGAACCCCCGCATTCAGGAAGAAGGCGCATGCGGAAACGACAGCAGCAATCCTTCGCGATGAGCCCGAGCGGCTCGCCGCCAAAACACTGCTGGCGCCCGCTCCTTTCATTTGGATCGTAGAGCGTTGCCTTGCCAAGGATCCGAAGCAGCGTTACGCCTCCACCCGGGATTTGGCTCGCGACCTCGCTGCGGTGCGCGACCGCCTGGCCGATGTGCCCGCCCGGGAATCGGAACGTCGCCCCAACAACCTGCCGGCGCAGCGCACCGCATTTATTGGACGGGAAGGCGAAAAGGCTGATCTCCGCCAGCTTTTGAGCCGCCCTGGCATACACCTCGTGACTCTCACCGGTCCGGGTGGCATCGGAAAGACGCGGCTTGCTTTGCAGGTAGCGGGCGAAGTGGCCGACCAGTTTCCCAACGGTGTTTGTTTTGTCGCACTGTCTGCGATTGGCGAACGGAGCTTGATATTTTCCGCGATCGCGCAAGCAGTGGGCGTGCAAGAGACCGGAAATACTTCGCCGCAAGAAAATGTGATGGAGCATATCAGCGGGCTGAGCCAGCCGATGCTCCTCGTGCTCGACAACTTCGAGCACCTCGTCTCTGCCGCGCCTGTCGTGGCGCAAATGCTCACTGCGGCCCCCAAACTCAAAGTGGTGGTCACGAGCCAGGCGCCGCTTCATATCTACGGCGAACATGAGTTTCCAGTGCCACCGCTGGCGCTGCCCGATCCCAAGTCCATCCCGCCTCTCGAAGTGCTTTCCCGTTTGCCAGCGATCGAGCTGTTCGTAGAACGCGCGCGTGCGGTAAAGCACCAATTCGCGCTCACCAAGGAAAACGCATGTGCGGTGGCCGCCATCTGCTCTCGTCTTGATGGTCTGCCTCTAGCCATTGAACTGGCAGCGGCACGCATCAAGCTCCTTTCGCCGTCTGCCATGCTGACACGTCTCGAAAGCAGTTTGAGCCTTCTGACCGGTGGCGCCCGCGATCTGCCGGCTCGGCAACAAACTCTTCGCAACACCGTGGAGTGGAGTTACGGCCTCCTCAATGACGCTGAACAAACTCTCTTGCGGAGGTTTTCGGTGTTTGCGGGCGGCTGCACGCTGGAAGCCCTGGAAGCCGTATGCGACACCAAAGGCGACTTGGGCATGGACGTGCTCGACGGGATGGCTTCATTGGTGGACAAAAGCTTAGCCCAACAAGTCGAGCAGGTTGATAAAGAAACGCGCTTCATTATGCTTTCCGCTATCCGGGAGTTCGCTCTCGAACGCCTCGCCGGGAGCGACGATGAGGCTGCGACTCGCCGGGCCCATGGGGCTTATTATCTCGTCCTTGCCGAAGAAGGTGCCGAGGACATTGCCGCCCAACCCGAATGGCTCGACCGTTATGAAGTCGAGCACGAAAACTTCCGCCTAGCGATTGACTATCTAATTAAAACTCGGGATGTCGAATGGGGCCTGCGCCTTGGCGCTGCTCTATTTCGCTTCTGGGAGACACGCGAGCATCTCGCGGAGGGCCGTGAGGCTCTCGGCAGGATCCTGGCAATGGAAGGAGCCGCGGCGCGTCCGAAGCTGCGCGCCCGTCTGCTGTTCGCTGCCGCAGTTTTGGCGGTGGCACAGGGCGATGACCGCTCCGGGCGGCCATTGTTCGAACAGAGCCTCGATGCCTGTGTCGAGCTAAACGATAACCGCGGCGTTGCCGTCGCACTCAACGCGTTGGCCGTCAACGCTCGTGATCGTGCAGAACTCACTGATGCGTCTTTACTCTTCGAGCGCTGTCTCGCCATATGGAAGGATTTTGGCGATCCCGCTGACGTCGCCCGAGCCCTTAGCAATCTCGCCAGCGTGATGAAGTTGCAGGGCAGATATGAGCGCGCGTCCTCGCTTTATGATGAGTGTCTGACGATGTTCCGTCAGGTCGGAGATGGCGCCGGCGCCGCTTGGACTTTGAACTACCTGGGCGACGTTGCTCGGGAAAAAGCGGACCTGGTTGCCGCGCGTTCCTATTGTGAACAGAGCCTGTCGGAGTTTCGGCGACTGCATGATAGCTGGGGAATTGCGAGCGTGCTCTCCGATCTGGCAGGTCTAAGCTGCGATCAGGGCAACAACTCCGAGGCGCGTCGTCTGTACGGCGAAAGCATCAAGGTGTTCCAGGAATTGGGTCACAAACGCGGCATCGCGAGAGCGCTCGAATGCCTCGCTGTGAGTGCCGCAGCGCAATCGAGCGCTGAGCAATCGCTGCACTGGGCTGGAGCCGCGGCCGCGCTTCGCCAACAATTGGGCGTTCCGCTCATGCCTGCCGAGCAACGTAGGCTGGAGAAAGCCCTGGAATTTGCACGCCGAACGCTCGGCAATGCTGCAGGCCTGACAGCGTGGATGGAAGGATGGGCGATGCCGGTAGAGCAAGCCATCCAGGAGGCACTTAACTGCGACGCGGAATCCGGTCTGCGGACTCGAAACTCCGCTTAAGTCAATTTGCGGTGTTGGGATCGATCATGCGGCGCACTGCGGAGATGCGATTCGCCGGGAAACCTCCACGACGCGCGTGTTCGCGAATCGTTTCCTCGTCTGGCGCCAGATATACACAATAGACTTTATCGCCGGTGACGTAGGAGTGGAGCCACTTGATTTCTGGTCCCAATTCCTTCAACACGCCGACCGACTTTCTGGCGACGGCCTGCAATTCCGCATCCGTTAATTTACCTGCGCCTGGGATCTCCCGCTCGATCACGTATTGGGGCATGGCAACCTCACCAAACGCTCATGGTAGCAGATCTTAGGCCTGACAGTGCATCGCACCGCGACTTGCAGAACACCACAAGCGGCAAGCTGTTGAGGCCAGGGGGCGTTTGCAGGGTCCCGGCTCATTGCGGTTAACGGGCTACCCGGAGGTTATGCGCCGGAATAAACTTTCAACGACGCGGGCCAGAAGTCGGCTTCTGGGACGTCACACGCGACGACTTCCAGACCGACTGGGAAAGCAGACATCCTCGGAGAAACGGACCTCATGAGGCGATAAAGCCATTGAGCTCCCGCGTCAATCGTGCCTTTTGCTGCTATCATCCTTCACCGAGGGGGAAACACAGAAAATGGGAAACCTGTCCGTCGTTGTGATGCAGTTGAAAAAAGAACGCGAACGCTTGCAAAAGGAAGCCCAACGTGTAGACGCAGCACTTGCAGCCTTAGGAAGTGTCAGCACCAACGGCTCGTCCAACCTGCGCACAATGTCCGCTGCCGCTCGTCGAAAGATCAGCGTGGCGCAGAAAGCGCGATGGGCAAAGCAACGGGCACCAAGACCTAAGCGAACCATCTCTGCAGCCGGCCGGAGAAGAATTGCGGCGGCTCAGCGCGCGAGGTGGGCGAAAGCAAAGCGCGAGAGCAAAGCTGCGTAAGGAAATCCCGGACGGCGGAAAGCCGTGCGCGGTTAGGGCCAAGAGTAGGGCGGCCTACCTACGGTACGACTGCCAAAATTTGGTGGCGGCCATCCTGCGACGGCCGCCTGCTTATTTCGAACTACGGTTTGTGCGCCACCGCCGTCTTCAGACCGCCGACGTGGGAGGAATTTCAATCGGGTCTGCGGGAACCAGCGTGTTCACCGATACGTGCGGCCAGCTCAGCCCTTTGAAGTTCAACGTGACGTTCTGTGTGTACTGAATTTGCGTGAAAGTGACCGTCACATCGATTCCGGGGAACTCGATATCGTTGGGCGGTGTGACTGAGAACGTGGCGACGCGCTGTCCGGATATGCTGGCCTTGGCCTTCAAGAACAGCGGCGGAGAACCCGCGCGGTAATAAGGAATGTGCAGCACTTCCTGCACTATTTCAATCCAGAAGACCGCTGTCATCTGTACCGCGTCGGCATTCGGACTGGGCGGCGGTGTTGCCGGCTGACCAAGGAGGAACGCGATGTTGTCGGTGCCTCCGCCGAACAAGGGCAGCGCCGGATTGGTGGATATGAAAACTGTCGTGGTGGTCAGAAGTTTCTGCTGGCTGATCTGATTCCGCAGAAGACTGTTGGGATCGTCCAGCATCGCTTGTGTGATGCGCGTGCTGAAGGGCGTAAGGTCCTGCGGGATGCGGGGCGTGTTGTTGTTGGCGGCGGTCTGGCTGGGGAATTTCGGATTCACCGGTTGACCCGTCGCAATGACGATCGGCGTGATGTCGACCGGCTTAATGGTCGGCGGGCCGGGAGTGGAGGTCGTGACCAATCCCTGTGCGTCGATAGTGGTGCCGTGCGGAATCGATGCCATGCGCGTCACCGTTTCCTGCACGTTCGGTACCTGAGTGGTCGGCACGTGCATCCACAATCCGGGCTCGAAGTGGATGGGTGTGCTCTCTCCGCGGATCGTGATGTCGTTGATCTGCTGCACGTAAGGGATGCCGTTGAGATGAATATCATTCTGCGGTACGGTCCCACGATTGGGAACGTCGCCCAGACTTTTAGAAAACGAAAGTGTTTCGGCGGTAAGGTTAAGTTCGAGTACGTTGTCGCTACTGGGAAACGGAATGGGCAGCGGTGGCGAGTTGGGATTATTGGGGCGGAAGATGGTGTTGAAGCCGTTACCAGCGAAGTCTCCGGCAAACGCGGAGAGTGGGCCGAGCGGCGGAGGGACAGGCGGTGGAGCGGGTTTGGTGAAGTCCGGGCGAAGTTCCCCGAAGAAGAAATCACTGGGTAGATTGATGGTTGCTCTGGGTTTCGAGTCGCTCATGGTACTCCTCCATTTTTAGTGACGTTTTTCTCAGCCAGCGTTTAAGGCAGATCAATCGAATTGCTGATACATCGGTCCCCAAGTGGAAATGCGCAACGACGGTGGCTTGGTCCGCGCGTACGGCGCTTCAATCCGCGGAAACAGCGATTCACTAATAAGGGGAAGTCACACTACTACCGGGGCGTGCGGAAAATACGCTTAGAAGGCTTCGTGTGGTCAGTATTTTGTTTCTTGTTACGATTTCCGAACACTCGATCAGGTCACCTGTCCGGATCAAAACCCGTCGGCGATTTCATGTGACTATTCGGCTTATGTAAAGCCATCGGGCAAATGTCTCAAAGAGATGGCTTATCGCAGCGTCCGACTATACAAGACCGGACTCGCTGTGTTCCGCCGGGGCGGATTTCGCACCACCCGATGACTCTGCTTCTTTAAGCGCGTGTTGATACCGCGTCCAAAGATAGCCGTAGAGAAGGCCGTTGGCCGAGAAAAAACCCATGATAGCCAACGCGATGGCGGGGCTGCCTGGGTCTGTGTTCCGAGGAGCATCTACTCCGTGAGCCATGAAAACAGCAAGCTGCTTAATCGGCCCCTGCAGACGGGTCAACTCGACAAGACCGGCTCCAAGAAATAACTTCGTCAACCAATCCGCAATTTCCTCAAGATTCGTCCGAGGCGAGGTTGCGTTCGACGGCTGGCCCTGGGAGGAGCCAGCTGGGCGAAGCCCGAAGAGGTAACCCAACAATACTCCCCCGATGAAGAAAGCACCCGCGACCAGGGCCCCATATCCGATTGCCCGAGATACACCCCCATGTTCCCAGTGGTCCTTCCGATTGGCGTTTAATATGAGTGCCGCGAACCCGATGGCGACGCACACCAACGCTTTATTCGTAGCTCGATCATAGATCTTAGCCTCGATGGGCAATTGACATTCAGGATGGTTTTCGTTCCACCAGGCCCAAGCCATTAGCGCCACCAGGGATAGGATTATTGTGAGGCTGGCCTGGGCGGTAAGCCAATCCTGGCCTTCCTCTGCCCGGACGAGCACAACAGCGACTCCTCCGGCCAGCAAGAGGCCTAGGTAGTATTTGCCCTTGAGCAAACTGTCCTTGAGCCAATTTTCCACCACAACCACCTCCTTATCACCCTGTTGTGGACGCAGTGACACCATTTAATGTGTTGATATCGCGTATTGCGCCGTGAACACATCCTCGGGGTCGAAACTTTAGAGATTTGGTCTCCCGATCATCCCCTGATGACTTCCTTAAGTTCCTTTTGAAGCAAGTCTCGGAGCTTAGCTTTGCCCCAGGTCGAGATGATTGTGTCGACCGCCGCTCTGGTAGCCAAGTCCTTAAATCCATCTCCGATAGCGCTCTCCAAGAGGGGTTTCGCCACCGCGTTGAGCCGGTTCACAATCCAATTGAGGATGTCGCCGACGCGGCTAGAGGCGATCGTTGCGCGGGCCGGAGCCAGAACCTCGGCAAAAGCCGTTCCGCAAAGCGGGATTATCGGAACGTAGCCACTGTGCTCCGGGTCGAATGCCTCGATCACCGCCGCCCGGTCCGCTGGATCAAGCTTGTTGAGGCCGCCGGCAATGATAGGATTCGTCTCCAATAGACGGAAGTGGTCGCTCAGGAACTTCTGACAGTTCCGTCGGCCGAGCTGGTAATCGTGGGCGCGAAAGCCCCGTTCGAAAAAGCCGCCGAACGCGCCGAGCAGACCGCATTGCAGCGCGTTATCGTTGGGATTGTCAGTGTCCGAGGGAGCCAGGACGAAGCGGCTGTAAGACGTTCCGCTCATCACCGCCGCCAACGTTTCGCCCTGGAAGCGCGATTGCGAAAGCAACACCGTCAGGAGATTCGGCAGCATGCCGGACACCGAACTGTTCTTGCCGAAACTGTAATTTGGATTGTAGAGATCTTCAGCAGGAAAGGGAGCCACCGTCAGCACCGCGCAGTTTGCATTGTCGGCGTCCCGAGGATTGCGGAGCTCGCCGGTTTTCGGATCTCGCCGCGCCATCGGGTTATGGATGGCAAGGAAGTCGTGCGCCAACTGGAATGGATCGTTATCGGTGACGCCCCCGTCGATATTGAGCGTCGTGAAGGTGTCGCTTTGCTTGAGCGTCCAGTGCGGCGGAGCCGGGATCGTCACGTCGTTCGAGATCGGTTGCCACGGCGAGTCATAATAATCTGCCGCGCTACGCTCCAAATTGCGTGGAGCCAGAAAGAGCGGGAAGGCCCCGGTTGCCTTGGCCGCTTCTTTGAGCAGTGGCCATGCACCCGCGTTGGATCCAAGGTCCGATCCGAGCGGGAGCGGTTTGGCGGAACGTGATTGAGGCCGGTCCGAGCCCTGCACCGTCTCGAACTGCAGCCGGTCGGCGTAGTAGGCGACGTCTTCCTCGGCCGATCCGGCGGCCTCGCCATTCAGCGAATAAGGTACGCCGCGCACGTTCGTCAGCGTGAGGAACAGCGTGAGTGCGTCCGAAAGATACGGCCGGCGCGCCGGCGAAATCACAGGGGCAAGCGCATAGTCGGCAATTTGATCGATGATGTTCGAGTCCAGCAAGGATACGACCGAACCTCCGTCTTGCAGGTCGGTCACTCCCAGAAGAGGCTCGATGTCGATTCGGTTAACCCAGCTCTCGTAGAACCGGTTCGTCGTGCCTTGGACAGAGGGATCTGCCGGATTTTGAATGTGCTGGAATGGACCTTGCAGCATGACCGCAGAGATAGCAGCGCACATCCCCCCTGCGGACGCTCCACTGAAAACATCGATGCAAATGTCATGGAGCGGGACGGTTGGATTCGGCGAGGCCTTCGCGGCGTACCATTGTTCCAGAGCGTCGGCCAGGAAATCTAGCACGCCCGCCGTGTAGGCCCCAGCGGAAACGGCACCTGCCATATTGATTCCGAGGTGAAAGGTTCCATCGTCATTCCATTCGCTAGACATGCGTTCTCCCGCCTTCAGGATGAGGTCTCTTATATGAACCAGGGCTTATTGCTTTGTGGTCCCCGCACCTGCTAATGCAGCCTCCTTGCCGAGTATTTCCGAATTTATGAAAGACACCACTGCCGCTGTCTCCGCAGCCGTGCGCCGGGTCACCGTGGCCTGGGCTGGCCCTTTACCCGATGGCGACCATCCGAAATTGCGCACGTCCCACTGACCAGTTGGTAGCGCTGCAGGATTGATGCCCGGAATGTCTGTAACTTTCAAAAGATCCATTGCGCGGCGAGTTTCGGTATGACAGCTGATGCAGTCCGTGTTAAAGAAGAAACTCTTTGTGGGATCGGCGACAGTATCAAGGATCAGTTTGGTTTGATCGGCAGACGTCGCGGGAGTAGCGAAGACTTCTGAGGTGGAGATGCCACGCCGTTGCGCGATCGGCAGACTTGTGGGCGAGACGGCGGCGTTCTTGCATGTTATGGCGTTGAGATTGTTAGTGTGCGGTTCGGGGACCACGCGCGGGTTAGTTCCGACGGGATTTAGCATCTGCGCAAATTGTTTATCGCCGTCGAGCGTCGGTCCATGTATGGGAAAGAAGTGACCAGCGTGATCACTGGCTATAGATAGGAATATCCATGGCTTCGAAGCGTTGGATGGAAGCCCAGCGATTGCCATCGAACCAAGTCGCTGAGCTGAAATGTGCCTTTCTAGAAAAGCCAACATTTCGTTGCGAACGTTGGCGGCCGTCTGCGGATCTGCCAAACCGGGATGAATGCCCAAAGGAATACCGGCAGTCGATACCGCGTGGGGACCTAGCTGTCCGTTGTTGAGTTTAGTTCGCAACGCCGCGACATCAGCCACGACGGGGTTGAAGGCGTTAATGTCGGGTTGGAAACGAGGGAAACAGCTCTCTACTGGAGGGTCTGGCGGAAGAACCACAAGGTCGAAAATCAAATGACCGGCAATGTCGAGGACTTTCGGACTTCCGTCGGTGTTCTTGACGACAGGCTGAATGATCAGGCGAATTTCCGGCAGTTGGCCATATTGGGCGCGGATGTCGCTCGACAGACCGGGGGCTCCGGCGTCGATTCGGATGCCGGCGATAAACCATGCGTCGATAGAGCGCGCTTCAGTTGGAAGCCCAATTTGGGCGTTCGTGCCGGCGACGTTGGCTTGCGGGCTGTTAGCGATGGTTAGGAATTGTTGAAAAACCGAGTCAGGCCAGATAGGGTCGCGCTTCGTGGGATCCTGGAGATTCGGCGTGGTTACGTCGCGAACGGCAATGAGGTTTGCGAAATCTTCGGCGCGAGCTGGGGCGGGGAACAGCCACGAGACGTCATTGGCGGAGAGCGCGGAGAGGGACGCGGCGGCGGTGGACGCTCCCGAGCCAGAATTATCGCTGGGAGACCTTTTGTTGCACGCCGCGCTTACCACAAGAACTGGGAGGATCGCTAGTTTTAGGTATCGTGAGGTACGAAGCAGGGAAGTATGCATAGGGTCTCCTGAAGTCAAACTCAAAGTTTCGTAATGCCGCTAGGGGAATCGCTGACGCCGGTCGATCAGCGTGTTACAAGGTTTTGAGATATTCGATCAGGGCGCGACGCTCGTCGGGAGTTAGCAGCGGGCCTATGATCCCTTTGCCTGAGCCATTGTTGAACTCATGGCCGGAATTGCTGTTGCCTCTAATGGAAGTATCAAGCCGGAAGCCTCCCGAAAATTTCTCAGTGCGATAGCCTACATCGACCGGATCGTATTCACGATTGCCAAGGTAAAAAACTCTTGAGCGCTCAGCCACCGGAGAGAGCAGAGCGTAAAGATTTGGAACCGAGCCGTTGTGCAGGTAGGGTGGAGTGGCCCAGATGCCGTCGAGGGGCCTCGCTTTGTACTGGAGCGGCGCGCGGATGCCATCAGGACGAAAGCCATTCATCTTGTCACGCACTGCCGGCGAGATAGGTGGGACTTGGCCGTCATACCAGCGGTTTACAACCGCATTGACCAGTTGGCGAAGTGCGTTGCCGAAATCGGCGCTACTGACGACGCGTCCAGAGTCGTCGGTGATCGCGAGGTTAGTAGGGACGGCTACAGTCCGGTTTTTCATGTCTTCGGCTTGCGCGGGGTCGGTGCCGATGCGTGCAATATCGATCATGTCCAAGTTAAGGTAACGCTCCCCCGCGGCATTCACCGGAGACCATTGGGGCACGGTCCAGAATTCTGGGTTGGAAGCGGCTGGCAAGTGGCAGCGTTTGCAGTGTGCTTCATATAAGGTTGCACCTTGTGCGGCAAGCTTAGTGTTGATGGGCGGAAGGCTTGTGTCACTCCATTTTGGCGAAGTGAGGCCGGTGAAGTGGTTCTCTGCGGTGGGAGGCTTGTCTCCGGACAGGAGGTGTTCAATTCGATAAATAGTGTCGACCTGCACGCTGGAGACAGGGACTTGGTCTTTTGCAGCAGGAAAATTTACGGTAGCGCGTACGCCGAGAGCCTCACCGGCGTTGCGTGTCATCGGCTGCTGTATGGAGCCGTTGTATTGGACCCACTCAAACCACGGCGCATCCCAGATACGAGGGAAATGTACCGGAGCTGAATACGCGACGAAATTTTCGTGATGGTCGAGATCGAGCGCGAAAACGGTATTGCCGATACGGCTAAGGGCGTCGAGACGCGTGAAGCCTTCGTCGACGGATTTAGCCTTGACCGATCGTTCCAAGTCGGCGACCTCTTTGACCTGTTGGTATACGGCATCAAACTGTTGGCGGAGACTTGATTTTGCATTGTCGCTGGCGCCAGGGCCGAGGACGCGGTCGGCGAAGCGAGCAAACCGCCAGGGCATCAAGTGCGTATACACGATTGAAAGGCCAATGGCCTTTTGGAAATTACTCACATTCGTGAGGCCCGGACCACCATCGACCAAAAACGTGGTTTTCTGATAGGTGAAACGACCTGTGTGGCAGGCCGCGCAGGTCAACCCCAGCGAAGTCATCCCCGCATTCGTCTGGGGATTGCGCAGTGGAGCGCCTGTGGCTTCGAAGATCGGACCGCCGTGGGCGAAGCCGATTGGAAGTTCTGGTTTGCCGGGATGCGCACGATCGGGAATGAATCCGTAACCGTCGAGGTACAGAGGATCGCTCAGGAGCCCAGAGTCCGTTGATGAAAATGGAGGTTGTTCCAGCGCGATGAACCATTCATAGGGGATACCGAAAGTTTGCGTACCTTGGTCGGCGTGATGGAACCAATCCCGCTGCTCGGTGGTCCAATTCTGATCGAGCCAGACGGCATTATCTATTGACTGATATGTCGGAAGTTCGACTGTGAAATTGTCATACCAGTATTTTCCGCCAAGGCTGAGCCCGATTACTACGATCGCGACGACTGCTAGACAAACCTTCTTTTTCATTTGTCGATCCCGCATTCAGTTCGCCCAGGAACGCTGATTCCTGGACCTAAACACAGCGGCTGGTGGGGTGGAGCAACGGCAAGACAGGCCGCGCGCGCACGCCAACACACTCGAAACTTTATGGGGAAGTCCGACTCCGCGAAATTAACTCAGATAAGAGTCACAAGGCATATTAGCCCCCTCAGACTTTCTGCCCAGTGACTACGGTCCGAGAGGCTAGACCAAGGCAACATTATTGTCAATGACTACCGCGCCAGAAACATAGCTCTGTTCGGATTTCGTAACACAACTCACTTTGACATTGACAGGGAGAAGAACCAGCTCGACAATTCGCCCGTCGATTCGTGCACTCTTATCCATCCTTGCTAAGTCTAGTGCAAACACCCGCGCGGAGAGATATATCAGGGACTTCTAAATTGGAGGGCAAAACAATGAAGCGCCTACTTACCACGATATTATTAACCTTTCTTTCGGTAAGTCTTGCGGCTCAAACCGCCGTTGTCACACGGACCGTAAATTTGCGTCCAGATCCGTCGACCGCCCAGACTCCCATTGCGAAGCTCACGCCTCAAACGCAACTACAATTACTTGAAACTGGATCGACGAATGGTTACCTGCACGTTAAGGTGACCAACCAGAGTGGTTGGGTCTGGAGCAAGAATGTCCAGACGACCCAGTCCACCCCATCCAAGGTAACGGGTGGGGGTGAGATGGCGGCCGGCAGTGCGCCGGCAACGGCGATTTCATCCGATTGGGATAAACCGGCTCCGCAGAGTGCATCATTCGAGAGCGATGAAGGTAATTGCGGAGAAACCGGCGACGGGGGGGATACGGACACGAACCAGCGCAAGAACAGAACTGATGTCCAGGCCTCGTATCATGCTGTCACCTGGGCTGCGATCAACACTCTCGGCTATGCAAAGGGTGCGAAGAAGAGCCGCATGGACTGGACACCCGCTCAACTCGCCACCATCACGCCCTTTGAGGGTGCCGCGATCAGCGTGGAAGGGTACCTCTACAAAGTGAAGGTGGAAAGCTCAAGCGTCAATGCCAAGAGCGGCGGTGAATCAACAAACTGCCACGCCAGATTGGCGAACGACGTGGACTGGCACATGCCTCTCACTGCTAATGTCGGTGAGGGAGAGGACGTCGCCATTATCGTAGAGACGACTCCTCGGGTTCGCAGACAGCATTCGCAATGGACCACAGCTCGACTGAAACCGTGGGTATCTCATATTGGCAACACGCCTAATGCAAATTACAACCAGCAAAAGATCCGTATCAGCGGATGGCTGATGCTCGACCCCGAGCACCAGGACATGATTAATCAGGGCTTACGCTCCACGCTTTGGGAAATTCATCCGATCACCAAGATCGAGGTGTGGGATAACGGAAGCTGGGTTGACCTGGATAATCCCTGAGAGGGGGTGCGAGGTGAACAATGTCAAAAAACATTGTGATCTGTTGCGACGGAACGGGAAACGAGTTCGCCGAAAGCAAGTCGAACGTCGTGAAGCTTTACAAGATGCTTGTGCACGACGATTCTCAGGTCGCCTATTACCATCCTGGAGTGGGGACGATGGGTGCCCGCAGCGCACTCACGGGGATAACTCGATGGTGGACCAAACTCATCGGCCAAGCATTTGGCTACGGCATCTCCGACAACATCGCGGATGCATATCAATTCCTCATGCGGACATTCCAGTCAGATGACACCTTGTACGTTTTCGGTTTTAGTCGAGGAGCTTACACGGCAAGAGCCCTGTGCGGAATGCTTCACTTAATCGGATTGCTACGTGAGGACAACGAGGGGTTGATCCCGTACTCGATTCGGATGATTAAGCAAAAGAAGATCGACTTCGGAGTCGCCGCTGATTTTAAGAAGACCTTTGGCCGCGAATGTAAGCCGCATTTTGTTGGGGTCTGGGACACTGTCAGCTCGGTGGGTTGGGTGTATAACGTTGCGCACTTCCCAGGCACTAAAGCGACCCACAATCCCGACTTGCGCATTATTCGGCATGCGATGTCAATTGACGAACGCAGGGCATTCTTTCGGCAGAACTTGTTCGGCGCTCCACACGATCCTCAGCAGGACATCAAGGAACTTTGGTTCGCGGGAGTGCATTCGGATGTTGGCGGGAGCTATCCCGAGTCAGAGAGCCAGCTTTCTAAAATTGCTTTGCAATGGATGATTTGTGAAGCAGAACCGGCAGGTCTTAAGGTAGACCAGAACCGAAAAGCCGACATCCTCGGGGGTAAGCCGCCGTACGTAGCACCCGACCCTCTGACGAGAAATCAGCACGAGTCCCTGCATGGCCTTTGGTGGATCGCCGAGCTATGGCCGAAGATCACTTACGTAGAGGCATCGCCTGGACTCTGGAAGAAACATCTTCGAATGAACCTCGGCCGTCGCCGCTGGCTTGCACCTGATCCGGTTGTCCACATATCTGTTGAACAGAGGCTGGCAGATAAGAACCTCGGGTACTCTCCCAGCAATCTTCCGGCACAGCGTCTAGTGGGTGACTGTCGCGACAAAGCAGATTTGATGGAGGCGGCGGTTCCAAACGAATGAACATTTTCACTATAGCGGAAGGCCCGACCCGTATTTGGCACAAAGTGCGTTCGACCGTGCGGAGCGGTCGTCTACTGCTAGTGCGAAACCCACTCGGTGCGTGGAACCCAAAATCCGCCGGCCTCAATTCGAGGAGATGATCGCCGAAGCCCGTCGCCAACGTTACGTACGTACGTAACGTATCGACACGCTTGGGCTTGTGGAATCTGTCCGCCAAGATGACGAACTTTTCATTTGACATCCGCTCCCTTTCTGTATAGGCTGCTGCGCATTCGACGGGCAGGATTTCTCAAGCGCGGGTGACGGTTTTCTCTTTTCGTCAGACGGTTTCCTTCTCGTTGCTTCCCCTGAAACGTAAACGTGTTGCGTTGGGCGAGGCATTCGTGTGCTCGTTCAAGGTGCGGACAAACACAGGTTACACACCGGCGGCCATTGATCAACGCCGTCAGACGCTTTTGCGTAGGGAGGAAGTTTCTATGGCTCACTTTGCGGCTTTCCCGTTGCACCAACCTTCAAATCAAAAGGCGCTTATATCCCGCTTTGGGATATTTGCCGCGCTCTTCTTCTGCACCGCCATTTCCGCACTCACGTTCGCGCAGGCTCCAGGCACGGGTTCAACTGTGGTCCCAATCCCGGGTGTCGGCCACGATTACATCCAAGCTCTATCCGAGACGGTAGACCCCGCTAGTGGCTCGGTAAGTCTTCGCATTGCTGTTCCGATACCAAAGGGCCGGGGGCTAAGTCTCCCCTTTAGTTTTGCCTATGACTCCAACGGCGTCGTTAACCCGCCGAGCGGGACGTCTTATCAAACAGGGCTGGCGAGTCTTGGCGGTTGGTCATATACAATTCCTGCGTCCGCCGCAGATCTCCACACTTTCAACCCTCCCGACTTCCCACAGGACACGTGCGAGTACTATACGAACTTTAGATTTGCAGACCCCTCTGGGGCACGCCGAGGTTTGGGATTTCTTAAGATAAGCACACCCTCCACGCAGTGTGGCACCAGTTCTGCCACTCAGAGCGGCGGCGATCTCGACTTTCGCGCGACATTAACCGGCGGTATTTTGGCGGCCGATGCTAACGGAACGGTTTATTCCTTACCTGGTGACGGTGGCGGGCTTGCGTCCAAAGTTGAAGACCGGAATGGAAACGTCATCAATATTAGTGGGTTAGGAACGGAAACTGACACTCTGGGACGCGTGGTGTTATCTGTCTCGGGCTTTGGCACAACTGGCAACACGGTCACCGTCGCGGGGCTCGGTGCGTCATATCAGCTTACATGGGAAACAGTTTCAGCCGACTTTACGGTCGATTCTAATCTCGTTTACAACGGAAGTGATTATCTCTGCTCCTTTGGGGCATCAATAGGCCCAATATCGGAACCGGTTATTCAGTCAATTCAGCTTCCAAACTTGAAATCCTATAGTTTCAAGCACGGTACTGACGATCCCAACAACAGTAACCCGTACGGCCTCATCAGCCAAATCACCTACCCAACTGGCGCGTGGGTAAAATATAGCTGGATGATAAATCCACAATCAGCAGGCGGGGTTTTTCCAAATCTCCAAGGCCAAGCCGGCCAATGCTACTGGCGCTGGGGCAAGCCCGCCCTCCAAAGTCGAACCGTCAGCTTCGATGGCGTGAACCCAGCCTTGACGCAGACTTTTCAATATTCGACGTCTTGGGGGTCGACAGGCAATTCTACGTCGGATCTTTGGAATACAAAGCAAACGATAGTCACAACCCAAGACCTAGTCCGTGGGACGTCGTTTACCACCACTTATCTCTACGCCCCTACAACCGCCAGCGGAGAACCAGCGCCGGTATACAAGTACGGGGGATTCACGGCGGATCCGCAAATTCCGGTGGAACAGACCGTCACGTACCAGGACGTCGGCGGTGCAACCTTGGAAACGGTAAACAAGACTTGGTATAACGCACAGCAGATGGAAAGCGAGACGGACACGCTAAATGGCTTAACCTCAGAGACAACCTATACTTACGGGCCAGGAGCGCAAGTAACCCAGAAGGAAGAGTACGACTTTGGGACGAGTGGGCCAGGAAGTCTGCTTAGGAACACTATTACAAATTATCAATCGTTTGGCGATACACCTATCTTCGCGAGCGGTTCCTCAATTTTTGATCTTCCATGTCAGACCATCGTCTACGATGGCCATAGCAACCGCTACGCGGAGACCGACTATTACTACGACGGAGGCACCACACTGTGCCCGAGTACCGCCTCGACACAAGCCCTGCCGGGAACGGGCAGCTATACCGGCCATGACGAAACCAATTATGGTCCCAGTTCGACCAACCCTCGCGGCAACATGACGCAGAAAACAGCGTATTCGAGCACGGGGACCTCGCCGACAACCACTTACACATACGACGAGACGGGCCAGATTCTATCGATGACGGACCCTTGCGGTAACGGTGCCTGCAGTGACATGCCGACTGGCGCGACTCACACCACGAACTACTCGTACGCCGACAGCTATGCCAGCGGTAGTAGCACCTGTACGAGCAGCAACGGACCGGAAGGCAATACGAATGCACTCTTGACCCTCATCACCTACCCTCCGACAAATGGTGTTGCCCACAGCGAATGCTTTTCCTACATCTACAGCAGCGGAGAACTCTCAGGGTCGAAAGACGAAAACAAGCAGCTCACGACGTACCTCTACAATGATGCGCTTGCTCGCCTCACCCAAGCTAATTATCCAGACGGTGGCCAAACGTCGTACAGCTACAACGATTCGGTCTACAACCCCTCGACTCCCTCTCCGAGCGTCACAACGACGAAGGCGATTACGGCGACCTTGAATGAGGTAAATACTACGGCGTTCGACGGAATGAGCCACGAGGTCAAGACAATCCTGTCCAGCGACCCTGTGGGCGCGACCTACACCGGCACTAGCTACGATGGGAACGGGAGGGCCTACCAGATCTACAACCCGACTCGCTGTTCTTCAATCACCACCAACTGCGATAGCGAGACGACTTGGGGGGTCACCACGACCACCTACGACGCCCTGGGTCGTGTGACATCCGTAAGCGAACCGGACCACTCAGTCGCGACGACGACGTATGATCAAATTAACGCCAACAGCCCCGGTCTTTGCACAACGGTTACGGACGAAGCAGGCAACTCTCGTCAGTCGTGTGCGGATGGCTTGGGACGATTGACCAGCGTCTGGGAAGCACCGACTGCGACCGGGTACAACTTCGAGACCGTTTACGCGTATGAGGCGCTAAACGACCTACTTTCGGTGACCGAGGAAGGAGGCAGCACTTCGTCCAACTGGCGTGTACGGTCATTCGCGTATGACTCCCTTTCCCGCCTGACCAGCGCCGCCAATCCAGAGTCGGGTACGATTGCATACGCCTACGACTTCAATGGCAATGTAACATTAAAGACAGCTCCGTTAGAGAATCAAACGGGCACAAGCACGGTGCAGACCACCTATCTATATGACGCACTGAATCGGCTAACGAAGAAGACGTACAACGATGGCGGCCTCACGCCAACGGTGCAATTCGGCTATGATGCCGGAACCTTGTCCGGTTGCAAGGTGACCCCGCCAGCACAAACGGACAGCTATCCCATTGGGCGAAGAACTTCTATGTGCGACGGTTCGGGCGGCACCTCACTGGCCCACGACAAGCTCGGCCGACTTTTCGTTACCAGACGACAGGTTGCCAGCGCCAGTGCACGCTCACTCACCTACACGTACAACCTGGACGGCTCTCTCGCGACACAATATGACGGTACCGGCGGTAAGACGATTACTTACACGACGGGCGCCGCAGGGCTTCCACTCGCAGCCCAAGACGGTTCAGGAAACATGTTCGTAAAGAGCGCTACGTACGCTCCGTTCGGGGGGCTGACCGGCCTGATCAACGGCTACACATCGTCGTTCGCCGGGATAACAACAAGCAACCAATACAACAGCCGTTTGCAGCCGTCAGTTCTATCCGCGAGTACGCCCTCCGCGACGGTCTTCAGCCAAAGCTATGTTTATGGAGGCACAGGCGGCGCACATAACAATGGCAATGTGATACACATCATTAACAATCTCAACAACTCACGCAACCAGTATTTCACCTACGACCCTTTGAACCGCATCCTGACGGCTGCATCGGCGGCCACGTCGGGCTCTTACTGTTGGGGACAGAACTTCACAATCGACCCCTGGGGAAATCTGAACCAGATCACGGCAAGCCAATGCAGCGCGCCGACGCTCACTCAAACCTCCAGCACCAAAAACCAGATCGTTGGATTTTGCTACGACGCCGCAGGAAACCTACTTGACGAGGTTGGCTGCCCTCCGAGCAATCACACCTTTGTCTACAATGCGGAAGGGCAGCTTCTCTACACTGCGGGATACAGCTATCTTTATGATGGCGATGGCCAGCGTGTGGCCAAATGCACCAGCACCGGACAGAGCAGCACGTGCCCGACAACCTCAACCGGCACGATTTATTTCCGAAACCTTGGAAACGAGAGTGTTCTGGAGACCGATCTCTCGGGCAATGTTCAAAACGAATACATCTTCTTCAACGGAAACCGCGTCGTCCGGAGTGATTCGAGTTATGGATTACACTACTATTTCCATAACCATCTGATGACGACCGAAGTAGTCACCAACGCCGTTGGTTCGCTGCCGCCCCAGCAGGACGTGGACTACACGCCTTACGGCATCGTAATCGACGGCGCTCCTTCTGAGCGTTACCTATTCACCGGCAAAGAACGAGATTCCGAATCCGGCCTCGACTACTTTGGGGCACGTCACTATGCGAGTACGATGGGCCGCTTCATGACGCCAGATTGGAGCGGCTACCCTGACCCGGTTCCGTACGCTGACCTCGAAAACCCTCAAACTCTCAACCTTTACGCGTACGTGGAGAACAATCCATTAAATGCGACGGACCCTGACGGACACGATTGCATTTACATCGATGACGACAGTGGATTTATGACGGGGTTTAGCAGGGGAGACTGCGACAACTCGACCGAGGAAAAAGCAAATTCGGGAGTCTACGTCAACGGAACGGTCGATGTGATCTATCAGAACAGCCAAGACCAAGTTACTGGATACGGCGCGACTGGGGATGCTGGAACAGCTGTTGTAGGCGCTATTACGCCGCCCGGCAGTGGCCTGCTGCAGCAGGCTTCGGATTCGTGGCAGAACTTCAAAACCGACTGGCAGCTGAGAATCGATGCCAACAAGCCACCGCCCCAAAAACCCAGCAATCTGGATCCGCTTCAGTACATAAACAACATCATGCTGGGTCTGGTGCCATACTCGGCACCAATGGCACGGGATGCTACGGGCAGGATTCACGAGGATATCCCGGATCACGTTCCAGACAACTGGACGAAGGAAGATCTGGAGATGGCAAGGGACGAGTTGCGAGAAAGCATCAAACAGCGTAACGCAGAGCAGTCGAAATATGGCGAAGAAGGCGGGCATCGTGAGCGCATCCGCCGGGAAGAGCATCTCTTGCGCCAAGTGGAAAAGAAGCTAGGTGGGAGCTAGCAACAGTGAAGTTCGCAACCATGAGTTACAACAAACAGCGCGCGGAGGAACTCACGGAACGTCTCGTGGCCGATCCGCGCGCATCGCTAGCTGGTGTCTGGATGAATGACTTGCTGGCGGAGTTTCATCGAGGCTACCCACTTGAGAACCTTCGACCTCTTTTGCTGAACGACAACACGGAAGTCGTTAAAGCTGGAGCATGGATAGCGTCCGAACTGGGAGAAAAGGGCAAGCCATTGCTCAATGATGTGTCTCCGCTGTTGCAGTACCCGGACAGCAGGGTCAAGTTCTCCGTTATCGACTGCATTCTGCTGTGGGCCGATCCGTCGAAAGGCCCGGAGTTAGCGTCAGTCGTAAATCTCATTGAAGATCCCGAATCGCGTGTGCGGTGGAAGGTTATGGAGTTTCTTTCGCGCGCCACCAAAGAACAGCTTGCGGCTGCGCTTTCGTACCTCGAAAAGACCAACCCGCAATCCGAAAACATACGGGGCCTTCGATTGCTGCTAGGCTCTGGTGCAGAGAATCCGAAGGAAGCAACGGCTGCTCTTCGTGACAAAGATGAGTTGATGCGCAAGTATGGAGCCGTGCTCGCACGGCGAGTCGTGGAAATCAACAAAGACCCTCTGTTGTATGCTGCGTCCATCGACGATGCAGATGTCAAAGACTTTGCCGATACAAGCATCTCACTGCTGTGAACGAGATCATCTCCCTGTTGATTTATCAGCATTGCAGAAGGCATGAAGTTCTCTGAAATCGCGAATCGGCTAACGGGCATGCGGACTCAGATTCGGCGGCTCCGCGACAATCAGTGGTGTTCGTCATGCCGACCGAAGCCGCAGCAATCGACTCCTTTGTCGAAGAGCTTCGAAGTATCGACCGCAACCAAGCTAGAGAGGCGCGTTTAAGAGGGACAACAAGCGGGTGAGGGTTAGGTTGCCCGGAGTTTTAGCTGTGGTGTTGGCCGCGCCATTCTGTGGCGCGGCCTTGCCGTTTCAGGCTGCCGATCCATTCCCGATTCCGGGAGGTGAACAGAGTTGTCGTATTCTTACGTGAACGAAAGTAGGGGGCAGGTCAGTTCCATGTCACACCTAAGCGAAAATCTCGTTCACCTTATCCCGTACCTTCTGGCTACGTGAAGGCTTCAAATATCGCATCGTCGATTCCATGTCTGAGTGTCCGAGCCACTGCTGCACCGTGCGCAGATCCACACCTGCCCAGAGACACCGAGTTGCGAATGTCGCACGGAACTTGTGAAGCCAGAAGTCGCCTTCGTCGAGCTTCGCATGCTTGGCAACCGCCTTCAGGCAGTCCAGAAAATCGAGCTTTGGCTTGCAGCCGGCAGTAGGGAAGACCAAAGTGCACGTTTTTTCAGGTTTCGCCTTCCACGCCTTCAAACTTTTCGCCAGCTTCTCAGGGATCGGAATCTCCCGTTCTTTATATGCCTTTGGCGTCCAGCCACGATCAGGCTTGTGCCTGACACGAACCGTGGCGTGGGCGAGGTTGATGTCCGACCAGTACGTGTACATGACTTCCTGCTCTCGCATTCCCGTCATCAGGAAGAACTCGTACCAGAGGCGCTCTTTCTCATCGCAAGCCGCGAAGAGCTTGTCGAGTTCTTCCTGCTCGTAAATCTCAGGCTCCTCCTCGGTGTAGCGTGGCCAGTCGTTCTTTCCGGCCAAGCCTCGAATCCCGTTCGCCTTCAGGAACGTTATGACGTTCTCGAATTTGTTGTAAACGCTGCGTGGGGCCTGCTCCTTCTCGTCTCTCAGGAAGGCGGAAAACTTGAGCAGGTCTTTGCGTTCGACATCGTCAAGGTTTTGTTTATGGCAGGACTGGGTGAAGTACTTCAGCGCGGTCCTGTAAGCGGCCAGGGTCTTCGGCTTTTTCGTGAGCTTCGTTTCGTCCAGAAACTCAGCGACCGCTCCCGCCAGGGAGCGATGCCCATTCTTCCCATCAGGCACAATAAAGACGCCGTTGTTCACGGCATTCAGCTCAGTCTCTTTGCGCAACCGTCGTGCGCTGGCATCGGCCGGATCTTTGCCGACTGACAGGCGCACGCGCTTCGCGCCTTCGCGCCACTCCAGGTAATACGCACCTTCCGGGTGACGTTCTTCCTTGCCGTCCACGAACACAACGTCAGGCTTTACACGCCCGTTGACGGACAGCAAAACGCGGCAATACCGCCATCCGTGCGGTGTTTGGACTCTCTTGGTGAGATTGACTTCGCGGTTGGCCATCGGCGCTCCTTCACTGAAACTGGTATCAGTGTAGGTATCACCGACTCGCAAGTACAAGATAACAAAAGTAATGGCGGAGAGAGAGGGATTCGAACCCCCGATACCCGTAAAGGTATACACGCTTTCGAGGCGCGCGCCTTCAGCCACTCGGCCATCTCTCCGCGCCGTTAATTTCATTTCATTCTATCAGGGAAGCCGTTGGCTCAAATCTCTCTCCGCGCGCCTCAATGACTCCGTGTTTCTCTCTTCGCTGTGCGTGAGAAGCTCCTGCGGAGTGCTTCTACGCAAGTGGCTTTCGCCTACGCGATTGCATCCTGCGGGTTCAAATCCCCACCTCTCTGCCATTTACTTTCGATTTTGCGATGGGATTCAGAGCGACGATATCCTGGCGGGCACACACTGTGCGCGTTGACGCTTTATAGCAGACTACCTGGCGGCAAACTTCCTGGACAGTTCAGACACGACATTTTGTTGGTTGCGGGTAAGAGTATCTGCGACTTCGACGGTTCTCGCCGCTATCAGGTCGCAGCGGCACAGTACGCAGCGCATGGCCACGGTATAGACAAAGTGGGCGTATGCCCGACACTTGGTGTTTGTGCAAACTTTTGTAGTCATCCCGATTTGCAGGCTGGACGGCAAATTCACCCGGACCACCCAGCACCGCGAAGGTAGCACATTTCGCTACAGGAGCAGGCACGCATTTTCGATACCGTCTGATCACATTTTCCTATGCGTTGCCCGGAACTCCGACCTACTCGACCATCAACTCGGCCGTCATCTTCGGATGTATTGAACAATAGTATTTGTAGGTGCCGGGGTGCGTGGGCGTGAAAGCGAACTTGTCGTCGGTGTCGAGCGCCTTGGATTTGAAGACGCCATCGGTGCTGACCACGGTGTGAGGAATGTCATCCCGGTTGGTCCAGGTAACGGTGGTTCCCACGCGCACTTTAACGGTCTGGGGTCCGAAGACGAAATTGTCGATTTTCACTTCGGCGGTCACCGGGGCCTGACTTGTATTGGCTACGACTTTCGGCGATCCCGCGAACAGCAAGAACATTCCCATCATTACGGGCATTGCGACCGCGGCAATCCTCATATTTTTCCTAGCCATCTGTTTCCCTTTCTAATATGGATTTTCGTTGTTCAGAGCTTTCATCGATGACCCCGAGGCCGCGAGCGGCGAATCGACAATGGCCAGGCTGCGACCGCTGACCACGTAGTTCACCTCGGTGATCCCTAACAACTGCTGCAACTGATCCGCCGGCACCTTCATCGGTCCAGCCGAGGCAGCAGAGCCTGGCGCGGGTTGAGGAAATGCGGTCGACATCGCGGTGTGAAACGAAACCTTGCCTTCCACCTTCTGCATGATTTGGTGGATATGTCCGTTTAACACCGTCACCGAACCAAAACGCTTGACGTAAGACAAGGCTTGTTCACTATCGTCTGTTCCCCAGCCCCAATCGGGGTAGATGGTCCACAATGGAATGTGAGCGAAAAGCACAATCGGTGTGCTGGCAGAGCGACCCTTGAGATCATTCTCGAGCCATTTCAGTTGTTCAGCACCAAGCGAACCCATGCCTCCGGCTTTCAAATTGGCGACATTCACCAGGCCGACGAAATGCACTCCTTTGTGATCGAAGCTGGACCAGCCTGTGCCCTTTGTACCTTTCCCGTAGCGCTCAAGGTATTGCTCACCGTTGTCGGTCAGCATGTCGTGCTCGCCAGGCACAAAAAAGATTTGTTTCGCAGACGCTCCTTTTAACACTTGATCCAACGTATCGAACTCGCTGGGCTTCGAGAGCTGACTGAGATCACCGGTGTGGATGATGAAATCCGGCTGATGGGGCATGGCGTTGATCTTGTTGATTGCTGTCTGCAAAGTCGCAGTCACGTCTGGGTTGGCCGCCTTGTTAAAGCCGATATGGCTGTCGCTGATCTGCACAAAGGTGAAGTCCGCGCCTTTGGCCGAATCTTTGCCATGGCCCTTGGCAAAGGCCCGGGACACCGGAATGCCGCCACTCATGGTCCAGACCAGGCCGGTACCAGCCCATGCCATGCACTTCAGGAACCCGCGACGGTCAACTCCGTCATGGTTGAGGTCTTGCAACTTCTGGTCGATGAGGTCTTGACGTTTGTTGGACATTTGCCATCCTTGGTTTCGAGCGGTGCGTTCTTGCGTTCGACATTGATAACTGGCGTGAGCCGGTTTTATTCCCGGTTTTATTCCGATGAAGTCGAGAACTTATTGCTCGCCTAGCCGGGGCCGTTGACGCCGCTCAGAAAGCCGCCCAAGTGGCCGGTCAGCGCCACCACTCCTACACCCAGAAATTCGAGAGCCAGGCGATAGTTCGGCGAGAAGTCCGGCAAGAAACCCGGCAAGACTTCCAACCGCCGACGCGCACGAAAATGCGCCCACCAAGCCAGCCAGATCATCGCCGTCGAGACGCACCCAAGAACAAGATGAAGCAATAGGATGCCCTTGAGTCTCTGTCCATCGAGTTGGAACTGCCAGGCCAGTATTCCGGTGGCGAGAACCGGGAACGTTGAAATCGCCGCCGCCTGCAGGTTGTAATACGCCGCATCCGCGATTCCGCGAAGTTTCGTCCATTGCGCAATGACATCGAATCCAACCGCCGTGATGAATAACGCGATGGGAAAATGGATCAACACGACATGTTGCGCGTGCCTGGCCGAAAGCGCCGCCTTGAGATCGAAAGGATTTATCATGACCCTGCCTCTTCTGCGACATACGTTTTCACAGGAGATAACAGACTTTCTGCTGGTTTATTCCTCCGCGCATCTCCCGGAACAAATTGTTTTGTGGAGGGAATAAATCCTCGATCCAGATGTTCTAGTATGTGGACGTGTGCGCAGCGGATCTTCAACCCGATTCATTCGAAGAACTAGCTATGCCGCTCTTCGGCCAGCTGTATAACTTCGCGAACTGGCTGACGCAGAATCGCGAAGAAGCCGAAGATCTGGTTCAGGAAACCTACGCTAAAGCATTGAAAGGATTTGCATCTTTCCAGTCAGGAACTAATTTCCGGGCATGGATTTACCGCATCTTGCGTAATTCTTTCTTGACCTCACGTACTGGATTGAAGGCGACCATGACCGTGCCCCTTGATCCCGAGGAGAACGGGCCGGAACTGGCGGTCGAGCGCGATACGCCGGAGACCATTCTCTTTGAGCGCTCGGATCGCGAACTGTTGCAGCGCGCAATCGATGAGCTGCCGGTATATTTCCGGGAGATTCTTCTGCTCTGTGACGTCGAAGAGATGTCGTATCAGGAAATCGCTGCCACGCTTGGCATCCCAATCGGCACGGTGATGTCGCGCCTGTACCGCGCGCGGCGCGCGCTGCGGGAAACCGTGCGGAAGATGCAGGGAGCTTGAGCACGAGCTTGAATTATGGCCTGCGACGCTTGGACTGAAAAAATCGACGCGTATCTCGACGGTGAGCTTCCGGCCGCTGAGGCGCGGACACTGAGCGAGCATCTGCGAGGATGTGCGGAGTGTGCAGCGGCAAGCATCAGCAAAGTTCAGCAGAAGCTTGCGGTGCGGGCTGCCGGGCAGCGGTTCACGGCGAGTCCCGCTTTTCGTGCCCGCGTTCAAAAGAGCATTGCCGCGCGTCAGCCGGTGCGTTGGACTCGGCTATGGATCCCAGCTTTAGCGACCGCAGCGGTGTTGATGCTTGCCGGCGCAATTTCCTTGAGCATCAGCCGCGACCGAAACCGCGACCTGCAGTTGATGAGCGAACTGGCCGACCTCCACGTAGCAACGCTGGCAAGCTCTAACCCGGTCGACGTCGTTTCCACTGACCGGCATACCGTGAAGCCCTGGTTCGCGGGGAAGATTCCCTTCACCTTCAACCTGCCGGAGTTGCAGGATTCTCCGTTTACCCTGCTGGGTGGAAAAGTGAGCTATCTCCATCAGACGCCGGGTGCGGAGCTGCTTTTCCGCGTGCGCCAGCACCAGATCTCAGTCTTCATCTTCCAGGAACAAGCCTTGCAGGGACAAGCGTTGGGAAGCATGCACCCAGCAGATGCTGCGCAGGCCGCCTCTTTCAATGTGCGCAGCTGGAGCCACAATGGCCTCGACTATTTCGTAATCGGCGATGCCAGCCCGCAAGATCTCGACAAATTGAGCGAACTGATCAAAGCCGCCGGCTGAGCGATTCCTGTTACTTCTTTTTCTTACTTCTTTTTCGCGGACAAGATCCGCTCGATCTGCTGCAGGTGGTTCAGGTCGTGCCCGGCGATCAGTCGCACAATGTGCTCGATGGATTCCTGCCCGCGCTCGGAGTGCATCCCGTAATGTTTCCATTGCTCCGGCTTCAGCGACTTGAGCAATGCCAGGTTGGCTTCGCGCGACACGCGAAACTGCTCAACCGACTTGCGCGGATCGCGCTTCTCGTAGTGCAGGCTGGTCACCCAGGCATCCTGATCGAAAGCCGCGACGGGAATGCCAGGCGCGCCTAGGATTAGCCGCAAACGAAATCCAATTGCGACTTCAGCATCGGCAAGGTGGGCTGCGATCTCATTGACTGACCACTTGTCCGGCGCTGGGCGCTTGCGCAATTTGCCGGCGGGCACGCCCTTGATCGCTCGCGCGAGTTTCTTCGCCGTAGCCGCTTGCACTGCCATAGGCTGTTTGCCTTCAGCGTGGGCCACGATCCGCTGCGTGTACTGCTGTGGTGTTTCGCTCATTTTCTATGCTCCGAATGGAGACTATTGTAGCCGATTGCGGACGGCAAGAAGCGGGGCACATTTTTCGTGTCCCGCTTCGCTTGTCTCTTCAGCGAATTATCTTTTCAGCGGCCACCACCGTGGAAGCCTCCTCCACCGCCGTGGAAACCACCGCCGCCACCAGCGTGGAACCCTCCGCCATGGAACCCGCCTCCGCCAAAGCCACTGCGCATGCCTCCTGCCGCCATAGCTGGTCCGGAGTGGAAGGCGCCGCGCTCAGCTCCAACTCCGGTGTAGACACCGCGGGAGTAGGTGTGGCTGGTTGCGTAATGCTGACCCGGTCCCCAGGCGCGGACGTTGGTCGCGTTAAATATGTGATAAGAGTGCCCGCCGTAGAACGGTGCACGGTAGACCAAGCCCGGCGAATAGAATCCCCAACCGAACGGGCTGTAATCGATTCCGCCCCAAGGCATGAAGGTATAGGCTCCAAACCAGGGATCCCAACCCCAGCCGCCCCAACCCCAGCCCGGACCCCAGAAGCCAGCGCCCCACCATCCGCCCCAGCCACCGTCCAGCAACAGGTTCGCCTCATCTACGTTGGCCTCTGCCAAATAAGACGAACGCAGACTGCTCCAGTTATAAAGATCACCGGTTTCGTAGGTTTTCTTCTTGAACCCCTCCGCTTTCGCGGGCGCATCGGGCGATACGGCTAATTCGTGTCCACCTTTTAATTTGATTTCCTTGTCGCCATCCTGCACGACGGCCTGGCCATCGAACACGCGGGTTTCCTGTTGCCGCAAGTTGAAGTCATAGAGTCCAGGCTTCAGCATTCTGCAGTTGCGTCACCTTCCACGATGCGGAGGTTGTTCTGCGGATAAGTATCGTCCACCTCCACCATGGCGTGGCCCTGCGTCAGTTTCAACTCCGTGTTAGTTAGGCCGTCCGCCAGCATCTGGACCGAGCTGTTGCTGCCGACGCGCAGAAACACTCCCGGCGTTAGCAGGACCTCGGCCTTGCCCGCTTGCGTGCTAACCGATTGGCCGGCCTCGAGGACCGTCTTGCCAATCGAGTTGTGGTCGAGGGGCTGACCGCCAATGTAAGCTTGCCCCTCCACATAATTCACCGTTCCCGGCACAGCTGAATTTGGGCTCGCACTACTTCCCCATGCGGGCACAGATAGAACCGCTGCCAGGAACAAGATTGCCAACCCTTGTACCTGTAACAGCTTCATAATCCATCCTCCTACCAATTCGTCACTTTTCGCTACTCTATTAGATGGTCGAAGGTAGGGCTTCGATGCCCGGCGCTGACTCCAGGCCCAGGCGCTTTCGACCGAAGTTTCTGCTTTCAGTAGTTGGTGACTTGTTCGGTGTGGCGCTGCAAATACCAGCAGGGCACGTATCCTGCATGCGGGAACAGCGCATTGACGCAGGTTAGCGGCTGCGGTGGATGGAAGATGAATTGAGTCTTGCCACTTTTCTGCGGCACCGCGTCGTAGCTGGTCACGACGATTTGCGCGAAGGGCTGGCGATTCGTCGCGACCCGGTAGCGGAACAGGCCGTAGTCGATTGCATATGCCGAAGCCGTGAGGCCCAGAGCGGAGGTGATCGCAACAATGATCACGCGCTTCAGCCAACGTTTGATTTCGGCACTTAGCACTCGGGCTCCGGCGTGCCATTATACTGGCCGGCCGGGCCGGGGACCGTTGCGGTTCCTGCGGCGCTTTTTTTCCTGCGTTTCGATTCTTCCCTCGTTGACAACTCCCCGTTCCCACAGGCAAACTACCACGTCTGCTGATTACGGGCTGCGGCGAGCGCCTACGGGCAGGCATTCCAGGCAATCCAGAGGATAGGAGCGAGTTTTAGCAGATATTCATCGGCCATGGAGCAGACAGTCTCCTATACGCTCGATTCCACTTTGGAAACCGTGGACCATGCGGAAGAAAAAGCCACCCGCATTGCCACGGAATTGGGCTTTGGCGAAGATGAGGTGATGCAGATTTCCATGGCGGTGCGCGAGGGCGCGGTGAACGCGGTTTTGCATGGCAACGCCTATGCCCCGGACAAGAAGGTGATCCTGGCCTTCGAGCGCACGCCTGAGGATCTGGTGATTACGATTCGCGATCAGGGCAAAGGCATTGACTTGAACGGAATTCCGAATCCTCTGGCGCCGGAAAATCTGCTCAAGACTTCAGGACGCGGCATTTTTCTTATGCGATCGTTCATGGACGTGGTGGAAATCCGCCCGTCCCAGACAGGCACGGAAATCAAATTGATCAAACACGTCCACGGGCCATCCGCGGGCGTCAAGGAGGGGTCTCAGTGAGCATGAAACTTAGCACTCGGCAGGTGGACGGAGTCACCATTGTGGACGCCAGCGGCCGCATCACTCTCGGCGAAGGCAGCGTCCTGATGCGCGACACCGTGCGCGACCTGCTCGCCAAGGGCAACAAGAAGATTGTCTTGAACCTGGGCGACGTCAACTACATCGACAGCTCCGGCATCGGCGAGCTGGTCAGCGCCTTTACCACTACCAAGAACCAGGGCGGCGAACTCAAACTGCTCAATCTCACCAAGAAGGTGCACGATCTGCTGCAGATCACCAAGCTCTACACCGTCTTCGATGTGAAAGACGACGAAGCCGCCGCAGTCAAGGCCTTCAAATAATCTTGCTGTTGATTTGAAAGGGCGCGGCTTCAAGCCGCGCCAGAGTTGGGCCCATGGAGGGCACGGCTTCAGCTCTGAGCCTGCCCTGAGCGAAGCGCGCCGAAGGGCGCCGCCTCTCTCCGCCCGTCTACCCCTTGTCATCCTGACGAAGTGGAGTCCTCGGCGAAACCGAGGACTCCCCAAGAAGGATCTCTGCACTTTGCCAGCGCTGCTAACAACTCTTTGGGCTTCTTCTGGATGTCGCTGGTCCGACCCCGCATCCCATTTGGCATCCAGAACGGTCAATGAGTTCTATAAAAAGGGATGTCAAGAAAAAAGTTCTGCCTCGACCGGAGGCGCGATTTGTTTCTCGAGATCCAGCCCACTGAAGTTTCGCT
>JBAPPL010000055.1:0-14482 GCA_049280095.1 Candidatus Sulfotelmatobacter sp. | reverse complement strand
GATGACGTCATAGTTACTGCCTCCTTCGGCTTGTAAAAAGGGTGTCGAACGCCTTCACGGCGATTGCGTTGT
Organism: Candidatus Sulfotelmatobacter sp.; assembly: GCA_049280095.1. Lineage (GTDB taxonomy): Bacteria > Acidobacteriota > Terriglobia > Terriglobales > Acidobacteriaceae > Sulfotelmatobacter. Next base: position 14,410 of record JBAPPL010000055.1, on the reverse strand, counting down.
CTGTGGCCCTCACTTCGGGAATGTGTCGCCGAACATGGGAAGCCCGCTCACAGATTCGGCTTTGGTCGCCTCGTCCTGTAAAACGTCCCAATGCTCTTTGAGAAGACCGTCTTCGAACCGGATAACGTCGGCGGCGATCCAGGCGGCGGGCCTGCCCATCCCAGTGAAGCGGCCATGTGCTATGACGTAATCGCCCTCTGCGATGATGAACTGGTTCTCATAGTGCAACGTCTCCGGCACTGAGCGAACTAGATCGAATAGACCTTCGCGGCCTGGTGGTATGTGTGCGCTGTGCTGTATATAGTTCGGTGACCAGAAGCGTTCCGCCGCCGCATAATCACGCTTGTTGAAGAGTGTCTCGAATGCTTCAAGCACGATTGCCTTATTTCGTTCTGGGGATGAGTCGCTCATTGCTTCTCCTGTGCTTCAGAAGAGGTTGATCTGCGCCTTCACCACAATAGAGTATGACCGTAATCCAGAAGTTGCAAAGTATTTTATGAAATCTTTTTCGGAGCATTTCGTTGCCGCTTCATTTGCTAAGGCCCGTCTATATATATTCTTGATGCAATGAGCTTCTTGCACCACGGATGATACGGTTTGCATCGAATCAATGAAGAGTACGCTGATACTCTAGGAGCTACTCCTGCCGGGAGCGATCCATGCGGACGAGGGACGAGAGGGTGAGGCCAGAATGGGTTATTCGAAGAGTGATAAGGCGGAGACGCACGCTCGGATCGTGAGCGTTGCTGCCAAGAGGTTTCGGGAACTCGGTCTGGAAGGCATCGGCGTTGCCGATGTCATGAAGGAGGCCGGCGTTACGGTCGGCGGTTTCTACAAACATTTCGATTCGCGCGATGAACTGGTGGTTGAGGCTCTAGCCACCGCATTCCAAGACCTCGACCGCTGGGAGGAACATACTGACACGCTAACCACAGCTTTGGAGAGCTATTTGTCCGAAGAGCACCGGGATGCGCCAGGGGCAGGCTGTGCGTTAGGCGCACTGCTGGGTGACATGTCTCGGGCGAGTCGATCGGCGAAGGCTGTATATACCGCACGACTCAAACGCACCTTGGCTTACTCGACGGGCCTTGTTCCTACAAATGGCATCTCTGATCGGCGCGCCCGCGCGATCCTCACGATTAGTGCGATGCTAGGAGCGATCAATCTCTCTCGTGCCGTGTCCGACCCGAACCTTTCACGAGAGATTCTCCAGCAGACGCGGGATCAGTTAATCAGTTTGAACAAACCCGCGAAACCGCACTAGGCGGCTGATTCATCTCGGACAAATGTCCAGCTACGGTCAGGAAAATTCAACGGGGCCGCCCGCGTTCCATCGCCCGTGGCAGAAACTCCGAACAATCTCGGCAACTGTACTGATCTGAATTCGCTCTGCTACAATTCATTCTCGGGGCAGGGACAGCTGCTCTGGGTTAGTGTTTGCCTGTGGCACAGTTTTTGGACAACGGTTTAGCGTGGTGTCCATGGTGTCCATTAACCTCGGAATTTGGTTCTACGGGGTTGAAACAGGCGACGCAGGCGAATCGATTGAACCTGAGGAAAGCCACTAAAGACGCGGGTTTCCGATAAAGGTAAGAAAACAAAGTGGGGACGTAGTTCAGTTGGTTAGAACGCTGCCCTGTCACGGCAGAGGCCGCGGGTTCGAGTCCCGTCGTCCCCGCCAACTACTTAGTTGATGTTTAAAGACTTAGCTTCCAAGTTCGCCGCAGAACGCCGCAAAAAGGCTTGAGTTGCACGTTCCACGGCCTCCCGCCGGTCATTTGAAATGGCATGGGTATAGCGCATCGTCGTCTTTATGTCGCTGTGCCCCATGCTGTCCATAACTGTTTTTGGATTGGCACCACCCTCTGAAAACATGATGGTTGCGTGCCCGTGGCGAAAAGCGTGAAACGCACCACGGGGAATCCCCAGCCGTTCACGAATGGGATGCAACACCTTTCTGCGGACGTACTGCGCCCCAATCGGCTGGCCCTTGCGGTTAGCAAATAGCAATCCTAGTTCATTCGGTCGCCAGCGGGTCCGGTAATCTGCCAGCATCGCCGCTAGCGCCTCAGGCAGTGGGAGATCACGACGACTGGTTTTGGATTTCACCGTCAGGATGCGCCCATACCATGTACTCTGCCGCACACGCAGCACAGCCGTCTCAAAATTCACGTGTGCCCACGTAAGCGCCAGTGTCTCGCCTGAACGAAGTCCCAAATAGGCCATGCAGGCGAAACACACGTTCCATGGTTCGGGAGCTGCGTCGATTAGGCGCTGCGCCTCTTCCGGAGTGAAGCAACGTACTTCCTTCTCGGCATCTTCCACCGGCAGAAACAGCGTTGCCCAGTCTAGTTTGGTTGCCATATACCCCCAGCCCCGCGCTGCTTTCAGCATGGCGCTGAGTTGCGCTACAGCATTCTTGATGGTTTTGCGAGACAAACCCCGCTGCTGCATGGCATTGACCATGAGCTGCGGAACCTGGCCGGCGACTTCATCCAGCCTGTATTTGCCGATGGATGGGATGATGTAGCTCCGCGAGATAGAACGCACAGCTTTGGCTGCCGACGGTTTGAATGTCGGGGCCACATCCCGCTCGTAGACTTCGGCAAATTGCTCCACAGTTACCACTCTTCCTGGCCGGTAGTCGGGTTCGTTGATATGCGCTACTATGCCATCGGCAACTCGCCGCGCCAGCTTTTTGGTGGGCAAGTTTTTCGTTTCACCCACTCGTGCCCGGCGCTCAACCCGCACTACCGTACCTGCTTGATTCAGTACATCCTCGCGCCACCGCAGAATCCAGAGCTTTCCTTCTCTGCGAAGCGCACCCTTTTGATACCGTCTTCGAGCCAAGTTTCCTCCAGTTCTTGGCCCGCTGATTCCGGTCGCAATATTACCCGAGATATGGGGTGTGCAAATCATTAACCACTCAATTTTTTGGGGGAAAGACGTGCCGTGCCCTCCAGCGTCTGATGGTCACGTCATCACTGCCTGCCAGTGAGCGAGCCACATGTCCGCCGGGCAGAACTTCCGCGAGTTGTCTCCCTGGCGTAGTTCCTGCGCAGCAGCTATCGTAAACTTGCGAATCGCATGCTCCAAAAGGGCGAAATTCGTTCCTAAAATGAACGTCGTTCACAGTTCTTGCTCCTCGCCGCTGCTATCTCGGCATCGCATTTGCTGCTACTTGATTAAGAGAGCACGACTCGCATGTGCTGTCAGCCGATACTTGATCTATCTGGTAGCGGTAGCAGCTCGGAGTCATTGTTTACAAGGGTTTGAGCAGGGTGCTACCGGTAGCGACTAGTAGCGGCAGCAGCGGCTACTTCGAAGACTTTGGGGCGGTTCTCATGGGGGGAACCTTGTTCACGTATGATCTGACTTGGTTGTGCGTTTTGGAGGTGTTATAGAGGCCGACCCATGAGCGTTCGCCCGGCACTAGCCCTTGCCACGACTCCAACGGAACAAGGTTGCCCAGAAGGATAGGTGGTGCCTTCTCGATTTTTTGGTCGATCAACTCGCAAATCCTGCGTGCGGTCGCGTTTGGATTCCGTGCCTTAAGACTGGCGATCAGCTCTTTTCTCGGGTCGACGTGGCGAACTTGGCGGCGACTTGCCAATGAGACTAGGTGATTTGTGGGCTTCGCGCTCGGGGCCTCGGCTCTGTGCTCCCCGAGCCTTCGATTGCCGGTCACTCCTGAAGTCGGGTTATCCGTTCCGGTCCCCTCTGCCGCTAGCGTGCGTTCTTGATTACGCACGGTGGATGCTGCCAGATCGAGTTCTTTAGCTTCAATTTCCCATTCTTCTTCCAGATGCTTGCGGACTGACGCAGCAGAATTCTTATACGAAGATTCAAGCGAGTGACCGATTCCGCCCGACCTTCGAAATTGCCTCTTAGCCTCGTGCGCCTCCGCATTACCAAGGCTAACGATTCGGCGCCCCAGTATTGCGGAGCACGCCCGGACGAAGGCGCCGGTTTTTCTATGACCAATAAGCGCCCAGTGATAACAGAATATCGTTTCATAGCACATTTCAGCATTTGCCTGAATCTTGCGAGTCCACATTTTCAAAATCCGTCGATCTATGCCCGTTTTGTTGGAATTGAAACGATTTTCGAGGGAAATGCGTCGAGCTTCTTCCTCAATTTCCTCCTTGACGAGTCTCGTTGCTCTGGCAAGCTTTTCGCCGATCAAACGATTGCGACTAGGATCGATTCGCAACCACACGTAGGCAGGTTGACTACTACGATCGCGAGGCAGCGATGATGAAGTGCTAGCGCACATCACTGTTCCATTTCTCCCGAAGAAGATAGGCGAACCCTTATTGTAGGGGTGCCGGGTGGCAGGCCGCCTGGAATCATGGATTAACCCTTCTTTTGCCACCGGCTCCTCCGTACCGGCGCTCCCTCGTTCGAGACGTAGGCACGCGCGGCGCGGGAAGCGCCGCTGGCCTCGATGCCGTGCGGTTTAACGGTTGACTGGTCGGGGTTGTGATCCGTCCGTCAGGGTTTTGTCGCGAGCAGTGCAACTCGATTCGACGGTGATTTCTTGATTAGTTCAATAGTGAAAGTCGGCGAGTAAATGGCAGGCCCAGCCGCAGTTTTGCCCACGATCGTCCCAACTAACTAATCAATCCCCGTGATGAGTCCTGATGAGCTTGGCTTACCCGGCCATGGGCCTTTCCATCTCGGGTGATTCTCTGCGGTGGGGGGCGGTCGGGTTCTGGAGATGCTCGGTTCGAGAGGAGTATCAGTCAATGAGATCTGGCCCTGTGCCTCAGCGATCACCCAAAACCGGCCAATGATTATCACCTGAAAACCGGCCAACGAGAATAGCGTCCGGGACATTGATTCCCGCGGGGGCTTGTAGGCTCCGTGGGCATGGCCAATGTCTTGAACGAAGAGAAGAAACAACAAGTCTTAGCTCTGGGACGGCTGGGCTGGTCGCTGCGGCGCATCCAGCAAGCGACCAGAATCCGTCGGGAAACCGCCAGCGCGTACCTGAAAGCCGCGGGGATTGCAGTGCGTCCGCCCAGTGGCTGGGGACGGCACGCACCAAAACCGGCCAACGAAGTGATCACCGACTCCGGTGCGGCAAACCCGGTCATCCCGGTGATTCCCGATCCCCTCGACCCTGACTGCAACCCCAACCCCAACCCCGAAAACCTTTCAACGAAGGGAAAAGCAAAAGCAACTTCAAAACCGGCCAACGAGAACGAGGTGATTACCGACTCTGCCGTGGTCACCAGCCCCAGCGCCTGCGAGCCGTACCGGGAAGCCATCGACTTGGGGATCAACCGCGGCCGCAATGCACGGGCCATCTGGCAGGACCTGGTGGATGAGTACGGTTTCGCCAGCAGCTACCAAAGCGTGCAACGCTTCGTGCGCAAGCGGCGCGGAACGCAAACGCCCGAAGCCCGCGTCGTGATCGTTACCGCGGCTGGTCAGGAGGCGCAAGTCGATTACGGCACCGGTCCGATGGTGCGCGATCCCGAGAGCCGCAAGTATCGACGCACTAGGCTGTTCGTGATGACGCTGGGCTGCAGCCGCAAGTCAGTTCGTCTGCTGACGTTCCGCTCCAGTTCGCGCATCTGGGCGGAACTGCACGAGCGCGCCTTCCGCCGATTCGGCGGGGCTACCCACATCGTCGTCCTCGATAATCTGCGCGAGGGCGTGCTCGTTCCTGACATCTATGATCCCACGCTCAATCCCCTTTACCGCGACGTGCTCGCACACTACGGCGCACTCGCCATGCCGTGTCGGATTCAAGATCCAGATCGCAAAGGCAAAGTTGAGTCCGGCGTCGGCCACGCCCAGAGAACCCCGTTGAAAGGTCTGCGCTTCGAGACTCTGGAAGAAGCCCAAGCCTACCTCGATCACTGGGAACAACGCTGGGCTGACACGCGCATTCACGGCACCACCAAACGGCAAGTAGCCGCCATGTTTGCCGAAGAGAAGCCATCGCTGTTGCCACTGCCACTGGAACCGTTTCGCTATTACCAGTACGGCGAACGCATCGTGCATCTGGATGGCTGCGTCGAAGTCGAAGCCGCCTACTACGGTGCGCCGCCGGGCTGGATCGGGCGCGTGCTGCGCGTGCAATGGGATGAGTTGTATGTTCGCCTGCTCGATCCCAAGACCGGGCAGCTACTGCGCGAACACGTGCGCCAGAAGCGCGGCTGGTATCGCATCAAAGAACAGGATCATCCCAAGCGAACACCGCTGCGCACCTCGCAACTCCTGTGGCGAGCCGGTCGCGCCGGATCGCACATCGGGGCGCTCTGCGACGCCATCCACCGCCAGCAAGGCGAGGTCGGAGTGCGCCGCATTCTGGGCGTTCTCTCTCTGGCCAAGAAGTACGGCACAGCGGCGGTCGATGAAGCCTGCGCTACCGCGCTGGAAATGGGCGTGCAGGAATACCGCTTTGTCCGCCGCTATCTGGAACGCTGCCCGCAGGCCCCACTGAGTTTGCAACAAGTCGATCCCCTGATTCGCGAATTGGTGCAGTACCGCGACCTTATTAACTACAGAACCAAGGAGACAGAAGTATGAATCTGATTGAACTCGATCGTGCTCTCAAACAACTTCGCTTGGGCGGAATGGCCGCAGTGCTGGAGACCCGTCTGCGCCAGGCCCAAACCGAACCGCTCGCCCCCATTGACCTACTCTCGTGCCTGGTCTCTGACGAACTAGCCCGGCGTGGCGAGCGTTTGCTGGAGCGCCGAAACAAGCAGGCCCAGTTTCGCGACTCCCAGAAGACCCTCGACAACTTCGACTTCGCTTTCAACAAGAAGATGAATCGCAGTCTGGTCTTCGATTTGGCCACCGGCGCCTTCATCGCCCGGCACGAGGACGCACTGTTTCTTGGTCCGCCTGGAACCGGCAAGAGTCACTTGGCACAGGCTATCGGCCAAGCTGCCATCCAGCAGGGATACCGTGTGCTCTATCGCGAAACCCATACTCTGCTCGACGAGCTTGCCGAAGCCATGCTCGATGGCACTCGCAAAGAGCATATGGACTTCTTGGTGACCGTACCCCTGTTGATCATCGACGATCTGGGAATGCGCAAGCTGCCGCTCACCGCCGCCGAAGAGCTACTTGAGATCATCATGCGCCGCTACGAGCGCGCCAGCACCATCCTGACCTCCAACCGCCCGGTGGAAGACTGGGGCAAACTGATGGGAGACGCGGCCGCCGTCAGCGCCATGCTCGACCGCTTACTGCATCACGGACACGTGCTCAAGTGCGGTCCCCGGAGCTGGAGAACCAAACTGGACGCAATGGAACAATAGGCGGCTATGCGCTGCCACCAAAAGAAATTCCTGTGCCAACTGGACCCGCATCCGTGTAGCGGAACAGTTGGATATTAAAACCTTCGTATCCAGTGCAGAGGATCAACAACTCACCGCGGCCGTCGCTATTACGATCAAAGACGTTCAGGACAGTGCCGAGGCTTTCAAGATTAGGTGCGTAACCGTTGATAATTCTGACTACGTCCGACGAGCCTGAATTTGCAGCTTCGATGGTCGGGTTTGGTTGAGTCCGCACCCATGCGCTCATAAGGAAAGCGGGCTTCTGCTCCACTGTCCATTGGGCACGAATGAACAGCCGAGGCGCACCGTCAGGAGTCAGTTGAAAAGCCTGAATGTCGTAGTCGAGCTTGGCCTCGTCAGTAACCAACGCTCGGTCAAACCGCCTCCACATCTCAAACCCCTCCGCTAACTCTGGGTATTTGCGCGTGGCGTCCTCATCCATATAGGTGTAATGGTGCATCCCCGCCAGTTCGGTCTTCATTCTGGCGTTAAGGAGATGTTCGATCTGGGTGCGTTCCTCAGGCGTAGCTTTCCAATTTGGTAATTCCCCAATGTGCGACATCTCCTGATGTGGTCTCTGATCGGAAGCACCGGAGATTCTGTGTATCAAGAAGTACTGGTTTGGAGAGGCGCTGAATTTAGCTTGATCTGGTGGAGTCACTTCTGCCAGAAATCCGGTCATGGCGTCTCCCACCACCTCCGCAACAACGGGTTCTCTAATGATTACTGCCATTCGTGAACTGGAGGAAATCTCCAATTGCCATTCCTCCCCACTCTGCGCACTATTAAAAAGCTCGTGATGGTCTCTCAGCAGTTCAGCATCCGCGACCCAGAGCCCCTCCGGTCCGTTCTTCGCAGTTGGCGCACCCAGATCCTTCAGTTTCTTGGTCCGGTCCCAATCAAAATCCGCGAAGTCGCCTGCCGGGAAGAACACCCGAGTCTTGTCGTAGCGAAACGCTATGACCGTGGGAGTATCGTCCACCGTCGATTCTGGCGTGCCAGACGCGGCAACCGAGGCTGTTTGGGAGGGATCACTGCCCCTAGACGGTGCCTCGCTCGCTGACGGAGAAGTCGAAATCACGGAGGAGATGGACCTTGCAGAAGGGGTCGGATTAGATGCTTGAGTTGGTAGAGGAGAAACAACTGGGCTTCGACGCAAAAGCCCGGCACGATAAGCTGACCAGAAACAGACACCAGTCAGTAGGCACAACCCAACGAGCAATTTGAACTTATGTCCCAGACCGCGCCTCCATAGCATATTAAACTTGCCTGAGAAGCCCCTGGCAAGGTACAACAGTCACGTCCCGGCCACGTCCGTTGGCCGGTTTTGAACTGATAACCGTTGGCCGCTTTTGAAGTGATCACCGAGGCTGTGTGCCTTGGCACCGAGTCACCCATTACACGCTATGCCCCCTCGGATAACCAGAAATAGCCATAGGCCACGAGCCTCGGATAGAACCATGGTTGCCATGAGCACCAGTCTGGCTTACCGCGCCTTCGAACTCGATGGCATCGCCACCGTCTGTAGAGGAAACTCACGAGCATGGGCAATCGGCCAAGCTTCTCAGGGAAGTGGAATTTCAGTGGGCTGGATCTCGAGAAACAAATCTCGCCTCCGGTCGAGGGAGAACTTTTTTCTTGACATCCCTTTTTATAGAACTCATTGACCCAGGCCGGGGCTGTCCAATTCTCAATGACTGTAAACGCCTGGTTATCTAAACCATCGGAAAACAGCAAGTGACGACAGTGGACCTCTTCTGGCTATTGCAGCTTCGCGTACTCTGCTTTGGCTTCCTTTAGGATGGCAATGTCGGGGTCGGCGTCCTTGAAGAGCGCGAAGAACTCTTCGTAGCTATCGCTCGCCCTTTGCGAATCTCCCGTCAGCACATACGCCCGAGCGAGATGGAGCCGTGCCAACGCGGCTAGAGGGCAATTCACCGCAACCCCGCGCTGGTCCAGAAATTTGTGAAACTCCCCCACCGCTTCCGCGCCCTGATGCAACAACAAGTAAGCCTGGCCGCGGATATAAACCGGGTAGAGTGAGCCTCCAACCTCGAATTGCGGAAGAGGAGAGCCGAGCTCGTACTGAGCCGTGGTTTGGAGAAGTTCTACCGCCTTCGCAGGATTGCCGCGTTGAAGCTCGATTGAGGCGTAAATGGTGGGCAACCAATAGCGATTTATCACGGTGTTAAACGGAAACTTTCCAGCCAGGTCGTCCGCTAAGCGCTTTGCGCGATCGTTTTCTCCGATACGCGCGAACGCCAGCGCCGCTAGGATACTCACATCTCGCGTGGTGGCTGTAGCGAGCGCAGAGGCTATTTCTTTCCTGGAGAGGGCGATATTACGAAACTCTGCGTCGCGTAAAGCCATATCCATTCGCCATGCGGCTGCTGTTTCTGGGGATTCGTTGCCCAACGCAGAGGCGGCCGCGCGATTGGACAGGTCCCGTGCCCTTGCGAGTCGGCCCTGGAATGCCTCGGTATCCGACTCGAACGACAACAGCACATCCTCTCCCGGTTTGGCGCTCGCTTCGGCGACTTGTCGCTGCATCTCGGAAGCGTCGCCCTCAAGGAAAGCAACTCCATAGCGATTGCCATGCAGAAAAGGATTGCTCACCTTGTGCGCGATTGCCTGCTCGTACGTTGCCTTAGCATCACTAAGACGGTCCAGGGCGGTATATAGACCTACGAGGTTGGTGAAGGCTGCTGCGCTACCCGGGTTGAGTCGGAGATCTTCGAGGCTTGCGTCCACTCCCTTCTCGTACTCTCCCAAGTAGGTGTAATCGACCCCTAAGTTGCCGAAAGGCTCACTGCTACGCGGGTAGGTTTTGGCCCACATCTCATAGGTTTGAATTGCCTTCTCAAGTTCGCCTGTGACCAGAAGATAGTAGGTGGCCGAGATGCGGAATCTTTCTCGCTCGCTGACCCTGTCGCGCAAGTCATAGGCCTTCCGCAAGTTCTCACTGGCTCGACCCGGCTCTCTGAGATTAGAGTACGAGATTCCCAAAGCCGCATAAGCAGCGGCGAAATTAGGGTCGAATTCGATGGCGCGGTTGAAGAACGGAATCGCCGCCGCACTGCCTTGCTCCTGTAGAGTCGCCCTCCCCACCGAAAGCGCTTTCAAGGCGTCAAGAGAAGGCGTGGTCGCCTGGTCCAGGGGAATATCAAATTTTTCAACCGTGCTCAGGGATTCGCCCAGTTTCGCCCGAAGCTTGGTCGCCGCCTCGCCCAGCGCCCTGAGGACTTGTTCTTTGTTTTCCGTCGTTACCTGTTCCTCTCCCAAGGAGTCGCCCGTCTCGCAATTAACGGCATCAAGGCCAATCACATATTGGCTGCCCAGATTCCCAATCGCTCCGGCGACATAAGCTTTCGCGCCCGCGCGTTGACAAAGATCACGCGCTACGTCCGCGGTCACTTTTGTACCTGGTGGCTTCGCCATCAGTTTCAATGTGGCACGGGTCCTTGATTCCGACAGTATGTTCAGAAAGGGAGACTGGCCCAGTTGCACTGAAATCGCCTGCTTTAAAGTGTCATCGAAGACGGGGTCGCCCGATGTGTTGTTAAAGTCAGCTAGAACAATGGTGTCTTTATCTGTCAGCTTGGGCCGAGATCGCACGCGCCAGATGGTCACGCTCCCGGCTATTGCAGCGAGTACGACCAAGCCGAGTAGCGTCTTCCATGGAAGAGTGTGGGTCCGCACGGTAGCGGATGGAGCAGTCGCGGAACCTTCGGGAACCGCAGCGCTGGTGGGGAGGGCTGACCATGATAGGGTGTGGTCCGCGGACGAGACTCGACCTGACTCCAAGTCGCGCTTCAGGCGCTGCAAGTCGGCACGCATCTCTGAGGTATGGAGGTAGCGAAGATCCCGGTTTTTCTCCAGCGCCTTAAGAATGATTTCCTCTAGTCGCCCCGGAATGTTCGGATTCAATTGCTTCACGGGAAGCGGTTGCTCGTGCAGAATGGCCCCGAAGGTCGCTCCCTGCGTTGGTTTATCAAACGGAAGGCGGCCGGTCGCCATCTCGTAGAGTACGACCCCGAACGAAAAAATGTCCGAGCGTCCGTCCAAGGGCTTGCCTTCGATCTGTTCGGGCGACATGTAGGCTACTGTGCCTAAAGTGCTCCCCGCTGTGGTCAAATGGCGGTCCACGAAGGTGGGATCGTCGGGACCGGCTCCAGGGCCTGGGCCTCTCGCACTTACTTTGGCGAGGCCAAAGTCGAGGACCTTGGCCTGGTCCCGCTTGTTAATCAGAACGTTCGCGGTCTTGATGTCGCGGTGGATAATGCCTGCGGTGTGCGCTGCGTCCAGGACTTCGGCGATTTCAATCGCAAACCGCAACACGCAATCAAGGCCCAGAGGGCGGCCGGCGATCTTGTACGCCAAGGTCACGCCTTCGATATATTCCATGACGATGAAGGGGTGACCGTCTTGCTCCCCGACGTCATGTATCGTACAGATGTTCGGGTGATTCAGTGCGGATGCAGCGTGCGCCTCGCGCTGGAAACGGGCCACCGCCTCCAGATCATCGGCGACTTCCTTCGGCAAGAACTTGATAGCGACGAAACGGTGCAGGCGCATATCCTCTGCCTTGTAGACCACGCCCATGCCGCCGCTGCCCAGCTTTTCGATAACGCGGTAATGCGAGATGGTTTGGCCGATCACTGCGCTGAATCTTAGGACTAGAGGTAGGGCAAGTCAATGAAGGCTAGGAGGTTCGTGGAGTCCCAGAGCGATGGTTGGCGCAAAATCCCCATATCACTCATTGGCCCCCGCAACGGGGTTTTGAGCGCTATCGCCTGTGGCTGTTGAAAAACTCCTGTTTTGCCAAAATAGGCGAAATTAGGGAGATAGAAAATGTCTACTAAAACGAAGATCGTCGCTTGTAGGGCTTCCTATTGCAAAGTTTTTTTTGACCATTTTCCGGTGAGTGGGTTTTTCAACAGCCACGCCTGGTTACAACAGTTACTTCCGAGTAGCCCCTGCATCCACGGTCTTTAGTTTTCATTACGATTGTCGCTAAATTAGAAGTCCTGCTCTTCCTCAAACGTGAGGCGCATGTGGCGATTGTGTTTGTCGAAGCCTATGGCGAGTAGTTGTTCGCTGCCAGGCGTAAATGTTCCAGAGATGCTGCCCGATTCATCGTATGAACCATCCGCTGACAAAACCCGCACACGAATACGATGGTCTCCTGGCGTCAGTTGCACTACGTCGGAAAGGTACCCTTCGACTCCTTTAAAGACCACCACATGCGTCTTAATCGCACCACGCAAACTGTGGCTGTAGGTTGACTGATCGTCGATCCAGAGAGAAAGGTCAGCCATTACAAAATGATGTTCAACGGCGATGCCCAAGCGGCAAGAATGTGATTGGTCTTCGGAGGCGTCCGGGTGAATATCTCTCGCGTCAACTCTGTGGGGAGGATTCTTGGCTGAAAGTTTGATGCTTGGTGCACTTGTTGAATCTGCCATCGTCTGGTCAAGACCCAGGACCGTGGCCATACTCACCGTGGAAACAGGATGGAATGCTAATTCAGTAACCACCGGAGCAGCGTTGACCGGAATCGCCCACCAAAGGCCCACAAATACCAGCGCGAGCCCTCCCAAAGTCAGGAACGCAACGCCCAGTTGTTGCCAGGGCTGATCCAACTGAACCGGCGCCGCCGTCTTAGCTGCCTGCACCCGGTTGCGGCTTCCAGACAAGAAGGCGTTCGTCGTCTTCAACAAATAGTCATGGGAAACATCTTTTGACTCCGGCACCCGGTTTGCCCGAGTGTCCGGCGTGGGCAAGACAACATCTCCCCGGTTTTCCGATTCGATCCCGTCTCGCAGGCGTTGCAGATCGACAACCATTTCTATCCCAGTCTGGTAACGTTCCGCCGGATTCTTGGCGATGGCGCGTGCAACCACGCTATCGAGTTCAGGAGAAAAGTCTGTGTTGAATGCTGTGGCAGGCACTGGGTCCTGATTCAGTACTTTACGCGCGACGGTCAGGTCACTGCTACCCTGAAACGGCCGATGTCCCGTGAGCATCCTGTAGAGCATCACACCCAAGGAAAACAGGTCGGAACGTCCATCCACCGACTCCCCCCTCAACTGTTCCGGCGACATGTAGGCGGGAGTACCCCATGCAGGTCCGGGTCGGCCTGAGTCGGTGACGTTTAGCTTTGCGATTCCGAAATCTGCGACCCTAGCGTGGCCATCGTCTCCAATTATGACGTTCGACGGCTTAACGTCACGGTGCACCACTCCTTGGAGATGAGCATAGTCGAGGGCTTCGGCCACTTCCTGAATTAACTGCAAGGTGGTGTGCAAAGGCAATCTGGCACTCTCGGTGGTGAGAATTTCTTCCAGAGAGCGACCGGCTACGTACTCCATCACGATGTAAGGATTCAAAGTGTCCGGGTCCTCGTCTACATCGAAGATGGCTACAATTCGGGGGTGTGACAGACGACCTGCGGCTTCCGCTTCACGAAAAAAGCGGTCCCGAGACGCCTCCTTTTCAATCGAGTCAGCGGCAGTGAGCGAGATGGTCTTAATGGCGACGAGCCGGTTTATCTTGGGATCGAGCGCCTTATATACGACACCCATAGCTCCTCGACCCAACACAGTCAAGATTTCGTATCGCCCAAAGGTCGATGTTTTGCTGGTTTGCATAGCCTCCCGATCAATTTCAACAAGAGCCGGTATGCGGTGCTTCTTTGTAGTTTAACGTTGCTCGGGCGCAGGTCGTGATGGCCCTCTAGTGGTGGGCGAAACAAACTCCAGTCATCGGCTATCTGGTTACCGCCGTAATCGAAGGTTGATTCTCAAAGCGTTAATGGCCTCTCCCAAAACCATGCAAACGGCTTAATGCAGAATCACGCTGCCGATTCTCTACCATGCACGACCGGACACTGCACAATTTAAGGAAAAGCTGCTCCAGCACGGTGGTTTTGGCAGAGACACCCAACAGACAAGATGCTTTGCTGTTGCAAAATCCCCATTTCACTCATCCTATAAAAGAGGATGTCAAGAAAAAATTCTTCTCCGTCCCCCTCGAGGGGACACGAGGCTGGTAGCTTGCATCCAGCCCTGCCTCCTTATTAGAGGGGCTTTTGGTTTTACCGCTTT
>JBAPPL010000054.1:0-28018 GCA_049280095.1 Candidatus Sulfotelmatobacter sp. | reverse complement strand
CGTTGAAGCAGATGCATTCTTTGGAGGTGAAGGCGTCCATGTTGCCGCCGATGGAGTCGACCTGGCGGGCGATCTCCTCGGCGGTGCGGTGCTTGGTGCCTTTGAAGACCATGTGCTCGATAAAATGGGAGATGCCGTTTGATTGCGGAGTCTCGTCGCGGGAACCGGTTTCGAGCCAAATGCCGATGGAAGCCGAACGGATGTGCTCCATCTGCTCGGTGATTACGGTGAGGCCGTGAGGCAACACTTGACGACGAATATTGCGGACTTCTTTTACCATGGCGATACGAGTGGAACTTCCCCAGAAGGTGCTCTACTATTCTTACACATCTGACGGAGCCGATGTGGTATGCGAGAATTATGCGATTAGTGGTTTAGAATCATATGGTTGCGGGTGTATGGCCATGAGTCGGGGGGTAGCCTCTGTCTGGCTTGTTTGTCCCGGGTTGGCCTTGAGTGAGGCCGGGAGGTTAGGGTGCAGAAGGCCGTTCACGCGGCTCTAATAGTGATGTGCTTCTTTGCGCCTGTGTGCTTCGGTCAGGCAACGCCGAAGGGCACGTCTCTTTGTGTGCTCCAGAAGAACGCGATTGAGGGCGGCCATGCATCGGTGAACGTCTCCGGAGTATTCAGTGAAGGGCTGGACCTCGGGACTCTAGAGGATGCTGCTTGCCCAACTGAGACTACATGGGTCGAGCTTGCCCTGGAAGATAATAAGAACAGGGAAAAGCTGCGGGGGGCGCTCGAAAATTCGCGCGATGACAAAGCTTCCGTCGTGTTCGAGGGTGAGTTCTACGGCCCACCTTTACCTGACCCTAATTTACCCGAGTCAATCCGAAAGTCATACCACCCCAACTGGGGTCGTTATAACTGCTGTCGGACCAAACTGGTGGTTCACAGGATCCACGACGTGAAGGCCCTGCCGTCCGGTCCGAGCGGGAATGGTTCTCATAATTAATGGTTGAGGCCTCGACATTGGCGCTGCTGGGTATGGATCGCGAGGAGATCACCTCCTTGGTGAGCGAGGCGGGTGAGCCCGGCTATCGCGCCAAGCAGCTGATGGATGCGGTGTACCGGCAGAGGGTGGAAACTTTGGCGGAGATTTCCACGCTGCCGCACGAGTTCCGCGAGCGGCTGGCGCAGAGCGGAGTAACGGTTGGAACGGCGCGGATCGAGCAGAAATTTGTGTCCGTTGATGGGACGGTGCGGTATCTGATTGGGTTCGGCGATGAGCAGAGTGTGGAAACGGTTTGGATGCCGGAAGGGGATGGAGGCGAAGCAGGGGATGGGAGCGAGGCTGGAGCGGAAGCTGAGAGCTCCGGCTTAGGTACCTCGGGGGCTAAAACCCAATTACAAACGACTGATTCTGACGCAGGCCTGGAAGGCCTGCTCCACCCTTCCAGAAATCACGCCAAGCAAAATCAAGGACGAGCTTTTCCTGGTCGTTCGACAATTTGCATTTCCAGCCAAGTGGGGTGTGCTGTGGATTGCCAGTTCTGTTTGACCGCACTGCTGGGGATAAAGCGCAATCTAACCGCGGGAGAAATTGTGGGGCAAGTTTGTGCGGTGCTTAAAGATCAGAAAGTTTCGCCGCCTGAGGATCGCATCAATCTGGTTTTTATGGGTATGGGCGAGCCGTTTCTGAACTATGAGAATTTCGTGAAGGCGGCGCGGTTGCTGGTGGAAGGCGTGGGGATTGCGGAGCGGCGGATGACGGTATCGACGGCGGGAATTGTGCCGCGCATCCGGGATTTCGGCGAAGAAAAAATTCGACCGAAGCTGGCAATTTCTTTGAATGCATCGAATGACTCGCTGCGCACAACGCTGATGCCACTGAACAAGAAGTGGACACTCGAAATGCTGATGGCGGCGGCGCGGGAATTTCCTTTGCGCACACGGGAGTGGATCACGTTCGAGTACGTACTGCTCGGCGGAGTCAACGATACGCCTGAGAATGCGAAGGAAGTTGCGGAGCTGCTGCGCGGGATGCGCTGCAAGGTGAATCTGATTGCGCTGAATCCGGGGCCGGGAATTGACTTTACGACTCCCAGTGTGGAGCGGGTGGCGGGGTTTCAGAAGATCCTGCGCGAAGCGGGGATTCCTGCGTTCGTGAGGCGTCCGCGGGGACGGGACATTTATGCCGCATGCGGCCAGCTCAAGCGAACGGTTGAGGCCGCCACATTACCGGAACCCCAGGATCAGACGATTTCTCCGGCTCCGGAGCGATGACGGGGATTTCGACGCGGATGGTGGTTCCCACGCTCTGGTCTTGCCGCCAGAGAATCCGGCCATGGTGTTGCTGCAGGATGCCCTGACATGCGCTCAGTCCCAGGCCGGAGAGAGTTTCCGGGGAGTCGAGATCGGGAGCGGCGTTTCCGAGCGTCTGGTTCCTGGTGTCAGAGGGGTTCGCATCGGAGATGTGGATCGTGGCGGTGCCGTTCCTGTTCGCCGCAGTGATGTTGAGAGTCCGGCTGCCGTGCTGGCCGACGGCATGCAGCGCGTCGTTGATGATTTGCACGCAGACCTGCAGCAACTGGTTGGAATCTCCGCGGACGAGCAGCAGTTCTTGCGGATATTCGGTGCGGACGTCGATTTTGAGAGCTTGCCACTGAGGTTGCGAGAGTTTCACAGCAGTGCGCAGCAAAGTGTTGAGATCTAGGGGAGCCATCGCAGCCGGGCCTTGTTTGGCAAAGCTGAGCAGGCTGGCCACCAACGATCGGGTGCGCCGGGCGTGCTGTCCGATTCTTCCCGCGAGTTCACTCTGTTCCGGGCTGAGAGGTGTACATAGCAGCAGATCGGAATAACCCAGCATGGCCGTGATGGGATTGTTGAGTTCATGGGCGGCGCCGCCCAGCAGTTGGCCGATTGAAGCCAGTTTTTCGGACTCCATGATCTGGGCCTGAAGGCGCTTCAGGTTAGTGAAGGACTCGCGCGAGTGAGTCAGGAGGCGGAGCAATTCCCAATCGAGCAGGCGCTGCCGTACGAAAACCATGGCGCCCATCAAAATGGCTGCCGCCAGAGTCAAGACTACGCGGAACGAACGGATGCGCGGAGGAACTCCATCGTCGAGCAGAGCCCAAGCGGCAAAGATGGGGAGCGAAAATGCCGCGATCATGCCCAGCCGGGCGAGCCATACTCCGTGAGACGTAGAAGTAGAGCGGGCGCCGGGTTGGGGTTCGCTTTCGTGGGTCTGCAGACCGATGATGGTGATCCAGGCCATGGAAACCGCGAGCGGAATGTCGTAGAGGCTGCCGCTGTAATAGACGTGGCGGCCGATGGCCCAATTGGCGATGTGGGAACTGGCGGCATAGGTCAAGCTGGCGCCGAACAGATTGGCGTAGAAAATTTTCCAGCCGCCTTTGCTTCCCAGCCAGGCCAGGAGCAAGGCGCTCAAGAAGGCTACTTTCTCGATGAGATAGAGCGAGTTGAGATCGCTATTGTAAGCCGGTATGTTGGGTACGACGTACTGCCAGGGAATCACGATGAGGACGTACAGATAGATCCACCAAACCATCATCAGAGCAAAATCGAGGCGGCGCAGACGGGCGGCGTACTCATCCTGTGGCGCATGAGGACGGAGCGCCAGAGCGGCCATGAGCGGTACGATGTGCAGAAAGACGATGATGTCACCGGCGCACAGATCCGGAACATCGGTACGCAGCCAGAGTTCGTAGTAGATCCAGACGAACTGGTAAGCGAACCAGAGGCCCATACCGGTGGCGAGGAGCAACCAGAACAAACGCAAACGTCCGCGCGAGCGCAGGGCATGAGGGATAAAGGCTACGGTCCCGGAAAATAGCAAGAGGCACTGAATCACATCACTGAGACTAGTGAGGCGGAAGGACTGCGGCAGGATCAGGGCAGCCACGGTCAACGTTGCAAGGCAGGCCGCGACTGCCGCGGCCCAGAGTTTGGCATAGGTGCGCAAGGAGGCGATCTCCACCGGCATTCTAAACCGGGTCTCGCCCGGATCCGGGTTACCGAAGTAATCAGCCGGCGGCCGAGCATAAAAAAGAGGGGATGATCGAAAAGAACCGAAATGCGAAATGTGAGCGGAAAGTTTTGCTTGCTACCTGTCTTTCTTATCAATAATATGCGGGACATTCCTATTACCGACAAATCCGTACTTCTGTGGGGAATAAGTCAACTTGCGCGCTGAAGGCAATCGCCGTTTTATTGGAAGGACGCTAGCTCCTGCCGATCCCAGCGAAGTTCGGCGAATCGAGCGCTGGCTGGCTACGGCCCGCGTGTTTCTCGCGGCTTCTGCTCTGGCCGCGATTTACATGGATCCAACACAACTAGGCAATTCCCCGGCAGCCTATGGACTGCTGGGTTTCTACATGGGAAACAGCATTCTGGTGCTGATGCTGGTGCGGCGTCGCAAGGCCTCGACCGCTCCGTTTCGACTACTCGTGCACGCGGCGGACATCATATGGCCGGCCTTCATTTCCGTGTTTGCCGAAGGTCCGAGAAGCCCTTTCTTTCTGTTCTTTTTTTTCGTGCTCACGGCGGCCGCTTACCGCTGGGGCCTGTGGGAAACTTTGAGCACGGCGGCGGCCGAAGTGGTGTTGCTGTGGGCAGAAAGCTTTCTGCTGTTGCATGTGTGGGCAGCGCGCGCCGGAGGCCTGCCTTGGCACGCTTTATCAGGCTTGCACATCAACGTTAGCGAGTTCGAGCCCAAGCGCCTGTTCATGCTGTCGGTCTACTTGCTGGTGATGGGACTGCTGCTCGGTTATCTCGCGGAGCAACAGAAGCATCTGCGGGCAGAGAAGGCCGTAGTGACCCGCTTGCTGTCGAAAGTCCGGGTGGATGCGGGACTGACGGGAACATTGCAGCAGATCAGCCAGGAAATCGTGAGCCTGTACGGGGCTGACCGGCTGCTGGTTGCGTCGCAGGAAATACACAGCCACAGAACCTTTCTGGGCGAATTGCGCAATGGAGATGAGACTTCCGATTTCGTGTGGCTGGACTCCAGCCCGCGGGATGCGAAGATTTATCTGGAGGATTTTCCGGGCGAAGCGTTTTATGCAACCAGCGAGGGAGACCGCTGGTTCGAGGTCGCAGTGGACCGCGAAGGCAATCAGTTGCCGTCGCCCTCCGCCGACGCGCTGGTGCGGCTCAAGCAGCGCCAATCCTTCAGCTCTGTCGTTGCTGTTTCCTTCGTCTTCGGTGGCGAATGGCGCGGTCGCGTGCTGGTGTTTGATCCGTCGTGGCATGGCGATACGCCGGAGCAGCTGCGGTTTTTGCTCGATCTATTCCGGCAAGTGGGGCCGGCGGTTTACAACGTTTACCTGCTGCACCGGCTGAGGCGCCGCGCCAGTGCGGCGGAACGTGCGCGCTTCGCCCGAGAGCTGCACGATGGTGCGGTGCAGTCGTTGATAGCGGTGGAGATGCAGGTGGATGTTCTGCGACGCCAGGCGGAAACTACGCCAGCTGTGGTCGGCGGCGAACTGGGCCGGATTCAGGGACTGCTGCGCGAGGAGGTTCTGAAGCTCCGGGAACTAATGCAGCAGATGAAATCGATCGACGTGGATTCCCGAAGATTTCTTCACCTGGTGACCGACACGGTGGAGCGGTTTGAGAGGGAAACAGGGATTTCGGCGCGTTTCGTGACCGAAGCAGGGAAACTGGAGATGCCCGACAAAGTCTGCCGGGAACTGTTGCGGATTGTGCAGGAGGGACTTGTGAACGTGCGCAAGCACAGCAAGGCGCGCCACGCCCTGGTGCGACTGAGTTCGAGTTCGAGCCAGTGGAGCCTGACATTGGAAGACGACGGCCAGGGGTTCCCGTTTTCCGGTCGCTTGACGCAGGAGCAACTTGACCAAATGGGCAAGGGGCCCGTGATCATAAAAGAACGAGTACGTTTAATTGCGGGCGCACTCACTGTAGAATCAACTCCCGGAGTAGGTACACGCCTGGAAATCAAAGTTCCGAGAGGTGGAGAAGTCTCCGATGAACTTTAAGAAGTCACAACCTGTGCGTATCGTGATCGCCGACGACCATCCAATTTTCCGGGACGGGCTGCGGCGGCTGCTGGAAGCCGAACCGGATTTGAAGGTGCTGGGCGAGGCCTCCGACGGTGCCGAAGCCGTAAGACTGGCACGGCAATTGAAGCCCGACATTCTGTTGCTGGACTTGGCCATGCCCAAACATCCGGGATTGGAAGCTTTGCGGGATCTGAGCACGGCGGCGAATTCGACTCCGGTGCGGGTAATCCTGCTGACCGCGGCCGCGGAGAAGAGCCAGATTGTGGAGGCGCTGCAGCTGGGCGCGCGGGGCGTCGTCTTGAAAGACTCGGCCACGCAACTATTGCTGAAGGCGATCCACACCGTAATGGCAGGCGAGTACTGGGTTGGACGGGAGAGCGTTTCTAACCTGGTGCAATATCTTCGTACCCTCGTGCAGTCTTCGAGCGACGAAGCGCGGCAGAAGAAATTTGGGCTGACCCCGCGCGAGTTGGAGATTGTTGCGGCGGTAGTGGCAGGATACTCGAATAAAGAGATCGCGGAATACTTCAAGATCAGCGAAGACACGGTCAAGCATCACTTGAGCAATATCTTCGACAAGCTGGGAGTGTCTACGCGGCTGGAGTTAGCGCTTTTTGCCGTGAATCAGTCGTTACCCCTGAAAAGCATTGGTTGAGAAGGAGTTAGCGGCTTGCGCTCGAGTAACCCGCTCGAGTCACCATGGGATAGCACTTACGGGCTATTGGCGGCCTTGGCTCCGCCGCTTATGATTTCGTCAAGAACAGCCTCTGGGCAGAAACTGGTCCGGTCACGTTTGGGTGCTTTTCCCTCGTTGGAGTGAGGGGGCTGCTTAGACAAATTCCTAAGGAGACGGAGCCCGTGGCAAAACTTTGGCAAGAACTTTGGAACGATGAGAGCGGTCAGGATATCGCCGAGTATGCGGTGATGCTGGCCGTGATTCTGGTAATCGTCGTGGGCACGATCCGGCTCATTGGTTCGAACGCTAACAACGTATTCTCTAACGTGGGCAGCGCTCTCCAGTAATCCTTAGAGAGTGATCGATTATTGACTGTCTACAGGGCGCGTCGGACGGGCGCGCCATTGGGCCTTTCGCAGCACTTTCCGGAATACTCACAAGCTTCCCAAATCAATTTCCAGCGGCAAGAACGCACAGCATTTCACGCTCTCACTTAGTGGAAGGCGTGGTGAGCGCGACCTTCTCGCTGCCTGCCGTTGAAAGTCTGGTGAGGTAAGGGAAGAATGGCGTGATTTCGAACGGCATCTTCTCGCGCGCGGAAGCCAGGGCCACCGGCTTTGCCTTTTCCAGTTCGACCTGGTCGCTCCAGGGATCCAGCTTGATGCGTCCACCGAGCGGAAGCGCAGCAATCTGATCGGTGCGTTTCGCATCCAGTTCCGGTGCGGAAGCCAGCAGCGCCGACATGCGGACGTCCTTGCCCTGCGCGAAGCCGTCACCCAAATGAGGGCGAATCAAATTTGGCAGGTCGGGCGCGTGTTCCTGCAAGGACTTCAGAAAGAGCCCCGCGCTTCCCAGCTTGTCCTTGTAGGGAGAGTTCTTCAACAGTTCGAGCGCCTTGGTGTCGGCGGCTTCTTCCTCGCGATCGGAGTGTTTGAAATCCATGCGCTCGAACGAATCTTCATCGGGGAACAACATACGGTCGTTGAACGCAAACTTAGTGTCTGTCTTGTGTCCCAGCACGATGTGACTGAGTTCGTGGGCGAGGATCATGGCGAGCGAAGATTCGTCGGGCAGCACATCCAGCAAGCCGCGGCTGACCACGATCGTATGCCCGATGGTGAACGATTCCAAAGGCGAGGTGAGCAGGACCCGGCAACGGATATCCCCCTGGAGATCGATGTTATTGGTGACCATCAGGTTGTTGACCACGGTCATTAGGATCTTATCCACGTCGCCGGGAGGCGCCAGCAGACCGATCTTCTGCAGGTGCTCAACCGCGTTATCCTCGGCCTGGCGCTCCCACATGCGCTCGGCGACCACGGGAGAGGCGTCGGCCGCTGCATCGCTCTGGTCTTTCACCGCAGAAGCGTCCTGCGGAGAATCCACAAGAATCTGCGTGAACTCTGAATTCTTGGTCAGGGCTTTCAAGTCGTATCCCCAGAGACGGGTCTGAGCCCGGAAATTCAAACTCCTGGCGATGCCGGACTTGAGGTTGGATTCTTCGCTGTAGACGTAGGCGGGCAGCCAGGTCCCGGGACGAAGATTCAGGCGCCAACTATCAAAGTGCAGGTAGTAGGCCGTCCTGGCGTGGGGTGAATAGGTGCCGTTGAAGCGAACCACGTTGTAGTCCTGATCCTCGACCCAGATTCTTCCCAGGAAGCGGGCGCTCCCCGAGTCTGCGCGGGGTTCCACGTCAATGACCAAACAGCGAACTTCTCCCAGAAACTCCCGACGAACGAAAGTGAATTTGTAGTACCGCTTTTGGAAGTCGGTATCGAGGATCACCATCTGAGCGAACCCGAGGGGCAGGAAATGCAGCGAATAGAGGCCGGTGAGGTGCTCCATCATGCGATGTCCGAAGCCGGGCTGGCCCACGAATGAGGTGTCTTCGGGGCCATCGCTCATGTCGAGGCGTCCCAGGAAGTATTTGTCTTTCACCGGGAAAGTGTTGCCGTCTTTATCGTTTTTGAGATTTTGCAGATAAGTCTCGACCATGGGATGCATGTGGCGCATCTGGGCGAGGAAGAGATGTTCTCTCTGGACGATGCGGTCGATGACGTCATTGAAGGAAGCTGCAGGTGGAGTAGGTAACTCTCCGGCGCCAGGCGATGCCGCCGCCGCGCCGGTGGCCGCAGTCGGCGGTGCCGGTGAGGCTGAATCTTGCGATAGGGCGGGCAGAGAGCAGACCAACGACAGAAAGAAGCAAAACGAACCTACCTGGGAAATACGCATAAAACCCTTCCGGGAGAACCCTAGGCCATTTGAAAAATGATGTGCATAACGACCCTGTAATCGGTCGGCTGCCCATCCTTCACCGCTGGCTTGAAGTGAATCTGTTCAGCGGCCTTGACGGCGTTCTCGTCGAGGCCGTGACCCAATCCGTGGACCACGCGCAGCACACGGAGCTTGCCGGAGGCCTCCAGAACCACGTCGAGGAGTACCTCACCCTCAATCTTCAAATTCCTAGCTTCTTGAGTATAGAG
Organism: Candidatus Sulfotelmatobacter sp.; assembly: GCA_049280095.1. Taxonomy (GTDB): domain Bacteria; phylum Acidobacteriota; class Terriglobia; order Terriglobales; family Acidobacteriaceae; genus Sulfotelmatobacter. The sequence continues at coordinate 18,875 of JBAPPL010000054.1, read as the reverse complement.
TGGAGTCGGCTTGGAAAGAATTTCCGCAGGCAGCACTTTGGCGGCGGTTTCTGCGGGGCTAGAGTGCACGGTGGGCGGGGCGGGTACATCAGCGCTGGCGAAGCCGCTAGCCTGAACCGCACCTGTGGCTCGTGGGCGAGCGTCAGAAATGGCCGTGCCGTTGCCAAAGCCCGTACTTACGACCACGCCGGGCACACCTTTGGCGCCGCCGGTTCCGTTGCCATAGCCTGGCCCGGAGGGGAGGTCGAACGATCCGGCAGCCGCGATATTAATGGCCCTAGCTTGATTTGCTTTGGCAGGAATTCCATTCGGGTCGCCGAAGCCTCCGGTCTGCACTTGCGAGGGAGCGCGCGCCATGGTAGGAGCGGCGGAGCTTCCGGTGGAAAACACGTTCGTTCTTACTCCCTGCTTGGGAATCACAGGCGCGGGCGCCGGAGGCAAAGGCTCCATACTCGCGGCGATGACGACCGTGGGAGCAGGATGGTCTTGCACTTTCACTGGAGCCTTCGGCAGGGGCGCGGGCAACCGCAGAGCGTTGGCGGGTGGGTCCAACCGGGCAATTACTGCTGGTTGGCGCAATGGGAGCGGCGGTTGCGGCTGATGATTCACCGGAACCGGAGTACTCACAAGTTCAACCGAGCGGAATGTGTGCTCCGGCGCAGTCACGACGTTGGGATACAACAAGCGCACCCAGATCAGAAGCACGACCACCGCGGCCTGCATGCCAGTGCTGAAAGCGAATTCTGTCCAAGGCTTTCTCGTCTCCGGTAACAGGGAGAAGAGAGTCTCTTGGGAAGCAGAAGAACTCATGGCAGCTTTTACTCGTCCGTCCTTCGAACCCCGGTTCGGGTTTGAAAGTTTCTCGGCCCCGGGCAGCGTGGGTAGCCTGGGACTACAGGGGGTCGAGGAGTCCATAGTTTACTACCTCAAGGCTGGGTGCCTCGTAGCAAAATCTGCACGGCAAAGGCCATTTCCACCTCAAATCGGGAAGTCTATCCCGCTGATCTTTCAGTTACTTATGCTGAGCGCGCCGACGACAGGACCGGACCGGGTAAGAAAGAGCAAAAAATTACACCTCAAGTGAGCTTTTACTTCCGGGCCGGCCCCGCCTCCGCCCCGCTCCTGGCATGGTGCCCTTGGCTTAGCAGCGCACAACCTTGTGACTGTCGATGCCCTTAGTGGCATTGCGGGTGTCGACTACCAACTGGGCTTCGCCGACGATCTTTTTGTAGTCATAGTCTGAGTGATCGGTGACAATCACGATGCAATCGTACTGGCCCAGCCGCTCCAGCTCGGTGCGCTTCATTTGTAGATCGTACTTGCGCCCCTTCCCGATCATTGGGAAGTAAGGGTCATGGTAGCTGACTTCGGCGCCTTCCTTTTGCAAAAGCTCGATGATTGTGAGGGCAGGCGATTCGCGCAGATCGTCGATGTCTTTCTTGTAAGCTACGCCCAGAATCAGGACGTGCGCCCCATTCACCGATTTCTTGTGCTGGTTCAATGCCCCGCCGATGGAAGCCAGGACGTGATAAGGCATGGCGGTGTTGATTTCCCCGGCCAGTTCAATGAAGCGAGTGCGGAAGTCATATTCCTTGGCTTTCCACGACAGGTAGAAGGGATCAACAGGAATGCAGTGACCACCCAGGCCGGGTCCGGGGTAGAAGGGATGAAAGCCGAAAGGCTTGGTGGACGCGGCTGCGATGACTTCCCAAATGTCCAGATTCATGCGCAGGCAGAGCATCTTAAGCTCGTTGACCAGCGCGATGTTGACGCAGCGGTAAATATTCTCCAGCAGCTTGGTCATTTCGGCCGCGGCGGGCGAGGAGACGGGAACCGTGCGATGGAAGATCGAACCGTAGAGAGCGCCAGCCAGCTCCGAGGCTTGCGGATTCAATCCGCCTACGACCTTGGGAATGTCGCGACGGGCGACCGTGGTGTTGCCCGGATCCTCGCGTTCGGGAGAAAAAGCCGCAAAGAATTCCTTCTCCGCTTTCGGCGCGGCGGAAGCTCCGCGGGCCGCCTTCAGACCGTTCTTGTTTTCTTTCTCCAGAATCGGCAGCATGACTTCTTCGGTGGTGCCGGGGTAAGTTGTACTCTCGAGAACGACCAACTGCCCGGCCTGCAGATGAGGCGCAATGGCATGTGTAGTATCGGTGATGAAGCTGAGATCGGGTTCGTGATATTGGTTGAGAGGAGTGGGAACGCAGATGATGACCGCATCCATCTCAACGATTCGGGCATATTCCGATGTGGCCGAAAAGCCCTGCTTCTTGGCTCTCCTGATCTCTTCCGCGCTGATGCGGTAGATATAGGATTTACCCTGAGCCAGAGTGTCGACCTTACGCTGATCGATGTCGAAACCGGTTACAGAGAACTTTTGTTCACTGAAGAGCAGGGCCAGCGGCAGTCCAACGTAGCCCAGGCCGATGATGCCGATCCGCGCCTGGCGCTTCTGGATCTTGTTCTTGAGTTCATCGTAACCTGGCCGGCTGGCAGCCCGATTCGCGGCAGAGGGTTTCTTCATCTTCGCGGTTGGTGGTCTCTTTCCGGGGTGAATTTCATTTTCGATTCTAGCATGCAGTCGCGCCGCGACATTGCTGTGCAGTTCGCGAAGTGATGAGGAACGAGGTTACGGAGCTTCAATTTTATAAAAGACAACTCTCCCCGAGGGATCAAGTTGCTGGAGCAAGTCAAAGTTCCGAACGTCGCGGGACAACACCGCACATCCGTATTTTCGAGCGGAGGCGAACAGCAACGCGTCGTTCAAGAGGCGCCGCCGCTGCTCTGTCCCGTATTTCTGGGTTCGGGCCAGGGTGCCGGAAAGTACCCCGGCTTCCCGCCACACCTCGGGATCGGGCGTGATCGTTCGGTAAGTGGACCGCCGGTCGATGACCGCGACAATTTGCTCGATGATCGCGGCTGTCTGGGGTAGGGCGGGATCCAGCAGTCCGTAGCTTGCCGCCAGTTCAGCTTCCGTGACTGGGGAATGCCAGGCTTCGGTCGCCCGCAGCATCGCTTCGCCCTGTTGCGGAAAACACCCTTGCAGAATATCGATATAGACCGTTGTATCGTAGAGCAGCTTGGCGGGTCGGTGACTGGTTGTTCCAAGGAATTCCAGCTCCGATTCCGCACGCGGTCTAAGCTGTGCCCTGTGTCTTTCGGGTTTGAGCCGTCCGAGAATGCCTTGAAATCCAGTAGTCAAGATCAGTCCCCGCTACTAACCGTGCCACGAAAGCAGCCAGTCCGTGTAGTCATCGGCAACCGCAATATTGGCCAGCGCCACCTCGATCAGTTTTGAGTTAGAGACAATTCCGGTGCGCTTTCTTGCCCTCTCCACGAGTGCTTCCGGCATTATTCCGCGAATCATCTGGGTGCGTTTGCCATGCAGCAGTCCTTTCTTCTCGGCGATGACCATTACGTCTCGCAACTTGCTGAAGCGCATGGGGCTCCCCTCTACCATGCCTGCACGTTTCCTTGTTCGCAAGGAACTGCCGCTATGCTTCACGGCCACCTCCCATGAAACAGCTGAAGTACTATTTCCGTGCGGCACACTATCAAATGTTACTGCAGCACTACGACCGCATTTTGACCCAGCTCTGATTCGCTCACGACAGCAGCTGTGTTTCATGTTTCTCGCGTTTGAGCCCCCAAGAGTTCCTCGAGATTCAGAACTCAAGGTCAGGATCGCTATCAACCGTGCCGCGCTGGGAAAGCAGCCAGTCCGCATAGTCATCGGCAACCGCAATACTGGCCAGTGCCACCTCGATTAAGTTGGTGTCAGACTCGATTCCGGTACGGTTTTTTGCCCTTGTCACGAGAGCTTCCGGCATTCTTCCCCGAACCACCTCGGTGCGTTTGCCGAGGAACAGTCCTTCTTTCTCGGCAGTAACCATCACCTCACGCAATATGCTTGAGCGCATGAGACTCTCCTCCCATTTGCCGGCATGCCTTCTTCTTCGTGAGGAACTGGATTGGGTGCCATGTTTCACGACTTACCTCCCTGGAAACAGCTGCATCGCCATTTTTATGTAGCACAATCTCAACATCATTGATGTACACCCGCGACGATTCGCTGAACCGTCGCGTCCGCGATCTGTGACTGGGCAGAGAGGCGAGAATGTGGACCTCGGATGCCCGCCCGTCAACACGAACTTATAAGACTCACCCAGAGTTGGCAACCTAAGCTCGCCTCTAGAACGCTCAATTCCAGTTCGGCCAGAGGAGTTTCGGTCAGCGGCACGCTTCGTTTCGCGCACCTGACAAGCGCCGTTGACCGTAGTGTAATCGCTTAGGATCCAACTTCTAAACGCGTAGAAGCGCGCCCCATTCCTGAGGCTCCGACTGAAAACAAAGGGGTTGTTGGGTTCGTTTCGTAAAATTGGGTCTTTAACTCCAATGTGGAATTTATATCCTATAGATATATTATTATACGTAAAACATAGTTTATAGATAATCTAAGGTTGATTCGAGGGAGCTGCGCCGCACGAATATCGTTTACGAGCCACAATCAAGTGCGAATCCAATCGATTGCCACTGATGAGGGAAGCCGCTTTTTTCTGAAGCGGTTTACCCGGGCGCCAAGGTAGAACAACCTGGTCCTGGCGACCATTTCCGCTGGCCGACTTTGAGTATTAGCGAGGTTCCGGGAGGTATTCAGATCGCGGCAAGTGCTTCCCGGCCACAATCGCCAGAGAATTCGGGAGCCCGGATAAGATAAGGGCTCCCGACCGTGTTTGCAGGCCCTTATCCTTTAGAAACAAGGACCACTCTGAGGCGGCAACGCAGCTCCCGATTGGCGTCGGCGAGGAAGGTATCCAGAGGATCCAAACGTTGAAGACTCGATAAATTTGTAAAAGGCGCGGTCATTGCGAAGCGTCGCTCTCTCCTTCCCTCCGTTCTGCTTGCATCTTATGCAGCGTCTCTATTGCGCGGTAGAGATCGCGCTTTAGTTTCGTCTGGTAGCGAGTCAGAGTTTCGAGGGCACTTCCCATGACGGCCTCAATCTCAAGGTGATCGACTTGCTGATGGTTGTTGTTTTGCGAGGTCTTAAACGCATTGACTACCTGACCTCCCACCACTTCCGGACCGGACGTAGCATTGGATCCACATCGGTCCTGGCCGGCAAGTGCACGAACAACCATCCGCTCGCAGTCCCATCCGCGAGCAAGCGGAAGATCAGAGGCACTAATAGGCAGTTCAAGACTCTTGTTAAAAATATGGTCCAAGCCATCACTGCCCAGACCATCTGAAAGCTCTTGACGACGCATGAGTTCCTGGATTTCAAGGCGTTCTGTAATCGCGAGTTTCCAGAATAGGGTCGCAATTTCCTCCACGATAAATTTCTCGATCAACCCTCTCGGATGAAGCTCTGTTTTGCAATATCGCCGCAACGCACGATACTCGGCCCGTTTTTCGTGGGTGTCCAGTATCACGTTTCGCGCGAGTATGCCGTGTCGTAGAGCGTTGTGGCGTGAATGTGCCTTTCCACGCTTGGTCCTAGGACCGGTGGAGGATTGCGCGTTGCCTCGATTGGCGCGTCGAACGGCGTCCGTAACTGTTTTCTCGTGACGCATAATTCTTCTCCTTCGTTTCTAAATTGAGGGCAGGGCAGTTGCTCCGTCAGTTAGCCTGGTTTCGGGGCCTCAGGCGGGAGTTGACCAGCCGTACAGCGCCATACAACTGGTTCGCATGAATTGAGAACTGATTCAGAGCCTTAACAAGATGCGTTCGAAACGAGCCTTATCATCCAGATTACTTATCTGCTTATCATCATCCAGATTGCTTATCGCTCATCCGAAGCGTTACGTATCTCCGCTCTCGGTATTGGCACACCCTAGAGAGATCGGTCCATTTCTGTCCCGAACTGAGAGTACTTTAGATCGGCTACAACAGGCAGGTCAAGAATCGGAAGTACATTCGCTCAATCGCTTAGTGACGCCATTTTTCGCAACCAACAAGAGTTCGCGCATCGATCGCGAACTGCTTTCCCCCTTCGGTCATCAATCCTTGACCCTAGTCTTCCGCTTGGCGACGAGGCGCTGTATGAACTTGGGCCCTTCTTTCTTGTACGCTTGGACACCCTCAGACAAGAGCAGTTCGCAAACCTGTGAAATGCTCCGCGCTTCACTGTTTGCTATGCTCTGAATCTCGTTCTTCAGATCGGGTGCAACCCGGAACGCCAAGAAACCCTTCTTCGTCGTCACGACAAAGACTATAGCCGCGCCCGAAACCAAGGGACAACCAAAAAATCGACTTGCATTTTCCTAGTTCGACGGTTATCATATGTTATCACCGTGATATATGGAGGCTTCATGAAAGGCAGCAAAACCAAAATGAATCACCCACTGCGAGAAAACCTGCGGTTTGCCCGACAGCTATTGGGCGGCACCCTGCCCACCCGAGTGGGTAAGTCTCTGGAGAGCCTCTCCAAGGAATTTCATTTCTCCCTCAGCAACGGCGAGCTCCAATTCATTAATAGTGGCTGGTATGTTACTCACATCGGCCTCCTGCGGCTGGCACGCCGCAAGAAATGTCGCGGCATCCACGTCGAGGCCGTCGATTCCCTTTGCGATTCCGCAGCGGGCCGGTTTGTTCTTAGGGCAACCGTATACCCTTCCAAGAGTTCCTCCGGCTTCGTGGGGTATGGCGACGCCGATCCGTCCAATGTCTCCTTCCTTGTTCACGGCGCCGAGATGCGCGTGGCTGAGACTCGCGCCGTCAACCGTGCTCTGCGCAAAGCTTATGGAATCGGGATATGCTCAGTCGAGGAGATCGGTTCTCTCGCCGAATCTTCGCAGTCCTCAAAAGAGTCAAAGAAGCTCCCTCCGCAACCGTCCAATGGCAACGGAAGCCACGGCAGCCCCACAGTTCGCGATCGCCTTTGCCAATTGATTCGGCAACATCAACTCGATCCCAACTTGGTGAAGGCCTACGCCGCCGACTTCTGCAGCGTCAAGGCGCTGCGAGACGCCACGCGCGAACAGGTGGAAAACTTCGTCAAGCATCTGGCCGACTGGGCCGAGAAAGATCGGAACGCCCTGCTCTGCCAGCTCAACAGCTATCTCGGCCAGAAAGAAGGTGCCGCATGAGACGTCAGATCATCGGCCTGAATTCCGCGGATCGCTGCGCTGGCGACCAGGTCCCCGACGGAATCTTCCTCGTTCAGGTGCAACGAGTCTATTTTCGCCGGCAGGCACAAAAGCCCTACTACACGCTGACTCTGGCTATTCTTGAGCCCAGCCGTTTCTCCGGCCACACGCTTTCGAGCCGTATCTATTGCAATCCGAAAGCCCTGTGGAAGCTGAACTGGTTCTTGCGCGACTTTGGCTACGACACTGAATTGCTCGGCCGGGATGAGGTCGATGAAACTCAGCTCGTCGGCCTGAAGGGCGTGGTTAAGACCAGCCACATCGCCTTTAACGGCGCTTCGCTACTCCGATTCGACGGTTTTGCGTCGGCAGATCGTTGGGACGAGCTTTCGCCGGCAAATCTGGACAACCCGCAGGTAGCCTGAATGACCTACAGCTACACCCAGATCAGCCAATATCTAACGTGCCCGCGGCGGTACCGGCATCGCTACCTCGATGGCTGGAAGGAGAAAGACACCCGGGCAGCGATGCTGTTCGGCCGCGCCTTCGAACAAGCCCTGGGCGCTTATTTTCGGCGAGAAGATCCCGGAGCAGTGCTGTTCTCTGAATGGTCTCAGTGTCAGAACCCGGGCTTGCACTATTCGAACGGCGACTCCTGGGATCGCATGCTCCGGCAGGGAATCATGCTGTTGACCCGCTTCTGCCAGGACGATCGCATCCAGGTCCATCAGCCTCGACGGAATCTGCAGATCAAATTCACTCGGCCGATTTCAGGAAGTAACGACTTTGTCGCCTATGTCGATGCCATCGGCAGACTCGACGGAAAGCGGTGCCTGCTGGAGTGGAAAACCTCAGCGAGCCGATACCGTGCAGAGCCCGACGGGCTGCTCTCCCTGGACCCGCAGTTGGTTTGCTACTCGTGGATGACAGGAATTGCCGAAGTCGCCCAGGTCGTATTCGTCCGCAAACGGCTGGTCGAAGTTCAGTACCTGCGAACCACCATCACCGACGAGCAGCGGCAGGAGTTTGGGCATCTGGTGGAAAGCACCGTCCGTCGGATCGAGGCGGCAGACTTTCTGCCGCACAGCGGTATCCGCTTCCCGCAGAATCCCTGCAGCAGCTGTCCCTACGTTGGGCTTTGTCTTGGAAACCAGCAAATGGCAGACGCCAGCTTGGTGCGGCGTCCAGGAGCCGACAGTCTTGATTGGCTTGACGAGCTTAATTACTGACAATCCGCCCATGCCGCCGAAGCTCAATCGTCGCCGCGCGCTGTTTGTACTGGGCAAGATCGACGAGATTCTCGCCTGGGAACAGCGGAAAGAGACCGAGCGCGACACCAAGTTCGTCGACCTGGGGCGCTATCTATGCGAGGTGCGGGCGGGACAGTACTGGCGACTGGAGGAACTGAAGTGCTTCGACGAGTTCCTGGAGAGGCGGTTTCCGGGTTCGCGGCGGAAGGCGTACTACCTGATGTCGATTCACGAACACTTGCCGACGCAAGCGAGAAAACAGCTAAAGGAACTGGGCTGGGCGAAAGGGCTGGAGCTGGCCAAGCTGGCGAGAAAGGATGGGCAGCGCTTCGATTGTGCAATCTGGTTGCACCGGGCACGGGAAATGCCTCAGAAGCAGTTCAAGCAAGAGGTCGAGAAGGAGCTAACGGGACGGGAAAAGGAACCGTGGGAGATTATCTATTTCAAGCTGTACCAGAGCCAGATGCCGGTCATTGAGAAAGCGATTGAGACAGCGGCTCTGATGTTGGGGAGCGACCGATCCAGAGGTTACTGTTTGGAAATGATCTGCGCGGACTTCCTTGCCGGGGCAAACCTGGACCACGGGGATCCGGAGATGATGTTGTATGCGATGACGAGATTCTTCAGATTTCTGCCCAACGAGCAAAAGCAGGAATTTCTGGAGTCGACCCAGTCGGCGAGATGAGTTGGATTCGACAAAAGCAGCCACGCTTGCGGCTGGATCGTGAATCGTACCAGCAGCTCTGTCAAAAAGTGTTGCAAAGGGATAGCTGGAGATGCCAAGCCTGCGGCACAACGTCGAACCTTGAAGTTCATCATCAACAACGTCGCAGCCAGTCCGGAGATGACTCAGAGCAGAACCTGATTACGCTATGTGTAGCGTGCCACAGAAATGTGCATCACGGTGGGTAGCGAAGTTATATGACGCTAGCTCACGCCACCCTGCCGGTGGGAACAGTTTGCCATTCTAGCGATGAGCCGTCGCACGCACATTGCTCGCGATCGAGGTCACAAACAGCAGAATGCTGAGTTCTAGCAGGTTGTGAGGAAGTACTCGGGAGGCGCCAAACAGGCGCGCACCTAGAGTCCCAAACCACAATGCCCGGTAAACGAGTGCTGCTGCCGCACTGACGAAACCGAGGTAGTAAGACCACTCTGCAATTCTGGATTGAAACATCGTTCCCTCCAAAGAGCCGCCCCTGGAGCAGGATTGGCCGAGTTCTTCTTCCACAGCATCGCAAGCGTACTCCAGAGTATGGGAGGGTTCAAGGAGGATCGAGTAGAACAGAGCCTGTCAGAGTATTTTTGCTGTCTTCGCGGTGAACCACCCCACGCGCATTGCTCGGGGTAGATAATACAAACACCAGATTGCTGAGATCCAGGATTTTGTGCGAAACGGACACGCGGTCCACCGAAAAGGCGTGCACCGCCGAACAGGAATAGATGGTGAAAACGACGTGCCGAAAAGCCGCGCTATGGTTTGGAAGGGCTGACGGGGTTGTCCCCGCGGCATAAAGCCCAGCAAGTGATTACGCCGATCGTGGTGATCCCGGCAGCCTTGGCCCAAACGCTGTCCAGGATCGGCGCCTTGGCGTTCGCGACCTCGGCGGGCTTGGGCGCTTCCCCGCATCGGTCCTCGTGAGTCGCCTGCCCGCCCTGATTTACCGTCTCGTCCGCTAATTCAATGTGCTTTGACCGCCAGGTAGCCGGCCCGCTGTAGTGAATCTTGACATCGTTCTGGTACGCCAATACCAAAACTCTTCCGTCTACGTCTGTAACATCGTAGCGGGCCCACTCTTGAGCCGGAGGACTTACGGTCACACAATTTACGCGCACCCTCATTCCTCGCCACGTGTTCACTTGCAGGCTGCCATGTTCGAGGACGAGTTCGTCTCCTTCAAATTGGACAATGGTCTCCCGTTCAACCGTGACGGTGGATCCATCGGCGTCGATCCGCGCCCTATTTTCCTTCTGAGTCCGCACCAGGTCGTGCATGAAAATCGCTGAGGATTGGGGCGCGGGATTCCCATTCACCCAGGCTCCTCCGTCATTGTGTAGTATCGCCCGAGCCGAGTCCTGGGCCATCAGCGACGCAGGCAACACCACTGCCATCACGCCGCAAACGAGATTGCGCCATTGCAGCAAAAACAAACTCCCGCCTTCTCCGCACTAACCGCTTTCTTCAGAATAACTTGCGAAATTCTGACCGCATATTGACTTTATGGAGACCCCAACCACAGTATTCACGATGAGTGGGACTTAAAGGCGAGCTCGAACTCGGGGAAAGGGTAAAATCGCAGCTCGCTACAGTCGGAGACAGAATCGCGCTGTGAACGCTGACTATAATGGTTCTTCACTCGAACGATGGGTTTCGGTCGAGGGTGTTCGACTTTTCGCTAGCTACATACTCGAGAGACTCTGCCAACTTCTGTCCGAATGACTCGCGACCAGCTCAAACAAGTCGAAGCCGATTTTCTGGAATGCCGCTGATAAGCTATGCGCCAATGAAAGCAGGAATTTTGATTCTCGGATCTAGGCAGGTTTTGAGAAATAAACCCCATTTAAAGCTCGGGAAATGAACCAGAAGCGGACCATTGCTGTGACTACGAGTTCGCGCGCAGACTATAGTCATCTTTACTGGCCCCTTCGCGAACTGCGAGCTCATCCGGATCTTGACCTCAAGCTGATTGTCATGGGTTCACATCTGTCTCCGGAGTTCGGCCTCAGCGGGGAGGAGATTCAGAAAGACGGCTTTGCGATTGCTGCTTCTGTGGAAACACTCCTCAGTTCGGATACCGATATTGGCATGGCAAAGAGCATCGGCCTTGGGATCCTTTCCCTCACGGATCTGCTCGGACGCATGCGTCCTGACATTCTGCTTCTGATCGCCGACCGCTACGAACTACTTGCGCCGGCAAGTGTCGCGCTAGCCCTGCGTATACCGATCGCGCACATCGAGGGCGGAGAAATCAGTGAGGGCGCGATTGATGACGCCGTCCGGAATGCCCTGACGAAAATGAGCCATATTCACTTCACGTCAACCGAGGAAGCCCGGGCACGCATCATTTCTATGGGAGAAGAGCCTTGGCGAGTGCATCGGGCGGGCGCTCCGTCGCTCGATCATCTTAGGCGCAGCAAATTGCGCACACATGATGAGCTGGAAATGGAGCTCAAGCTTGATCTCTCAAAGCCCTCCATGATCGTCGCTTACCACCCAGTAACCATCGCGCGAGATACAACCTATGAAACGGCCGCTTTATTTGCAGCGCTTCGCGAGAGAAGCGAACAGATCTTGTTTTGCTATCCCAATGCGGATGCTGGGAGCCGCTCACTCATTGCGGAAACCCTCAGGTTTTTGGAAGCAAGGGGTAACGGGCGCATATTTGTCAATCTCAGTGCGGTGGTTTACTGGAGTTTGCTGGCAAATGTGGACCTGATGGTAGGCAACTCAAGCAGCGGCATCATGGAAACTGCTTCGCTCGCGTTGCCGACCGTGAATGTTGGCATCCGCCAATATGGCAGGGAGCGCGCCAGGAACGTGCTCGACGCCGAAGCAGGCGAGGAATCCATTCTGGGGAAAATAGCGGAGGCCAGAAGCAATCGCTTTAAGTCTTCTTTGGAAGGCATGACGAATCCCTATGGGGACGGACATGCGGCGGAAAAGATAGTAGAGATATTAACTTCGGTGGCCCTAGGCGAAGATCTACTGCGAAAGCGTGCACTTAAACCTGAATGACGGAAGCGATTGTTACGAGCTTCCTTCTGCAGATTTTCTAATGGGTCGACCGACCGGAAGCGGGTCAAATGTACGAGAAGTCGAAAGGCTCGGAGGCCGAAATAAGCGACCAGGGCCACGCGCCGTGAGCGGAGGCTTCTCACTCATCTCACGGTTAGGAGACCAGAAGATGCCGAGGGACGTCCTGCCTACCGCTGATTTTTCACCAAGCTGCTAGAATTCGATACATCTATGCAGCGCATCCCAAATCCTCTACCTCGGCTCCTCAGCTTCATAGTTTTGCTGTGCATCCTTGGCTTGCTCCAGACCGCCTCGGCGCAGAATAGCAGCCGTCCACAAGGCACTATTCCCCAGGGCGACACTTCAGCGAAACCCTCGGAAATCGTCCCTGAGCCAGATCAAAAGACCACCAGCCAGTCCTCTTCGTCGAGTCTTGTAATCGGTCCTGCCGATGATCTCGAGATTACGGTCTATGGCGCGCCTGATCTTTCCGGGCACACCCGGGTAAGCGCCGACGGAAATATTTCGATTCCTCTGATCGGCTATGTTCGAGTAGGTGGCCTCAGTAGCAGTGAAGCCGAAGCAGCCATCGAGGCACAGTTGCGCCACAATAACGTTGTTAACAACCCGCAAGTCTCGGTATACGTTAAGGAATACATCAGCAGCGGAATTTCCGTGGCCGGCGAGGTCGCCAAGCCCGGGTTCTATTCCGCTCTTGGCTCGCGCCGGTTGTTTGACGTGCTGCAAGCCGCCGGCGGACCTACCGATAAAGCCGCCAATAAGGTTCTGATCAGCCACCGCGACCAAAAGGATGCGACCACCGTTTATATCTCGAAGGACCCATCCGAAATGGCCGCAAGCAATGTCGAACTACAGCCGGGCGACACCGTTGTAGTTCCGAGAGCGGGCATCGTCTACATACTGGGAGAGGTAACTCGCCCAGGTGGATACGTGCTAAATTCCACAGGGGGAATCACCGTCTTGCAGATCGTGGCTGTCGCCGGCGGGCCTACTCATGTCGCTGCTGCGGGAAAAACGAGACTGCTTCGTCGTACTGGGAATGGGTTTCAGGAGCAACGGATAGATCTGAAGAAACTGCTACGTGGCAAGGCTCACGACGTTTCGGTACAGAACGACGACATACTCTTCATTCCCAGTAGTGCGATCAAGACCGCGCTCAGTGCCAGTGCGTTGGTTGCCGTTGCTGCCAGTACCGCGATTTATCGTGTTCCGTTCTAGTGGTTCACGGTGGCACTTGCGTCGGATAGTTGGCGCTTGTTCGTGTCGTTACTGTCTCTACTTACAGCAGGGCAACCTTCCCTTACAAAGGCGACCCGCGCGGGACACGGCAAAGCCGGACACCTCGGCCTTGCGCAGCAATACGACGTAGGCCTATGCCGAGCAACAGCCAATCGTATTCATTCCGATCGAAATCGGCTTGAGAATTGGGATGAAAGACCACAGTAACTTGATCGCGACGTCACAAGCCGATCGTCTTCATGTCATCATATCGAGCGACAGCAGTGTACCAGGCTCGATGTCGCGCCGCGCCCGGCGGCCTACGAGTTGTGGCCGCATCGCAGGTGGAAGGCCTGTCCCAGGCCGGAGGATCGCGATTAATTCCTCCGTCATGACCGTTCCCCCGGGAATGTATCGTGCAGCGACCAACGATCGGCGGGCTACAGCAGCGGTATTCGCTTCCTCCAAGACCGGCCGTTTATTCCCATCTCCCAATGCAGCTTCGACATTTCGTATACAACGTACCATCGCGGCCAGTTCGTTTGGTTCCAGGGAGGCCTGATGGTCGGGGCCTGGCAGATCACGGCTAATAGTAAAGTGTTTCTCAATAACGCATGCACCGAGAGCTACCGCGGCGCTGGCAATCTCAGTTCCTGTCGTATGGTCCGAATAGCCGACCGGTACATCAAATGCTTTAGCCAGCGTGTTCATGGCTCGCAGGTTTACGCTCGAGGGTTGAGCCGGATAGTTGCTCACGCACTGCAAGAGGACAATCTGCTGATTTCCCGCTGCGCGAATCGTCTCCACCGCCTTCTGAACCTCGTCGAGAGTTGACATGCCAGTGGAAACTATCAGCGGGCGTCCTTTCCTCGCGATATGCTCCACGAAGGGGAGGTTTGTGATCTCCCCAGACGGAACCTTAAAAGCCGGCACTGGTAGGTCTGAGAGGAAATCGGCGCTCTCGTAATCAAACGCGGTTGATAGAAAAAGCAGGTCTTTCGATTTGCAGTACGCTTGCAGCTCACGAAACGCTTCAAACGGCAACTCCAGCTTCTTGCCCATTTCCAGTTGGGACTCGTCACCACCTGTGGTCTGCAATTGGTATGTGGCCTTAGGAGCCGCGGGCGAGCAAACCTTTTCTGGTTTGAAAGTTTGGAACTTCACCGCGTCGGCTTGTGCTTTCACAGCGACGTCGACAAGTTCAAGCGCCAATTGTATGCTTCCATTGTGGTTGACGCCGGCTTCAGCTATGACAAAGCACGGTTCCCCCACCCCGACTTTCCGCTGGCCAATCGAAATAATCTTCGCTTCTTGTTCATCCATAAGGATTTTCTAATTCGTCGGGACACTACTTTTTAGCTCGACAATCAGTCCGAACATTGATCTAAACTCACGAACGGCTACGGTCATCGGGGCTGCATTTTGTTCCTGAAAGGACAACGATGAACCAGAACTCAAGTCAGCGATATCTACATTAACCCTAACAACGGACCGTCGCCCTTGGGAAGAGTAGCCACGGCCGTAGCGAGGGGTTCGTCTTCCTCAATATATTCAATTTGCGGTACTGATCTTAGATCAAGTGCCCAATTTCCGATTCATTCTCTGCGTTGTTGGACGTATGTTTAGGACATGCTTTTGGACAGCATTCGCAAATAGGAGGCTATTTCATGCCAACTCCATACAGCCGACTTGTGCAACCGTTCGTTCCAGTCGTGTTGGCGATTTTATGGTCGTCAACTTCACATTCGTTGAGCGCCCAAATCCTATCCGAGGCGGGCGGGTCGGCTGAACGGAGAGCAGCCATAATAGAACTAATACCTGCAGGCCCTGACACGAAAGCGAAGGATAACACTCAAGTCGGAAATCGGGTCGAATCTACGCCGGTCGGCCCTCCATACGTCGACGCTCACGTGGAGTGCGGAATAGCGGAGGATGGCGTGAGCGATGACGGGCCAGCGATCAATGCCTGTCTAAGGGAAAACGCAGGAAAGCACATCATGCTGCGCAAGCGCGGCATATCCAGTGCAGGCGGCGGTGCGCCGACCAGTGTCGACATCTACTCGGGTGAAACAATTACCATGGTCGGCAACGCGCAGCATCTGGACTGCGAGGTCCCATCACTGTGGTCGGGGGGGTGCCGCATCAATTTCGATCCCCACCTCACTGGCCCTGGCGTTGCTGTTCCACCGAGGGCGCAGGGGGTTGAGATTTCTAACTTGGAACTGTGGGGTGGCAACTGTTGGGCTCCAACCAACCTCGCAACATACGTGCTGCCGCCCCGTATCAACGGTTGGGGCAACGACGGCATCCTCCTTGCCGGAGGCGAGCCCAAACTGGAAAATGTGATCGTGGCGTGCTTTAAACGTCACGGCATCCATATTGCCGGAGACAGTGTTGCGTATGCGGCCAAAGAAAATGGGTACAGTCAGCCGGATTTTTTCCGGTTCGACCGGGTTGAGGTGGACGGAAACCGCGGCTATGGCGTGTACGTGGTTGGTGCCGACTCGAATGCCGGGCTGGTTACCTTCATTGACGCTCGAGGCAATCAGTTGGGTGGTATTTACGACTTTAGTGTCTTGGGCAACACTTGGATCGCACCCGGCATGCACACGAATACTCGTAATCCGATCAATTCGGGAATCACACAGGCAATCAGATCGATCAGTGTAAAGGGAAATACTGCGACCATCACCACTGCAGACGCATTTGAACGCGGCGTGGGCACCGTCGGAACATGGATCACTACCACAGGCTCCATCGACGGCAGCTTTAACGGTACCTGCAAGGTCGCACCCGTGAATGAAGCCACGAAGCACCTAAACTGCGGCTTTGCCCACGTCGATGGACTCACAACGGGTGGCATGGTAGGAACCGCATCCTCGACCTCCGTGTACGCCTTTTACACAGCTACCGACGACGGTTCAGGCAATGCTAGGAAATGGAAGATTGTCGGCCCTTATGGTGGACGTGGTGGTTCTTCCAGCCAGGTAGTAATCAACCCATATTGTGAAAGCGATGAACAGACCCCCGATTTCGGCAATCGGACGCTGGTGCTAGGCGGTAACTGCTGGATGCTGGACACGAAGTGGGGTCATGGGGGTGTCCGGACAAGCCCTGACGGCTTGGTCTTTGACGGTGGTGACTTCGTCTTTCAAAACCACAGTGACCACGCGACGTTTCTTGATCTGTACTCGGGGACGACTATTAATCCAAGTCAGTCACTCCGTTTTCTTGACAAAGACGGGAAACCACGTTGGCGGATATCCGTCAGTGCGGATGGCGATCTGAAGGTCGACAACAACGGCTCGCTTGTTCCCCTCGAGACGACGGGGGAACGCACCGTTATTGGTGGAGTCGCCTACGTCGACGGGAAAGGCAAGGGAACCTTTCCGAGCGGCGTGATCACCAGTAGCCTCTCGGGCGTGACGAGTACCGCCGTTGTCCCCAATCTGAATGCGGAGATGGTGGACGGCCAACACCTGACGCTGGCAAAGGTGGGTTTCTCAGCTGCCCCGAAATTTGACGCTAGCAAAGCAAGCACGTTCAAAATAATCCTAGCGGGTCAGGTAACAAGCTCAATGCTGTCTGGCGCAGCTCCAGGACAGCTTCTCAATTTCATCATCTGCCAAGATGCAGTCGGGGATCACAGGTTCCAGTGGCCAAGCAATGTCAGAGGCGGAATGATAGTAGGGTTAGCACGCAGTAAGTGCTCCGTGCAATCGTTCGTGTTCGATGGCACTTATGCTTACGCCGTCTGGAGCGGTATAGTTGATGAATAACAAGTAGCAGAGGCCCGACTGGCCGCCGTGATTTTAGACGGGGTGTTGTTCCTGCGCCAGAATCGCCGCGCACTGCTCCCAACACGTCGGCTGCAGCTTCCTGTTATCCGGCTTCGATATCCATTCTTTGCGCACTGATAGCAGGATACTATCCGATCCAGAGGCGCATAATCACTCCATGAAAGAGGGTCCAAAAGCAAGGGAGAACTTCGAACGGGAGACATTGTACGGCCGACCCATCTGGCCGAGCAGTTAATAGCCTGGATTGTCGAGGCGCTTCGGCATGGTGACAGTGCGCCCATCCGGCGTTACCCGCTTCTGGTCTTGTTGTGACTGAAGCAGTTTTGTCCGGGCAGACTGAACCCCGAGGAAACATACGATAGAAAACAAAACGATCAGGAATAGACCGAAGTAGTCGGACGATCTGCGCTGTTGTTGGTGTCGCGTTTCGACGTTGGATCTAGTGGCCCATTCCTCGACATTCCAGTGCGGTCTGCGCTTGCTAACGCGAACGACGTACTGGTCGCCTTTCGGCACCGCCGGACACCATATCTCAGCGGTCCTGCCGCAATTCCAGCAGGTTTCCTTACGCGAAGGAGTTTCAATGAGGGCGCCACAGGAACACCGAAACCGGAACCTCAGCGCGAGGCGGTGCTCCGAGATGACAGAGAGGAAATCGTAAACCCATGGAGGCTGGGTCTGGCTCATTTCTGTGGCGGGAATAGCGCCTCGGGCTTGTGCTTACTCACTAGTACCTTTCCTCTCGTCAGCGGCCCGCGCTGGAGCAGGTTCTTTGCGATCCCTCGAACTTATCACGGTCGACTTTGAGGTTCTTTCCCGTCATTACCACTGCACCTTGGCCCTTGCAAACCGCTAAGCTTAATGATCTTAAAATCCGCTAAACCCCTAACAGTGTTTGTTGGTTCAACTCCTATCTTCGCTGACCAGAAAGGAGTCCGCTCTCTAGAAAGCGAACCTAACCAAATAGTACGCCAACTTTTCGTGATCGTCCAAATGGGATTCGCCTTCGTGTGCGATCTCGAAGGAAACGATAGAGCGAGAGAAATCGATTGGAAGCCGCGCACCTTAATCACCGGGCGGGATTCCTGTTTTGGGATGAACCTTGAAGTCGCTGCTGAAGACTGCGTACAGCTTGTCCGCACGGGATCCGACCTTCGAATCGTCACGGGACAGTATCATTCGTTCGAAAGTCATTCCCGCTTTTTGCATCACCCGTTCCGAACTTTTGTTGTCGGGATCGCAGCGGGCTTGTATCCGAGCTAGCCCCATATCCCCGAAGTCGAATTCTATGAGCGCGCCTAAGGCCTCGGCCGCCAGCCCGCGCCCACGATACTTCGGGGCTATGTAATAAGCGACCTCACCAGTCTTCTGACTGAAGTTGATGTGGCAAAATCCACAGTTACCGACTATCTCTCCGGTTGTTCTTAGCAACATTCCCCAGCGCCCCAATCCAAATTTGAAGTATTCCGCGAAGCAAAAGTTGAGAAATCGTTGTGCCTGAGCTTTCCCGTACCCTTCACCCGAACGTCCTTCCCATGTAACCAAATCTTTAAGGTCATCTTGGTGAAATTCACGCAACAAAAGGCGCTGAGTCTCAAGTACCCGCATCTTCAGACGTTGGCGCTCTTCGCCTCGGGCCTCAGTGATCACTTCAAAAGCGGCCAACAGTTATCACTTCAAAACCGGCCAACGGGATTGGCCGTCCAGGACTGAGAATGTTCTACTCTGCCGCCTCCTGTGGTGGCAAGTCGGTTTTGGTACG
>JBAPPL010000053.1:0-179846 GCA_049280095.1 Candidatus Sulfotelmatobacter sp. | reverse complement strand
GCCGAAGCCCCGGCCGGAGCCGCTGCCGGCAGCGGCGTCGACCCCGCATAGCTCGGCGTCATCCCCGCCGCCATGTACAACCGCTGCAAATCCTCGTTGCGCTCTTCTTCCCGCGGAAACAGTTCCTGAATCCTCTGCAGCCTCTCGACTGCTTTGTTCCGCATGCCATACTGCACCAAAATTTCCGCCTGCAGCATCAGATCCTGCAGCGTCGAAGCCCCCAGCGTCGCCTCCTGCGCCTGCACTGATTCGACCGCCGTGTTACTCTGGGTAAACCGCGCCGCGATTGCCTTGAACTTGCTCTCGTCAATTTTGCCGTTCAACATATCCAGCCGTTTCTTGTGGCCGGATTCATACGGATCCACTTCCGCCGCGCGGTCCAGGCACTCCGCCGCCTTCGCAAAATCTCCCGTCCCGCAATACACATCAAAAAGCTTCAGCAGAGTCTGGCAGTAGTCGCCTTCCCGGTTCGACGCGTTGAACAGCTCGCCCAAGAATTCGAGCATCTCCGGCGAAGCCTTCCGCGCTGCCGTAACCTCCTGCATCACCGCCACAAACTGACGCCGCTCGCCTTTTTTCGCCTGGAACTGCCCCAGCTTGCGCGCCAGTGCCACCGCCGCCTCATCCTGATCTGCATCAGCCAACTGCCCAATCAGCGCCGTAACCTGCTGCATCCGGTTAGGATTCTGCTCAAACAGCTGCCACACCAGCGGCTCCGCATCGGCATAGCGCCCCGCTGCTAGCAAAGCCTCCGCATAAATTTCCCGCAGTTGCGGCGAATTCTTCCCCGCGTTGACCTGCGCCTCAAGAATAAAAATCGCAGCTCCTACCTGCCCCTGCCCCAGCAGGCTCTTGCCGTAGGCCAGCGTGATCTCTTCGTCCGAAGAATCTTCCTGGTAAGCGCGCTCATACCACGGCGCCGGATCGCCGCCCGCCGTCGCAGCCAGCTGTGCCACCCGCTTGAACGCTGCCGCTGCAGCCTTGCTATCGCCCAATTCCGACGACAACTCCGCAACCCGCAAGAAATTCGCCTGCACCGGCTCCAGCGCCACCACGCGCCCCAGCACTTCTAGCGCGCCCTTCTTATTCTCCAGTTTCGCCAGATCGCTCAACGCGGATTCATAAGTGCCCACCGCCAGTTTCTTGTTCGATCCCTCCAGCAACTGTCCAAAGCGGAATTTCTGCTCCCAGGTCGGGCTGCCATGCCGCGCCAGCTTCTTATAAGTCAGGCTCGCCCGCGTAGCGTCTTCAGCCTTCACCTGCCGCTCAAATAATTCCCCCAGCAGATTCACCGCGTCGCGCGTCCGGCTCTGCGACAAACACAAATCGGCCGCCAGTTGCCGCACGGTATCGTTTTCCGCATCCTCGCGCAGGGCCACCAGATATTCTTCCAGAGCCTCAGCGGCCTTCCCCTTCTGCAGCAGCTTCTCCGCACGCTCAATGCGCTTGGCCAGCTCGGCTCGGTCGGGACGTTTTGTGATCTCGGGCATGGGTAAGTTTTGGGCAGAGTACTGCTCCCTCGATTCTAGGAGCCGCTCCCACCCCCAGCAATCCGTAAGCCCCGCCCCCGATTACGAAAGTCACTGAAGGGAAAAAGACAAACTGTGGGAAGTGTGCGTATGTGGGGACGGGCGCCATCGCCCGTCCAGACAAGCGCAGCGAGTCGCAGCAGCGCCCAACTCCGACCCCACGTGGGATTTTGCGGAAGCATTTGGGCCAACCCACCATGATTTGATATCGTGCCGCATGCCCCAACCCCCAGACCTCGTCCACGAACAAGGCCTCCACCATCAACTCACCGTCGGCCAGATGACCATGGTCGCCGTCGGCGGCTCCATCGGCACCGGACTTCTCCTCGGCTCCGCCGCCGCCCTAGAAGTCGCCGGACCCAGCGTCATCGTCAGCTACATCATCGCCGCCTTCATCGCCTACACGGTGGCCATGGCTCTAGGAGAGCTAGCCAGCGTGCATCCCGCCGCTGGCTCCTTCGGCCTCTACGGCGAACTCTACCTCAACCCGTACCTCGGATTTCTCTGCCGCGCCGCCTACTGGGCCGCCATCGCCTTCTCCATCGGAGCCGAACTCACCGCCTCCGCCACTTACATGTCCTACTGGTTCCCCGCTGTACCCGGCGAGCTTTGGGTCTTCGTATTCTCGGCCCTGCTCCTTCTCGTCAACCTCCGCAGTGTAGGTTCCTACGGACGCTTCGAGTTCTGGTTCTCCATGATCAAGCTCGCCACCATCGTGGCTTTCATCGTGGCCGGAGCGGCCCTGCTTCTCGGTGGCCGTGTTGCCCCGCAGTTCACTACCCAGGGCGGATTCTTTCCCAAAGGTCCGATCGCTCCCTTGCTCGCTGTCTTCTGGGCTATTTACGCCTTCGGAGGCATAGAGATGCTCGCTGTCACCACCGGCGAATCACATTCCTCAAAGGACATCCCCCACGCCGCTCGTCTCTCCATCTTCCTGCTGGCCGTTATCTACCTCGGCGCTATTACCATCCTGGTCGGCGTAACTCCCTGGAACCACACAGCCGTCTCTGAGAGTCCATTCGTCACGGTCCTCAGCATGGCCCGCGTCCCAGCCGCGGCCTACTTCATGAATTTCGTAGTCCTCACCGCCGCGCTTTCCGGAGCCAACGCCAAACTCTACGTAGCCTCCCGCCTGCTTTTTTCCATGGGCCGCACCGGATGGGCTCCCGCAAAATTAGGCAAGCTAAACGCCTCCGGCTCTCCCCGCCTGGCGCTCATCGTTTCTTCCTACGGCATCGTAACCGCACTCATCATCGAACACTGGGCTCCGCAACAAGCCTTCATCTACATCATGGGAGCCGCATTCTCCGGCCTGATCTTCTCCTGGGTCGTATCCCTGGCAGCCCACATAAGTTTCCGCCGTCGCCTCACCCCAGAAAAAGTCGCAGCACTCCCCATGCGCTCCCCGCTCGGCATCTGGGGATCGATCATCGGCTTCGTCCTAGCCTCTGCCACAGTTCTCCACACCCTGTTCGCCACCCACATCAACGCAGTAGGAGGCCTAACTTTCTTCACCGCCCTAACCGCAGCCTACTTCCTGCTAAAACGCCACCGCGCACCGAATCCCAGTCGCGCGAGCGACGACATTCATTAGCCCCGGACGTAAGTCCGGGGATCCACGACCGTGACGGAACGAGTCCCGACAGGGACGGCATTGCAAGATCCGGAGCCATTACCAACGTAAGCCCGCTCCACCACTTTCCACTCCCACGCCGCACCACGCTACACTAGCCTCGATAAAGGCTGCCCCAACCCAAGGCTCAACCGTGACCATCGCAACTCTGCTGCTCCGTGCCTCAAACCCCGGCGGATTCATCCTCTGGTGCCTAATCGGAATCTGCGGAGGGATCTACCTGTTCGTCCAAGGCTTCCGCCTATTGCAGCGCCGTCGCCTCATCCTCGACACTCCAGCCTCAAAAATTCGCAGCGCCTCCATCGGGATGGTCGAACTCAACGGCCTCGCCGTCGGACCCTACACCATGGTCGCCCCCATCACCGAGCGTCCCTGCTACTGCTACCGCACTTTCGTTTGGGAGTGGAAGCAATCCGGCAAGAACAAGCAATGGGTCAAAGTAGCCGCCGAGTGCATGCACGTCCCGTTCTTTCTCGACGACAACACCGGCAAGGTCATGGTCGACCCCCGCGGCGCCGATCTCGACCTGCACCGCGACTTCCAGCAGGAATTCTGCGACGGGTTCTTCACCACGAAAGAAGAAGCTCCGCCAAACGTCCGCAGTTTCCTGTCGCGCCACGGCATAATGACCACTAATAAAATCAAGGTAGAAGAATCCTGCATCAAGCCTAAGAACGCTCTCTTCCTGCTCGGCACGCTAGACGACAATCCCGGCCTCGAACTCACCCCAGATCCGATCCATGACGCCGAAACCACGCCGCTAATCGTCGGCAATGCATTGTCCTTCTCCATCAACACGGAAATGTTTCGCAACGCCTTGTCGCCCGTAACCGGAGGCGACAACGGTTTCAGCGGACTCTCTCTCTCGGGCGGACTCCAGCACGACCCGGCGTTCGATCCGATCTACGACAAAGCAATATCCACAACTCGGGCAACCCACCCGTCACCAGATGCGAGCACAGCCAAAACCGCAGACCCTGCCGCCGTTGCCGCAGCACTTCAGAAGGCAGGCATCACCAGCCCGGCAGCCTGGGCCGCAGCCCAAGTAACTCCCACCGGCGGCGCGACATCCACCGCCACCGACGGCTTCGACCCACGCCCCGCCGTAGTGCTGATGAAAGGCAAGAACAACCCAACCTTCCTCATCTCCTGGCGCAGCCAGCGCGACCTCGCCAGCTCGCTGGGATGGAAATGCACTCTGATGATCTGGGGCGGCCCCGCCCTAGCTCTGCTCAGCCTCTACCTCCTGCTAGCCATAACCCACATGCTCTAAGAGATTTCTTGTCATTCCGAGCGCAGCGAGGAACAATAAGCAACCCTTGTCATTCCAAGCGAAGCGAGGAATCTGCTTTCAGCGTCCATCTCCTCCACGCCAACCACAATCACCCACGCCTCAACCCGGCGCAGCCCAGAAGCCGTCAGAACCGCGAACCCGCACCCATAGGGCCCGCACCAAGCCTCTAACCGCGACCCGCCAACCACCCCAACCCGCTCTAGTACAATGGCCCCTGTGAGTAACGCCGTTCGCATCGGAATCCTCGGGGACTTCAATCCTAAATTCCGTTCCCATCCCGCCACCACAGAAGCTCTGCAGCACGCCGCCCACAAACTCGATTTGAAACTCGAATCCGAATGGATTCCCACGCCGTCGCTAACCACCCCCGGCGCGGAAAAGATTCTCGAAAGCTTCGACGGCCTCTGGGGCTCGCCCGGCAGTCCCTACAAAAGTTTCGACGGCATGCTCAAAGGCATCGAGTTCGCCCGCCGCCGCGACTGGCCTTTCCTGGGAACCTGCGGCGGCTTCCAATACGCGCTAATCGAGTTCGCCCGCAACGTCCTCGGCATCGCTGACGCCGATACCGCCGAAAACAACTCCGCATCGAAAAACATCGTGATTTACCCCGTAGCCTGTGCGGTCACCGGCATCAAAGGCGACGCCCCGAAACTCTCCGGCAAGGTGCCCGAGATCCGCCTCCGTCCCGGCTCCTACCTGCAATCGTTCTATGGCAAGGACGAAGAAGTCGTAACCGAAGAATTCTTCTGCAACTTCGAAGTCAACCCCGAGTACGAATGGGCCACCATGGAAGCCGGATTCCCCGTAGTAGCCCGCGGAGCCCAGGGCGAAATCCGCGCCATCGAATCGCCCACTCACCGCTTCTTCATCGCAACTCTGTTCCAGCCCCAACTCTCCTCCACCGAGAAAAATCCGCACCCTGTTGTCTTAGCCTTCGTGCAAGCCGCAGCCGACTGGGGCCGCAAAAAACTAGACGACAGCGTCCTCGAATAATCCGTGTAGAGCGGACGCCCCCGTCCGCTGCTTTTGACTTTGATTCTGACGTCGACTGTCGATGCTATTGTCAAAGTAATTAACTGCGAGTGCCGTTCTCATTCGCTCTACCCTGTGTTCCCCCGTGTCCTCTGTGTTAGGGATCTTTTCCACAGTTACCAAAGTCTCCCCATCGCCACGCTCTAGCCGCAGCACCATACGCATCTGGAGCCCCCGTAACTCTCTAGCTAGACTTCCTCCAGCCAGACAGAACGACGCAGAACGCCAGCCCTTCCCCCTTTTGAGCCATAGCCGCGCTTGGCGCGCAGCGAGGAGCCAAACCTGATATGCAGTGGATCAACTCGTTCCGCATGTCGTTCACCACTCTGGTCAGCTATATTCCCATCATCGCGACCATCGTCACCTGTTTCTTCAGCGTAATCCTCGTCCGCGCCACCCTTCGTTACGTGGAGGCAACCGACAAAGGCCTGGCCCTTGCCCGCGAAGAATTCGAGCGCGAATGGTCGCCCGATCTGCACATCAAGCTCGAGCGCGTATCGAGCACCGAGGCCAACGTCATCGTCACCAACCTGGCCAAGAGTTCCGTCCTGCTGCAGTTGCTGCAACTGCGCAAGATCTCGCACGCCGTTCCCTTCGAGCGCTGCCGCCTCAACGACCCCTTGGTCGGAGGCCTGACCTGGAACCAGGAAATGGGCAAGCGCATCCTCGCCTGCACCGGAAAAGAATTCGAAGGCCCCATCGCCGCCTGCATGACGTTTTATTGTTCCGGACGAATGTTCCGCACCGATTGGTTTCGCTCCCACATCCAGGTACGCGATGGCCGCATCGTCAGCCTCGAACCCAGCAACATGCCAGCCCGCCGCGTGCGCGTGATCGACCGCAAGGGCCCGGAGCGCCGCCGCGACTTCGTCCAGGACGTCACCGCCGACGCAGCCCCCAATCAACCCGAACAAAAGCCGGAGGAAAACTTCTTCGTAACCGGCGCCTGAACCGAAGGACGAGAGTGGACCAGGCCTTCCAGATGGGAGTCAGAGGGTGGAGCAGGCCTTACAGGCCTGCGTTATAGCAGCGCGACTCTGAATCGGGCTTCAGCCCCTGAGGCACCTAACCGGGAGCAAAATGCCGATAACCCGCGTTAAGAATCACTAATAACAATAACCTTCGCCTCAACTAAAGCTTCTCACGACATCGCCGATGTTCCCCACATGGTGAACCCAATTAGCTCCAACATCAGCCATGCCAGCGAAGCCGCCAAACCGGCCGCACCCAAACCTCAGCCGACGCAACAGAAAAGCACTCCGCAACCCTCAGACACCGTCACGCTGAAAAGCACCCAGAGTGCGGGCGACGTCGATCACGACGGCGATAGTCACTAACCACTCCAATCTAATCTCCAGAAACTTGAGCCAAAGAAAAATGGAGTGACGGATCCTCCGTCACTCCATTTTTTTAAAAGCGATTCGACGCTCTACGTCTTCACAAACCGCAGTGCCGCCGAATTCATGCAATACCTCAACCCCGTCGGCTGCGGACCATCATCGAACACATGCCCCAGGTGCGCGTCGCATTCCGTGCATGCAATCGCTGTCCGGTCCATCCCAATGCTCGTGTCGCGTATCTCCCGAACATTCTCCTGCGCGATCGGCGCCCAGAAGCTCGGCCACCCGGTTCCAGAATCAAACTTCGTCGCTGAGCTGAACAGCGCATTATCGCAGCAGATGCAGCGAAAAATCCCCCTGTCGTGCAGATTCCAATACTTCCCGGTGTAGGCAATTTCCGTATCGGCGTGCCGCGTGATCTCAAATGCTCCCGGCGAAAGCAGTTGCCGCCACTCTTCCTCCGACTTCACCACCTTGGCAATCTTCGCCTTTCCCAGCCGCTTGCCGTCATCGGAGAACTGCACAATCGTCACTTCCCCCGGTTCCGCCTTCGCCGCCACTGCAATCACGTAAGGCTTCCGCCACTTCCACAACAGCGCCCCGCCCAGCGCCGCCCCAATGCCCGCCAAAAACACGCGCCGCCCCAAATTCGTTTCACCCTTATCACTCCGATTCACCAAATCAAACATAACTCCTCCGCCACCGAGTCAGTCCCACCAAAGACCCTTACCTCACGACTGAGAACTGGGAACTGAGAACTGAGAACTGCTACTTGTTATAAAGCTCCGGAAATTCCTTCCGCAAATTCGCCACCTTCGGAGCATCGTTAAACACGATGTAAGGATCGCTCGGATGCATCTCCGCATAATTCTGATGATAATCTTCCGCATCATAGAACGCCTGCAACGGCACCACCTGCGTCACGATCGGCCGCCGAAACACTTTCGCTTGGTCAAGCTGCGCAATGTAAGCCTCGGCAATGTGCTTCTGCTCGTCATTGCTGTAGAAGATCACCGACCGGTACTGCGTGCCCGTATCCGGCCCCTGACGGTTCAGCTCCGTCGGATCCAGCGCCACCGAGAAAAACACGCGCAGCAACTCTCCATAAGTCACCTGCGACGGATCGTAAACAATCTTCACCGACTCCGCATGCCCCGTGCTCCCGCTGCTCACCGTTTCATAATCCGGATTCTTCACCGTCCCGCCCGAGTATCCCGAGGTAGCGCTGTGCACACCTTTCACATGCTGAAACACCGCCTGGATTCCCCAGAAGCATCCCCCAGCCACCACAGCCGTCTCTTTGCCCTTAGCCGCAGCCTTAGCCTCATCCACCACCGGACCCGGCACCGCCGCGCTCGCTCCGCTCCCCGCGCGGCAAGCCACCGTCCCCGCCAGCACCGTCAACATCATCGCCACCATTCGTACCGAAATTCTGGACATACCAACCCTCCCGGCCGCGAACGGCCGTTGTCGTCACCCAATTAGAGTTACAAGTCGAAAGGAAGTTTCGGACGTCTTTCACACCAAAGTGTGGGCAAGTAATGGGTGAGCAAGGAACACCCAATGTGGGGACAGCCGCCCTCGGCTGTCTGCCGGGCAAAGCCCGGCTGCCTTTGACCTTGATTCCAACTTAAGCGCCGGACTCCACCGACCGCCGTTCCGCACTCTCAAACAACCGTGCCGTGGCAGCCCCGAAGATGAAGCCGCCAACATGCGCCAGATACGCCACACCGCCCGTCTGCGCGTGCGCCACCTGGCCGGCACTAAAGAGCTGGGTAAGGAACCAGAAGCCGATCAACAGCGCCGCCGGAATGAATGTGATCTGCACGAAGATAACGATCACCAGAATCGAGCGAATCCGGTCGTGGGGATACGTCACCAGAAACCCGCCCATCACCGCCGCAATCGCCCCGCTCGCGCCCAGGTTGGGCACGGTGGAATGAGGACTGGCCGCAATCTGCGCCAGCATGGCGACGATCCCGCCCACCAGATAGAAGACCAGATAGCGCCCGCGCCCCATCGCGTCTTCCATCTCCGGCCCAAACGCCCACAAAAAAATCATGTTGCCGATGATGTGCGACCAGCTGGCGTGCATGAACATCGCTGTAAAGATCGTGATCCAGCCATGCCCCGAAAAAATCTGTGCGGGAATCGCCGACCACT
Organism: Candidatus Sulfotelmatobacter sp.; assembly: GCA_049280095.1. Taxonomy (GTDB): domain Bacteria; phylum Acidobacteriota; class Terriglobia; order Terriglobales; family Acidobacteriaceae; genus Sulfotelmatobacter. The sequence goes on along the minus strand of JBAPPL010000053.1, from coordinate 170,855 downwards.
GGGTGACGAACGCTTCGCCACCAATCAACTCCCGCACAAACACGAACACATTCACCACGATGATGAGGATTGTAACGAGCGGCACGCGTCTCGGACGCCGAGACACATCCCCTAGCGGAATCAATCCTCCCATCTATTCGTCCTCCATGTAGGGATAGCCCGTGTGGAACGGACACTCCTGTCCGTTGCCGTTGCCTTTGACTTTGACCTTGTCCTTGCCGTTTATTCGAGTCGAACGCGGCGCCCGCTAAGCCGCCAGCGACGACGCCGACCCCGTCCCCGCAACATTGCGCACTGCCAACGACATCATTATCCGCGCCACTCCGCTGAAGATCATGCTGATCCCGACCAGCGTCCCAATCGCCCACGCCAAACTCGAAGGCCATTGCAGGTAGATCAACCCTCCCAGCAGCAGCGTAACGATGCCATCCATCAGCACCCAGCCCGCTCCCTGCATGGCTCGCATCTTGAAAAACAAAATGATGTCCAGCACGCCTTCCACTAAAAACAGAATTGCCAGCAGCAGCGTAAGCGACGCCACTCCCAGCACCGGATGCACGATCACGTATCCGCCGAAGCACAAATAAGCCACTCCCACCAGCAGCTTCCAGATCATGCTCCCCGCGCCATGCGCCCGAAAAGCCAGCACCAGGTGGACGACGCCCGCCAGGATAATCAGCCACGCCACCAGCGCGTTAATCGCCACCGCAGCCAGAAATGGCAAACCCACCGCCACCATGCCAAACACAATCAGCAACACTCCCCACAAAATCGAAACCGTCGAAGCCTGTCGCACCATCTCCCCCGAAGTCTGCGCCATAAAGCCTCCTTTAACCAGCGGCCTAAAGCCTACCGCAAAAAGCCCATGAATAGAAGCCCAACCGCACGTGGGCAGCATTCATGTGGGGACAGCCGCCCCCGGCTGTCCGCCGGGCAAATTTTGTCATTCCGACCCCTTCGCAGCCGCGCCAAGCGGCGAGAAGGGCTGAGGAATCTGCTTTCGAATCTACCCCTACAATCCCGTGTGGAACGAACACTCCTGTCCGTTGCCTTTGACGTTGATCTCGATCTTGACTTGGATCTGGCAGCATACGGAACTGCGCCATCTCGGGAGTGTTGTTATGATGCTCAGTCACAGAGCACAGAGCAAGGAGCAGGAGGTCAACCTGGCGACTCTTGCACCGCATGTTCCCGATCTGAGGCGGAAATGAGAAATTTAGTCTTCGCAATCAACATTTCCTTGGATGGCTGCTGCGACCATACCAAATTCAATCCCGACGAAGAAACGCTCGCGTATTTTACGCACCTCACGCGAGATGCTGACACATTCCTCTACGGGCGTAAAACTTATCAATTGATGGTTCCTTATTGGCCCGATGTGGCGAAAAACCCTTCCGGGCATACAAAAGCAGAAATCGAATTTGCCCAGGCATTTGACGCCATCAGCAAAATTATTGTTTTCTCACAATCCTTAGACAGCCCTGAAGGAAACAAAACGAGAATTGTCCGTACCAGCCTTCGCGACGAAATACTTAAATTGAAACAAGAACAAGGCAAAAATATCTTTACCGGTGGCGTAACCATTCCTTCACAACTTGTAGAGCTTGGTCTGATTGATGAGTATTATTTTGTGGTTCACCCAATAGTTGTAGGAGAAGGCAGACGGTTGTTTGAAGATGTCAAGCAGAGAGAGAAATTACAATTGAAACTTATTGAGTCAAGGATTTTTAAGTCAGGATGCGTTGCGCTTCGTTACTCGAAACAGTAGACAGACAAAAACAAATCAACCGAAACTCACGCGGATACGGACGGATCGCCGGCGGTGTTTCGGAACGAAGAGGAGTCACACGTGGAAATACGTCAGCACATTGCTGTGATGTTGTGCTTGGGGATAGGCCTGGCATCGTCGGGGCTCTCCATGGCGCAATCCTCCCCAGGTTCGGGAGTAGAGATAGCTCATGCAGAAAGTGCGGTGCCGGGACTGCATGACTTCGACTTTTTATTCGGACGCTGGCAAGTCCATCATCGAAAGCTGAAGCATCGCCTCGTCAACAGTCACGAGTGGATCGAATTCGAAGGGACATTATTCACCCAGCCACTGATGGGTGGCTACGCTAATGTCGACGACACCGTGTTCGAAGTTCCGGGCGGCACTTACCGCGGCGTAGCTACCCGATCGTTCGACGCCAAGACGGGGCAGTGGTCGATCTGGTGGCTGGACAGTAGAACGCCACTTGGGCCGATGGATCCACCGGTGAGAGGCAGCTTCCACAATGGCGTAGGAACGTTCTATGCGAACGACGATACCGAAGACGGGAAACCAGTCCGCACGCGGCTCACATGGACCGAGATCACACCCACCTCAGGTCACTGGGAGCAGGCAGAATCACCCGATGGCGGAAAAACATGGGAAACGGATTGGATAATGGACCTCAAACGAGTGCAATAGTTCGTTGAGTGGATATTTGCCTTCGAGACCCGGCGCATCGTTAGCCCGCGGCAAAATTGAGAATGTCGTTGACGACGTCGTCAAGCTACTCTAATACGCGAAAGGTTTTCCGCGGAACACTTGATGTCGGCGAGTCAACTGGCTGCTAAATCCCCACTGCACTTATTGGCCCCGAAGAAGGCGAACAAATGGCGCAAGCTTGTGAGAACGCCTGATAACAACAATTACCTTCAAGTAGCCCGTCGCTCCGGCGCAACATGAGATCACGAAGTCTTCTAACGTTCTTTGTGTCCGGCAGAGCTTCCGGAGTGTCAACGGAAACCGCTGAACATGACGACATCCGTATCGTTGTAGCGAGCGCGGGTGATCGCGAATTTCTTGCCGTCCCGCGACCACGCGTATGCAGCCACAACCGCCGGTTCAGAATCGAAGTGCGTCAACTGCACCGGCGCGCCGCCAAGCAGCGGCTGCATGTATATGTTCTGCACACTGCCCGTCGTATTGTGCACGAACGTGAGTGAGCGCCCATCCGGCGTCCACCCCAGGCTGAGCCAGTTGTAGGTCGCAGGCATCTCGATCTCTTTTTCGATGGTGCCGTCTTCCAGCTTTTGCACCACGATCTTCGACTTTGCACTGGCTCCCTGCCCGTAAGTCCTTCCATAGGCGATCAGTTTACCGTCAGGCGAAACCTGCGGGGAGAACTGAGTTCCGCGGGCCAATTCGACAGATGTGCCGCCATCGATGGAGATCTTGAAAATGTGGCCCAGCGCGTCACCCGGTTGGGGTCCGTTGTACACTACCCATTTGCCATCCGGCGTACAAGAACTCTTCTCCTCGTCCTTCCCAAAAGTGAGCTGCTTCAACTCGCCCGTCGCGACATTCAGACGCCACAGGTTGGGTACGTTGTTCTCCGTAACTCTGGAGATTACGACTGTATCCCCTGAGCCGCAGGCGGTAGTATCTAAATTCACGTCATCATTCTCCAGCAAGCGAACTCGATTTCCGCCATCGGCACCAGTCGCATAGATGTGGAACGCAGCATCACGCTGCAGAAGTCTACCAGCAGCGGTCCATGAGATTCCATATCCAGTCGCTTGTTCGGTCGAAACGGGAGTCAGCTTCCAATCGATCTTATCGCTCAGGACAGGCGGCGAATCGCCCACATAAATCGTCGCCGCTGGGCGCTGCTGGGTGGTGACGAAGGATTTTCCGTCCGCCGTAACGCTGACCGAGAGGTACTGACTCAAGTCGTTGCTGATCTTGAATGGAACACCGGCAGGATAAGGTTGAAACCAGAGTTGCTTACGCAGGCCGGTCGACTTTTCAGAGCCCACGAAGAACAACCCCGAGGCATCGGGCAGCCAGGCAACTGCCCAAACTATCATAGGGAACGGAAGGTCATTGACCAGCTTGCCTTCCGGTGTGAGCACCAGAATGGATGTAATTGTGTCTTTCTTCACCTCAAAAGCGCCTACCGCTATGAGGTTTCCTGCAGCGGACCAGGAAGGATCGGTGAACAAGCCCTCGCCCGCCACGCTCTCACGCCGGAAAATGACCTGCTCGCCAGTGCCGTCGGCATTCACAAGCAAAATCTGATCTTCGCCGCTGGTCTGAATTGTGCGGCGGTACACCATGCGCTTTCCGTCTGGCGAGAAGGCTACCCCGCTGGATACGTCGCTCACAATCTGACGCGATGCCCCGCCTAGGGCCGGCACACTGTAGACGTTCGTGTTGTTTCCATTGGCCGGGTCCTGGTGCGTGTAGTACAGATAGTTGCCGTCCGGCGTGAACGTGGCGCCAGAGCCAAAAAACCCTGTCTGTGGCGGCACGACCGTAACCTCGCTGCCCGTGGCCACTTGTTTCACCCGCAGGCTGCGTTCGCCTTCCCGCCTACCATAGGCCATCAATCTGCCATCGGCCGAGATGCTGGCAAAATCTATGACCTGTCCGTGTTCGGTAAGCGGACGAATGCTGATGCTGTGGGTATCGATTGCCGGTGCGTTTCTGCTTAGAAGTCTGTAGCCAACGAATGCTGCCGCGACCGCCAGCGCCACAACCACCACAGCTACTCCGATCAGCTTGCCCTTATGCCGCTGCGCTTCCGCAAACAACAAAGAACTGGACGACGCCAAGGCGGAAGATGGAATCGCCGTGCTCGCAGAGCCGGAGGCAGAGGCCCCGGACTGAACTGAAGCAGACGCACTGGTCGGCTGACTCTCTGCGACCACTCTGCCCGATTCCGTCTCCCGCTTCAGCCGCTTCAGGTCTGCCCGCAGCTCAGAGGCGTGCTGATAACGCAGATCGCGATCCTTCTCCAGAGCCTTGTTGATGATGCGCTCGAGTTCAACCGGAACCCCCGGATTCAGCCGAACGGGAGCCGTCGGCGCCTTGTGCAGAATCGCGTCAAAGATGTCTCCCGATCCTTCGCCTCGGAACGGCACTGTGCCGGTCACCATTTCATAAAGCGCCGCCCCAAAGGAAAACAGATCCGTGCGTGCATCCAACTCCTTGCCTCGCACCTGCTCCGGAGACATGTAAGCCACCGTGCCGAGCGTAGCTCCGGGACTGGTCAAGTGCTCCTCGCTCTGCGGCGTTTCCTGAATCGTCGCAGTCGCCCCTTCGGCAACCCGGTTACTGCACAACGTCACCTTAGCCAAACCGAAGTCGAGAATCTTGGCATGCCCGCGCTTGGTCACGAAAAGGTTCGCCGGCTTGATGTCGCGGTGGACGATTCCTCCTTCGTGGGCAGCATCGAGGGCATCCGCAACTTCGATGGCGAGGGATAGCACCGTCTCGATTTCCATTGGCTGTCCCGCAATACGGTGCTTCAGCGTCACGCCATCAAGAAACTCCATGGCGATAAAAGTTTGGCCATGCTGGTCGTCAATTTCGTGGATGGTGCAGATGTTGGGATGGTTGAGCGCTGAAGCGGCTTTGGCCTCGCGCTCGAAGCGGCTGAGAGCTTGCGGATCTTTGGCTACTTCATCGGGCAGGAACTTGAGAGCCACGAAGCGACCGAGTTTGACATCCTCAGCCTTATAGACCACGCCCATGCCGCCGCCTCCGAGTCTCTCAATGACGCGGTAGTGCGAGATGGTCTGGCCGATCATTGCAGCAGAATGCTACGTCCCCGAAACCGGCAAGTCAATGAAAGCCACATTGTGGTAGTGTCCTACTAAATTAGGACACTACCCACGTAGTTTGCCTGTTTCAAAGGGATAGTTGGCGAAACATCCCCACAGCACTCATTGACCCGTCGGGTGCCCGACTCCTCGCGTTCCTTGCCAGAAGTGAACACCCCCATCCCCAGCCCCACTCTTGTCTGTGACATCCAACCCATTCCCAAAGTAGGAAAACTCTGTCAAGCCACAATTTTTATCCCCTTTGCCTTCAACCCCTCCCCGAGCCCCATCCACAGGCCATGTCACCCAAGCATTGTTAGAATCGACCTATCGTGATTAGCCGCAAGCAATACCCCACCCCCGGCTCCGAAGACGACTTCGACCGCATGGCTAACTCCATATTCCTCAATATTTTAGCCGCAAACCATTGGTTCCAAAGATTTTACCCGGCCGCCATCACATCAGCCTCAGCCAAGTCCCACAAAGCAAAGAATTTAACTAAAAGGTATCAAATTATTTTTGAGGTCTGAATCCGATGCCAGTCAACCCAGCCGTCAAAATCTGCATCCACGTCAAAGTCACCGGACACCCCTGCGGCTCACCCGCTCTCCGCGGCGAAAGCTACTGCTATTTCCACCAGCGCATGATCCGCGGCGTCCCCACCCCGTCGAAGGCCCGCATCCATCCCATGGCCCTAATCGAAAACGAGGAAGCCATCCAGGTAGCGCTGATGGAAACCATCAATGCGATCGTGCGCAATCAGATCGACCTCCAGCGCGCAAATCTGCTTATCAGAGCCCTAAGCATAGCGGTGCGCAACGCCCGTCGAGTCCGCTTCGACCGCTGCGAAAGCGAAATGATCCGCAAACTCCCCGAACTCCAACCCTCCGAATCCCAACCAGCAGCGCCGCCGCAAGAAGCGATCCCGGCCTCAGTCGCGGAGCAGAGCCTGCCCCGAGCGGAGCCGAGGGGAAATTCATTAGCCCCGCACGTAAGTGCGGGGAAAGCGTTCGCAAATGCATCGAGTCCCGAAGGGACGACACGCAAACTTCCCGCCGGAGTGGCGTCAGCAGCCATAGCCCAAGCCCAGGTTGCCAACGCACACCCTCATCGAGAGTGAGTAGAACTGAGAACTGAGAACTGAGAACTGAGAACTGAGAACTGAGAACTGAGAACTGAGAACTGAGAACTGAGAACTGAGAACTGAGAACTGAGAACTGAGAACTGAGAACTGATTCTCCTTGACATTCGCTTTATATTCGCCAACAATGAGCCCATGGCGATCACACGCAGGCAGCGCGAAGTCTACGACTTCATCTCCCGCTTCGTAGCGGAGCATGGCTACTCTCCATCGTTTGAAGAGATCGGCAACGGCCTTGACCTGAACTCGCTGGCCACGGTGCACAAGCACATCACCAACCTCGAGAAGAAAGGATTGCTCACCCGCGACTACAACCGCAGCCGCTCCATCGACCTGCTGCCGCCCAAGGGACGCCTCAAGCAGGCCATGAGCGTCAACACCGGCCTGGTGCTGCCGCTGCTCGGCCGCATCGCCGCCGGCCAGCCCATCGAGGCCGTCGAGAATCCAGAGACCATCTCGCTCGCCGACTTCGTGCGCTCGAAAGAAGTGTTTGTCTTAGAAGTCCGCGGAGATTCGATGCAAGACGAAGCCATCCTCGACGGCGACTACGTTCTGGTCGAGAAGCTGAAGACCGCCCACAACGGCGACATCGTCGTCGCACTCGTCGACAAAGATGACGCCACGCTGAAGCGCTTCTACCGCGAAGGCGACAACATCCGCCTGCAACCCTCGAACGCAACCATGAAGCCGATCATTGTGCCCGCGGCGTCGGTGGAAGTTCAAGGGCGGGTGATTGGCGTGCTGAGGAAGTACTAAAGGCAGCAAACTATGCCACCCCGATTTCGACCCGGAGCTCGATGCGCCGCCGTGCTCTGTCTTTGTTTCGGGCTGGCCGGGCGTGCCCAGAGCCAATCCGCGGCGCACGATGCACCCGTGAAGGAGCAAGCTGTGACGAGTCATGCAAGCGGAACCTTTGAAGTGAAGCTGACGCCGCAAGCGGTCGAAGACGGCGACGCAGGCCTGGGAAGGATGTCGATCGACAAACAGTTTCACGGCGATCTGGAAGGAACCAGCAGAGGATTTATGCTCTCCTCGGCGACAACTATTGTGAAGGGTTCAGGAGGCTACGTCGCGATCGAGCGCGTCACTGGAAAACTGAAGGGTCGGACGGGCAGCTTCGTCCTGCAACACAGCGGCACGATGACGCGGGGCACGCCGCAACTGAGCGTGACAGTTGTCCCGGATTCCGCCACTGGTCAACTCGAAGGCCTGACCGGAACCATGACGATCAAGATCGACGCGGGGAAGCACTCCTACGAATTCGACTACTCCCTGCCGGAAACGCCCTGACGCAGACACGAACGCCCGGGATCGCTCCCGGGCGATCTCTTAGCTGAAAGCTGATGGCTGCCTTAGACGATGTGCTTGTCGAGCGCCTGCGCGATGGCTTCCTTGGGACGGTAGCCGACGATCTGCTCAACCACCTGGCCGCCCTTGAACACCAGCAGCGTAGGGATGCCGGTGACTTTGTAGCGCATGGGAGTGGAGCTGTTGGCGTCGACATCCATCTTGCCAATTTTGATCTTGCCCTGGTAGTCCTTGGCCAGTTCTTCGACGATGGGAGCGATGGCGCGGCAGGGGCCGCACCACGTTGCCCAGAAGTCCACCAGCACGGGCTTGTCTGATTTCAAGACATCCTGGTCGAAGTTTGCGTCAGTGACTTCGACAATTCCATTGCCTGCCATATATCTCTCCTCGTTGTGACGTCGCGTTGTTCGGCAGACGCTCCATGTTTCGGAGACAACGAGAGCTGTCGTGGCCGGGACCCGGACGATCTAAATTTGAATACGGTCTTGAATGAATACGACGTATGAATGCTGCCCCAAACTCAGGGTCAACCCTTTATCGTACCACCTGCCATTCGATGCGTGGCGGGATGCGAAGGTCGCAAAAACAACCAGCAGTTACCGGGCTGGCTTTGGGGTGGGAGCGAGCGACTTCAGGAAGCTGACAAGTTGCCAGCGTTGCGGTTCGGGCAGCTTGGACCAGACGGGCATGCCGCGCCGCACTACGCCGTTCGTGAGGATCCAGAAAAGTGTGCCGGGCGTAGCCTGCTGCACCGGGTCGGCGAGCAGGCTTGGCGCCTTGCGGCCACCTTCTGCCATGTCGCCGTGGCACTCGGCGCAGTGCTGTTCGAATAGGATTGAGCCCGCGACCACAGCATCAGGATCGTTCTGCAATGGGTTGCGCCGAGCGACTGCTTTCCCGGGAGCTCTCCTGAGTTGAGCGTAGACGGACTTGTCCTTCTTTTCCTTCGGCACCGCCTTATCGTTCTGCGCGAAGATGAAGGGAACCGCGAGCGCAAGGACAAGAGTGGACGACGCCGAGGTTATAAGGATGCGCGCGCCCTTTGCAGTCATTGTTTGCGGCCTCCCATCAAGTGGGCAATCATGTCACCGAAGCCGGAGAACTCGCGTGACACGCCCCAGCGCAGCAGGAAGCGGTGGCTGTCGTCGTTCAGTCCCCAACCGGGCGACAGGCGCAGAGTCCAGTCCGATGGCAAGTTCCAGGCCGCTACCGGCGCGAGGTAGTGCGATGTGTCGTGCAAGCCGAAGCTGTAGCGGTCGCCCAAGCCGCCGTACATTTCAATTCCGACGATGAAGTTCTCGCGGCAGAAGCTGCAGCGCTTCGCCGAGGCTTTCAAAGCCAGCGGACGGCTGGCGCCGATGGCATAGCCAAACTCCCAGGGATTGCCGCCGGTAAGGTTCTTGGTGGCGATGGTATTTTCGGCAACGTTCCAGCCCGCGAAGGTTTTGGAGAGCAAGAGCTTGGATTCGAGTTCGTGATCGTGTTCCTTGCGAGCGATGGCGTTGGGGATGGCATAGTCGGATTCGACGTCGTGGCCCTCGACTTCTTTCAGGATCTTGTCGGCACCGCTGGTCTGCTCGTATTCGATGTAGAGAACGGGATTGATGAAATGCTCGAGCTGGAGAAGGCGAAAGCGATTCTCCCAGCGGAAGCCGGTGAAGATGGTGCTGTCGCCGAAAGTGGTCTGGCCGTCGAAGTAAAGCTCGGTGGTCCACCAGGCGGTGGCGCCGTACTCGAACTCGCTCCAGAAGGCGTGAAAGTCATTGGCCGCGCGCTGGGTGCCGAAGGTGGAGAAGTACTCGACTTCGAGGCTGCCAGGCTCCTCGAGATAATGATCGTAGGTGACGATGTAGGGACTCTCCTGCGCCGTCGCGGGAGAGATGAAGGTGGCCGCCGCGGCGAGGGGCAGAGCTAGATGCCATCGAGTCGCATATAAGAATGAAAGCAACCGCCTTATCGTCTTCATGGATGGATGGATGGAGAAGCCTTTTCAGTAGTTGCAACCGGGTCGCATCTGGGACTAATCTTCATAATCATGCCGGAGAGAGCTGGGCAGTGTCCAGTTCCGGCCAAAGATTCCGTCGCAGGCCGATTGCGACCAGTTGCGACAGACCGAGGAGGAGCCTTATGCCATTACCGCAAACTGAAATCCCGGGCCGACTGCAGGCGCATCTTGCCGACCGTGGGATCCGCATGACTGAGCAGCGGCGGGCCATCCTGCGAGTGATGGAGACGGCCAGCAAACATCTGGATGCGGCGCAGCTTTTGCGCAAGGCCCAGAAGCTGGATGCGAGCGTGGACCGCAGCACCGTTTACCGGACGCTGCGGCTGTTGAAGCGGCACGGACTGATCGACGAACTCGACCTGATGCACATCCACGGCGAGGGACACTACTACGAGCGCAAGTTGAACCGGGACCACATCCACATGGCCTGCCTGCGTTGCGGCAAGATCATGGAATTCGTCAGCGACATTTTTGAGAAGCTGAAGGGGCAGGTGGAAAAAGACTGCCGGTTCCGGATTGTGGTGTCGCGGTTGGAGATTGGCGGGTATTGCTCGGGGTGCTCGAAGTAGGAGCAGAGTAGCAGCCGGAGCCGGGCTCCGCCCGGCGGACAGCCGAGGCGGCTGTCCCCACATTAGATTCCAATAAGGGTTTCCAATAAAAAAAGCGCCCCGAACTTTTCAGTTCAGGACGCCTCGGCAGCCCTCCCCCAGAACTGCCAAACCACGAAATGGATAGTAGTGAACTAACGAATTAGTGTAAACGTCACTTTGGTAACGGGATTTTGCCGGGTTTGGAAGGGTTGCCGATTCGGTGCATCAGGGGTATCTGAACCAGCGCAGAAAACAGGGGCCGGGGCGTCGTGGAAACTCCATGCGAGGCCGACTGCACTGCATGCGAGCATGGGGTCCCCTTCGGCTTCGCTCAGGGCAGGCTTTCGACTGCGATTGTGCTTCGCGTCCGCGAAGCACAATCTCGCTCAGGATGACAAAGCGCGGGGGTGACCGGAAATTATGGTTGTTTCAGCCAGGTTTGGCCGTCATCTGGCGTGGTCCAGACTTCGGCGGTTGAGGTGGTGACGATTCCGTTCCGTGGGTCAGAGAACTGAATGCTTGTGATGTCGCCGGTGAGATTGACGTCGCCGACCGAAGGGAGCACTCGGGCCCAACTGCTGCCGGCATCCACGGTGTGATACAACGCTCCACTCGAACCTCCGGCCCAAACTTCGGCGGCGTTGGAGGATACGGAAAGGGCGCGGAAGATTGGGGGCACGACCGGGCCTGACTGCCCGGCAGTCAATTCAGCTTGCTTCTTTCCCGCGGTCGCTGCGACCTCGACATCGAGCCAGGTTTTACCGCCATCGAAGGAGCGCTGCAACGCGCCGCCGGCGGTGATGGTCCAGCGTGGCGCCGGAAAGCCTTTCAGGAGACTGGGATCAGTGTGCAACAAAGGCGCGGGCGCCATGGCAAGGGAACCTCGCGGCGATGCGGGTTTGGCTTTGTCGACGCGGTTCGCATAGGTGGGCGACTGCTCCGCGGCCTTACTCTGAATGATCTGGTCTTGAAGCTGGCTCTCTGCGGTCGATTGGGTCGCGACTTGGGCGGTCTCTGATTGCGCTTCGGCGGCCGGCGACGCCTCCGCGGGCTCAACTGTCCGAGCCGGCGCTGGAACCGGATTCTGCCTGGCGGCGGACCGAGCACGCTTGTTCTCGGCTAACTTTGTTTGAGTTCGAGCGCGAGGAGTGGCTAGAGCATCTTCCTGGGTCTGAGTTTCAGGAACGGCCACCGTACCGGAGGGCTCGACACTTGGAGCTGGAGCAGAAATCGCCGGCTTCGCCTCGGAGACGTTCGACGCCAGCTCGCTGCCCTGCTGCCGGCGGAATTGCATCACTCCTACCGAAGCAATCAGGATCACGCCCGCTCCGACTGCGCCCCAGCGCCAAGCTGATCCGCGAAGAAGCGTCCAGCCGAACCAGTTTTCGCTGCGCGCTACCGGCGGCGCATCGACTTGCGGGAGAAGAGCCAGGGAGACTACTTCACGGCAATCGCCGCAGCGCGCGAGATGCTCAATCACAGAGTCCCGCTCAACACCCGCTAGAGACTGCTCGGCGAAGGCGGTGAGCAGATCGGCATCGGGATGCGAGTCCGCGACGGGCCACTGCAACCGCTTTACTACGAATTTTGGAACGCTTTCCATTTGGTATCGGCGCGGTTCAGAGCCGCACCCTTTCAAACTATTCGCGAAGCCTATCCGGAGCCTTCGCGGGTTCTGACTCGCACTTCCTTCTCTGAGAACGCTCGTGCCGGGGAATCTTGCGCAAGACTGCGGCGAATATCTACTTGCAGGTCGCGGACGTCCATTTCGAACGCCTCTTCGGCTTGGCGGCGGGACATGCCCTGCTGCACCATGCCCGCCAGGATTTTCTTGCGCAACGCCTTAGCAAGCTTGTCCACTTTGCGGCTGATGGTGGACTCGTGCACGGCCAGCATTCTGGCGATTTCGGCCAGGGTGCGTCCGTCAAGATAATAGGCTGCCAGCACCATACGGTCTTCGGGGTCGAGCGCAGCCAGGGCGGCATCGGTGGCGGATTCCAGGCGGGAGTCGGCGGAAGGCAGCGGCTCCGGCTGGGGCGCGGCGAATTGACTGCCCTCTTCGCTTTCTTCGTCGAGGCTGATTTCACGCTTGGTGCGGCGGTAGCGATTTACGAACTCCTGGGCCAGCACGGTGCGGAGCCAGCCTTCGAGCGATCCGCGACCGGTGAAAGAGGCCAGCTTGGAAATGCGTTCGCCGTTGCGTGTGGTGGTGCCATAGAGCTCGGCGTAAAGACTGTCGGCGAGGTCGCGGGCCGCCGAGTCTTCGCGAGCGATACGCAGCGCCGACTGATAAAGTTTTTCGCGATAGCGCGTGAGGAAAAGTTCCCAGGCGGAATTGTTGCCGGCAGCGCAGCCCTGGGCTAGCGCTAGTTCGTCGATGCGCAGAGTGAGAAGAAAGGTGCGGGCATCGGCGTGGGTCGCGCCTGCGGGCAGATACTTCGTCGCTACTTCGCAGAGAATTACTGCGAAAGATTCGCGGGTGAGTCCGATCTTTTCGCAACCGCCTTTCGCGTGGAGATCCACCAGCAGGCCGGAGACTGCCGAGTGCACCGAAGCGGAGATCGGTTTGGTGGAGCGCATGTAGAGAGGAAATAGTCCGACGACTGCTGAACTCGATGCTATCAATTCATTAGACGCTTGCAAGGTTAATTTTCGCCGCAAGGCTCGAGTTCTTTTTCGTTCTTCTCCTGAAGTGAAGATGCGAGATGGGTGGTGCGCCCCGTGGAGCTGGCAGCACAGCCTCCTGGGACCAGGGCGTACCTGCCCGCCGAGGGGACAGCTCGGGAAACGTTTTAGATAGCTCTTGCCAAACGAGACGCTGATTGTTGGGCGTTGATCATTGGGCGTTGAATCATTGGGCGTTGAATCATTGGGCGTTGAATCATTGGGCGCTGGCTAATGAGGTTTGGTACCAGCTGCGCCAGGCCGTGGAGTCGTTGGGCAGGTGTTGTTTGGTGATGTCGGCCAGAGCCTGGAAAGCCCAGGCGCGAGTTTGAGCGTCGAGAGCAGGATCGGCGGAGTAGTCGATCAGCCGCGGCACGGCGATGAGGCGCTGCTCACGGCTCAACATGCCCGATTGCGCGAGGCTGCAGGCGGCATGTTCGCGCACCATGAGAGATGGATCATCGCGCATGGTTTCGAGTAGAGGCGCGATGGTCGGCGTTGTCCCTACCAGAGCCAGGCCTTCGACGGCCCAGCGGCGCGCGTCTTCTTCTTTATCTTTATCTTTCCCTTTGTCGTTATTCCTATCCTCGTCTCGATCTGTGGCGGAATTCTTGCCGGGATCTTTCAGGTGTGCGGCCAGCGCCTGCACGACGCGCTCGGGCTGAACTCCACGGTTGCCGAGCAAGCCCAGGGCCCACAAAGCCCAAATTTTTCGCCGGTGATCGCGCGAGTCGGCCTGCCGCACCATGGCATCGACCGTGGATTCAGTCTTGGTGAGTCCGTAAGCCGCGAGCTGCACTTCGATGGCGGAGGCGCGCACGCTCCGGTCGTTCGAATTGAGTGCGGCCGTGGTGAGGTCGCCGAGTTGCGAATCCCATTGGAGGTGACCGCGCCAGGCATTGCTGCGCGATTCGATTTGGGCTTCGATCTGAGCGTCTTTCTGGGCATCTTTCTGACCGGGGTCTGCAGCGGAGTGGCTCACCGCGCTTTCGAGAAGCAGTTCGGCTTGTTTCTGCGGTTGCTGGCGATCGAGATCGGTTTCGGAAAGCTCCGCGCTGGAAAGTTCAGAAGTCGGCCGCGATGAAAACAGGCCAGTGGTTTTTCCCCAGACGGCGACGGGCCCGCCTCCGATCGCGAGCAGGAACGCGAGGGCGACTCCCGCCATCATAGCGACGGAGTGCAGCGCGCGCCGGGCTGCGGGCGACAACTGACGCTCACGCGAGTCTTGCTCCGGCGGATTGGATTGAAATACATCCATGCCTTCAGTGTAGGGACGGCGCGGAATAGGGTAAAGTTACTTCTGGGCTGCGCCTAATTGTGGTTAGATGCCGGGACGCTGCTACGTGTGGTTTCGGAGGAAATCATGGTTGCGAAAAGAAATTCTGTGCGCCGTTGGCTGCCAGCTTGTCTGGTTTTGATCGTCGCTGCTGCCGCACTGGCTGCGGCTGGGCCGGGATATAAGGTTGTAAATACTTTAAAGGTGGGTGGCGACGGAGGCTGGGATTATCTGATCGCGGATGCGGCGGCGCGGCGGCTGTATATTTCGCGCGCGACTCACGTCATCGTGCTCGATATCGATTCCGGCAAGACCGTGGGCGATATCGCCGACACGCCGGGCGTGCATGGCATCGCACTGGCGCCGGAGTTGGGACGCGGCTTTGTCAGCAATGGCCGCGAAGGCACGGTCAGCATCTTCGATCTCAAAACGCTGGCGACGATCAGCAAAGTGAAGGCGGGAGAAAATCCGGATGCGATTCTTTACGATCCGGCGACCCAGCGGGTTTTCACGTTCAATGGCCGCAGCCAGGATTCGACTGCCATCGATGCGGCTAAGGGCACGGTGCTGGGTACGATCAAACTGGACGGCAAGCCGGAATTCGCGGCCAGCGACGGCAAGGGCGAGATTTTTGTGAACATTGAAGACAAGAACGAGTTGACCGCGATTGATCCGAACAAGCTGGTGGTGAAGTCGACGTGGCCACTGGCGCCTTGCGAATCGCCCTCGGGGTTGTCGATGGACCGTAAGAATCGGCGGCTGTTTGTGGGCTGCGAAAAGATGATGGCCGTGGTGAATGCGGATACGGGCAAGGTTCTGGCTACGCCGGCGATTGGTGACGGCGTGGATGCGACCAGATTCGACGACGAAACCGGATTGGCTTTTGCTTCATGCGGCGAAGGAGTTCTAACCGTGGTGCGCGAGGAGTCGCCGGAGAAATTCAGCGTGGCGGAAAATGTTCCGACGCAGGCAGGAGCACGCACGATGGCGCTGGATTCGAAGACGCACAATGTGTATTTGGTGACGGCGAAGTTTGGTCCGCCTCCGGCGGCGACGGCGGATAATCCGCATCCTCGGCGGAGTATTTTGCCGGATAGCTTTGTGGTGCTCGTCCTCGGCAAATGAGGGGCGTCGTCCATTCCTGGCGGGAGACGATTCGGTTTGGGCTGGCGATTGTGCTGCTGCAGAGCTGCATGGTGCCGACCTCTGCTGCTTACTCCGTGCTGAGCCATGAAGAAGTTGTGGACCTGGCGTGGAAGGATAATTTCCAGCCCTTGCTGAAAAAGCGCTTCCCTGCCGCTACCGACGACGATTTGAAGGACGCCCATGCCTTCGCGTACGGCGGATCGCTGATCCAGGACATGGGCTATTACCCGTTTGGCAATAAATATTTCAGCGACCTGACGCACTACGTGCGCAGCGGCGACTTTATTGTCAATCTGCTCCAGGAAGCTTCTGACCTCAATGAATATGCGTTCGCGCTGGGCGCGCTGGCTCATTACTCCGCGGATAACTGCGGACATCCAACCGTCAATCAAGCGGTGGGCATTGAGTTCCCCAAGCTCCAAAAAAAGTTTGGAAACGTGGTGACGTATGAGGACAATCCAAAAGCCCACATCCGCACGGAATTCGGCTTCGACGTGACACAGGTGGCGAAGAATCGCTACACATCCGATCGCTACCACGACTTTATTGGCTTTGAGATTTCCAAACCGGTGCTGGAGCGGGCGTTTCTGGACACCTACGGCATTCCGCTGAGCGATGTAATCTCGGATGAAGATCTGGCTTTTGGAACGTTTCGCCGGGCGATCAGCAAAGTGATCCCGGAGATGACTCGAGTGGCGCTGATCGCGCGGCGCAAGGAGATCGTTGCGGAGACACCCAACTTCCGTGCCCGCGAATATCGCTACTACCTGTCGCGCACAAACTATGAGAAGGCGTGGGGCAAGGGCTATCGGCGTCCCGGCTTCGGAACGCGGCTACTCGCGTTCTTGCTGAAATTTGTGCCCAAGGTCGGACCATTTAAAGCTCTGGACTTCAAGATTCCGACCGAGAAGACGGAGGATCTCTACATTGCCAGCATGGACAAAACAGTGGAGAACTACACGAAGCTGTTGCAAGACGCCGCAGCGGGGAAACTACAACTTACGAACACTGACTTTGACACGGGGCACGCTACGCGCGCCGGGGAGTACGCGCTGACCGATCAAGCTTATGCGCGTCTGCTGGACCAGTTGGCCGGGCATAACTTCGACCATGCTACTCCCGACTTGCGAAGCAATATTCTGAGCTTCTATTCCGACCCGAGCGCGCCGCTGGCGACCAAGAAGAAGCCTGCAGATTGGAAAAAGACAGAGGACGAAGTGGAGAGACTTCGCGACCTGTCAACTTTTTTGTCCCCATCCGGGAGTGGCGGCATTCGTCGCTGAGCAGCTGGCCACTCGAACGACCGTTCGGTTGTCATCTTTCTGCCCGGCGTGTATTATCTCTCCACTTTGCTGCTCTGCGTTCCCCGCTTTCACCGTGGCATCTAATTAGTTGAAGAGGTGAGGTTTTGAATTCATGACTACTCTGGACGACAAGTTCTTTCAGGCGCGAGTTACTAAGCGGGTGGACTTCGCGCCGGACCTGTGGATGTTTCGCATCCAGTCGGGCGGGGAGTTCAAGTTTTCTCCGGGGCAGTACGCCACGCTGGGGGTGGAACATGACGGCAAGCGCACGGAGCGTCCGTATTCGATTGCCTCGGCTCCTTTTGAGGATGAGATCGAGTTTTTCTTTGAACTGGTGCCCGAAGGAGCGCTCACGCCGCGGCTGCACAAGCTGCAGCCGGGTGACGGATTGCTGATGCGGAAAGTGCCGAAGGGCAAATTTACACTCGATACAGAGAGCGGGCGCAAGAATCATCTACTGGTTTCGACCGTCACCGGAGTGGCTCCGTTCGTCAGCTTTGTGCGCGCGCTTTCGAAAGACTGGAAGGAAGGGCGCTTCGACGGCAGTCACAAACTTTATCTGCTGAACGGCGCCAGCCGGCCGTGGGAGTTCGGCTACAAAGAAGAGTTGACCCACTTCGATGCAGAACTGCCGTGGTTCAAGTATGTGCCGACGGTGAGCCGGCCGTGGGATCACGCGGACTGGCCGGGTGAGATCGGGCGGGCCGACGACATTCTGCGTAAGTATGCCGATCACTGGGAGCTTGACGCCACGAATACGACCGCTTACTTGTGCGGACATCCTGACATGATCGCGAACAGCAAGGCGATCCTGAAGCGGCGCGGGTTCCTCGACAAGACCGGGGTCAAGGAAGAGATTTATTGGATTCCGGCTAAGTAGGGTGATCCCTCAGGGGCTGAAGCCCCACTCCCAATTGAACCTCAACGGCACGGCTGAAGCCGTGCCCTTCCCGACCGTATACGCCCACGAAAAGCCCCTTTAGCTTTCGGCGGGTGCGAAGAAAACCAAAACCTCGAGTTCTTCGGTGATGTCGTAGAAGCGGTGGCCGACTTCGGCGGCTACGAAGATCACACTGCCGGCGGAAACCTCGCGGTCTTCGAAGCCGGCCTTGAAGCGGGCGCGGCCACGAATCACGTAGTAGATCTCGTCTTCGCGATGCGGCTTCTGATGGTCGGTGCCTCCGGCTGGGACGACGTAGAGGCCGGCGCTCATCGCCGGCACGCGCAGAAATTCGCGGTAGGGCTTGCCGCTCACGGCTCGCTGCTCGGCGACCTCGGGAAGCGTGGCGAAAAAGGTTTTCATGCTCGTGGGTCCCTCAAGCGAAAATGCCTCCGAAAATGAGGTCGGTGAACTGCGGAATCAGGTTCTTGGCCTGCAGTTCGCCTTCCGGCTTATACCACTGATAAATCCAGTTAATCATGCCGAGCAGGGCGAAAGCCGCGGCGCGTGGGCTGACTTTTCCTTTGGTGTGATTTTGAACTTTGTTCTGCACTTTTTCCTGCACCTCGGCCATCAGGCGTTCGAGAAAGTGGATGTAATCCTTCTTGCGGATGTTGATGCGCTTGCGCAGGGCCGGCGGCAGGGGATGGTTTTCGTGCAACATCACGGTGATCTCGCGATCGCGCGGGCTGAGCACGACCTCGATGTGCAGGCGAATGAGGGCACGCAGACGCTCTTCAGGATCGGCGATGCCGCGGACGGGATTGAGCACGCGCTCCTCGGTGATCTCCATGGCGTGGTTCATGATTTCGTACAGGATTTCGTCTTTGCTCTGGAAGTGGTGGTAGAGACCGCCTTTGCTGAGCTTGAGCGCGGCCGCGACGTCGTTCATGGAAGTCGCATCATAGCCGCGCTGCTGGAACAGGCGCGCGGCGGTGCGAAGAATTTCCTGCCGGGAGTCGACCACGGTCTCGCGGGTCATCGGGTGACATGGTAAACAGTTGCGCGGGGGAATGCCAATGGTCTGCTGACCTTCAGCTTTCAGCTTTCAGCTCTCAGCTCTCAGCTCTCAGCTCTCAGCTCTTAAGCTTCTAGCTTCTAGCCACATCCTGGATGCGTTTTTGCTGGCCGTTTGTGTTGGGCAATGTTAGTTTGTGGGAAACCAACGACAGGTTGGATCGCCAGCCGACGGAAAACCGGGCCCCGGGTCAAGCCGAAATTGAGTAGAGAGGTGATGGGATGCAAGAGGCGAGAACGCGGTGCCGTCGTTCCCTGATCAATCGTTCTTTGATTAATTGCGCCGCGAGTGGATTGTTTTTCCTTTTGCCGTTGGCCTGCTTGTCCCAGAGCACAGTAAAGCCTCAGCCAGAGAATCCATTCGCCGACGATCTGAAGAAATATCCCGGATTGCTCACCGAATTGGGACATCTAGTTGAAGCCCTCAAGAATAATGTTCAACTCCCTCTAGTTCGTACCGAGAGCTCTTTATTGCCGCGGCTGCCGATGGCAACAACCTACTACTTCGCTTTCCCAAATTATGGCGAGACCGCCCATCAAACGCTGGAAACGCTACGGCAGGAATTGCAGGCGAATGCGGTGTTGCGGGATTGGTGGCAGCACGGCGAACTGCGCTCGGCGGGACCGATCCTGGAGGATTTCCTGGAAAAATTTCACGAGGTGTCGCAGTACCTCGGCGATGAAGTGGTCGTCTCCGGCGAAACGGGCGGGATACACGAAAAAGGCGCCGCAAGTCGCAATTTTCTGATTGTCGCAGAGCTGCGTAAGCCGGGATTAAAGAACGCCCTCGAGCAGATTCTTAAGGAAGGCCCCGGCGAATCGCAATCGCCCGTCCGTGTGCTGGATCTTCAGGGGTTGGCTCAGGAGAAAAGCAGCTCTGGCACGCAACGACTCGTGGTGCTGGTGCGTCCGGACTTTGTCATCGCTGCCGAAAACCTGGAGTCAGTGCGCGGATTCAATGCCTTTCTGGACGCCAAGACAACAGACTTTGCCTCGACGCCTTTCGGCCAGCGCCTGACGGAGGCCTACCAGGGCGGAACTTCGACACTGGCGGCTGCCGATCTGCACACCATCCTGAACCAGATTCCGCCCGGCACACAGCAGAATCAAATGATGTTCGATCGCACAGGTCTTAAAGATGCGAAGTATGTAGTCTGGGAGTATCGGCACAGAGCCCAAGGCTCAAACAGCCAAATGGAACTGAGTTTCATGGGCCCGCGCCACGGCATAGCATCGTGGCTGGCAGCTCCTGCGCCGCTGGGCAGCCTGGAGTTTGTCTCGCCGCAAGCCGCCATGGTGGGCAGCATACATCTTAAAAATCTGGGAGAGATCTTCGATGAGATCAAAGACATCTCTTCCACTTCGAATCCCAACGCGCTCGCCAACGTTACCCGGACGGAGCAGGCGCTGCACATTAACCTAAAGGACGACTTGCTGAGCCTGCTGCCGGGCGAAATCACGGTGGAAGCGGAGGGATTCGCCGAACCCAAACCCGAGTGGAAGATCATTCTGCGCACCAGCGATGCTGACCATCTGCAGCAAACGCTGGCGAAGATGCTGGCGACGACGCCCCTCCGGGCAATGGAATTCGAGGAAGATGGAGTCACTTACCACTCGTTAGCGATTCCTTCTACGCCGAAGCCGATGCAGATTGTCTACACCTTTGCCGAAGGTTATCTGATCGTCGCCTCCAGCCATGAAACGGCGGCCGCAGCAATTCGACTGCACAAATCGAGCGACACGTTTGCCAAGTCGGCGAAATTCATGGGATCTCTCCCCGCAGGCCACCTCGCAGATGTTTCCGCCTTGCTCTATGAAGATCCTGCCGCAGTGACGGCTCTGAATCTTCGCCGCCTGTCGCCGGAAATGATGGAAGCTTTTGCGCGGATCTCTCCGCCCACCACGCCCATTGTGTTTCGCGCTTATGGCGAGGAAAGTGCGATCCGGGGAATCAGTACAAGTGGAGCAGCGGATGCCGGCATGATTCTGGTGGCGGCGGCAATCGCCATTCCCAACCTGATGCGCGCGCGGATGGCGGCCAATGAATCATCCGCGGTAGCCAACATGCGCACCGTCAACACTGCACAGGTCGGCTATTCCGCCGCTTACCCCAAGAAAGGATACGCGCCCCATCTGGCTTCGCTCGGCCCTGACCCCCGTGGACCCAGTTTTTACTCGGCAGAGCACGCGAGCCTCATCGACGCCGCCCTGGGCAATGCGAGTTGCACGTCGGGTACATGGTGCTCCAAGTCCGGATACAATTTCAGCCTTATGACAGATTGCAGGCCGGAGCAGGTTTGTAAGGAATTCGTAGCCGTTGCCACCCCAACGAGCGGGACAACGGGGACCAGAAGCTTCTGTTCGACCTCGGAGGGGGTGGTTCGCTATAAAGTTGGCCCGCCTCTGACTTCTCCTATCCTCCCGTCAGAGTGCCGTCAGTGGGCACCCGTCCGGTGAAGCGGACGGAATAGTTCTTGCTTGACATGGGGCGCGGGTGAAGGTAGCATTTCTTTAGTAACCGACCGACCGGTCGGTTTGCGACATAATCCAAGAGGACGGCCCTTAGGGTTCGTCCCACTGTTGCCGGCGGGACGCCGGCGCTACAAGGAGATCTCCAGTGGCTACTATCTTTTATGAACACGACGCGAATCCTGAGGCCCTGAAGGGCAAGACCATCGCCATCCTGGGCTACGGCAGCCAGGGACACGCGCAGGCGCAGAACCTGCGCGACAGCGGCTACAAGGTGGTCGTAGGCCTTGAGCCCAACCGGCCCAGCGCGCAGCAGGCTCGTGCCGATGGCATGGTGGTGGTGGCTCCGGATGAGGCAGCAAAACGCGCCGACTGGATCCATGTGCTCACGCCGGATGAGACCCAGGCGGCCGTGTATGAGCAATACATTCAGCCCTATCTACATCCCGGAAAGATTCTGGGGTTCTCTCACGGTTTCAGCATTCATTTCAAGACGATTGTCCCGCCCAGCGATGTGGACGTGGTGATGATCGCGCCCAAGAGCCCCGGCCATCTGCTGCGGCGGGTTTATGCCGAGGGGCGCGGCGTGCCGTCGCTGATTGCGATTCAGCAGGATTCGAGTAAGCGGGCGCACGAGTTTGCCCTGGCCTACGCGCATGGGATCGGCTCGACCCGCGCGGGCGTGCTGCAGACCACCTTCCGCGAAGAAACTGAGAGCGATCTGTTCGGCGAGCAGGCTGTGCTGTGCGGCGGTTTGACGTCGCTGATCAAGAAAGGATTCGAGACGCTGGTCGAGGCCGGCTACGCTCCCGAGATCGCCTATTTCGAGTGCCTGCACGAGATGAAGCTGATCGTCGACCTCATCTATGAAGGCGGCCTCGGGCGCATGCGCTACTCGATCTCGAATACGGCTGAGTACGGCGACCTGACGCGCGGCGAGAAAGTTGTAGGCGATGCCACGCGTGCGGCGATGAAGAAGACTCTGGCCGACATTCAGGATGGAACCTTCGCTCGGGAGTGGATCAAGGAAAACAAAGACGGCGGCTATCACTTCACCGAGTTGCGGGAAAAAGAGCAGAGGCATCCGATCGAGGTTGTGGGCGCGCAGTTGCGCGGCATGATGAGCTGGCTGCCCGGCCGCGAAGCGAAGAAACCGGCGGAAGCTCCGAAGCCCGCGCCTAAACAGGTTGTGAATGCTTAAGGGAGCAGACATCGTTCTGCGTTGCATGCGGGCCGAAGGGGTCGACCTGGTGTTCGGTTACCCCGGCGGCGCGATCATGCCGTTGTACGACGCTTTGGACGGGAGCGGAGTGCGGCACGTTCTTACGCGGCACGAGCAGGGCGCGGTGTTTGCAGCCGAAGGTTACGCGCGGGTCACGGGAAAAGTTGGCGTGGCCATGGCCACCAGCGGTCCAGGCGCGACCAACCTGGTAACCGGCATCGCCGACGCCAAAATGGATTCGGTTCCTCTGGTCTGCATTACAGGTCAGGTGCGGACGGCGATGATCGGCACCGATGCGTTTCAGGAGACTGACGTTTTCGGAGTAACGCTTTCGCTGACCAAGTGGAGCCGATTGGTGCGCACGATTGAAGAAATCCCCGATGCGATTGCCGAGGGATTCCACTGGGCGCGCAGCGGGCGGCCCGGGCCGGTCGTCATCGACATTCCTACCGACATATTGAAAGCGAAGACGGAATTCTCCGGGCCGGTGAAGTTCAAGCCGCACGCCCGGCCTGCCGATGCGAAAGCAGAAGGCGCGTTCAGCGACACGATTGTGGCCTTGCTGCAACGAGCAACGCGGCCGGTAGCGCTGGTAGGTGCTGGGGCAAAACTTTCAGGAGCGATCCCGGAATTGCGCCGCCTGCTCGATGATTTGAATATTCCCGCGTTCGCCACCGTACACGGACTGGGCGCCGTTCCTCCGCAATCGCCGTACTATCTGGGCATGGTGGGCATGCATGGAACGCGTGCGGCTAACACCGCCTTGCATGAAACCGATTTGCTGATGGTGTTCGGAGCGCGTCTTGATGATCGCGTCACCGGCGATCCCACGCGCTTTGCTCCCAACGCAAAGATCGTCCACTTTGAGATTGATCCGGCGCAGCTTGACCGGGTGCGGGCTTGCGATGTGCCGGTGATCGGAAATCTCGCTGACACGATTCCGACATTCCACCAGGAAGCACGCAAGGCTTCCCTGCCCGACTGGAGCGGCTGGCGCGCCGTGGCTTGCGGAGCGGAACGCGCCGAGATTGATCCGCGAGGACTGGCGCAGCCAACGATTCGTTTTCTCGACGAGCTTTTCAGCCGCCTGCCGCAGGATAACGTGATCATTGCCGACGTTGGCCAGCATCAGATGTGGGCGGCCCAGCGCTACCGTTCTTCCTCGCCCCGTGGCTTTATCACTTCGGGCGGATTAGGAGCGATGGGTTTCGCCCTGCCCGCCGCCGTCGGTGTGCAGTTGGCGAAGCCGGATACTTGCGTGCTTTGCGTTTCCGGCGATGGCGGCTTCCAGATGAACATTCAGGAACTGGCGACCGTACACCGGCTCGGGCTTCCTATCAAGATGGTGATCGTCGATAACAAATATCTGGGCATGGTGCGGCAGTGGCAGCAGCTCTTCTACGAACGCAACTATGCCGAAACCGATTTGAGCGACAATCCGGATTTCGTCGAGATTGCCAAGGCTTACAAAATTCACGGATGGCGGTTGAATGAGGCTGCCATGGTGGAGTTTCCGGTGTCGGCCGAGACGGGAGATCTCATCGACAATTTTCTGCGCTCGCCGGGGCCGGAGTTGCTGGTGTTTGATTGCGCTCCAGAAGCGAACGTTTATCCCATGGTTCCGGCGGGAGCGGCATTGTCCGAGATGGTTTATGGGGACGAGTAAGGAAAGATTGGGTAATTTGGTAATCGGGTAATTTTGTAATTTGAAAACCTCAACGGTTGTCGCAGCGGTTTTCAGATTAGAAATTTTCAAATTACGAAATTACAAATTTCGTTTGAGGGGTTCTGACATGCAAGTTTTTCACATCCGGTATCGCAACGCGCAAGGCACGCTGATGCGCATCCTCAACGCGGTTTCGCGCCGCGGGCTCGATCTTACTTCGGTGCACGCTGAGGGCGCCGGACAAGATTACGCGGTCACCATGCTGCTGGAAGTCAACCCCAAGCAGATCGGACAGCTTTACCGCGAGTGGTATGCCATCGTCGATGTCATCGAGGTGCGTTCGCGGGCGGTTTTGCATGAGCAGGAAGTCCCGGCGTGGGGAGCGCATCCGCCGGCTTCAGAGAGCATTGCGGAGCAGTCGTCGCGAGCAGCGTTGGCTTAGGTTGCGTTCCTGTTTATCTTCACTCGTATACTTTCACCTGTCATCCCGGGTGAGGCGAGTGATCCTGGTTTTTGCCTGCACTATCCGCATCCCAGCGCAAGAAAACACCAGGATCCCTCGCTTCGCTCGGGACGACAATTCGTGTTCTAATCTTTTCCAATGGATCTCAAACATCGCAGCCGCGGAATTACTGACGGGCGCGACCGGGCTCCGGCGCGCTCCATGTTTAAAGCGATTGGCTTCACCGACGCCGACCTCGGCAAGCCGCTGATCGGCGTAGCCAACACCTGGATCGAAACCATGCCCTGCAACTTTCACCTGCGGCGGCTCTCGGCCAAGGTGAAAGAAGGCATTCGTGCCGCCGGCGGCACTCCCATGGAATTCAATACCATCGCCATCTCCGACGGCGAAACCATGGGCACGGAAGGAATGCGGGCGTCGCTGGTAAGCCGCGAGCTGATTGCCGATTCCATTGAACTCGTGTGCCGCGGGCAATTGTTTGACGCAGTAGTATGCGTCGTGGGTTGCGATAAGACGATCCCGGCCGCGGCCATGGCGCTGGCGCGCATGGATCTTCCTGGCCTTGTACTCTACGGAGGCACGATCGCTCCGGGCAGCTATCGCGGCAAGGATGTCACCATCCAGGATGTGTTTGAAGCCGTCGGCGCTAATGCGGCGGGGAAAATTACTGACCAGGAATTGCACGATCTCGAAAACGTAGCCTGCCCCGGCGCCGGAGCCTGTGGCGGCCAATATACGGCGAACACGATGTCGACCGTGATGGAGACGATCGGGCTGTCTCCCATGGGCTTCAACAGCGTGCCGGCGATGGATACCCGGAAAGACGAAGTCGCCTTCCGCTGTGGGGCTGTGGTGCTGAATCTTCTGAAAGCTGGCATTCTGCCGCGCCGGATTCTCACTCGCGCAGCTTTTGAAAACGCGATCGCGTCCGTGGCTGCGACCGGCGGGTCGACCAACGCCGTGCTGCATCTGCTGGCGATCTCGCGCGAAGCCGGCGTCGCGCTCGAGATTGACGACTTCCAGCGAGTCAGCGAACGCACTCCTCTGCTCGCCGATCTTAAGCCTTCGGGAAAATACGTGGCCGCAGACGTCGATAAAGCTGGCGGCATTCCCGTCATCGCCAAACGCCTGCTGGATGCCAAGTGCGCCGACGGTTCCACGCTGACGGTCACAGGCCGGACGTTCGCCGAGGAAGCCAACGACGCGAAAGAAACTCCGGGACAGCCGGTCATCGCGCCGCTCGATCGTCCGCTGAAGAAAACCGGAGGGCTCGTCATCCTGAAAGGAAATCTTGCGCCCGAGGGCTGCGTGGCCAAGATCAGCGGGCATGAACGGCTGGAGCAGCGCGGTCCGGCGCGGGTTTTCGATTGCGAAGAAGACGCTATGGCCGCCGTCACCTCGAAGAAAATCAAGGCTGGCGACGTCGTCGTCATCCGCAATGAAGGCCCCAAAGGCGGCCCGGGCATGCGCGAAATGCTGAGCGTGACCGGGGCGATAGTGGGTGAGGGATTAGGAGCATCGGTCGCGCTGTTGACCGACGGCCGTTTCAGCGGCGCGACTCACGGACTGATGGCTGGCCACGTATCACCGGAAGCCGCGCTGGGTGGCCCCATCGCTGCGGTTCGCGACGGCGACATGATCCACTTCGATATCAGCAAACGCCTGTTGGAAGTTGAGATCAGCGACGAACTTCTGCGCCAGCGCATGAAAGAATGGAAGCCGCCACAGCCGCGCTATCCCACCGGCGTATTCGCCAAGTATGCGGCGTTGGTTTCGTCAGCGTCGCAGGGAGCGATCACCCGGCCGCCGCAATGAACTACAGAGGCTGAATCGCAGTTTGGACTTCAAATAAATCAGGGAGCGGCTTGGCCGCTCCTTTTGTTTTTCAGCACTCCAGACGTTGTCGTCAATGATCTCACTTTGCGCACCCCGGGCTGAAAGCGGTCAGCACGTTGGCCTTCGCAGCGATGGTGCAGAAGTACGGAGCGCTGTTCGAGCCCCAGGAGAAATATTGCTGCTCGGCAGACTGTTCCGAATTGAGGAAGGTGTTGTAGTCAACGGTATCGACGTGGTGCCCGGTGTTCGATACAAAACTGGAGTAGACCGGCCAATTGTTCTTCCACGTGTTTACGGATGATTCATACGTCTGCGTCGCCTTCGTGGTCAGATCCGTGTCTCCACTCGATGCCACAAATTGGTTGAGATCCAGGACCAGCGGGAAATTGAACGTCTGGCTGGTGACGGTGGTCTCACCTCCGCCCGAGGTTGTGGTCGTCGACCAGACCGATGAACCCAGCGAAATGTTTTCCTGGTATACGGTACTCGTGATGTCGTAGTACTGATCATTGAAGAAGCTCACATTCTGTTCGATCTTCGTCGTCACCTTGCCGTGCGAAGTGTTGACGTAGCCCGCGATCGTAAAGCTGCGGTTCGATTTCAGGTTGACCGTGCCCTTGGTAAAGGTTGGCTGCACATTCAGGTTCTCGGTGACCACGGGAGACGGTGCCGCGGTCAGCGTATCTTCAATGACGGCGCCCGTAACCTGCGTGCTGCCGGAATCAAGATAGAGCAGCAGCGACGCCGTATCCGAGAAATAATCGTCGGCGTTATAAACGCTGAGCGAAACCGTATGCGGGTCGCCGTTGCTGAGCAGTCCGGCGAAAGGTGTGAGGTTCACGCGATAAGGTTTGAAGTTCAGCGTCTGCACGCCGGGGATCGGGAACCATAGATAAGGATCGATTCCGCCCGTGAAAATCCACGGAGAAACTGGCGCGACGCCCGCCGGCTTCCCGTCGATCGTGATCTCAGTCTCGCGGAAGCCGGTATTGCCGCAGTTCTCTAGTTCCGCCGCAACATCGTTGGCCACGCAGGTGTACCAGAATTCATCATTCGACTGACTTTGCGAATAGACATCCAGATACGCGCTCTCCACGTTCGTGGGCAGCGTGAAGGTGCCGGAGAGCGTGCTGGAAGTTGAACTGAGCGCGACCGTACCGCCAGAAGCACCGCCAGAGAGCGCGAGCACCTGGTCGGCTACCACCGGTGGCTTCTCGCCCTTGGCCAGGGGATAGAACTCCAACTCCGCCGAGGCGTAGATCGTCGAAGTGAGCCCGCAGCACAAAGTGTTTCCGATGTTCGCCTGACCGGTCTGCGCGGTGTAGAAGATCGAACTGTAATCGGTAAGGTCGTTTTCGATATGCCACGACGGACCAATGTTCGAAGGCTCGGCCGTAGTTCCAAAATAAATGTTCACCGGACCCAGCCAGAAATTGGCAGTGCGGTCGTATTGAATACCGGCGTTCAGGCTGATGTCCGATTCCAGCACCACCTTGGCCCAGGGGCCGGGACAATCTGTGGGTGGAGCGTAGCTGAAATTCTCAACGTTGAAATCGTAGAACTGCGCCGAGCTGAAAAGCTGCACCACGCAAGGCTTGGTCGAAGGACGCGTCACATTAGGATCAGCCGTCACAGTATTGGCCGAGCCAATCACATACGGGCCGGAAGCGGAGGCGAACGGAATGAAGACGGTTGCAGCCAGCAGAAGCGGGAGAAAGTTTCGCGCCAGACGAAAACCTCGGAGCATGGGATCCTCCTGGGAGATTGCGGCAAACCCTTGCCAGCCGCCGTTTTACAGAAGCGCCCACCTGCAGCGGGGCCAGCCAGGGGCGCAACGACGGATACAGCGACGAAGTATGGCGCGTCCCGCCAGAACCTGTCAACCGCAGACGAAAGTCTCTAATGGCAGGCTGGGCGCGGATCTCGGCCCGCTCGTGCACTCCCTCCCTCGATCGGGCCACACAAAGGCACGTTCGTGGCGTTCCCAAGGCCGACGATGAAAGCTACACTACGCGAGCCTTGCTTGCATCAGCTGAAAAAATTTCAGGATTTCAAGGCATTAAAAGCTTATGGCCGCTCATGGTGAGCCTCTCCCGGCGAAGAAGCGCTTAGATTCCTGGAAGGAAATTGCCGCGTTCTTTGATCGCGACGAGCGAACTGTCAAACGTTGGGAAAAAGAACGCGGGCTTCCGGTGTACCGCGTGCCGGGCAGTATCCGCGGCGGCGTCTTCGCCTATGGCGACGAACTGGCAGAATGGTTGCAGGCTCCGCACCATAACTGGGAGCCCGTCGAGGTCGCTGCCACAGTAGCCGTGTCCGCCGACGGCGATCGGGGCCGAACCATCCCCGTCAATGTGCTCACCCTTAAGCTTCCGTCGGATGTTCCCGCCGCCGATCGTCAATCTGTTCCTCTACCGCCCCCTCCGTCGGCGACCATAACTTTCCTATGGATGCTTCCCCTGGTTCTGATCACGGGCTCGTTTCTCGCCTTTTCGTTCGGCCATCGTGAACCCCGGTACAAGAGTGCGCTGGCTGCTCCGCCGCCGCCCAGCGCCGAGGCTCAGGATCTCTACCTCAAAGGCCGCTACCATTTCGAGAAACGCACGCCAGCCGATCTGAACCAGGCGGTGGATTTCTTCACCCAGGCCATCGTGCACGATCCCGCCTATGCCGCGCCTTATGTAGGTCTGGCCGACAGCTACAATCTATTGCGAGAGTTCAGCGTCCTGGCTCCGCAGGAAGCCTTCCCGCGCGCCCGGGCGGCAGCCGCCAAAGCAGTGGAACTTGACCCCAACTCCGCTGAGGCGCACAACTCGCTCGCTTTCGCCAGCTTCTGGGGATTCTTCGACGTGGCCACAGCCGAGCGAGAGTTCAAGCGAGCTCTCGAGTTGAACCCGGGATTGCCCCGCGCCCACCACTGGTACGCCACCTTCCTCATCGAGACCGGTCGCACTCAGGAAGCTCTGGCCGAGATCGAGCGCGCCCGGCAACTCGATCCTTCCTCGACTCCCATCCTGGCCGACAAAGGATGCATTCTCACTGCGGCGGGAAAAACAGAGGAGGCCAGAACTCTGCTTACGCAGCTCGCAGCCTCGCAGCCTGACTTTGTCCCTCCACACCGGTACCTGGCAGAAGACATTTATTTTCGGGAAGGAAATTACGCGGGATACTTTACGGAAAGCGCGACGGTCGCTCATCTGCGCCACGACGCCAAGGCGCAGAAAAACATCGATCTGCAGAAAGCGGCCTACGCCAGCGGCGGCCACCGCGGACTACTTGAGCAGCGCCTCAACACCAGCCGGGAATCGTTCGACCACGGCACCGGTTCGGCCTTTGACGTGGCCGACGCATTCGCAGCTTTGGGCGAGGACAATGAGGCCCTGAAGTATCTCGAAATCGCCTGCCAACGCCGCGACCTTAAACTCACCACGCTCATCACGAACTTTGAATTTCAACATCTGCATCAGAACCAGGAGTTTCGCGAAGTGCTAGCCAAGGTCGGCCTCCCGCCAGTGCCGTAATATCTCAGCAAGCGAACAGCTGGCCGCTTCGTCTTCAGGAAGACTCACCAGGGTCGCAGCGCCCTTGCTCTTCCCAGCCCCTAACCGACATATCACACGCTCAGAATACGAAGCGCAGAGCAAACTGCATGAAGCGCGGCGTGGTCAGCGTCGAAAGGTATCTGCCGAATTCTGACGCGTCGTAGGAGAGCGAGGGTTGAGCGGAGTTGCCCACCGGTCCGCGGACGTCGTAGCGCACTGAATTGGTTGCGTTGAACGCTTGCCAACTGAACTCCAGCCGCTTCCCCTCGCCCAGAGAGAAATCCTTGCTGACCCCGGTATCGATATCGAAGATGCCATCCCCAATCACGTTGTTGCGGACGCCTGACTCGCCCGGCCACTCTGGGCGAAAAGCCGCTTCCGCCGCCGCCGGGTCTTTGAAGATGTCCGGCCCCCCCACGCCATTGACAATGACATTCTTAGGGTTAGACGCCACCGGAGCTGGCCCATTCGGTTCGGCATCGCCCTCGATGTTCCAGTTGGTGGCCCAGGTGAATCCGTTGTCGATCGTGACCGGGAAACCGGTTGTCCAGCGGAATATTCCGGAGACGTGCCACCCGCCGATTAACGCGTTGAGCGCCTGATTCGCATCTCCCACCAGCCTCTGGCCCTTGCCGAAGGGCAGATGATAGACGAGGTTGGCGTTCATTTGGTGGAAAGCGTTGAAATCGGACAGCCCGCGCAAAGACAGCGGATCCCAGGAGTTGATCACAATGCCGCCGCCGTTCAAATCATCGCCCGTCCCGCCAGTTCCTTCATAAGGACCGACGCGCTCGGCCGCTGATGCCTCATCCAGCGATTTCGAAAACGTATAGTTAAACTGCCCCTGCAGGTTTGCTCCCCAACGAACAGTGTAGGTCACCTGCAGCGCGTTGTAGTCGGAAGTGCCGATGTTACGCCAAGCGTAGAGCGAAGCGAATTGGTCGTGGAAAAAACTGTAAGGGCCGTTCTTGCTGTTCGGAAGAGCGGGGCTCAATCCGGTAATGGAGGCAGGTAAATCCAATTCGAACAGGGAGAAGGTTTCGTTGTGTGGGTAACAATTCCAGAGTTCGTAGATGTTTTGTGTGGCCGTCGGATTCGTCGGGAGCGCGCCGTTGTTGTTGGGGGTGGGGGCGCACAGTAGGGATGCGCTCCCTGGAGGGGTGCCTTGGAGGCCGAGGTTGTTCTGCGCGGTGGTGCCAGCCCAGCCGGGAAAAAGATTCTCGAAGAATGGAATGGGTTGGATTGACTGGGCGGTTGTCCCAGCGGCTGCAGCTTTCGAGAGAATTGTGGCCGACTGAAAATATGTCGTCTTCGATGAGGGATCCGTTAAGTTGGCAGGCATGGCCAGATCGACCTGCATGGGCAGGCGCCGGGCGATGCTGCCCACATAGGCAACCTGCAGTGATGATTGGGATGTGATTTGCCGTGAGAGAGAGAAATTGAAGACGTGCGCGTAAGGCGTCTTTAAAGTTTGATCCAGCCCCCAATTGATGGCGAACGCACTATTGCTTGGGGTCACAGGGAAAGCGCCCGACGGCGTTGGGCCAAAAAGGCAACTCGGGCCGTTTAAAGAGGCGCAGGGTGCGGGCAGGCAGGACTGACCTGACGATCCCGGAGTGAGGCAGGTAAAGCGCGGTGCGCCCGCCACTGTTACCACTCCCGCGGGATTTCCGAGATCGGTGGATAGGCCGAAAGATCCATGTTGGTCGAAGCTGTTCACGATGGGAATGCCGAAATGATCGTAGGTGATGCTGTAGCCGCCGCGGATCGAGAACTGGTCTTTCTTTCCCAGAATCTTTGAGACCCAGCCGTCGCCGGTGTCTGGCGCCCAGGCCACGGCTATGCGCGGTGAAAAATCCTTATGGTCCCAGTTCCACAGGCCCGGACCGTTATTCTTAGGTCCGCCAAGCACAAATGAAATCTCTCCAGCGCTATTCGCCGACATTCCCTGCGAAGCTAATTGCGCAGTGTGGTTGAACCAGTCAGCCACGTTTTGATTGGTGCAGCCACCGCCGGCCGCCTCCACGCAAGGTGCAACCTGATATCCATTGGTTTCGTAAGGCGGAGCTTCGAGCACCCAACGCAAGCCGTATGTGAGCGTCAGCCGAGGCGTCATCCGCCAGGTATCCTGCCCGTAAAACTCATAGTCGTTGATTGCGTAACGGCGGCTAATCGGCGTACCCTGCGCCAACGCTGTCCCGTTGTGGTTGAAGTTATAAATGCCGTCACCCTCAGCAAAGATTCCCAATAGGATCGCCGCCGCACCGTCGTAGTTCGGGCCGAAGCTGGGATCCACAGAGGGGAGGCAACCAACCCCTGTCGAAGGGGTACACGGACCCGGTCCACTCGGATTGTTTGCCGGATCAAGCGGGCTGGGGGTGTTGGCGATTCCGCCCGTGTTGAGATAGACCGGGTTAGTCTGAACGTCGGAGAACGAGTCGGCGTAGCTGTTGTGGTTGTCGCGAATCAGAAATACATCGCCGCCGAACTCCAACGTGTGATTTTTCCACGTCCAGTTCAAACTGTCAGAGAGCTGGTTATTGGGCACAAAGGAAATGGTCGAGCGAGTGAAAGGAACCAGATCGTCGAGACCAGTCAACTCAATTGCCGGATACTGAGAAGCACCGGCGTTGTTCGTTCCCTGCCGGATGTAGCCCCAGTGAAAGTTGTTGATGAGCGTGGGGGAGATGAGCGACGTGAGTCCGACGGTCACACCCTTGCTGTCGTCGAGGAACGTCGTCGAAGCCGATTGGCCGGGAAACTGTTGCAGCCCAGGCTCCTTGAAATTCTGCATCTCTCCGCGCCAAAACAAGGTTTGCGAGCCGTTTGCCGTAATGTGGTAATCGAGCCGGGTAATGTACGTGTTGTAGCTAGAATCTGCATTAGAGGAAAACCGATAACCGAGGATGTTCAAGCCATCGCCCGCGTTTTCATTGGCCGCAGGATATTGTGAGAGGAGAGCCTCGATCGCCGCGTTCGGACCTTTTTGTCCGGTCGTGCTGTTCCCCGGGTCCATGGCAGTGATCTGGCTAGGGGTAAGCCAGTTGTATCCTGGCTGGACGCTGACGGTCTGCCCGTCCGCTGTGAAACTACCACCGGGGCAAGCTTGTGTGTCCAGGCTGCCGTCCGAGTTCAGTGTACATAAGTATTGCAGATACCCACTCTGCAATGACGCGCTCGGCACATCACGCAATACGCTGGTGCCTTCTGCATCACGCCGACCTTCATACATGGCGAAGAAGAAGAGCCGGTTCTTCCAGACCGGCCCTCCGACGGCTGCGCCAAATACATTGCGCAAGAGCTTCGGGGCCGTGTTCGACTCTCCGCTGCTTACCTGGGACCATCTCAAGAACGGGTCGTTGGCGCTGAAAATCGTATTGCGATTGTACTCATAGGCCGTCCCGTGAAAATTGTTAGTGCCGCTCTTGGTCGCGAGCGCGACCTGCGCGCCGCTGGAATAGCCGGAGTCGGCGTTGGAGTTGGCGGTGGTAACCCTGAACTCCTCGACCGAATCGGGCGGCACATTCAATACGCTGGTAAAAGCGTAACCATTGTTCTGGTCGTTGACCCCAATGCCGTCGAGCGTCACATTCGATTGGTCGCTGCGCATGCCATTCACCGCCCCGCTGCGCGTGTCGGTGTCTTGTAGCGACTGACTCTGAATCCCCATGTACGAGACCCCCGGCTGCAGACTGAGCAACTGAACCACGTTGCGGTCGGCAATGGGCAATTCTGCGATCTGGTCTTGCTCAAAAGTGTTGCCGAGCGATGCGTCGGTGCGATTAATCAGTGGCGCCTGTCCTTCAACCTCAACGGATGTCTTGATGCCCTCTACTTGAAGCTGAATGTTGATTGTGGAGGGCGTTTTGACCACCAGCGTGACGTTGGATGCCACGTAGGGCGAGAAGCCGCTTGCGGTTGCCGCCAGCCGGTAGTCACCCGGCGGCACATCCAGGAACTGGTAGAGCCCGGTCCCGTTGCTTGTCGTCGTCCGCTGCAAGCCGGTCGCGGGGTCGGTCAAAGTAATCTTCGCCCCTGCGACTCCTGCGCCAGACGGGTCGGTAACGCTGCCGTTCAGCAGGCTGGTTGATTGCGCCATCGCCCAGGAGTTCAGGAATGCCAATCCTACAAAAACACAAATGGCATGCCTTGTTCTCTGCCCGCATCGAAGGTAAAACCACCGCGATCGCTCCTGCTGCCCGCTGCTTGCTTGCTGATGGACTCGCCTCATTAACATAGCCTCCCAGGAAGAAGACCACGCCGGGCGAAACCCATGAGAATACACACGTGGGTTTCCTGCCCGCTTGCGCCTCTCCATT
Source organism: Candidatus Sulfotelmatobacter sp. (assembly GCA_049280095.1). Taxonomy (GTDB): domain Bacteria; phylum Acidobacteriota; class Terriglobia; order Terriglobales; family Acidobacteriaceae; genus Sulfotelmatobacter. Next base: position 136,376 of record JBAPPL010000053.1, on the reverse strand, counting down.
TCCTGTGCTTTTTCTAGATCGGCTCCAGCCCGTCCTGTCCGAGTGCCGCGAATTATACTCGAAGATCGCACATTTAGGAGATTCATAAAAATGTGATCGCAGAACGGTTTTTTGGGTGCCTGGATTAATCCTGATCAACTCGTTGGTTGCATCAAGTTGCGTCCGCAGCGAATCTCTCGTGTGGCTCTGGCGGCGAGGAACTAAGTGGCAAGGGCTAGCCATCAACAATTAGCACTCACATCAGCACGCCCCTGATCGTACCATTGCCAAGCCCGTCGTCCATTTTCATCATGCACTTTGAGAGCTTCTCCATACGCCACGAGTCGGTTCAGCACCGTGGTAACGGAGGCAGCAGGGTCCTTGTGGTGGAGTAATACCAGCGGAGTGCGTCCCCGAAGCTGTTCGCACATTTCTTGGGCGCTTAGTGGGCGGTTAGATTCCATCAACAAGGTGCGACAGGATTTGGTCAATCCTCGTTGCCGTCCTCTGTCTTTCCGACCGACCAATTCCCCTAGCTCTTCGCTCAACCAATCATCACCGAATACGTTGGCCAATCCTACGATCGTTTGCTTTATTGTGCCAATCCGCTTCACAATGTCAGCGCGCTGGCGTATGAGCTGTCGCAGATCTTCTTCCGCGGCTTTCACAACTTCCTGAACGTGCGCATTACTGCTTCCCACAAATTCCTCTGTGCCCGAGCTCATTGCCGTTTTCGCATCTAAATTCCTACTCGGCAAGAAAATCCTCCATACCGATCCACAGCTGCGCCAGGAGTTGCAGGTTCTTCTTGTATGTGCGAGTGACTGTGAATTCCCTTCCTCCTCGAACGCGGAGCACATACTCGCCCGTAGACAATGGATGCATCTCTTCAACCATGGCCGCATTCACCAGCACAGAGCGATGGATTCGCACAAACCCGTGCAGATTCAGCTTTTCCTCCATGGTCGAAATAGACTCTCGCAGTATGTGCGAACTTGCGGTACGCAATAACAAGACATACTTTCCTTTGGCTTCCACCACGATCACATCCGCCGCATCGATGAAGAGAATTCTCTTCTTGGCTTTGATCGCAATCCGCGCAGACGTCCCCGACGCAAGCTTCCGTGCAGGCCGCTCCGGCAGCGGCAGGTCTGCACAAGCGGCCTCTATTTGCGGATCGACGTCGATGATCTCAGCTTTGGACAGTTCAGCCAAAACCATTCCTCCCTCTTTTTATTTCGGGTCCGTCACTTGCTCCCGCTCCTCGTTGTATGTCCCGAACTTCTTCGCCACCACCTTCAGCGTGGGATAGAACTGCACAAACGTGTGCTCGACGGCAGCATGATCCTCGTGGCATGACCAGCAGACGTTGCCCTTGGGCATAGCCTCGGCAGTTTTCCCGTCGGCCCCGAAGAAGTAATAGGCCCACTTATCCGGATTGTGGGTTGAATCCTTTACTTCGACCGGCAGTCCTATCAGATCGGTCTGATAGTGGCCCTTCTGGTTGATGGAACTTCGGCTCGCAGCATCCCGTTCGTCGATGACGAACATGCTCTGCTCCGGCCACTTCCCGGAGTTCGCAAATTCGTTGTAAGCCCAGCGTTGCACAAAGACGTTGGTGAACAGCTCGTGGCCGCCGGGCGCGGGGCTGTAGTTCATGCCGTAGCCAGCGGAGAGAAACATCCATTCGCGGTAGTCGGCAGGCCGGATAAGCTGGCCCTTCTGGTCATATTGTGGCTTGGGCGCTTTTTCTTCAGGCGCCGCGCCTAGCAGCGCAAAGCAAGTAACCACAACCAAGACGAAACACAACGCGCTTTTCATAGATGACATGCCTCTTGAGAGCACACGGCTCACATTAATTCGCGTTGCTAATCCTTGGCCGGATCGGGCGTTCCATCCGACCACCAGCCCGCAGGAACCATGAAATCGTCGATCGGTTCAGGAGCGCCCCTGAACTGTGGATTCAGCATCACGGGAGAATGGGGCAAATCTGCGCCCCAAGCGGCAGCGCTCATCAGCGGCGTGTAAAACATCAAGTGGGAAATCCAGTTGTGATGGTCGGAGTCGGTAAGGTACTGCTCTTTCGACATCATGTAGGCCATGCCTCCAGGCTCCAAAGGTGGCAGCCCCTGCTTAACATATGTCCGCATGCCGTCGAGGATCTGAGCTTTGGATTGACCGGCCAATACCATCTCCGTTCTTTTGTACGTCAGGGGCAGGATAGAGTGGACAGCGGGCGCGTTATAGCAGACCGGCCCTCGAACTTTGGGGTTCCAAAACTTGTCACCATCGAATGAGCCCATCCACGCTCGCTCTACGAGGCATACGAAACCATTCTTGCCTTGGACTGCGGTTTCATAGCCATGTCGTCCGAGGACGAGAACCTCGGCGTCGCCTGAAATCGCCTCGGGCGCCGCGCTACGAGCCATGGCAATCTCGGCATTACGATCCGCCATCAGATATTGATCAAGCGGCGCCATGTTCGAATAGGGTCCTTTGGCGTCTTGTGCTTGCACCGGCCGGGCCGTACTCAGGACAAGGTTCAGCGCAAAGAATCCCAATGCGATCATCTTGACTGCCTTTGGTTTCACGTATTTTTTCTCCTTATCCTTACTGATCACAATTAAAGTATGGATCCTGTTCGGCGAATACCGATCCCGAACGTTCTTTTTCTCCTGAACATTCTCAAAATCTTCGCGCGCTTCTGCATGCGTTCTGGCCATCGTCGTCATAACGAACCTCAGTGAGCATGATCGCCCGAGTCCGCCGGCGTTCCGTCCGACCACTTGCTTACCGGAACGTCAATTGTGGTATAGCGGCCTATTTTTTCTTCGTGCGCGTCCAACGGGACGTCATCCCCCAAGTCGGATCCCAAGGCTTTAGGGTCGATTTCGGGGACAAAAAACATCACGTGGGGAAGCCAGGGCCCTTTGATGCCGGCATTCAAATACCCTTGCTTTGACAGCATGTAGGACACCGAACCGGGTTCGGGCGTGGGCAACTCACCTTTCGCGATGCCGTCTATTGTGGCGTCCTCTATCTGAGTGCTCGAACGTCCGGCAATCGCCAGTTCGGTCTTCTTGAAGTAGATTGGAAGAAAAGACCGCGCACCCGGAGCGCTGAGGCAGATTGGACCGTGTATCTTTGGATCCCAAAAAGCCCGGTTGTTTTTCGGTAAATCCCACGATCTTCCCACCAGGCACACGAAACCGTTCGTCCCCTCCACGGCGGTTTCATAGCCATGCCGTCCAAGAACCAACACCTTGGCCCCGCTCGAAACCGAGTTCGGGCCGGCGCTGCGGGACATCGCAATCTCCGCATCGCGGTTCATCAGGTATTGATCGAGAGGGAGCATGGTGGGATATGGTCCTTCGGCGTCCTGCGCGCGCGCCTGCCAGCCAGCGCCCAGAATAAAAATCAGTGCGAAGGTTAGAGAGGCACTCGCCTGGAATCTCTTTCGGTTCATCACTTCCTCCTGTGTTACTGAGTCTCACCGAGCTGTTATTGAGAGGACAGATCCAATTCGTTTTTCTTTTTGCTCCTGCCTCGGTGCGCCTGCAGTCGAAGCGAACTCGCCGAGCCTACAAACCGGTTGGTATGTAACCGCGTCACGCTATCCCTTAGCACCGATGCGATCAGACCCGCTTGCGGTTGCCCGGCGTTCGCAAGGACCGCAGCCAGTCCACGATATTTTTGATTCCCGCCTTCATCACTTTCGGATCCTGAGCATTCTTTGCCAGCGCGCCATAGCCTTCGACCATCGCGATCAGTAATCCGGCGGCGTCCGCCGGTTCCACGTCGCGGCGAACGCTTCCGTTGCCCTGGCCCTCTCGCAAAACCGAGGCAACGGCCTCTCGCCAGGCATCGAAGATTGTCGCCAGCCGCTTCCGGAATCCCGCGTCAAGAGGAGACATTTCCTGCGCCAGATTGATCAACTGACAGCCGCCCCGCACAACTGCCGGCTGAACGGGTATATTTCGGACGGCGCCGATCAACGCATCGATAGCGTCCTTGCGGCTCTGTAATGGGCGCACCCACTGGCCGTAGGTGTGGGGGGCGATGACCTCTTCGACGACGGCGTAGCCCAAGCCTCGCTTGCTTTTGAAGTAGTAGTACAGCGCCCCCTTGGTGACGCCAGCTGAGGCCAGAATTGCATCCAGGCTGGCACTTTGAAAACCCGATCTATAGATCTCGCGGAATGCCGCCTGCAGCAGACGCTCCCGCGTGCGCTCAGGATCGCGCACTCTGGTCGCTCTGCGTTTCGGATTCTTGCGTGCTGCCGACATACCAACCAGTATGTATCTTCGAATCACCAGGGTCAAGCGGAAGAAGTCTCCGGAAATCTGGATTGTTGGAAATTCGTCTCCTGTTTGGAGTAGTCCTACACTCTACGGTCGCAGTCCTACAGGCGCGCGACTCCACGCGCAGGCCAAACGCCCCGAGTAGGTCAAGCTTGCCATCCGGCATTTCATAACCGTCGACCCGATCACTGATGTAACCGATTGAAAACTCGACGACGACCCTCTGGTTCGCTAATTGCTTAACACTCACATCGTGCAAGTGTTGGCGTCTAGTTCGCCTTTCAGTCGCGACTCTCAATCTTTCGGTCGGAGGAAACAATGGACATCCGCAGCGTAAAGTTGGTTCTGGTTCTTCTGTTGGTAGTTTGCGTGGGCAGTGCTCCGCCCCTGTGGTCACAATCGGCGTCGTCCGGTACGGTTTCCGGTATTGTGACTGACCCGTCGAATGCAGTGGTGGCGGGCGCCGCGATTACACTGACCGATATCGCAACCAATATCTCGCGCACTGCGAATTCGAACGCGACCGGGCGTTACTTCTTTGCCGACGTTACCCCGGGCACCTACACTCTCACTGTCGCCAAGGCGGGATTTGCCACCACCAAGACTGAGAATCAGACCGTGCAGGTCGGAGTCAATCTCACGGCCAATTTGTCCTTGCAGGTGGGCGGCGCGAATGTGGTGGTGGAGGTCTCCTCCGTCGGCAATGAGTTGCAGACCATGAACGCTACGGTGGGAAATACGATTAACAGCGTCACCATCGACAACCTGCCTAGCCTCGGCCGCGACGTCAGCACGTTCGTCGAATTGCAGCCAGGCGTAGGTCCGGACGGCAGCGTAGGCGGCGCGGTGCTCGACCAGAATTACTTCTCGCTCGACGGCGGCGACAACACCAATGACATGGACGGCAGTATGAACGTCTATACCAAAAGCTATGCTGGCGATCCAACCGGTGGTGTGGCCACGCAGAATAACCTGGGAACAGGCAATGGCGGCCCCACGGGCGTGATCCCAACCCCGCAAGATAGTGTCGAGGAATTCAAGGTAAATACTGCCGGCCAGACCGCCGATTTCAATAGCTCCGCCGGAGCCGAGGTAAAGATTGTCACCAAGCGCGGAACCAATTCCTGGCACGGCACAGGCTATGAGTACTATAAAGACAATAACTGGTCGTCTCAGAGCTGGCAGAATGATTACAATAACTCTCTTCAGCCCGGCTCTGCTCCTCTTCCCAGCTTCCATTACAGCCGCTACGGCGGGTCGATCGGTGGGCCAATTATTCCGAAAGAAATTCTCGGAGGGAAAACTTATTTCTTTTTCAATTACGAGGGCTTTAACTTCCCTCAATCCATCACGCTGCAGAGGAATGTACCATCGCAAACTTTGATGGCCGGCGAAATCATTGATCCCGTGACAAACCACGTTTACCAGTTGGGAGGACCCACAGGCATTGACCCGCTTCATATCGGGCTCAATCCCCTGGTCTCGCAGATATGGAACACCTACGAGCCCCAGTCGAATGCAGCCTGCTATCAGCAACTTTGCGACGGAACGAATGTGCAGGGGTTCGCGGGCAATATCGGCATTCCGATCACTAGCAAATTCGTAGCTACGCGCCTCGACCACGATTTTTCGCCCAAGTGGCATTTCAATGCCACCTATCACTTCTACAAACTGACAGCCGCTACGACTGACCAGGTTGACATCGGCGGCTTTTTCCCTGGCGACACGAAGGGCGTGCCAGCTTCGCTGTCGCGTGATCCGGCGGAGCCACAAATGTGGGCAGCGAGCCTGACCACCAATATCACCTCTAACACCACCAACGACTTCCATTACAGCTTCCTGCGTAACTTCTGGCAATGGATTCGACAGGGGGATACGCCGCAATTGGCAGGCCTGGGCGGAGCACTTGAGATTATGAGCGGCCAGGAGCTGGGGGAAGCCAGCGATCTCGGTCCGTACGACGTTAACACCCAAAATACCCGCACCCGTTTTTGGGATGGACATGACCAGTTGGTGCGCGACGACGTCTCCAACTTGAAAGGCAACCACCTGCTGCAATTTGGAGGTACCTATCAGCACAACTGGAACCAGCATCAACGCACCGATAACGGCGGCGGAATCAACTACGCGCCGGTTTATTCGCTCGGCATAGGGAACAGCGGATCGGGACTGGCGAGCGGGTCAGACTTATCGATTTGCACCGCCACAACCGATATCCCCAACTGTGCCGCTCTGACCGCTGCGGCGCTGGGCATCGTCTCCATCTCGCAGATTGCCTATACCCGTTCTGGCGCAAGTCTCACCTTGAATCCTCCGCTGACGCCGGCGGAAGACACCCTCACGATTCCATATTTCAACACCTATTTCAGCGACACGTGGCACATGAAGCCGACGTTCACCCTTACCTACGGTCTGGGCTGGACTCTGGAACAGCCTCCGACCGAAGCGACTGGCAAACAGGATGTGCTGGTGGATGCGAGCGACACGCCGGTTTCAATGAGTGCCTATCTGGCGCAGCGGAAAGCCGCGGCGCTAATTGGACAGGTCTACAATCCTGCGCTCGGCTTTGCCCTGGTGCATAACGTTGGAGACGGTTCGGGACGGGTGTATGACCCGTACTACGGCGAATTCAGCCCGCGGATCGCCGTGGCCTGGAGCCCGCACTTCGACGCCGATTCGCCGATGGGTAAGATCTTCGGCCACGAAGATACGGTCATCCGTGGAGGCTATGGCCGCATCTATGGCCGCTTGAACGGTGTGGATCAGGCGCTGGTACCATTGCTCGGCGTCGGACCCATCCAGCCTGTGCAGTGCGCCAACAACCTTTTCGCTAACGGTGGTTCGTGCCCGTCTGGCCTTGTAACAGCCAGCCCTTCGACTGCCTTCCGGATCGGAGCGACGTCCTTTGCGCAAGGTGGCCCCATCGCTCCGCTCCAGACTGACTCGAACCTCATACCCACTGCGACCCTGCCGCAACCGCTCTTCACGGGGATCAATACGACCGAGGGCAGTGCCAGCGAGGCATTGGATCCGCATTTCCGTCCCAACGTGTCCGACTCCTTCAACTTCACCGTCCAGCGCCAGTTGGCCCGCAGAGTCACTCTGGAGTTCGGCTACATCGGACGCAGAATCACCCACGAGTACCAGCCGATTAACCTTAACGCGGTGCCGTACATGATGACGCTGGGTGGGCAGCAGTTTAAGCAAGCCTACGCGAACACCGTATTGCAATACTGCGGCGGCATTGCTGGGCTGGCCGGCGGCGGCTGCGCTGCTGTCGCAGGCAATGTCACTACGCAGCCGTTCTTCGAAACGGCACTTGGCGGCGCAAGCTCTCACTACTGCAGCGCTCCCGTCCTCGTCGGATCAAACATGGTCACCCCGACGAGCTGCACGAATGCCGTGGTGCTGAATGAAGGGGCCAACCTCGCTAACGCTCAAGTATGGAGCCTGTGGAGTGACTTGGATTCCGGCCCGATGCAGACCATCGCCAGCGGTGGCCAAGGGGGCGTTCTTTCCGGCCCAACCATGCTCAACAACTCCGGCCAGTTCTCGTCTGGCGTTGCAAGTAACGGCAGCATAGGTTATGGGAACTACAACGCCGGCTTCGCTTCCGTCAAAATGGCGGACTGGAGAGGTTTGACTATGCAGTCGAACTTCACCTGGTCCAAGGCGTTGGGAACCGGAGGAGTGGTTCAGGCCTCCAGCGAGATCACCCCGGACGATCCGTTTAATTTGGGGACGACCTACGGCTACCAGGACTATGACCGCAAGTTCGTCTACAACGCCTTCTTCGTCTACCAGCCGCCCTTCTTCAAGGGACAGAATGGGCTCGTGGGACGGGCGCTGGGCGGCTGGTCTTTCGCGTCCGTGTTCACAGCCGGTAGTGGGTTGCCAGTCGAGATTTTTACCACGACTGGAGATGGCCAGGAGTACGGAGCAGGAGACAACGTGAACTTCTTCGGAAACGAAAACGCGATTCAGATCGCTCCGATTGCTCACGGTCATGCCTATTACAACAATCCCTCCGGCGGTTTGCCCGTCAATATGTTTAAGGCGGGCACATCTGCCATTAATGACTTCCGCAATCCAATTCTGGGTCTGGACAATAAGGATGGCGGCAACGGCAACATCTTTGGCCTGCCGTACTGGAATATGGACTTGAGCATCAGGAAGAACATTATGGTAACGGAAGGCATTAGCATGGAGTTGCAGGGTGTCTTCGCCAACGTTTTCAACCATAATCAGTGGCTCGATCCGAGCGCGACCGGGACCACCGGGCTCTTCAGCTCCTCACTTTTTGGCGCTCTGCCCGGCTCGTCGCAGGAACAACTGGGAGGCGACCGGCAGATCGAAGTGGGCTTCCGCGTTCGATTCTGACTTACTGAAATTCGAGGCGCCACACGCGCAGTGTCGCCTCGAATCAACTCAATCCGTAGCGCTTCCCTTCCGGCCGCACTCCACAGGTGCGGCCGTTGTCTTGCAGAAATATTCCAAAGCAATTGACCAATACCGGAGAGATGGGGCGAGAAAACTCGAAGCAATGTAGCTTCCCAAAAAAGATCGGTGGTGCCGGGAGGGGGAATCGAACCCCCAAGGGCCGAAGCCCGGCGGATTTTGAGTCCGCTGCGTCTGCCAGTTCCGCCATCCCGGCGCTACTTGCAAGTGCTTTATTTTACTACCTGTTTATGGCTAAGTTCCCTTTTCATCCAAAATGACGAATGTGCAACTGTGTAAGAAAGTGTGTCAGTTTTTCAGGATTTCCACAGCTCGTTGTCATTTTGCCCGTGAAGCGCTTTGCCGGCGAGTCTCGGGGTAAGAGTCCATTGCCAAGTCATTAAGAAGCACCCGCACGAAACTCTACCACTTCATTAAGATCCGCTACCTTTTGATTTCACGCGAAGCGGACGACTTGGCGTCCGAAAGAACGTCACCAGTACGAGCCAACGACTCAAGCAGTTCGAATTTTACAGGTCGTGGATATTTTTGCGCGTACAACAGAAGCTTGTCGCGATCCAGCTTGCGGAGGTCGAACTCGTCGGTGATTGCCCCAGTTCCGCGCTTTCGCGCCAAGTAAAACCAGTCCAACAGAGCCTTCTCTGGTTCTGCAGTGTTGTACCTCCCGTACAGGGTTTTACGTGTTTGGAACCCCCAATAGAGACTAGCCTTGATATGTCTGAACGTTATCGACACCGTGCGCGAACTGAACGACGCTGGTTCGCCGGTGGTAACGGCCGTGATCGAAATTGGCGTTTGTGAGCTTATGCCCGACTCTCGAAGGACCGTTTGAAGTGAAACATATGATCGAGGCCGGAGAAGATTCACAAGTTCACGACCCAAGAAGTCTCGCGCAAGCAGGTTGATAAACCACTTCTTCGCAAAGTGTTCGATCATTCCTCTCTTCACGAGTCTGAGAAACGATCTTCGGACAACCAGCTCAGACATTCCCAAACGGCGGGCGATCTCATCCGACTTCAATAGTGGAGAGACTTTAGCTTCTTCCGATACGAATTTCGCCCAGTCGATACGTGATGTTTTCATTGTTTTAGCCACTCCGCGAATAGATCGCGCAGGGATTGCCGCAGTGGTTCGAATTCTTTTCCAGCAAGTTGTCGATACACCTCTTCGGGGAGATATTCGCGTAGTTCAGCCTCGCAGCGTTTAGGCGTCACTGCGGCAATTCGTTCATTGATGAAGTTTGGATCTTCAAGCCGGTCCGAGACAACTCCGTCTTCTAGATGGAATTTGAGATTCTCATCCAATTCTGCTCCTGAGTCCTTCAGGACCTTAATATCAAAAGCGTCTCTACACTTAACGTTCTTTCTGCCCAGGAAGGCTTCAGCTTTATGCAGCAGAAGCAAATTTCGGGTTGGGTATTTGACGATGGCGTCCTCTGTGAGGATCGGCTGCTCAACAAGTTCGCTTTTTATGATTGCCGAAGTCCGCGAGATATCAATGGTGAACAAAGTTCTTTGATCTTTAGATTCCACCTTGATTTTCAGAAGATAGTCGCTATCGACAATTACGCTGATTGCCAAGGGAGCGAGCCTTAACGCCTGTGCGACCTCGCCCAGTGCGGGCGATATGGAATCGATGATCGTCTCGGCATTCGGGATTTCGTCACAATTGGGCAAGAGATCAATGTCACCGGAATGCCTCTGACTTCCATAGAACAAGACGAGAGTCGCCCCACCGAAAAGCACGAACGTGTCCGCAAAACTGGTGAAAAGACTATGCAGTGCCTCCTCGATGAGCACCAACACGGCGGCGGTTTCGGCTCGAAACCCTCGGTCTTCGAAGTTTTTCAAACGCTCGGCAAGAGTCATCGGCGACAGTAGACACTTATGGTGCTAATCGTACCACGTTACTTATAATGACAGCTAAAAAGCGACATTTATGGTGTCATTAACCCCATAACATTCGGCGTCGTGGTCGTAACTTTCCCGCCGAACTGGGGAAGATCGACGATGAGCTCCTTGCGTGGTGGCGTTCTGCCAGTCCGGAAGAGGTCGGTGACGAGGAATCAGACTCCGATGCTTTCTGGACTCTGATCTCTAGCAGCCCACACGCACACCTGATTGATTCGATCTACAAATCGTACACGGATGTGTCTGCATTTTTTACTGCGAACCTTCACCCCTTGATCTACAACGAGCACAGCGAGGGTGGGTTGGACGCCATCGGGTCAAGCCATTGGGAACTCGAAGAGATTGATAGCCATTTGCTCTCCTTGGCGGCGTCCAAACTTGATTTCGAGGACACCAATGGCTTAGTCACGAAAGAGCACTTTGAATTGTTCCAGAGGAAGATCACGAAAGATTACGTGCGGTGGCTCACCAAGCTGAAAAAAATGGCTTACGAATCCCAGGTTCCGCTCCCCATCGAGGTGATGGATTTGGTGTCGCAATCTGCGGGAGAACTGGGCAGTGAGGCTGAGTGCGCGGGAATGGGGTATCGCTCCCTGCAGATTCACCCCGACATCTACATGAACGAACTGTTGCAAGGTATGAGGATGATTCATCAAGTGCTGCCTGCCATAATGAACAAACTGGGGATGACCAAGGACGATTTCCACTGCGATAGTTCGGGACTCTCCCTGCCCGTCAATGCTGAGGGCTTCATCGACCACCCGAAACAGAAACCAGAAGATGAGGATGGAGACGATCGGCAGGTGCTGCCCGAGCCAAGGAAACCTTTCTAACGGTTGAGGCTTCGTTACAGCTAGAAGCTACGTGGCAGAGAAGATGAACCACGAACCCAACATCCACGGGCTGATGGAGATACTCGCAAAGGAGCCGCCGAGATACAAGTTCGATCGAGTCCGAGAAGGCGCCATCATGTATCTCACACTCGGTCACGCGCCACGAACCGGAATGAGACCCGGTACATGCCCAGAGTTCCGGATCAGCCGAGTCTATAATCCGAAATAGACGGGACATTAATCCGAATCAGACGGAGCCTCAACCCGGCATGGACGATACCGCTCACGTGCTGTTTCCTCGCTTTTCCGCCGAACTGGTGGCTACCGCGCTCAAGGACACGCCGGTTGTCATGGTTACGGGTCCACGTCAGTGTGGCAAGACCACATTGGTTCGCGATTTGATCGCGGGCAGTCGCGAATTCATCACCATGGACGACGACACAGTTCTGGCCGCGGCACGCAGCGATCCCACTGGGTTGGTACGCGCTCTCGATCGAACGACCATTGACGAAGTACAGCGAGTGCCGCGGAGCTGATGATCGGCAAAGACCTAGTACAAGCCGTGCTGACTGGCGGTTACCCCGAAATGCTGCGTCGCGAAGATCCAAAGCGACGCCAGACATGGGCACGTGATTATGTAAGAGCCATCGTGCAGAGGGATGTACGCGAGGTTGCCGACGTGGAAAAACTCGACCAAATGCCGCGTCTGCTACAGGTTCTTGCACACCATTCTGGCCAGCTCACCAATTTCACGCAGATAGGCGGCCAAGTTGGGTTTGACGACAAGACCACAAGGAAATACGTGGCCATCCTGGAGCAGTTGTTTCTCGTTCGTCGGGTGGAACCGTGGTTTCGGAACCAGTTGAAGCGTTTGGTAAAGACGCCCAAGTTGCATTTCCTCGACTCCGGCCTGCTGGGCGCACTCTTAGGAGCTAGCGCAGGAGCGGGTAGCGAAAGACCGTTCGATCTTCGGACCATTGCTGGAAACGTTTGTTTTCTCTGAAGTGTTGAAACAGGCGTCTTGGTTTGGTGAGAGCTGCGCTTTATACCACTACCGGGACAAAGATCAGGACGAGGTTGACCTTGTGATTGAAACAGGAAGTGGTGCATTAGGCGGTATCGAAGTCAAGGCGAGCGCTACCGTGAATGCTGGTGACTTCAAGGGACTCCGAAAGTTGGCGGAGGCCTGCGGCGATAACTTCTAGCTGGGAGTGGTTCTCTACGATGGCGGAAGCTGAAGGAAAGAAAAATCATGACAAGCAAAGTTAATCTTGCCGAGAAGCTGTCGCAAATGACCGAGTACTGGAAACCGCGGATCGTTGGTCAGTTGAATGGACAGGAACTGAAGCTCGCTAAACTGCGCGGAACATTCGTCTGGCATCACCACGAAAACGAGGACGAGTTGTTGTTGTGCCTTTCGGGACGGCTGCAAATTCAGTTCCGGGATAGTTCCGTCGAGATCGGGGCCGGGGAATTCTACATTGTTCCCCAGGGGGTTGAGCATCGCACCTCAGCCGACGAGGAATGTCACATCTTGGTTTTCGAGCCGACTGGTACCCGAAACACCGGCAATGTCGAGGACTCAAAGTTCACCACCGTCGATGTCCCGATCTAGAGTTCCACCGAGTTATGGAAGTTTCCTTTATGCGGAGCGGCGGCGAGTTCGTCGTGCCGGAAGCACTGCGCTACGTGATCGTTCACCATGCCTACGGCCTGCATGAAGGCGTAGCAGATGGTTGATCCCACGAAGGTGAAGCCGCGCTTCTTCAGGGCTTTGCTCATAGCGTCCGATTCGGCAGTGTGCGCAGGAACGCGATCGCGGGCCTTCCACGAATTCACTCGCGGCCGGCCATTCACAAATTGCCAAACGTAGTGATCGAAGCTGCCGAATTCTTTCTGCACTTGCAGCAATGCCTGGGCATTTCTTACTGTGGACGCGATCTTGAGCCGGTTGCGCACGACGCCGGGATTCTTCAGCAACTGCGCCACTTTGCGGCGGTCGTAGCGCGCCACGCGCGCCACGTCGAAACCATCGAGTGCAGTGCGATAGTTTTCTCGCTTGTGGAGAATCGTCTCCCAGCTGAGTCCGGCCTGTGCGCCTTCCAGGATGAGAAATTCGAAGAGCGTGCTGTCGTTGTGCACAGGGACGCCCCATTCTTCATCGTGATAGCGAATCATTAATTCGCTGCTTGCCCAGGCGCAACGAACCAATGGCGGCCGATCTCTGCGGGTTCTGGTCAATTGATTGGCCTTAGATTTCTGGGCTGGGGCCGGGTTGGGGTTCCGTCCTGACGGGACTCGCTACCGTTAACTACCCTGTCCCAGCACCTACGTGTGGGGCTAATGAATACCGTCGCTTCGCGAATCGCGGCGTGGCTGGAGCCGTGCCCTTCCCAAACTATTTCAGGACCGGACCAGCACGGGAGCAATGGGCTACTCGAGCGACTTCGGTTCCGATTTGTTTTTTGGTGACTTCGCATCCAGGAGCGCGACCAGATCTTTCGCACACGCGGGAATTGCAACTTTGTGATCGACGATTATGTCTTTCGCGTCCAGCTTCTTGCCATAGAGATTTTCATTGGCGCTGCCGTCGGAGCGCAGAGTCGAGCCCTCCAGAGATACACCTGCGAACAGGCCCCGGTTGCGCGAGTAGGAAAGAATCTCCGCTTGCATCACGACGTCGGTCGCACCCTCAGCCGTGCGGCCTTTGGGGCCAGCCGCGGCCGATGCATCGGCTCCCAACTTCACTTTGCTCGAGAGCAGCGAGCGTGCGCCCTGAGGATTCATCACCAGCAAAACAAAATCCGTGGCCTGGCCACCCAACTGGAACCCGATGCTCACCCCTTCCAGCGCATACATAGCGGGCGGCCCCCAGGGCCCGGTATAGTGCGGGCCGCTGCGGCAGATCATGACGCCACGACCGTAGCTGCCACCGATTCCGAACGCACCTTTCTTGACCGAAGGCAGAATCACCAGGCACTCGGCCTTATCGAGCAAGTCCTGCGGAATGTCATCGGGGATGTTCAAGATTTCTTTCATGACTTCTCCCGCGTCTCTCACCCGGTCTTCTTCCTTCTCGTCGTTGGCGGAAAATGCCGGAGCCGCACAGACGCAAACCACCAGAACCCAGGCTGCAATTTGCTTCGTCCTCGCTAGTATCTTCATGGCCGTCAGTCCTCCGGACTCTGTTTTATCATTACCGTTTAACGACTCATCATCTTAAACCCTTCCGGCCGATTGTGATCGCCGGGTTGTGGAAATTGGACCTTTTCCCAATGCCCTTAACCCCAGGCTGTTGCTGCTCTTCGGTCCATGACCCTATGCGTGCTCCTTTTGTAACTTGGCACTCCGCTTCACCCACCTCTAGAGTCATGTGAGACCATAGGCGGATGGCCGCCCCGGCATTTCGGCCTCTAGCGTGCATCTAATCAGTTGGGACCACCATCTGGGGCGGGGTGGAGTGAAAATTTTGGATTCTTTGGGAACGAAATACACGCAGACCTGCCGCCTGCCGGCGCCATTGGCGGCTTTCGCCCCAGCTTGCGCTTTGGTCTGCACTTTTATATGCACTTTTATCTGGGCGTTTATGTGGACACCGGCGGCCTTTGCCCAGTCGAATGCTGTGGTCACCAGCCCAGTCAGCCTTAGCGCGTATAACAGCGCTTCGACCTCTGAGGTTTCGACCTCTAGCAGTTCAACCTCCAGCGACGATCCGCAAGCCGGCTTCACCATCCGAAAACGGGTGGATGAAGTCAATGTGCTGTTTATCGCTACGGACAAGCACGGCAAGTTTGTGCGCAACCTGAATGAAAGCGATTTCAACATCCTCGACGACAACAAGCCGCCGCAATCCATTCTTAATTTTCGCCGCGAAACCGATCTGCCTTTGCACCTCGGCCTGCTCATCGACGTGAGCGGATCAGTCAACAGCCGTTTTGATTTCGAGCAGGATGCCGCCACCAGCTTCCTGATGCACCTGGTGCGCACCGGCTTCGATAAAGCCTTCGTGGTCGGCTTCAATACCCAGAGCCACATGACGCAGGACTTTACCGATAATGTGCAACTGCTTTCCACGGGGGTGCACAAGTTGCACGATGGCGGAGGCACGGCGCTGTACGACGCCATCTACCGCGCCTGCAAAGACACGTTCCTGAAGGATCGTCCGGATCATCCCGCGCGCAAGGCAATCGTCATCGTGAGCGACGGTGAGGATAACCAGAGCGACTATTCGCGCGCCCAAGCGATCGAAATGGCGCAGCGCGCCGAAGTCATTATCTACGCCATTTCCACCGACGACAGCGGTTTGATCCTGCGCGGCGACAAAGTTCTCGAACAACTCGCCTCCGCCACCGGCGGCCGCGCTTTCTTCCCGTTCAAGATGAAAGACATCACGCGCTCGTTCGCCGCCATTGAAGATGAACTGCGCAGCCAGTACATCGTGAGCTACAAGCCCGCCGACTTCGACGCCGACGGCCGCTACCGCTCCATCGAAATCTCCGCGCTGAAGAAAGATCTGCAGGTCCGGGCCCGCAAGGGATACTTCGCCCCGCAGCAGTAAGAAACCATTTCTCAGTTCTTAGAGAATGTTCCATTGAAACGCGCGAAATCTTGAAATCTTGAAACCTTGACGCCACGCCGCCGGCGGTAATGGCCGCTACTGCGTCTGGTTCCACACATATAAGTAATCTACGTCAGTGGCGGTGGCAACATTGCGGTCACCTTTGTGAGTTGCGCGATTCAACGCGGCGCGAACCTTTTCCTTGCCCTCCGCCAGTTCAGCCAACGGCACCTTCAGTGCCACGCCCTCTTTCAACTGATCGAGATCAGAAAGGATTCTTGTGACGATCTCTTTGTGCTTACCATTTCGGCCTTGCGGGACATCGATCTGCGCCATCGTGCGGAAATTCATGGGTGATTTCTGGGAGCGAGGGCTCATCGACAGCTCCTTCGACTAAGCGTTAACATAACGTCACGTAATCGTAATATCAAAGGTTCGACTCGTGCAAGTAAAATTATTCCCATTACATTGGACGTGGCGACGCGGTGCCGTGAAAGACCTCCCAGCCAAAAAGCGCGTTATTTCAGCAATTTAGGCCCAGCTAAAGCAAAAAATCGTCGGCCTAACAATGTGACCCGTGAGACTTTCAGTTTGCTACTGTTTGGACAAGCAAAGGGAGCGACGGTAAATGCGGGAGTCAAAAACACATTTCGAACAGATTCCGGTCAAGGTGGTGAAAAAGATTGCTGAAGAGTTTCATGAGGACGCATCTGGAAACCACAAGGCCGTGTCAGGAACATCACCGGGCAAGCGGAAGCCACAACTGCAGGGCAAACGACGGAAGGCAAGTCGAATAAAGCAGTTCCTGGAGTCGCGAATAAACTGTTCGATCTGCGGCAAGCCAGTCGCGCTTGAAACTGCCAACACAGATGAAGCGGGGCATGCGGCGCACGAAGAATGTTATCTCCTCAAGCTTGGCATTAACGCCGTCCGCAACTCTGTGGATGCGTCAAAACGAGTTCGGCGCATTAGCGGATCGTAGCGCGGGCGAATCAAACCAGAAATCGGAAGCAGGATGCTGCATTCAAGTTTCCCGGGGAAAGTGGTGGATGCACGGGGGGGCACCGCCTATGGAGCACGATGCTCAAACCAGAGCAAGGATTGCCGCTCTGGACAAGGAAATAAACGCCATCTACTTTGCCGACCGGCGGTACTGGAAGCAAGGCGAGGATGCCACTCTTGAGGAGAGAATCGAACACCAGCGAAGGCAGGAACGCTTAGAGCAAATCCGCAAAGAGCTTTGTCAATTGCGATCCGCGTAGACCGATCAGGGCTGCGGACCGATGGGCAAGAGAGCGTGGAAGAAACATCAACCCGCACCGGTTCGGCGGGACCAGATCATTTCTTAAAACGCTTTTCCTCCCCCGTTCCAATCCTTGCTGTGATAAAAACGTGACGGTTCCATATTCAGGTAGAGTAGAGAATTTTCATACCAGGTGATCTTCAAGCGGCAGGGTTCCCTGTCGCCGATGGGTTCGAGCCCACTCGCTTCCGCCATTTGTTTTTGTAACTTGTAGGCGACGGCTCGGCTCATTTCTAGAGGAGTCTTGTTAGGGAGAGTGCGGGATGAGAACGTTGACCACGCTGGTGTTTGGAATGACCTTAGGGGCTGCCGCCCTTCTGCTGGGAGTCTACTTCTACTTTGCTATGGGGCAGGCGCCGGTGGCGACCTCTGCGCCCGCGATGCCTTTTGAAAAGATGCTGGCGCACAAAGCGCTGGCGGCGATGATCGACCGCGAGATGCCGAAAGCGGTTCCGCTTCAACCGGACGAGGCCAACCTTGCGGCTGGTGCGGGACTTTACCGCCAGAACTGCGCGGTATGCCATGGGTTGCCCGGGCAAAAAGAAACGTCGATCGCAAAGGGCATGTATCCGCGCCCTCCGAAGCTGATGGAGGGAAAAGGCGTGACCGACGATGAGCCGGGAGAAAGTTACTGGAAGGTGGCGAATGGCATTCGCCTGACCGGAATGCCGGGCTTCCATTCGGCGCTGTCTGAAACGCAGATATGGCAGGTGAGCCTGTTGGTGGCCAACGCGGATAAGCTTCCGAAATCGGTGCAGGGAACGCTTTCCGTGCCACTGCCACTCGACTCCGACAATGCTGCGAAAGCCGCGATGACGAAGTAAGCGAGATTAAATTTTCGGGAGCGTCCAGGGGTACTCCGCTATGAAAATTGCAAACGACGTTACGGAGTTGATCGGCCACACGCCGCTGGTGCGGCTGAATAAAGTCACGGAAGGCTGCGTGGCCGAGGTGGTCGCAAAGCTGGAGAGCCAGAATCCCGTGGGCAGCGTGAAAGACCGTATCGGCGTCAGCATGATCAACGAAGCGGAGCGCGCGGGAAAGATTCAGCCGGGGAAAACTGTGCTGATCGAACCCACCAGCGGCAATACCGGAATCGGCCTGGCTTTTGTGGCTGCCGTGAAAGGGTACCGGCTGATCCTGACGATGCCGGAAACCATGAGCCTGGAGCGGCGCGTGCTGCTGCTGGCCTTCGGGGCGGAGATCGTGCTTACGCCGGGGCCGAACGGAATGAAGGGGGCGATCGCCAAGGCGCAAGAGTTGCTGGCGAAAACTCCGAACAGTTACATGCTGCAGCAGTTCGACAATCCTGCGAATCCCAAGATTCATTTCGAGACCACCGGCCCCGAGATATGGAATGACACCGACGGGCGAGTGGATTTTCTAGTCTCCGGCGTGGGCACGGGCGGGACCATCACTGGCGTTTCCGAGTACATCAAGCCCCGGAATCCATCTTTCAAGGCCATTGCGGTTGAGCCAGCCGAAAGTCCGGTGCTCTCCGGTGGAAAACCTTCGCCGCACAAAATCCAAGGGATCGGCGCCGGATTTGTCCCCAGCATCCTCCGCCGGGATTTCATCGATGAGGTGATTACGGTCAGCAACGATGATGCGATTCGCATGGCGCGGCGGCTTCCGCTGGAAGAAGGTCTTTTTGTGGGGATTTCTTCCGGGGCCGCTGTGGTGGCTGCGCTGCAGGTGGCTCGGCGTGCGGAGAATGCGGGGAAGCTGATCGTGTTGGTTCTGCCGTCGTTCGGAGAACGATACCTGAGCACGATCCTGTTCGAGGAGCTGCGTAACCGGGCGCAGCAGATTCCCACATCTCCGCTTCCGGCCTGACCGTTTCCGGCCTGACCCACCAGCGGGCTTGGGCGTGGAAATCTCTGTGGAAATCTGGCTAAAACTGCCAGCTTTTCGGGCTTTCCCTTGAGCAGGCGGGTGTATGATCGTTGCTCACTGGCCACAGTTCGGTGCGCCGCTATCCTGGAGTTTTTCAGCTCTACTTCTCGACTCTGAGCAGGAGGAAACTTATTTTATGGCGATAAATGATACATCCAGTAACGAGCCGCGTCCGACGGCAATTGAAAAGAAGCCTTACGAGAAGCCGGGCTTTCGATTCGAGCAGGCTTTCGTAACCACGGCGCTTTCGTGCGGCAAGATGGTCAACGGTACGCAGGCCGCCTGCATGCAGTCTTCGGCGGCGTCATGAGTTGGTGTGCCGATGCGTCTGTGGGCCAGACTCATGCCGTGAAATGTGAACTCGCCGGCGAAGTTCTGCGTTCGTTCGGCAACCTTCGCTTTAAGGCTACAGGTTGGAGCATGCTGCCTTCGGTTTGGCCCGGAGACACGCTGGTGGTGGGGCGCGTCGGCTTGGATCGAGTCCGCGTCGGCGATGTTGTGTTGGTGGGAGGGAACGGGAGACTGCAGGCTCACCGGGTTGTGTCGCTGGCAGAGGGCTGCGGAAGTCCGCGCTGGATCACTCAGGGCGACGCCAACCCTGCGCCAGATCAACATGTGAGCGGGGACGAGTTACTGGGCCGGGTTGCATACCTGATCAGGGCTGGAAAGCTGATCCCGGTGCCCGCGGAGTTGAGCGTGGTCAACCAGTTGATCGCAAAGATTGTCCGGCGCTCCGGGGCCGCCGCACGCGCTCTCGTCTATCTCCACCGCGCGGTTGAAACTCCAAAGGAATCGCTTTCGTGCCAGGGCTAGCCACACAAGTCGAGCGTCACAACGTGGTGATTGCCATCGGCGGTGTCGCCGTCCGGGTAAACACGACCGACGCGGGTTTTCTCGATATGCTGGAGAACCGCTACGCCGGTTTCGTCAGCGAGGAAGCGCATGCGGAATTCGATTTCGATGTGGACCTGGCTTCCCCGGCGTCTGCCGATCGGGACGCAGATATAAGCGTTAAACACCGTTCGGGACGGTGGTTGATGGAACGAGGCGATTTTCGTGCCGAGTGGGAGCCCGCGACGGGCAAGGGCTGGATCCGCCAGAGTGCCAACCCTTACTCGATCGACGCCGTCCTGCGCATCGTGCATACGCTAGTGCTGGCCAAGCAGGGCGGATTTCTGTTGCATTCCGCCAGCGCCATCCGCAACCAAAAAGCGTTTCTGTTTGCCGGCGTGTCGGGAGCGGGCAAGACGACGATTTCGCGCCTCGCGCCGGCGGACGCTACTCTTCTGACGGATGAGATCTCCTACGTTCGCAAACAGGACGAGGATTACTTCGCATTCGGCACGCCCTTCACCGGGGAGTTGGCCAAGCTGGGTGAGAACACGTCGGCGCCGCTGGCGGCAGTTTATCTCCTGGCGCAAGGGCCGGAGAACAAAATTGAGGCGGTGCCTGCGCCGGATGCGGGTCGCGAAGTGCTGGCCAACATGCTTTTCTTCGCCGAGGATCAGGAAATGGTTCATCGGGCGTTTCAGGCCGCTTGCGATTTCGTCCGTCGCGTGCCCGTCCACCGGCTGACTTTTGTGCCCGATGCGCGGGTTTGGGAGATGATCGGCTAAAGATTTAAATTAAGAACGACGACTGCATTTGAGAGAAGAAAGATTTGAGAAGAAAATGACCAGGAAAATCTATGTCGCGCGCAGTCCGCGAATCGCGGCGCGCAAGCTGGGTGAAGAGATGCTGGTCATGTCGGCGCAAGGATCGACACTGTTTACGTTGAACCCGACCGCAACCGTTCTCTGGCAAGCCGCGGACGGAGCCACGCCCCTCGATGAAATTGTCGAGCGCCGGATCTGCGCCGAGTTTGAGGTGAAGCCCGAGGAGGCGATGCGCGACGCCGAAGCGCTGGCCGAGGATTTGGTCAAACATGGCATCCTGCTGATTTCGGAGAAACCGATCCCGGGGCAAGCGATCTCAGAGCAACCAATCTCTCAGCAACCGGCCGCGAGGCCGGACTCGCCGGTGCAGGAGCAAGTGCGACGATGAGTTCCTTAATGCAGGAAATGGGCGACCGGGCGCGGCGGCTGGGCGTTCCTTTCAGCGTGCAGCTCGATCTCACCTACCGCTGCAATGAGCAGTGCGTCCATTGCTACCTCGATCATGACGACCACGGAGAGATGACCACTGCCGAAATCAAGCACCTGCTCAAGGAGATGGCCGATGCCGGTGTTTTTATACTGACGTTGAGCGGCGGCGAGATTTTTCTGCGCAAGGACTTTTTCGAAATTCTGGAATACGCGCGCGCGCTGACCTTCTGCATCAAGCTCAAGACCAATGCCGTGCTGATCCGCGAAGCGCAGGCGGCGCGCCTTCGTGATCTGGGCGTGGAGTCGATTCAGATCAGCATCTATTCGCACCGGCCGGAAGTGCACGACGCCATCACCAAGGTGCGAGGCTCGCTGCGGCGGTCGATCAACGCCATCCGTTTTCTCAAGTCGCAAGGCCTGAAGGTGGTTATCGCCAATGTGCTGATGACCGAAAACAAGGAGGACTATCGCGGGGTTCAGGAACTTGCCAATGAGCTGGGCACAGAATGCACGCTGGACCCCACCATCACGCCGAAGATGGATGGCGACCGCTCCATTCTGGATTTAAATGCCGGTGAATCCGCTCTGCATAGTCTGTTTCGCGATAAAGGTTTGGTTGGCAACCCCGATGAGTTTTGCGCGCCGCCTGCTCCGCTCGATG
The DNA here is from genome assembly GCA_049280095.1 of Candidatus Sulfotelmatobacter sp. Lineage (GTDB taxonomy): Bacteria > Acidobacteriota > Terriglobia > Terriglobales > Acidobacteriaceae > Sulfotelmatobacter. The sequence goes on along the minus strand of JBAPPL010000053.1, from coordinate 114,393 downwards.
AAGACAGCCTGGAGTCTTTGCCGTGCAGTGCCGGCCACACTGCCTGCTACGTTTCTCCCTACGGCGAGTTTTATCCCTGCGTGCAGTTTCCTCTGTCCTGCGGCAACGTGCGGCAGCAGCGCTTTATTGACATCTGGCGCGACTCCGAACGGTTAAACGAAGTCCGCTCGATTCGGCTGCGCGATCTGTCGAGTTGCTCGCAGTGCGCGCACGGCTCGAGCTGCAGTCGCTGCCCCGGGCTGGCGTTCCTGGAAGGGAATATGCGCGGGCCCTCCACCGCGGACTGCGAAAAATCCTTTGCCCGCACAGGCATTCCCTCCGCTAATCTGCTGGCGAAGAAGCAGAATGCGTCCACTCCATCCGGGATAGCGCGACTCGTGCAGATCCAGATCGTTCCGGCAATCACCGGCAGTCGGCTGGCAGACGTTGACGTCTCCGCAAATGCTTTAGCCTCATAGCGAAACCTCACTCCTGCTTTAGCGAACCTACTTTAACGAACCTACTTTAGCGAACCTACTTTGACGAACCTGGTTGTCTTTGGATGCGTATATACTCGCGTTCGTCAACCGATTGCGAGGCAACTTATGGGTTCACGCGCGAAGTGGTGCTGGGGCTTGGTCGTGGTTTGCATATACGTTTTAGCAGGCAGTGTGGTTGGCCAGCAGGCCCCCCGTACACAGCCCCTGACCGCGATGCCGTCGGTCATTCAAGTTCCGCCGGAGGCCCAGCCTTCCCCCAATTTCAATGCTGAAGCGGCCACGAACGCCTACCTGGCGCAGATACCCGCCGACTCCAGGGCGCGGTCGGACGCCTATTTCGAAGGCGGATATTGGATGATCCTCTGGGATTTTCTCTATGGAGCGGTTGTGCTTCTGCTGCTGCTGAACCTGAGGTGGTCCGCGGCCATGCGCGATTTTGCGGAGCGGGTCACTCGCTTCAAGCCTATCCAGACCATCGTTTACTGGGTGCAGTATCTGCTGCTCACGTCGATCTTGGTTTTCCCACTCACGGTTTACGAAGACTACTTTCGCGAACATAAGTACGGGCTGGCCACCCAGACCTTTGGCTCGTGGATCGGAGATCAGTTCAAGGGTCTGGGAGTGAATCTTGTGCTCGGCGGCATCTTGATGGTTCTGCTCTTCGGCATTGTCCGCCGCCTGCAGCGTACGTGGTGGATTTGGGGCTCTGTCGTGACCATATGTTTCATGATCGTCATTGTTCTCATCGCGCCGGTCTATATTGTTCCCATCTTCAATAAGGTCACGCCCCTGAACGATCCCAAGGTTACGCAGCCGATCTTAACTATGGCTCGCGCCAACGGCATTCCCGCACACGACGTTTTCGAAATCGATGCCTCGCGGCAGACCACGCGCATGAGCGCCAACGTGAGCGGGTTCGGAAGCACGATGCGCATCACGCTCAATGACAATCTGCTGCGCCGCGGTTCGCCAGAAGAGATTCAGGCGGTCATGGGCCACGAGATGGGCCACTACGTTCTTCATCACATTTACAAGGACATTCTTTTCTTCGGCGTTGTTATCGTAATCGCCTTCGCCTTGCTGCAGTGGTCGCTGCGGTGGTCGCTGCAGCGTTGGGGCGAGAAGTGGAAGATCCGCGCCGTCGGCGATGTCGCCGTGCTGCCACTCGTGCTTTTGCTGGCGTCCATCTTTGGTTTCTTCGCAACTCCCATCATCAACACTCATATACGCACCACCGAGGGCGAGGCCGATATGTATGGTTTGAACGCCAGCCGCCAGCCCGATGGTTTCGCTCAGGCAGCCATCCATCTAGGCGAGTACCGCAAGATGAACCCGGGACCGGTGGAGGAGTGGATCTTTTTTGATCACCCCAGCGGTCGCAACCGCATTTACGCAGCGATGCGCTGGAAGGCAGAAAACCTGCCGCTGATGCGATGGCAGGCGAGCCAGGAAGCTGCGGTTGGATCGCCGCCTTCCGATCAGAAGTGACTGAATCACCGGTCACTTGATCTCGTTTATTGCCTGTTCTTCTACCGCTCGTACACCGCCCGTTCGTAATGCTGGTTCGGTGTCTCATTGCGAATACCATCGACTGAAGCAGCCCGTCTAATCTCGACGGACTGCGCGAGAGGGCCTTTCCATGGGCATAAAGTGCAAGTTCATTCTCGTTCCAACGGCAGCGGCTTGCCTGTTTGCCGGCGCCGCCTACGGCCAGGATTCGCCGTCCCTCGGCGACCTCGCGCGCCAGCAACGGCAGCAGAAGGAACAGGCAAAAACCGCTCAGGGTAAGGATGCCAAGGCGTCCAAGGTCATCACCAACGAAGAGATTCCGGAGCATACGGGGCCGGCAGGTGCAGTTGTGGCCGGCGGTCCCGCGAGCCAGAGCTCATTTGCGCCTTCGGATGGACCAAAGCAGCCGGCCGAACATGTGAAGTCCCAGATTCTCGCGCAAAAAAAACAGATTGCTACTCTGCAGGGCCAGGTAGATGAACTCAACGAGTCGATCCGCTTCGCTCCCGCCAACTGTGCTGAAAATTGCGTGGGCTGGAACGAGCGCCAGAGGGAAAAGCAGGAGCGCGTAGAACGGATGCAAGCTCAACTGGAAGAGGAGAAGCGCCGCCTGGAGGACATGCAGGATTCTGCCCGCAAGCAAGGCTTTGGCAGCTCGGTGTACGATCCGTAACCGCAAAACTCGCCGGGAAATATCTTTTCATCTTCCTTCAAACCGCCCCGCATGCGAAATTAGTGGGATGGCTTTAGTTGTACGTCCCTCACGCATTCATTCGGTCGGCGTCTTCACTACCTCGGCCGTGCGCAAAGGCGCGCGCATCGTCGAATATGCAGGTCCGCGCATCACTCCCGAGGATGCAGACCGGTTATACGACGGCGCGCCCCGCACCTATCTCTACGGTCTGGAAGATGGAAAGACGATCATCGATGGCGAGGGGCTGGGCGCTTACTTGAATCACTCCTGCGACCCCAACTGTGAGATCGACGAAATCAAGGGCCGCGCCTGGATCTTTGCCCTGCGCGACATCACCGCCGGCGAAGAACTCCTCTGGGATTACAACCTCTACGACGATGAAGCGCCCGCGCCCTGCCACTGCGGCTCGCCCAAGTGCCGCGGCACGATGTATTCCCGCGAATGGATGGCCAAGATGCGGCGCAAGGCGCGCGGAAAGAAATCAAGGGAGCAAACCGAGCGGGCTCCGAAGAACGGGCGGCCCTAGGCTTTTTCCGGCGCTTTCCCGCGTTCCCGCCAGCCCTCGATAATCAGATACAGCACGGGGATGAAGAAAAGATTAAGAATGGTCGACATGATCATGCCGCCGAACACCGTGGTGCCCACGGAGTGACGACCATTTTCGCCCGCTCCGGTGGCGAAGACCAAGGGCACGACTCCGAGGATGAAGGCCAGCGAAGTCATCAGGATCGGGCGCAGGCGAATCGTCGCCGCCTGGATTGCGGATTCCAACAGCGGGACACCGCGCTGGCGAAGTTGCTCGGCGAATTCCACGATCAGAATCGCGTTCTTACTCGCCAATCCGACCAGCATCACGAGGCCCACCTGACAGAAGACGTCATTCTGCAAGCTTCGTATCCATTGTGCTCCGAGAGCGCCCAGCAGAGCCATGGGAACGGCCAGCAATACGATGAAAGGCAGCACGAAGCTTTCATATTGCGCCGAGAGCGTCAGGTAGACGACTAGCGTTCCCAGTCCGAAAAGAAGCAGCGTGGTTCCACCCGATTGCAGTTCTTCGAGCGATAGCCCAGTCCAACTGTAGCTAAATCCCTGCGGCATCTTCTTAGCCAAATCGTCCATGGCCGTGATCGCCTGGCCGGAGCTGTAGCCGCGCGCGGCAGAGCCATCGATTTCCGCCGAGCGGAACAAGTTGTAGTGGCTGATGACTTGCGGCGTTGTGGTTTGCGTAGTGCTGATCAGATTGTCGAGCGGAACCATCGCCCCATTATCAGAGCGGACATAGAACTGGTTCATGTCCTGCGCCTGGGCACGGAACTGCTTATCCGCCTGCACATAGACACGATACGAACGGTTATTGAAATCAAAGTCATTTACGTAGGAAGAACCCATGTACACGCCCAGCGTGTCGGTGATTTGCGACAGCGGCACGTGCAGGCTCTTCGCTTTCTCACGGTCAATGGTTACCAGATACTGCGGATCGTTGGCCGTGAATGGCGTATAAAGCCCCACGAGATCCTTGCGCGCTGCGGCCTGACGGATAATGTCGTGCGTCGTGTTCGACAGCTCCTCAAGAGTGTGCGCGGCCTGGTCTTGTACCACGAATTGAAAGCCGCCGAATTGCCCAAGACCGCTGATCGCGGGCGGCAACGTGGCAAAGACAATCGCGCCCTGAATCCCGAACAAGCGCGGGCGCATTCGATTCAGAATCGCCGAGGCGTTGTGCTGCTCGCCCTTGCGTTGCGAGTATGGCTTCAGCGGGACGAAAATCAATCCCTGATTGGCCGAGGCTCCGGCAAAACTGAAACCGGCGATGGAAAACGTCCCTTCCAGCTCTGGCATGTCGGCGAGTATATGTGAAACCTGCTTCCCGATATCAGCCGTGTATTCGAGCGAAGCGCCGGGCGGCGACTGAATGACGATAATCAAATAACCCTGGTCTTCATCGGGCACGAAGCCCGAAGGTACATGGGTAAAGACAACATAAGTCAGCCCCAGGCCCGCGAAAAACAGCACCACCATCGCCAGCTTATGTTTCAGCACGTGATGCAGCAGGGCGCGGTAGCCACGGGTGAGGGCAACAATGCCATCGTCAAACTTTCTCAGCCACCACCACTTTTGGCGGTGGCCACCGCGCAGAAAAATCGCCGCGAGCGAAGGCGCCAGAGTCAGCGCGTTGAAGGCGGAAATGGCAATGGAAAATGCGATGGTCAGCGCAAACTGCCGAAACAGAATTCCAGTTGTTCCGGGGAAGAAGGCAACGGGCACAAACACGGCAACCAGCACCAACGAAGTAGCGATGACGGCGCTGGTGATTTCGCCGGTAGCCGCGGCCGCTGCCTTGCTCGAGTCATGCTCGCCCTCGGTGATATGGCGCTCAATGTTTTCGATCACCACGATGGCGTCGTCTACGACCAGGCCAGTGGCGAGCGTGATGCCGAACAGCGTCAACGTGTTGATGGAGAAACCGAGTAACTTCACAAAGATGAACGTGCCGATGAGCGAGACCGGAGTGGCGATGAAGTGAATCATCGTCGTCCTCCAGTCGCCGAGGAAGATGAAGATGACGAGGATGACCAGTCCGATCGCCAACCCCACCGTGAAGGCCACATCGCGGATGGATTCGCCCACGGCGTCTGTGGTGTCGAACGCTACGTGCGCTTTCATCCCCGGCGGAAAGCTCTTCGACAGACGGTTTAATTCCGCAATGGCCCGGCGGTCGACATCGAGCGCGTTGGCCGTCGAAAGCTGAGTCACGCCCAGCCCGATCGCCTGTTGCCCGTTGTAGGTAATCTTGTTGCCGTAGCTTTCCGAGCCCAACTCAGCTCGGCCCACATCTTTCAAGCGAACCAGCGTCCCATCGGAGTTGGTCTTCAGAATAATGTTCTCGAACTGGGAGGCCTCGCTCAGTCGCCCGACCGCACGCACACTGATCTGATATTGCTGCCCGGCTATGGCAGGTTGTTGGCCGACCTGGCCGGCCGCGACTTCCACATTCTGTTCCGAGAGCGCATTCACTACGTCGGGCGCAGTCAATCCGCGACCGGCCATGCGCCCTGGATCGAGCCACAGGCGCATCGAGTATTTGCCCTCGCCGAAGACAATCACATCGGCGACGCCGGGGATGCGCTTGAGCGCGTCCCGAACGTATACATCGATGTAGTTGCTCATGAACAGCGGGGTATAACGGTCGTTGTCGGCTGTGATCGCGGCGCCGAAGACAAAATTCTGAGACGTCTTCGCGGTCGTAATGCCGACAGCCTTCACCGCCGCGGGAAGCCTGCCCTGCGCGGTGTTCACCCGGTTCTGGATGTCGACGGTGGCCAGGTCGGGATTCCGCGTAAGGTCGAATGTGACCACAATACTGCTGGTGCCATCATTGCCGCTGGTCGAGGTCATGTACTTCATGCCCTCGGCCCCGTTGATTTCCTGTTCCAGTGGGATGGTGACCGCGCTCTCCACGGTCTGCGCGCTCGCGCCGATATAAGAACTGGTTACGCCGACTTGCGGCGGAGCGAGATCGGGGAACTGCGAGATCGGCAGCGTGGGAATCACGGCCGTGCCCGCCAGAACGATCAGCAGCGCGCAAACCGAAGCGAACACCGGACGATGGATAAAGAACTCAACGAACATAGAAGATCGGCTTTCGGGCTTCAGCTTTCGAGCTTCGGCTCAACCGCATGGAATCATTTAATGGTTTGAAACGCGACTCAGGAGCCGAAGCCCGAAAGCCCGGCCTTTAACTGTGCGGAATCACTGGCGCACCATCCAGCAGAAACTGGGTTCCGGAAACGATCACTTTGTCGCCGGGCTTGATGCCGTCCTGCACTTCATAATCGTTCCCCACCGTCAGCCCAATCTTCAGCGCCTTCTGACGGGCAACGTACGAACCGCCGGTCTGGGGCTCGGCAACGAAGGCAAAGTACTCTCCCGCCAGGCGCGATACGGCCAGGATGGGAACCTGAGGGTTCTGGTGTGTTCCCCATACAATGCGCGCCCGAATGAATTGCGACTGCCGCAGCGCGTCGTTGCGGTTAGCGATACGCGCTTTTACCAGCACAGTTTGGGTGGTGTTATCTACTTCCGGCGAGATGAAGGTGATGCGGCTATCCGCGACCACCTTGCCGTCTCCGTTCAGCACCTGCACCGGCAGATTCATCTTGAGCTGCGAGGAGTGCTCAATGGGAACGTATACATAGACTTCGAGACTGCCGGGTTGGTCCACAGTCGTGAGCTGCGACGTCACTGCGACCCGGTCGCCCACGCGCACCGGAATATCGCCCACAATTCCGGCTCGCGGCGCTACCACTCTGTAGTAATGCAGTTGCACTTCCTGCTCGCGCACTTGGGCATCCAGCGAGTCCATTTGAGCTTGTGCCGCATCCATCGCGGATTTCGCTTGATCGAGATCCTGCTTGCTCACCACGCCCGCCGAATAGAGTCCCTGGGCGCGCTCGTATTGCTGCCTGGTCCAGTTCAGGTTTGCCTGCTGCGCCGCTCGGGAGCTTTCCTGGCTCTTAACCGTGGCCTGCTGCTTGAGGGGATCGATTTCCATCAGCGGCGCACCGGCCTCGACCGCGTCGCCGGAATGCACGAAGATCGCTGTGACCTGACCTTCAACTTGCGGCATAATTACGGCCGAATCGCGCGACTTGAGGGTGGCCACATATTCAGATGCATCGTCGACCGGAGTGGCTCGGGCCTCTTGCACTTTTACCGGCATTCCAGCCGGCCCATTGGCATGTGCATTCTGCGCGGCGTTGCCCGAGCAAGCCAAGGTTAATCCGCTGACCACAAGGGCAACTAGCAGAGGACTTTGTGCCAGGTAAACTTGAATTCTCTTAGACATGAGTTTCCCACTTCTCGTTAATACTTGATGAACAATACCAGAACCCTAATTCGAAGCTCCAGGAGTTCGGAGTCGTTCCTCCCAATCCCTGATTGGACGCGACACAGCCCCGGTGTTAGGCGTCGTTTAGAAGATTCGGCTGGGGCTCATCCGGACGCAAAATAATCTCGGCCCGCCGGTGAAGAAATAGGGAAGAACCAGCTTTGAGAAGTTTAACATCCTTAACATTAACATCATCTCACTCTGCTACATTGTTGTTGCGCCATGAAGACCGGTCCCACCCAGCCTGCCCGCAGCTTTGCCAGCGACAACAATGCCGGTGTACATCCCGAGATTCTCGAAGCCATAGCCCGCGCCAACCAGGGCCACGTAGTCGCCTATGGAGACGATCCTTACACCGATTCTGCGAAGAAGAAGTTCGAAGAGCATTTCGGACCCGACATTGCAGTTTTCTTCACTTTCAACGGAACTGGAGCGAACGGTCTCGGTCTCCAGGCCCTGACCCGGTCTTTTCAGTCGATCCTGTGTAGCGATTATGCCCACATCTACTGTGACGAATGCGGTGCGCCGGAGAAGCACACCGGCTGCAAGCTGATTCCATTGCCGCATCAGGACGGCAAGATCACGCTGGCGTCTGTCCGCCACGCCTACCATGGCATTGGCGATCAACACCACTCGCAGCCCCGCGTGATCTCGATTACGCAATGCACCGAGATGGGAACGGTTTACCAGCCAGAAGAGATACAAACCCTGGCCCGCTTTGCCCACGAGCGCGACATGTTCCTGCACGTGGACGGAGCTCGCATGGCCAATGCCGCCGCGTCACTCGGCCAAACGCTGCGCCAGGCTACGCGCGATCTAGGCGTAGACGTGCTCTCTTTCGGCGGCACCAAGAACGGAATTCTCGGCGGAGAAGCGGTGGTGTTCTTTCGTCCCGAACTAAGCCGCGACTTCCTTTACCTGCGCAAACAGAGCATGCAACTGGCCTCAAAGATGCGCTTCATCGCGGCGCAATTCGAGGCTCTTCTGACCAACGATCTCTGGCGGCGCAGCGCCGAACACGCCAACCGCATGGCTCGCCTGCTGGAAAAGGAAGTCAGCCGGATCCCGGGCGTTAAAGTTGTGTGGAAGGTCGAGTCCAACGGGGTTTTCGTCCAGATCCCGCGTGAGGCGATCGAAAAGATCAAGCAGCATTACTTTTTCTATATGTGGATCGAAGAAGAGTCGATCGTCCGCTGGATGTGCTCCTTCGACACCACTGAAGAGGACATCCGCAATTTTGCCAAGGTGGTTGCCGAAGCGGTGAAGGGGTGACCGACGGTGCTCAACCTCGCGGTTAACGATTGCTTTTTGCCCTGCTTTTGACTAAATTGAGCCCATTACAGCGCTGCCTAAGCATTCATAACAGGATCGCCTGACTCCAGGAGTCGTTGATGAGCCGGAAGTGGTTCAGCATCATCGCCCTTATCGCCGCTGCGACACTCCTTTCCAGCCTTTCCAGCTGCGGATTTAATCAGCACCTGCTCTCGATCGACATTCCGGAAGCAGGCGGAACATTTGGCGCGCCCGATCCCAGCCTATTTTTTGACTTTACGGCCATCGGAACCTACATTCACCCTCCGGCGACGAAAGACATTACCGATCTGGTGACTTGGCGATCGGACAATCCACAGGTGGCTCAGGTGAGCAATATGGGAGTGGTCTCGCCGAACGTCAATTGCGGATTGGCCAATATTTCCGCCTCTTTCTACGACAGTCCCAATGACGTTGTCAGTAACTCCGTTCCCATCACTGTAAACGGTCCTGCCGCCTCGGGTTGCACGCCTGCCGGCCCCCAGCCGATTCTCACCGTCGACTTTGCCGGCACCGGCACCGGAACCGTCACCGGCGCCATCAGTTGCTCAAGTCCGTCGTCTTGCAGCGCGCAATTCACGACCGGTGCTACCGTTATGCTGACGGCTGCGCCCAATGCCGGACAGACTTTCGAGGGTTGGAGCGGCTGCACCTCAACAAGCGGGGCCAATAGCTCGGTCTGTAGCGTCCTTCTCGAAATCAGTACCACCGTGACAGCAACTTTTAATTGATAGAGAGCTGTTCGCCGAGAGCTGCGCCGCTTACTCACTCTCGCCCAGCAACTTCCCAAGCGTGGGCTTGTGCTTTTCCTGTTTCTTGTTTTTGTGAGGAACCACCTTCTCGGCCGGGGGCGCGCCCATGCGCTCCCGCGCCAGCTCCTTTACGGCCTGCACCGCGCGAAACCGCTTTATCTTTTTCTTGCGCGCCATTCTGCTGCGAACCCGATCTTCATCTTGCCATAGCCTGTACTGCCGCGAACATGCAATAATCGTGTTTCATGGAAGAGCGCGATTTTTTTGACGAGAGCACTCAAAAGAAGATGGCAACCCTGAACTGTCCCCATTGCCATCAACCCGCCGAGTACGAAGTTACCTGGGTCGTGCGCACCAAGAAGCGCCAGCTTGCCGGACGCGCCGACGAGCGCGACCGCGCCCGCTTCGCCAAGGCCCGCTCCTACATGCTGCGCAAAGACGATCTCATGGCCTGCAAGAACATGCGCTGCCGCAAACGGTTTGAAATCTCCGGAGTGCAGTCGGTGGTCTTTACGGAATAATCCGGCCCGAGTTCCTGTTCAGCTCTAGAGTGCCAATCGCCAACCGCTGATTTATACTGATTGGTTTTCCTGTCGCTCCCAAAGCGGCAGGAGTCAGGAGTGATGTTTGAAAATCCTGGTTTGCATGAAGCAGGTGCCGCAGAAAGACGCACCGCTCAAACTTAACGAAACCGCGGCCTGGATCCGCGACGACGTTTCCTATGAAGTGAACGAGCCCGACGCATTCGCGCTCGAGGAATCGTTGCGCCAGAAGGAAAAACACGGCGGAGAAGTCGTGGTCATCACCTCCGGGCCGGCCCGCTCGCAGCAGGTGCTGCGCGAAGCCCTGGCCAAGGGCGCCGACCGCGCTATCCATCTCGAAGACAATGCCTTCGTCGGCCTTGATGCAGTCAACACCGCCAAAGCCTTCGCCGCCGCGATCAAAGACGAAAAGTTCGACCTGATCTTCACGGGCCTGCAATCCGACGACTACGGCTACGCGCAAACCGGCGTAATCCTGGCTGAATTGCTGGGCTGGCCTCACGCCACCATCATCATGCAGATTGAAAAGACCGACGCCGGTATCCGGGTGAAGCGCGAACTCGAAGCTGGATTCTTTCAGTTCGTCGACATGCCGCTGCCCGCAGTGCTGACGATTCAGTCCGGCATCAACAAGCTGCGCTACGCCACACTGATCGGCATCAAGCAGGCCAAGAATAAGCCCATCCGCAAGGTGGCGCTGGCGGAGGTGCAGTCGGCGATCGGCGAGAACCTGCAGAAGATAGAACGCCTCTACGTACCGCAGAAAACGAAAAAGACCGAGCACATCGAAGGCACTCCGGCCGAAATCGCGAAAAAGTTGGTGGACAAACTGCGCAACGAACTGCGCGTGCTGTAGCGCCGGCGGCCCGCCGGCTTTTTAGTTAGCTAGAAGCCAGGAGCTAGAAGCTGCTTTATGCCCGATACCATTTTGGTAGTCGTCGAACAACGCGAAGGCAAACTCAACCGCGTCTCCTTTGAGACGATCACCGCCGGCCAGGCCCTAGCCGCCTCCACGGGCTGGACTCTCGAAGCCGCCATCGTAGGAGGCAAGGCGTCCGCCTTCGCTTCCGAAGTCGCTGCCAAAAAAGTTGCGAAGGTCTACGCCGTCGAATCACCGAAGTTAGAGCCCTACACACCTGACGCATTTGCCGCCGGGCTGAAGCAGTTCCTCACCGCCAACCAGCCAAAACTCGTGCTGATGCCGCACACCTACCAGGTGCGCGACTTCGTCCCCAAACTAGCCACTGCCATGGGGCGCACCGTCATCAGCGACTGCATCGGCTTCAAGCACGAAAACGGAAAACTCGTTTTTACCCGCCAAATGTTCCAGGGCAAGTTCACTGCCGACGTGAGCTTTACTTCTGGCGCTCCCTGGTTCGTCACCTTCCAGAACGGATCGTTCCGCGGGGACCAAGCCGAAGCCGGCGCCAGCGCAGCGCCGGTAGAAATCGTGAGTGTTGACATTGCCGACGGAGTCATCCGCACCAAGCCGCAGGAAGTTTTCAAAGAAGTCAAGCAGGCTGTCGACCTCACCCAAGCCGAAATCATCGTCTCGGTCGGCCGCGGCATCAAGGAACAGAAGAACATCGAAATGGCCAAGCAGTTGGCCGACGCCCTGGGCGGCGAAATCGCCGCTTCCCGCCCCATCTGCGATTCCGGCTGGCTGCCCATGGATCGCCAGGTCGGCTCCTCGGGGCAAACGGTTGCGCCAAAACTTTACCTGGCGCTCGGCATCAGCGGTGCCATCCAGCACATCGTCGGCATGAAAGGCGCGCGCGCCATCATCGCCGTGAACAAAGATTCGGAAGCACCGATCTTCGAAATCGCCGACTACGCCGTAGTCGCGAATCTGTTCGATATCGTTCCACCGCTGATTGAGGAAGTAAAGAAGGCGAAAGCGGGAAGTTAAACTTCGTCGCCACGGATTCACACAGATCAACGCGGATAAATCCTGCAGCGCCACGAGAATTGGAACGCCAAGAGAAAAAGGCGAAGAAGTAATCCGTGTGAATCCGTGTAAATCCGTGGCTAATCCCCTGCGGCCTTTTTCCCAATCGCCGCCGCCGCGATCTGCGCCACATCGAGCAACTCCGGAGGCGTGGCCGTGGCCGCCGCCAATCCATCGCGCAGCATCGAGTTGCAGAACGGACACGCCGCCGCCACCACGCTCGCTCCCGTCGCGACCAACTCCTGCGCCCGCTCCAGATTGACGCGCTTGCCAGTCTCTTCACCCAGGAACATCAATCCGCCGCCGCCGCCGCAGCAGAACCCGCGTTCACGAGCCCGTGGCGGATCCACCACTTGCCCGTACCGCGCAATCACCTCGCGCGGTTCGTCATACACGCCGCGATATCTTCCCAGATAACACGCGTCATGAAACACCATGCTCTTCTGCTCCTCGCCGCCCAGAGGCAACTTGTCCTGAAAACGGGCGAGCAACTCGCTGTGATGCTCGATCTCCACATTGCCGCCATGCTCTTTCCAGTCCACCCCGATGGTGCGCACGCAATGGGGACAGATGGAAACCATTTTCTTTACCCCACCTTCGCGAATCTGCTCCAGATTTCCCCGCGCCAACTCGCCGAATAAATAGTCGTTGCCCAGCCGCCGCACCGGATCGCCACTGCACTTTTCCTGACGCAGAACGCCGAAAGTGATTCCCAAATGATTCAGCACCTCCACCAGCGCCAGCAGAATTTTCCGTCCATTCGGATCGAACGACCCTAGGCAGCCCATCCACAGGCAGTATTCCTGCGAGCCATCGAAATACGGCAGGCCGTTCTTCTCGATGAACTTCTCCCGGTCTGACGGCGGAAATCCCAGCGCGTTCCCCTGCCGCTCGAGCGTGACAAACAATTCGCTGCCGTGGCTGTTCTCCCACTTGCCGGTATTCACCGCGCCCCGCCGCAGCCCCACGATGATGGGCAAATGCTGAATGCCTACCGGACACTGGAATTCACAGGCCCCGCACGTGGTGCATTCGAAAACGGCTTCGGTCGAGAGATGCTTTCCCAGCAGCAACTCTTCGCTCTTCGGCCCGAATTCGTTCAAGTAATGCCGCGTGCCCAGAATGATTTCCTTGGGGTTCAAAATCTTGCCTGTGTTGTTGGCGGGACAATGCTCGGTGCAGCGTCCACACTCCACGCACGAGTAGGCCTGCAGTGCATCGATTTGCGTGAGATCCTTGCCCGCAACCAGGCCGAAGTCTTCATCACCCACCAGCGGCGGAATCTGGCTGAATCCCGGGCGCTCCAGAAAAATCGTGAGCGGGCTCAGCACCAGGTGCATGTGCTTGGTAGTTGGAATCAGCGGAAGGAAAAACAAGATCACGAGCGTGTGCGCCCACCACAGCGCCCAGCCCGCGGCGTTACCCTCCGGCACCCAGAAACTAGCCAGATAAGTGGCCATCAGCGCGAAGATCAGGAACGCAATCAACCCTGACTCCGGCGAAAGTGGTTCCAGCCATTTAGGGCGGATTACGAACCGGCGAAATGCCAGCCCCGCAATTGAAATCGCCACGGCAATTGCAAACATCCCGGCAATGAAAAAGTAAAGACTCCCCCAGAAACCACCGCGCGAGAGAAACGGATGACCAAATCCCGCGGCAAAGTGATTGAGCGTCACCAGGGAAAAGACACAGAAGCCCCAAAAAACAAAAGCATGCGCCAAACCGGGCAGGGGCCTTTGCGCGATGACCAATCCCTGCGCGCCGACTTCCCAGAGCACTTTACGGATTCGCGGTCCAATCGGCCGCAATCGGAAATCGGGGTCACGCTTCGCCGCCAGGATGATGCGCAGCGCCGCGCCAAACTTCCGCGAGAACAGAAACACGGAAACAAAGATGGCGATGAGCAGGACGACTCGCCCCGGCCAGTTCATATGAAGGATGTCTCCCGAGAACCTGACAGTCTAACGTAGAGGAAGGTTCGAGTGGGTAAGGAGCTCGCTGAGGAACGGTCCGTGGTAGCATTTCCGCCATGCGACGCACCTCTCTAGCTCCTGCAGTCATAGTTCTCTCTGCTCTCGTCGCTCTTCCTGCCCTGGCCCAGCAGCCCACCATCCCCTCAACCGGCAAGCCCGGTCTGGACGAATACCGAGCCTCGCGCATCGCCATCTACACCGATGACTTCGGAGAGCTCAAACGCTATCGCGAGGCCGACGCCGCTCTCAAACCGCCCGCGCCGGGCGAAACACGCGTCATCTTCCTCGGCGACTCCATCACCGACTACTGGAAGCTGGCAGACTATTTCCCGGGCAAGCCGTACATCAACCGCGGCATCGACGGGCAGACCACGCCCCAGATGCTGGTCCGCTTTCGCCAGGATGTGATTGATTTGCATCCCAAAATCCTGGTCGTGCTCGCGGGCACCAACGACGTGGCGGGCGTCACCGGGCGCACGAGCAACGAAGATATTGAGGCCAACTACGCCTCGATCGCCGAGTTGGCGCACCTGCACCACATTCGCGTGGTCTTTGCTTCCCTGCTCCCAGTGAACAACTACACTGACGATGCGAAGGAGTCCTTTGCCCTGCGTCCGCGCGAAAGAATCCTCGCACTGAACACCTGGCTTAAGGATTACTGCGCCAAGAACGGATTCGTCTATCTCGACTACTTCTCAGCCATGGTCGATGACAAGGGCATGCTGAGGCGCGATCTGTCTGACGAGGGACTGCATCCGAACGCAGCCGGGTACAAAATCATGGCGCCTCTTGCAGAGAAGGCGATCGCGCGCGCGATCGCCGGGCGACCGTGATGGGCTTATTGGAGCGACTTTTCGGTGTCACAGCACAAGCCTTTTCAGTGTTCCTGGTAACGCTAAGGACAACCGTATGAAATTATTTCTCCACTTCCAGACGCTCACGCTAGTTCTCCTGCTCTCCGTTTCAGCCTGGGCCCAGCAGCCGGCTCCAACCCTCACCCGGGACCAAGCCCTGCAGAAATACCGCGACTCCAAGGAGCCCACGCTGCGCGACGATTTCGGCGAACTCGGCCGCTACCGCGCCGCCAACGCCGCCCTCAAGCCGCCTGCGCCGGGCGAGAATCGCGTAGTCTTCTTCGGCGACTCCATCACCGACATCTGGCATCTCGACCAATATTTTCCCGGCAAGCCCTACCTCAACCGCGGCATTGGAGGCCAGACCACGCCGCAAATGCTCGTCCGGTTCCGCCAGGATGTGATCGATCTTCATCCCAAGGTGGTTGTCATTCTCGCCGGAACCAACGACATTGCCGGCAACACCGGCCCCATGCGCCTTGAAGATATCGAAGCGAACTACGCGTCTTTTGCCGACCTCGCCCGCGCCAGTCACATTTTCGTCATCTTTTCTTCGGTGCTGCCGGTACACAACTACACGCCGCAGTCACAGAATCTTTTTGCCCAGCGCTCGCCGGAGAAAGTCCTCGAGCTGAATCGTTGGCTGAAAAACTACGTTGCTTCGCATTCCAGTTGCTTATATCTCGATTATTTCAAAGCCATGGTCGACGAGAAGGGATTGCTCAAACGCGACCTCGCCGATGACGGACTTCACCCCAATGCGGCGGGATTCAAGATCATGGCTCCACTAGCGGAAGAGGCGATCGAGAAGGCGCTCGCGGCAAACTAGACTGCAGGCCACTTCGGCGGTCGCGCAGCCTATAATGTGACCAGCCGATCATGCCGCTTACTGACAAATTCGGCCGCCCCATCACCGACCTGCGGATCTCCATCACCGACCGCTGCAACTACAAGTGTGTCTATTGCCGCACCGGCAATGAGGGCGCGCTCTATGGCGACCTGCCTTTCGCCGACTATTTGCGCATGGCGCGCGTGCTGGTTGGGATGGGCGTCACCAAGGTACGCCTCACCGGCGGCGAGCCGCTTCTGCGCAAAGGCGTAGTGGATTTCGTTCGCGACCTCGCGCAGCTCCGCTCTCCAAACCAAAACGGCGGCGAGCCCCTCGACATCGCGCTGACCACCAACGGCCATCTACTTGCCGATCTTGCGCAGCCGCTGAAGAATGCTGGCCTGACTCGTGTCACGGTGTCGATGGACGCGGTCGATCCCGACCGCTTCGCCCGCATCACCCGCGTGCCCGACGGATACGACCACGTGCTCGCCGGAATTCGCGCCGCGCGGCGCGCCGGGTTGTGGCCGCTGAAAGTGAACTGCGTCCTCATGCGCGGCTTCAACGAGGACCAGATCATCCCCTTCGGGATGTTCTCGCGCGAGGAAGGCGTCACCGTGCGCTTCATCGAATTCATGCCGCTCGAAGAAGGCCGCACCTGGTCGCCGAACACAGTGGTCACTCTCGACGAAATCCTGACCCGCATGGCCGAGTACCGCCCGCTGGTCGAAATTCCGCACGCACGCTCGGAAACCGCCCGCCGCTACCGCTTCGACGACGGCGTCGGCGAAATCGGCATCATCGCCCCGGTCTCGCATCCCTTCTGCGGACACTGCAGCCGCATCCGCATCACCAGCGACGGCAAAATCCGCACCTGCCTGTTCTCAGTGTGGGACCACGACCTCCACGCCCAAATGCAGCGCGGCGCAAGCGACGAAGAGCTCGCAGACTTCATCCGTGGAGTGATCCAGAAAAAAGAAGAGCGCCACCACATCGGCGAGCCGGACTTCGTGCACGCGTCGAGGACAATGGTGCATATCGGAGGATAGCGGTCAGATTGGAAAAATCCCATCGGGAAAGGGATCGGGAAGGGCACGAGTTCCACTCGTGCCGATTAAGGCACGTTAGTTAAGCCGGCTTCAGCCGCTGAGATTCCCTCGTTTAAGATCGGACCGTGAAGCTCTCATTCCTCATCGCCGCTCTTTCGCTGTCTTTTTCACCTTCCGCGACGTTGACCGCTCAGGCCTTCTACCTGGGCTTCGACCGCAACACCTACCCCGGCGATGCCAACCTGAAAGCCCTGCACCAAACTTTTTCCTACACTGGCTACTGGCTAAACAATCCTCCCGGCGAAAAAACAAACACCTGGACCGGCCACCGCGCCGCCGTCGAATCCGCCGGCTTCGGCTTCCTCGTGCTCTTCAACGGACGCCTCTATGCTGAACTCAAATCTGCCGCGCCGAAATCAGTAGCCCGCGCAATGAAGCTCGGCCACTCCGACGCGCAAGCCGCCGCCGCTGCCGCCCGCCGCGAAGGCTTTCCCGCGCAGACCATCATCTTCCTCGACCAGGAGCAAGGCGGACGCATGCTGCCCGAGCAAAAGGCCTACATCTACGCCTGGGTCGACGCCGTCACCGCTGCTGGATTTCGCGCCGGTATCTACTGCTCCGGCATCCCGGCCGCAGACGACGACAACGTTGTCACCGCGGAAGATATTCGCAAAAACGCAGGCGCACGCCAGATCGTCTACTGGGCGATAAACGACGCCTGCCCGCCCGCACCCGGCTGCAACTTCTCCCTTCACCCACCAAGCCCCACAGAGAGCGGCGTCCGTTTCGCCGAAGTGTGGCAGTTCGCACAATCGCCACAGCGCAAAGATGTCGCGGCGCAATGCTCGAACTACAGCCGCGACGGCAACTGCTACCCTCCGGGAATTTCCCCCGCGCAGCACATTCATGTGGACCTGAACGCCGCCACGTCGCCCGATCCCTCGAGCGGCAGGTCGCAATAATCTCGTGCTGAGCTGCACACCAGATGGTTTAGAATGGTGCTACCCACCATGTCAGACCGCACTTTCACGCTCGACGAAGCCCAGTCTCTGCTGCCTATACTCGAGTCTCTGCTGCGTGCCGCAATCGACGGCAAGAAGCTGATGGAAGAGGTCGAAGGCGAAATGCAGTCATTGAGTCACCGCATCTTCCTGAACGGTGGCACCCACGTCGACGTTGTCGCCGTCGCACGGCGCAAGGCCGAGCGCGCCAAAGCTGAGCAAAGGGCAAAAGACGCTCTTGCCGAAATCGATTCCATCGGCGTGCAGGTCAAAGATCTCGACATCGGCCTGCTCGATTTTCCCTGCGATGTCGAGGGCCGCATCGTGCTGCTCTGCTGGAAGATGGGCGAACACTCCATCACGCACTGGCACGGCACCGAAGAGGGATTCGCTGGTCGCAAGCCCATCGACGAACGGATCGCCCGCTCCAAAAGAACAAATTAAGTCTTCGAAAGGCCGGCTCTAGGGCACTCATTCCAAACAGTTTCTCGGCAGCAACATCTTCCTGCGCACGGTGTTTAAACAGGGGAACGTGATCTGGCCAAAACACGGGTTTGGAAACTGGCTTCAGGAGACACTGCTTTCCGGAGACAATGCTTTCAGGAGACAATCTCCGAGCCAGAGCATCTTGGGGCAGGATCTTGAATCAAGTAACACTTCGTCAATTTAGCCCGGCTTCCGCGCTGCAAGCTTTTCAGGCAAGCCGGCCGGGCACAAGGATGACACGATGAGATTTCACCGTGCAATTCGCTTTCTAGCTTTAGGACTCGTGCTGCTGGCTATTCCAGTAGCGCTCTCTTCTCCATCTTCTGCGCAGATCGGAATCGGCATCTCGGTCCACATCGGTCCGCCCGCGCTGCCGGTTTACGAGCAGCCCATCTGCCCCGGCGCCGGCTATCTGTGGACGCCCGGCTATTGGGCCTGGGACGATGACGCCGGCTACTACTGGGTGCCCGGCACCTGGGTGGTCGCACCCGTCGGCATGCTCTGGACTCCGGGTTACTGGGGCTGGAACAACGGCCTCTATCTTTGGAACGCTGGCTACTGGGGACCGCACATCGGCTTCTATGGCGGCATTAACTACGGCTTCGGCTACGGTGGCGTCGGCTTTGGTGGCGGCGAATGGCGCGGCGGAGCTTTCTTCTACAACACCGCCGTCATGCATGTCGATACCGTCCACATCACCAACGTCTACGTGAACCGGACGGTCATCGTGAATAACGAATCCCGCGTCGCCTTTAACGGCGGCGAAGGCGGCGTTGCGGTCCGGCCTACTCCGCAAGAGGAAACCTACAGTCGCGAACCACACCAGGCTCCGGTAGCAGCTCAGACTGAGCATGAACATGCAGCCAGCCAGAACAAGGACTTGTTCGCGTCGAATAACCACGGCGCACCCGCAGTGGCCGCGACCGCTCGCCCGGGCGAATTCAGTGGACACGGCGTAGTCGCAGCGAAGGCTGCCGGAGCCCCGTATCACGCCCCGGCGATGTCGCCCAGGGAGGCGCGTGCTGCGCCCGCGGAATCACGGGGCAACGAAATGAGAAACGAAAACAACTCCCGTCCCTCCGCTGCGCCTGCGCGCACGGAGAGCGCACGTCCGCAGAACGAGTCGCATCCGGGAAACGCTCCCAAGGCTAAGCCGGCTAACCAGCCGAAGCCGCCAAAAAATAACAAGAAGCCGCCCGAGGAGGAGAAGCACGACAAGGGACGGTAACGACTCAGCGTCAATCGAGTGGCCAGGAGCTGGTTCCAGCCCTGGCCACTTTTTCATTGGAAAGCGGAGAGATCTGTGTGTGGACAGCCGCCTCGGTTGTCCGCGGAGCGCAGCTCCGCCGGAGGCCCCGTTGGCGCAGCTTTTTCCCTGCAAGGCTCTGCTCTCCATGCGTTCTTATCCGGAGAGCAGCGTTAGCCGCACGGGTTCTGCCCTGGCACGGAAGTACAACTCCGCGCCCGGCCCGGCAATCTTCTCTGCTACAATTTTTTACAATCGCCGCTGCGTGGGAATCGTATCTTAAGGAAGTGGGCTGGCTATACACTCGGCGCTGCGGTCGACGGTTTTGAGCAAGGCTGGGTTCAGGAGTCTCAAACGCCTTATGTCATCCACGAAGCACACACTGCGCCTCGCCGGCGCCTTCGCCGCGCTCGCGACATTAGCCCTCGCCGTAAGCTGCCGCGGCTTTTTTGTGAACCCAACCGTTACCTCGTTGGCCATCGGCCCGACAAACCTGTCCTTGGCGCCCAGCCAGGCATTCCAGATGTCGGCGACAGCTACCTATAGCGATGGCAGCACAAGTGATGCGACCGGCACCGCCGTCTGGGTTTCGTCGGATGAGAACGTCGCTACTTTCCCCACTCCCGGCGACCTCACCGCTGTTAGCCTGACGGAACTTGAAGCGCAGGAAATTTTTCCCGGAACAACCAGCGTCAGCGCATCAATCGGGACGGTGACCAGTTCTTCACAGACAGTCAACGTCTGCCCTGTCGTCCAAACCCTGGCGATCACGGTAAACGGCAGTAGCTCCAGTGCTTCGGTGGGGGGCGGGGTCGCAGCGACATTTATCGCCAATGCAACTTTCAACGGTGTTTCCGGCACGCAGAACGTGAGTGCCTCCGTGACCTGGAACATAGCAAATACCGCAGTCATAGCCTCCATAACTGGCAGCGGCACCGGTTCAAGTGCCACCGCGACCGGCGTCGTTGAGAATGGCGTAGACGGGATGTCAACTACCGTTTCGGCTTCCCTCTGCAATTTTCCCAGCAACACGGTGACAGTTACCGCCAACACCGACTGAACCAACCCTTGGGGGCTGGCCCACCTTAAGATCTTCAGGTGTCGGCATCAACCCGACCGAGGGCTGCCCCAGCTTTGCTGGTTTTGCACCACGAACCTCTCCCTGTGGTTCTGACTTTCCCACAACCCCACTGTGACATCCGACCTTGTCTCGAAAATCCAAATCGACGATCATGGTCGAGGCCGTGACGGTTGGCCCAAGCCAACGCGTCTCCGAGGATCATCCCCTAAGCTCTTTGACATCAAGATTTTGCCCGCAACTGATTGAGCCAAATAGATTAACTGTCATTTCGGCGCTAAGCCGGTGATTCCAATAGATCAGGGGGGGCAATAATTGACTTGACTCATCCAAGGGTATAGCGTGATGAGCATGGAATCAATTATGCCGGGAAAGGTTATGAATGTTTTCCCGACAGCCCCATGGGGAGTTTATAGAATGTTTGCCTATTCCAGTGGAACCGGAGGAATGGATGGCTGTCTTCCATATGTACGGAGATGAGAGTGGCAAAGGTCATAAAGATGACTACACCTCATTTTGCGGTTACGTTGGACACGTCTCAGTGTGGCAGGGAGTTGCTGAACTCTGGCAGCGCCTCCAAATGAAGTGGCAAGTCCCGGCGATTCACATGGGGCGCATCATGTCTCCCGATAAAAAAGATGATGCGTGGAAGAAAATAAAAACTGATTGGGGCGATGCGTGGGAGAGAAAACGCGATCTCATGCTGGGCGAATTTTCGCTACTAATTCGAAACTCTCCAATAGTATCCATTGGCGCAATCGTTGATTCAGCGCATTTCCGAACAGTGGCGGATGCCGACGAGGATTTTAAAAAGTTGTATCGAGATCCGATCTTTATGGCTCTCCATACCTTCATCTTTCGTGGCATTGATGCAACAGAAGTGATAGACAAACGTTCTCCAATCGGCATCGTTATAGACGAAGATGAAGAATGGTCGCCCAGACTCTATGAACACTTCATTAACTTGCGGAAAGACTTAGACGATCAAATCAGAAAAACCCACAGTGAAACCGAGAAAAAAAGCATCGCAAGATTTCGAGAGAGAGTGCACGCGGTGTCATTCGTCAATGATGTTTCTTATCCTGGCATACAGGCGGCGGATATGATTTCGTATGAGGCCAGAAAAATCATGGTCGCTCGGATGACCAATCCTGAAGCTACGTCCGAGCTTTATGATGATTTGACTTTCTTGCGCAGTAATCAGCCGAGGTTTTATAGACCGGAAGTGATTGACGAGCTTCGAGGTAGTCTCAAGGAGGCAATTGCCAATGGAATCGTCACGCTCTGATGCGGACAAATTCGACGCGACAGTGCGAAAGGTTCTCTCCGTATCGCATGATGAACTGAAACGCAGAGAGCAAGTGTGGAAGCGCAACAAAGCCCGCCGGAAGCGGGCTAAGGTTTTACGCGGGGGCCGCGCTTCCGGTGCAAAGGGTTAGAAAGCTTCGGCGGCTCCCACCTTGCCAGTGAGTGCAGCAAAGGTAAGGCGCTTGCCGATGAGTTTGCGAACGATGAGGTCGAAGCGATCTGAATCCGTCAGTTTGTTTTCCTTGGTTCCGCGATTGTTGTAGCGGAATACTTGCTCATCGACGTAACGGCCAAGATGAAAAGGTTCGACAGCATGATAGGTTCCATGCAAAGTCCGTTTCAGCAGCGACCAGAAGTTCTCAAGCCCGTTCGTGTGCACTCGACCGCGCACGTACTCGATTTGATGATTGACGACCTCATGCGCGTATTTGCTGGCCAGTTCGTTGTAGGTGTAAGAGTAGCCAGCATCGGTATAGAGCTTGGAACCAAACTCGACATTGTTCAGAATCTCGTTCTGCAACGTCTCCCGCTTCACGTTCGGAATAACCTTGGCCCGAATCTGCCTCGCGTCTCGATCAAGCATTCCTTGGACGATAGTCTTGTAGGGATTTTTGTTGACGGCCTTCCAATCTGGAACCTTGCTGCGTTCCTGATCAATTCGGAGTTTGCGTTCCTTGTGCATGTTGCGGGTGCTGCCACCAATGAACGTCTCATCCGCTTCGACTTCGCTAGAGTCCCCTCCGAGTTTACTACTGTCTTCATCCTGCATAGCGAGTCTGATGCGGTGGAGCATGAACCATGCCGACTTCTGAGTGACCTTAACATCCTTGGCGATCTCGTAGCTGCTGATCCCGTTTTTGCAGTTAGTGATGAGCCACATTGCAACGAGCCACTTGTCGAGCGGAATGGCAGAATCTTCCATCACCGTCCCGACTTTGATGGAGAACTGGCGCTTCGGGTGATGGGTGCTGCACTGCCAAAGGCGACGATCAGCGTTGAACTTTACTTTGCCGGAATTGCAGGTAGGGCAAAGCACGCGGCCATCTGGCCAGCGGCGAATTGCTAGGTAGTCGATACAGTTGTTTGGATCGGAGAAATAAACAACGGCCTCTTGGAGGCTCTTGGGTTCGGTAGTCATCTTATTCTCCATGAACAAGATAATAGGATAAAACCGTGGATGAGTCAAGTAAATTATTACCTCAGGGGGAGGGGGGGGTATACCCGAATCAAACCAGAATCCCGTCCCAGACACTGTCGTCACTGCAGTCGCGCGCAAGATTTATTTCACGGCGGAAATCCTCTGGCGGCGGGTCGCCCAATTGTCCAAATACCATACCAAATGCTGGTATCGAATATGGTATAATGGCCGTATAATGACAACCCCGCGGAAGATCACGGTGGAAGTCCCAGATGATTTGCTGGCGAAGGCGCAGCAGGCCAGCGGGACCGGCATCACCCAGACCATACGAGCTGGGCTGCAATTGCTGGCCGCGTCGCAAACCTATGATCGCCTGCTGCAATTGCGTGGCAAGGTTCGTTTCAGTCGCACCTTCGAGGAGTTGAAAGAAGATCGCTAACGTGATCGCCGCCGACACCAGCACGTGGATTGCGTTTCTGGAAGGCGCTTCCGGCCATGATTCGCAACTGCTGGAGCGGGCGCTGACAGATCGGCAGGTGTTGATGATCCCAGTTGTGTTGACCGAGTTGTTAAGTGATCCCGCGCTTTCGTCGGGAGTCTCGGAAACGCTTTCAGAGATTCCCATGATTGAGGTCGAGCCGGGCTATTGGCAGCGCGCCGGCCTGCTGCGAGCGAAAGTATTGTCGATGCGCCACAAAGCTCGCCTCGGCGATGCCCTGATCGCTCAGACCTGTGTCGACCGTGGAGTTCCGCTCCTGACGCGAGATAAGGACTTCCGCGCATTTGCTGACGCCGCCCAGCTCCATCTCGTGCTGTGACCTGGGCACACGAACCGACACGCCCACTCGTAAGTTGCCATCCTCGCGAGCCTCAGTATTATCGTAGAAGCGGCTGCCCCCAGCGCCCGCCAACGACCAAAGACCAACGACCAATCTCATGTCAGACATTCGCTGCATCGGCATCAACACCGGAGGCGGGGATGCGCCCGGCCTCAACGCCGTCATCCGCGCCGCCACCAAAGCCGCCATCATCAAGTATGGATGGAAGGTCATCGGCATTCCCGATGGTTTCGATGGCCTCATCTGTCCCGAGAAATCCTTCGAGCTTACGCTCAAGGAAGTCAGCGGCATTCTGCCCCGCGGCGGCACCATTCTCGGCACCACCAACCGCGGCGATCCCTTTCATTACAAGACGGTCGAGAACGGCAAGGAAGTGTCGCGCGATATTTCCGGTCAGATCGTCGCCAACGCCGCCAAGCTCGGCATCGACGCCATTATCACCATCGGTGGCGATGGTTCGCAGAAGATCGGCTACGATCTTTTTCAGAGAGGAATGAAGATCGTCGGCGTGCCCAAGACCATCGACAACGATCTTTCCGCGACCGAGGTCACTTTCGGATTTGACACAGCGCTCCACACCGTCACCGACGCACTCGACAAGATTCACACCACCGCCGAGT
The DNA here is from genome assembly GCA_049280095.1 of Candidatus Sulfotelmatobacter sp. Classification (GTDB taxonomy): domain Bacteria; phylum Acidobacteriota; class Terriglobia; order Terriglobales; family Acidobacteriaceae; genus Sulfotelmatobacter. The sequence continues at coordinate 89,849 of JBAPPL010000053.1, read as the reverse complement.
CGCATCATCGCGTGATGGTGGTGGAAGTGATGGGCCGTGACTGCGGCTGGATCGCGCTCGAGGCCGGCATCGCCGGCGGCGCACACGTCATCCTTATTCCCGAAATTCCGTTCACTATCGCAGGTGTTTGCCGCTACATTGCCGAACGCGAAAAAACCGGCAAGTACTTCACCATCGTCGTCGTGGCCGAAGGCGTGAAGCTGCCGCCCGAGCTGAAGGAAAACCGCCGCGCCAGCCCCATCGGCAACCTGATCGGCAACGCCATCGCCGGTGGCTCGAAAAAAGAAGTGCGCGTCAGCGTGTTGGGGCACATTCAGCGCGGCGGCACGCCCTCACCCTTCGATCGCATCCTGGCGACCCGCTTCGGCGTGGCTGCTGTCGACCTGATCTCTGCCGGAGGTTTCGGCATGATGGTTGCCCTTCGCGGCGAGTCGGTCGTTTCCGTGGATGTGGCTCACGCCATCGGTCATCTCAAGTCGGTGAATCCCCACGGAGAAATTGTCCGCACCGCCCGCGCCATCGGCATCGGGTTCGGGGACTGAGATACTCGCGTGCTGCTCCTCTGAGCGTTCGGAGTTTCGTGTTCCTGGTTCCTAACACCTCGCGACTCGACTAATATTCTCCCTGAGGCAGTCAGCCATGAGTACAAGCGAGAAGGGACGCCTCGTAATTCTTAGCGGACCGTCGTGTGTCGGTAAAACTCCGCTGTACAAGGCGCTGGGCAAGTTCTATCCCGAGCTGCATGGCCAGCTTCACAAACTTGTGCTCTTTAACAGCCGTGTTCCGCGTCCCGGCGAACGCGACGGAGTGGACTACCACTTTCGCACACGGGCTCAGGTGGAAGCTTTGCGCGCGAGTGATCGCTATGCCGTTCTGGACGTGCGCAGTGACCTGCAGGCACTGGACGTTCAGCAACTCGACTCTCAGCTTCAGCGCGGCCATGTTTTTTTCGAGGGGAATCCATTTGTGGGCCGGGCGCTGCAGAGTCACTCCGGCCTCGCGGACGTGAACCGGCTGAGCGTTTTTATTTCGCCTCTTTCAAAAGAGGAGATCGTCTACTTGCAGGCGCCGGAGCGCAGCGTGTCGGTTCAGGATTTCCTCACAGATGTCATGCGGCGCAAGCTCCTGCGGCGGACACGCCGCCAGAAAGGCGAACTTTCCGCTGCAGACCTGGAAGACATTGAGAAGCGTGCCTCCAGCGCGTACCGCGAACTGCAAGAGGCATCGTGGTTCCAATTTGTAATCCCGAATCACGACGGAGAGGATAGTGACAACTGGGAAGCTTTTTACTACCTGCTTGGCGATGCCCGCAAAACGCTGGAAGCCTTCGCGGCGCTGCTCAAAGGTGAAGTTCCATTCGGCGTCGAACAATGGAAAGAGGATCTCTTGCCGATGTCCGGGCTGACCGAGAACTGAGAGCGGCTATTCCTTCATCATGGCATCTATCAGCGCATAGAGCTGGCTAACGTCCTTCATCTCCACGTAAGGTCTTTCCGGATTGCGGTTGCTGACCACATACACGGTGGGCGTGTGTTCGAGCTTGATGGCCTTGCCCAGGTCGCGGTCGGCATTTACCTCGGCGGCGAACTTGCCTTGCGGATCGATTACGAAAGGCAGTTCCACTTTATGCTCGCCGGCAAACTTCTCGGCATAACCGCGCAGGTTCTGCGGGTTGATTTCGAGCTGGTTCGAGAAAATATAGTCGCGAAATTCATTCCCCAGTTCCTTCGAACTTTCATCGAAGTAGCGTGCAATCACGGCCGCGTCGTAAGACCAGTTGTGCATGGGCAGAGGGAAGTCGTGGCGAATGAGGGGAATCTTGTAGGTCTTTGAAGCTTGCTCAAGGATAGGCGACACGCGACGGCATTGCGGGCACTGCAGATCCTCGAAGACCACGATGGCTACCTGCGCGCCCTTAGGCGGACGCAACACGGGATTCACCGGCTCATTCGCCGTCGCGCACAAACCGGCAGCGAGCAAGAACGCCACTAGCGAGAGGAGAGAGAAATGATTCTTGAACATGTTTTTCATCGGCCTGCCTTCATGGTAACCGAAGCGGCGGCGTCATGTCAGGATGCCGTTTTTTCTTCTAAAGTAGGCGCGGATCTTTGGCCGCAGGAGGTAAATCAACAACGCTCCGCCGATCGCGAAGCCAACGCCGCCACGCAGGAAGTCTCCTCTGAGGCAATTGACCAGATCTCCCAAAACCTGAGTTGCGATAATGGCGACGCACAATCTCCATCCCCAGAGCTGGCGGCGAAACCAGCCCACTCCAGTCAGCGCTAGGACCGTGGCCAGCGCCAGGAAGAAAATTCCGACCAGCTTGCCAGAAGGTGCAAGTTGCTGCCAGGCGCGCGGGTTGAGTACCTCGCCAAATCAACGTGATTCCAGCGAGAGAAGCCATCGCGGCGCCAAAGAATAGAAAACCGCCAATGGGAGTGAATAACGGAGGCTTTCCCGGTATGTCCTCTTCGCCGACAGAGCGCAGGCGATTCTCCATTTGACGACTATAAAACAGAACAACCCCGCTCGGGTTCGAGCGCCCGGGCGACTCAAGTCGCGGACTTGCATTCCGTCAAAACTACTGGAGAGAAACTGTTGCCTCCGCCGCGCTATAGTAGAGGCTTGACTGTGCTCAGGCCGGCCTGTTGCAGCTAACGAGTCAGAGTTACCGATTGCAGTGAACCTCGCTAACACCGTGAAACCGTCCTCTCGATTGAAGCTTTACCGGCGCGCCCTGCTCTTCGCGTTGGCCGCAGTGCTCTTCCTTGACGTTTCCGCGTGTGGCCGCAGGGGCCATCGGGTGCTGGAGGTCAACTATGTGTCGGTCGCGGAGGCCACGCTGCGCGACCGGGTGGCTCCCGTCTATAACCGCGTGGGTACAGTCAAGAACGGCGAGCGGGTGGAGGTGCTGGAGCGCGAGAAGCGCTTTTCCCGGGTGCGCACGGCAAGCGGCGTCGAAGGGTGGATCGAGCAACGCTACCTGGTGGATCAGCAGACCTACGATGCTCTGCAGAGACTCACGCAAGAGAACCTGAACGATCCGGTGCAATCGCCGGGTGTGCTGCGGAATGAGACGAACTTGCACATCACCCCAGCTCGCGAAGCCGAGCATCTGTACCAGCTTCCATCGGGAGCGCGAGTCTCGGTGCTGAAACGCGCTACCGCGGAGAAGCAACTGGGAGCGGTAGGCGAGCCCGCCCGGGCGAGGGCTTCAGGCGGGAGAGCGTCTCCCGGCCCGGCGTTAGAGGATTGGTGGCTGGTGCGCGACGCCGATAACCGTGTGGGGTGGGTGCTGGCCCGAATGGTGGACCTCGATGTCCCGCTCGACATCGCACAGTATGCTGAAGGCCAGCGCATCGTGGCGTTTTTCGCGCTGAATCAGGTGCTGGATACCGGCAAGGAGGGCACCGGCAAGAACGTTTCCCAGTATCTGTGCGTCCTCACCGAACCGCACGACGGCCTGCCCTACGATTACGATCAGATTCGCGTCTTCACCTGGAACGTCAAAAAGCATCGCTACGAAACCGCCTACCGCGAACACGGCCTGAATGGCGTGCTGCCGGTGACCGTCACCAGCGAAAACTTCGATAAGGAGGGCATGCTGCCGGTTTTCATTCTGCGAGTGAGAGACGAGAACGGGAACATCACCGAGCGCAAATACAAACTGAATACGCCCATTGTGCGCAGAGTACTGGCACCCGGCGAACAGAAGCAAGCGACGCCGCACGCCAAGCATCGCCGGGGCTAGGCGGCCCGCCGTCTAACTCCTGATTTTGATTGAGGCCGCTCCCAAAATTTCCCGGCTCTTTTTCTGCTGGACGAAAACCGTCACGTGCAGATTCGCAAGGTCCCAGTGAGAGTTGAATTTCACAGCCGGGTCTCCCGTGAAGGAAACCGTGGCTCCGCTCGCATCCGCGACCCCTATCTTCCGTAAAGAACGCAACGTCGCCACATGATGCAGAACATGCCCGGCATTCTCTCCCAGGCTCACCGACGAATGCAGCCCGTCCTCCGTTACCGCCAGCCAGACCTCGGCCACGTCGCCAGGCGCGCTTTGCGTAAGCTTTCCGACCGATACAGTAAAGCGCTGCGATCCCTTTGCTTCCGCGTTGCCGGGGACGATCGCAATCTCCGTTTTCGGGCCATGTGCCGCCTTTTCGATTTCGAGTTCGGCTTTTCGCGCATTACTCCCGACGAACTGGCTGTGCCCGTCCACGACGAGTTCGGGCGTATACGGGTCGTTCTTAAACAGAGCGGCATAGTCCTGCTGGCGCTGCGTCCAGTCGGGAGAAGAAAAGGGATCGATCCAGCCATCGTGATTCCAATAATCAACGTGCTCTTCCAGTGCGATGATCTCTGCTCCGGCCACTGGTTGTTGCTGCTCCAACTGCTGCAGCAGAGCATCCGCCGGCGGGCAGCTGGAACAGCCCTCGGAAGTGAACAGCTCAATCACCACCGGCTGGCGCCCAGCTTCCACGGCAGAGCTTTGTGCTTTCACCTTGGCGAAGAAAAGTGAACACACGACAAGCAATGCAAAAGATATCTTTACCACTGCGGCTGAAAAATGGCTCATCGCTTGCCTCTTGCTCATTCAATCAGAGTGGATGCCCGGCCCACCCGGAAAGTTACACGAGTCAGCCCTTAGCTAGCAGTAAAAGTCAGCGATGCTCTTTACCACCCAGCGTTGTTCGTCTTCGGTGAGTTCGGGGAACATGGGCAGAGCCAGCACCTCTTTGGCGGCGCGCTCGGCTTGGGGGAAGTCGCCTTCGCGATAGCCGAGATAAGTGAAGCAGGGCTGCAGATGCAGTGGAAGCGGATAGTAGATTTCTGTTCCGATCTTGCGCGCGGTGAGGAACTCGCGGAGTTCGTCACGGCGGAAGGCCCGGACGACGTATTGGTGAAACACGTGGTGAGCCTTGGCAGAAGTCAGCGGGAGCTGAATGGGTGCGGCATTCTCAGGTTGTCCGCCGGTCGATGTCAGGCCGGCAGCGGCAAAGAGCTGGTCGTATCTTGAGGCCCGCTGGCGGCGGGCTTCGTTCCATCGTTCCACATATTTCAGTTTCACTTGCAGCACGGCGGCCTGGATGGCGTCCAGTCGGCTGTTCCATCCCAACTCTTCGTGAATGTAACGGCGCGGACTGCCGTGATTTCGCAGGCGGCGCATGTGGACCGCCATCTCTGGGCTGTTGGTGGTCGCCGCTCCGGCGTCGCCGTAAGCGCTGAGATTCTTTGTGGGATAAAAGCTGAAGGCCGCGCACGCCCCCATGGATCCGGCAGTCTGCCGACCCCAGCGGGCACCGATGGCCTGCGCGGCGTCTTCGATCAGCGGCAGGTGGAACTCGTCAGCTAGACGCTGCAACGATTCCATGTCTGCGCACTGACCATAGAGATGCACCGGCAGCAGCGCGCGCAATTTGTCGCGCTCGCCGCCGCGCAGAAAGGATTCCACATGGGCCGGATCGAGATTGAAGCTGCGCGGGTCGATATCGGCAAATACCGGACGAGCGCCGGCGCGCGCAATCGCGCTGGCCGAGGCGAAAAAGCTGAAGGGCGTGGTGAGAACCTGATCTCCGGGCTGTACGCCTGCGGCGACCAGAGCCAGCCACAAAGCGTCAGTGCCGGAGGCGCAACCCACGGCGTCGGACGCTCTGCAAAACGCCGCCAGTTCGCGCTCAAACGCTTCGACCTCAGACCCCAGGATGTAATGCTGCGAGGCGCAGACGCGGCCCACTGCCCCGAGTACCTCAACACGCACTTGTTCGTACTGCCTCTGCAGATCTAGCATGGGCACGGAGTCGAGCGGCATTGCGGGCGGTTCCGCCCGTCCCGGCCCCGGCTTGGGCACTTTGGACTTCGTGGAAAAAGTAGTCACGGAAAGGGAGATTGTAACAGCGTGCAACCAGTCTCAGGAGTTTTTGAATTGAGAGTGATTGTCTCCTTTCGCTTGGTCGGAAGTCCTTCTCTCGCACGGAGTTGAAGCCGAAGCGCAAGTCATACGGTTTTTGGTAGATGCAAATACAGAAAAATGTGTTTTGCGGGAGTCACAAGACAGACAAACTTGTCTATGTCTATGAATACAGTAAGCTTCTATCGATTGTAATTGTGGAAGGAGATTTGCACGCGACTCTAGCTACGCCGCAATATTTATAGCGTTGTTCGCCCTGCCTTCTGAATCAAGGCTGAAAACCGAGCGGTCTCGCAAAGAGGAGAAAGAAGAATGCCGAGTATCAGGTTTTGCTTGGGAATGATTCTCGTTGTCCTGGCCGTTTCTTTGGTGTCACTGGCGCAAACCGGTTCGATTGCCGGAACCGTTACTGACCCGAGCGGCGCTGTGGTGCCAGGGGCCGATGTGACGGTTCGCAACACTGCGACCAACCAGTCCCACGAAACCACCAGCGGTGCCAGCGGCAGTTATACCGTGACCGATCTCCCCGTTGGCCCCTATGAAGTGACGGTAAAGAAAGATGGCTTCAAGCTCTTCCGCCAGCCCGGCATCGAATTGACGGTTGCACAGTCGTTCACGGTCGATGCGAAATTGATTCCAGGTGCGGCGAGCGAGGAAGTGACGGTGCGGGCGGACCAAGTGCAGGATGTAGATCTGGAGACTTCGCAAATCTCTAACCTGGTTGATGAACGACAGATGGAAAGCTTGCCTCTGATCACGCGGAATCCGTACCAGTTGGTGTTGCTGTCGCCGGGGACATCGCAGACCGATAGCGGGAATGGAGGCATTTCGGTCAACGGAGCGCGCGACCGGAACAACAACTTCCTGCTTGATGGTGTGGACAATAACGATACCTCAGTGCCCGGTGGAATGGGCGGAGTGCTGAACGCCAATCCCGAGTCGACCGAGGAATTCCGCGTCATTACCGATACCTTCCCCGCCGAGTACGGCCGCAACACCGGTGCCATCATCGACGTGGTGACCAAGAGCGGCACCAATTCCCTTCACGGTAACGTCTACTACTTCGGCCGATGGAATGGTTTCGGAGGCGCGCGCGACTACTTCAACCCTGGCACTGGACCAAACGCCGGGCCCATGAACCCTTACATTCGTCATCAATTTGGGTTTTCCATTGGCGGCCCCATCATCAAGAACAAGACATTCTTTTTCTTCAACGACGAGATGGACCGCTTTCTCACGACGTTGACCAACACGGCTAGCGTCCCCACACAGGGCTTTCTGAACGGGCAGTTCAACTATACCTACGTGGATACCAGCTTCGTGCAGCACACCGTCCCGATCGACCTGGTTGATACCCCGGGGAACGGCCCCGGCGGTGGCGGGAACAACCCGTCGCTGAATTTCCCGGCGGGCAGCTACGTCGGTGTCCCCGTTCCGTTTGATCCGACCATGCAGAAGGTTTTTGCCTATTATCCGGTTGCACCCGCAGCTTCGTCGTTTAACGGAATCTCGGGAACGACCTTTTTCCCGAGTACGTCGGACACCAGCACTTATAATCCGATCATCAAACTCGACCAAAACTTCACGGACCGCGAAACCCTCAGTCTTCGTTATGGCTACGACCACTTTTACGATCCCAACGGCTTCCACTCTGATTTCTTGCCGGGCGGCGTCGGGGCGATTGCGACGAAAGATATCGACGAGGGTCTGGCAGCACAACTGACATCCACATTAAGCAATCACTTGGTCAACAATCTTCAGTTTGGCTGGAACCACATCTACGCGACCTTCTATCTCCCGAAAGCCACCTTGAACGAACTGGACGGACTTGGCGGAACGGACGCGATCGGAAACGGCTGGGATTATGGTTTGAATCCGTTTTCCAGCTTCGCCAGTACGCTGTCGGGAGCCGACAGCCAAGCACGCAAGACGGGTACGATCAGCTACACAGAGAGCCTTAGCTGGATTCACGGGAACCACACTTTCAAATTCGGTTTTGACTTCCGCAACGTGGGGGAAAGCGGCTTTGACGACTTCTCGGCGCGCCGCCAACTCACCTTGGACCCGGAAGCTGCGTTTGAAGGCTTCAATCCTGGGCAATCTGCCACAACGCCTTCAGGACTAGTCGCCAATGCGCCGTTCCTTGCGGACGGAACCGACACTGATAGGGCGTTGGTAGATTCGGCGGATGCGTATTACGGCGATGTGATCGAGGATGCGCAATCGCAGTTCTTCAACAAGACGGCCGCACGCCAGCCCTCGGATAACAAGAACTTCAAGCAGCACGAGTTTGACTGGTACGGGCAGGATGCTTGGAAGGTCCGGCCAAACTTTACCCTGAGTCTGGGGCTCCGCTACCAACTCAACGGTGTTCCCTACGAGACTGGCGGAAACCTTTCGAATTTGCTGCAGGATCCGAGCACTTTTGCAACCGGCCAGGCGGTGACATTCACCGTGGTGGGTCCGGGTTCAGGCCATCAGCTCTACCAGCCGGACTATAAAGATATCGAGCCGCGCATCGGTTTCAGTTGGGATCCATGGAAAGACGGCAAGACTGCGATCCGGGCCGGATACGGCATCTTTCACGACCGCACATTCGGGAATGCCTTCGGAAATGTCCGCGCCGATCCTCCCTTTCAGGCGTCCTATACAAACTTCCCAGGGATATTCATCAACGGCGAGACAATCAACAACGCGTTCGGTACGGGCACCTTTCCGGGCTGCACAGGTGGAGCTCCTCCCTGCGCCCAACCTCCCGTTCAGACGCCCTCCGCATCGATTCCTGATGGATCAGAAGCGGGAGCAATTGTGGTATTCGACACTCATTTCCCGAACGCCGCTAGCAACAGTTGGCAGTTCGACATTCAGCGGCAACTGCCGGGTAATAACGTGATCGATATTGCCTACGTGGGAGCGATGGCAGTGCACATTTTCGGTCAGCGGGACGGAAATCCTCCCGATCCCAATTTGGTCGCGCAGCTATTGGCCTTCTGCGTGCCGGGCAACCCGAACAACACGGGGTTCGCCACAGCAACCGGACAGTGCGATCAAACTGATGTCAGCGGCACCCAGCTGTACGAAGGTTTTCAGAACGGCGTTCTGCCGTTCAATGCCGTCAACAACAACGCGCTGGTTCAGCCCGACTACCAGATCAACGAATTCAACTCCATCTATCACGCACTGCAAAGTAAGTTCACGCACCGCATGAGCCACGGGCTGCAGTTCCAGGCGGCTTACACGTGGTCACACGACCTCGACAACGCGGTCGATCCTCTCACGCCAGCAGTTGGAGCACACACATTCCCGCGCAACTCCCGCGACCTGGCGCAAAACTACGGCAATTCCGACAACGACACCCGGCACGTCGCTGTGATCAACTATATTTGGGAACTGCCGTTTGGCCGCGGCAAAAGCTACCTCAACCACGGGGCTGCGGGCAGGATTATGGAGGGTTTCGAACTCGACGGCATCTTCACTGCCCAGACGGGACACCCATTCCAGGTTCGTGGGACCTTGGATACACAGAGGACAGGCATCGCCGCCTGGGGATACCAGGTTGGGAATCCGTTTGGCTCCGGAGCCGGTTGCGGCCTCACCCCAGCACCGAACTCCGGTTATGCCTACATCTCCAACGAGTGCGCTTTTATTAATCCTCCGTTCGGATCTGCCTCCAACAACGAGCGCAATCAATGGTACGGGCCGGGCTTCTGGGACTGGGATGTAACCTTAGCCAAGAGAATGAGCATCACCGAGCGGGTTAAGGCTGAACTGCGCTTCGAAGGTTACAACATCCTTAATCACCCGCACTTCCTCAATCCCGGAACCGATGCGGCAGGCAACGGGAATCTGATCGGGCAATCGCAGTTTGGGGTCATCACCGGCACCTACACCCAGTCTGACGGGACAACCTCAGCGCGCCAGATTCAGGTAGCGTTGAAGATCGTCTTCTAGCACGCCAACTCCTTGTGTTTTCGAGGGCCTGCGGCTAATTGCCGCAGGCCTTTTTCTTGGCCTTACAAGTTCAGGCGAGAGCTTCCGTTTGCATAGTTCTAGCCGGCTTAAGCGGAACGTGAAAAGGAGCATCCCGAGAGGGATACTCCTGATTTCTTGAGCTAGACGCAGGCACTTATCCCTTCAGAACGCTTACTTCCCGAACATGGGGTAATGGCTTGCTGCGCCCATGAAGAACAGCAGCACTACCGACAGAAATGCGTTGGCTCGCGACGCCAGGAAAGCCTGGCGGGCCATGGCCTTGGCCTTGTCGGGGATGGGCGTGCCATTGGTGGCGTTGTCGCGGGTCCACTGAATCAGGCGCTTCTGGATGCGCCAGATTACTCCCCAGACATTGAGCATCATGACCCAGCCGATGCCGCCGCCGATGCCGATCGCGAGCAATCGATTGCTCTCCCAGCCGTGGCTGTTGAGGCTCAGGAAGAGCCACGATGCAACGGCCACGACCACCGCGTAGACGACTCCGACGAATGCACCTTTGTCGAAGATTCCTTTACCCGGGATGAGGCAGGCGTAGAGCACTGCCCAGACGATCGTCCAGATTAAAAAGAAACTGCCCATCGCGGTGCCGCTCGAGGCGCCTCCGTTCTGCGCGTCGACCGCGACGATCTTCCCCCAATAGATCAGACCGGCGAGCACGGTCAGCACAGCCGACATGCGGAACCACCACAGCGCGCGCGTCATCAGCGGGGGCATGACTTTGCCCTTGGTCGTGGCATCGAGTTCCTTCATCACGGGTACGTTCACCAGGTTAAAGAAATAGAGAAGGCCGATCCACGTGATGCCGGCGAGAAAGTGGATCCAGCGGACGAACATGAGGAAGTTGGTGTTGAAGTCGCTGGGGATGTGGATTTGGGGTGCAAGGAACGTAGCGAGAGCGGCGCTTGCCATGATGCCTCCTAAGATTTCGCAGAAACTTTGCCGAGCTCAACCCAGAACAAACAACGGGGTCGCGTTATGCGGACGTCGAATCGCCCACGCCGGGGATTGTACACAACAGCCGGGGAGATTAGGAGGGAAGAAGAGCCAGCAAAGCTTCACGCAGTGAAAGAAAACCGGTTTCTACAGATTCGCGGTTGAAAAGCGCGAGGGGACACCGTATCGTACTCGCAGCTATCTGCCAGGCGACGCAGCCTTGGGAAACCGCGGCGGCGAAGAGGCAGACTAACCCCCCGTGTTCCCGATGCGGAAAGACCGCAAGGAACATGCTGTTGCAATGAACTTGCCCGGAAGACTGCGGACCGGGCAGGTTGGTGTGTCGGAGTTCAAAAGAACTGAAGGAGATCGGCTATGGAAAGCAGCAAGCCGGCGCAGAACATCCAGGATTCCTTCCTGAACACGGCCCGCAAGGAGCGATTGAACATCACCATCTACCTGCTGAGCGGAGTGAAGTTGACGGGCCGAATTCGTTCCTTTGACAAGTATTCCGTGGTGCTGGAGGCCAGCGGACAAGAACAATTGATCTTCAAGCACGCCATCTCGACTGTGGTGATGGGACGAACCGGGTCGCATGTGGCGCACCTGGCGCATCCCGATGCGAAGGCCGCGGGCGCGCCCGGAGCGACGGCATCATCGTCCGCGGGGCCGACGGCGGTCACGGCGGTGAGCGCCTCGGGCACCGAAGGGTAAGGCGTTTTCGGCTTGCGCAGTTCTCATCCCAAGAAGACCCGCGATAGGGCGTTCGGAGGTGGACGTGTGCCTCTCGGCGCCGAGCCGCCTCGTAATAACAATGAAAACTTGCAGGAACGCGCGTTTCTCGTTGGCATTGATGTGCGTACACGCGGACGCAGCGCCCGAGGCACCGTAACCGCACAGGCACAGGCCGCCCGCGATGCGGCGTTGGCTGTGCCGACTGCCGGAGCAAAGCCGCAGAGTTCATCTGTTACCAACAAGCCGAGCATTCCCGAGTTTGACGCGGAGGAATCGCTGGCGGAACTGCGCACGCTGGCGGGGAGCGCGGGCGCGAAGGTTGTCGGCGAAATTCTGCAGCGGCGCGACCGGCCTGATCCCGCAACTTTGATCGGCGCGGGCAAGCTTGAGGAAATTGCGGGAGCGGCCGCTTCGGTGAACGCCGACCTGCTCCTTTTCGATCATGACCTGAGCGCATCGCAGCAGCGCAACATTGAAAAGATTGTTCAGCGGCGGGTGATCGACCGCACGCAGCTCATCCTCGACATTTTTGCCCGGCATGCGCGCACGCGGGAAGGCCAGTTGCAGGTCGAGTTGGCGCAGTTGCAATATCTATTGCCGCGGTTGGCGGGGCGCGGCGTGGAGATGTCACAACTTGGCGGCGGCATCGGTACGCGCGGGCCCGGTGAGACGCAGCTTGAGACCGACCGGCGCAAAATTGCCCGGCGCGTGCGGCACGTCGAGCAACAACTGGAAAACGTGCGGCGGATCAGGGCGCAACAGCGGCAGCGTCGGGAATCGGCGCCGGTGGCGACCGTCGCGCTCGTCGGCTACACGAACGCCGGGAAATCGACGCTGTTCAATGCGCTGACGAGGGCTGCAGTGCTGGCTTCGCCGCGCATGTTCGCCACACTAGATCCCACGATTCGGGGAGTAGTGTTGCCGTCGAAGCGCAAGATTCTGATGTCCGATACGGTGGGATTCATTCGCAGCCTGCCGCACACGCTGGTCTCGGCATTTCGCGCCACGCTCGAGGAAGTGCAGCGGGCGTCGCTGATCCTGCATGTGTCCGACGCCAGCAGCCGGCTTTCTGCGGAGCAGGACGCGCAGGTGGAGATTGTCCTGAAAGAGCTGGAAGTGGAGAAGAAGCCGCGGCTGCGGGTGATGAATAAAGTCGATCTGCTGGACATGGAAGTCGCTGAGAGCTTGATGAATGATGCGCAGCGCGATGACTTGAACTCAGTGTACGTGTCAGCGGCGGAAGGAACAGGGCTGGATCGATTGCTCGCGCGCATTGATGCCATGATCGAAGAAGACCCGGTCAGTCGCGTTCGTCTCCGCGTTCCGCAGAAAGAGGGGAAGACGCTGGCCATGCTCGAAGCCAAGGCGCGAATTTATTCGCGGGCATACAAGGACGGCGCGGTGGAGTTAGAAGTGGAGGCGCCGGAGTCGATCGTGCGGAGGGTAAGAGAGTGGGTAGTGAAGGCACGCAATTTAAATGGGCCGGCAACCAAGAAGCGGTGACATTCCTTGGCTATCGGCCCATTCGATCCTGAATTGGATCGGAGGTGATACCTCAATGCTAATCCTCTTTACTAGGAAGTCAAGGATTAGTTGCAGGTTTCTGCATAGCCCGCCAATCAGGGTTTGCCGAGGGGAATGCGCCCGTCCTGAGACTTTGCCGTGCTCTCGAAAATCGCCTGAAATCATGCCTTTGCGTTGACATAAACTGCTGCGGACGTTAGACTTAACAGTTTTCATAGCCCTCATTTTCCTGTATAGCCGCGAGCGATGGATCAAACGCTACGACAACTAGGCGAATTACTGCTCGGATCCGTACCAACAGTAATTCTTCTCACGCTGCTGTACGCACTTTACGCGACGATTGTGCACAAGCCATTGCGGCGTGTGCTGGAGGAGCGGCGCAGCAAGACGGAAGGAGCGATCGAGAAATCGCGCGCGGACATTGCCGCGGCTGAGGCGCGCACGTCAGAATACGAGCAGCGGCTGCGCGAGGCGCGGGCGACCGTGTTCCGCGCGCAGGAAGCCCGTCGCAAAGCTGCCCTCGACGCGCGAACTGCAGCGCTGAATGAAGCTCGCGATAAAGCCCAGGCGCAAGTGCAGGCTGCGAAGGCTGACATCCAGAAAGATCGAGACGCGGCGCAGAGTGGTTTGCAGAAGGACGTGCAGGCTCTGGCCGCGGAAATCATGCGGCGGGTACTGGAACCGGCCGCAGCTGGACGTTAGATGTTTCTGCGGACCATTGTTTCTGCGCCCCATGGCGAAAGTTACGACTCGGGATTCAAGAATATGAGTTTTGTGAAGAAGATCGTCCGGGCGGGTCTGCTGACGTGGCTCTTGATGAGCTTCGCCGGGGCCACGGGATCACTACGGGCCCAGGACCAACCGGCAACGCCCCAGAAACAACGGCAGTCCTCCGGCGCGACGAACCAGCGAGGCGTCGGCCAGCAACTGGTGCACGAGGCCCGCGAAGCCGCTGGAGAAGAAAAAGACGAGACGGTCGAATTTAAGCAGTCGGCGTCAGTTCGGCTGATTGCGAAATGGACCGGGATGAGCCTGCAACATGCTTATTGGTTGAGCGTGTTGCTGAATTTTGTTGTGATTGCCGCGGTGATCATCTGGGCCGCCCGTAAGTATTTGCCGGGAATGTTCAGCGCCCGCACGGCGGCGATCCAAAAGGCAATGCAGGAGGCGCAGAAGGCCAGCGAGGAAGCGCGGAGGAGGTTGGCGGAGATCGAGTCGCGCCTGATGAAGCTGGATGTGGAGATTGGCATGATGCGCGATGCCGCCGAGAGGGAAGCCGGAGCCGAGGAAGCGCGCATCCAGGCGGCGGTTCAGGAAGATGCTCGGAAGATGGTGGAATCGGCGCAGCAGGAAATCGCAGCCGCCGCCAAAGCCGCACGCCGCGAGCTCACAGCTTATGCTGCTGATCTGGCTGTCGGCCTGGCCCAGAAACAGATTCACGTTGACGCGGCGACCGATCAGGTGCTGCTGCGCAAGTTTGCCGGGGAACTGGGAGTGTCTGAGGCTTCAGGTCCCGGAAAGGACGGGCGTTAGAGAATGGCTTCCGTCGCCAGCACTTACTCCCGCGCGTTCGCAGATGTGGTCATGAGCGAGCATCTCGACGCCGATCGCGCGATTGCGGAATTACGCACCATCGCCGGCCTGCTCGACGAAAGTTCAGTGTTGCGACGAGTGTGGGAGAATCCAGCGATACCCGCGGATCAAAAGCGGCGCGTGCTGGATGTAATCGCCAAGCGTGACGGCATTTCAACCCGAGTGAGGAACCTGGTCGCGGTGTTGATTGATCATCGGCGAACTCATTTCCTGGATCCTATTATCTTGCAACTGGCGAAGGAACTCGATGCGCGCCTGGGATTCGCAGAGGCCGAAATCACCAGCGCTCGCGCCCTTGGCGATGCGGAGAAACGCGAGTTCGAAGCCCAGGTCGGGAAGTTAACCGGCAAGAAAGTACGGGCGCAGTATGGGCAGGATGCTTCGCTTCTGGGAGGCGCAGTGGTCCGCATCGGCAGTACGATCTACGATGGTTCGGTGAAAGGGCAGTTGGAGAGGATTAAGGAAGCTATTAGCTCCTAGCTGCCAGCTTCTAGCTCCGCTCGTGCGGCTAGGGTCGTTAGCTAGAAGCTAGAAGCTAGAAGCTTTTGAGAGCTGATTCTATGGCACAGATCAAAGCAGACGAAATTACAAAACTGATCCGCGAACAGATCGAGAACTACGAATCGAAGATCTCCGTGGACGAGACCGGCACGGTCATCACGCTGGGCGACGGCATCGCGCGCGTGTATGGACTGGATAAAGTGATGGCCGGCGAGCTTCTTACCTTCCCCCACGGCGTGGCCGGCATTGCCATGAACCTGGAAGAAGACCAGGTGGGCGTGGTGCTGCTCGGTGAATACACCGAGATCAAAGAAGGCGACGAAGTGAAGCGCACGGGGCGCATCATGAGCGTGCCCGTGGGCGACGCGATGATCGGGCGCGTGGTCGATTCGCTCGGCCGGCCCATCGACGACAAAGGTCCCATCGCGACCGATAAGTTCATCGCGCTAGAAAGATTGGCGCCCGGTGTCATCGACCGGCAACCGGTGCGCGAGCCCATGGCGACTGGACTGAAGGCCATCGACAGCATGATTCCGATTGGCCGCGGACAGCGCGAGTTGATCATCGGCGACCGGCAGACGGGCAAGACCGCAGTCGCGCTCGACACCATCATCAACAGCAAGGGTAACAACCTGGTCTGCATCTATAACGCGATCGGGCAGAAGCGGTCTTCGATTGCGCAGGTGGTGAAGATTCTCGAAGATTACGGCGCGATGGAATACACCATCGTGGTTGCGGCATCGGCTTCGGAACCTGCACCGATGCAGTACATTTCGCCGTATGCGGCAACGGCCATCGGTGAATACTTCCGCGATACCAAGCGGCACGCGCTCGTCATCTATGACGATCTTTCGAAGCACGCGGCGTCCTACCGCGAAATCTCGCTGCTGCTGCGGCGGCCGCCGGGGCGCGAGGCGTATCCCGGCGACGTGTTCTACCTCCACTCGCGGCTGCTGGAGCGCTCGGCCAAGTTGAGCGACAAGAACGGCGGCGGATCATTGACGGCTCTACCCATCATCGAGACGCAAGCCGGCGACGTTTCCGCCTACATTCCGACCAACGTAATTTCTATTACCGACGGTCAGATTTATCTGGAAACTGATTTATTCAATCAGGGCGTGCGCCCGGCCGTAAACGTGGGTTTGTCGGTGAGCCGCGTGGGCGGCAGTGCGCAGATCAAAGCTATGCGGCAAGTGGCGGGAACGCTGAAACTGGAACTCGCGCAGTACCGCGAACTGGCGGCCTTTGCGCAGTTCGGCAGCGATCTCGACAAAGCCACGCAGGCGCAGCTGAACCGCGGGCAACGGCTGGTTGAGCTGCTGAAGCAGAACCAGTTCTCTCCGCTGCCGTTTTCCAAACAGATTTTGATCATCTTTGCTGGTACCGGAGGCTTTCTCGACGACCTGCCGGTGAATCAGGTTCGCGACTTCGAGAAGGAACTGTACGAGTACGTAGACGCAACGCAAGCCGGCCTGCTGCGTGCCATCATGGAGAAGAAGGTCCTCGATGACGGCTTGAAGGCGCAGTTGACCGACGTAATCAAGCAGGCGAAACAGCAGTGCGTGGCCAGCAGGGAAGCGGTAGCGAAATAGTACCTAGTACCCAGTACCCAGAAAAGGCACTGCGCTTCGGGTTTAACTGGCAACTGGGTACTGGCAACTGATTCATGGCTAATATTCTCGACATTCGGCGGCGGATTCGCAGCGTGGTGAACACGCGGCAGATCACCAAGGCCATGAAGGTGGTCTCGGCGGCCAAGCTCCGCCGTGCGCAGGATCGCGCTTTGTCGGCACGTCCCTATGCGCTGATGTTGACGAACGTTCTGAAGTCGCTGGTGGCGCGGGCAGAGATTTACGATCCGGAAACCGGCGAGCCGAAGCATCCTTTGTTGGCGCAACGGCCGGAGAAAACTATTCTGTTGATCGTTGTCACCGGCGACAAGGGGTTGGCAGGCGCGTTCAGCGCCAACATCACCAAAGCGGCCAGCCGGTTTATCGAATCCAAGGCTGGGAAGAATATCGACATTGAAGCGATTGGCCGCAAGGGACGCGACTTTTTGCGGCGGCGCTATCCGGCGGCGCCGGTGCAAACGCGCAGCCTGGCCGAGAGCGAAGAATCTCTCGAGACCCCGCCCGAGCCTGCGGAGCGTGCGAGTGAGGTACAAATTACGGGAGAGCACGTTGGCGTTCTCGGCAAATTGGAGTTTTCCCAGGCCCGGGCTCTGGCGGAAAACGTGATCAGGCGTTATCAGCGCGAGGAGATTGATGCGGTCTATGTCGTCTTCAACGAATTCAAGTCGGTAATTGCGCAGCGGCTCATCGTGGAGCAGATTCTTCCCATCGAACAGATTGGCGAGCCGGCGGTTCGCCTGGCTGAGGAGATGACGGAAGAAGAAAAGAAGAAAGCCAAGGAAGCGGCGATCAGCGCCGGAGTTGGTCTGCATCCCAACGAGCGTTCCGGCGCAGATGCGTCGCAATTCGGAACACTCGGTTCTGGGCAGGTCGATTACATCTACGAACAGGCACCGGAGGAATTATTCCGCGCGTTGCTGCCAAAATATGTTTCCAGCCAGATTTTCCGCGCGCTGCTCGAGTCGGTGGCGGCCGAACATGCCGCGCGCATGACCGCGATGGATTCCGCCACCAGCAACGCCACCGACATGATCGATTCGCTCACCCTGGCCATGAACCGGGCGCGGCAAGCGAAGATCACCAAAGAGATTATTGAGATCGTGAGCGGCGCAGCCGCGATGTAGCAAGTACGCAGTACCCAGTACCCAGACGAGTCAAAACCATATGGCAGAAAACGCAGGACATGTAGTTCAAATTGCAGGGCCGGCGGTGGACGTGCAGTTTCCCGAAGGCAAGTTGCCGCCTATCTACGAGGCGGTGCGAGTCGTGAGTGACGGGTTCACCGTGCCCAGCCCGGTCAACGTAATTCTCGAGGTCCAGCAACACCTCGGCGAAGGCCGCGTGCGCTGTATCGCGATGGAAGCCACCGAAGGCATGGTGCGCGGGATGAAAGCCATCGACCAGGGTGGGCCAATTTCTGTGCCCGTGGGTCGGGGCACGCTGGGCCGCGTGATGAACGTGATCGGCGAGCCGGTCGACCAGCTTGGTCCAATCGAATACAAGGAAAGAATGCCGATTCACCGACTCGCGCCGGCTTTCGACGAACAGGCTACGACGGCGGAAATGTTTGAGACTGGCGTGAAAGTCATCGATCTGATTCAACCCTTCTTGAAGGGTGGCAAGATCGGATTATTCGGCGGCGCGGGTGTGGGCAAGACGGTCGTCATCATGGAACTGATCAACAACGTCGCCAAACAGCACGGCGGCTACTCCGTGTTTGCGGGCGTAGGTGAGCGCACGCGCGAAGGCAACGATCTCTGGCTGGAGATGACGGAGTCTGGCGTGATCAAGCCCGGCGATCCCGCGCACTCGAAGGCCGCGCTCATCTATGGTCAGATGACGGAGCCTCCTGGCGCGCGCCTGCGCGTAGCGCTCACCGGACTTACGGTCGCTGAATATTTCCGCGACGCTGAGGGTGCGGACACGCTGCTCTTCATCGACAATATTTTCCGCTTCACGCAGGCTGGTTCGGAAGTATCGGCGTTGCTCGGCCGCATGCCCAGCGCCGTAGGTTACCAGCCGAACCTGGCGACGGAGATGGGCGAACTGCAGGAGCGCATTACCTCAACAAAGAAAGGTTCGGTCACTTCGGTGCAGGCGATTTACGTGCCCGCCGATGACTTGACCGATCCGGCGCCGGCAACGACGTTCGCTCACCTCGACGCCACGACGGTGCTTTCCCGCGCTTTGACTGAAATTGGAATTTATCCCGCGGTCGATCCGCTGGCTTCGACGTCGCGCATTCTCGATGCCCGCATCGTCGGCCAGGAGCACTACGACGTCGCTCAGTCCGTGAAGAAGACGCTGCAGACTTACAAAGATCTGCAGGACATCATCGCGATTCTCGGCATCGACGAACTCAGTGAAGACCAAAAGCTCACCGTGGCGCGAGCGCGAAAAATTCAACGTTTCCTGTCGCAGCCCTTCCACGTGGCCGAGCAGTTCACCGGCGCAGCGGGGCGTTACGTAAAGATTGCCGACACCGTGAAAGGCTTCAAGGCGATTGTCGAAGGCAAGTACGACGACATCCCCGAGCAGGCGTTTTACATGAAGGGACCGATTGAAGAAGTGCTGGAAGCGGCAGAGAAGATGAAGGCGGCAGCGTAGAAGCGGGCTTCGGGCTCCGGCTTCCGGGCTTCAGCGGAGCCAAGACCTTTGCGGTTTTGTATTGGCCGAGGCCCGAAAGCCGAAGCCCGAAGCCGATTCTTATGTCCGATACTTTCCAACTCGAGATCGTCACGCCGGAAAAGAAGGTGGTCGACACGACTGCGGCGGAAATTCAGATTCCCGGCAGGAACGGGTATTTGGGAGTCCTGCCGGGACACGCGCCGCTGATTACGGAACTCGCGGTCGGTGAAATCACGTTCCGCGCCGCAGGTGACGAGCAACGCCTTGCAGTGGCGTGGGGATTTGCAGAAGTGTTGCCCGACAAAGTGACAATTCTGGCCGAGACCGCCGAGCGCCCGGCCGAGATCGATGTAGAGCGTGCGCGCAAAGCCAAAGCACGCGCCGAGCAGCGGCTGGCCAGCGGCGATCCCAATGTCGATGTAGAGAGGTCTCTGAACGCGCTGCACAAAGCGGAGACGCGCCTGGAAGTGGCCGAGGGTAAGAACCATTCCTAGTCGCTGACGCGTTTTGTTAAATTTCGAGCCAGATCGCACGCCAGTTGGGGGCGCCTATGAAATCGGTCCCATTCCTTCTGCAATCCTCTCTGAGTTTCCTCTTTGTGCTCGGAGTTCTGGCCGCCGCGCAAGACAAACCGGCGCCAGCCCCGCCCCCTCAAACACCAGCGCCAGTTGTCTCACCTGAAGTACATGCCGATGGCAGCGTTACTTTCCGTCTCCGCGCCCCGAATGCGGTCGAAGTCAAGCTTGGACTTGAGGGCACGGAGCCTCTACCCATGAAGAAGGACGACCGGGATGGATGGAGCGTGACCACTGCTCGCTTGTCCCCAGACTACTACGGTTACGAATTCATCGTCGACGGCGTGCGTATGCTGGATCCCTCCAACCATCTACTGGTCCCGAATTTGCTCACGCCGGGGAATGCGGTGCATGTTCCCGGACCCTTGTCTTTGCCTTGGGAATTGAACGACGTGCCGCACGGAGAAGTTCATCATCACTTCTATAGGTCGGCGGTTGCCGGCGATGACCGAGACTACTACGTTTACACTCCGCCGGGCTACGATCCGGCGGCCAAGAAGACCTATCCAGTGCTCTATCTGCTGCACGGCTACAGCGACGATGCCAGCGGATGGACCGCCGTTGGCCGTGCCAACGCGATTCTCGACAATCTAATTGCGCAGGGCAAAGCCAAGCCCATGATCGTGGTGATGCCCCTCGGCTACGGGACGATGGAGATGATCCGGCTTTCTTGGGAAGCGTGGAGCCACTCGGAGCTGCGCGACGCCAACTTCAGGAAGTTCAGCGAAGCGCTGCTCACTGAGGTTATGCCGCGTGTCGAGAGCGAATACCGGATCACAAAAAATCGTAATGCGCGGGCGATTGCCGGTTTATCCATGGGCGGCTCGGAATCCCTGCTCACCGGTTTGAACAACCTCGACAAGTTTTCCTGGATCGGCGCCTTCAGTTCCGGCGGCATTCCTGACGACTTTCAAAAAGACTTTCCTTCTCTCGACGCGAAAGCCAACCAGCGGATACATCTCTT
Organism: Candidatus Sulfotelmatobacter sp.; assembly: GCA_049280095.1. Classification (GTDB taxonomy): domain Bacteria; phylum Acidobacteriota; class Terriglobia; order Terriglobales; family Acidobacteriaceae; genus Sulfotelmatobacter. The sequence continues at coordinate 68,864 of JBAPPL010000053.1, read as the reverse complement.
ATGGATCGCGTGTGGAACCGAGGATCATCTGATCACGGTCAACCGGAATCTGCGGGCTTGGCTCAAAACCCAGGGAGTGAAAGAGACCGAGATCGAGACGCCGGGGATGCACACTTGGATGGTTTGGCGGCGGAATCTGGCAGAGTTCGCGCCGTTGCTGTTCCGGTAGGGCAAGAGGGTCACGCCGCTAAACCGCTAAGGCACATTCACCTGATCGCGAGTTTCCGACGGCACATACTTCACCGCGGCGGTTCGCTCCAGCTTGTCCCAGGCGAACCTGCGGCCTTCGAGCGCGCGCTTCAGCGTCTTGAACAGGACCACGGAAAACAACTGGCGGTAGGCAAAGCGCTGCAGCCAGACTTGCGTCAGCAGCCAGCCGTCTTCTTTTTCGTCGGGACGGCTTCGCTCCAGCGCAAACGCCAGCGCCGATGCCAGGAAGTCGACCACCAGGAACACGAAGAAGAATGCAACCAGCTTATGGAAGCTCGCGGGATCGGTGGAATCGGGGTGGAAGTATTTCTGGATGAAGTACCACGACGCGCCGAAGGCGAACATGATGTCGATGAGCGGCGAGACCAACGGCAGCAGAATCTGGAAGATCACAATGTTTGGCAGCGCCACGAATCCCAACGCTCCCTTACGCGCAAACACTCCACTGTGTTTGTAGACCGCCTGCAAAACGCCGAACGACCAGCGGAAGCGCTGGCGCATCAGTCCGTTCGCGTTGGTGGGCGCTTCGGTGTAAGCCAGCGCCATGTCTTCATATTCCACGCGGTAGCCGCGGCGCAGAAGCGCCATAGTCAGATCGGCGTCTTCGGCGACGGTGTCGATCTGGTAGCCACCCGCTTCACGTACAGCGGAAACGCGCCACGCTCCAATCGCGCCCGGAACCACACTGACCGCGCCCAGAACGTCTAAAGCGCGGCGCTCGAAGTTCTGACTGGTGATGTATTCGAGAGCCTGCCAGCGCGTCCACAGATTCACCCGGTTCCCTACCTTGGCATTGCCGGCGATGGCTCCGACTTTCGGATTGATGAAATGCGGCACCAGGCGCGAGATCGCATCACTGGCGATGACAGTGTCGGCATCGATGCCGACGAAGAGTTCGGCATCGCCAATATGTTCGATGCCATAATTCAGAGCGTCGGCCTTGCCCGAGTTCGGCTTGGTGAGGATAAGGACCTTTCCCGCAGCCTCTTCCCTGGGGAAGGCGCTGCGAGCAATTTCGAGAGTGCGGTCCCGGGATCCGTCGTCGATCACAATCACCCGCAGGTTGCGATAGTCGGAGTTCAGTGCCGCGCGCACCGTGCGTTCAATCACTTTCTCTTCGTTGTAAGCCGGGATGAGCACGGCGACCTTGGGCTTGTACGAAGCCACCTCGGCGGGCCTTCCGAAGATTTTCTCCTGCAGGCGGTCATAGACCGCAGCCGCGCCGATAAACAGCAAGCGTCCGGTCATTAAAATATCGCCAATCAGGAATATCCACGTGATCCCCATTACGCCCGCGTCGAACAGCCAGAAGCCCAGCCCGTCAAGGCGCGCGGCCCAAAGCTGGGGGGTCGATAGCGGCGCCATCACGTCGGCGCGGGTCTTGCCCAGCAATTCGTAAATGGGCGCGATCTCGTACCCCCGGGCGCGAATGCCCTCAATAATGATGGGCAGCGCGCGGACGGTTTCGGAGCGATCCCCGCCGCCGTCATGCAGCAGAACGATGTTGCCGCAGTGTTGGTCGGTCGGGCTGCACGGCGGCAAATGCGCCAGTACGAAGGCCGAGATCTCTTCGGCAGTATGCCGCCGCGGCTTGTCGTTCCAGTCGTTGGGGTCAATTCGGTTGCCGACAGTGGTGTAGCCCAAATCCTGTGCAGTTTCGAGCGGCCGCACCTGGTCTGCCGTGTCTGGCTCCTCGTCGATGGCATAGGGCGGACGGAGGAGCATGGCTCGAACTCCCACCAGGCTGGCGAAAAGCCGTTCGGTCAGGTTCAGCTCCACCTTCATGTAGGTTGCCGAGATATTGCTTACGTCGGGATGGGTGAAGGTGTGGTTCCCAATCGTATCGCCTTCTTTGTAAATACGTTTGGCCAGGCTGGGGAACTTGTCCGTCTGAATTCCGATCAGGAAAAACGTAGCCGTCGCATGCTCACGCTTGAGCACGTCGAGAATCTTCGGAGTCCACTCTGGATCGGGGCCGTCGTCGAAAGTAAGCACTACTTTGTTGGGACTGTAGCCGTAGCGGGCCACACGGTAAGGCTCGGGCAGAGACTGAAAAACTTCGTCCGTAATAAGCTTAGAATTCGCATCGATCGTAAGATCGCGGACACCAGGGGTCGGCTTGTCTTCGATGCGAAGGATTTCACCCCGGCCCTCCATATCCACATCCTGGCCAGGAGGTACGTCCCGCAGTTTGTCAGCCGATGTGGGGTCGCCAGGGATGTCCCACACCTTCCAGAGTGAACGGTCCTCACCGCCCAGCCGCCACAAAGCGAAAGTCTGGATGCCCAGCGTCTGTGCGGCGCGCATGTGGTTCAGTGCCGTAACCGCGTCGAGAAACCAGACGTCATGCTGCAGGCTGCGCTCATCCAGATAGCTGAAATGCGGATTCAGCGCATCGTCGTCGAACGTGACATCTACATCGGAATCGCGCGCCGCCAGCCACGCTTCCTGCGCTGAGACGCTGCTGTCTTTAGCATCGGCAGGCTGCTTGCCCGTCTTCGGCCTGAGCACCCAGTCGTAGCCATAGTTGGCAATCGCGCAGATCAGCTTATCGCGCGGAATAACCTTCACCGCGAACTTGAGATTGTTGACGAACCAGTCCTGGGAGGCGACCGGCCCCGAGGCCGCGCCGGGATAGTGCTCGTCGTAGTTCATGACGACCACGCCGTCCGCCGGAGCTGCGATCGCGGCATAGTCGAACTCCAGATTGTGCGCGGGCACGCTGACGTAAAGCTTCATCCCGCGGGCGTGCAGGTCCGCGGAAAGTTCGTTCAGCAGGGCAACGTAGCCCGGCTGCCCCACTTTGGGGAACGCCTCGAAGTCCACCATCAATCCGCGGAAATGGTCCGAGGAGAGAAACATTCCCACCTGTTTGCGAAAAAGCGAGCGAGCGCTGGGATTGTTCAGGAAGTCTGTGATTCCCCCCACCCACTCGGTGCCGTCAAAGTTGTTCACCATGGGGAAGACTTCCATCGCAGGGTCTTCGACTTTGAGAAAGGGCATTACGCGGTCGTCGACGGAGCGCACGCGACCGCTTTGCACTACGTCGAAGAACTTGTTGGTCTGGTCGTCCACCGCCTGCAGCCGGCCGTCAGGAGTGAGAGCGTGCAGCCAGTCGGGATACAGCAGGTCGATCTGGCGCGAATAATCGCGCAGAGAGGAAAAGCTGGCTGCATCCCAGGGAACGTAGAATGCTGCCCGGATGCCCTCTTCCTGATTTAGTTTCACTTCCGAAGCGGGCAGCTTCGATTTGCGATGGGATCGGCTGGCCAGCTTTTTCTGGCGCTCACGGGCTTTTTCCTTTTCATTTTCCTTCAAGGCTCGAAACGCGCGCTTCTGCGGTGAAAAAAGCAGCTCAGGCAGGTGCTCGTCCCGCAGTGTTGTGTACACAAAGAAAATAATCAACGCAGATAGCACGGCGACCCCGGCGTCGACGAAACGTCTCAGGCGCTTCCAGCGGGCGCGTTGCGGATCGTAAAAGACAGGTTCAGCCATGGAGAGCTAATCGTTCATCGTATGCCGTGGGCGACACATGGTCAATTCCAGGTGAGACGTGATGATCAGAAAGGACAGGGTCCGGTGTCGGTGAACAATGAGATGCACTTTCCTGCCCCCCAAGATGGCTTGAAAAAGATGGCTTGAAACGCGTTATATTCTCAGCGTGCTGGAACTGGTGCGGAAGGATGCTCGGTTCTTTTTCGCGGCGAGCCTCGCAGCGCTGGCGTTGCGGCTCGTTTTTGTGCTGCACTTTCCGGCCGTCGTGGACGATTCCCGCCTCTACGCGGATATCGCCGAAAACTGGCTGCAGCACGGGGTCTACGGCATCACAGATTCCGGGCAGATCATGCCCACTCTCTCCCGCCTGCCGGGGTATCCGGCGTTTCTCGCAGCGATCTTCGCCGTTTTCGGATGGGGCAACTTCCGTGCAGTTCTGCTGATTCAGGTCTTGTTCGATCTCGGCACTTGTTTTCTCGTTGCCGATCTCGCGCGCCGCTTTGCCTCCGAGCGTGCGGCGAAGGCTGCTTTCCTGCTGGCCGCACTTTGTCCATTCCTGGCCAACTACTCGGCCGCCGTTCTGACCGAGACCCTGGAAATATTTTTCACAACGTTAGCCCTCGATTTAGCCATGTGCGGGATCGCCGCTTTTCACGGCGACCTCGAGTCGAACTCAACACCGGTGTCGCTAACATGGGCCGGCTGCGGTCTGTCCATCGGGGCCTGCATCCTGTTACGGCCAGATGGCGGCATTCTGTTCGGTGCTGTCGCTGCATATTGGTTTCTGATTTTCCTGCGAAGCTTGGTGGTGAGTCTGAAGCAAACATCGGGCATCGTGCCCCGGTTGCGCCCACTGCTACGCGTCGGAGTGATTCTCGCCGTCTGTGCCTTCGCCCCACTAATTCCCTGGACGCTGCGTAATCTGCATACCCTGCGCCGCTTCGAGCCGCTCGCGCCTCGCTATGCCAATGATTCCGATGAACTCCTGATGCCGGGCTTCAATCGCTGGACGAAAACCTGGATGGCCGACTCCGCCTCCGTAGAAGAAATCTATTGGAAGGTGCCGGGCGATGACATCGATGTGACTCGTCTGCCGCAGCGTGCTTTCGATTCCACTCAGCAGCGTCGGGCCACAGAGCAACTCTTCGCCGACTACAACCAGGATCACGAAGTGACGCCGGAACTCGACGCGCGTTTTGCCGCGCTGGCCGCGGCGCGCATTCACGCTGCGCCCCTGCGTTACTACCTATGGCTGCCAACTCTGCGCATCGCCGACATGTGGCTGCGTCCCCGCACCGAATTGTTGCCTTCAGATCCGCGCTGGTGGGAATTCAATGACGACCCTGTGTGGCTCACAGTCAGCATCGTCTTCGGCTTAATCAATCTCGCCTATGTCGCCGCGGCGGCTCCCGGCCTCTGGCGTTCGCGCTACTCATTCGGCGTCGGATTATTTGTTCTGTTTGTTGTCATACGTTCGCTATTCCTCGGAACGCTGGAGAACCCCGAGCCGCGCTACACACTGGAATTCTATCCCGTGGTCATAGTCGCGGCAGCCGTGCTCTTCATCGGAAAATCGCATCGAAGCGATCGGAAACCCGCATAAACAGGCTCCCAAATCTGGAACGCAGTATGTGGAAAGGTGTATTCAAACGTTTCAAGACGCCCAAAGCATTGAAGAATCAGCTTGAACATAGTGGCCCGGCAGTTGCACAATATCGCTCTATCAGTTTCCCGGGTCTCTGCCGTGTCTTTATCTGTTTCCGGGACACACCATCCGAAGCGTAACGCTTGTTGTGGGTAAAAGGGGGCTCTATGCGTTCTGGCGCACGTGTAGTTGTTCTTTTGGCTGGCTTATTCCTCGCCTTCAGCGCTTTTGTCTGGGCGCAGACCGCAACCACGTCGTTGCGCGGCACCGTCTACGATCCCAAAGGCGCCGTGGTCCCGGATGCAGCGCTAAGTATCTCCAACCCGGCCACCGGATTCAGTCGCACCACCAAGAGTGACACTCAAGGCCGTTACCAGTTTCTCGAACTGCCGCCGGCAACATATGACCTCACCGTGGACGCCAAGGGCTTCGCCACCATGAAACAGAGTGGCGTAGTACTCCAGGTGGCAACCCCCGCAACCTTGAACCCCAGCATGCAGGTATCCGGCGGAACCGTCACCGTCGAAGTCAGCGGCACCACCCCACTGGTCAACACGCAAGATGCCACCCTCGGACATGCCTTTGGCGCGGACCAGATTGCCGATCTCCCCTTTGAAGGGCGCGATCCCGCTGGCATTCTCAGCCTGCAGACGGGAGTCGTATTCACCGGGAATAGCACCCATATCTCCAGCGCCTCCGACAGTCGGGCCGGCGCCGTGAACGGGGCCCGAAGCGACCAGACCAACATCACTCTCGACGGGGTCGACAACAACGACCAGCTTGAAGGCACGGCCTTCACGGGAGCGATCCGCGCTCCTCTCGATTCATTGGAAGAACTCAAGGTAACCACCAGCAACTCCGACGCGGATACTGGCCGATCTTCCGGTGGACAGGTTTCTGAGGTGACCAAAAGCGGTACCAACAAAGTTCACGGTTCGCTTTATGTTTACAACCGCCCTACTTTCACTACCGCGAACGACTGGTTCAATAAGGCCTCGCAACTCCAGGCCGATGAGGCCAACACGCCGCCGTTCCTGTTGCGTAATACGTTTGGAGCGAACGTCGGCGGTCCCATCATCAAGGATCGTCTGTTTTTCTTTGCCGCATATGAAGGCCAGCGCAAGCGCGAAGACCTGCAGGTCACGCGGGTTGTTCCCAGTTTGGGGCTTCGCACCGGAAGCATCAGTTACCCCTGCGACGTGACTGACACGGTTAACTGCATTGCCAGCAATCCCAAGGTCCAAAATGTAGGCGGCACGCTGATCGCGACGCTGAACGCGAACGATATCGCGGGCATGGATCCGAACTGCTCCAGCATAGGCAGTTGCCCGCTGGGACCCGGCGCAAATCCACTTATCGCTTACCTCCAGGGCAACCCAAACTCCAGCCAGAGCTCCATCTTCAATCTGTACCCCCAGCCCAATACAATTACGGTTGGCGATGGACTTGACTTCGAGGGTTTTACGTTTCCGTCTCCACTGCCCGCGAGTCTGGACGACTATGTCTTGAAGTTCGACTACAACCTCACCCGGGATGGCAACCACCGCTTGTTTCTGAAGGGCATTATGGATAACGAGCGCTCGGCTGAGCGTAATTTTGTTAACTCCCCTAATACTGTCACCGGCGACGGCGGCGAGGAGTTTCCCGGGCAACCCGCCGGGCAAGTCGAGCGCGATAACAACAAGGGCATCACGGTTGGTTATACAGCCACTCTCAGCAGCACTGTGATCAACAGCTTCCACTTCGGCTACATCAGCCAACTGATTAACGTTCAGGGTTTGGAGACCCAGCCCTACAATGACTTCCGCGGCATGGACAACATCAATGCTTTTACTCCGACCATCAACACCCATGTGCCGGTGAAAAACATTGTCGATGACGTCACCAAGGTGATGGGCAGCCACACTCTACAGTTCGGCGGAAACTACCGAGAAATTGACAATCTGCGCGAATCCGATGCGCAGAACTTTTTCCAGGGTCAGACCAACGTCTACTGGTTGAATTTCTCTGGTATCTCGAACACGGGCACCAGCCTCGACCCCGCGGAGTTTGACTTCCCAGCCGTCGACCCTAACTTCAGCGCCAGTTATGATTTTGCCATGGCGGCCTTGGCCGGCATCATCACCCAGGTCAACGCGAACTACGAGCTAAACAAGAATCTGAATGTCATTCCTCAGGGCCAACTCGTTCCTCGCCATTTCCGCAATCACGAATATGAATTCTACGGGCAGGATCAGTGGAGGGTTAAGCCCAACTTCACATTTACCTACGGCTTGCGTTATTCGATTCTGCAGCCGCCCTATGAAACCACGGGCACACAGGTTTCGCCAACCATCAGCCTGAATGACTGGTTCAGTCAACGCTCGATAGCGGCAGCCAACGGACAGGTTTATGATCCCATGATCGGCTTCGGCCTTTCCGGCCAGGCCAACGGCAAGCCGCCCTACTGGGCCTACGATTACAAAGACTTTGCCCCTCGGATTGCCTTCGCCTATTCTCCCCAGGCCGAGAGCGGCTGGTCCAGGCGGCTATGGGGCGGGCAGGGGAAAACTTCGATTCGTGCCGGCTACGGCATCTACTTCGATCACTTCGGGGAAGGAATCGTCAACACATTCGACCGCGAAGGCTCGTTCGGATTGACTACGGCCGAAATAAATCCGGCTGGAATTCAAACCGTGGACGGCTCCGCCCGATATTCGGGACTGTTCAGCATCCCAACCAGCAGCAACGACGGCTGCGCCACCCCTCCCTGCTCACTGATCGGCGCACCACCTACCGGCCCGTTCCCGGTTTATGCACCTTCCGGTGCCGCGACTCCGGGCGGTTTCGCCATTACCTGGGGACTGGATGACAAGCTGAAAACTCCCTACTCCCATCTCATCGATTTCTCGATCACCCGCGAGTTGCCCTCGAGTTTTGTCTTCGAAGCTTCCTATGTTGGCCGTTTCGCCCACCGCCTCATGCAGGAAGAAGACTTGGCGCTACCGACCAATCTCAAAGACCCCCAGAGCAAGACCACTTACTTCCAGGGAGCGCAGGCTTTGGCCAGGAATTACAGCGCCGGAACCGCAATTCAGAACATCAGCGCCGCGACCGTCGGGACAAACTACTGGGAAAATGTGTTTCCGGCCGCTAAGGGACAAGCCGGGAGCGTGCTTTTGGAAACGCCCATTACAAGCGGACCCAACGCGGGGCTCATCCAACCCTGCGGCGCGAACTCGACCCTCATTTCCCCCACAACGCTACTGACTGCTACGCAAGCGATGTACGACCTGTTTTGCAATTATTCCGGCAACGAAACCACGGCGCTTGAACTCGCCGACTCTCCGGGCTTGATCAACGCCATGGGCGACCCCGTCACAGGAGGATGTTTTCCCGCCTGTGCCAACATTAACGGCACCCTAAGCCAAGGCTACGATTACTATTCGCCGCAGTTTTCTTCGATGGACGCCTGGAGGAGCATTGGCAACAGCTCCTACAACGCTGCCCAATTCAGTCTGCGCCATCGCGCCAACGGTTTGGAATTCGATTTGAATTACACGTACTCCAGGTCAATCGACGACGGCTCCAACGCCGAACGAGTCAGTACTTTCGAGGGAGGCGGTTTTGCCAGCCAGATCCTCAACTCCTGGTTCCCGAGGCAGAATCGCGCCGTGTCGGATTTCGATACAACTCAAATCTTCAACGCAAACTGGGTCTACGAACTGCCAATCGGCCGCGGCAAGCACTTCGGTGCAGGCATGGGAGGCTTCGCGAATGCGGTGCTCGGCGGCTGGACATTGTCCGGTCTCTGGCGCTACTCCACGGGATATCCCTTCACTCTGTACAGCCCCGAGTGGGCGACAAACTACGACCTTGAGACTCCCGCGGTACCCCTCAGTAGCGCGCGGCCTAAGACTGGGAGCTACATCGTGGCCCAAGCGGGCGGTGGAACCGGCCCGAACGTCTTTAAGGATCCCGGAATCACCGATGCAAGCACTAACCCGAACGCCGCGATTAATCTTTTCCGTCAGGCCTATCCCGGCGAGGGTGGACTGCGGAATGGCTTGCGCGGCCCCGGTACATTTGATATTGATACGACTATAGTGAAAAGCTGGGCCATCCGCGAAAGCCAGCTCGTGAAGTTCAGTTGGTCGATGTACAACCTCACCAATTCCGCGCGCTTTGATGTGGGGACGATGCAGTTGAACGGCAACAACTATCTCTCGAGCAGCAGCAGCTTTGGAAACTTCAGTTCCACGTTGTCCAATCCCCGCGTGATGGAGTTTATGCTGCGGTACGTTTTCTAAGGTTGGCCAGATAAAGGCGCTGGACTGGAATGTTCTACGCCAGTGGTGAGTCGCTCATGCGGAAGCGCGTGCGCACGTGTTCGGAAATGAGTTCAATGGCCGGACGGTTCGACACCGGATCGCTCTGGGCCAGATATTTCATGGCCTCCACCAGCACGCGCTGACCATCGACATAACGAGGATCGGACGTACGTTCTCGTCGCTTGGTGCCAAAATTGGGTGGAACAGGGATTGTAAAAACCTTAGCCATGAATGAACTCAACCTGGATGAAGTCGAAAGGAACTCTTAGGCAGTATAGCGCCCTGTGTTCCCTTTTTAGCACACATTCTTGTGCTTTAGATTCAGTAACTTACCCGCGGGGCGAGACAAACTGCGTTTTCTTTGTGGTCTTCAATTGAAACACGTCGCTGCCGATCTTGGCCTTCAGGTTCACGGAAGAATACTTGGCCAGACGATAGTCGCCCTGGCCCTGGAAAAACTGTTGCTGCACCGAGATGCCGCGGCTCAAGTCGATCCAGAGCAGAATCTTTGAGATGTTATTGCGGAACTTCTCGCTCTTGGGAATCAGTTGCAGCTTCGCGGTTGCGATACCGTCCACGGTCTCCTCGCCGAGGTAGCTTACGTCGAAGGACTTTACCAAATCCTGGCCGCTCCCGCCGAAGCCGAGCACCAGATAGCTCTCGATCTCGCCGCGGTTGGCTCCCGCCGGATACTCCATGACCTGGTCGATCTTCGGTTGGTAAACCTCAAGCTTTCCATCTTTGTAGAGCACGAACTTCGAGTCAGGCTGCTTAATGTCGGCCATCATTTCTATTTCTTTCCCCGCCCTGCGGAAGTAGACCGTGCCCGTCTGCGTGTCGGTTTCGTCCACCACCCGCTGATACTGGTCCCAGACAAAATCGGCTTGAGTGGCTTTGAAATCGGCAGCCGCGGCGTCCATTTTCTTGAGCACACTATCGAGAGACGGCGCTTCCTGCTGCGGCAAGAGCACGCTGAGCGAGAGGAACAAAATGTGGAGACAGATCATCATGGGCGGTTACCGTGACGTTGGTCGCAGACTGTTCCAGCTGAATTCCGTCTCACGGTTTTCGCTTCACCAAAACACGGTAGGCCTGCATGTGGCCCTTGCCATCGGGAATGCCGTCGTATTTTACGATTGTGACCTCGCCGGAAATCGGTTGGATAATGTGCAGCAACTGATCCCGCACCGACTGATCGTCCCCTGGAGTAATCGCAGCGGCGGAAATCTGGTAGAGTAGCCCTCCCTGCGAGTCAGCCGTGACTACCACATCGCTGGCATGCGGGCTGCGGAGTGCGGGCTTATCGTTGAAGTTGATGACCCGGGGCGAGAAGAAGACAAAGATGAGGATCAGCGTGACCATGATGTCGTAGTGCAGCGTGCCCCGCTCATGCTGCCAGAAGATGTAGCTGCGAATTGTGGGCCAGACGCCCTTCATCTGTAGGGAAGGCGCGCCCGTCGCAGTCGTGCTGATGTCCACACTTTGCAAGTTTAGTCCCCGGGTTTCAAGGTTTCAACGTTTCAAAGTTCCATCCGGACGCAGGGACCTTGAAACCTTGCGGCCCTGAAACTTTGAAACATTGCAGCTAGAAGCTTTTCTTCGTAATCCTCTCTGCTCCAATGTAAGGTCGCAACACTTCCGGAATCACCACGCTTCCGTCAGCCTGCTGATAATTCTCCACAATCGCCACCCATGTTCGGCCCACAGCCAGCCCGCTTCCGTTCAGAGTATGCACAAACTCCGTCTTGTTCTTGCCTTCGGGACGGTAACGGATATTCGCCCGCCGCGCCTGGTACGCCTCAAAATTCGAGCACGACGAAATTTCGCGAAACAACTGCTGCCCTGGCAGCCACACTTCAATGTCGTAAGTCTTCGCTGAAGATGGGCCTATGTCTCCGGTGCACAAATTTACCACGCGATAGTGCAGTCCAAGCTTTTGCAGCACGGTCTCGGCATCCCGCGTGAGCTTCTCGTGCTCTTCGTACGAATTCTCCGGCCGCGTGAACTTCACCAGTTCCACCTTCTGAAACTGATGCTGACGTATGATGCCACGCACGTCTTTGCCGTACGAACCCGCCTCGCTGCGGAAGCACGGAGTATAAGCGGTGAGCGAAATCGGCAATCGCGCAGCGTCGAGAACCTCGTCACGATAAAGATTCGTGACCGGAACCTCAGCCGTCGGAATCAGCCACAGATCCTTTTCCCCGTGCGGTACACGAAAAAGATCGGCAGCGAACTTGGGCAGCTGCCCCGTACCGTACATCGATTCGGAATTCACCAGGTAAGGCGGAAGCACTTCCGTATATCCATGCTCGCGCGTGTGCAGATCGAGCATGAAGTTCGCCAGAGCGCGCTCGAGCTTCGCTCCCAGATCCCAGTAAACCGCAAAGCGCGCGCCCGTAAGCTTGACCGCGCGTTCCAAATCAAGCACGCCAAGTTCCGCTCCCAGGTCCCAGTGCGGCTTGGGAGCGAAGTCGAATTCCGGTGGTGCACCCCATCGGCGAACCTCCACATTCTCGTCCGCGGTGTGTCCGACCGGCACGCTCGAATCCGGCATGTTGGGAATTCCGGCAAGAATGTCCCGCAGGCGGGCATCAAGGTCGGAGGCAGTCTTCTCCCGCGCCTGAATCTGCTCGCGCAGATCTTTCGTCTCGGCGATCGCGGCAGAAGCATCCTGGCCGCTCTTCTTGAGTTTGTTGATGTCCTCAGAGGCCTTGTTCCGCCGCGCCTTCATGGTCTCGGCTTCAGTGATGGCCTTCCGGCGCTCCGTGTCGACGTCGCGGAAATCCCTGAGCACGGCGGCTGGATCGGCGCCGCGCTGGCGCAGCATCTCCTCCACCCGGGGCAGATTCTCGCGAACAAAGCTCAGATCAAGCATGCGAACAACTACTTTATCGGAAACCATGCAGGGAATGCACGCGAGCAGAGACTGAACAGCTTTCGCATCCCCGTCTGCCTGTGTAAACTACCTTCGCGATGAGATTCGCCCCCCGCGCCATTACCACGTGCCGCCGTTTTCTGCCTTTGGCCGTAATCGTTCTCATCCTGACTTCCGTCCCTGCCGTCTCTGCCTCGGCCTACAACGCCCATCCCAAACTAGTCATCGTGATCATCATCGATCAGTTCCGCGGCGACTATCTGGAGCGCTACCGCACTCAGTTCGGCGAAGGCGGATTCCGCCTGCTCCTCGACCACGGCGCGAACTTCACCGATTGCAATTACGACTATGCCAACACCCGTACCGCTCCCGGCCACGCCACGCTGTTCACCGGCGCCTACAGCAACGGGCACGGCATTGTGGCGAACGAATGGTGGGACCCGAAGAAAAAGAAAATGGTCACATCGGTCGAGGACGACGATACCAAACTCGTCGGCATCGCCCCCGATCAAGCTAAAGATGCCAAAGATAGAAACAAAATTGGCGCGTCGCCCCACAACCTGCTTGCCGATACGCTGGGCGACGAACTCAAGCTGGCAACTCAGGGCAAGGCGCGAGTGTTTAGCGTTTCCTTGAAAGACCGGGCGGCCGTCCTGCCCGGCGGCTTCGCGGCCGACGCCGCCTACTGGATTGACCCCAAGAGCGGTGCCTGGATTACTTCCACCTACTATCGCAACGACTTGCCAAAGTGGGCGCAGGACTTTAACGCTGCCGATCGTGCCGCAAAGTATTGGGGTCGAGATTGGAAGAACGCGAATGGAGACTTACTCCGCTCAACCGCGCATCGCAAGGGAAAAGACGGCTCCGACGCCGGTTTCTACGAGGTCGTCGGCTCCACGCCTTTCGCGAACGAGTACGAGCTGGAATTCGCCAAAGAGTTGGTTGTCTACGAAAACCTCGGCGCCGGCCAGGCCACTGATCTGCTAGCCATCAGTCTTTCTCCGAACGACATTCTCGGCCACCAGGTCGGCCCCGACTCGCCGGAGATGGCCGCCATGGCCCTCGCACTCGATCGTGAACTTGCCGACTTTTTCAACTTCCTGGGCCATCAAATCGGCCTCGCGGACTTATGGATTGCACTTTCAGCCGACCACGGCGTCTCCGCCTTACCCGATGCCGCGAAAAAGCTCCGCATTCCCGCCGCCAATCTGGACGCCGGCAAACTCGAAGCCCAGATCAACACCGCGCTAACCGCAAAGTTCTCGCACGCCGCTTCCTACATAAAGTTCGATTACCCGGTTGCGTGGCTCGATCAGGAAGCCTTCGCCGCCACTCACATAAAAGAGCGCGATGCCGAAACCGCCGTCGGCGAAGCCATGAAACAAGCCGGCTTGCGCGACTACTTCACCAAGTCACAACTGGCGGCAGGCGAAGTCGCCGATAACGCTCTCGGCAGAAAGTTCCTCCACAGCTACTCGCCGGAAGGTGGCTGGTACGTGATGGGAGTTCCAGAAATCTACACGGTCGGCCCGTCCAAAGGCACGGACCACGCATCGCCGTACACCTATGACACGCACGTGCCGCTAGCTTTCTACGGACTGCCCTTCCGCCCGGGAACCTATCGCACTCACGCCGAGCCGGTAGATCTAGCCGTTACTATTGCGTCGCTTCTCGGCATCAACGCTCCCACTCACGCCGTAGGTCGCGTGCTCACGGAAGCGCTCGCCGCGCCGCATCAGTCAGAAAATTCTGCGGGATCTCCTGGCGAAAGGCCGCCGCAATGACCTCCTCCTCCTCCTCGGAAAACGGCGGCAAGCCTTCCCTCGATCTAAGCGTGAGCTTCGCCGGCATCCAGCTCAAGAACCCAATCATCGCTGCCAGCGGAACTTTCGCTTACGGCGTCGAATTCGAAGATGTTGTCCACCTCGACAAGCTCGGGGGATTCGTAGTCAAAGGTCTCTCCCGCGAACCCATGATCGGCAACCCGCCGCCGCGCCTGTGGGAGACCGCGGCCGGCATGCTCAACGCCATCGGCCTGCAGAACATCGGCGCCGCCTCGTTTCTCGGAGAGAAGCTTCCTAAGCTTCGCCAGCTCAAAAACATCGTTGTGTTCGCCAACGTCTTCGGCTACACCCGCGAGGACTACGAACGAACCATCGAAATCCTCAACGACGGCGAAGGCATTGCAGCCTACGAGCTCAACGTCTCCTGCCCCAACACCACCTCGGGCGGACTGCAATTCGGTAGCGATCCCCGTTCTCTCGATGAAGTCGTGACCACCGCGAAACGCGCCGCGCGCCGGCCTCTGATCGTGAAACTTTCGCCCAACGTGACCAGCATCGCGCAGATGGCCCACATCGCGCAGGAAGCCGGAGCCGACGCCATCTCCCTGATCAATACTTTTATCGCCATGGCCATCGACCCCGACACGCGCAAGCCCCGGATCGCGAACGTCACCGCCGGACTCTCCGGCCCCGCCATCAAGCCCATCGCCTTGCGCATGGTCTACGACGCCGCCCACGCCGTGAACATCCCGGTGATCGGCATGGGAGGCATCTCAACCGCGGCCGATGTCGCCGAATTCATGCTCGCCGGCGCAACCGCTGTCCAGATTGGCACCGCCAGCTATTGGGACCCCTGCGCCACCGAGAAGATTGTGGACGAACTGCAACGCTGGTGCCAGGATCGCCACATCACCCGCCTGGCAGACCTCACTGGTGGAATGATCTTGGAATAGTACGGTCCTTAAGTTGTCGGGTGAACTCCCGGTGTTGCTGAGAACTGAGAACCGAGAACCGGGGTTAGCTACCGCCCGTGCGTGTACCAGATCGACCCCGGAGACTGGTAGTTCCGGCCTTCGCCCCACACTACATGTGTGTTCCCGAGGCTATCGATAGCAATCGAAAACAAATTGCCAAATGGGAAGAGAAAACCGCTCGGCAGGATGTAATCGTATCCCCGAATCGGGCCGGAGAGTTGCGATTCCGGCGACCAGGTCGCTCCACCGTTGGTGGAAGCTCGATAGTAAGTGTTCCAGAGAGGATGGTTTAGCGCGTCCACTTCTCTTGTGTCCATCCATGCGATGCGCACGTCGCCTGCGGTGCCGGCGCTAATGGCCGGGAAACAATGCTCCACACCAGCCGTGGCGTTTGTAACGTCAGCCTTTGCAGACCAGTTTTCCCCCTGGTTCGTGGAGGAGGAGAAGTAAATATGCTGCGGTGCGCCGGGGGCCGAGCCTGAGTTCCACAAGGCATAGATCACCCCAGCATCATCGGAAGCCAGAGCCATCTGGGAGGCAAGAAAGCCACCCGAACAGAACTGGGACGAGCAACCCGGCGCTGCACTGGAATTGCCCATCGCCGTCGTGCTCCAGGTCCGTCCGCCGTCCGCCGATCGGCTTATAAATACTTCCACCGGTCGCGTGAGAAGATCCGTTCGCGGGTAAGCCGTCCAGGAAAAATAAACATTGCCGGTCGGATCTACAACAGCGCCCGCAGCCAGCGACCAGCCCGTCTCAGCGCTGGGATTCAAGACCGTGGCGGAGAAGGTCTGCGCGTAATCATGCGACGCAGCTACTGCGAGCGTCTGATCGTGGTTAAAGCTGACGTAGACATTAGGGCCGCGAACCGCCAGCACGGGCTTGTCGATGCTGATTTCCGGAGATTGTTCGGCGATGGCAAACGACCAGGACCGGCCAAAATCCTGCGACCGCGCCACGACGATAACGTGTCTGCCTTGCATCCACGATGCATAAAGCGTCTGCCCGTCATTGGGGTCGACCTTAATCTGCGCGTCGAATTGTCCGACCGACGAGGCCAGCAGGGAGCGCGGCGCCTCCCAGGATATGCCGTTGTCATTGCTGACGAGCAGGACCATCGTCGGCGCCTTGCATGCTGGACATTGCGCCACCGGGCCATACTGAGGATAGAGAATATAGATGTGACTGCGAGCGTCCGTGGCCAGCGCGGGCTCCCATTGGTCCCCTGGGCTGAAGCCGACACGGCGCGGAGGAGCGAAGCCCGAAGCCGCCAGCGCCGCAGGCGCGGTTGCCAGCGCCAATAGCAGAAAAGTGGCAAGTTTCTGCACACCCCGGGCGCGGCTGGACTTGAAATCCAAAGGAACTTCTCCTGGGACACCGACTGCGACGGCCTTGCCGCACTTTATAATGGATTTCTAATAAACGTCAATTACCCGATAGGGTCATCAGCACTTTGGTAACGTCTTGCCTGGCGGAAATGCTAATGTTGAGACTCATGTGGGGACAGCCGCCCTCGGCCGTCCGTCGAAACAAGCTCGACAGGCTCGCGGTAGGGCCGACAAGCAGGGCGTGACTTTCCGCAAGATTCGTCATCTAATTGGGTGCTACAAGGAGCAATCTTAGAAATGGAAAAAGCCACATTCGCAGCAGGATGTTTCTGGGGAGTGGAAGCCACCTTCCGGCAGATGCACGGAGTGCTGTCAACGCGCGTAGGCTACACCGGCGGAAACACCGACAATCCCAACTACAAAGAAGTCTGCACCGATCGCACCGGCCACGCCGAAGCGGTAGAGGTCGAATTCGATCCCGCGCAGGTTCGCTACAATGACCTGCTGAAAGTCTTCTGGGAGAACCACGACCCCACGCAACTTAACCGCCAAGGCCCGGACTGGGGCACGCAATACCGCTCCGCCATCTTCTACCACACGCCGGAGCAGCAAGCGGCAGCGCAAGCCTCAAAGGAAGCGCTCGAAAAGGCGCACCGCTTTTCAAAGCCAATCGTTACCCAGATCGTCCCGGCAGTCACGTTTTATCCCGCCGAGGACTACCACCAGCAGTATCTTGAAAAGCGCGGCCTGGCCAGCTGCCACATCAAGGCGTAAAGGACGAGAGGAGGTTACTTTGAACGGCGTTGGGGCGTTGCCACGCTCAATCCCCAGAGTTCTGCTCTAGAGTTTGCAAATATAGAATCTCTGGTAATTATCCATCTCGAAAAGTTGCAGCTTTTCTGGTTTCCCCGTCAAGAATTCGTCGACCGCTTTCTTGCATCCTGGCCATGGTGGCTTGTTGTAGTCGTTGGCCAGGATGATGCCTCCTGAACTCATCCGCGGATAGAAAAACTCCAGACATTCTTTATAAGCCTGGTAAATCCCCAAATCGAGGTGGACAAACGAAAACCTGCGATCCTCGCATCGCGGCAGCGAGTCATGAAAGTATCCAGGAACAAGGGTAACGTTGTCGCTACGAAAGCGTCGAAGCTTTCCGAGTACGATTGACCTCGAAGTATCGCGAAACCCCCTCACCCGCTTGCAGGGCTCGTCTGGCGCGTCCATGCTGATGTCGAGCAGTATGGAGTCGTCGTATCCTTCGAACGAGTCGAAGCCGAGCAGGCGTTTGCTGCAGCAACGCTGCTTCAAATGAACCGCCATCGGCACCAGCGTAGCGCCGCGGAAGACTCCGCATTCGGCGACGTCGCCCTCTATCGAGATCGTGCGGTCAATCATCGCCAGCAAAATCTTGATATTGGCAGCCCCCGTCGGACGAGGAAAAGGATGCGGTTCGGTCCGGCGCGGCAACCTTACCTCGTGCACCGCACCAAAAATCGGCGGCCACATAGCCAAGGGCTGATTGAGATATCTTGCCGGTGCCAAGAACGGACGCGCAACCGTGCGCACCATCTCGTGCAGACCCCTGCGAAGTAGCTCATTAAGCCGGGTTGCAAAGTCGCGGGCCACCGTCACCGGCAGACCTCCTCGATCGCATGATTCCTACGCCGCCGTCAGCAGCATCGGCGCACCCTTCGTGATCACCAGCGTATGCTCGTAATGCGCCGACGGCCGGTGATCCGCCGTGACCACCGTCCACTTATCCTGTGCCACAAACGCCCTGCCAGAGCCCGCGGCAATGATCGGTTCGACGGTAATCACCAGCCCCTCGGTGAGAACCTGATTCGCTTCCGGATCAGCAAAGTTAGGCACTCTCGGTTCTTCATGAATCGTCCGCCCAATGCCGTGCCCACCCAGATCGCGAATCACCGAGAATCCGCTCCGCCTTACCTCGCGCTCGATTACCCGCCCGATCTCGCAAACCCGAAATCCCGCGCGCGCCACCAGCATGGCCTTGGCGAAAACCCGCTCCGCGCATGCCACCAGGCGCCGGCACTCCTCTGTCACCTCGCCGACCGGAACTGTGACCGCAGCGTCGGCCATGAATCCGTCTTTCTCGACGGTAACATCCAGTTTGACCAGGTCGCCCGACCGCAGCTGGCGTCCGCCAGGAATTCCATGCACCGCTTCCTCATTCAGGCTGATGCAGTTCACCCCGGGGAATCCATAAACCAGCGCCGGCGCCGACCGTGCTCCATGCTGCCGCATTATGCTGGCACCCACCTCATCCAGCTCCGCCGTCGTGATCCCCGGCCGCACTTCGTTCTTCATCGCGTCCAGCATCAGGCAAACCACGGCCCCCGCGGCACGCATCCCAGTCAATTCTTCCGGTTCATTGATGGACATGACATTCCCCCTGATCAATGAAGATGCTCCCCGTGCCCCGGACGCACCCGCAAAAAGATCTGGAACGACACGGGATAGTCACCATACGCCGCATCCAGTGCTGCAGGCTTGGAGTAAACCGTCACATCCGCACCCAACCCCAATTGGTACGCCCGGTTCTGCACTAGATCTCGCACTCCGCCGAAGGTATAGGCGCCAATGCGGTAGGACGGCTGCTCCGACGGCGGAAACAATTCGTTCTTGTCCACCAGTTCCATGCGCGTAAACACATAGTCGCGGCGCAGAAAGTTCAGCGTCGATTCCAGCAGGTACCCATTGAGGTGGATTCCCGTGCCGATCTCGTGCACCCGCCCCCACACCAGCGAACTCGCCCAATTGCCCGATACGAGCGGGTGGTTGTATTCCACGGAAGCTGTCTCCCGCCACTGGTTCCAGGGTTCCAGCGCTTCCGGATGGTCGAGATGCCCGATGCTGTATTGCGCCGTCCAGTTCCGATCGGGAGCAACGCTGGCCCGCACCGACCAGGAATCGAGAGCGGCCGGCTGGATACTCCAGCGTTCTTCGTTCGGCTCGTGTCCATTGAAGGCCGATCCCTCCAGCTTGAAGCGTTCGATGACCAACCCGGTCGTCACCACGCCAAAGCTGGTATGCGTCGAATCCTGCAGATGATGGCTGAGCGGCGCCAGCGGCAACTCCGACGCAGAAGTGCGGTGAATATAGGTGACCGGCCCGAGCGCAGGCTCCGCCGACGGGCCGCCATATAGCTCCCACGAAACTTTCTCCGACAGCGGCAGCGTGTACAGCGCCGAAAGTTCCGCGAACACATTATGCGGATGCTGGTGGTCGACTAGCGACTCTCCGTGGTAAGTTTCTCCCGTCTGAAACAGCTCTGGGAATCCAGGATGCGGCGAAGTCAGCGATTCCGCCGAAAACATCTGCCGCAACAGAATCGTTCCCCGGCCCAGGCGGTGCTGCTCCATCAGCATCCCCCAATTTACTGACTCGGCCTTGCCCTCCCCACGCGGCCCGCCTTGCTGGTTGTAGTCGGCGAAGATGGAGCCATGCGCCATCAGTTCCCATCCGCCGCGCATGAACATCCAGTCATGTTCCGCCACCGAAGCCGCCGGCTCCCATGCGGTCCCCGATCCGGAGTGCGGCGAAGGCAACTGCGCAGCCGGATGCTTTGCCATCTGCATGTCCACCCCGCTCATGGATGTGTCCTGCGCTGAAGCGACTAGAGAGACGATCAACAACAACGTTTCCGCTGCAACTGAATATGCGACCTTGGAATGCAATGCAAAGCCCCTTCAGGGGCGGTATTCATTAGCCCGGACGTAAGTCCGGGGACCGCTGGGAAAAAAGAACCAGTCCCGTGAGGGACGGCACTCGTTCTCACGCGATCTCTTAGCCCCTTATTGTCTTATTGAGTTTCCTGATAGCCGAAGACATGCATGTGGCAGGCATGCCATGAGGATGAGCAGGATCGTAGATCAGATTCTGAGGATCAGGGAGACAGGGGGACTGCTCGAAGGGGCGAAACTGACGACAGGAACGCTGCCGCCGCTGGCCGCGACGATATCCACGGGGCACGCTTCTCGCACTCCCAGCGTGGGCTGAGGCGAGAAAGCAGTGGTAGTGATGGCTGAAGGATGACGACTCAAGCAGCAGCGATAATCAACAGGCTGCGGATTAGCCGGCGTTCGACCGTGATGACACCCAGCATTGGGAAAAGGAGCAGTCGAGGTAGGCAACAAGCAAACCGTGCGCGTAGCAGCAGTCACAGTCGCGCTCAACAGTGCCACGGCAACGATTTGCGGCAAACAGATTCGTGAGAAAAGCTGGCTCACAATTACGTCCCGGTAATCTTCACTCGAAGCTCTTCCGGCAGGCGTTCGCGAATCTCCTGCGGCAGCCGGTCGTGCACCCGGCGCGCGCCTTCCTTCGCCGCGTCCAGCACGGTCACAGGCGCGGGCGTAGCCACGGCCACCACCAGCCAGATCAGCGCCGATAAGGCAAAGCCCGCCAGCGCCGCAATCTCCAGCCAGAAAGCATGCCGCGGAACAAAGTGGCGAATCACGCCAAAGGTCAGCAGAAAAACCCCGCCCGAAACCGATGCCAGCGCGATCAGGCCGACGTCAATCGTGCGGTGCATGCGCTGCCGCCCGCGGCAGTGTTCGCATTGGGCGAAATGGCTTTCGTAGTCGCTCCCCATCTCCGGCGCCAAGCCGGAAATGTCGTAGCGCCAGCCCGCCAGAATCTTTCCGACAATCGGATCAATGCACTGCTGACTCATAGGGAACACAAAAAGCCGGTCTTGGGTCTCATGTCATGGCCCATGGGATTTTGATTTTCGTAACACCCATGACTCGACACCTAACACCGGTCCTTCTACATCCGGATCGGCTCCAAAACCTCGCCCTGCATCGCCACCACAACCCGGTTCTCAAAGAGACGGTTCTGAAATAATCCACCCCGTCCGGCCAGCGCCTGTTCTGCCTCTCGCCGCGCTATTTCCGGATGGTTGTTCTGCTCAGATAGATGCGCCAGCACCACAAACGCTGCACCATTATCATAGTCGTTAGCAAAGAAATCGGCGAGTTTCTCATTCGACAGGTGCCCCACATTGCTCGCTACCCGCTGCTTCACCGCCCACGGATAAGACCCCCCGCGCAGCATCTCCACATCATGGTTCGATTCCATCACCAGAATGTCGGACCCGCGCAGGTGATCGCGCACGTTAACCGGCAAATAGCCCAGATCGGTGGCGATGCTCACTTTTGCGCCTTCCACCCGAAACGTGAACCCCACCGGATCGGCGGCGTCATGCGGAATGGTGAATGGTTTCACTTCAATATCGCCCACTTGAAAGCTGTGCCCCGACTCAAACCGTTCCAGCCGCTCCAGTTGCGGCCGCTCGCCCCTCTCGTCACGCATGGCCCGCGACCACGCCGTGTGTGTTGCCCCCGTCATAAATATTGGGATGCGCAACTTCTTGGCCAAAGTTGCTAAACCATAGATGTGATCGGAATGTTCGTGGGTAATCAGAATCGCGGAAAGCGCCTGCGGATCTTCGCCCAGTGACTTCATGCGCTTGAAAGTCTCCCGGCACGAAATGCCGGCATCGACCAGAATCCGGGTGCGCGCACTGGCCACAAACGCACAATTCCCCCGGCTCCCGCTCGCCAGCATCGAAACCGTCACACCCATCCCCGCAGCATACGCGCTCATCCTGTGGATTCGGGAGTAACTCTCTGGTTATCCGGTACCTAAGGGCGGCGGTCAGTGTCCAGTGGTCAGTTTCCAGGGTCGGTTTCGGGGTTTCTGGCCACTGACCCCTGATCACTGACCCCTGTCTTTTCACTTTCCCTGCCGCAAATTATAGATCACCCCGCGCATCAGCGATCCGCCATAAGCCCCGGCAATCCCCGGCAGCGCCGCCAGAAACGATCCATACACCTGCGCCCGGGTCGGCTTCACCGTCAGGATCAAATAAGCAGCCAGCTCAGCCAGAGGGACGAACACGCCCACAACCACCACCCACCGCCAGGGCCACCGCGGCCGCAGCAACCCCAGCAGCATGCAGGCCATCAGCACCAGCAGCGCCGTAAGAAGCAAATCGTCGATCATGACATCCGCCCACCCCGTGCCTATGCCGGCCAGCGCGGCCAGAAGGTAAAACGGAGCGTCGCTCCCGCCTCGCTGCGAAATCGGTTCAGTGGTCATTCTGTCCGGGGGTTCTCATGGAAAAGGCGTGAACGCGTGCAGTGACGTGGAAGACCGGCGCTTCAGCGCCGCGTAAGAGCGCACGATGAAAACGGGCTTTAGCCCCGGAGGGCTCTAATACCGATAAAACCCCCGCCCACTCTTCCTCCCCAACCACCCCGCATCCACCATCTTGATCAGCAGCGGACAAGGCCGGTACTTCGGATCGCCCAACCCATCCTGCATCACCCGCATAATGTCGAGGCAAACGTCGAGTCCAATAAAGTCAGCCAAAGTCAGCGGCCCCATGGGATGCGCCATCCCCAGCTTGAACACCTCATCCACAGCCTCCGCCGTAGCCACGCCCTCCATCACCGCATACATAGCCTCGTTCAGCAAAGGCATCAGCACCCGGTTCGAGACAAATCCCGGGGCATCATGCACCTCGACCGGAGTCTTCTCGAGCTTCACCGCCAGCTCCCGCACCGCAGCAAAAGTTTCCACCGAGGTGGCCAGCCCCCGAATCACCTCCACCAGCTTCATCACCGGCACCGGATTAAAGAAGTGCATCCCAATCACTTTTTCGGGACGCTTGGTCAACGCGGCAAGTTTGGTAATAGAAATTGAAGAAGTATTCGAAGCCAGAATCACATCCGGCCGCGCCACCCGGTCCAGATCGCGAAAAATCTCCGTCTTGATCTCAATCTTCTCGGTCGCAGCCTCCACGATAAAGTCGCAGTCGGCAAGCTTCGCGCGATCCGTCACGGGATCGATTCGCCGCAAAGTCGATTCCTTGTCCTCGGCGGAAATCTTGTCCTTTGCCACTTCCCGGTCGAGATTCCTGATGATGGTCTCGAGGCCACGATTCAGAAACCGTTGCTCGACATCGCACAAGACGACCGAATAACCGGCGCCAGCAAATATCTGCGCAATGCCGCTGCCCATCGTCCCAGCACCGATTAAACCTACGCGCTTAATCTCCATAGCATTAACCCTACGAAAACGTTTGAGTCTACCATTCAATATCCACGAAAGGTATAATCGTCGTGCGAGGCTCGAGATGACCCGCTGGTATTGCCTTCTGATCTGGTTAGTTACCGCAGCTAGCGTAGCGGTAGCAGCGCAGACCGAGCCAGTGCTCATCTCGGCAAACATTCCAAAGTACCCGCCCCTAGCTAGCCAAGCCCGCATCGAAGGCGTCGTGAAGCTGACTTTCACCCTCCCGGGCAATGGTGCACAACCTACTAACGTTGAGGTAGTATCGGGTCATCCGATGTTAAAGAGCGCAGCGGCAGAAAACCTGAAGACTTGGCGCTTTGAAAATCCTTACGCACTTGAACGCAAGTACGAAACAACATTCAAGTACCGGCTTTCAGGAGCAGAAGTCGCAGGCGAGAGGAAAGTCTCGGTCACCTTTGAATCCTTTCGTGAAGTGGAAGTTGTAACCGACGTTGCCCCGCCAACAGTCAACTACTGAGCGATCACTTGCCAGGATGAGCCAATTTTCCTTCCACGACCGCCGGGACTCCCTCGCCACCCGAGGTGTAAAATATCTAAGCAATTATCCCAAGTTTCCTGTTTTGAAAGGATTCCCCATGGCAACCCTAGAACTCCCCACCCGGCCACCGCGCACCGCCTCCCATCAAGGCCCATTCATCAACGAGCCGTTTGTCGATTTCACGAGAGAAGACAACGCCCGCAAGATGCGCGCCGCCATCGAGCGTGTCCGCGGCCAGCTCGGCCGCGAGTATGATCTCATCATCGGCGGGCAGCGCGTCAAGACTGCCGACAAGATCAAGTCCCTGAACCCCGCGAGGCCGTCGCAGATAGTAGGAATCCACCAAAAGGCAGGCAAAGAGCACGTTGAGCCAGCTATGGCCGCCGCGCTGAAAGCATTCGATTCCTGGAAGCGCACTCCCATCGAAGAGCGCGCTGCTCTCCTGTTCCGCACCGCCGACCTGCTGCGCGAACGCAAAATGGACCACATGGCCTGGCTCGTCTTCGAAGTCAGCAAAAACTGGGCCGAAGCCGACGCCGACATTTCCGAGGCCATCGACTTCTGCGAGTTCTACGCCCGCGAAGCTCTGCGCTTCGCCAAAGCCGAACCTCCGGTGCAGATGCCCGGCGAGCGCGACACACTCGCCTACATCCCGCTAGGCGTAGGCGCCGTGATTCCTCCCTGGAATTTTCCCTGCGCCATCATGGCCGGCCTGGTGGTCGCCTCCATCGTCAGCGGCAACACCATAATCCTGAAGCCCTCGAGCGATTCCCCCACCATCGCCGCGAAATTCGTGGAACTGCTCGAAGAAGCCGGCATGCCCGAGGGCGTTGTGAATTTCTGCCCCGGTGCCGGAGCAAGTTTCGGCGATGCGGTCGTCGCGCATCCCAAGACCCGTTACGTAGCTTTCACCGGCTCCCGCGAAGTCGGACTCCACATCAACAAAACCGCCGCCACGCAAGCCCCGGGCCAGCTTTGGATCAAGCGCACCATCCTCGAAATGGGCGGCAAAGACGCCATCATCGTCGACGCCGATGCCGATATCGACTCCGCGGTGGAAGGCGTAGCCCAGGCCGCATTCGGCTTCCAGGGCCAGAAGTGCTCGGCCTGCTCCCGTGCCATAGTCGATGAGCGCATCTACGACAAGTTCCTCGAGCAACTAAAAACCCGCGTAGAAAAGATCACGGTCGGCGATCCCGCCGAAAACGCCAACATGGGTGCCGTAATCAACGAAGGCTCGATGAAGACCATCCTCACCTACATCGAACAAGGCAAGAAAGATGGACGAGTCTTAACCGGCGGCGAGCGCGCCACCGAAGCCGGGGAAGGTTATTTCATCCGCCCCACCGTCATCGCCGACATTCCAGCCGGTTCAAAACTCGAGCAGGAAGAAATCTTTGGCCCGGTGCTCGCGGTCATCAAAGCCCGCGGCTTCGACAATGCTCTCGAAATCGCCAACGACACCGAGTTCGGCCTGACCGGCGCCATCTATACCAAGTCCCGCGACAAGATCGACCGCGCCAAAACCGACTTCTACGTCGGCAATCTCTACATCAACCGCAAATGCACCGGAGCCATGGTCGGCGCCCACCCCTTCGGCGGCTTCAACATGTCCGGCACCGATTCGAAATCCGGCGGCCCAGATTATCTGTACTTGTTTACGCAGGCCAAATCGGTAGCTGAGAAGATCTAGGAAGGGACGCTGCGACGCTCGCGTCGCGTTCCTCATTCAGCTGGGTAGGTCTACTCCGGAGAAACCCTTGCAGGCCTCCAACAACTGCTGCTGCCGCTCCACATCGCGCGCGGCAGGATTCGGCGCACGGGGCCGCATGTGATAAAAGTACCCGCCCGTCACCATCGCCGCAGGATCATCACTCACCGCCAGCCAAACCTGCGTGCGATGGCCTTGATCCAGATCATCGGGCGCTCCCGCACCTCCCATCTTGGTCGGCACCCAGCCCGGCTCAAGCGCATTCGAGAGAACGCCAGGCCAACGGCGCGCGACGGCGAAGGCCAGCAGCACATCGTGCAGCTTGGTATCGGAGTATGCCTGCTGCCCTTGCCAAGGCCGCTGCTCCCACGCCAGATCCTTCAGGCTCGCATCGCCATTCCGGTGCAAGCCGGAACTTAAATAGACCAGCCGCTTCGGCTTCTTGATGAGCGCAGTCAAAATATAGGGGGCAAGCGTGTTGACTGCGAATACCTGCGGCAGCCCATCTTCGGTCGCGATGCGCCGGGGCTCCCGGTAGCCGATCGCCGCATTGTGGATCACTGCGTCGAATAAGCCAAGTCCGTTCACCTGTTCGGCCACTCTGCGTGTTTGAGCGATGCTCGTCAGATCGCCGATAACCACTGTCTCGGCCCCCGGGACGGCCGCCAACGCCTCTTGTCCTCGCCTCTCATTGCGGGCATGCAATACCAGTCCGTGCCCCTGCTCGATGAGAAGCTCAGCGGCCATTCGCCCCAGTCCATCGGAAGAGCCCGTAATGAACACGCGTGCCATTTTTATTCAGTTTTCTCGGCGAGCGGCACCGCCACCGGATTCCTTTCCAAAAACTGCCGCTGATGCCAGTACGGATAAACCGGCGTCACCTCGCTGGCTTTATCCAGCTTCGCAACCTGCGCAGCAGACAAATTCCATCCCGCAGCACCCAGGTTCTGCCGCAACTGCTCCTCATTCCGCGCGCCAAAAATCACCGTCGAAATCGACGGCCGCTGCAGCAGCCAGTTCAGCGCTACCTGTGGCACGCTCTTCCCCGTCTCTTTCGCAACCGCATCCAGCGCGTCCACCACTTTGTATAGATGCTCATCCGAAACCTGCGGACCGAGATCGCCGGTCTTGTGCAGCCGGCTTCCCGCCGGCAATGGCTTCCCCCGCCCGATCTTTCCCGTCAACCGTCCCCAGCCCAGCGGACTCCATACCAGCGCCCCCACTCCCTGATCCAAAGCCAGCGGCATCAGTTCCCATTCATACTCCCGGCCAATCAGTGAGTAATAAACTTGATGCCCCGAGTAGCGCGCCCAGCCAAACTTATCCGCAACGGCGAGCGACTTCATCAAATGCCATCCGGAAAAATTCGAGCACGCAATGTACCTCACCTTCCCACTCATCACCAGTTGATCCAGCGTGCTCAACACTTCTTCGACCGGAGTCAGCGCATCGAATCCGTGCAGGTGATAGATGTCGATGTAATCCGTGCCCAGCCGCCGCAAGCTGGCTTCACAAGCCTTGATCAGGTGATAGCGCGACGACCCCAGATCGTTCGGACCCGGCCCCATGCGAAAAGTCGCCTTCGTCGAGATCAAGACATCGTTGCGCCGTCCCGCAACCGCCTTCCCCAGAATCGTTTCCGACAGTCCGTCCGAATAAACGTCCGCGGTATCGAAGAGGTTGACGCCTGCTTCCAGACAGATATCAACCAGCCGCGTCGCCTCGGCTACATCGCTGGCGCCCCAGGCGCGAAAGAATTCGTTCCCCCCGCCAAACGTCCCCGTGCCGTAGCTCAGTACAGGTACTTTCAAACCAGAGCGTCCCAGCGTTCGGAATTCCATGCGCAATAGATGCGGTGCGCATTAAGAACGATGCGGCAAACAAAAAAGCCGCCCGAGCGGGCGGCCTGTTTTAAATCAGAAACTTGTTAAGGCATAACCCCAGCCGGAGGCTGCGGCGCCGGCCCCGCGGTCGTAGCGGCAGCCGCTTCATTCAAAATCCGGTGGTGGATGGTGAACAACGCCAACTCCAGCCGGTCCGACACGCCGATCTTGTCATACACGTTGCGCAGATAATTTTTGATGACCTGCTCAGTCGTCCCCAGCTGCGTGGCAATCTCTTTGTTCTTGTAGCCCTGCACGATCAGCGCCACGATGCGCAGCTCTTTCGCCGTCAGCCGGTCGCGCACCCGCAACCCGACCATATCGTTCTCGGTGAGCTCGCTCGGCACCGCGACGTCCTGCACCCAGGTCTCGCCGCGCGCCACCTTGCGCACGCAGTCCACCAGCGCCGCGCTGGTCACGTTGCGGTAGACCACGCCGTGCGCGCCGTTCGTCATGTGCCGCTGCGCGCTCTCGCCCGTATCGGCCAGCACCACCACCCGGGTCTTGGCCCGGTTCGCCGACTGAACGATCGCCGCGAAATCGTTGTGAAAGCCCGCGGCCACCACCAGCACCGCGGCACGAAATTTGTCCAGAGCCATGAACATCTGCTCTTGCGTCTGGGCTTGCGCCACAATCCGCATCTCGTCTTCCACCGCCAGCACCTTGGCGATGCCCGCGCGGAAGATTGCCTGGTTATCGGCCAGAATCAGTTTGAGCATGTTATCTGCGCTCCAAGAAGTTCACCTGTGCAACAATTGCGATTACTGATTGATGATTAAGATTCCCTGTCGGCTTTTCAATCATCAATCAGCAATCATCAATCAGCAGTTCCCCTACGAGTTCCTGACGAACTCATACGAATCGATCACGCAGGCCACACCGCGGCCTTCTTCGCTGGTCCCCGTTGGATCGGCACGCACCACGCGCCCCTTGCACTGGATCACCACATTCTCCTGGCCCCCGGTGACGTCGGGTGGAAGCGTAATCTCAAACTCCACCGGCGAACCAATTTCCAGCGACGCGTCGGCGCGAATATAAACTCCCGCCGCGCTCAGATTTCCCGTAAGTCCTTTAGTGTCGCCGCTGGCATGTTCATCGTGAATCTTGATCGGCAATTCCAGCGGAAACCGCTTTCCGGTCCGTGCTTCGGACACAGTGCCTCCTAATTCGTGGCTCAATCTTTACGCCCTCGCTAAGCCCAGCCAACCCCACCAGAATACGCCACTGGCAGGCGGATCAGCCACTTTTGTTGCTCAGGGGCGGTTATATCACGGATGTAACCCGGATAAAAGCCTGATTCCGAGTTAGTTAAGGGTAGAACCTAGATTCCCCCTTGGGGTTTGCGTAGGGCGGACGCCCTCGTCCGCCGCCTTTGACTTTGCTTTTGCGGTTGATTGCCAGCAGCCGCCTCAATGGGACCGTTGGCTTTCAGCCCGACCCCGTCCTAAACTTAGCCGACGCCGCCGATGCCAGCCGGATTGGGAGATGCGCAATGAAAACCGATTCATCGCCAGCATTAGCCTTGGACACGCGGGATCGAAACGAAACTCCGGTGCGAGAGATCGCGCCGTGGCGAATTTATCTTCTGAGGGCCGGCTATCTCTTGATTGCCGTCGGCATGGGAATGCAGAAGGTTCCGGCCTTCCTTCATCACAAGCCTTGGGAGCTGATGCACGGTGTGGTAAATTCCATGCTGCTCGCGCTCGTGCTGCTGGCTGTCCTGGGGCTACGCTATCCCCTGAAAATGCTGCCGCTTCTGTTCTGGGAAATAGCATGGAAGTCCACATGGCTTCTCGCGGTAGCGCTGCCTGTCTGGCGAAACCACACCATGGACGCAGACACCTGGGGCACAACTTTTGCCTGCCTGATGAGCGTGATCTTCCTGTTCGTCGTGCCGTGGGATTATGTCTGGCGGAATTTTGTCGCCGCGCGCGCTGACCGCTGGTGGTGAACGCTTCCGCGGCGGGTGGCCCATTCAAGCCGTTTTTTGGCTTGAGTGGGGCAACTCCACAGCTGGAGGCTGGCCCGGCCTTTCACTCCGAAAAGGGCGCCTGTCCTCATCTCTCCGTTCTCTATTGGCTCGGGGGTCTTGAAGGGAGCGGCGCGTCTATGGTTCTTGGGGGCGTAAATGGCGGCGGGCCATCGCCAGGTTCTGGCCTGTCAAACTGTGCGCTCTCCTTCTGATCGCTGTGCATCTCTGGAATAAAGGGCTCAAAACCCAACAGCGTCATGCGGCGCAGGAGTTCCTTCCCGTAGGGTGTACCGTCTACCTCGTCCCGTGGGGCACTAACAAGGATCAGGCTGTCGCGAGGGCCAAGATAAAGCAACGCGTCAGCGGCATTTTTTAGCTTCAGAGGGGGTTTGATTTCTTCAGTCCCTCCCGAGATGACGGGGATCGCCGCCAGCTCGCCGACCCAGTTCCCGTTCACCAGTGCAATCGAAGGTGCAGGCCAGGAATCAAATCGATGATCCAGGTCGTCATAGCCTCCAACAGTATTCGTGCCCGCCAGGATCACGAAAGTTTTCGCCCCGGCCCGCCGCAATTCAGGTTCAATGTAACCGTCTCCTTGCTCGCGCAGAAAATGAGCTGAGCCGGCGATCAGGAAGGCGCGCTGGTGTTTGGCGAGTACTTCGTCCTTTACGACCTGCGCATACCACTGATCGCGATGTCCCAGGAACGGACCGATGTCGTCTTTGGTTTTTACCTTGCTCCAATTGATGTAGGGGTCTCCACAAAGAACACGCATCTGATGCTTGCCACGGCGGCGCATGTTCGTTTCGCGGATCTTCTTATACAGTTCTCCGTAAATCGGCGGCGGGGGCCCCAGACCAAGCGTGCTGCGCCAGGCCCGCTGCACCTCTTCGATCGGAACTGCTTCGCCTGCAATGTATCGGTCTACGGACTTCTGATACAGCGAATTTCCGAGTTCCATCACGATGTCATCAACCCGGTCGGCGAAGTCAGGGTTAGAGACTAGCGAGTCGAGCCATTCGTATTCCTGTTTATTATTGTGGATCTCGCCCAACATAACGATGTCGTGCGTCTCAAATGCCTGCAGGACAACTGCCGACGCATTCTTGTGGATCGGACCCGCTTGGGCAAGGCATAGTGAAGCCAACCCAAACAAGAGTGCCGACAAAGTCTGTACGCGATGTACTTTCATCTGCAATCGCGAGGAACGGTGCACCTTTAGAATCTCCAAATAAAGACACCAGCCCCGTAACCTGAGTTCCCGCCGGTCAAAAAGAAGACGCAACCGAAATCCTGCGCAATTCATCTTTCCTTAGAGAGGAAAAAATCCATTAACGGTGGCCAGGCGATTATGCCCGCGGTCGAACCGCCCCGAACCACCGCCCAGCAATGCACAATTTTACGAAATGACGCGTTCCGCAAAGTGTTCATGAGGATTGAGCGAATCTGAAGGAAGATTCGGGAGGATAGCATGGCAAAAACTGCAATCGGTTTGTTTGAGAATTCAGAAGTGGTAGATCGCGTCGTTCGCGAACTCGAGGCACTGGGTTTCTCGCTCAACGACGTTCGCGTCGTAGCCGAGCCGCGGGATATTCCGCAGGCTGGAGTCCTGGCGACCCCACACGCGGATTTTGAAGTGGATTTACTGCGGGATCTTTTGGGGTTTGGGGTCGCCCGAGCGGACGCGGAAGATTATGTTCAGGGCGTGCGGCACGGAGCGGTCTTAGTCTTCGCCACGGGTCCCGGCGACAAAGCGCAAGTGGCAATCGACATCATGAACCGTCACGGCGCTGTGGAGCTCGAAGCTGTGGAGCTCGAAAAGGTCGGGGCCTCACGGCCCCAACTCCCAAATGCAGTCGACGACTACGATGAGGCGAACGTCGGGCAAGCACGCCTCGACCGCGATCCTTCTGTCCAGATTGGCAGAGTCAGCTCTTCTGGTTCGGGCGCACGCCTGTTCGTTTGGTAATTGTTTTCGCCGGCAGGATCAGCCCCGGGACGGACCTTTCCACTGCGACCGGTGCCTGCGTGGTACCGTTTACGGGAAGGCCTTTTCCTTACGAGGGGAGCTAACTAATGCCCGGTTTATTCTTCTTCCGCGCGGCCGCGCTTCTTCGGCCGCGCCGCCCTTTCATCTACATGGTCGCTCTTGTCCTGATCTTGGCTACCTGCCTGGCGGCCCAACAGACGGTGGCGCAAAAAACCGGCAATTCCGCCTCCGGGCCTGCCGCACAGCAGTCGACTCCCACCCCGGACGACGTTGCCTCCGCATCGCGGCAAACACTGGCTCAATTCAACGATGCTCTGGAGAACCTCGCTGCAAAAGTCTCCCCAGCAGTGGTCCAGATTCTCGTAACCGGCTACGGCCCGCTGCACGAAGAAAGCCGCTCCGAGACCGCTCTCATCGTGCGCCAGCACGCCGTGGGTTCCGGAGTCATCGTCGACCCCAACGGCTACATCATGACCAACGCCCACGTAGTCGAAGGCGCGCAGCGCATCCGCGTCGCTCTGCCCCTGCCCATCGATACCTCTCATTCTCTGGCCTTGGGCAGGCGTCACATCCTCGAAGCCCGCCTCATCGGTGTGCATAAGGAAACCGATCTCGCCCTCCTCAAGATTGACGATAAAGATCTCCCGACGCTGGTCCTGCTCGCGCAACAACGTCCCCGCGTAGGCCAGTTGGTTTTCGCCATCGGCAGTCCCGAGGGCCTGCAAAACTCCGTCACCATGGGAGTGGTCAGCGCCGTGGCCCGCCAGGCCGACCCCGACAAGCCCATCACCTACATCCAGACCGACGCTCCCATCAACCCCGGCAACAGCGGCGGACCGCTCGTCGATATGAACGGAGCCGTCCTCGGCATCAACACTTTCATTCTTTCCGAAGGCGGAGGCAGTGAGGGCCTGGGCTTCGCCATTCCCGCCCGCATCGTCGATTTCGTCTACCGCAGCCTGCGCAAATACGGCCACGTTCATCGCACCGAGATCGGCGCGGTCGCTCAGGAAATCACTCCCGCCATGGCCGACGGCCTCAAGCTCGCCCAGCACTGGGGCGTCATCATCGCCGACGTCAAGCCCGGCGGCCCCGCCGCCGCTGCCGGCCTGCGGATTCAGGATATTGTCCTCACCGCCGATGACCGCCGCATCGAAACTCTCCCCCAGCTTTCTTCCGCTCTCTACCTTCATCGCCTGGATAAGCTGCTGAAGCTCGAAATCCTGCGCGGCGGTGAGAAGATAACTCTCTACGTCCCGGCCATCGAGCATCGCGATGAGATGGATCAACTCTTCGACGCTGCCGATCCCGAAAAAAGTCTGATCTCCCGCCTCGGCATTCTAGCCACCGATCTCACCGACGACCTGCGCAGCAAAATCGGCACGCTGCGCATTCCCTCCGGCGTAGTCGTGCTCGGCCGCGCCGCCGACCTCATCCTGCCCGACACCGGCCTCGAAACCGGCGACATCATCCATGCCCTCAATACAACTCCTATCGCATCCATGGACGGCCTCCGCGCCGCCTTCCTGCCTCTGAAGGCCGGTGACCCCGTGGTCCTCCAAGTCGAGCGCTCCGACGGCCTCACCTACCTGAGTTTCGAGATGGAGTAAAATGCGAGGGAAAGATTTTAGACGTCATCCTGAGAGAGCGCGCTTTTTGCGCGAACAAAGGATCCGAGCGAGCCGCGCGATCATCCGAGCCTGCCCTGAGAGAGCGAAGCGACCGAAGGGCGTGTTTGGCTCGCTTCCTTAATGCGCCCGTAGCTCAACTGGATAGAGCATCTGCCTTCGGAGCAGAGGGTTGGGAGTTCGAGTCTCTCCGGGCGCACCAGATTTTTCAGCCGGCGCAGCCGGCTTAAAACGCGCCGCCGCCTCCGCCGCCAAATCCGCCCCCGGAAAATCCTCCTCCGCCCCCGAAGCCGCCACCACCGCCCCATCCCGATCCCGTAGAACTTGCCCGCGGTGCCGACACGAATACCTGGTGCATATCCGTCGCCATGCCATGCATCGATGAAGAAAACAAAATGGGATTGAAGGCCATGCCGTATGCGTAGCCGGCCGGCGCCGCGTACCAGGTCGGCGGATCTTTCACGATGCCCGAGAAAGCCTGTGCCCAGTGGTGTTCCACACCCAGCGCCATCGCATATGGCAAGAATTTCTCGAAGGTGTTGGGCGGCATCGTCTTGAGGCGCTCGGCGTCCACGCGGTTCATGAACTCCTGAAATCCCAGCACGGCCGTGTGAATGCGGGATCCTTTCAGAGTCTTCGCCGTCATCTCCCGGGCAAAGAGCCACCAGATCACGGCGGCGATCAGCAAGGACACAATCAAAACCGGGACGGAACTGAAGAAATCCGCCCATCGCATGTACTGGAAGATGGCAAACGGCACGAGAATGCAGAACGCCGCCCCGGCGCTGTAACCATTCGCCGACTCCGGATCGAGCCGGTAAATTCCTTTCTGCTTGAGCTCCGACATGATGTCAGTGCGAATTACCGGCACGGCGGTGTAGAAGCGGTTCTTCAAACTCGAAAGCCGCGTCTCGGACACGCCGCCCACGAAAATGTTCGTCAGCATCAGGAGTTCGTGTGGCGCCAGGCTCTCGCCTGCCCATTGGGGCATAGGCTTGAGCAAGTGGAAGATGTAATCCTTGTTGTGAAAGAGGAGGCCTTTTTCATCCGTCTCTTCGATCTTCAGAAACCCGCGCACAGCAAGATCGACAATCGTCGATGTAATGTCGCGGGGATGAATGCTGTCGTCGAGCAAGGTCCCGGCTTCGGCGGGAGAAATTCCCGCTGGCGGTTCATACATAGGCGCGACCGACATTCCCGGGTCGGGATCGCGGCCTTTGTACCACCACAGCGGAAGCATCACGGCCAGCGTGACCAGCGGAAGGAAAACAGC
The DNA here is from genome assembly GCA_049280095.1 of Candidatus Sulfotelmatobacter sp. GTDB lineage: Bacteria > Acidobacteriota > Terriglobia > Terriglobales > Acidobacteriaceae > Sulfotelmatobacter. Next base: position 34,180 of record JBAPPL010000053.1, on the reverse strand, counting down.
AGGATTGCCGCCGATGAACCAGAACAGTTTGGTGAGGCGTCCGGGCTCTTTAAGAATTCCTTTGGGAATGTAAACGTCGATGGTCAGGCCGCCGCGCATGGGCAGGGGATTATTGGTCTCGAACTCGGCGATCGAGCCCTCGACCTTGGCGGTCGCGTCGCGCTCAGTCGAGCCATAGACGCCGGTGAAGGCCTGCGCACGCAGCGAACCGCTGGCAGCATCCGGGAAGTGCACGCTGGCGCTGGCGTGATCGATGGGCACCGGCCAGTCGTTGCCGGTCACGTTCCAGTAGAACTCGTCGTATTGGTCGAAGAAGCGCGTGCCATTGCGCACCCGGTAGGCGATCTCAACCGTGCGCGTCGTGTTGACAGCGTTCGGAATATAGATTTTCAGATCTCGATAAGCGCCGGAGGTCGAAGAGTCATACTTGAGCTTGGCGCCGTTTTCGTCGGTGATACTGGTGATGTCGATGAAGAGCTGATAGTTGGTTCCGTTCGCTCCGGGATATTCAATGGGAATCGTGCGGTGAATGCCGTGCCACTCGCCGACGAAGTTCAGGGTGATGGTCTCGTTGACCAGAGCGCTCCCGTCCGGGGCGACGGTGATGGTGTCCTGAAAGTCAGAGACGCGCCAGGATTTGGCGGCGGCAGGCGCGGTAAGGGCGAGGGCAGTCACGAGCAGAAGCAGGATCGCTCTCCCTGCCATTGCCCTCCCTATCGTTGTCATCCTGAACAAGCGTTTCTTGCGCAGTGAAGGATCTGGGCGGGCCGCGCGATGCGTCGCGTTCTTTGCGACGCAATACCCGCGCGTTTGGCTCGCTTCCTTATCTGGCCGCACCATGTCAAAACTTCACCGCAACCGGCTCGCGATCGGCTTCGGCGGTCTCGAAGTACTGCCGCGGCGTGAAGTTGAACATGCCGGCAAGAATGTTCGTCGGAAACACCTGAATCTTCGTGTTGAGGTCGCGCACCACCGCGTTGTAGTAGCGCCGCGCGTTCTGGATCGCATCTTCGGTCTCGCTCAAAGATCCCTGCAGTTGCGTGAATTGCTCTGAGGCCTTCAACTCCGGATAATTCTCCGCCACGGCAAACAGGCTCTTCAACGCCCCGGTGAGCTGATTCTCGGCCACAGCCTTGCCCTCGGGCGTGGTGGCCTGCATGGCCTGCGAGCGGAATTTGGCGATGTTTTCAAACGTCCCTTTCTCATGCGCGGCATAGCCTTTGACGGTCTCGACCAGGTTAGGAATAAGGTCGTGCCGCCGCTTCAGCTGCACATCAATATCGGACCATGCGGAATCGCAGCGCACCCGCAGCTGCACCAAACTGTTGTACATGCCGACCAGCACGACGGCGATGATCGCCAGGATTACGAGAAAGATGATGCCGAACATGGGCGTCTCCTTGGGGAGTTGCAGGATTATCGGAATCCTAATCCTTAGAACAATGGGACGCTAGCACAGCGAGGGCGGGGGTGCAAACAAGGTTCGGCCGCCGGTAACGCAATGGCAATCAGGTTCGCTGAAGCGACCGACCGTCTGCGCGCTTCCCACCACCGGCAAAAGTGGAGGCTCCCAACAAAGAGTTATGGGACCTGAGGGTGGCGATCAGGATCTGGAACAGATCGCTGTCTATCCCCTTGCTGGTCCCACCCAGGAATGTCAATTACCAAACCAAGGCCCGGGGTCGTCGGCGTCGCCTAAGGCTCAGAAGCTGGAGTCCCAGGTGACGCTGAAGCTACCGTGGGACGGCGACACCGTCGGGCAGGCTTGGGGATCGCTCGTCAGGAGCAACCGCGGGCCGAACCGGTTCTGCCCGACGCAATCGAGCCAGTAGGAGCCGCTGTCGTCGCTCATCGGCAGGTCGTACACGGCGCCATCCTGGAAGTGTTCGATGTTCGTGGCCCTCCCGCCGGACGTCACCATACCGTTGAAGAAGCCGGTCCCGAAGAAGTTCACGAGCGGCAGTATCTGGAAGCCGAAAGGTAGCGCAAAGGCTGGGCGCTCCACGATCCACTCGGCACTCGAATCGAGGCACGTGGACGGCGCGCAGGTCGCTGTCACCGAGAAGCTCTCCGCCGGGTGGGTGAAGTCGGTGAGCGACAGGGTGTAATCGTTATTACCGCCAGCCGGTTTGACCGTCACCGAGGCACTGATCTTGTCGCCGGGCTCCGGGCAGTCGACGTTGTTGTTGATGCAGGCTTGCGTGCCCTCTTCGACGGTGCCGCCCGGAAACATCTCGTACCAAACGTAATAGTACGTGACCCCCTCGAAGCACTGCGTGGCAGTGCCAAGCTGCTCTACCGTCCCGTCGGTGGCGCCGTCAATGCCAACCCACTGCGCGATGAAGGCGTCCGAATATCGGTAAGGGCCGACGGGGCACTGCACGTACGGGATCACCCACTGGCCGCTGACCGACGAGACTGTTTTCGCGCCGCCCTCGACATCGGCATAGCCCGACCAGTTCACCGACGGCAAAGTCGTGGCGTCCAGCGTCGTCGCGGTGCTGTGCACCAGCGGGCGGTGCGAGGACATGTTCTTGACGAACGACTCCCGCGCCCTCGCCACCGCCGACGTGTCATGCTGTCTGGAGCCATTTGCGCGGAGCGGGCCGGGCACCAGCATACCCGCCACTGCGATCCCAAGCACCACCGCAGCGCCACCCACGAACCGCCTCTTCCCGTTGGAGGGGCTGGATGATCCGAAGGCGCGCATGTTCGAGGACGTCTGCGCGGCATAAACGGGCGAAATCCTGATCTTGCTGAACGGCTTCATATTAATCTCCTGGGATACGAGCGGACGCGAGGTAGGGGATCCCCGCACGGACGGCGAAATTTTACACCTGCCCGTTAGATTTGCAAGCGCTATTTCAGCTTGCCTTCGCAGGGCGCACGCTCATCGCATTCGTTGCGCGATGGCCGCGCGGCGGATCGGCGCAAACTTCCCGGAATCCCCATGTTATAATCCCTTATTCCCAGTCGCTTAAAGCGCGGAGGACCGTATCGACAAACGTTTTATTCGAACCAACGACCGCATTCGAGCCCGTGAAATTCGCGTGATCGGAGACGAAGGCGAACAGATCGGCGTGATGCCCCCCTTCGAAGCTCTGAAGTTGGCCCGCAGCAAGAACCTGGATCTGGTTGAGATTTCGCCCACCGCGCAGCCTCCTGTGTGCCGCATCATGGACTACGGGAAGTATCTCTACCAGCAGGAGAAGAAAGAGCGCGAAGCCAAGAAGCATCAGAAGACGATCACCGTAAAAGAGGTCAAGTTCCGCATCAATGTGGACGACCACGATTACGAGACCAAGAAAAATCACGTGCTCCGCTTTCTCGATGGCGGAGACAAGGTAAAGGCCACGATATTTTTCCGCGGCCGCGAAATGACGCGAACGGGGTTGGGCCGGCAAATACTGGAGCGGCTGATTAAGGACGTGGAAACGCAGAGTATCGTCGAGTTCCGGCCGCGGCAAGAAGGCAATACGCTGCACGCCATCCTGGCGCCGAAGAAAACGGCGGTCGAGCGGGAGAAGGAACGAGAACGGGAAGCCAAGGCGAAGGCCAAGCTGGAGAAAAAGCTGGCGCAGGAAAAAGAAAAACCCGCGCCGCCCGCCGCCGCAACAGCAGAAGTTTCAGACCCGGCCTCGCAGGCGAAACAGCTCGCCTGACGATTCCAGAGCAGTAAAAGTAAGCAGTCGATTCTAAAGCTGAGGGCCGGCAACTGGCGGCCGCAGCTGACTCCGAGGACTTATGCCGAAATTAAAATCGCACAAGGGCGCGTCCAAGCGCTTCAAGAAGACGGCCAACGGTAAGGTGAAACGCGGGCATTCCGGCCTGCGCCACATGCTGAGCTCGAAGGCCAAGAAACGCAAACGCCATCTCGGAACGGCCACGCTGGTAAGCGATGGCGACCTCCGCAAAGTAAAGCGGATGATTCCCTATCAGTAGAAGCATTGGTGATTTCTTGATTGCTGATTGTTGATTGAAAAACCGCGTTGAGGTTTTAATCGACAATCAAGAATCATCAATCAACAATTGCTTCGGCGCGTGAAGAGGCCAGAGATCGCCGCCAAGGCGAATCTTCCTTACCTCCAGCCGCCAGTACAGAGAAAGCAAAAAGGAGAACACAATGCCACGTGTAAAACGCGGAACCAAACGCCGCGCCAAACGCAAGAAGATATTAGACCGCGCCAGCGGATACTTCCTCACTAAATCGAAACTCTACCGATCCGCCAAAGAAGCGGTCGAGCGCGGGCTGAAGTTCGCATACTCCGGGCGCAAGCAGCGAAAGCGACAGTACCGTTCGCTTTGGATTGTGCGGATTGGCGCGGCTTCGAAGCTGAACGGGTTGAGCTATAACCAGTTCATCCACGGGTTGAAGAAGGCGGGAGTGGAACTGGACCGCAAGATTCTCGCGGATTTGGCGGTCAAGGACGCGCCCGCGTTTAAATCTCTCGTGGAGCAGGCCAAGGGTGCGCTCGCGTAGTCGCTTTCAGTTCTCAGCTTTTCAGCTTTCAGACTTAATGCTTGTCATTCCGAGCCGCTCGCAGCCGCGCCACGCGCGGAGAGGGCGGGTGAGGAATCTGCTTTTCTGCTGGTGGTGATAGAAGAGCAGGTTCCTCGCCGCTTGCGCGGTTCGGAATGGCAAATCCTTAAAGTTCTCGGAGCAAAATGACGTTCACCGTTTCCCAGTTGACGGATTATTCGGCAGCGGCGCTGGACAGAGCTGAGATGGACGCAAAGTCTGCCTTCGATCAGGAATGGGCGTCGGTCGAACATGGTACTTCCATCGAGCAGCTGCGGGTTCGCTGGCTTGGCCGCGAGAATGGGATTGTCAACAAACAAATAACCGACCTCTGGCTGAAGAACGCTCCGAAGCAGTCGAAGCGTGAAGTCGGACAAACAGTAAATCGCCTGAAGGGGCACGTGGAGGAGCACTTCGCGTCTGGAGCGGTTCTGAAACCTGCGGCCCAGGACTTCGTGACAGCGCTCCAACGCGTGGACATTTCTCTTCCTGGGATTCGGCGTCCGATCGGCGCGGAGCATCCTGTCATTAAGACTTCGAACGAGATGGTTCGCGTCTTTCAGAAGCTCGGTTATTCCGTTGCCGACGGGCCTGTTGTGGAAACTGACTACTACAACTTCGAGGCTCTGAATTTTCCGCCGAATCATCCGGCTCGGGACACGCAGGATACATTGTTTATTGCGGGCCAGCAGGGGAAGGCGCAGCGGGAGCGGTTGCTGCTGCGCACTCATACTTCTCCGGTGCAGATTCGGACGATGGAGAAGATGCGGCCGCCGATCCGAATTGTGATTCCCGGGACCGTGCATCGCAACGACCCTGCGGATGCGAGCCACTCGCCGATGTTTCATCAGATCGAGGGGCTGGCGGTCGATACCAACATTACGTTCGGCGATTTGAAGGGAACGCTTGATCACGCCATGAAGGAATTCTTTGGATCGAATGTGAAGACGAGTTTTCGTCCGTCGTTTTTTCCGTTTACGGAGCCGAGCGCGGAGATGTATGTATCGTGCTTCATCTGCGGTGGAAGTGGGAAGCGCGGGGCGGAGCCTTGCCGTCCGTGCAAGCAGACAGGATGGATTGAGATTCTTGGGTGCGGCATGGTCGATCCCAACGTATTCGAGTTTGTGAAGGACAATGGCTACGACCCGAAGAAAGTTTCGGGATTCGCCTTTGGCATGGGTGCGGACCGGATTGCTTTGCTGAAGTATGGTGTGGACGATATTCAGCTGTTTTTTCAGGGGGATGTCCGGTTTCTGAGGCAGTGGGCGTAAAGAGCAATGAAACTTTCTCCACATTGGGTGCGGGAGTTTGTCGAGCTGACGGTCGATGACCTGCGCCTGGCCGAGGATTTGACTGGCGTTGGGATTGCCGTTGAGGGAATCAATGGGTCGGGTGCAGACACCGTGTTTGAGATGGAGATTGGGACGAATCGTCCCGATGCCATGAATCACTACGGCGTCGCGCGCGAAGCGGCGGCTATTTATGATTTGCCGCTGAAACAGTTCTCAGTTCTCAGTTCTCAGTTCTCAGTTGCAAGTCAAAGGCAAACCTCAGCGGCTAAAGCCGTGTCCTCCCGCGGCTCTGACGGCGCGACTGAAGTCGTGCGCTTCCCGATCATCGTCGAGGAACCGCAGCTTTGTCCGCGATTTTCTGCGCGGGTTATACGCGGAACTAACGTCAAACCATCACCCGCGAAGATTGCGGATCGCTTGCAACTGCTTGACCAGCGCCCAATCAGTAATGCCGTAGACGCCACGAACTACGTTTTGTGGGAGATCGGCAAGCCGACGCACGTCTTCGACATGGATTTGCTCGAGGGCGGGAAGCTCGTCATTCGAAAAGCTAAAGATGGTGAGAAGCTGAAAACGCTCGATGGCGTCGAGCGCACACTTAGTTCCGAAGATCTGGTTGTGGCCGACGCCAAGAAGCCGGTTGGACTTGCCGGGGTGATGGGCGGGTTCGACACGATGATCACCGATAAGACACGGAATATTTTGATCGAGTCGGCGTGGTGGGATCCGATTACGGTGCGCAAGAGTTCGCGGCGGCACGGGCTGCACACCGACGCTTCGCACCGTTTCGAGCGCGGGGCGGATTTTGAGTCGACAATTTTGTCGTGCGATCTGGTGGCGGCGATGATACTGGAGTCGGGCGGCGGAGAACTGGTGGGCGACGTGATCGACGTGATGTCGCGAAAGATAGATCAGGCGCCGGTGGTGCTGCGGCTTTCCGAGGTGCATCGCATCCTCGGTGGGAATTTGAGTACGGGCGAGATTGTTCGCATCTTGAAGAAACTCGGTTTCGCGCTGATCCCCGAAGGGCAGGGCACGGCGGAATTTCGCGTACAGATTCCAAGCTGGCGGCTGGATGTGGAGCGCGAGATTGACTTGATTGAAGAAATCGCGCGGCTTCATGGCTACGACAAGTTCGAGAATACTTTGCCGGCTTACAGTGGCGCGGTGGTGGAGTTGCCGCATGCGGCTATTGACGCTACTTTGCGGGCGCGGGCCTTGGCGTTGGGATACGACGAGGCGGTGTCGCTGACATTTATCTCGCATGCCGACGTAGAGAAGTTTTCGTCCGCTGCGGTGCTCGAACTGGAAAATCCGCTGAGTGAAGAAGCATCCGTGATGCGGACTTCGATGGCTCCGGGCATGCTCGACATGCTGGCCTGGAATTTGAATCGTGACTCAGAGAACGTACGGTTGTTCGAGATAGGCCGCGTCTATGAAATGCGATTGGGTGAGCCGGCGCACTTGTGCCTGGGGGCGACGCTGGCGGCAGTGAAGGGATTGCTTCCTGTTGGCGGGAAGCTCGACGTTAGCAAGGGCGAACAGGCTGACTTTGCCGAGGCATTTCGCTCGTTCAAAGGCGACGTGGAGAATCTGCTGGCTCCCCTTGCTTCGAGTGAACTTACTTTCGACCGCGAGACCGCGGAATATTTTCATCCCGGACGATCGGCGCGGGCGTTGATGGATGGGACGGTGGTGGCGCAGCTCGGGCAGATTGCAGAAAGTGTGAAGGCGGAACGGAAATTGCGGCAAGACGTTTTTCTGGCGGAGATTGATCTCGAACAACTGCATGCCATCGGGCTGCGGACGGTTCGGTTCGCACCACTCGGGAAATATCCGGCAGTGGAGCGGGATTTCTCGTTTGTGTTTGGCGACGACGTCGAGTTTGCGGCGATGCGGCGCGCCGTGATGAGGCTGGGCATCCCTGAGCTACGCGAATTCGCGCCGGCGGAGATTTTTCGCGGCGCGTCGATTGGCGCTGGGAAATATTCGATGCTTCTGCGCGTGAAATTGCAGTCAGATGTGGGCACTTTGCGTGACGAGCAGATTGCGCAGTGGTCTTCGCAGATCGTTGGAGCGCTGCAGGGGTTGGGTGGAGTGCAGCGGGTTTAGGGCGGCTGACACTTTTCGCAGGCTCGCGATCCCACGCGGGGATCCTTCGACTCCACACTTGCTCTCGCTTCACGAGATCAAATGTTCCGCTCAGGATGACAAATCGTTGTGCTAATCTGCCTGCTATGGCGGACGTAATTCCTTCCCCATCCCATCCAACCAAGCATTTTCTCAGCGAGAAAGTTTCGCATTTCACCGAGTCGGTGATCCGCGAAATGACCCGGCAGGCGGCGCTCTACGGGGCGGTGAACCTGGCGCAGGGCTTTCCGGATTTTGCGGCTCCGGCGGAGATCAAGCAGGCAGCGCGGGCGGCGATCGATGGCGACGTGAATCAGTATGCGATTACCTGGGGCGCCAAGAACCTGCGCAACGCGATTGCGCGGCAGATGGGTGCGTGGCAAGGGATTACGGTCGATCCGGAAAAAGAGATCACGGTTTGTTGCGGATCGACGGAAGCGATGATCTCGACTCTGCTTGCCGTGTGCAACGCGGGCGACGAGGTGGTGATCTTCGAGCCGTTTTATGAGAACTACGGACCGGATTCGGTCCTGAGCGGGGCAAGGCCTCGGTTTGTGAAGCTGCGACCTCCCGCGGGCGACGGCGGTGATTGGACTTTCGATGAGAAAGAATTGCGGGCGGCGTTCGACAAGAACACCAAGGCCATCATACTCAATACGCCCAACAATCCTACAGGGAAGGTTTTCACCCGGGCGGAGCTGGAACTGATTCGCGATTTGTGCGTGGAGTTTGATGTGCTCGCTATCACAGACGAGATTTATGAACACATTTTGTACGACGGGACCAAGCACATTTCGATGGCATCGCTCGACGGGATGCGGGAACGGACGGTGACGATCAATGGAATGTCGAAGACTTATAGCGTAACCGGATGGCGCGTGGGATGGGCGGTGGGACCGGAGAAGATCACGAATGCGATCCGCAAGGTGCACGATTTCTTGACCGTGGGAGCGCCGGCGCCGCTGCAGGAGGCGGGCGCGGCGGCGCTGAATCTGCCGGCGGAATACTACGCGACCTTGGCGGAAGGATACCGGGTGCGGCGGGATCATTTGATTCCGGCGCTGGAGGCGGCGGGGTTTCAGTGTTTTCGTCCGCGCGGAGCTTATTACGTGATGACGGATATTTCCGGGTTTGGATTTGCCGATGATGTTTCGTTCGTAAAGTATCTGGTGAAGGATGTTGGAGTGGCGGCGGTGCCGGGGTCGAGTTTTTATCGCGATGCGCGAAATGGAGCGCGGCAGGTGCGGTTTGCGTTCTGCAAGAAGTTGGAGACGCTGGACGCGGCGGCGGAGAAGCTGACGAAGCTGCGCCGAAGGTAGTCTCAGGGGCCGACGCCTCCGGCTTCAGGTGCCCTTCACGCAGGCCCGGAAGGTCTCTTCCACGCTTACAGTCCTCGCTGCCCTCGCACTTTTGGGCCATCCCTGATCCACAAGGCGGTGGAGTATACTGCGGGAAAGTTTGAAATCTTTTCAAGGGAAAGTGCGATCATGGCGTTGAATGCTGTGGAACGGATGGAGGAACAGGTTCCGGTGGACGATTTTCAGGTGCTCGAAGATAAGATTTACCGCACCATCGAGATGTATAAGGCGTCGCGACTGGCGCAGGCGCAGGCGGAACGCGATGCGCAGCGGGCGCGGCAGCAATTGGAGGAGCGCGAAGAGCAGTTGGTGGTATTGCGGCGCGAGGCGGTGCAGTTGCGGAAAGAGCGGGAAGAAATTCGCGGGCGAGTGGAAAAGATGCTGGAGCAGATTGAGTCGATCGCGGAGGAGCGGGCGAGTTAGTTCGGCTTCATGCTCGGATGACAAGGCTTATTATGGGTTGCACGCTTCGCTTTGAATAACAGCGACCAGAGATTATGGCGACCGCTTCTAAGGATTCGACATTGAAAGACGCGCAGGCTGGTGGCGTGCGGGTGGAGATTTTTGATCAGGCGTATAACCTGCGGGGGTCGGATCCGGAATACATTTTGAAGCTGGCGGAGTATGTCGACTCGAAGATGCGGGCCGTAGCTGAGGCCACGAATACCATCGATACCGTGCGGCTGGCCGTGCTGGCGGCGTTGAACATTGCCGACGAGTATCATTTATTGAAGCGGAATCAGGACAGCGGAGCTACCGACTACCAGAAGCGCGCGCATCTATTAGCAGATGCGCTGGATGAAGTGCTGGACGAGAAGCGTAAGGCAGGATAGCGAGCAAAAGATTATTCGCGACGCTCTCCCTGGTCCGCATCGGAGCCGTCGAGAACTTCCCTCACCTTGGCAACCAGCGCTGACAACGAAAAAGGTTTGGGCAGAAAGCTCAGTCCGGGGTCGAGCACGCCGTAGTGAACGATGGCGTCGCTGGTGTAGCCGGAAACGTACAAGACTTTAATGCTCGGGGAAATCTCTTTGACCTGCTCGGCAAGCTGCCGGCCATTCATTCCGGGCATGATCACGTCAGTAACCAGCAGGTGGATATCGTGGTGATTCTCCCGACATAGGGCAAGACCTTCCTCGGTGCCGGCGGCGGACAATACTTTATAGCCGCAGTGAGCCAGGACCGACGATGTGAGCGCACGCAACTGCGCATCATCCTCGACCAACAGGATGGTTTCCGTTCCGCGCTGGACGCCGGTCGGCCGCTTCTCCACCCCGACCGTTTCCGCAAGCTCGTCAACCCGGGGAAGATAGATCTTGAAGGTCGTCCCGCGATTGGGCTCGCTATACACCCAGATGTAGCCACCACTCTGCTTGACGATTCCGTAGACCATGGAGAGCCCGAGACCGGTACCCTTGCCAACTTCCTTGGTGGTGAAAAAAGGTTCGAAGATATGGGCCTGGGTCTCGGGACTCATGCCCGTTCCGGTGTCGCTCACCGCCAGCATGACGTAGCGTCCGGGCTGGAGGGGCTCGTGCTCGCGGGCATAGGACTCGTCCAGTTCCACGTTCTCGGTTTCGAGCGTGAGCTTCCCACCGTGGGGCATGGCGTCGCGCGCATTCAGGGCGAGGTTCATGATGACCTGCTCGACTTGCCCGGGATCGGCTTTGACCGCGCCCAGCTCGCGGCCCGGCAAGGTAAGAACTTCAATGTCTTCGCCGATGAGCCGCCGCAGCAACGAGTCGAGGTTCAGCACGATGTCGTTCAAGTCGATGACGCGCGGCGAGAGTACCTGCTTACGGCTGAAGGCCAGCAGTTGGCGGGTGATTCCAGCGGCGCGATCGGCGGCTGATCGGATCTGGGCAGTGGCGTCCTTCAGGCGGCTGACCGCCGGGAGTCCGTCCGTCAAAATCTGGCTGTACCCCATGATGACGGTCAACAGGTTGTTGAAGTCGTGAGCCACACCACCAGCGAGGCGGCCGACCGCCTCCATTTTCTGGGACTGACGAAGTCTTTCCTCCAGCGCCACGCGCTCGGTGACATCCTGAACCAGAGAGGCCACGCCCAGCACCCGTCCTGATTCATCGACCAGCGGAGTGTTGTACCACTCGCAGGAGATGGTGCGGCCGTCCTTGGTGATGTTGTCATTCGTGCTCCGCGTCCCGCCTTTTTGTGCAAGCAGCTCCTGCCCCATCCTGTCTACATGTTCCCGCAGCGCAGGCGGCACCAGGAAACTCGCGCCCCGGCCAATCGCTTCCTGGCGCGAATATCCGAAGACCCGCTCCGCGGAAGGACTCCATTCGGTAATTCGAAGTTGAGTATCCCATTCGACGACGGCGAGCGGAGTGTGCTCGAAGTGAATGCGTAGCTTTTGCTGGGACTGGCGAAACTCCTGTTCCGCGCGTTTGCGATCGGTGATATCACGGCAAATGCCCAGCAGGCCGATAATCTCGCCATCGGAGTCGCGGTGCGGGCCTTTGGTCGACAAATAAGTACGCGCCACACCTGCTGAGGTTCCGAGCTCCTCATAGGTTTGAGTCTTCTCAGATTCGACGACCTTCCGGTCCGCTGCCATAATCTCGCGTCCGTTTTCCGGTGAGAAAAGTTCCATGTCATCCTTCCCGATCACTTCGTCAACTCTTCGCCCCAGCAGGCGAGCCCCGGCGGAATTAATCATCAAGTAGCGGCCTTGCAAGTCTTTGACGAAGACGGAATCTGTCGTTCCCTCAGTGATGCCTTGCAGAAGAGACAGATTTTTCTGCAATTCGCCTGAACTCTGGAGCAACTGGTTCTGCACCACGAACAAGCGCGCGCTGGCCGCAGCGAAGGAGACCGTCACCAGGAAAGCGGACCAGAGGAACTGCTCTTGCGCGATCCTCAAGACGAGAGAGAAAACTATGGCGGGGATGAGCAGAGAAGAAAATTGGGCCAGTAGTTGCATAGCCGGGGCACGGGGCTCGACCGTCTCGGAATGCTGCCCGGTGTCAGCCCAGGTCGCGGCAATGACGGCCAGAAGACAGTAGCTGAGTGTCCACGGCAGATCGAGCCAGGTTCCCTGCCGATAGTTACCAGAGGCGATGGCGTAGCGGGTGGTGTTGGTTGTGATTCCGAACACGAAGAAAAACCCCGCCAGCTGAAAGAAGAAAATGCGTGCAATCCGGAAGGGACTGATCAAACCCCGCACCAGGAAGGCAAAAGTCAGGAAGCCGAAGAAAAAGACAGCCACGTGGAAGGTGCGAATGAACATGGCTGGTTCCGAGGACTGCCATCGGGAGGGCACATAAAGGAGCGAGAGCTCGAGGGCGAGCACCAGCGTGCAAACCTGCACGAAATCGCAGACGCGCAGCCAGCGGACCCCACTGGTGGGATCTCCAGGACTAAGGAACATCGTCATCATCGCCGGCACAGCCCAGAAAAACACCAGGATGTCACTAGGCCAAAGCGCGTTGGTGGGAGCGTGAAGGTAATCGAAATAGTAGGTGTAGGCGAACTGATTCAGAAAAGCGAGAAAAAGAGACAGGGACACCAGGCGCCAAACCCGCTTGCCGAAAGAGTCTGCCCGGCGTGAGACGGACCAGCAGACAACCGCCGCCAAGAGGGCCGACACTGCCCCGATCCAGTTACCCCAAAGAGCGGCAAACTGAGTACCGTAGCGGACTGTCACCAGAAGCAGGTGAACAACGACCAGCACTGCCGCGGCGGCGATCGCGGACTTGCGAGACGTGGACATCTCCGTACCTCTGCCCGAGTCTGGCCTTGGCGGAAGGTGAAAAACTCAGACCCGGAATGTTGCGGACAGAGTATACATCTCCATGCAACTTCCACCCGAATCAACGGATTCGCGGACGAACTGCAGGAGCACCTTTCATTTGTGGAATTGCAAGCCCTGAGTGTTGCGGCCCTGTTACTTTGGTTGCAAGTGCGCTGCCAACTATTTGCGCTTCCCCTATTGCTAATCCACCGGCAGTTCTCCTAGCATCCAGAGTGAAAGCCGGCCTGCGGGGTTGGTGATGACGGTAACCGATTTTTGAACCAATGCTGAATGAACGGGGACTCGACTCGAACTAAGATCCGGTGTGCGACGCTCCGCCATGCGGAGATGCCTAAAGGGTCTCGGCGGGTTCCCAACGTCTACCTGACGGTTCATTCTCGGCCCGTCACACGGCACAGTGGGTCGGCTTGATTTTTTCCGGATTGCCATTCCGAGCAAGCGCTTTTTGCGCAGCGAGGAATCCGGGCGAGCCGCGCGACGCGTCGCGTTTTTTGCGACGCATTAATCGCGTGTTTGGCTCGCTTCACTATTCCCTCACTCGTCTCCCTGCTACACTGATTCAAGTACAGATTCCTTCATTTCTGCATCTAACTTAACTGTGTATCCACAATTAGTGCATTTCGGGCGGTTTTTCTTGCCGACTTACGGCTTCCTGGTTTCTCTGGGAGTGCTGGTCGGCTTATGGGTCAGCGTGCGCAATGCCGAGCGCCTGGGAATTGACGGCGAAAAGGCCTGGAACCTCGGAATTCTGGTGGTGCTCTGCGGAATTCTGGGCGCAAAGGTGCTCTACATTATCAATGACTGGAGCGTATACGCGGCGCATCCCGGCGACATTTTCAGCATCGCCACGCTGCAGGCTGGAGGAGTTTTTTCCGGCGGGCTGATTGCTGCATTTCTGGCCGCGTGGTGGTATGTGCGCAAGCATAACCTGCCCCCGCTCGGCACCTGCGACGCGTTCGCTCCGGGGCTGGCGCTGGGACATGCCATTGGGCGGCTCGGATGCTTCGCCGCGGGCTGCTGCTACGGAAAGCCGACGGATCATTTCTGGGGCGTAGTGTTCCGCAATCCGCTGGCGAATCAGATTACCGGCACTCCGCTGAACGTGCCACTCGAGCCGACGCAGTTGTTCGAGTCGGCAGTCGAGCTGGCAAATTTCTTCTTCCTGATGTGGCTATTGAAGCGCCGTAAATTCGATGGCCAGGTATTCGGCGCGTTCATGTTCATCTACGGAGTGGCGCGGTTCTTTCTGGAATTCATTCGCGACGATCCGGGCCGCGGATCGGTATTTGGCGGCGCGATGTCAGGCACGCAGTTGATCGCGATTGGGTTGGTCTTGGCTGGAGGGGTGATCTGGTGGCTGCGGCCCGGCGCGAAGCATCTGACGGCGCAGCCGGTGGAGGCTACCAGGTAGATCCGATGCCCGGTTAGTGGCACTTGCACCACGGTGTTCGCCGCGACGCTTCACTTAGTTGCATTCCCTGGTAGCCGTCGTATGACATACATAAGTCAGCTTTCTTATAGCTGGAGAACTTGAACCGGACTGATTCCACGTGCTTGCCGTTGGCGTCCAGTATTACAAGGAGATGCGGTTTCTCCAAGTCCAGGTTGTCAAACTTCAAGCTCTTGACCCGCGGCCAAGGCACTGCTCGGCCGTCGTCGATCCGCACGCTGAAGCCCCGCGCGTTAGTCGCCTCGGGAGGCGCGACCTTCCACCAAGGATCATCGGCACGCGATGCGACGCAAACAATACCCGAGTCTGGATCTGCTGCACTGATTTGCCCGAAAAGCAAAAGGACATTCAATGCGACGAACAGTATCCTCGTGATGGGCTTTTTCATTAGGCCTTCTCGCACGGCAACCGCACTTCCGTCGGCTGCCCTGTAGTATCCTTCGCAGCGAATGCTGGAAGCATACCCCATCCTGATTTCCGTCGCATCCGAAGATGCCGGCAAGCGTCTCGACCAATTCCTCGCCGTGCACCTCGAGTCCGTGAGTCGCGCCCGCGTGCAGGAAATGATCGCTGAAGGCAAGGTGCTGGTGAACGATGCTCCGGCGAAGCCCTCACTAAAGTTGCGCGGCGGGGAGCGCATCAGCGTGCTGGGCGAGGCGCAGCGGGCTCCGCTTAAGGCTATCGCCGAGGAAATCCCGCTCGACATTGTTTATGAAGATGATGACCTCGCCGTGATCAACAAACCGGCGGGAATGATGGTGCACGCCGGCGCAGGTGCGACCGACGACGCCCGCAATCGCGGCACGCTGGTGAATGCGCTGCTGCATCACATGGCCAGCCTCTCGAAAGTAAGCGGGGATTTGCGCCCGGGAATCGTCCATCGGCTCGACAAAGAAACCAGCGGCCTGATCCTGGTGGCGAAAAACGACGACGCGCATCGCAAGCTGAGCGCGCAGTTTGCGGCGCGCAAAGTGAAGAAGAAATACGTCGCGCTGGTGCATGGCTGGGTAAAGAAAGATTCCGGAACGCTGGCTCAGAGCATCAGCCGCGACCGCTTGCGCCGCACACGCATGACCACGAGACTCGAAGGCGGGCGCGCCGCGGTCACGCATTATCGCGTGGTGCGCCGTCTCGATACTAAGTTCGGCAAGTTCACTTTGCTCGATGTAAAAATCGACACCGGCCGCACCCACCAGATTCGGGTACACGTGGCGGCCATGGGGCATCCCGTGGTTGGCGACACGATGTATGGCGCTCCGAAGCAGGCACGCGGCAAAAATGCGGTGATCGGGCTGCCACGGAACTTTCTTCATGCGGCCGAGTTGGAGTTTAAACATCCTCGGACTGACGCTATGATCGCGCTGAAGAGCGAGTTGCCTCAGGGGCTGCGGCAGTTCTTGAAAAGGGTGGAGGAGTAGAGGCTTGCGCGCCGGGCCGCGGAAGGCGCTGCTTTCCAAGGCCTGTGCGGATATAATGGCAACTAAATGAGGGGCATTCTCACGAGAGACACGTTCAGAAGTTCAGGCATGCGGTGGGTAACGGTTTTGTTGGTCGTCTCGGGCGCGTACCAGTTCGGCATGGCGCAGACCACAACCACGCCAGCTCAACCGTCGACTTCATCTCAGTCATCCCAGCCGCCCACGACGCAATCTCCGCCGCCCGCGGCCGCGCAAGCCAAGGCGCAAGCCCCAGAGGGCACAGACAACGGCGAAATCCCCCGCATCCGCGTCGGCATCAACGAAGTGAATGTCGTCTTCACGGTGACCGACAAGCACGGCAAGCGCGTCACCGATCTGAAGCAGTCCGACTTCCGCTTTGTGGATGACAACAAGCCGGCGACCGAGGTTCGAAGCTTCCACGCCGAGACGAATCTTCCGCTGCAGGTGGCTCTGCTGATTGATGCCAGCAATTCGGTGCGCGACCGCTTCAAGTTCGAACAGGAATCGGCGATTGAGTTTCTCAACCAGACCCTGCGCCGCGGCCACGACGAGGCCATGGTGGTGGGTTTCGACGTGACCCCGGAAGTGACCCAGGATTTTACCGACGACACGGAGAAACTCGACCGGGGTGTGCGCGCATTGCGGCCGGGAGGCGGAACGGCGATGTACGATGCGCTGTATTACGCGTGCCGCGACAAACTGCTGAAGGAACCGCCGTCTGGCCCGGCCCGGCGCGCCATCATCCTGCTGAGCGATGGCGAGGACAACCAGAGTCACGTAACACGCGAGGAAGCAATTGAGATGGCGCAGCGGGCCGAGGCCATCGTATACACCATCAGCACCAACGTGAGCGGCACCAAGGGCGCCGGCGACAAGGTGCTCGAGCGGATTGCCGATGCCACGGGAGGGAAAGCGTTCTTCCCTTTTCAGATTCGCGATGTGGCCAATGACTTTGCCGAGATTCAGGATGAATTGCGCAGCCAATATGATGTGTCGTACAAACCGGCGGACTTCAAGGCGGACGGCCACTTTCGCACCATCGAGATCGTAGCTGTCGACCGGAAAAATTTTCGCGTGCGATCGCGGCGCGGGTGGTACGCGCCGGTGCAGTAAGTTTCCAGTTTTCTGGCTTCTGGTTTCCAGTTTCTCTCAGGCAGTTTCTTCACACGAGCCATAAGAATGCCGGGATATTCGGGGACGCCGCTTCCGACAAAATTAGGCATCAAAGCTGGATTTCGCGTCTGGTTGTCGAATGCGCCGGCAGAAGTGCGTGCGGAATTGCACGCCCCGCTCGCAGAGTGCAAAATGAACCGCGAAGGCGCGACTCGATTTCGCCATGATGTTTACCAAGTCTCGCGCTGAATTGGCCAGGGAATTTTCGCCGATGGCAAAGCTCTTGGCACCGGCGGGGATTCTGTGGGTGAGCTGGCCGAAGAAGAGTTCCGGCGTGGCTTCGGACCTGGATGAAAATGTCGTGCGCGACATCGAGCTGGCCGCGGGATTAGTGGATGTGAAAGTGTGCGCGGTGACGGAGGTGTGGTCGGGGCTGAAGTTTGTGCGGCGAATGAAAGATCGGTAGACGCAGACGTAAAGTGACTAAGGAGTCGCGATGGCGCGAGTGGGCTTGATTGGATTTGGGCTGGCGGGGCAGGCGTTTCATGCTCCGGTGATCCGCGGTGTGCCGGGAATGGAACTGGCCTGCATTCTGGAGCGCCGGGGAACGCGGGCGCAGGAAAAATATCCCGACGTGCGGGTGGCGCGCACTTTGGACGAGTTGCTGGCGGATAAAGAAATCCAGTTGTGCGTGATTGCGACTCCCAATGATTCGCATTTTGAGTACGCTCAGGCTTGTCTGCTGGCGGATCGGGATGTGGTCGTGGATAAGCCCTTCGCACCGACGCTCGCGGAATCCGAGAAACTGGTGCGGCTGGCGGCCGAGCGCGGACGGTTGATCACGGTCTATCAAGACCGGCGCTGGGATGGGGATTTCGGGACGGTAAAGAAGATTGTGGCGTCGGGGAAGCTGGGAACAATTGTCGAGTACGAATGCCGCTATGACCGGTTTCGGCTGGAGCCCAAGGCGAATGCCTGGCGGGAGCGCGCCGATCAGCCCGGGGCGGGAGTGTTGTTCGATCTGGGTCCGCATGTGATCGACCAGGCGCTGGTTTTGTTTGGCGAGCCGCGGGCGATTACGGCATCGGCGTTCTGCCAGCGGCAAACTTCTCAGGTGGATGATGCCTTTGATGTTTGCATGGAATATGCGAATGGGCTGCGGGCGATGGGTCGGGCACGAATCATCGCGTATGCCCCGGGCCCGCATTTTCTGATTCACGGGACGAACGGGTCGTTTGTGAAGTTTGGAATGGATCCGCAGGAAGCGCGGCTGCGCGCGGAAAATTGTCCGGATGGATTAGATTGGGGAGCCGATTGGGGAGTGGAAGACGAAGAACTGTGGGGCACGCTGAGCCTGGTGGGCGATCGCAGCGCGAAAGTAAAAACCGAACGCGGAGATTATCGCGGGTTCTATGCGAATGTGCGCGATGCCATCGAGAAGAAAGCCGCGCTCGATGTAACGCCAGAGCAGGCTCTGCGAACCATGCGGGCAGTGATGCTCGCCCACAAGAGCAGCCGCGAGCGCCGGACGGTGGAGTGGGGAGAAGCAGTCGAGTGAGCAAGAGTTGCTGCTGCGGATGGTGACTAAACGACATTCGAGAGACACTCCATTGAGTGCTGGAGTTCAGGAGTCCTATGAGAATCTTCGTTTCGGTGGCAGTTCTATTGACCCTTTGTACGCCGTTGCCGTCACAAGAGAAACCCTCAACCTTGAAGGGTATCGTCACACGCGAAGATGGCACAGGGCTGAGGGCCGCCTATGTCTTCCTGCGCGATTATCAAGCGGGAACACAATGGGAGATGCACACGGAAGCGGATGGAGGCTTCTCATTCGTGGTTGATCCAGGCTGCTATGACATCTTTGTTTCACAAGCGGTGTTTCTTCCTTTTTCCAAGAGACTATGTGTTCAAGCCGAAAGCAGGTCCACTTTCAGGCTTAAGCTGCGCGCAGACCCGCATCCTCGATTGCGCCTTGATTAACCGTTCGGAGGCGCTTGAGTTCCCACTCAACAGCGGCCGGTTATCGACTGTTCCTCACGATGGCAGAACCGCTTCCCTCCGCGGATTCCTCGTCGGTCTCGCTGGCCGCATCGAAAATGCAGTCGCACCGCTCATCACTTTCTGCAGCGCAGTCCGGAATTTTTCCATTTCCTCATGCGTGCCGACGGTGATGCGGGGGCAAGTCGGCATGATGGGCCAGACGCGTCCGATGAAAACATTTTGCTGCGCCATGGCGTCGATCACCTGCTTCGCGGGGCGTTTAGTGTCGAGCAGGAAGCAGTTCGACACGGAGGAAATGTAGGAGTAGCCGTTGCGGTCGAGCCACTCGAAAGTTTCCTGGCGAACGCTGGCGTTGATGCGCCTGCGTTCGGGGACGAGACTCGTATCCTTGAGGCTCGCCGAAGCTGCGACCAGCGCGGTGACGGGCATGAAGTTCCAGCCGGAGTGGTCGCGAATTTTTTCGAGCAGGTCGGGGCGCGCAATGGCAAATCCGCAGCGCAATCCGGCCATGCCGTAGGCTTTCGAAAAAGTGCGCAGCACAATCACATCCTTGCCCGCCTTGACTGGGTTGAGCATAGAAGGAGCATCGCAAAGATGGATGTAGGCTTCGTCCACCATCACGATGGAACCCTTCGGTTTGTTCTCGACGAGGTACTCGATGTCGGAATGCGGCGTGAGCGTGCCGGTAGGATTATTGGGATTGCAGATATAGAACACTCCGGCGTCGGGAGCGGCGGCGATCATGGCCCTGACGTCGTGCGCGTAAGTCTTGGTGAGCGGCACGTTAACGACGCGAGCCCCCATGGCCGCGGCCGCGCGCGGGCCAGCCTCGTAACCGGGGTCGGCGCCCACGTAGCTTCTCTGCGGCGAGGTGAAGGCGACCACCGCAAAGTGAAGCGGCGGAGTAGAGCCGGCAAAAAGGTTGACGCACTCCGGGTTCACGCCTTCCTGCTGGGCGAAGGTGTGTATCAATTCGTCGGTGAGATTATCCATGTAACGCCCGCCCAGCGGAAGGATGGCAGAAATAGCGTCACGCGCGGGCTGGCTGGGGCCGAGCGGATTCTCATTGGAATCGATCATCACCCCATCCGTGGAAAACGGGTGGTGACGAGCCGCAGCGGCCAGCATCGGCTCGGTGGCGAAGCAAAAGGCCGCAGCGGCGGCCGAGAGTTGCAGGGAGCGTTGCAGAAATGTACGACGGGAAGGCCAAAGATTTCCAGACGGCATGACGAACCTCCGGTTCATCCAGCGTCCTACAGGCTAAATGGTTTTCTGGTTTGGAGCTAGGGATTAGTTGCGGCAGGCCAGATCTGGATCAACAGCAAGATCAAAACCAACGGGCAAGGGTCCCTGCTCCGCACGAGCAGAACTCACACAGACGCACATTATTACTGTGGCAACGGTTCGCGCGGAGTGGCGTAGTATCCAGCGCGGCATTGCACTTTGTAGTTCTGTTTCGACTTCACTTCCAGCTTGCGGTAACTGCCGTCTAGAACCGTGTTCGTAGACGTATAGCCCAGGTTGTACTGGCTGCGTAGTTCGGCGGCGATCTGGTCGAACGCCTCTTTCAGCTTGTCGAACTTGTTGCCCACGTTGATCACGCGGCCTCCCGTGGCCTCGGTGAGCTTTCGCATTTCCCCCTCGCCTGTGTAGCCGCCCATGCCGAACGATCCGTAAAACCCACGATCGGCGCAGAGCAGCACGTACACAATGGCGTCGGCTCGCTCCGCAGCTTCGATGGCATCTTTAATTTTGAGCTGGCTGCCTTCATCTTCGCCGTCCGTGAGCAGGATCATCGCCTTCCGTCCAACTTCTTTGGCCAGCATGTCGTGGGCGGAGAGATACACGGCATCGTAAAGCACGGTGCCCTTCTGGGATCCGGGCGCGGTGGGCACAGGACCGCCTCCTGCGCCGGGGATCGGCCCCGTCGTGAAGCCGGTGTTGATCCTGACTTTATTGAGTGCGGCTTGCAGCCGGTGAACGTCTCGCGTGTAGTCCTGCACCAGTGAGGCGTCGACGTTGAAGTCAATGACATAGGCTTCGTCTTTATCAGTGAGAATCTGGCGCAGGAATGCTCCGCCAACTTCTTTCTCCATGTCGAGGACGTTGCGCTGGCTGCCCGAGGAGTCGATCAGAATGCCGAGGGTCAGCGGCAGGTTCGATTCGGCGGCGAAGTATTTGATGGTCTGAGGTTTGCCGTCTTCGAGAACGTCAAAGTCATTCTTGGTCAGGTTCGGGATCAGCGCGCCGTGCTTATCTTTGACATTAAAAAAAAGTCCAACCACATTGACATTGACTTTTACCGTTCCCGCCGGCCCCTGGTCGTCTCCGGGCGTTTGCGCGTCGGCGGGCTTCTGGGCAGCGTTTTGAGCGCCAGCCTGCGGGGCATCAGCTGTGGAAGACGCCGGGCTCTGAGCCGCGGCAGGCAAAGTCGCGACCGTTAAGGCTGCCAGTACGAATAGAATGGAGGCAGCGGCCCCGGCCGGCGAGAATCTTCGGTAAGCAGATAATTTTCCCATGCTAGGAATCCCTCAAAGGGTTTTTGTTAGTCTAACCCTTGGAGTTAGATGCACCAAATGGGCAGGTACGGGCATCTCACAGAAACTAGCGTTATCTTGGTAGCAGCAGCTGACCGCAGTCGCCGAGGTGCCGTGAGCCCGGCCAGGGAAAGAACGGATGGTGTTTGTGAGCATGGAAACCACAGCGGGTAACCGGCAACGGCTTAGAAACACGAAGTGGCTGAGGGCAGCGCTGGTCTTCGGCAGCGTTGCGGCGTGGCTAAGCGCCTCCGCGATGCAGGCGCAGTCTTCCGCAAGTCAGACACCGAGCGGGCAAACTCAGGCGCCGCAGACTCGGCCGGCTCCAAATCAGAACACCGATATTCCAGATGCGCCGACGGTGCAGCCCCCTTCAGAAACGCCCGCGCCCCCGCCGATTCCCCGGCCGGAAGAAAAAAAGCCGGTGGAGAGGGATCCGTGGACCAATCAGCCGATCGAAAAGCCGGCAGCCACCCAGCCCGCCGCCGCCCCCGGTGAAACGACCTCTGCCCCGTCCATGCCGCCGGTAAAGACCGTGCCGCCCGGAACTCCCGTAAAGCCGAGCGCGCAGGAACAGCTTTACACCCTGGTCGTGACGCCGACCTTCGTACAGATCCCGGTCCGGGTGAAGGACCGCGACGGCCGCCTGGTGGATGGACTGCTCTCGACCGACTTCACCGTCAAGGAAAACGGGACGGTGCAGAAGCTGAAATTTTTCACCGCCGATCCCTTCGCACTTTCTGTCGCCATCGTGCTCGACACGGGCATGTCGGATTTGGAGTTGCAGACCGTCCAGCAGACTTTCCCAGCACTGGTGGGAGCATTCGCTCCCTACGATGAAGTAGCCATTTATACCTACAGCAGCACGGTGAGCCAGGTCACCGACTTCGGCGGAGTGACCCGCAAGCTGGGCGCAATCCTGAATCAGATGAAGACGGAACGCGGACGCAACAATGGAGTCCCGGTGCTGAACGGTCCGCTGGCGAACGGGCCGATTATCAATGGAGTGCCGGTGGGCTCAGGGACGGCGGACGTAAATACCCCGTCACGGGAATCGCATGTGCTCAACGATGCCATTCTGCAGGCCGCGCTCGACCTGCGCAAACGCGATCGCACCCGTCGCAAAATTATTTTCGTGATCAGCAATGGACACGAAATGGGCAGCAAGGCCAGCTACCGCGATGTGCTCAGGGTGCTGTTGTCGAATGAAATCCAGGTGGAGGCGGTGTCGGTGGGCAGTTCGGCGCTTCCGGTCTACGACAAGATTGAGCGCCTGCACGTGCCGCTTCAGGGCTATGGCGACATTCTGCCAAGGTACGCCTCCGCCACCGGCGGAGCGGAATACCGCGAACTGACCCGGAGCTCGATTGAGAATATGTACGCCCAGGTCATGAGCGAAGCGCGCAACCAGTACACCCTCGGCTATAGCCCCCTGCGGCCGAAGGCGCCGACTTCGAAACCTTACCGCAGTATCGAAGTAATCGTCGATCGGCCCGGTCTAAAAGTTTATGCCAGAGACGGCTACTATCCCGCACCGGGACGGTAGGGTAAACGACTGTTGATCGCTCGCTGCTGACTGAAAAGTCCAGAAGGTATGACTTTCTCAATCAACATCAGCAATCAACAATTCCCTTCCCCCACCGCTGTGCCAGCAGGGGGTCACCTGAGTAACCTGCGTCGGACCGACCGCGTGTGATATAAAAGCCCGAAGCCCCCATTAGGGATATTTTTGTGCGCGGCAGGTGTGCGGCCCCGCGCTATTGAGGAAAGCCTTGAGTTTCATCAACTTCGCAGCCCGCGAAATCAATTGCAAGATCGTGTACTACGGCGCCGGGTTGGGCGGCAAGACCACGAACCTGCAGGTGATCTACCAGAAGACCGCGGAACAGCAGAAGGGCAAGATGATCTCCCTCGCCACCGAAACCGAGCGCACCCTGTTTTTCGATTTCCTGCCGCTCGATCTGGGCTCGGTGCGCGGCTTCAAGACTCGAATCCATCTTTATACCGTCCCCGGCCAGGTGTTCTACGATGCCAGCCGCAAGCTCATTCTGCGCGGCGTCGATGGCATCGTCTTTGTAGCCGACTCCCAGGAACAGCGCATGGACGCCAACGTCGAAGCCCTCGACAACCTGATGTCGAACCTGCAGGAACACGGCTACGACTTCAACAAGATTCCCTACGTGCTCCAGCTCAACAAGCGCGACCTGCCCAACATCCTGTCCCCGGAAGCGCTGAACAAAGAGCTCCGCAAGAAGAACGAGGCGGTAGTCGAGGCCGTAGCATTCCAGGGCGTAGGCGTATTCGAAACCCTAAAAGAAATCGCCCGCCAGGTGCTAACAGAGTTGAAAGCCGGCGGCTAGGAGGGCGCGGAGGTTCCGTATCAGGGATCGCTTCGTCGATGCCGCAGGTGAGGGTTCGGGAAGGGCACGACTTCAGTCGTGCCGCCAGAAGCCAATAAAGACGTGGGCTTTAGCCCCTGAGGGGCATGTTTGACACTCACTGCAGCGGCTGTCCCGCCGCCAACACCCCTTTGCCCGTCCCCCACGGATGCATCTCCGGCTTAAGCAAGCCAGCCTTAACGATCGGATCGTCCTTCAGCAACGCAGCAGTCTGCTCTGCTCCCACACGGAAAATCGAGACTCCCAGCAACTCGCCCTGATCGCCGGACGCGAACGGTCCAGCAATGGCCAGAGACCCCTGACCGATCATCTGCTTAACCAGAGCATGATGGCGTTTCACCACATCCATAAACTCCGGCGCCTTTGGATTCCAGTTCTCGCCCCGCTTCAGCAGAACCAGCGTGTATTGCTCCATTCCCGGTGGTTCCGCGGGGCTGTGAATGGCACTCGGGTCAATGTCCCAGGGCCCATGCACCTCGGCCGCCAGCCGCCCGGCTTTGACCGCTGGGTCACTATCAGCCCACTCCTGCGCCTGCGCCGTTGACTCCGCCTGCAAGACGAATATCCCGCGCAGCACGGTGTCATCGAGAAAAGGCCCAGCGATCACAAGCGTATGCTCGGCGGCCATCTTGCGGATGTTGGCCATGTGCTCTTCCTGCAGCTTTTCTCCCGCTTGCTTGCTCAGCTGCGGAGCATTCGCAGGACGATTCAGGAGCACAAAGAAGTACTGCGCCGGCGTAGCGCTCGGCTGGGCCGGCGCTTGCGCGGAAGCTGCACTTGTAAGAGCAACCAAACTGAAAAGAAGTAAGCTGCGGAAAGAAACTGTTCTCATAAGCCACCGCCGCTGCACCGTACGAGATGCCGACGATTCTAGCTTAGTGGAACCTCAGAAGAAGAAAATCACATCTCCCGCCGCCGTCAACTGACTCTTCTTCGTCCCGTTCTGATAAGCCGGAGCATCGTAGGAATGCTCGAACCGCACTTCCGGACGCAACAAAACCGTAGTTCCAATCCAATGCCCCCAACCGAATAAATGCTCGGTGTAACGCGTCTTGATTCCAGTCCGCTGCCCGGCAATGTCGTCGAAATATTCATTCCGAATCGTGATGTAGTTGTGCACGCCAAACTGCCGCTCCAGATAATTCACCATCGCCCACTCCGGCGCATAACAAGTGAATGCAGTATCGCTGTTGCAATATGCTCCATTAGAGCCCGTCTCCGGCTGAATGGGATCAACCGCAGGCAATCCCGATCCCGCCGGCGGACTGTAGTTAAGATTTGGCACCTGCTTCATCCACTGATACCAGCCCTCGGCCGACGTATGCCAATTCTTATCGATCACGTGATACCAGGTCAGGTAATAAGCCTGCAGATTGTTGTAGCCGTACTGGCCGCTGTCTTTCCCGAGATTAGTTTCGTTGTCGCAAAAGTAGAGATTATCTTTGCTGGTCCGCCACGAATACTCCGCGCACCAGTTCAACGTAAGCCGCGAGTCGGTCAGATTCCAGGGCGCGGTTTCGCAGCCCGGCGACAGTCCCACCTGCGTAGTCCAATGCGAGTTGATCCGCGTGGTCGCATTGATCCCTGTCTGCGTGTAGCAATCAAACGTGTAAAGCAATGAGTGGCTGTAGGTGTAATTGTTAGGCGCAAGCTGGGCTTCGATGTCGGGCAGTGAAATGTAGCGTCCGACGCGAACATCCGTTCCCTCGCCGATGTGCGGAAAATAAAGATCGAGATACATCATCACCGGATCGAAGCCATACTCTTTCCCCGGAGGATGCCCGAGCAATTGCTGGCTGAAATAACCTTTCGCCGTCGTGAAACGGTAATCAAGTCCCCACAGCCCCGCAAGCCGGAATCCCCAGTCAAAATGCCCGGTCTGCACCGTATCCGGCTGCCGCTCGATGTAGAGCACTTCCTGATCAGGCTCGATCGCGTTCGGCACTTCGTCGTAAGCCGTGGGAAAATTATCGTATTTCCCCGCCACCGGGTTCACTCCGCTTTTCGAGGTGCTGAAGTTTGCCCCAACATTCAGCCAGCCGTAGATCTGAATTTTGTGTCTCTTCCAGGCATCGCCGTCGGGCCCGGCCCACACCGCCGTCATCCACGGCCCGGCCTGCGTCCAGGGCTGCCCAATCGACACCGTGCCTCCAATGGGCCACGTGGAAAAAGGAAACGGCGGTCCATTCACCGGCGCGGGATCTCCGCGAAACGCCGGAGCAGGCACAGTCGGATTCGCTGCCGCCGGCGGCCACCAGTCGTCGGAGTACGCCTTCAAAAGCCGGCGAAGAAAGCTGCCTCGCTCCGTGCTCGTATTGAGCGACACCCCGCCCGCGCCAGCCGGCGTCGATTGCCCGTAGGCCGATAGGCAGCACAGTCCCACCCCGGACAGAAGGGAGATAAAAAAAAACGCTTTAGAAAATCTCAATGGATTCGGAATCCTCGAATGACTCGCAACTTAAGCCCTGAAAGCTTATCCGCCGCCGCATAAGGAAGCCGTAAAGGTCTCGACGCAGAATTTTTCTTGTCCTCATTTGGTTTTTTGCCTCTCGACCCGATTCTGTTTTCCCCAGAAAACGTAAGCGCAGGCCTTTTATTTGACCCCAAAAGTAACCCTCCCACCCACTGGAGAAGATTCAGCAACCTGCCGAAGATGACCGTGGGGGCATGAGCGCGCCACAGGCCGGGCGCGCCCTGAAGGCGCTCTCAGGAGGCTCCATGCACGTCGCCAGAACCGTTCCGGTCACAGCTCCGCCTCGCTGCCAGTTATCTCCGCCGACCCGCTGCATCCCGGCCAGACTCGGAATAACACTGCTCCTTCTATTCGCAGCCTCCGCCGCCGCCCAGCAAGCGCCCAACGACCTGGGACAAGCCAGCCTGGAAGAGCTCGGAAGCATCCAGGTGTACGGCGCCTCCAAACACTTGCAGAGCGCCAGCGACGCGCCCGCTTCCGTTTCTATCGTTACCGCCGACGAGATCCAGAAATACGGCTACCGCACGCTGGCCGACATTCTCGAAAGCGTTCGCGGCTTCTACATCACTTACGATCGCGATTACACCTTCATTGGGGTGCGCGGTTTCGGGCGTTTGGGCGACTGGAACAGCCGCATCCTGCTGCTCGTCGACGGCCACCGCATCAACAACAACATCGACGGTCAGGCCATGATCGGCACCGAGTTCCTGGTCGATGTCGACCTGATCGAGCGCGTCGAAATCATCCGCGGCCCCAGTTCCTCGCTCTACGGCAACCAGGCCTTCCTCGCCGTCATTAACGTGATTACCCGCAGGCCCCCACAACATCAGGGTCTCGAACTCTCGTTTGCCCCCGCCAGCTTCGGCACTCTCCAGGGACGAGCAACCTACACTACTCAGTACCACGGGGTCGGAATGCTGCTCTCCGGCACCTTCTACAACAGCGTAGGTCCCACACTGTTTTATCCCGAGTACGACAGCCCCGCCACCAATTACGGAGTCACAAGCAACGCCAACTACGAAAATTATGAGCACATCCTCGCCACTATGACTTTCCATGGATTCACCCTGCAGGGATTGTTCAGCGCCCGCGATAAAGTGGTTCCGACAGGATATTTCGGAACGGTGTTCAACGCCCCCGGCACCGCTAACCTCGACTACCATCAATATCTCGATCTCACCTACCGGCATTCCATCGGAGCCGGCTGGGAACTCGATGCCCGCACGTCCTACGATCAAATCCGCCTGCAAGCGCCGCTGATCTATTCCACCGGGCTCCCCGATGGCTCGACCACAGTAGACGCCTACTCATTCCGGGGAAACTGGTGGGATGGCGAAGTGAGGCTGACCCGAACCCTGCTGGAAAAACACCGAATCACAGTAGGCACCGAAATCACAGACAACTTACGCCAGGACCAGGGAGAGTACATTCCCATCGGCAACAGCTTCTCCCCAGATGCCGCAAGCACAATGATCTGGGCCCTCTACGCGCAGGATGAGTTCACCATCATTCCCCGGCTGACTCTGAGCGCCGGCCTGCGCTACGATCACTACTCCGACTTTGGCGGCACCGCTAATCCCCGCCTGGCGCTGATCTACCGGGTTTTCCATCCCACAACCTTGAAATTGCTATACGGAACGGCCTTTCGTGCGCCCTTGCCTTTCGAACTCACACCCGACCTCGGTTCCTTCTACGACGACAATCGGAAGCTCACCCCGGAGAAAATACGCAGCGTCGAAGGGGTCGTGGAGCAGACCTTCGGCGAACATCTCACGCTGTCGGGCAGCGTTTTTCGCAACTCAATCGACAACCTGATCACTCTGACAAATCTGAGCAACAACCAACAGCAGTATCAAAACTCCGACAAAGCAATCGCCACCGGTGTGGAAATCGAATTGGACGGCCACCTGGCCAGCGGTATCAAGGGCCGGGCGAGTTACAGTTACGTCAACGCAGAAGACCCGGCCACCAACCTGGTTCTCACCAACTCTCCTCAGCACCTGGGTAAGCTGGACTTGAGTATTCCTGTGATGCATCAACGCCTGTTCGCCAGCGCTGACGCACAGTACACAAGTTCTGCCCAGACCTTGGCCGGAAACACCGTCAACGGATTCTCCGTTTTCAATTTCACTCTGCTGGGGCACACGCTGGGCAAGCACATGGATTTATCCGGCAGCGTCTACAACCTCTTCAACAAAAAGTATTTCGACCCCGGCCGCCCCGAGGACGTGCAAGACGCAATTCAGCAGGATGGCAGAAACTTCCGCATCAAGCTCACAGGCAGGTTTTGAAGCTCAGAATTCATTTCTCGGGGAGAGATATCCCTTCGCCCTCACGGCTGCCGCTCGCCGCCGCCCTGGCGATTGTTCTTTCCCTTCTCATCTTCCAACCCCTGTCCCTCAGCCAGCAGAATGCCAGCGAAGACCAGGTCAAAGCCGCATATCTTCTGAACTTTGCAAAACTCGGCGAGTGGCCGCACCGCGCTTTGCCCGACGGTCCGTCATCGTTCGTAATCGGGGTGAGCGGCGCGGATGACGACTTTCTTGATGTCTTACGGGCGGTGGTCGCCGGAAAGACCATCGGAACGCACCCGGTGCAGGTCACACACGTCAACTCCGAAGAGGACGCGAAATCGTGCCACATCGTTTTCTTTCGCGCCCCCGAAAAAAAGCGTGCTCTGGCCGACATAGAAGGCCTGGCCCAGCCCGGTCTGCTTCTGGTGGGTGAGGACGAGTCTTTTCTGCGGCAAGGCGGCATGATCAATCTGGTCCGGGAACACGGAAACATCCACTTTGAAATCAACTCCGACGCGCTGGACGGTTCGGAAATACATTTCAGCGAGAAGATTCTTGCCCTCGGCAAGGCTGGCGACCGGTCTGCCAGCACCACGGCTGCAAACCCGCCAGTTGAAGGCTCACGGCGGGTCGAGCGCACCGTTCTTCCGGACTACCCTGAGATCGCGGAACGAATGAAATTGATTGGAACCGCGCAGGTGTCCGTGCTGGTGAAGCGCGACGGAACTGTGAAGGAGGTGAGGATCCTGGGCGGCCACCCTCTGCTCGCAGATGCCCTGGTGCGCGCCGTCAAGCAGTGGAAGTACGAGTCGGGGTCCAAGGAGACCACGGAGGTTGTGAAGTACAGTTTCGCTCCGCCCTAAACCCTAAAGTCGCGCGCCTCCCACGAAAAAAGGCGCCGGAGGGTTCCGGCGCCACGAGGAACTCGCGAGATGCGGGTCTAGCGAGTTTCACCTACCAAAACTTATTTGCTTTCCGCGATGGGGCTGGCCCCGAAGTCGCGGCGGTTGTTGGCCGCAGTGCGCGCCGCGCGCGCCGCCGGCAGAGCGGCAACCGCGGCTCCGTAACGCTCCAGCAGCACCGGTGCCATTGTGTTTTCCGCTTCCTTCACGAAGATCATCTGATTTTCCGAAGCCATATCGACCCGGACAAAATCTCCCAGCTTCACCTGGCTCGTCGCGACCAGATTCGCCAGCGGGAAAACCAGGTGCCGTTCAATGGCCCGCTTCAAGTGGCGCGCCCCGTAGCGTGGGTCCGTGCCTTCCTTCAGCAGAAACTGTTTCGCGTCCGCAGTGCAGTTGAACACGAACTGGTTGGTTCCAGATGCCATCAGAACGCGCTGCTGCACCATGCCAAGTTCGATATCGAGAATCTGCGCCAGATGCTCATCGCGCAGCGTCTTGAACACCACCGTCTTGTCGATGCGGTTCATGAACTCCGGCGTGAACTTGCGCCGCGCCGCTTCCACCGCGGTCCGCTGAATCTTGTCGTCAAAATTGTTGTCGACTTCCACCACCTTGGGCGCAAATCCCAGCCCGCCATCGATCAGATTCGTCATCTCGCTGGCGCCCAGGTTCGAGGTCAGGATGATGATGCATTGCGAAAGATCGACGCGGCGATTATCGCCGAGCGTCAGCGTGGCTTTGTCGAGAATCCCAAGCAGCAGTTGCCACAACGAGTCGCTGGCTTTCTCGATTTCGTCGAACAGCAGAATCGAAAGCTTCAGCTTCTCCGTGAACCACTGGTTCAGCGCTTCCTGCGTCAGCAAGGGATGAGTCTCGCGGTGTCCCAAATATCCCGGAGGCGAACCGATCAGCTTCGCAATCTCGTGCGAGTGCTGAAACTCGGCGCAGTCGATCTTGATGCAGGCATGCGCATCACCGAACAAAGCCTCGGCCATAGCTTCGACCACGCGAGTCTTGCCCGATCCAGTTGGCCCCAGAAAAAGCAGGTTGCCCACCGGACGTCCCGGAGCATTCAGGCCGGCCAGAAACATCTGGTAAATCTCGGCGACCTTTTCAACAGCCTGGTCCTGACCCACAATGCGCCTGCGCAGCGCAGCTTCAAACTCTCCCGCATCAGCACTGCGGCGGTTCGGATCGAGCACGGTAGCAAGGTTCGGTCTCATAAGGTCGTTATCTTTATCCTGATCCTGTCCTAATCCTTTGCCAGCTTTCACCGGACCTTTCAGGCCTTCCTCGCGGCGCCCCACCGTTCCAGAAGTGACAGATTTTGTCATTTGGAACCCGCCGCCGGCCTGACCCGACAACCCGTCCCGGCTGCCTTGGAATAAGCAAGCCTCTGGCCACCGGCAACGCATGGATTAGTCAACCGAAAACCCCATAATCTGGCTGCATTTAGCCAACCGCCCACGATATTAGCCCACGGGCCATATGAAAGTTAAGAGGGCGGAAGAGAAATACTTTGCGCAACGAGGAAAGACCAGTACCGCGAAGGCTCTACCCTGCGTTCCTCTGTAACCCCTGTGTTTAAGCCTTTGACTTTGCTCTTCTCAGCGTCCTAAACCGAGGGGGAGATGACCGTTTGTAACTGGTCGAGGCCGATTGTGCGGGATAGCATCCAGCTTAGGTAGGTCCCGGAGGAAATTTTGCGCCGCTCGTCAGTTCTAATCATCGCTACCCTCTCGTGTCTTCTATTTGCATTCGCCGCCATGCGGCTAAACTCGCGGTTCACTTCAGCCCTGGCGGCGCAGGCACAAACTGCGCAACCGGCAGCCGCAACGCCGCAAGGCGCGCAACTTCAACCTTCCACGCTGCAGCTTTCACTCCCGCCGTCATCCTCTTTATCGCAACCCAGACTCCAGCTTTCATTAGAAACCTCGTTGCCATCTTTCACTTCTTCAGCAACTGAGATCTACACCGCGAAGCGCGGCGAAAGCATTCCCGCCGTCGCCCATCAATATCTAAAGCGCACTGCCTATTTAACTTCGTCGGAACTCGCCGAAGCCATCCGCCGCACGAACGGAAAAGACAACGGCAACCGCTCCAGCAACATCCTGAAAAACGGCGAACAGATCACCATCCCCGGAATCCTGCCCGCGCCCATCGTCGAAAAAACGGTTCCCGTCCCCAGAGATTTTGAGGTCCGCGCCATCTACCTCACCGGCGTCATGGCAGCCAGCGATCACGGAATCCGCATCATCCGCCACTGGCGCGAAGTCGGCGGCAACGCCGTAGTCTTCGACATCAAAGACTCCGACGGCAGCGTCAACATTCCCTTCGAGCATCCGCTGCTCGGCCAGCACAAGGTCTACATTCACGACCTGCCCAAGTTCATTCACTTCCTGCATTCCGAGAACATGCACGCCATCGCCCGCATCGCCATCTTCCGCGACGAGCGCATGGTAGTCGAGCACCCCGAGCTGGCAGTGAAGTCGAAAAGAACCGGCCAGCCCTGGCGCGAAAACGGCAAGCTGGTCTGGACCGACTCCTCCAACCCCAAAGTTCAGGATTACAACATCGCCCTCGCCAAGTTCGTAGCCCAATCCGGCGCCGATGAAATTCAGTTCGACTACGTCCGCTTCCCCGCCGAAGGCGACCAGAAAGACGCCAGCTTCGTTTTCCAGACCGAGCATCCTGAATCAAATGAACCTGAAATGCAGCTGTGCAAAGCCGCGCAGCCTGAATCGCCAAATACCAGCCCCGTAGGGGCGACCGATGATAGCCCGGGGCGGAAGCCCCGGGTAGCCGATAAGAACGGGAACAAGTGCCGTAGGGACGGCACGAACTCGCAGACCGCCTGCAACAAATCTTCAAAGGCGCTCCGCGGCTACCAGCGTTCCGATGTAATCGTCAGCTTCCTGAAGAAAGCCTACGCCGAACTCCACCCCACCGGCGTCCTGCTCTCACTCGACGTCTTCGGCGTAATGGCCTGGCAGCGCCAGGTCGATCTCTCCCACACCGGACAAGACATCGTCGGCATGGCGAAATACTGCGACGTGCTCTCGCCCATGATCTACCCATCGCACTTCTTCGGCATGGATAACATCGAGCATCCCGGCGACGCCCCCGAACATTTCATCGGCGAATCCATGGCCCGCTTCGAGCTGATCACGCAAGGCAGTGGCGTAGTAATCCGCCCCTGGCTGCAAGCCTTCCGCTGGCGCACCAAGACCTATTCCCCCGAATACATCAAAGTGCAGGTAGCGACGGCCAAAGAAAAAGGCGGCATCGGCTTCTTGTTCTGGAACGCCGCCAACGACTACAGCAAGCCCTACGAAGCCATGCCCGAAATGAAAGCCGCAAATCTAAAAGAGGGATCGAAGGATAAAGCCAAATACTTCCGCGGAGACGAGCTGCCAGCCACAACGATAAAGGCAAGCCTGACGCCGGCAGCCGCGCCGACGGGCAGCCACTAAAACTCCTTGTCATTCCGACGCCCGAGCGAAGCGAGACAGGAGGAATCTGCTGTCCCAGCCACAGGCAGTGCCCCCTTCCACCCGATATACGCCAAACCATTAGTCTCTTGTCATTCCGACGCGCGAGCGAAGCGAGACAGGAGGAATCTGCTGTCCTAGCCAGCTCCACAACCCACGTAGGGACAGCCGCACTCGGCCGTCCGCGCGACCCAGGTGTACCGTGCCCCCCTGGCCAATAAGTGTAATCGAGATGTTACGTCACTCTGAGGCTATCTCTGCCTTTGGGGTGCAGAAGGCAGTAAACGAAGTCGCGTCCGAACAAGAGAATCAGCATCACAGACCACAGGATTGGAAGACATGTGCATGGAATAAACCACAGCCAACCTGTCAATGATGGGACCCGAGGAAAGCCATACGCACGCCACAGAACGAAATCATGCGACGGAACGAGAGCGCTCATCACGCCGATGCCGACCCCTACCACGTCCCCCAACAATCTCAATGGTGTCCATGAAAAGATCAAGATGCGGCGTCTTAGCTGCCAAGATTCGATATTCAATGCCACCCAATACCAGAACGCCGCAATCGCCACAATGAGCGTTATGTCATCCCACCAGCCGGGTAGATAGCGAAACGCCAACGCTCTGGGCACAGCCAAGGGAGCATTTATAGCAATCAGAAGTGAGAAAGAAGGCGGGGTTCCGGGCATATCGCTAATACGCATTAGGGCTCTTTCCCAACGGTCGGTCCACACCAGGAGGGCCAACGCCGCCAATGTCTGCACAAGCGGGAGCGCGTATTTCAATTTCAGGCGCATGCAAGCCTAACCAGAAAAACAGCGTTCCTTCTCTTTACGATGATTAGACACCGTCACCGAGGCTCTTTGGGAGTAACTGCCGTAATCAGATGGGATGAGAAGGCCGGTCTCCAGACGGGATGCTGTACGCTCCCAAGTTATCGACGTGCTCAAAGCACAGATAAAAAGGAGACCGGCAATGAAGAAGGTTAGCACCACAGCAGCGAAG
>JBAPPL010000052.1:0-65024 GCA_049280095.1 Candidatus Sulfotelmatobacter sp. | reverse complement strand
CAGGTTCCACAAAACCAGGTTCCACAAAACCAGGTTCCACAAAACCAGGTTCCGCAAAACCAGGTTCCACAAAACCAGGTTCCGCAAAACCAGGTTCCGCAAAACCAGTTTCCACAAAATCAGGACCCACCGCGAAAAGACACAACTACAGATGGACAGTCCTCCCTGCCCGACGCGCCGAAGCCCACAGTCAATCCTTCCACTCCAAGTAACCCCAACGACCAGTATGGTAAGCAACCCAAGAGAATTCTGTGGATCATCCCCAATTACCGGGCGGTCAGCGCCAACGAGCATTTGCCTCCGTTGAATTTCAAGGGTGATCTCTGGCTGGCGACCCAGGATACGTTCGACTACTCCTATTTCATATTAGTGGCAGGGCTCGCGGGAATTGACATGGCCGGCAAGTCGGAGCCAGCCTTCGGGCAGGGCGCTCAGGGCTATGGCAAATACTACTGGCACAACTTTGTCGACGGCGGCGTAGAGAACTACATGACGGAAGCGATCGTACCAGTGGTGACAAGAGAAGATCCAAGGTACTACACCTTGGGCAAAGGCGGATTCGTTAAGCGGACCGGCTATGCGGTAACTCGACTGTTCATCACCAAGACGAACTCCGGAAAGAGCACTTTCAACCTATCGGAGATCGTTGGGGCCGGAGTGGCCGCGGGCATCGGCAATACGTATTACCCGGCACAGTCCAACCCGTGGGTGAAAACGTACCAGCGCTGGGGAACGCAGGTGGGTTTGGACGGCGTGTTCAACACGCTAAAAGAGTTCTGGCCCGACATCGATCGGGCTGTATTTCGCGGGAAGTATTAATTCCACCTCGGCGGTGTGACAAACCCGCGTCATCAAAAACTCCTTCTGGTTCTGAAGGCAGACCGCGTCGTAAACGGTTCTCCGACAAGCTATTGCACATCAGCGTTGTCAGCGGATGCTGAAATTCTGGCATCGCGGTTTCACGGATGCCGGTGCAGTACGTGGGTGGCGATATCCGGCCAGAACTCCCGGAATGTATTGGTCAGCGCATCCCGCCCCAGCGCCCATCCATACTTGGTGGCAAGTGCTCCTAGAGTACGGCTTCCGCTGGGGTAATACGATATAGAAATCCCCTGCGCGATCCCGCGGCCCAGCAACTCCGAGACGTTAAAGCTGTTGTGGCCATGATAGTCGGGCGTAATGAAAATGCGAGTGCCGGCATACACGCCCCGTTTCACAATGTTCCCGTGACCCTTGGCGTAATAGCGTTCGTCCTGATGAAACACCGTAGGAAGCGCAAAAATAACCCAATAGTTGCCATCCGTTTTGTCGAGGAGCCCCCGCCAATAGTATCTGCCGTACCCCGGAAGTCCCTGTCCCAGCTGCGGGTGAGCATCGGTCCACTCCGCCAAGGCGGACGTTATGCCCACGAAAATGAACGATGAATAATCAAAGCTGTTCTGAGTCGCGATCTTGAAGGCCTGCTTCGGCGTGAACGGAGGCGGCTGTGCACCGGCGCTGACCGCGCGAAAATTCGGCATCACCCCCAGAATTCTCTTCGGTTGCTCCTGCCCGGGCTTAACACCCTGGTTCGGTGGCGCTGCGCTCTGACCGGCACCCTTGTCTTCGGCCTGCTTTGGGTTGCTCTCAGGTGTTTCTGTTTGTGGAGTTGAAGAGGCGGGGCTCGATGGCGGCGCAGTCTGCTGCGCCGCGGACGAGAAAGAAAAGAAGGCCGCAAATACAACGCCTATCAACGAATGGGCGGCGAACTTTGTCGACAAGCATCTCTCCCGAAAAACGAATCCAACGACACGTAAGGTTTTGTGGCTTCGATTCTAACAGGCCGACTCCGTTTGCTCTGAGATTGTCGCGCATTTACGTTGATTTGCAGGCTTTGTATTCCTGCGCGAGAGCCTCAACCCAAAGAAAGAGGCGGCCGAGTAGAAGGCCGCCTCCCGATTAGACTACCTTTCGCTAGAAGTGGAACCCAATCTCCGCCGTGAGCGCACGCGGTGTGACATAGTGCGTGCCGCTGAAGGTGGAAAGGAAATTGTAAAGCGCGTACTTGTTCGTGACGTTGATGGCAGTCAATTGCAGACTGATTTTGTACTTGTCGCCATGAAAGAGGTCGTCATGGCCGACCGAGACATCGAACAGATTCCGCGACGCGATGCGGGGCGGATTTTTATCGTCGTCTTCGGTGTTGGGTGCCGGCACTTTGACCAGACCTGTGGTGAATTGCGACGCCGGACATACCCCTGCAGGTATGGGAGCGGTGGGCGTTGCGCGGACACCATTGCAGGTGAACCCCGCTTCATATTCCTGATCGGCGCTCAAAGGATTTCCGAAAACATCTTGCAAGAAGACCGCCGGTTGCCCACCGATCGTCGTTGTCTGCGGGCAATTGTTGTTTGCATTTACCCCATAGCAGGGCGCGTTGCCGGCTACCAGACCGCTGTCGTAGCGCCAGTTGAAGCCCACCCAGGGACCGCGCTTCCATGGTTGATATTGAAAGTGGGTGGTCTGGTTAAACTTTTCGTCGTGGTCGATGCGGAAGGGAAGGCCCGGAGCCCCGACCGTCGCTCCCGCGCCGCCAATCTGCGGCGGAAAGAAACGTGCCGCCACACTGGAGAAAACCATGAGCGCCGAGAAGCCATGAATGTCCGGGACGCTCACCCGCCCCGCATATCCCGGAATCTTGGAGTTGTGCCATTCGATGGGGAACGTGATCGGAGTGTTGCCCAGCACGCTGAAGTCGTAACCATTGTGCGTGTATTTCGAAATCCATTCGCCGGAAAAGACCAGGTACCTCCCGAACGCCTGCTCGATGCCAGCGTGGAATTCATTGCGAAAGCCGGGACTTAAGGCGCCGCTCGACAGACCGGTACAGGCAAGCAGCGGAGCCAAAACAGCGTCCTCGCATCCGATGCTGGAGAGCACCAGGTTCTCGTTGAAAGGAGACTCCAATGTGCGCGCGTAGGACGCACGCAGAATCGTGTTGGTCTTCTTGATATTGTAAGCGACCCCGACTCGAGGTTCCACCTGACTCGCGGTGGAAAGACCGTTGTAGAGATCTCCGCGTAAGCCGAGGTTCAAAGACCAGTTTCCTTTGGTGATGTTGTCGCGTACATACAGAGCCAGTTCCTTCACGTCGGTGTGACCATTGAAGGGGTACAAGCTCCCACCACGGGTCAAGTCGTGAGGGAAAAGGGTCGGATTGAAGGCGGGATAAAACGTTGAGTTGGGTGCGTTGACATTGAAGTACAGGCTCGTTGGGTCGGCTACGTTTGGCGCGAAGCCGAAGCCGGCGCATTGCGAGGGATCGGTGAATCCAGGGACGGGAATGTTCGGATCCGCAGCCGTAGCTAGAGTCAGGCAAGGAGCGTTGTAAATAGGGTCGACGATCCCGACCGTATCGTTTTCGTTGAGGAACGTTTGCTGGTAGACGACTCCGGCCTTGACTTGATGAATCCCTTTGACATACGAGAGATCAGATCGCAGCCCGGCGTTGGTGAGCGTGCGATTCTGACCTACGGACTCTCTTTGAAGGCTCGGCGGCCCGAGGTCCGCGAACGGATCGCTGCTGGCGTAGTAGTTGTAGTCGTCG
This sequence comes from Candidatus Sulfotelmatobacter sp., assembly GCA_049280095.1. Taxonomy (GTDB): domain Bacteria; phylum Acidobacteriota; class Terriglobia; order Terriglobales; family Acidobacteriaceae; genus Sulfotelmatobacter. Next base: position 61,438 of record JBAPPL010000052.1, on the reverse strand, counting down.
CGACGCACGAATGCCCCCAAAGTAAATACGGCGTTCGCATTCAGCACATGCGTCCAGGATGGAGCAAAATTGAACGTTCCAATTTTGGAACGCTGATCATTCGCCCCGACCGCAACGCCAGGAGTAAAACCCGTGGCACTCCCGATCGGGACTACGCCCCCGTAGGTTTCTTCGACTGGGAGAACTCCGTTCAGGCCGCTCCAAGCCGTCGCGTTCTGCGCATCGTATGAATTCGGCGTCTGGAACCAGCTTCGGCTGTAGCCGATGTTCAAGTGAATCGAGTCGGAGCTGGTGAGTTGATAGTCCACGCGGTCGAACAGGTTTTCTTCATTTCCTTTGTCATGAAACACAGTGAATTCCGGAGGATCCAGGAACCGGCCCGTGTTCAAGCCGCCCACGGAAATGAAGTTTCCCCAGCTCTTGCCGCCGTAGGCGAGATCGGCCGCCACGTTGGACGTTCCAAACGATCCGTAGGAAGTGGTCACACTGCCGTGAGGAGTTGTCACGCCCTGACCTGAACGCGTCGTGGCTACAATCACAACGCTGGTCTTGCCTCCGTATTCCGCCGGCGGCGCACCCGAGATTACTTCCATGGATTCGATCGAATCGACGGGAATCTGGTTGGAGAAGACCTTGCTTTGCTGATCCGTAATCGGCTGGCCGTCGACCGAGAACGAATTCTCCGCGTGGTCGCCCAGCCCATGGAACAGTCCATTGGAATCGGCTGCGATTCCCGGCGTGGAAAGGGTAACTAGCGAACTTAGTCCCGATGTCGTGCTTTCCAAGGGAAGCTTGTCGAAATAGCTCTTGTCTATATCTTGGTGGAAGGTCGGATCGTTCTCCAGCAAATCGGCCGCAGGAGCTTCCACTGTCACCGACGTCTTTGAACCGGAAACCTGGAGGTTGACCTTGAGGCTGACCGGCACGACGGATCGGACTTCGACATCCTGCGCAGTCTGGCCGAATCCGGTCGCCGTCACTGTCATGTGATAAGGATTGAAAGGCACGTTCGGAATGCTGAAATTCCCGGACTTATCCGTGGTGGTTGACTGGTCAAAATGGCTGACCGGGTTGTGAATCTCAACGGTTGCGTCGGGAACGACGGCGCCGGTCGGATCCAGCACGGTACCAGTAATCGATCCAGAGGTGGATTGGCCGTAGGCGACACCCGCGATTAGACTGAGCGAAAGGGCGAGACTGGCGATGAGCAACTGCTTAAATAGCAAGTTATGCACAAGTCCTCCTGGGACGAAGTCAAGAAATAGGGATCGACCGGCGTGCGCGCCGGAGCTTCAATGTTCGAGGGGATCCCTAGACGGCAGGAGGACCACGAATGCCCAACTCAAAAACGCTAAGCGGGGCTCTCGCGATTACATCTTCTTCTTGCAGCAGTCCGACCGTGGCAAACACTGGCCGGATGTGATTGCAGCTGGGTGTAGGCGTGGTCGTATGGGCGACCACGCAGATCGAGCAGGAGTTGGCTTCAGTCTGGTTCGGATGGTTGTGGGTAGACTCCGCCACCGCTGTCCACAACATCAGGGACACGCACAGCCAGGCCAACCATCGAAAAGTAAATCGCGTTCGTTCCTGCATTGGGCTAAATTCTTTTAAGCTTATATCGGTTGTCCCCACAAGGCAATGCCAAGCAAGTTACTATTGGGATGATTGTTATGTGGACCGTCGGCGTAAGGTGGCGATTCAGGTATCAAACTTACCAGCGAGGAAACACATGTCGGAACCAACCTACGAAGAACTCAAAGCCCGGTTATCTCAGTTGGAAAAAGAAGTCGAGATCAAAAAGCGCAGCGGCGACCTGATTTTCAAGGTCGGCGAAAAAGGCGGCGTCAGCGTCTACGGACTCGGCCGCTTCCCGGTCACGCTCTATTACGAGCAATGGAATCGCCTGCTGGGAGCGGCAGACGATATAAAGAAGTTCATGGAAGAGAACAAGGCTCGATTAAAACTTAAGGAACAAGGCTGACAGGTGAGTTCTTGGTTCTAAGTTCCGGTTCCCAGTTGGTTACCCTTGGGGTTTACTGAGAGCTGAGAACTGGGAACCGAGAACTGTTTTCGGGCTATAATAAAAAGACTGTGCCCAAGTACTCCATCGTCGTCCCTCTGCATAACGAGCAGGAGAACGTTACCGATCTCTACGACCGGCTGAAAGCGGTGATGGAGGCTGCGGGCGAGACTTTCGAAATCGTGCTGGTGGATGACGGTTCGAACGACCACACCTTCGCCATGCTGCGCGAGATCGCGGCCGTCGACAGCCGCGTCACGGTCGTCAAGCTCCGCCGCAACTTCGGCCAGACCGCCGGACTGGCGGCAGGTTTCGACCACGCCCGCGGCGAATATATCATCGCCATGGATGGCGATCTGCAGCACGATCCTGGCGACATCCCATTATTTCTGGAAAAGATTGCCGCTGGTTACGACATCGTCAGTGGCTGGCGCAAAGTTCGCGTCGATAATTTCTGGATGCGCCGCATTCCTTCCCGCATGGCGAACTGGCTGATGGCCAAGCTCAGCGGCGTCGACATTCACGATTTCGGCACCACCTTTAAAGCCTACCGCCGCGAGATCCTCGAGCAGGTGCCGCTCTATGGCGAACTGCACCGCTTCATCCCGGCGCTGGCGTCATGGTACGGCGCGTCGATCTGCGAAGTTCCAATTCGCAACGTAAACCGCGAGCGCGGCATTTCGCACTACGGCATTTCCCGCACCTTCCGCGTGGTCTTCGATCTCATCACCATTCGCTTTCTGCTCCGCTATCTCTCCCGTCCACTACACTTTTTCGGAACCTTCGGCCTGCTAAGCCTGTTCGGTGGCAGCGCCGTTGTAGCGTGGCTTGGAGTAGAGAAATTCCTGCGCCACGTTCCAGTAATGGCGTCTCACGGCCCGCTCATGATGTTGGCTCTCGGCCTGCTGCTCGGCGGTTTGAACCTGCTAGCCATCGGACTGTTAGGCGAGATGCAAGTCCGCCACTACCACGAACCCCGCCACCGCGCCCCCTACTCCGTCGACCGCGTCCTCCGTTCGCAGAACGAAGAACACAGCGTCTCGGAGTAAATCTCGTCCGACCATGGATCGCTGGACCTCAGGTTCTCATTACGACCAATGGATGGGCCGCTGGAGCCTGCTGCTCGCCCAGGAATTTCTTGAGTGGCTGGACCTCCCCACAGACCTACGCTGGCTTGATGTGTGCTGCGGCAGCGGCGTCGTCACCGAAGCCATCGTTGAACGCAACGCCCCGGCCAGCATCGTGGGCATCGATGCCTCGCGCGAGCAGATAAACTTTGCCCGCCAGCATCGTGCCCACCCGAACGTCACCTTCCAAACCGGGGACGCGATGGCTCTGCCGTTCTCCGATGCCACCTTCGATGCTGTCGTGTGCGGTCTGGGATTGAACTACATTCCGAACCCGGTCGAGGCGTTGAAAGAATTCTGCCGCGTCACCGCACCCGGCGCCACCATTGCTATTTACGTTTGGGATTATGCGCAGGGCGCAAGGTTCCTGCGTGAGTTCTGGGATGCAGCCATAGCCGTTGATCGTGAAGCGGCCACCTTCGACCAAGCCCGCCGTTTTCCAATGTGTGCTCCGGAGGGTTTGCAGTTTCTCTTCGAGCAAGCAGGCCTCAAGCACTCAACCGTTCATGCGCTCGAAATAGTTACCCACTTCTCCAGCTTCGAGGATTACTGGGCGCCGCTGCTGACCGGGCAAGGCTCGGCACCGAACTTCATAGCCACGCGCGATCAGCCCACCCGGGCGGCCATCCGCGAACGCCTAAGAGCGGCCTTGCCAGGAAATCCCCTGGGGGCGATCGAGCTGCCGGCACGCGCCTGGGCGATTCGCGCACGCAACCCCGGCGTATAATGTGCCGTTTAGCTTCTTAGGAGCGCCAGGGGTTATGGCACAATCCACACAATACGAATTACAACTCGCCCGCCGCATGTCGCGCCTGGGCACAGAAACTGCCTTCGAGGTTCTAAATAAGGCGCGCGCGCTCGAGCGCCAGGGCAAGAGCATCATCCACCTCGAAATTGGCGAGCCCGATTTCGACACTCCCGCCAACGTGATCGAGGCTGGCGTCGATGCTCTGCACAAGGGTTGGACCCACTACGGTCCCTCCGCCGGCCTTCCCGAACTGCGCCAGACCATCGCCGAGTACGTGAGCCGCACCCGCAGCGTGAAAGTTGCTCCAGAAGAAGTGGTAGTAGTGCCCGGCGGCAAACCGATCATTTTCTTCACGATCCTGGCGTTAATCGATGAAGGAGATGAGGTCATTTATCCCAACCCCGGCTTCCCCATCTACGAATCAATGATTCACTATGTTGGCGGCAAGGCCGTGCCCATCCACTTGCGTGAGGAAAGAGATTTCTCACTCGACGTGGACGAACTCGCAGCCCTGATCACCGACCGCACCAGACTTATCATCCTGAATTCGCCACAAAATCCCACGGGCGGCGTGATGCAGAGCAAAGACGTTGAACAGGTAGCCCAGATTATCGGCGACCGCAACGTCATGGTCTTGTCCGATGAAATCTACAGCCGCCTGCTTTTCGAAGGCGAACATTTCTCCATCATGTCGGTGCCCGGCATGCAGGAGCGCACCATCTTGCTCGACGGCTTCTCAAAAACCTACGCCATGACCGGATGGCGCATGGGCTACGGCGTGATGCGCCCCGACCTCGCCACCCACATCACCCGGCTGTCGACGAACTCCACTTCGTGCACTGCCAGCTTCACTCAGATCGCAGGCATCGAAGCCCTGCGCGGCGACCAAAGTTCAGTCGACGAAATGTGCGCCGAATTCAAACGCCGCCGCGACGTGTTCGTCGCCGGCTTGAATAAGATCAAAGGCTTTTCCTGCCGCCTGCCCAAAGGTGCATTCTATGTTTTCCCCAACATCACCAAGACGGGATGGAAGTCGAAGCCGCTAGCCGATGCTCTCCTTGAGCAGGCCGGTATAGCCGCGCTTTCCGGCACGGCCTTCGGAGAATTCGGCGAAGGCTACCTGCGCTTCAGCGTAGCCAACTCGCTGGAAAACCTGCAGCAGGCACTCGATCGCCTCGACCAGTGGACCCGGAAGAATCTCTGAAGCCAGAGTACTTGACGAGGTGCTGACCTGACTAATTTCATGCCGGCGAAAAAGATTCCAACGCGAGCAGTGAAACCCAAGTCCAGCCGCCCCCTCATGCCCGGCTACGGCCTGCCCGAAGGCAAGAAGGGTTTGCTCCCGTGGACTTGGGCCGAGCAGCGCCTCAAGAAATCTCACAACTACTGGATCACCACCGTCAAGCCGAGCAGTTCATCGCACAACGCTACTCCGCAGAACGTCGCTCCACACACCATGGTCGTCTGGGGCCTGTGGCAGGACGGCCGCTTCCTGTTCAGCACCGGCAGCCAGTCGCGCAAAGCGCGCAACCTCGCGCAAAACACCAACTGCATTGTGTCTACGGAACACGCGCACGAAGCAGTCATAATCGAGGGCACAGCGGAAATCGCCGACGTCCACGCGCGGCGCAAGTTTCTGCCGAAGTATGAGCGCAAGTACAAATTCGACATGTCGAAAATGAAACCCGACATTCTCTCCATGAAGGAACCGATCTTCGCCGTGCGACCCCGCGTCGTGTTTGGCCTATGGGAGAAGCTCTTCATAGAGAACTCCACGCGCTGGACGTTCGAAAGGTAATAATCCTGCCGCAGAAAACTTGCCAGCGGAGAGCCTGACTAGGCTCTCCGCTGTTCCCTTTGAACATTCAAGCTCCACTCACAACGAGCGCAGGAAATTCAGAAGGTCCTGCCGTTGCGATGCGTTGAGCGAGTTGAATTTGCGGATCACCAGATTCGCCTCCGACCCGCTGCTGCTGTGCGATTGAATGGCCTGAATCAGATCTGAAGTCCGGCCATCGTGAAGAAAGAACAGCCGTTGTCCCAGCCCCCACAGCGGTGCCGTGCGGAATTGATTGGGGCCGGCCGCGCCCTGGTGGATGCCGTCCGCCAGCCCGGTACCCATATCGTGCAGAGCAAAGTCAGAATAAGGATGGTAGGCGACGCTCGACATGCCGGTAAAAATCGAAGTCCCTGTGGTCAGAGTCGGCGAGTGACACAGGTTGCAGCCGATGGCATTGAAATGGGCCGCTCCATTCAGAGTAGATTGAGTCGAAGCAGCCGGCGCCGCCGGCGCTGAGAGGCGAATAAACGCGGCAAAGTTCACCACGTCCGACGACATTTCCGATTCCGTACCCAGACTGGTGCCCCAGTTCGAGCTGCTCGCGTTTTGGTTCAGCAGGTTGGTGGCGTCCTCGGGAGTCCCATTGAACACGCATCCCGCGACGGCGCTGCGCTCATTGGGAAAATTTTCGTTCGATACTCCCTGCTCCACGTTGTAAGCCTCGCCGGCGAAAATCATCAGCGACTTGTTCTGCGCCTTCCACCCGAAGCGGGTAATGGTTCCGTCATTCCCGCTGGTGTTGAAGACGCCGCCAATCTTCAGCGCGGCTCTCGCCGATTGCGTGGCTGCCAGGTTGGCTTGCAGGTTGGCATCAGGCGTGGCCTCAACCAGGCCCAGACCAAACAGCGGAGTGGGTGTCCGGAAAATTATGTTGTCGGTAGAGAGCGCGGTGGCAAAATCAGGCGACGCCAGCGTGCAGCCCGGAGCGTCGGACCGCCCGGCGATGGTGTAGAGGTCGTGGACCCCACCATCCAAAGCGCCGCTCGAAGTCTTGATAAAGCGGGCCTCGAGCACCGGACCGTTCGCCGTAACGAATGAAGGAACCGCGTTCGTCGCACCATCGAGTGCGGCCAGCGCTACCTGCGGATTCGGAATCGCATTCTGCGGACTGAGAACTCCCGGACTGGCGCCTCCAATCGTGGGCTGAGCATGGCATTGCGCGCAGCTATTGCCGTTGAAGGTCGGACCGAGACCCGATCCCGACTCGCCGGCAATGCCGCCGGAAACCGAATCGATTTCCTGAAAGCGCAGCTGGGCCTGGATGAAAAAAGCCTGCTCATTTGCGTTGAGAGTTGAATAAAAACTTCCCGCCGCCGCCGGACCAGGGCGAGGACCAGGATCGTTTTGCGCGTGAACAGGGGGAACTGCAAAAGCTGCCAGCGTGAAACACACGATACCCACCATCAACTTGACACATTTCATTTTGCACCTCCGTGCAGGGTGAGGACACACTTCTAGCTCGTTCTTGTTCTGTGGCGAAGCGCGGCGCTGACTTGGGTCTTAGCTGTTCAGCTTGAGGCTACGGCCCGGCGCAAGGTGCCGATACCGTCCTCACCGCGAACCGAACAGCAATGCGGGAGCGGGAATCCCACTGTGGAATCTTTCCTCAGGCGAGGAAAGAGGATCGAATGTTGCTGAGACTCTAGGCCGGATGCAGAATCGGGTCAACGGCCCGGAAGTACATTTGTATGGCCCGCCGAAATCTCCTTAGCGATGTCCGTGGCGATACGCCGCCATGTAATTAGGCCATGTACTTGGTCAGAGCATCTCCCCGTCGCGTATGATATTTTCATTTTCGATATTCTGCATCGCGAGATGCGGTGTAGCATTTCGTTTCAACCGCAGTCACACTAACAAAAACATGGACAACAAATTTCGCGTCTTTGCCACCTGCGACATTGGAGAAGCCATCGACTTGCTGCGCCGCCGCGGCTATGACGTCGAAGTCTATCCCCAGCCGGAACCGCCGCCGAAACGTCTGGTCATCGATAAGGTCAAGTCCGGTATCGACGGCCTCATCACCACGCTGCGCGATCCCATCGATGCAGAAGTCTTTGAAGCGGGCAAGAATGAAGCCGGCAAGAACACGCTGAAAGTCGTGGCGCAGTATGCCGTCGGTTTCGACAACATCAACCGCGCCGACGCCAGTCGCTACAAGATTCCTTTCACCAATACGCCCGATGTCCTCACCGAGGCCACGGCGGAGTTCGCGTTCTTCATGCTCGGTATGCTCGCCCGCAAGATGTGGCCCGCCGAGCACCTCACCCGCGACAACCAGTGGGGATACTGGCATCCCTATCTGCCGTTCCTTGGCGACGAAGTAACCGGCAAGACTATCGCCATCATCGGCACCGGCCGCATCGGTCTCGCCATGATCAAAAAGTGCGCCGGCTTCGACATGAACATGTTGTGCTACGACCCGGCTTACGAGAATCGCGACTTCATCAAAGCCATTCAAGAGACGATGGACTTGCGGCTCGCTCGCGGCATTTCTCAGGAAAAGAACTGGATCAAGTACGTCGGTTTCGAGCCAGCCCTGCGCGAAGCCGATTTCGTCAGCGTGCACGTGCCCCTGCTGCGTGCCGGCGAAAGCACCACCCCCACCTATCATCTGTTCAACGAAAAAACCCTCCGGCTGATGAAGCCGACTGCTTTTCTGGTCAACGACTCGCGCGGCCCGGTCATCGATGAACTTGCTCTGGCAAAAGCCCTGCGCGAGAACTGGATCGCCGGCGCCGCCCTAGACGTCTACGAAAAAGAGCCACTGCCCGCCGACTCGCCGCTTCGCGATCCCGCCATTGCCGACCGCTGCCGCCTTATGCCGCACTTCGCCAGCGCCGCCCGCATCACGCGGCTCTCCACCGATCCCAACAAGGGCATGGCCGGCCGCTGCGTGCAGGGATTAATCGACGTACTTGAATCCAACTATGGCGGCGACATCACCAAAATGCCCTACGTAGTAAATAAGGAAGCGTTCGGAAAATAGCGGCCGGTTCCCGTTAGAATAGCTGTTGTTCATCTTGTCCAGGATGCGAATGAAAAAACGATTCCTTCTTTCCGTCGTTCTGCTGCTTCTGGTCCCGGCAATGTTTGCCCAAACCCCTGCCGCAAAGACGCGACTCAACGCGGATCAACTCAAGTTGATCCCCGCGCCCAAAGAAGTACACCTTCAGCAAGGCGGCTTCCGCGTAAAGCCAACCACCAGAATTCTCGTGGAGTTCGGCCATCAGGAAGAAGACCGCATCGCCGCCGAAACGCTGGCCGAAGAAATCCAGGATCAATCTGGATTGAAGGTAAGCATTGCCGGCTCTAAGGAGAAAGCAAAAGAGACCCGCAGCGCCATCGTGCTGGCACGCCTGCAGGACCGCAGCGTCAGAGATTTTCTCGCCTCGAAGGGTCTCACGGCAGATTCGATCGGTGACCAAGGCTATCTGCTTTTTTCCGACAAGACCCACCTGATCGTCGCCGCCAACACCGGGCAAGGGCTGTTCTACGGCGTGCAGACGCTGCGGCAACTGCTTCGCGAGGACGATGGAAAACTAATCTGCCCCGCAGTCTCCATCCGCGACTGGCCGAGCATGGAATGGCGCGGCGTGCAGGACGACATCAGCCGCGGCCCGATTCCCACAGAAGATTTCATGAAGCGCCAGATCCGCACTCTCGCGGCCTACAAGGTGAATCTGTTCGGGCTTTACATGGAGCACGTGTTCGATTTCGCCAGCCAACCATTGCTCGCTCCCACAGGCGCCGCACTCACTCCGAAGGAAATCAATGCTCTGGTCGACTACGCCAGGAAGCTCTACGTCACTATTCTTCCCGAACAGCAAACCTTCGGACATCTCCACCACATGTTGAAGTACGAGATTTATTCCGAAGTCGCCGAGCGGCCACACGGCCACGTGCTCACCCCGACTAAAGAGCAGTCCTACGAGATCATCAAGGCCATGTACGCCGACCTAGTCCCGCTTTTTCCCGGACCGTTCCTGCATGTCGGAGGCGATGAAACTTTCGAACTGGGCCGCGGACAAACCGCGCAGCGCGTCGCAGAGGTCGGCCTGGGCCGGGTTTATCTCGACCACATGCAAAAAGTATTCAACATTCTCGAGCCTTATCATAAGCAACTCATGTTCTGGGGAGACATCGCGATAAAATATCCGCAACTGCTCGGCATCCTGCCCAAGGACATGATCGCCGTCCCCTGGGATTATGACCCGAAGCCGAGCTATGCCAGCATCATCAAACCCTACCGCGATGCCGGCCTGCGCGTGGTCGTGGCCCCGGGCGCGCAAACCTGGAATCAACTCTGGCCAGACCTCGACGCGGGTTACATCAACATCCGCAACTTCGTTCGCGATGGCCAGAATCTAGGCGCGATGGGCATGCTCAACACCACGTGGAATGACGATGGCGAGGCCATCTACGGCATGGCGTGGCCGACACTCGTCTACGGCGCAGCCGCGGGATGGCAGTCAGGTGAGTCGAGCGTCGATCAATTCAAGGACGCGTACGACTGGGCCTTCTACCGGAACGGAAACGACGCGACTTTCCGCGATGCACTCGAAAATCTCGACCGCGGCCATCAGGCGCTGGCCAAAGCAAAAATAGAGACCGAGACCGACGACTTATTCTGGATCGATCCCTTCACCCCTGAAGGCGCCAAGATGATGCAGAAGCTGGCCGCGGCTGCTCCCGAGATGCGCGTGGGTGCAGAGCACGCGCTGGTGTCGCTCCGCCGCAATCGCGCCAAAGCCCACGCCAATCAAGACACGCTGGCTGATATGACCCTGGCCGCCTGGCGCTGGGACGCGCTCGGCATGAAGGCCGAGTTCACCCAGGAGATCAACAAATTTTACTGGGACGCTTTTCTGAACCCAACTGACGAAGAACGCGTAGGCGGCGATCTGGAAGAAATCACATCCATCAACGCGCGCCTCGAAGACCTGCGCGATGCGACCACGCGCCTCGGCGAGATGTACCGCGAAGCCTACCTGCGGGAATACGGCCCCTATTGGCTCGACAACGTCTTGGTCCGCTACGACGACCTGGCCCGCGAATTCCAGAACAAAATCGTAGCCGTTCGCCAGGCGCGCCGCCAATACGATGCGACTAGGGCTCTGACCCAGCCCCAATCGTTGGGATTCTATCTGCAGCCGTAAAAAGCAGTGGTCAGTGGGCAGTGGCTAGTGGTCAGTAAAACCGCGGACTCTCCCATAGCGTTCTGGCCACTAACCACTGACCACTGGCCACTGAATTTAAAATGTTTTCCAACCGTACCGACTGGAAGCTCACGCAAAATCGCCTGACCGAAGCGCTCGAACAGGTGCGCTCGAGCGGCGCGCATGTGCTCGATCTCACCATCTCAAATCCAACCCGGGCCGGGCTACACTACGACGAATCCGAAGTTCTTAGATCGTTAGCCTCGCCGCAAGCCATGGATTACGATCCCCAGCCGAAGGGCTTGCCCAGCGCCCGCGCAGCCGTTGCGGCGTATTACGAAACCGAGCACGGAATCAACCTGGACTCCGATCGCGTGCTTCTAACCACCAGCACCAGCGAAGGTTATTCCTTCATCCTGCGTCTGCTCTGCAATCCCGGAGACGAGCTGCTCGTTCCCAAGCCAAGCTATCCGTTATTCGAATTCCTCGCCGACCTGCAGGACGTCACGCTCGTGCCCTATCCCCTGATCTACGATCACGGCTGGCAAATGGATTTTCCCTCGCTGCATAACACAGTGAGCAAGCGAACGCGAGGTGTGGTCGTGGTCCATCCCAACAACCCGACTGGTTCGTACGTGCACCCGGAGGAGCAGAAATCTCTAAATCGCTTTTGCCGCGAACACGAACTCGCGCTAATCGCCGACGAAGTTTTTCTCGACTACGCCCACGACGGAGAAATGCTCCAAAGCTTCACTGCGAATCAAGGAGTGCTCACCTTCACGCTGAGTGGAGTTTCCAAGATCTCGGCCCTGCCGCAAATGAAGGTAGCCTGGGTTGTAACCAGCGGCCCGGAGGCCGACGTCGAAGCAGCGCAGGCGCGCCTGGAGGTAATCGCCGACACCTATCTCTCGATGAATGCCCCCATCCAGTGGGCGACTCCAGCCCTGCTCGATCAGCGCAAAACCATTCAGCCGCAATTGCTCGATCGCGTGCGCGGCAACTTGGCAGAACTCGACCGCCAGCTCGCAGCTCAGAAGAGTTGTCAGCGTTTAGAGGTAGAAGGCGGATGGTACGCAGTTCTCCGCGTCCCGGTGACGCAGACGGACGAAGAGTTGGCAATCGATCTGCTGCGCCGCGAATCCGTGCTCCTGCATCCCGGCCACTTCTACGATTTTCCCAGCGACGGATATCTAGTCCTAAGCCTGATCACGCAGAAAGCAGAGTTCGCAGAGGCATCGCAGCGTCTCTTGAAGATTCTGAATCTGTAGGGACGTGGTTCACCGCTTCACCAGGAACGGATTGCTCTCCCGTTCTTCTCCGATGGTAGTCAGCGCCCCATGCCCCGGCACAACCACGGTCTCATCCGACAAGGCCATCACAGTGCCACGCAGCGACTGCATAATTTTCTGCATCGATCCCCCCGGCAGATCGGTGCGGCCAATCGATCCAGCGAACAAAGTGTCACCGGCAATCAGAATTTTCTCAGCAGGGAAGTAAAGGCAGATGCTGCCCTCCGTATGTCCCGGAGTATGCAGAATGTTAGCCGCGTGCGTTCCAGCCTTCACCGTATCGCCGGTTCCTAGGCTCTGGTCAATCTTGACCTCGCCCGGCGCCGCCACGCCGATCCATGCCGCCTGCACGTCGAGCATCTTCAGCAGGGCATAGTCGTTCTGATTAAGCAGGATCGGCGCTCCCGTAGCCGCGCGCAGCTTCATCGCTCCTCCCACATGGTCAATGTGGGCGTGCGTGATCACGATTTGCTTGACTTGCAGGTTATGCTTGCGGATGAGCGCGAGCACGTCCTCAATATCGTCGCCGGGGTCGATGACCATCGCTTCGCGAGTGGTCTCGTCGCCAATAATCGAGCAGTTGCAGTGCAGCGGCCCCACAGGAAAGATTTCATGAATCATGAATCTATTTTAGCGAGTACCGGGTCACGCGTGCTGAAGTACCGTGTGTAGCCGGAAAGACCGCGTTCCGACTTGTCTTAAAGCCCCGCAGGCGAGACAATACGCCAACGTGCTCGGAGGTTCCGTGGCCAAATACCGTCAACATGGATATCAAGACCGCGACCGCCAGGAAAAGCCGCGTCCGGAGTTCCCAGAAAAGGCGAGAGAAAAGCCCGCCCCCGTACCGCCCGCGAGACGCGACTACAGCATGGGCCCCAAGCCCGTGAACATGCCCGGCACGCGAACCGTCTCCCGCTGCGCCCAGTGCGGCACGGTGCTGCAGGCAATTCCGCCAACTGGCCTTTGCCCCAAGTGCGGCTTCGAACTGCATTCCTGCAAGCAGTGCATGTATTTTGATCCCGGCAGCCGCTTCGAGTGCATGCAGCCCAGCAAAGAGCGCATCGCCAAAAAAGATGCCCGCAACGATTGCACGTTTTTCGAGATCCGCGTTACCCGCGAAAAAGAAACGTCCACGCCCGCCAGCCTGCGCCCCAACGACGCTCGCCAGGCGTTTGAGAATCTATTCAAGAAGTGAACTCTGGCAACGGCGAAATCAAGGCTTCTGCGTGGGCCTCATCAGAATCTCACTCACAAACGACTGCGGACTCTGCGTCACCAGCATCGCCACAGTATGCGCCACGTCTTCCGGCTGCAGCATCTTCGCCGGATCCTTGCCCGCGTGGGGGCTAAGCTCAGTGTTCGTCGATCCCGGACAGATCACGGCCACGCGAATGTTATAGCCGCGTAGTTCCTCCGCCACAGAGTAGCTCAGCCCGTTCAATCCCCATTTCGACGCCGCGTAAGCCGCTCCGTTCGGCAGCGCATTCTTTCCCGCGAGCGACGAGATGTTGATGATGTGTCCAGATCGCGCTCGAATCATCAGCGGCGCAAACGCATGCACCGCGTAATAAACGCCCCGCAGGTTCGTGTTCAAAATCTGGTCCCAGGCCTCGGGAGCAAGTTCGTGCAGCGGCCCGCCAAACCCGCCGATGCCAGCATTATTCACCAGGATGTCGACTCGCCCAAACAAACCTTCGACCCGCCCGGCCGCCGCCTCAACCGACTGCAGACTGGTCACGTCACAAGGAACAACCTCGGCTTTCCCGCCCGCCCGCGTGATTAGTTGCGCCCCCGATTCCAGAGCCGCGCCAGTGCGCCCGCACAGCACTGCGGTTGCGCCCAGGCTCGACAACTTCTCTGCAATGGCCGCGCCAATACCCCGGCCCGCCCCGGTAACCACCGCTACCTGCCCAGCCAGCGGCTGCGCCGCGGCCGCTCCAGCATGATCTTTTCGAGTCGTGCCCATGGAAAGGCCTTCCTGTCTGGTTTCGCCCCGCGCAGCAGAATCGGAGCTTGTGCGCGAGCCCGGATTTATGCATCTTATACAATGGCTCCAGGGGCAAACTAGGAAGTTGCTTGCCTTCGGATGAAGAGGTACTTATAATCCGGCGAAACCCGAATGATGGGTCAGTCGCTATTCGTCTCACGCAGATGCGAGTTGTCGATCCCGTAAAATCCAAGGAGCCACACTGATGAAAAAGATTCTGGTCACGGTTGTGCTTGGGGCTGCCGCGCTGGCGACTGCCCAGAACGCTGCCCAGCCGGCACCGTCGCAACCGTCCGCCGCTCCCGCGCAAACCGCGGCGCCTGCCCCAGCGCCGGTTATTAAAGACCCGGCTGAGTACAACGCCTACGTCGGCGCAATCGGGCAGAAGGACGCCGCGCAGATCAGCGGCCTCGAAGCATTTCTCACCCAGTATCCCAACAGCATTATGAAGGTTCCGGCCCTGCAGACTCTCATGCAGGACTACCAGCAGGCGGGGAACACGGCGAAAACCATTGAAATGGCCACCAAGCTCCTAGCCGCCGATCCCACCAACGAGCGCGCCATGTTCTTGCTGGCTTATTTTGATCGTCTCAAAGCACAAAGTGGTGACCCCAACGCCAAGCAGGAACTGGAAGATGCCAAGAAGTACGGCCAGATGGGACTCGATGACCTGCCAAAATTCGCCAAGCCCGCTGGCATGTCAGACGCCGACTTTCAAAAGATGAAAGATCAGATGACCGGGGTTTTCAACGCCGCGCTCGGTCTGGCAGCTCTCACCGACAAGGACTATGACACCGCAAGAAAGGACTTGCGCGCCGCCGTTGACAGCAGCCCAGATTTCCAGAAGGATTTCAGCGTCGTCTATCCCCTGGCGCTGGCCTACGCTGGACCCACTCCGCCTGATCCCAAGCTTACTCCGGACCCGATCAATGCGATCTGGTTCACCGCGCGCGCTTCCATCGTCGCGCCCAACGCTCAGTATCAGCAGTCGATCGAGAAATACGCCAAAGGTTTGTACGTGAAGTACCACGCCGGAGAAGACGGCTGGACAGACGTTCTGGCTCAAGCCAAGGCCAACCCAGCCCCTCCCGCTGGTTTCACCATCAAACCCGCTCCCACCCCGGCAGAACAGGCTCACAACATGGTGGTAGCTACGCTCCCCGACAAGATGGACTTCGCCACCTGGGAGTTCGTGCTCTCCAACGGCAGCCAGGAAGACCAGGATGCGGTATGGAACGCCATTAAAGGCAAGCCCGTTTACATGAACGGCACAGTCATCAAAGCTACGTCGACCGAGTTCGATATCGCCGCCAGCGAGGATGACATCGTCGCCAAGAAAGCCGACCTCACGCTGACCTTCGAAGAGAAAGTCCCTCTCCGGCTTATCCCCAAAGAAGGCGCCAGCCTGGACTTTCAGGGCGAACCCGCCTCCTACACCTCAAGCCCGTTCATGATGACGATGGACAAGGGATTGTTGCCGAAGCCGAAGACTGCGCCCGTGCATCACAAACCAGCCGCGAACTGATAGCCGTCCGATTCGAACAAGAAGGCAGCCCGCAAGGGCTGCCTTCTTGCATAGCAGTGGATAGACGAA
The DNA here is from genome assembly GCA_049280095.1 of Candidatus Sulfotelmatobacter sp. GTDB lineage: Bacteria > Acidobacteriota > Terriglobia > Terriglobales > Acidobacteriaceae > Sulfotelmatobacter. The sequence goes on along the minus strand of JBAPPL010000052.1, from coordinate 45,677 downwards.
TGGCGATGAATGATGAACCGGGAACGCGGAAATACTCGAAACAGGCCGCCTAGCGCACTGCCTTTTTCTCCCGATCCAACGACGCCGGCCGCGCGCTCCGCGGTGGACGTTTCGCCCCATCCCGAAGCTGGCGGACGTCGATCTTCAGCTCATCGATGGTCCGGCTCAGCGTGTTGCGGTGCATCCCCAACTCGCGCGCCGCGCGGCATTGGTTGCCCTTGTTTTCCTGGAGAACGGTGAGAATAAAGCGTTTCTTGAATTCGCGTACACCCTCGGAATACAGGATGTTGCTCTTATACATTTGCAGAATGAGTGCTTCCAGTTGATCTTTCACGGTAGGTCTCTCTCTTTTTCTTAATATCGTTTTTTAACTTTCTACTCGCCTCCAACTTATTTCGGCTTCGCAGCCGGAGTCCCAGTCAAATCCTGCGGCGCCCGATGCAGAAACTCCAACCCATCATTGAACCGCGCCCGCAGCTGCGCCGGCGCCACCCACATCGCAGCCCTGCCCACGACCAGAAAATACGGCGCCAACGTCGACCTCTTCAGCATGGTTGAAGTAGGCGTGAACGCGGTCATACCCATCAGCACCACGGTCACGATCAAAACCCCTTTTACCACGCCGAGCAATGCTCCCAAAAAACGGTCAAACCCGCTCAGCCCGGCGGCTTTCATCAGCTTGCGTGCAACCCTGGCGGCCACGTTGAACACCAGCAGGATCACAAAAAAGATGATGAGAAAACTAAAAATATCCGCTAGCCACGCGTTCTTCAAAAACGTCATGAACCATGCCGACAGGCCCGGATACTGCCAGGCGGCAACCACGTAACCCACAACCAGTCCAGCCATGCTGAGCGCCTCGGCAAAAAAGCCGTGCACCGCTGCCGAAATGATGCTCAGCAACACCACCGCGACAATCAACCAGTCGGCCGCGGTCATCCCGTTCTCCTGCGCCCGGCTTTTTCTCGAGTCAAGCCGCGGATGGCTTTTCGCCGGGTCTTACTCCTACACATCCAGCTTGTGTCCCGTAATCTGGAAATACGCGTCGAGATACTTTTCGCTGGTGCGGCGTGCCACCTCGTCCGGCAAAGCCGGCGCAGGCGGCTGCTTGTTCCAGTGAATCTCTTCCAGGTAGTCGCGAACATACTGCTTGTCGAACGATTCTTGTCCGCGGCCGGGCGCGTACTTGTCGGCGGGCCAGAAGCGCGAGGAGTCCGGCGTAAGCACTTCGTCCGCCAGCGTGATTCCCTTCGCCGTTCGTCCAAACTCAAACTTCGTGTCGGCGATGATGATACCCCTCTGCCGGGCATACGCGGCAGCTTTCTTGTAGACCCGCAACGTAAGGTCGCGCAGAGTGCTTGACGTCTCCGACCCCAAAATTTCGCACATCCGGGCAAACGAAATGTTCTCGTCATGCCCACTTACTTCCTTCGTCGCCGGAGTAAAGATCGGCTCCGGAAACGCCTCCGACTCGCGCAATCCCGTCGGCAACTCGATCCCACACACTTTGCCTGTCGCTTTATATTCCTTCCACGCCGATCCTGAAATGTATCCCCGCACCACGCACTCCACCGGAAACATTTCAGCCCGCTGCACAATCATCGACCGCCCGCGTAGCACCTCGGCATATTTCTGCAACTCCTGCGGAAACTTCTCCACGTCCGCTGTAATTAAGTGGTTCGGAACGATGTCAGAAAGAAAATCAAACCAGAACAAAGAAATCTGGGTCAGCACCCGCCCCTTTTGCGGGATGCCGGTTGCCAGCACGTAGTCGAAAGCCGAAATGCGGTCGGTAGCGACGAACAGCAGGCGCTCATTATCCAGCTGATAAACATCGCGCACCTTGCCGCTGGCGTGAAGTTTAAGGTCCGGGAAATCGGTCTGCAGCACCACGGGATCGAGAAGTTTAGGCGTCATGTTTTAAATTTAGCAGGGTAACGAGCGAGGCGTATTCTAGCCCCTCAGAAATTTTTGTCAACGGCAGAGATCACATCGTAGAAGGAAGTCTCTATCCTATTGAGTAGGGAAGCGTTCCGCGCCAACCGGGTTAGATGTTTCCACCGCCAACGATTGTGGAAAAGCTGAGGATGAAAGTGGATAACGCAACGAATGCCTGCCGCGTCCGTGTGGGGACGGCCCATTCGGCCGTCCACCCGGCCCGCGAAAGAACCCGCCCAGCGCCCAACAAAGGCTGCCCGCCCTCGAGATCAACATTGACAACACCTGCTCGCGGGATTAGTTTGTTTGCGGGCAATGGTGTAGCGACGCGATGCGACTTCGTTTGACATTGGTTCTCTTCCTGCTAGCAGCCGCAGTCTGCGTATCCGTCATGCCCCGACCAGACTTGCCCGAGACTGCCTTCAACGAAGCGGACGCTCCCGTAAATCTGGCTCCTCCTGTACGTCCGCGAATCCAGGTGATTTCTCCCACGGTCAACCCCATCGCGGTTCTGCCGGCGCTGTCAAATCAGTGCCCAGGCTGCTTTGTCCACGGCGTCGTGTCCCAACCGGCAGTCACGCTGAGACAGCGCCATCCCCGTTCGTTTCAGGATCTGCTCTGTACGTTTCTCATCTGAAGTGACCCCTCGATCCGACTGAATGGCTCGCTGTGCACGCGGACTGGCCCTGTTGCCCGTCGCGCGGGCGCCGCGACGGACGAGTTCCCGACAAATCTGAATTCCGCGTACTCGTCCTCAAGTCTCGAGCGCAATCCTGTCCCAGCCGAACCCCTGTCAGGAGCCCCAAGGCAAAGACCGGCGTTCAGCCAGTAATAGTGGACTGAAAATTCAATCACCGAATCAGAGGAGGTTTCATGAAAAAAATCGTTTGCGCCCTTGTTCAGCCACCGAACGCGCCGGGCGCGAGCATCACTCGCGCGCAATCTTCACACACCGTTCCGTGCTCACCCTCAAAGTCCCGTTCGTCTTCCCGAGCCAGACCCTCTGCCCTGGATCCTGGAAGCCCGCAGTCCAAACCGTTCTTCTACCGATGGCTCGACACCTGGAAAAGCCAAAACGGAGGCGACCATGGACAAAGTAGGTAAGCCGTTTTTTCTCTACGGCGCAGAAGACAAGCGCCTAAACAGCGTGTTCGGCAAGGCCTACTCCGATTCGTGTCTCTATCTCAAGGACGGGAGAGTGGCTCAGTTGGTGCTGCTACTGCGGCTACTCCACCAGGACGTGGGAGGACTTACAGCATTGCCGAAACGCGAACTCCGCGAAATCATCTCCAGCGCCGTCGGAATGTGTGGTTTTGCGAACCCCATCGAGGCCCAGGATGTGATCGACGTTGTTCTCGATGTGCTCGAAACGGAAGCTCCAACACAGAGGCCGCGATTCTTGTGACTCTGGTCTTAAATGCCAGACCGGCCGGATTCGCGCCAGGTTTGCCCTCGCTACGTTCCTGACTCATAGCGCAGGGCGCGGCTCAGTGTCCGACTGCCGTTGATCGAACTGTTCTTGGGGGGACGTTCTTTCAACGCAGTCGGACGCAAGCTGCCCCACGCGGGACCGATACTCCCCGCCCAACGGCAACAGAGTGCGATCCAAAGAAAGAAACCCTGGCTCCCTCCCGAGGCCGCCACTCCTCGGATTCGCCGCGGACCCGTTCGCAGCCTCTAAATTATTTCGTAATATGCCTTGACAAGTATATGCGCGGCAGAGTATATCAGACCAATGGAATCGATCTTCGAAGTCATTGCCGAGCCCAACCGCCGCGCCATACTAAGCCTCCTGGTCTCGTCACAACAGTCAGTCGGAGAGATCGAGCGCCAGCTTCGTATGTCGCAGCCGACCGTTTCCAAGCACCTGCGAGTGCTGCGCGAGACTGGTTTCGTCGAGTCCACAGTGGACGCGCAGCGCCGTCTCTACCGGCTGAATCCCGAACCGCTTCAGCAGGTGGATGCCTGGCTGGCTCAGTTCCGCCGCTTCTGGTCCGCTCACGTCGATGCTCTCGAACGCCACCTCGACCGCATGCATCCTTCGACGCCTGCTAAGTCAGCTCCAGCGAAAAGGAAGACGGCGACAAGACGATCCAAATCGCGAACGTAACCAAGGAGAAAGAAAATGAAAATCAAAGTGACCACCATCTACATAGACGACCAGGACAAAGCCCTGCGCTTTTATACAGAGGTTTTGGGTTTCACTAAAAAGACCGATTTCAGCCAGGGCCCGTATCGCTGGCTGACCGTGGCCTCGCCCGAGGAGCCGGACGGCACTGAGCTGCAGCTTGCCCTGAACAACAATCCTGCAGCCAAAACCTATCAGCAGGCGATTTTTCAACAGCACCAGCCCGCGGCCATGTTCTTCACCGACGACGTCAAAGGAGACTACGAGCGCATCAAGGCCAGTGGGGCCGAGTTCACCATGCCGCCCACCGACGTCACCGGCTCGACCATTGCCATGCTCAACGACACCTGCGGCAACCTTATTCAGCTCACCCAGCTAAAGCGCTATTGACGCTAGGAATAAAAGGAGAAGAAGATGAGCGACCTCCAGCACTACACACCGGGTCCCGCCAATCTGGCGCGGGTACAGAAGGACCGGGGACAAAACGGAGAAGAAAAGTGGACGCTCATCCTCGTCCGCGAACTCCGCCACTCGCCCGAAAAAGTCTGGCAGGCGCTCACCGACCCGGCGCAACTGCGCGAGTGGGCTCCCTTCGACGCCGATGGCAGCCTCAGTACGGCTGGAGCCACCGTGAAGCTCACAACAGTTGCGGCGCCCAAGCTGAACGTCTCCGAAGCCAGAGTGACGCGAGCCGACGCTCCCACCCTGCTCGAGTACAACTGGGGTGACTTCAACATGCGATGGCAACTCGAACCCTCTGCCAGCGGCACGCGCCTGACCCTGTGGACTAATATCGGTCAGCGCTTCATGGCCATGGGGGCGGCGGGCTGGCACATTTGTTTCGACGTTCTCGATCACCTGCTCAGCGGAACTCCCCTCGGCCGCATCGTCGGCCCCGACGCCGTGAAGTTCGGCTGGCAGCGGCTGCACGCCGAGTACGCTAGGCAGTTCGGTATCGAAATGCCCAACTGGCCGCCTAAGCCAGATCGAAACTCGTGAATCGAAATGAAGGGTCATCGCCGAGGAGTGGAGGAGCGACTATCATGAAAGAAACTACCAAGCGTTCGATTTTTCGCTGGACTCACATCGCCTTCGGCATTCCGATCATCGGTTACATCTATGATTCACCGGCGCACACTCCGTATTACGCTCCTACGATTAGGTATATTTTTCTTCCTCTATTGATCCTTTCAGGATTGTGGATGTGGAAAGGCCATGTCGTTCGACGATTGATTTCGAAGAGATCGGCGAGACCAGACGCTGGGGCTAAACTACTCGCGTGACAATGCGACAAGAATTCGAGGCACAAAGACCATGAATCCATCGGAACGCATCGACCACCTGATCGCAAAACTCCCGGACTGGCGCGGCAAAACGCTCGCCAACATCCGCAGGACGATTCTCGAAGCCGACCGTGACATCATCGAAGAATGGAAGTGGATGGGAAGCCCGGTGTGGTCTCGCGACGGAATTATCGCGGTTGGCAACGCTCACAAAGATAAGGTGAAGCTTACCTTCGCCCACGGCGCGAAACTCCCGGATCCCGACAAGCTCTTCAATGCCGGCCTCGGAGGCAACGCCTGGCGAGCCATCGATCTTTTCGAGGGCGACAAGATTAACGACCGTGCTCTAAAAAATCTAGTCCGCGCCGCCATTCTCTACAACCAGGTCAAATTGAAGAGCAAAGCCCCGGCGCGTCGAACGAAGGGCAAGTAAAAGTAAAGATCTGTGAGGCTGTAACTCTTCGCTAGCTGTGAGCGCCTGTGCGTTCCGTTCTGGGCTGCAGGTTTATCTTTTAGTTACCCTACCCCCCTCCCCCCTCGATTCCTCAAAATATCTGGAATCAGCAACTTGCCGACAATGGCCTGCGAATTTCCTTCCAAAATATTCATAACAAAGATCTTATAGATCAAAATCTTGAGAGCATTGGACTTACGGGCGGATTTTCGACCGCGGGCGTTCTCGCTGATATCACTGTGCCTGCTTCCTCTGCTGGGACAATGATGCAATGGATCTGAGGCTGTCCGCAAGGTCACATGTCACAAGGAGGCTGTGGAAATATTTCAGGACGAGAGCCGTTGTTAGCAGGGGTAGTTGACGATCCCACCTCTCGCAAAGGATGCGAGAACTGGGGCACGCAGGTCGGGGCAACCCGGCAGAAAAAAAGGGCAGGCGTAAGGGTCAAATGCAGCCAACGGCCAGCCCTAACCCATGCCTACCCGCGAAAGAGGTCGTCCCCCTCACTGGAACCTAGCCTCTTCGAAGTAGCCCGATAATACCGTTCCCGAAATGACAAAGCTGTCCAAAATTGCTCACCCGGCTCCAAGAAACAAAGACCCGTGCCTCGGCTCGAAGGCCCATGTGGGATAGCCGTCCTCGGCTGTCCACCGCAAAGTCAATGGCGGCGGACGGGAGTGTCCGTGCCACACGGCGCGGTCCTGGTTCGCGGGAGATCCCTCGCTCCGCCTGGAAGAACGGCTGCGCTCGGGATGACGCAGTTGCGTGGGGAGGGTGCAGGTTTTCGCGGCGCTTAAGCGCCGCTCTTCCACGGTTGTCCTTGCGGTAGTGGAGGTCTCCTCAGTTCGAGGTCAAAGGCAAGGTCAACATCAACGTCAAAGGCGACGGACAGGAGTGTCCGTCCCACACGGACAACACCAACACCAAAGGCGCGCCCGCTTTGTCATCCTGAGGAAGCGGAGTCGCACGCAAAGCGAGCGACTCCCGAACAAAGGACCTATGGCCCCTCATCTGGGTGCCCCATTTCTCGCGTTCTTTGCGAGAAGTGGGAGACACCACCGCTGCCGCCCGCGTTACAAATCCTTCACCCCCAACCCCGTATGCTTCGCGATCCGTGCCAGCATCTTCGGACTGATCTCCACGCGGTCGTGAAACGCCCACACGAAATCTGCGTAGCCAGCTCTTTGCAACGTGATGTGGGAAGAGCCCTTGCGCGCCTTAGCAGACCATCCGCTGCGCAACAAAGCTCGATACACCCGGCTAGCTTTTCGAACTTGGCCACTTACTCACGCCGTAGCAAAGCTGATTGTCTTCTGCCCGACCTTCTCCGCCTCAATCCGGTCCGCAATCACCCGCAGCGCGAGCGCTTCAACGGCTGCCTCTGCCTCGGCCCGGGTAGTCCCGTAGGCCATGACTCCCGGCAGCTCGGAAATCTCGGCAATCCACCGCCCGTCCTCTTCCTGCTCAAATTCAATCTTGAAATTCACGGCGCCTCCGCGAGCTTGGCCTTCTGTCTCATCTTACACCCGGCCACAAGCGGCGAAGCCACAAAGCCCCTTTTCCTTTCAACAACTTACCCTGGTGTCAACATACTTGACACATAATGGTAAGGAGTTGATGATTGAAAAACCGTGACAGGGCGCTACGGCTCCTGGCCGTCGGCGTAGTCTTCATCGCCGTCATTGTAGAAGCTGCATATGCTGAAGGTATTGTCCGTGGTGTGATCCCATATGCCGCAGATGTGTCTCCAGTGCTCGCGCCGGCCTCTGTCCCGGTAGGTGATCCTAGCAAATGCATAGAGCCCGCAATTTGGCTGCGCCGATATAAGCATATCGTTGGGGGTCAAGGCATTCGTGAAAACACTCTTGCCAGTTTCGACGGCTTGTCCCGGCATCAACAAAACCGGCGTCGGGCTGGTATTGACATCGAAATTGGGCCGCGTCGGGAACGGCGTGCAAAAAAATTGCATTCGGTACTCGCTCACTACGTGGATGGCAACGCCCCGACCCCAATTCCTGTAGAAGAGAGTGCTAGAAGGGGTGGTGCCGACAGCGATCTTGACTGGCGGATTTATGTGATCCATGCCGACCCACGGGCGTTCTTCAGCCTCGAACGTATTAGCGGCAATATCAGCTTGCCGTTTAGCCTGCTCCGCGAGTCTGTTAGTGGCATTGGCTTGCGCGAGTGTCCTGTCGGCTTGGTTCTTGGCTTGTACCGCGAGTTCGTGAGTGTCATTGCTGCTGTCTTGAATTTCACTGAGGGTATCTTCTGCAGTCTTAGCATTCCTACCAGCAATGGAAACTTGTCCCCTATTGAGGGCAATCGTTTGCTCGTTCTGGGTGAGGGACCGTTGCATGATTCCCGCCTGTTTCCAGTAGATAAAGGCTTGGATAAACGCCGCGATAACGATTCCAATGGTGAGACACACAGTCGTAATTTCCGCCCAATTGACGTGCGGTCGGTCGGGTCTTTGGTGCCAGAATATGCGTTTTCTCCAGAGACCGCGCCAGAGCCGAATGAGGACAGATTGTTTTGGGTGAGCGTTGGGAGCATCTTGACCGCGCTTGGGATCTGCATCATTCGGCAGTCTATCGATGCTATTAGGGATGCCGTTGGGGTGGGCATTTGCGTCGCCCTGATGGGGATCTTCATGCTTGCCTGTGGGATTGTCTTGATCGGCCATAGTTTCTCCTAGATGCATCAAGTATCTTGTTACGGGTGCTAGACTCGACACATGAAGACGCGGGAATACATCGAAGGCCCAGAAGCTTTAGAGAACTTTGAACGGGGGATGAAAGCGGTGTTCCAAGTTCCCAAGGCCGACATTGTAGCGCCGAACAAGAAAAACGCGAAGCAGCCTAGAGCTACTTCGCGCAAGTCGAAACGCGCCGACAAGGACTAGAAGGGAACGTTCTCTGTCGTTTCCCCCGTCCCTGTCGATACGTGGCGCGGCGATTCGTTCTTGCCCGTGAGTTCGGCGTAAGTGAGACGGCGAAATGGGCCGACCTGAGACATGGCTTTGGCGAAGCGATCAGCGTCAGTAAGTTTATTGCCGTCCGCATCTTTGCGGTTGTTATAGCGGAAGGCTTGTTCGTCTACGTACCGAAACAAATGAAACGGCTCAACAGCAACGTAGGTTCCCGTCAAGCCTCTCTTGAGAAGGCTCCAAAAGTTCTCGATTCCGTTTGTGTGTACGCGGCCCCGGACGTATTCCTGAGAGTGATTGACCATATCGTGCACGAAGCGCTGGTTGAGTTTGTCGTAGGCAACCAAGTTGTCGGTGTAGATTTTAGAGCCAAACTTCACGTTCTTGAGAATTTGGGTCTGGAGCGTTTCCCGCTTAATATCCGGTACGACTGTGGCGCGGACTTGGCGAAGCTCACGATCCAAGATGCCTTGCACAATCGTCTTGCCGTAGTTGCCGCGTGTTTGGTCGTAGCGAAGTCTGCGGTCCTTGTGCATGTTCTTGATGCGTCCACCAACCCAAGTTTCATCGGCTTCGACTTCGCGCTCTTGGTTCTGCGATCCGCCGCCGAACTTTGTGTCGTGATGCTTGGTATGCAGAGCATAACGGAGACGTTGCAGCATGAACCAAGCCGACTTCTGGGTGATACCGAGATCACGCGCCACTTCGTAGCTGCTGATCCCGTTCTTGCAGTTAACCAGCATCCAAAATGCCGTCATCCACTTGTCCAGACCAAGGGCCGAATCTTCCATGATCGTGCCGACTTTGACCGTGAACTGCTTCTTGCAGGGATTGCAGTACCAGATGCGGCGCGTCTTGATAAACGAATGCCTGTCAGAGTTGCACCGAGGGCAATGCACTTTGCCGTCCGGCCAGCGCAGTTTAACCGCGAAATCGAAGGCTCGGTCAGGATCGGAGAAGTAGACGATGGCTTCTTGGAGTGTTTTCGGCGCTTTCATGTAAGTAAATGTAGCAAATAAGCGATTGTGTGTCAAGTATATTCGTACCCTTACCCTCCACCCAATCCCGCAATCAACCGCTAAACCCCATTTTTGCACCGTTCGTTGGGATAAAGATGCGTAACTCCTTCCCCTCCAATAGCATCACAACAGACCAATACCCAGGCAAAAGTGTAAGAACCAGGTTCAATTCCCGGGGAGAACCACACGTAATTGGGTTTTGGAGACAAGGTTTTGTGGGGCAAGGATCGAAGGCGAAGCCAAGGCAAGTTCCCGCCCGAGTTTTCCTACGACCGAAGACCCAAGAGCAAGAAAGCAACAGCTAGGAGCCTCTAAAGCATGCGCAAGCCGATCAAGTACGTAGAGAAAGCAGTTACCGTCGCCGCCAAAGGCGCTTGGGTCGTCTTCGACGGCTTGAATCGCATCAAGCCCAACCCATCGCCCACGCCGAAATGGTCCGACAAGCCTCTGCTCAAGTCCTACGAGAAGTCGAAGCCGCCGCTGGGCTGGCCGCGCTCCACCGATTCGCTGTGCCCGAAGTGTGTGCCGGAAATCCGCCAGCAGATTCTCGACGGCAAACTGCCGCACGAAGTTCTGATGAACGAAAAAGTAGGCGAGATCAAAGCCACCATCATCGAACGCGACGGCAAGATCCTGATGGTGAAAGATTGCCCGAAGCACGGCCACTTCGAAGACGTGATGTCGATCGACACCGAATTCTCGAAGCACCTGGAAGACGTTTTCCCCGGCCGCGACATCGCCGCGCATAACGACGAGAAGCTGCACCATCACGGGTCATCGACCGTGAAATACGGACGCGGCTCGGTCCTCACTATCGATCTGACGAACCGCTGCAACATGATGTGCGATCCCTGCTTCATGGACGCGAACCAGGTAGGCTTCGTCCACGAACTGCAATGGGAAGAAATCAAGACCATGCTCGACAACGCCATCACCATCAAGCCGCGCCGGCAGATGAGCGTGCAGTTCTCCGGCGGCGAGCCCACGCTGAGCCCGTATTTCCTCGACGCGGTTCGCTACGCGAGGAAAGTCGGTTACAACTCCGTGCAGGCCGCAACGAATGGAATCGAATTCGCAAAGAGTTTTGAATTCGCGCAGCAAGCGGTAGAAGCAGGCATGCGCTACGCCTACCTGCAGTTCGACGGCATCGGTAACGCCGCCAACGCCCACCGCATGGTAGGCAACCTGTTCGACGTGAAGTTGAAGGCGATCGAAAACCTCCACAAAGCCGGAGTAGAAATCGTCCCGGTAGTGACAATCGTAAACGGCATCAACAACGAACAGGTTGGAAGAATCATCAAGTTCGCGCTGGACAATCCAAAAACAATCAGCTTCCTGAGCTTCCAGCCAGTAAGTTTCACCGGCCGCGACGAAGCGGTGACCGACGACCGCCGCCAAGCCCAGCGCTACACGCTATCTCATCTAGCCCACGACGTAAAAAACCAAACCGGCTTAGGCGAACCATCCCGCGACTGGTTCCCCATCAGTTTCATGGGAACATTCAGCGATTGGGCCGACCTGATGCATGCCAACGACGTAAAAAACGACTGGGGCCAACTAAGCTGTGGTTGCCATCCAAATTGCGGGACGGGGATGGCGGTGATGATTGATAAGGAGACTAAGGAGGCGGTTCCGGTTACTGCGTTTTTGAAGGGGGATCAACTCGCTAAGGATATTGCGAAGGTGAACGATGCGGCGCGGGGGAAGTTTCTTACCGTGTTTGGGATGGCTTTGTGTTTGATGAAGAACTACGATCCGTTCCAGTCGCCAACGCATTTCAAGTTGATGGATCTGCTGCGGAAGTTTGATAAGAACTTTAATGCTACGGGAAAGAACTACGGCAAGGTCGGTCCGGACCGGACGGTTGACGACGTGATGAAGCGCCGGACAAACGACCGCTGGAACTTCCTGTTCATTGCGGGGATGTGGTTCCAGGATCTGTTCAATTACGACTTCCGGCGGACGGAGCAGTGCATTATTCCTTACGCTACGCAGGAAGGCGAGATTTCATTCTGCGCTTACAACACGGGCGTGGGCTGGCGGAACATCATCGAGAAGATGCATATGACCGCCACGCTCACCAAGTGGTATGAAGAGCATGGACGGCACGAGATTTTTGCGGGCGGAAAGAAAGTGAAGATGGAAGACGAGACTGCCGACTATCTCAAGCTGCGCGAAGAGATTGTCACCAATGAACTGCAGCATGATCTGGACAAGCTGGGGATTGCGAAGAACGCGCGGGAAGAGAAGAAGCGGGCGCGGGATGCGAAGCAGCAGGCTTCGGCTGACGGGCTTCGGGTTTCCGCTGTTGACCATTCCGAAACACCCGTGGCTGGGCATCGTGGGCCGCAGAAGAATGATGAGGCTTACAACGCGCGCATGGCTTCGCTTTACCGCGAAGTTGTTTTGAAAGAGAAGCCCGCAGTCGCGGAGAACGGATTCATTCCGCTGGGTGCGCTGGGTAAGGCGAACGGCAACGCGGCGAATGAAGCTAAGCCGGAAGTGGCGGAGCCTGTGGCTGGGGACTAGCTTTCAGCTATCAGCTTTCAACTATCAGTTAAAACCAAACGGGCTGCCTTCGGGCGGCCCGAATTGTTTTGGTCGGATTGTGCTCGCGGTGCGGGGAAGATTGAGGCAGCGCTTTCGCCGTGTGTGCAGGCGTCGCTTCGCTCCTGCCTGCGCCCACGGCTCTCGCGCTCCCCGCCCGCTTGCCCACGAACTGGCCGGCTGCGTCGCTTCGCTCCTCCGCAGGCTCTGGTAAATCATTAACCCATTGTGAGTATAGCTCCCATCCCTTCATCGCCAGCCGACCTGGAACTCATCGCGCAACTGAAGAGCAAGCTACAGTACGCGGAGCTGCGGATTCAGGTACTGGAAGAGCGATTGCGGCTGCTGCGGATCGAGAAGTATGGAGCGGGTGGGGAAAAACTTTCGTAGGCGCAAATGCAACTGTTCGAGCTTGAGCCGGTCGTCAGTGAAATGACCGAGCAGGCGGAGAGTGAGCACACGCCGGCGCACCGGTCGACCAAGAAATTCGTCAAGCATCCGGGTCGCCAGGAGTTGCCGGCGACTCTTCCTCGCGTTGAGCGGGTTCTGCCCTGCGCATTAGATCAGCTCGTGTGCAAACGCTGCGGAAAAGAAACTGTGGTGATCGGCTACGATGAGAGTTCTCAACTGGACATGGAACCGGCGAAGTATTTCGTTCTGGTCACGAGACGAGAGAAGCGGGCTTGCCGGTCGTGTGAGGAGCTAGGGGTGTTCTCAGCACCACTGCCACCAAGGATCATCGAGAAATGCCTGGCGAGTGACCGCATTGTCGTCGACACGGTCGTCAGCAAGTATTGTAACCACACGCCGCTGCATCGGCAGAGTGTGATCCTGGAAAGGGACATCGGATTGGAGATCAGCCGAGCGACGCTGGACGGCTGGGTTCTCAAAGTCGACGAGTTGCTAATCCCTATGGTCGCCGCCATGAGGCGGGAGTTGATAAGTGGAACTTACATTCAGGTGGATGAAACCCCGGTGGATGTGCAGATGCGCGAGGGCCGCGGGAAGAACCACCAAGCATACCTCTGGCAGTACAGTCGCCCCGGAGGGACTGTGGTGTTCGACTTCCGTCTGGGTCGAGGACGGGACGGACCGAAGCGGTTCCTGGGACAGTTCGAAGGCATTCTGCAAACGGACGGCTATACCGCCTACGATCAGATCGGCGGGACGAGAATGGTTCACGCGGGCTGCTGGGCGCATGCTAGAAGACAGTTTTTCGAGGTGGTGCAGCTGAATCCACGAGACCGGGTTGCAACTCCGATTGTGGCGCGAATGGACGAACTGTTTGCCGTCGATGCGGAAGCTCGCCGCAAAGCGCTGACTGATGCGGCTCGCCATATCCGGCGTCACGAAACGGCCAAACCTCTTCTCGACGATATTCGTAGCAAGATCGCCGCAGCGCAGTCGATTGCGTTGCCCTCCAGTGCACTCAGTAAGGCTTGCCAATACGCGCTCACGCTTTGGAAGAAGCTCACCCGCTTTTTGGAGTATCCCGAATTAGAGCTAAGTACTAACCTGGCGGAGAACTCGATGCGTCCGGTAGCTCTTGGTCGCAAGAATTGGTTGCACATCGGCAGCCCACAAGCGGGACCGAAGGTTGCGGCCATTCTCTCGGTCGTGGAGAGTTGCCCAGGTTGAAACTCCCCGTGCGTGAATACTTGTCCGCGATTCTCGCCGGGCTTGCCGATCGCCCGATCCAGCGCCTCCCAGACCTTACTCCCGCTACGTGGGTCGCGCAGCATTCATAGACTCGAAGAGGAGAGCTTTATTCACGAGCATTGCGAAAAGACTGAGCTTTACTCGCTATCAGCCCAAACCCATTCTTTCTGGCGGCATTCTCTAAGCTCAACGATTCTGCACGGGCTGCGACCGGCTGTCCTGTCCTGTTTCTCAACTCCGCCATGGCTAGTCGCGTTTCGAACTCAAGCTCCAAGAGATGATGAGAATGGGCGCTTTGAAGTGTCTTCTGTAGTTGTGCGCTTGCCGTTGGGAAATGGCCTAACAAGTCTTGCACGCGACCAGACATCATTTCGAACTGCAAACGGAACAAGGTGTTCGCACTTTTGTCGGCCAGTGATTTAGCCTTTCCCTCCTCAGACTCGGCTTCAGGAAGCTTGGATTCAGCCAGCAGGGCCTCGATCAGCACAACGCTGGCGGCCAATTCGTCGTCGGCCTGCTGATCTTGATGAAACTGTTCTTTGCATTTTCGGATCACAGTTTCGGCATCGGCGGCATGGCTTTGCTCAATCGACAGCCGCGCCAAGGCGAGTTCTGTTTCCGCGACGGCTTGCTTAAAGCAAAATGCAGGTGGATTTCTACTCGGTTTACGACTCCAAAGTGAATGCGACCCTCGCTTGGTATGACGCTCACCTGCCAGGGTTCAAGAAGACGCACGCCTACGCCGCTAACCGCTCACAAGACACCTACTACAAAACCGATGGGACGGTGCTTGTGTCTGTCACGGGCAGCCCGGGCAAAGAAGGAGAAAACATGGACACCTATTCGGTGTTGTACGCTCGCCTTCAGCCCGGACTACCCGGGAAGACGATCGTTGCCCTGAATCAACAAAGAGTTGTTTGCCCGTGATCGACCCATCTTTGCGCCCTGGCTTTTTTCGACGACGTAAAATTGTGAATCATCGAATCTGGCGCGTTTGCTGAGAGGCTAGAGGCTTTCGTGCTTCGAAGACAGCGGGGGGCGTGTCGGCTTGCGGGCACGACTTCAAGACTATGCCCGGATCACTGGCAAGCTGGAAGTGATCCCAACGTAAGGTTTGCCGACAAACCACCACAGTCCGCCCTGAACAGAGGAGCGCTTTGACTTCCTCAGCAGTAGCGCCCTAACATACGGCACCTGAGGTTTCCGCGTCACATGATCGGCCAAACCATCTCGCATTACCGTGTTCTGGAAAAACTGGGCGGCGGCGGCATGGGCGTGGTCTACAAAGCTGAGGACACGCGACTGCACCGGTTCGTCGCGCTCAAGTTTTTGCCGGACGAAGTGGCCGGAGATGCACAGTCGCTGGCGCGATTCAGGCGTGAGGCCCAGGCCGCCTCCGCGCTCAATCATCCCAACATCTGCACGATCCACGACATTGGCGAAGAGAATGGCCATGCCTTCATCGCGATGGAGTTCCTCGAAGGGGTGACCCTGAAACACAGGATCGGCGGGCGGCCTATGGAAATCGACGAGATTCTGCGGCTGGGGATCGAAATTGCGGATGCGCTCGATGCCGCGCATGCCGCCGGAATCGTCCACCGCGATATCAAGCCCGCCAACATGTTTATCACCAAGCGAGGTCATGCGAAGGTGCTCGACTTCGGCTTGGCGAAGGTGAAGGCGGATCAAGTCGGTTCTTCTCAACTCGCGGGACTGCAGGCTACCGCCGAAGGCACCGACCAGCACCTGACGAGTCCCGGGACCACGCTGGGCACTGTCGCATACATGTCGCCCGAACAGGCGCTGGGAAAGGAATTGGACCATCGCACCGATCTTTTTTCGTTCGGCGCTGTGCTCTATGAAATGTCCACGGGGACGCTACCTTTCCGTGGCGAGACGTCGGCCGCGATCTTCGACGCAATTCTCCACAAATCCCCGGTCGCGCCGGTTCGCTTGAATCCCGATCTGCCTCCCCGGCTAGAAGAAGTCATCAACAAGGCGCTCGAAAAGGAGCGCACTCTACGTTACCAGCAAGCCGCCGAGATGGGGACGGACCTGCAGCGGATCAAGCGGGATCTGGATTCGAGTGGGCGTCTGTTCGCCTCAAACAGCGAATCCTCGGCTTCTTCCGGAGCCTCAGCAGTCCCGGTGGTCATCGTATCCGCCGGACAATTGTCCGGTGGCGCGACTTCGGCCGTTGACCCATCGGCGCCCTCCAGTGGATCGTCCTCTGCGGTTGCCGGTATCCGGCGGCACAAGACTGCCACCGGCGCCGCTTTGCTCGCCGGCCTGCTGATCGTGGCCGCCGCCGTTTACGGCGCATACAACCTTTTGCAGCGCCTAGCCGCCGCTCCTTTTCAGCGGTTTTCCATCACCCAGTTAACCAATACCGGCAAAGTGCAGAACGCCGCCATTTCTCCGGACGGCAGGTTTCTACTCAGCGTGCAATCCGATAACGGCAACGAAAGCCTGTGGCTGCGGAATATTCCCACCGGCAGTGACACCCAAGTGCTCCCGGCATCGGGGCAATCGTTCGCTTCGCTCGTTTTCTCACCTGACGGCAACTCTTTCTATTTCCGGGAGACCGCAGGCGGAGCTGCGGCGTTTAACCTTTTCCGGGCTCCGCTGCTCGGCGGTGCACCCACCTTGCTCGCCAAGGATGTCGACGGAGGCCCGGTATTTTCGCCGGACGGCAAGCGCATCGTGTATTCCCGCTACAACGATCCCGAATTGAACAAGTGGCGCTTGCTGGAAGCCGACGCCGACGGCGGAAACGAGAAAGTGTTGTATGTCGAACCCGCGGCGGGCGGTCCGCCCGCAGAGCTGTCCTGGTCCCCCGACGGCAAACGCGTGGCGATTTCGACGTTGACTTCAAATGGCAAATCTCTGAGCCAGATTCGATTCTTTGATTTCGCGAGCGGGAGCATCCAGCCTTTCGTCGCGCCCGCTGACAAGATCATTTTGGGCAATGCCTGGACGCCGGATGGGCGAGGAATCTTTGTCAACTATGTGCCCCGCGGGGAGCATCTGTCAGTCAAGGAGCAGATCGGGCTGTTCTCCTACCCGGATGGCGCGTTTCACCCCGTCACCAACGACCTGACCGACCACAACTTTCTATCGATTGCAGCCGATGGCCACACGCTGGCAACGGTGCAGCAGGAGCTTTCGACTCAGATCGTTCTCATGCCACCCAGCGGGGCCGGGCCCCTGACGCCCGTGCCCGGCATCGCGACCCGTGAAAACCTGCCGAGTTTCTCCTGGACAGGGGATGGGCAATTGCTCATCTCGCACGGCGATCGTCTGGTCCGGCAGCACACCGATGGCACTCACGCGGTCACCATTCTGAACGATCCGGCGGCCTGGATCAGCGACCCCGTATCCTGCGACAACGATCGCTGGATTGCTTTGAACTGGATGGTTCACGGCGAGGGAAGCGGCAACCGAATCTGGCGGGCAAATCCCGATGGCTCCCATCCGGTGCCGCTCACCTCCGGGGAATTCGGCAGTCTTTGGGGATGCTCGCCGGATGGGAAGTGGCTGTACTACACCGAGCAAATCACGAATGGCGTGTTGCGAGTCTCTGCGGGCGGCGGCAAACCCGAACTCGTGCCGGGAGCAAATCCTCCGAATTCGCTCACGGTCCAGGCTGCACTTTCCCCCGACGGCAAGACGTTGGCGATATTTACCGAAGTGTTGAATCCTGAATTGAAAACCTACTCCAACCGGATCGTGCTCGCCAGTCTGGGCTCAAGCGTGCGAAACCTCGATGTCGATCCCGGTCTGAATGCGGTATTCCGTTCTCAAGGACCGCCCGCCAGCGCAGGATTCCGCTTCTCTCCCGACGGCAAGTCCATTGCCTTTGTGATCGGGGAAGCGGGAGTCGATAACATTTGGATGCAGCCTGTGGACGGATCAAAGGGACGGAAGCTGACTAACTTCAATGACCCTGAGAGCATCCGGGATTTCCGTTGGTCCCCGGACGGCAAGGCTCTGGCCATGCAGCGTTTTAGTTCTGTCTCCGATGTCATTCTCTTGCGCGACACGAGCAACAGTTCGAGAGTTGCTCAGTGATGTGCCGCGTTGAGGGAACGGAAGCCATCCCCTAAAGGAGTTCCAGTAGTTCGACTGGTCCTCAAGGAACGCCTTCTCTCGGCTGTAGAAGTTATTTTGGGAGCGATTGTTGGGATTCTCAGGATACCCGAAGACGGAATTAATCTTGCCGTCAAACAAAGTTCTTCGGAATCAACAGGAAGTTAATATACTTCTGCGTCATGAACCAATCGCAACGACTTCTCCGCGCCCGAAAGCTCGTGTTGGTCGCCTTGTTCATCGCGAGTTCTCTCGCAGTGCTCGGCAGGTATTTTTAGGCATACGGACAGGACAAATCGGGTTTCCCCGATGGTTTCGATGCCGTGCAAGCTGCCCCGAATAGTCACAAAGTGATTTTCGAAAATGAATTTGTACGCGTGCTCGAAGTTACTGTGCCACCACCGGGCACGATGGAACCGATGCACCACCACCGATGGCCGAGTTTCTTTCTTGACTGGGATACCGGAGGCGGAAGTCCGCATATCCGTTATCACCGCCCCGACGGAAACGTTAGGGACAGCCCTAGCACGGAAGAGCCAACTCATCCCGGCACTTGGAGTGTGCATTGGATGAAGCCGGAACCGATGCACGCCATCGAGGTCGTGGGGAATCCTGGAAGTACCTCCACTCTTCGCGAGGGCCATCCCGGCCTTCTTCGAATAGAAATCAAATGCCATCCGTAAAAGAGACGAATCTTAAAATTTGTAATGCAAAGGGAAATGCGATCGCCGGTAGTAATTGTTGTTAACCGCTTAGCGCTAATGACCCGGACTGACTAGATTCTAACTCGGGGCGGATCACCGGCTGACCCGCAGTAATTCGCTTGAACGAAGGATCGAAGACTGACCGCCTGAGAATTTACTCGTCAAGCGACAGCGAAGTCGGGCTGGCTACGGATTCAATTTGTCAACCGTGTGTTTGCTCTGACACTTACGGTCAAAGGCAGCGGACAGGAGCGTCCGCTCCACACAACCTGCTCGCTGCGCTCGCTGGTGCCACGTAAATCTTTACGGGAGCATGTTGCCGATGCGGCGGATTTGGGCGCCTACGGCTTTTAGTTTTTCTTCGATTTTTTCGTAGCCGCGGTCGATGTGGTAGACGCGGTCGATTATGGTTTCGCCGTCGGCTACCAATGCGGCCAGGACCAGCGATGCTGAGGCGCGCAGGTCCGAGGCCAGGACTGCGGCGGCGCTTAGCTGGGTTTTGCCACGGACTACGGCGCGGTGGCCTTCGATTCTTATGTTGGCGCCCATGCGGACCAATTCCTGAGCGTGCATGAAGCGGTTTTCGAAAATGTTTTCGGTGACGATGCTGGTGCCTTCGGCTTGCGTGGCCAGGGCCATGAATTGCGCCTGCATGTCGGTGGGGAAGCCGGGATATTCTTCGGTGTTGAGATCGGAGGCGGTGAAGGGATTGTCTCCCATGACGCGGACTGAGTCGGTGGTGGATTTGGTTTTGACTCCCGCTTCTTTTAGTTTGCTGAGGATCGCGTCCAGATGAGCGGGATCGCAGGCTGCAATGTTCAGGTCGCCGCCGGTCAGGGCTCCGGCGATTAAGAAGGTGCCGGCTTCGATGCGGTCTGGGATGATGCGATGGCGCGCGCCTTTTAGTTTGGTCACGCCTTTTATTTTGATGGTGGCGGTGCCTGCGCCGTGGATCTTGGCTCCCATTTTGTTTAGCAGGGCGGCTAGGTCGGCTACCTCGGGTTCGCGGGCGGCGTTTTGCAGAATGGTTTCGCCTTCGGCTAAGGTGGCGGCCATTAGCAGGTCTTCGGTGCCGGTTACGGTGATTCGGTCGAAGACGATTTCTGTGCCGCGGAGGCGGTCGGCGGTGGCTTCTACGTAGCCGTGCTCTTGCTTTATTTTTGCGCCCAGGAGTTCGAGGCCTTTGATGTGGAGGTCGATGGGACGCTGGCCTATGGCGCAGCCGCCGGGGAGGGAGACGCGGGCGCGGCCGCAACGGGCTACGAGGGGTCCGAGGACCAGCGTTGAGGCGCGCATGGTTTTTACTAGTTCGTAGGAGGCTTCCGGACTGGCCAGATTTTTGCAGTGGATGGTGGTGCGGTGCTGGGCGCGTCCGTAGCCTAGTTCGACTTCGGCTCCCATGGCGGCTAAGAGGTTGCGCGTGGTCTGGATGTCGCGGACTTGGGGGATGTTTTCCAAGATGACCGGCTCGTCGGTCAGGAGAGCGGCGGCCATGCAGGGGAGGGCGGCGTTTTTTGCTCCGCTGACGCGGACGGTGCCGAGAAGCGGGGAGCCGCCGCGGATTACTAGTTTATCCATTGAAGGTCCTTAAATCATTCTAGCGGCGAAGGGTGTGTGGGCTGTTAATTGGGAGGGCACAGGCGAAAAGCAGGTTCCTCACCGGGCTTAGCGCCCGGTTCGGAATGACAAGGATTGCGAATTATGATTTCGCCAATGCTATGGCCTCGCGGACGTGGCCGTTTGATTTTTTCAGGGCGGCTTGGGCTTGGGGGCGGGTTGCTCCGGCGGCCAGCATTACCAGGGCTACCGGCGTCTTGTTGCCGGAGGCTTTCAGGGCTTTGGCTGCTGAATCGTGGGTGGCTCCGGTGGCTTGTTCGAGAATTCTTATGGCGCGATCGAGCAGCTTGGAATTTTTCGGGGCTACGTTGACCATGAGGTTTCCGTAGACGTAGCCGAGGCGCGTCATGGCGGCAGTGGAGATCATGTTGAGGACCATTTTGTGGGCCGTGCCGGCCTTCATGCGGGATGATCCGGCGAGGATTTCGGGGCCTACCTGGGTGACTATCGCGAAGTGGGCGGCGCGTTCGAGCGGAGAATTGGGATTGCAGGTTAGCGCGATGGTTTGGGCGCCCCGGCGGCGAGCTTCGGCGATGGCAGCTACGGTGAAGGGAGTGCGTCCGCTGGAGGCGATGCCCAGGACTACATCTTTCTTGGTGGGCTTGCGGCGGGAGATTTCTTCGCGGCCTGCGGCGGAGTCGTCCTCGCTGGTCTCGGATTCGGAGGCCAGGGCTTTGTTGCCTCCGGCTAGGATGAACTGGACCGAGCGCGGGTCGGTGTTGAAGGTGGGCGGGCATTCGACGGCATCCAGGGCGGCGATGCGGCCGCTGGTTCCGGCGCCTATGTAGATGAGGCGTCCGCCGCGGCGGAGGGCGGCGGCCACTTGATCGATGGCGCAGGCGATTTGGGGCAGGGCGCGGGTTACGGCCTGGGCTACGGTGGCGTCTTCGGCGTTGATGAGGCGGGCGATCTCGAGGGACGATTTGCGGTCGAGGTCGTTGGCGGCTTGGTTCGGTTGCTCGGTGTTTAGGCGGCGGAGAGTGGATGGCTTGCGTTTCAAGCGGGACCTTTCGGGATTTAGCAGCGAGATCATTCTAACTGCTTTCCTGAAAAACCCATGGTTGCATCCAAGTACCACAGGGGCTAAAGCCCAATCCAAGTGATTGCTTCAACGCAGGCCTGGAAGGCTTGCTCCACCCTCGTTCTTCTTTTCGTCCTCAATTCTTCTTTCGCCATCAATTCTTCTTATCCAGGGCTTCGATTATTGCGTCGTGGAATTTGGGGCGGGCTTGTTTGATTGCTTGGTTGGAGCAGTCGGGCCAGGTGCGATTGGTTAGGAGCGTTATTGAGAGCTGTCGGGTGGGATCGATCCAGAGAGAGGTTCCGGTGTAGCCGAGGTGGCCGAAGGATTGGGGCGAGAAATATTTTCCGGATAGCGATGAGGCTGATGGAGTGTCCCAGCCGAGGGCTCGGGAAGTGCTTGAGGGCGCGGGTTCGCGCCGGGTGAAGAGGGCTATGGTTTCGGGGCGGAGGATGGGGCTTCCCTGGTTCAGCATGACCTGGGCGAACTTGGCGAGGTCTTCGGCGGTGGAGAAAAGTCCGGCGTGGGGGGCTACTCCGCCGAGGACGCTGGCGTTTTCGTCCTGGACTTCGCCTTGGATTAGTCTTTTTCTGAAAGTTTGATCGTCGGCGGTGGGAGGAATTTTTGCGCGGATTTCTGGCGGGGGATTGAAGGTGGTGTTGATCATTCCAAGTGGGGCGAAGATTTCGCGCTGGCAGAAGCGGTCGAGGGATTCGTCGGCCAGGCGTTCGAGGGCGACGCCGAGGATTATGAATCCGACGTCGCTGTATTCGACGCGGCTGGCTGGGTCGACGGCTAGTGGTGTGGTGAAGGCGGCTTGCAGGAGTTCGTTGCGAGTGCGGGCTTTCAGGAAGAACTTTTCGTGGGCGGGCAGGCCGGAGGAGTGGGCTAGCAACATACGGAGGGTTACTTCGCATCGGCGGGAATCTTTTGCTGGGTCGGCCGTGAATTCGGGGACTATCGCGGAGACCGGGGCTTCTAGATCTAGCAGGCCGCGCTCGTAGAGGAGCATGGCTGTGGTTGTGGTGGCTACTACTTTGGTTAGAGAGGCTAGGTCGAAGAGCGTGGCGGGTGCTATCGCGAAGTCAAAATCCCCACCCTCTCGCAAAGAACGCGAGAAGGATGGGGCACCCGCTTTTGGGGTGACGCTGCCCAGGGCTTTTCGGGCTACTAGACTTCCGCCGTGGGTTACCGCTACGGAGGCTGCGGGGAAAGCTTGCTGGTTTATTGCTTCCTGCAGAATGGCGAAGGCCGGGGCGAATGCTTCGTCTTGATTTTCGAAGGCTTCGAGCAGAGTGGATGAGGGATGGGGTGCTCGCATGGAGATATCTATGATATGCAGATTATGATATGGCATAAGTGGCACTCCCTTACTTGAGTTTCTTGAGTCATACCGCCTGAGTTGTGTAGAGTCAGAGCATCCTTCCTTTTGAGTCAAACTCGCGGGATAAAGCGCGCGGAGTGGTGTTCGCTCTGAGCGTGTTGCTGGTGTGCGTTCTAAGGGTTGCTGGGCAGGGCACGGCCGGTGGCGCTAGCGAGAAGTCCGGGCTGCGCCCGGATGGACGGCCGAGGGCGGCCGTCCCCACACGTGCGGTGGCGCTGCCGGCTGTGGATGTTGCTATTGAGCAGGCGATTGCGGGAAAGCAGGTTCCTGGAGCGGTGCTGATTGTTGGGCATGACGGGGCGGTCATCTACCGCAAGGCTTATGGAGAGCGGGCTTTGGAGCCGCGGCGCGAGGCGATGACTTTGGATACGATTTTCGATCTGGCTTCGCTGACCAAAGTGATTGCTACTACTACCGCGGTGATGCAACTCGTGGAGCGGGGGGAAGTGCGGCTGAATGATCCGGTGGCGAAGTATTTGCCGGAGTTTGCGCAGAACGGGAAGGACGACATCACGGTGCGGCAGTTGCTGATCCACTTCTCTGGGTTGGAACCGGATCTGGATTTGAAGACGGCTTGGGAAGGGAAGCAGACGGCTTACGGGATGGCGTTTGCGGATGCGCCGGCGGAGGCTCCGGGATCGCGGTTTACTTATAGCGACGTGAATTTTATTGTGCTGGGTGCGCTCGTGGAGCGCGTGTCGGGCGAGACGCTTGATGAGTATGTGCAGCGGCATATTTTTGTGCCGCTGAAGATGACGCGGACGCGGTTTGTGCCTCCGGCGGCGTGGCTGCCTAAGATTGCGCCGACGCAGTATGACGAGAATGAGCACATGCTGTGGGGGGTGGTGCATGATCCTACGGCGCGGCGGATGGGTGGCGTGGCGGGGCATGCCGGGTTGTTTTCTACCGGGGACGATCTGGCGAAATTTGCGCAGACCTTGCTGAATGGAGGCGACGGGATTTTGTCGGCTCTGACGGTCGAGAAGATGACGCGGCCGGAGCAGCCGCCTTGGGCTCCAGTGCTGCGGGGGTTTGGGTGGGACATTGATTCTCCGCTGTCGTCGAACCGGGGGGTTCTGCTGCCGGTGGGGAGTTTCGGGCATACGGGGTGGACGGGAACATCGATCTGGATCGATCCAACGACGCGCACTTATATTATTTTGCTGACGAATGCGGTGCATCCGCGCGGGGGGAACGCGATTGCGTTGCGGACGAAGGTGGCGACGGCGGTGACGGCGGCGTTGCATTTGACTACGAGCGAGCAAGAGGCGCTGCGCTGGGAGAGCATTACCGGGTACAACGAGGCGCTGAGCGCGGCGCGGCATGTGAGCGTACGCAACGGCAGTGTGAAGAATGGGATTGATGTGCTGGAGGAGCATGGGTTCGATGTGCTGCAGGTTGCCGGGGGCAAGAAAAAGATTGGGGTGGTGACCAACCAAACTGGAGTGGATCTGGAGGGGAGGCGGACGATTGATGTGCTGGCTGGCGCTCCCGGAGTAACGCTCGCGGCGATTTTCAGTCCCGAGCACGGGGTTACGGGGACGCTCGATACTACCGACATTAATAGTTCGAAGGACGCGGCTACCGGGGTTCCGGTTTACAGCGTTTATGGAGCTAAAGATGCGGAACGGCGGCCGGCGGCGGAGGTGATGAAGTCGCTGGATGCGGTGGTGATCGATATTCAGGATGCGGGAGCGCCGTTTTATACCTACGAGACTACGATGGGATATTTTCTGGAGGCGGCGGCCGCGGCTGGGGTTGAGGTGATTGTGCTGGACCGACCGAATCCGGTTACTGGGTCGTATGTTCAGGGTCCGGTGGCGGATGCGGGGCATGAGAAGTTTACGGGTTACTGGACGGTGCCGGTGCGGCATGGAATGACCATGGGCGAGTTGGCGAAGATGTTCAATGCGGAACGGAATATCAACGCGAAGCTGACTGTGGTCCCCATGGAGGGGTGGCAGCGCGGGGATTGGTTTGATTCCACCGGGCTCGCGTGGGTGAATCCTTCGCCGAATTTGCGGAGTGTGACCGAGGCAATGCTTTATCCGGGCGTGGCTTTGATTGAATACACGAATGTTTCCGTGGGGCGGGGGACGGATACTCCGTTTGAAGTGGTGGGGGCGCCCTGGGCGAAGGGCCGGGAACTGGCCGCTTATTTGAATGCTCGCGGGATTGTGGGAGTTAGGTTTGTGCCGGTTGTGTTCACGCCTGCGGCTGCAGTTTATAGCGGACAGAGGTGCGAGGGTGTGAATCTTGTTCTTACCGAGCGGAACGCGCTGGATGCACCGGAGATGGGGATTGAGTTGGCGACGGCGTTGCAGAAATTGTATCCGGCGAATTTCAAGATTGGCGGGGTCGCGCCATTGCTAGGGAATCAGGCGGCGTTCGATGGGCTGATGGCAGGAGAGGATCCGCGGCGGATTGCGCAGGACTGGCAGGAGGAGTTGGAGAAGTTTGAGGTGGTGCGGAAGAAATATTTGATCTACTGAGGCTTGAACATCCGGCCTTCGGAGTGGTCTATTTTATTGGGATGAGAGTTCTGATCGCGGGCGCGGGAATCGCGGGACCGACTCTGGCGTACTGGCTGGCCCATTACGGGTTCAGGCCCACGATCATAGAAGTGGCGCCGCACTTGCGTACGGGCGGCTATGTCATCGATTTTTGGGGAGCGGGCTTCGACATCGCAAACCGCATGGGCCTGTTGCCGGAGATCAGGCGTAAAGGGTACGTGTTCCGGGAAGTAAGGATTGTAGACCGGAGCGGGAAACGCGTGTCGGGGTTTCCAGTCGACGCTTTTGCTCGGATGACGCGTGGCCGGTATGTCAGTCTTCCGCGCGGGGAACTCGCGGCATCGATTTTCGGCAAGATCGAGGGCAAGGTCGAGACGATATTTGGCAACAGCGTGGAAGGCATCGAGCAGACAGAAAGAAGTGTTCAGGTAACATTGGCAAGCGGGGGCATGCGCGAGTTCGATCTGGTGGTCGGAGCGGACGGGCTTCATTCGCGGGTCCGCGAACTCGTCTTCGGCGAGGAAAGCCACTTTGAGAAGTATCTGGGCTACAAGGCTGGAGCATTCGCGGTGGAGGGGTACAGGCCACGAGACGAGCTGGTTTATGTGATGTACACGCAAGTGGGCCAGCAAGTGGGGAGGTTGGCCATGCGAGGCGACCGCACGATGTTCCTGTTTACGTTTGCGGATGAAGACGCTACGGGAAGCGACAGTCCTGCGGCTCAAAAAGCCCTGTTGCGAAAGCGCTTCGAAAACAGCGGGTGGGAGTGTCCGCAGATTCTGGATGCGCTCGACGCCAGTGACGATCTCTATTTTGACCGCGTAAGCCAGATACGCATGGATCCGCAAGCGGGGCTGTGGACGCGTGGGCGGGTGACGCTGGTTGGCGATGCGGCTTGTTGCGTCTCATTGCTGGCGGGCCAGGGTTCGGCGCTGGCCATGGTGGGGGCGTACATCCTGGCGGGAGAACTGCGCCGCGCTCACGGGGATTATGCCCAAGCTTTTAAGCGATACCAGGATCTGTTCGGGCCATTCGTTTTCAAGAAGCAGGTGGCGGCATTGCGTTTTGCCGATGCATTTGCGCCGAAGTCGAGGTTCGCACTGTTTGTGCGCAATCAGATCTTCAAGCTCATGGCAATCCCCTGGGTTGCAGATCTTGCTGTCGGACGCGATCTTGCCGACAACATCGCGCTCCCCGATTACTAGGAGGATTGTGGAGGCAGCTGGAGACGTCCCAACTGGTGGGGCAAAACCATGATCTATAAAATCATGATCTATAAAATCATGATCTATAAAATCTACGATCTATAAATGATCGGCGCTGAAACATTCTAAGGAGCACGTACGAAATGAAGTTTTCCATGGGAAGGTTAGTTGTGCCGATGACCTGGGTCGTCCTCTCACCGGTCGTCGTCTCGTCAGCCCTCGCCGGCATGCCAGTGGGACCGGCGACTCCGCCCGAGCAAGAGGCCAAACAGAAAGCATCAGCGGAGCCTTCGACGGATGCCATCATTTATACGAACACGAAGTACGGCTTTCGCTTTGCTCTGCCGGAAGGATGGAAGGGCTACTCCGTTGTTACGGATCAGTGGGAAGCTACCGACGCGCAGAAGGGTGTGGTGGAGCGGGGGCCGATCGTCTATATCCGACATCCCGATTGGACCAAGGAGAATGCGCGGCAGGATATTCCGATCATGGTCTTCACTTTGACGCAATGGGAGTCGGTGGAGCATGGCGACTTTTTTATTGGTGGAGCGGCGATCGTTCCGGGCGAACTGGGACGCAACCGCAAGTACGCGTTTGCCGTGTCTCGCCGCGTAGAAGAGTCTGACGCGGCTGGAGCGAAAGAAGTGAATGAGATTCTGGAGCACGATCCGCTTCACCCGATTTGGTCGAAGTAGATCCTCCCAGCGAAATTCCTCAGGGGCTAAAGCCCGATTGATTTTCGGTACTCCAACGGCACGACTGAAGTCGTGCCCTTCCTGTTCCCTTTGAGACCTGCCCTGCATCGGATAACCGGGAGCGGGAAAGGGCGCATCCTAGCGGCTGAGCGTGGTATTCTCGGGCTGAATTGGCGATTCTGGAGGTCTGTGATGCGGAGTGCGTGGGCTTTGCTGCTGTTGTCAGGGATGGCGTTGGGGCAGGCGGCGGATGCTCCAAAGCCAGACGCGGGTGTGAGTTCGCCGCCAGCCGCGGCTGCGGCGCCGAGGATGGCACCGGCGGCCGATCCCAATGCGCTTAGCATTCCGGCAGGGACCAAGATTCCCTTGTTGCTGAAGCAGGCGATCTCTACCAAGAATGCGCGCGAGGGAGATCCGGTTTATGCGGAGACGGCGTTTCCGTTTGTCGAGAACGAGCGCGTGATTGTGCCGGCTGGGACCTATATTCAGGGAAAGATTTCTCATGTGGAGCGGGCGGGACATGGGCACGGGCGGGCGGAGATTCTGATCCACTTTACTTCGATGATTTATCCCAGCGGTTATACGGTGATGCTGCCGGGGTCGGTGGAGAACACGCCGGGGGCGGAAAACAACTCGGTGAAAGATTCGGAGGGGACGATTCAGCAGGACAGCGACACCGGGAAAAAAGTGGAAGATGCGGCCAAGAACGGAACATATGGAACCATCGGCGGGGCTACGGCAGGAGGGTTGGCCGGCGGGTTGAATGGAGCGAGGATCGGCGCCGGGGCGGGAGCGGCGGCGGGCATCGCGTGGGCGCTGTTGAAGCGCGGAAATGATGTGCGGCTGGATGTGGGAACGTCGATTGAGATGGAGATTCAGCGGGAGGTTCCGGTGGATGGGACGAGGATTGCGGTAGCGAAGGCTGGGTCTTGATTTCGTACGCGTGCGCGCAGTGAGCGTTCGCGACGTTCGCGTCGAACGTTGATCCCTCTGGGGCTAAAGCCCAACATCTTTGGTGGAGCTTGACGCAGGCCTGGAAGGCCTGCTCCACCCTCACCCTCCTTACTTATGTTCCATCCTCACAGGTGGTTAATTGCTTTTGGCGCTGGCGGAGTAGCTGGGGGGAGTGGGTGGGCCGTTGATCTCGCGACGAACATACTCGAAGACCTCGTCAGACATCCCTAGAAAGACCTCGACGACTTCGGGATCGAACTGGCGGCCGCTCCAGGCCTGGATCTCTTTGCGAGCCTCGGCCAGAGTTCTGGCGGCGCGGTAGGGCCGATCGGAGATGATGGCATCGAGGGTATCGGCAACGGAGAAGATGCGAGCCCCCAGGGGAATTTCGTTGCCCTTCAGACCGCGGGGATAACCGCTGCCATCGAAGTGCTCCTGGTGAGAGTAAACAATCTCGCAAGCTTCAGCAAGGAAGGGGATCTTCTTGAGCATCTGGTAGCCGTTGTAGCAATGCTCGCGCATGATCTCTTTTTCTTTCTCGTCAAGCTTTCCCGGCTTGAGCAGGATGCGGTCCGGAATGGCGATCTTGCCAATGTCGTGAAGGAAGGCGCCGCGGGCGATCACGTCAATTTGCTCTTTTGGCAATCCCATTTCTTTCGCGATCGCCATGGTAAACGCGGTCACGCGCTTGGAGTGTCCCTGAGTCTCGGCATCTTTGAAATCGAGTGCGTCGCCCAAAGCTTCCAGAGTGATGTCGTAGGAGCGTTCGAGATTTCGCAGTGCGTCTTGCAACTGGTCGGTGCGGGCCTTGACCAGCGACTCCAGATTGATTTGATAGTTGCGGTTTTCTACCTTGAGGCGGCGATTTTCAAGAGCGCGGCCGGCGGCGTTGAGTAACTGTTCGCGCTCGAAAGGTTTGAGCAGGTAGTCGAAGGCGCCGTTGCGCACGGCGGCGAGAGCGACAGAAATATCGTGGACGGCGGTGACCATGACCACCGGCATGTCGGGAAACTTTTCCTTGGTGCGTTCGAGCAGGCCGATGCCGTCGAGGTCGGCCATCATCAGGTCAGAAAGCATGAGTTCGAATTCCTCGCCGGAATTGAGCAGGGCGAGTGCCTCCATGCCGGAACTGGCCTGCTTCCACTGGTAGCCGGCGGCCGCGAGGATGGCGCAGACGATCTCCCGGATTGCCTCTTCGTCGTCAACTACGAGAATGCGGTCAGCCATGGCGCCCTGTCAGTATACTCTCGGCAATTCCAGCTCCTTCGCTAGGTGCCGAAAGTAACCATAGAGGCCCTGAAAACGCATGGATAAAGGGCTGGGCCATGATATTCAAAAGCAGGGCACTGTTACGTCTGGGGTGTGCGCCTGAAGAATCGCCTGAAGAACATAAGATGAACGTTTCCCTCTGGTCGATCTGGAACACTACCGCGCAGCCGGCGCTGGCCGGGCTGAAAGCCGGGGAGTGGGCGCTGCTGCTGATGCTGGCGGCGTCGGTGGTGGTGTTGTGCGCTCTGCGGCAACGCTATCTCTTAATCTGGACCGCGGGCTGGGTGCTGCTGGTGACTTCGCGTCTGGCGGGCGTGCACGGGACCGCGGCGGGGATTCCAGAACGATACGTTCCGGCGGTGGTGCAGGCGGCGTTCGTGGTGGCGATTGGACTGTTTGCCGGCGCGATCCTGGTTTACATCCGAGGAAGGGATCTACTCGTACCGCTGGTGGTGATCACAGCAAGTGTGGCCGGATTTGCGGTGGCGCGGGTGGTGTTGTGGCCGGATTCTCTGCCTTTGCGGTTCGCCCTGGAAGTCTCCTACCAAATCATTCTAGTGACGGCGGCAATTTCTTTGCTCCGTGCCCGCAAAGGACGTTGGGAGCTGGGGGCATGGCTGCTGGCGAGTTGCCTGCTGGCGCAGCATCTGGATTGGCCTCCCTTCACGAATCAGATTCCATCAGGAATTGGCGTTGTTGCCGATGTGCTGCTGGGACTGAGCATGCTGCTGATTGTGTTCGGCGAAGCGCGGGCGCGAGACCGCCGGCTTAAAGTGTTGCGGGCTTTGACCGAAAGCATTGTGCTGGCTCAACAGCAGGGCGGCATGATGGAAGACTCGCTGGGAGAATTGCAGCAGCTTACCAAGAGCAAGGCGGCATGGTTCCGCTTGATCGAGGGCGGCCATTTGGTGGCGACGCATGCCGTGGGAGTCTCGTCGGATTTCTTGCGGGAAGCGGGTTTTGCGGAGTTGACGGAGACTGTCTCGAAGATTCTGGAGCGGAGCAGGCCAGTGGTGGCCGAGGCGAGTGAAGCGATTCCGGAAGATGTGGGATTGCTGGCGTCAGAGAAGCTGCGCTACGTGGTGATGGTGCCGGTGGTGGGGAAGAAATCGTCAATCGGGCTGATAGTTCTGGCGAGTGCCCGGGCGAGGAAACTGACGGCCGAGGAACTGGATTTTCTGGAGACTTGCGGACGGCAGTTAGGGATTGCGATCGAGAACTTCCGACTGCTGGAGCAGGCGTTGCGCTCGCAGCGGCAGTGGCGCAACACGTTTGATTCGGTACATGACATTATTCTGGCGCACGACGCGGAATTCCGCATCATCAAGGCCAATCAGATTTTGCTGGAGCAGGTGCAACTGGCGTCGGCGGACGTGATCGGCAGCACTTGCGAATCGGTATTGCCGCATGGGCTGGGCGAGTGGACGGGATGTCCTTATTGCGCGCGCGGGGGCGAGGAAATCAGCGAAGGAGCCGACCCGTGCTTCGGCGGATTCTCCATGGTCTCCACTTCTTCGTATGCGGAGCAGGGGAGCAAGCAGAAGGGCACGATCCACATCGTACGCGACATCACGGAGCGGCGGTCGGCGGAAGAGAAATATCGGCTGCTGTTTGAGCAGGTGCAGGAAGGCGTGTATGTGGCGACGCCGAGCGGGCGGTTGCTCGATTGCAACGACGCGTTTGTCCGCATGCTGGGGTATGAGACACGGGAAGAGGTGCTGCCGCTGAACCTTGACGAAGACATTCGAGTGGATGCGGGACAGCGGGACGCGTTTCACCGCGACATCGATTTGCAGAATTACGTGCGGAATTTTGAAGTCACGATGCGGCGCAAGAATGGAACGCTGTTGCTGGCGTCGGAAAGCAGTTTCGCCACGCGCGATACATCAGGCAAGGTGGAACGCTATCAGGGATTCGTGCTGGATGTGACGGAGAAGCGGCGCGCCGAAGACGAAATGCGCCGGCGCAATCGCGAACTGAATGCATTAAATGCGATGGCGGTGGTGGCGACGCAGTCTTTCGATCTGGATGAAATTCTGAATCTGACGCTGCGGCAGGTGGTTTCGTTGTTCGGGGCGGAAAGCGGAGCGGTGTACCTTTCGGATTCGGATGCGCCAACCTATCGCCGGCGAGCGGCGTGGGGACCGAGCAGCCGGGACAAGTCGAGGCCGGCGGAAATCAATTTTGCCGAGGGCTTCGGCGATCTCGTGATGCGGTCGCGCGCGGAAGTGATTACGGCGGAGTACCTGCCGCATCTGACGGGAACCGTCGCGGAGTTTATTCGATCAGACAGCGATGGTGCGTGGATCTGGGTGCTGTTCTGGGGTAAGGACAGTCCGATCGGCATGATGGGGTTGCGCAGCCACGCCGAGTACCAATATTCCAGCGGCGAAGAGAACCTGATGGTGGCGATCAGCCGGCAGCTGGCCACCACCATTGAGAAAGTCCGGCTCTACGAAGAAACCTGCAAGGCCTACGAAGATTTGCGGCGCACGCAGGAACAGCTTTTGCAGAGCGAGAAAATGTCAGCGGTGGGGCAGTTGATTGCCGGCGTGGCGCACGAGCTGAATAATCCGCTGACCGCGATTCTGGGCTATGCGCAGTTGCTCGAAAGCGAAGGATTGAGCGAGCGCGCGCAGGATTATGTGGGCAAGATGTTCAAGCAAGCACAACGAACGCACCGGGTGGTTCAGAACCTGCTTTCGTTCGCGCGGCAGAGGAAGCCGGAGCGGGCGGAAGTCGACATCCGGAGGGTGCTGGAAGAGACGCTGACGCTGCGGGACTACGATTTGAAGGTCAACAACATCGAGGTGCAAAAGGATCTGGGGCCGGATGCGGCGATGGTGGTAGCCGATCCGCACCAGATTGAGCAAGTGTTTCTGAACATCATCAATAACGCGGTGGATGCGGTGCTCGAGACCGGGCGCGCGGGAAAGCTGAAGATCCGGGTTTATTGCGAGAAGGGCGATGTGTGCGCGCAGTTTGCCGATGATGGGCCGGGGATCAAAGATCCCAAGAGAATTTTCGATCCGTTCTACACCACGAAAAACGTTGGGAAGGGAACAGGGCTGGGGTTGAGCATCTGCTACGGGATTGTGAAGGAGCACGGCGGCGACATCACGGCGCACAATGCGGCTGAGGGTGGAGCGGTGATCGAAGTGCGGCTGCCGATGGCGGCGACGGCCGGGGCGGTGGTGGAAGCTCCTGTGGTCACTCCGCCGAAGCGCGAGGGAGCTATTCAAGGCCGAGTGCTGCTGGTGGAGGAAGAAGAGTCGGTGCTGGAGTTCGAGCGCGACGTGCTGAGTGGCGCCGGGGCCAACGTGGTGACGGCCAGTCGGAGCGACGAGGTGAAGACGCGGCTGCTCTCCGAGCCGTTCGATGTGGTGATCATGAGCGGCAAAATGCCTTCGGACTGGAACGCGAAGGAAGCTTTTCTCTGGCTCAAGAAAAATTGCTCCGAGATGGAGAAGCATGTGCTGTTTACGTTCTCCAACGGCGTGGAGCAGGGCGATGAGCGGGCGTTTCTGCAGGAGAACAACATACCCTACCTGGTAAAACCCTTCGAAGTAGCGGAACTGATTTCGCAGGCGCGACGGCTGTTGCAGAAGGCCAAAGGGGCAGCTTCCAGCGCCAACTAGAACCCAAGAGTAATGCATGTCATCCCGAGCGACAGCGAGGGACCCTGGTGTTCGCCCACGGCGGCACCGACCATGCGACAGGCAAGGACCAAGATCCCTCGCTTCGCTCGGGATGACAATCTCCTTAGAATCAAAGTTGAGTGCGCAGGCTCTTCACCAATCGGCGAAGGGCTTTTTCGTTGCGGCGATACCAGCGCCATTGGCCCTGCTTTACTACCTCAACCAGGCCGGACTTGGTGAGGATGGCCATGTGATGGGAAATTGTTGGCTGGGAAAGGCGCACGCGTTCTTCGATGTCGCCAGCGCAAAGGCCTGTTTGCTTCCCGATTGCCGGGCCGCGTTGTTTAAGAGCTCCGAGAATACGGCGGCGCGTGGGATCGGCAATGGCGTGCAGCGTGTGGTCGAGCGATGTGGGCGAGGTCATGGGGACTAGGAATAGCTGTTAAATTGACGGTTGTCAATATTAGGCGCGATGACGCGGCGCTCGCAGCCATTCGATGCGGGTGAACTCGAGGAAGCGCACGTCATTGTCCTGGGAGCAATTGGGTTGGTCGAGTTGAGGAGCTAGAGTACCGCCGCGGATCCAATAGCCTGTGGCGTCCTGCTTGAGAATGGTTGCGTCGAGCGGGTCCATGCCGTGCAGCTTGAAGATGACACGGCGGTTCAACAGAGGGTCAAGCTTCATGGGGTTTCGATCTTCCTTCTTGACTTCTTCCCGCAGGTTGTTTCAGGTTTCACTTCTTGACGATCGGGTTGTATCCGTCGTTGATGAGCCGGGAACGAGTAGCTTCCGCGTCTTTGATGTCGGCGAAGGGGCCAACCTGAACGCGAAACAACTTTTCGTTGGCAGCGTTGGTGGCTACGAAAGCGGGATACTGCTTGTTCTTAAGAGCATCGACCAGGGACTGAGCGTCCTCCTGCTTGGTAACGGCAGCGACCTGAACGAAGTAAGGAGTGCTGGGAATCGCTGCCATGGGGTCGGGCGGATTGCCCGTCGGCGCGGACGGCGCTTGGGTTCCCGAGGCAGACGTACCAGAGGAAGCGGTGGGAGCCGCAGCCGGTGAAGATGTGGGTTGACCGGCGGCCGGGGGACTGGTGGAATTTGCTTCAGAGGAGGCGGGCGTAAGTTGCGCGTTAGCGTCCTTCTGCTCGACGGCTTTGTAAAAAGTCATCTGGGAAGCAGGTTGAGGAGAAGCTGAGCTGGCCGGTTTGGTGCCGTTCGACGCGGGTTGCAGAGGAGTTGCGGCGCTGGGGGCGGCGAGTCCCAAGTCGGACTTGCGGCCGAGCGTGTAGCCGAGCGCGAAGAAAACCGCGCAGACCACCACCAGGCCGAAGAACAGGGTGAGGAGTTTCGCGGTGCCTAACGTGATTTCGGTGTCTTGTTCGGGATCCATTGCAAATATCTACCTCGGGGGCTAAAGCCCACATTGACAGTGAAGCGCTTTACGCGGCGCTGAAGCGCCACTCTTCCACCTTCAAGCCGCAGCCTTGTCATCGCCCTTGCCCAGCAGTTTCTGCAGGCCAGAGAAGAAGTCCACCGGAACGGGGAAGATGACCGTGGTATTTTTCTCGACGCCGATTTCGGTCAAGGTCTGCAGGTAGCGGAGCTGCACGCTGACCGGTTCGGTGGCCAGCAAATGGGCGGCGTCCACCAGGCGCTGCGCGGCTGAGAATTCGCCTTCGGCATGAATAATCTTGGAACGCTTTTCGCGTTCGGCCTCGGCCTGCTTGGCCATGGCGCGCAGCATGGATTCCGGCATGTCGACCTGCTTCACCTCGACGTTCGTTACCTTCACGCCCCAGGGGGACGTGTGCTGGTCGAGAATGCTTTGCAGGCGGAGGTTGATTTTTTCGCGGTGGGCGAGAAGTTCGTCGAGTTCCTGCTCGCCGAGCACCGAGCGCAGCGTGGTCTGGGCGAACTGCGAAGTCTGGTAGACATAGTTGGAAACTTCGACCACAGCTTTGTTGGGATCGATCACGCGGAGAAAGATGACGGCATTTACCTTGAGCGTTACGTTGTCACGGGTGATGATGTCTTGCGGCGGGACTTCGAGAGCTTCCTGGCGGAGCGAAACCCTAACCATGCGATCGATTGGGGCAAACACCAGGGCGATTCCCGGGCCTTTGGCAGCGGTCAAAAGGCGGCCCAGACGGAAGATGACGCCACGTTCGTATTCGGCAAGAATCTTGATTGAACTTAACGCATATAGCACAACGATGATACCGGCAATGCCGAAGAATCCGAGTCCAAAGAGTTCCATACTTGCGCCTCCGCGCTTGAAGGGGACAAGCCCTTCTGAGGCGGATTGTAACGCAATGGAGCGGCCAGGGCGCGGAATTCGGATGCGGGCGGTTGCTTGCGCTGGTGCGCGAGAGAAGGTTTACGTGAGAATGGCGGGTGCAGGTTGCGTTGCGGCTAGCGGCTCGACTTGAAGCAGCAGTCCGTCGATGCGCCGAACCACCACGGACTGGCCTGCAGACACGTCGGCGGAAGAGACGGCGTCCCAGAGTTCGCCGTGGACGAAGATCTTTCCGCGGGGGCAAAGAGCGGTTTGCGCGATTCCCGTTTCACCGATAATTCCTTGCGCGCCGGAGACCATCTTGTTGCGCCGTGCCTTTAGAGCGATGCTCATCAAGAATGCGGTGATCAAGCCGAGAGGAATGCTGACGGCGAGCGCGGTGAGCAGGTGCACTCGCATTTCCGGGATGGGCGAATCGACAAGGAGCAAGCCTCCGAGGGTGAGGAGAGTGATACCTCCGATGGTGAGCACACCGTGAGTAGCGAATTTGGCTTCCGCGGCGAAAAGTGCAAACGCGCCAAGAATAAGGCCCAGCGCGGCAAAGCGCACAGGCAGTAAATTCAGGGCAAAGAGTGCGAGCAAGATAAAGACAACGCCCACCGTCCCGGGAACGACCGCGCCGGGATGATTGAATTCGGCGTAGAGCGCGAGGGCGCCGATGGCGAGCAGGATGAACGAGATGTTGGGATCCATTAGATAGTCGAGGATCTGTTCCTTGAGGGTCATGCCAAAAGCTACGACGGGCTGGCCGGAGAGATTCACAGTGACCTGCTCGCCGTTGAAGCGCTTGAAGGGTTTGCCCTCCATCTGGCGGAAAAGATCGTCCTCGCTGGAGGCGATGTAGTCGATCAGGTGCTGCGCCAGGGCTTCCTGGTCGGTGAAGGATTTCGATTCGCGCACGGCGCTTTCGGCGAGCGCGACATTGCGGCCGCGCCGGGAAACGACCGAGCGCATCAGAGCGGCGGCATCGTTCTCAATCTTCTGCTTCATTTCGTCATCGGGCTTGACCGTGGTCGGGCCGAAGAGCAGGACGG
Organism: Candidatus Sulfotelmatobacter sp.; assembly: GCA_049280095.1. Lineage (GTDB taxonomy): Bacteria > Acidobacteriota > Terriglobia > Terriglobales > Acidobacteriaceae > Sulfotelmatobacter. The sequence continues at coordinate 9,300 of JBAPPL010000052.1, read as the reverse complement.
GATGAGCCGCTCCGGCGTTAGTGCCGGGAGCCATGGCCGCTACGTCGGCCGCTTCGAGGATGAAGATTCCCGCCGAACCTGCGCGGCTGCCGCTGGGCGCCACGTAAACGATGACCGGGACTTGCGACGACGTGATCTTCTCGATGATCTGACGCGTGGATTCGACCAGGCCTCCGGGAGTATTGATCTCGATCAATACAGCTTGATCGTTGCGGCGCGCAGCTTCGTCGATGGCGCGGGCGATGTATTCCTCGGTGATGGGTTGAATGGTGTCGTTAACGACGATCCTCAGGACTTCGGCGAAGGATGTGGAACTGAGAGCCAGAGCCGCCACGATGCCGAGAACAATTCGCGAGATGGAGCCAGTCTTCATAGGTCGCGTACAACAATATTCTTACTCTTATTTGCGAATCACGGCGGAGATTTCTTCGGCGCCGCTGGAATTCGAAATCCCGGAGTTCGCGCCGCTCCCTTCTTGCTGATCAAGCTCCTTGTCTATAAGATTCAGCGCGATGGCAATCGGCTACATGAGATCGAGTGGAGGAAGTTCGATTAAAGGAAGTGCGACTACGGATTTGCGTCCAGCGTGGGTGCGCTGGGTTCTGCCTTCCGTGGGTGACCTGATTTTCGCGGCGCTGCTGGGCTTGCTGATCCTCACCACTTTGTCGGTGCGGCTGCTGGGCGATGCCGGAATCGGCTGGCACATTCGCACCGGGCAAATGATTCTGGCGACCCATGCGATTCCCCGCGTCGACCCATTTTCCGCGACATCTCTCTCAATAATGAGAGGGCAGGCCTGGTTTGCCTGGGAGTGGCTGTACGACGTGCTGGTGGGATGGCTCGATACTGCGGCGGGATTGAACGGCGTGGTGCTGTTCACGGCTCTCGTGATCTCGGCGGTGTTTGCGTGGGCATTCCGGCAGCTGCTGCGGCGCGGCACGAATATTTTGCTGGCGTTGATTCTGGTGTTGCTGGCGGCATCGGCGGCGATGATTCATTTTCTGGCGCGGCCGCACGTCGTGAGCTGGTTATTTACGGTGGCGTGGTTCTGGATTCTGGATTCGTCGGAGAAAAGTTATTGGGCTTCTGACTCCAAATCGTTCGCGGCCTCAGAGCCGAAACCGCGGCGCGTTCCGATGCTCTGGCTGCTGCCCCCGCTGATGCTGGTATGGGTGAATGTGCACGGTGGATTTCTCGTGGGTTTCGTGCTGCTCGGGATCTACTGGTGCAGCGCAGCATGGCAGTGGCTGAGGCCGACAGGAGACCGGTTTGACGACGTCTTGCGGCAGATCCGCGCTGGCCGGCTGGTTCGAGCCCTGACCCTGACCGGCATCCTGAGCGGGCTGGCGACTTTGGTGAATCCTTACGGCATTCAATTGCACGTTCATATATACCGGTATCTTACGAACCACTTTCTGATGAATCACATTAACGAATTTCAGTCTCCGAACTTTCATTATGTCGCGCAGAAGTGTTTCGCCGGATTATTGCTGCTCACACTCGTCGCCTTGGCAGTAAAAAAGCGCGGCGCAGGCCGGGCTCGCTTGAGCCATGCTCTGGTGGTTTTGTTCGCGATCTACTCGGGGCTGTACGCGTCGCGGAACATTCCGGTGTCGTCGCTGCTGTTGATTCTGGTGATCGGGCCCTGGCTATCGGAGGCGTTGGAGGGATTTTGGGATCGACGGCGGACGGTGGGAGGTCCAGCATCCCCACGGTTTCTGCAACGAATGGAAGCGGTCGAGTTCAACCTGCGCGGCCATTTTTGGCCCATCGCGATGGCTGTGCTTACCTGCTGGATCGCGGCGCATGGTGGCAAGCTGGGCGCGGACACCTTGATGGGCGCCCGCTTTGACGCGAAGCGATTCCCGGTGGCGGCGGTCGATTACCTGACGAGAGAAGATGTGCAGGGGCCGCTGGTAAGTCCCGACGATTGGGGCGGATATTTAATTTACCGGCTTTATCCGCGGGTGCTCACGGTGATCGACGACCGCCACGATTTCTACGGGGAAGAATTCTTAAAGTCTTACTTGAGGATGGTGAATGTGCAGCCGGGCTGGGAAGGTTTTCTTCGGGAGTCCCGGGCTCGCTGCGTGGTTGTGCCCGAGGACTCCGCTCTGGCAAACCTCCTTCAGGAAACCGCCGGCTGGAAGCCGATCTACAGCGATGACGTCGCGACTGTCTTCGTGCGCACTTCGCCATGGAGTGAATAAACTGGAGGATGCTCTCAAGATTAGGGGCACCTCCGCTTCATCAATGCCTGAGCGCCCCACCCCTGATAAACTTTCAACGTGTCGCGCCTCACTCATCTGGAATGCACACGTTGCGGCGAGCATTATCCCGCCGACCGTCCACAAACCGTTTGCCCGAAAGATGGCGGCATTTTGTATGCGCGCTACGATCTGGCGAGCATTAAGAGAAGCTTCTCGCCGGCTTCGCTTTTGCCGTTGGCGCCTACCATGTGGCGCTACGATGCCGTCCTTCCTGAAGCTGCGCCGGTGACGCTCGGCGAGGGTTTTACTCCCATGCTGCCCAGCCGCGAATTTCCTGGCGTCTTTATCAAAGACGAAGGCCTGAATCCGACCGGCTCCTTCAAAGCTCGCGGACTCTCCGTCGCGGTCACCATGGCCCGCCATTTCGGCCTGAAGAAGCTTGCCATCCCTTCTGCTGGAAACGCTGCCGGAGCGCTTGCCGCCTATGCTGCAGCGGCCTCCATAGAGGCTCACATCTTCATGCCCAAAGATGTACCCATGGCCAACCGCGTTGAGTGCGACTACTACGGAGCGAAGGTCACGCTGGTCGATGGCCTAATCTCCGATTGCGCCCACAAAGTCGCCGAGCTGAGAGAATCCGAGTCTTGGAAAAAAGACGGATGGTTCGACGTTTCCACCACCAAAGAGCCTTACCGCGTCGAAGGCAAAAAGACCATGGGCTACGAAGTTGCCGAACAGCTTGGTTGGAACCTTCCCGATGGAATCATCTATCCCGCGGGCGGAGGAGTTGGGCTGCTCGGTATGTGGAAGGCTTTCGATGAGCTGGAAAAGCTGGGCTTTATTGGGCCCGAGCGTCCGAATATGATCTGCGTGCAATCTGCGGGATGCGCTCCCATTGTTAAAGCATGGGATGAAGGCCGCACGGAAACAGAAATGTGGCCGAACGCAGCGACTCTGGCTGCCGGCTTGCGCGTGCCGAAACCTTATGGCGACTACCTGATTCTCGACATCTTGAAAAAAAGTGGAGGCCTTGCCGTCGCTGCCACCGACGCCGAAATTCTCGAGGCCACACGCCACTGGGCGAAGGTGGAAGGCATTTTCGCCGCGCCCGAAGGCGCTGCATCTCTGGTCGCTTACCAGAAATTGCTGGCCAGCGAATTCTTCAGTCCCGAGGACACCGTGGTGCTCTTCAACACCGGCTCCGGCCTGAAATATCTGGACGTACTGGACACGAAAAACGAAGACACGAAAGATGCTCAGGCGCCGCCTCCGCCGGCGGCACGGGCTATCGCGGGAATCATCGGCCCGTATTAGACATCCTCGTTGCTCAACTGTGGAGGCCTTCAAGTTCAGAACCCCTGGGCCGCCCGGTAATCCGGGCGGCCCAACGCGGAGTTCTGGTCCTCAGTTCACAGCTACGGCGATACGGTAATTCTCTTGCGTACCGTAGACTCGGGGTGATACTCGTTCCCGCTGTAGGCGGCCATCAAGATGTGATGACCGGCGGCAAGAGCACCGGCGTTCACTGATGCCTTCCCCAAAACGATCGTGGATGTTGCCACAGACTTGCCATCCACGGAGAACTTCACTGACCCCGTAGGTACGGGCCCTTCCGTTGCTTTCACGGTGACCGCGAGAGTGACGTTGTTCGCGGGGCTGAGTTTGTGTGCCGCCGAAGGAGCAGTGAACTCCACGATTGCAGCCGCCTTCACGGTGATCGAGACGCTGATGGGACCTGCTGCCGCGTAGCTCGAGCTGCCGCTGTACGTAGCGGATAAGGTGTGGGTTGTCGTGGTCAGGCCGGTCACGCTGGTCGACGCCGTTCCGGTGCCGGAAAGCGTGGCAGCGCTACCGTAATTCGCACCGTCCACTTTGAACTGAACCGTGCCCGTGGGCTGCGCGCCAGAAGTCGACGTGACGCTGACGCTGAACGTAACGGCTGTTCCAGAGGTGAAGGATGCTCCGTTTGCGGGCGTGGTAATTTTGAAGGTCGGAGTCGGCAACACTCCCGTCCCACCAAGAGTCACGCTATCCGCTCCGTTGGTGGTATTGTCCAGCAGAGTCAACGTGGCTGACCGCGCGCCGGTTCCTGAAGGCGTGAAGATGACCCCAATCCTGCAGGTTTGGCCAGCGTACATTAAGGCGCCAGACGTGAGCACACAAGTGGTCGTCGTATTGTCGATCTTGAAGTCCCCCGTGTTTGCCCCGGTGATGACGACGTTGGTCAGGGTCATGTCCGAGTTGCCGGTATTGGTGACGGTGACAAGCTGGGCGGCGCTGGCCACTCCCTTGGTCTGGTTTCCGAAAGCCAACTGACCTGGGGATCCGACCTTGCGAATTACTTGCCCCGTTGCCGCGGAGCTAATGATGTAGACGTTTCCTTGAGAGTTCACGGCTACGCCCGTCGGGGTATGCAACTCCGCCAATGTAGCCTTTCCGCCGTCGCCCGTGTATCCGGCCGTTCCATCTCCAGCGATAGTGCGGATGATGCCCGTATCGTAGTCGATCCTGCGCACACGCTGGTTGCTGGTGTCGCTGAAGTACAGATTACCGGCCGCGTCAAAGACGATCTGGCCGATGGGACTATTGATTTCGGCATTTCCCGCAAGACCGCCATCCCCGCTGAAGCCACAGGTATGTCCGCCGGCGATTTTGTTGAATATGACGTTGCTGTTCTCCGCGTTGTAGAGCGATGACTGGACGATCTCGCACTCTCCACCATTGTTCCAGACGGAATAGATGTTGTCGCTTGCGTCTACGGCAGCGGCGGATGCTGGGTTGGTCTGGTATGGGAAGGGGTCGTAAAGGAAGATAAGCTGGGCCGGGATCGGTTGCATCGTCCCCATGGCGTATCCCATGTGGGAATCGACAAAGAACAAGTGATTGTATGGATCCATACTCATCATCCCGGGCGTGCTGATTGCTTCCGAGCTGAAGTTGCAGGGGGTTGAAGCCGGGCAACTTGTAGTGCCGGTTCCGTTGACCTGAACCACCGGGCCGTAGTCGTAGACTTCGTGCATGGTATTGGCGGAGGGCTCATCGAAATAGACCTCGCCGAAGGTATCCACTGCCACCCCCAACGGATTCGTGGCTGTGGTAGCGAGCGTCTTGAAGGCTCCGCCAGAGTCGAGCTGTCGAATTATGTCATTTCCGCTGTCGGCGATCCACATCGTATCGCCGCCGTCGATCGTGAGGTTTTGGGCTGCATTGAGCAGGCCAACGCTTGAGGGGTAAGAACCCGGCACCGTGGTGATGGTAGACGGGATAAAGCTAATCACGGGCGAGTAACTGGAGCCGCCCAAGCCAAAGGCCATGGGCACGGGATCAGAGCCGGACGCCGAATGGGTAATGAGCAGATGGCCGAGCCTGTTTCCCGGGCCTTGAGGCGTGAAGCGGACGAGCAACGTGCAGGTAGTGTCGGCCGCAAACGAGCCGCCTTCGACACAACTCCCGCCTTGCTCGATTCGGAAGTCCGGAGTCGATTTGATGTGAAGAAGGGTATCGGCTTGAGAAAAACGCAGCGTTAGAGTGTGCACGTCACCGGCCTCTCCTGCCTTGGCTTCACCCAGGCGGCGGAAATTTGCCGGCGCTTCTGGTAGAGGATTGCCGTGCGCATCAAAAGCGTGAACTTGCAGATCCCATCCGGTGGGAGGGTCGAGCGTGATGGCCGACGGGACTGCGGCCTGGATCTGAGAGTGTTCTTGTGACGCCAGCCGGGCAGGTGCTCGGACGGCTTGATCCTGGCCTGAGGCGAGCATGACAGAACCCAGCACACAGGCTGAAATCAAATAGTTCGCCAATCTGGCGAAAGCCATTGGTCGGAAAATAGACAGGGTCATTTCTTTATCTCCTTGGAGTGAGTTGCGGACACTTCGAGCGTTGATGTTGTTTCAGGGGGATGGAGCGAGATTGGCTTGCCGCTCGCCCTTTAAGCCACGAACAAGCAGCTAGTCACGCCCCAAAGCGGGCGTATTATAGCGCTATTTGGCAAGAAAGCAAGCGTCGCGGAATCAGTGCGGACGGCGCAAATGCAGTTGCACCCAGTGCTGCAAGCTGCGGGGGCGCTGCTCGGCGGGCTGGTTGCCATACCACAAAATGCACGCGCTCAGCCCGAGTAGAACAAGCATTGTAGCGTCTAATATCCATCGCTTGGACATGGCCGCGGCCGCTGCCGGAACCACCACCTTGCCCGGTCGAGACTCTGCGGTCTCAGCGGCTGTGCTCGTTTGCGCAGGCGCCGAATTCGGCACGGCATCGCGGCTGGCTCGCAAGCTCCCTACCACTACCATCACGTTCGTCACCAGGATGACGGCGAAGGCCAGCGCGGAGAGGAAGCCGACTTCGCTCCGCGCCGCCACTACTTGGAGAGCCAGCACAACCGTGATCAGACCACGCGGCATAATCCACAACATCAGTTCGCGCTCTTTTGCTGCGACATCGCGAAACGCGAACCGGCTGACCTGCAATGCCAGCCAGCGCGCCACGAATAATGCCCCTATCAACCCCGCCATCAGCAGCGCATGGCCGCGAAAACTTCTTAGATCGGCTATCGCTCCAATCAGCACAAAAAAGAACGTTCGCACCAGGAACGCCAGTTCAGAGTGAAAACTCAGCAGCGATTCCTGCGACTGCAGAGATACCAACTCCTCTTCCACGGCGCGGAACCTCGGATCGATTCCGGGAAAGTTCGCCAGCGTCAGCCCGAAAGCCAGCACCGCGATCAGCCCGCTCGCGCCCAGTGCCTCCGTACCCGCATAGAGTACAAGCACAATCGAAAAAGTCATCACCTGCCAGAAGCGGGCGTCCGACAGCACGGGCAGCAGACGCGACCACAGGACTCCCGTCGCCGTGGCGAAAACGACTGCCACTCCCACTTGCGTGAGCACGCCTTGCAGAAGGTGCCGAGCCACTGCGCCGCCCTGGCTGCCCACGCCCAGCAACAGCCCCACAGTCAGCACCGCTAGCACGTCTCCCCAGGAGGCTTCCAGCATCAGCGTGACCTTGACCGGCTCACGCGCCCCGAGCTGTTGCAGAACCGGCAGCACTACGGTGCTGCTCGTGCATCCCAGCACCGCTCCCACTGCCAACGCCGTGGTGAGCGGCAGTCCCAGACCGTTGTGGACGACAAGCCCGACCAGCGTAATGCTGAAGCCGTAGGCCAGTACCGACAAAAGCAGGCTGCCGGGAAAATGGCGCAGGGTGCGGCGCAAGTCCAGTTCGAGCCCGCCCTCAAACAGTACCAGGATGATGGCCAGAGTACCCAGCACGTTGGTAGTCGAGGAAAGATGAGCGGGGTTCACCAACCCCAGCACCGGGCCTAGCACGATTCCCAGTGCCATCAGCACCAGCACATCTGGAACGCGGGTCACGCGGAAGACGCGGTTCGCCAGAAAAGCCAACATCAGCAGACCGCCGACCAGGCCGAGGATGAGTACGGCAGACATAGTTTGAGGGCCGATTGTCGGCTGCGCGACCGCGACCTGTCAAACTCCCTTAGGGCAAAAGGTTGCTCGCTGCAGTGATGTTCTGATGCTCCGTGGCCGCGACTTGCCCAGAGCGAGTCTGCTTCGGCACCTGTAACCAAGATTGCCATCGACAAGCGGGCGCGACCGAGCGAAAACAGAGAGCATGAGGAAAGTTGGACTTCTGCTTTGTCTGCTTCTGGCCGGTTGCGCGGCGAAGAAGCAGACGGTCGCTCCGACCCCTGCTCCCATCCGGAGCCAGCTCCCGCCCCCCCGCGCCGAACTCATTGAACACTGTGTCGTTCTGAAGCAGGAAAATGCCAACACCGTGACTTGCAGTTGTCTGCCCGCGAACACCGTGATCGATTCGAAAACCGGACACACCACGCTGGTCTGCAAGGCCATGAAAGAAGAAAAATAACGCTAGGCCGAGAGATGGTAAGTAAAAAATGCCAAAGTCCCCGAGGACAAAGCCATCCCGATGTACCACCATTTGGAGCCGCGAATTGCGGCAATGAATGAGAACCCCGTAGACAATAGAGCTGCACCCAGCACGATCTTGTATTCGTGCTGCGGCCCGCCGAGGCTGTCTACAAAGTGGTCGGCCTTTGATGGATTGAGCAGAGAAAGCCACAGCAGCATCGTGAGCAGTAATCCAGCCGCCCCCAGCAGGTGGGAGAGTGAGCGTCCCATCTCGCAAATATACCCCTCAGCGAAATTCTCAGTGAGTGATATCCGCCTGGTCACGTCAGTTACAAATCAAGGCCGGATATTTACGAGATAATTACCTCGGCTCACGTGCGTGAAAGGGTAAGACTGAATGTCTACATATCGGCTCGCGAAAAGGATGTGCGTCATAGGTTTTTTCGCAGGCGTTTTGGGAACCGCAACGGCACAAGTCTCCCAAAAGGACCGTCACTTCTCCACGAAGGAGGGAAGAATCTTTCGGATGCAACCCTCCGGAGCTGTTTTTGAACTGCCGGATGGCCCTTGGGACGATTGGCACCTCGATCGCGCGGACTTGGACAGGGCGAAGCGAGGAAAAGGGGAATGGTATGAGGAATACGCCAGAGTAGCGAACGCCGCACTCCCGTTTGAAAACTGCTCAGTGCAAGCCGGCACAACCTACTGGAATGGTGCTAGTTTTTTTGGGGTCACTGTACGCGGTTATTCTTTGGATTTGTCCGTTGGTAAAACCGAGAACCGCATTGCATTAAGAGCGCTCTCTGCGGCCAAGCGCCTTCCGAGAGACACGGTGCGAAACGCATCCCTGACGAAGTCCCGTGAAAAACATTGGGACAGGCTGTTGATCGCATATGAAGTTTGGTATGGGGACTACGGGGGCAGAGCAAACGTTGATTTCTACGTGACTGAGGCCGAAGGAAAGACCATAGTGCTGGTTTTCATGTACGCAGACGTAAACAATAACAATTCGGTCGTCCAGCAGATCCTCGAATCCTTCTCGTCACATTAGCGCGTGAGGTGTCGGCCTGACGTTGTTGTAACATCCCCATCTCTAACAATGTCGGCGGTGTCAAGCCGTTTTCGAGCACACATCGGCATGCACTCGAAGAAGAGCGCCATTTCGCTCTCGTAGGTGGTTTGCGCTTTCCAACCTTGGGCTCGCT
>JBAPPL010000051.1:0-36132 GCA_049280095.1 Candidatus Sulfotelmatobacter sp. | reverse complement strand
AAAGCTTCAGAGCGGTCGTGTTGCCCCATCATGATCAGCAGGCCTCCGACAATGAAAATCCAACAGAGCATGGGTAATCACTTTCTTCTAACATGCTTCCGCTGAATCTCATCCTGCTAATCGACGTCACTTTTTCAACACCCACAGGCGTCGGCACTCGAAACCCCTAAAGCCTTGGAGCAAAAAGGCGCTCCCTCCACATACGCCACGCACAGAGGTGCGCTTTGGGGCCGTCTCTATTCCGTTCTGGCTCGCTTCTTACGTGGGCTGCCCAGCAATCGTGTTATTGGACACGAAGGAAAACCGAGGGGCCACCCGAGTGGCGCTCCCAACTGCATGGGTCCTTCGCGCCAAGAGCGCGCTCAGGATGACAAGTCACAAAAGAGTTCGCGCACCGTGGCATCGGCGGCATCGTGTCCCGACCTTGTGGGGAACGCAAGGATGGTTCACTCAACGGGCTCCTTAGGCGCTAATTTTGGCCCGAGCCCACTTCTCGCGCAAAGGGCGCGCGAGAAATGGGGCAGCCGCAGGGTCCTCCACTCCGCTTTCCTTTCCTGTCGGAAGGCGAAGCACCGGTCGGGATGACAGTCTCTCGAACCCGATAGCAGCGCGGTAATCATTAGACGGATCTAACTTTAGTATTTTCATTATGTTACCGAGATTACCTTTGGTGGTTCTACGTCCTTCAGATAGGTTGCCCGTGCCCTTCTCAGCGCCTATAATTGTCATACTCTGGTGGTAAGAATTCTCCGTCAGGTTCCGGGTAGGAGCACGCGAGGGTGAAGTCTGTCTTCCCTCATGGCAAGGTGAAATAGGAACCCGGTTATGCGAAAGCGCCTGCAAATCGCCCTGATGGCTAGCACCGTAGCCGCGACCTCTCTTTCTCTCACGTCCGAACTCCGCGCCGAAGGAGGCGAGGGAGCTTCCGCCGTTACCACGAAAATCACCGCCAGCGACGAAGGCGGCCGCAAGATCTATGTGAACGACCCGGTTCCGGCGAGTCAGGCGCGTCATGCGCAGGAGTCAGAAACGCCCCGGCGCCGCCTGATGTACTGGAGTTCGAAGGAGAATCGCTGGAAACCTGTGCCCGGACCGAATGCCGCGGCGATGCGAGCTGCGCGCTCGGCGGCCGCGGAGGTCAGCCAGTACCTGGGGCATGACACGAATCAGTCGGCAACCGCCAGGATTGTGAACGCGAATTTCCGCGGACCTACAGCAAGCCCAGGCGACATTGACAGCGCCATCGAGGCGGCCGCGGCGCGGCACAACGTGGACCCGAACCTGGTGCGCGCGGTGGTGAAAGTGGAATCGAACTTCAATCCCAATGCGGTTTCGCGAAAAGGTGCGATGGGGCTGATGCAGTTGATGCCTTCGACGGCGCGGCAGTTGAAGGTGAGAAATCCGTTTGACCCGGTGCAGAATGTGGATGCCGGTGTGCGCCACTTGAAGCAGCTTCTGGAAAGTTATGACGGCGATATTAAACTGACCCTAGCCGCCTATAACGCGGGCGCGGGAGCGGTGGCGCGCAGTTCGGGCGTGCCGCGCTACGCCGAAACTCAAAACTACGTCCGGCGGATCACCAACCTGTACTACGGTGTGTCCGATTATGACTCGGGCGCTTCGCACACTCCGGTGACGGTTCAACGGGATGCGCGGGGCGTGCTTTACATCAGCAACACTGATTAGGTTAGCGGCAACTGTTTAGTTGATCTCTCTGGCACCCAGGCATCAGTAAACCAACTGGTTCAAACAGGCTGGTTCAAACAAGCTGATTCAAACAAGCAGGAACGAAGGCACGGGCTGGTTATTTTGAAGAGTTCATTGCGCCAGCGTTGTCTATGGGGAGCGTGGCTTGCGCTCGGCGTGTTCGTTGGGGTTGTTGCTACGGCTCCGGCGGCGCAGGCGCGCACCCGTCACTCAGACGCCTGGGCGCGGGAACATTTCGCCAACGCCGAGCGCATGCGCGAAGCACTGAACGGCAGGCCTGCCGCCGACCGAACGCGGCACGATTACCAGCGCGTGTTGAATGCCTACCGCTCGGTCTATCTTGGTGCGCCGTCTTCGAGCAAAGCCGATCCCAGCGTGGTTGCGGTAGCGGAGACACTGGTGGAAATGGGGCGGCATTTCGACGACGACAAAATTCTGAATGAGGCCGTCGCGCAATATAAGTTCCTGCGCCGTGAATATCCTGGCAGCAAATACCGTTTCGACGGGCTGTTCACGATCGGCGAGATCTACAAAGACGATCTGAATGATGCCGATGCGGCGCGATCCACGTTTCAGGAGTTCTTGCATCGCTATCCTCACAATCGCCTGGCTGATGATGCGCGTCAGGCCATCGCTGAACTCGATGTCGAACTGAAACGCGAGGCACAGGCCGAAAAGGCTGCCGCCGCGCAGAAAACTTCAGAAACGACGCCGCCAAGAAAGAAAGACTCGGGTGACGCGGACGATGGTTCTGACGCGCTAGCGGAGTCTGGGAAGAGCAAGTCTTCGGAATCGCGTTCCGGGCGCTTGCCGCGGGTGACCGGCATCCGGCACTGGTCTACTCCCGACTACACGCGGGTTGCGATTGATCTTGAAAGCGACGTGAAGTTTTCGTCGCAGCGGCTCGATGGTCCGGCGCGGATCTTTTTCGATCTGCGCGATACTAAGCTGGCCTCCACGCTGGTGGGCAAAAGCTTCGACGTAGATGACGGCTTCCTGAAGAAGGTTCGCGTGGCTCAGTTTGCGCCGGGCCGCACGCGGGTGGTGCTCGAGGTCGACAATCTTTCCGATTACGACGCGTTTCTATTGCCGAATCCCTATCGCCTGATCATCGACATTCACGGCAGAAATGGACGGGCGAAGCAGATCAAAGCGGAAGACGCGGGCGAAACTGCCTCGGCGCCGGCTGAAGACGCGGCGCCGTCGAAGACCGCGCCGAAACGCGTGAGTACGGACGCCGGCGACGACACTCCGGCGTCTGCGACTATTGTTGCGAGCAAGCAACCAGCGACGACAGTGGTGAAGAGAATTGTGGAAGCTGACGATGACGATCCGGAGCCCAGTATTCCCGCGACTGACGCGGCGAAGCGGAATGCTCGAGATGTGAAGAGCAAAGGTGTGCTTGCGCGGAACGCGGTCGCCGCGAAAAACGCTGAGGCCGGGGATCTTGGCAGCGAATCCGATTCTTCAGATGTGGCTGCTGCTGCAATACCAAGCGATCCGGTAGGGTCCAGGCCCAAGTCTGGCGTGCGCGCTGTCGCTTCCCGCAGGTCGGGAAGCACTTCCGGTCTGGATATTCACGAAGCGAAACCCACGGCAGGCGGCGACCGTTCGCTGATTCGCGCTTTGGGGCTGAAGATCGGCAAGATTGTGATTGACCCGGGGCACGGCGGCCACGATACCGGCACCATCGGTCCCAACGGCCTGGAAGAAAAGGATCTGGTGCTCGATGTGGGGCGGCGTTTGGGCAAGCTGCTGGAGACGCGGCTGGGCGCGGAGGTGGTGTATACGCGCAAGGACGACACCTTCATCCCGCTAGAAACTCGCACTGCGATTGCGAACCAGGCGCGCGCCGATCTGTTTGTCTCCATCCACGCCAACTCGAGCCATGATCCTGACGCTCGGGGAGTCGAGACCTACTACTTGAATTTCACCTCCTCGCCCGAAGCGCTGGAAGTGGCGGCGCGGGAGAATGCGGTTTCGGAGAAATCGATCTACGAACTGCAGGACCTGGTGAAGAAGATCGCGCTCAAAGAAAAGATCGAAGAGTCGCGCGAGTTTGCCGGGGATGTGGAGCAGTCGCTGCACAGCGGCCTCGCCGCCAAGAGCCCGGGGATACGTGACCGGGGCGTGAAGAAGGCGCCGTTTATCGTGCTGATTGGGGCCAATATGCCTTCGATCCTGGCGGAAGTCTCTTTTGTCAGCAATCCCACCGACGAGCACCACCTCGAGACCAGCGAATACCGCCAGCGCATCGCCGAATCTCTCTACCGCGGCATCGCCAACTATGTGAATGGACTGAGCGGGGTCAAGGTTGCAAGCAAGATGGATAAAGCCGCGGGACAGTAGTTCCTTCCGGAAACCTTTTCCCGTCCTCTGTGGTCTAATAACAGAAGGGATTTTGTGCCTCGCGGTGTATTCATGCGCGCTTCAAGATGTGCACTCGTATTTGCTGTCCTGGTCTGTTTGGTCAGCGTTTATGCGGCTAGCCCGGCCTCTGCCGCCGGGCCGGGCGCGGATTCTCCCACCCCGCCCATCCTTCCAGAGCAATTCGCGGGATGGCAGATTCAAGGCGCAGCACAGGCCAGCAAAGATGCCACTGCCGCGGACCCCACCAACGCGGCTCTGCTCAAGGAATACGGCTTCACGGATTTTGAGGGCGCAACTTACAAGAGTGACGATGGGCGAACGCTGAAAATCCGCGCCGCACGCTTTGCCGACGCCAGCGGAGCTTTCGGGGCTTACACCTTCTATCTGCAGCCGGAGATGGCGCGGGAAGAGATTGGCGACCAGGGCGCTTCGCTGAATCAGCGAGTGCTTTTTTACCGCGGCCACATTGTAGTCGAAGCCGTATTCAGCCAGTTGACGTTGATGTCGGCGGCGGGACTGCGCGAACTGGCGGGCTTGCTGCCGCGCCCCGGCGGAAATGCCGGCAACCTGCCTCCCATCCTGGCTTCCATGCCGCATCACGGCTATTCGCGGAATACGGAGAAATACGCGGAGGGTCCGCTGGCTCTGGACGCGATTGGGTCGCCGCTGCCCGCGGATCTGGTGGATTTCAGCGCCAGCCCTGAGGTCGTGCTCGGGCAGTACTCCACTTCTGGCGGAGGAGCGACGCTGATGCTGATCGAGTATCCGACTCCGGCGGTGGCGGCTGAGCATCTGCGCCGCATTGACGCCGCGAACCATGCTGCTCTGCCCCAGGCCGGGGTTGACGCGATCGAAAATGTTGGTCCTTTCTTCGCCAAGCGCACCGGGCCGATCCTTGCGATTGCCGCAGGTCCGATTTCGCAGAGCGATGCTCAGGATTTGCTGGGTGCGGTGAACTGGGCGCCGAGCGTGACCTGGAACGAGAACACATATTTTGACAAGAAGAACAACATCGCCAACCTCTTGGTGAACATCATTCTTCTATGCATGATCGTGGGCGCGATCTCTCTGGCTGCCGGAGTCGCCTTCGGTGGAGTTCGCATTCTTTTGCGACGGCTTTTCCCTGGTCCGATTTTTGGTCGTCCCGACCAAACCGAGTTCATTTCGCTTCAACTGGGAGACGCTGCGCCAGCTTCCCCGGCTCGTCCTCCGGCTGCGACGGAGACCTCGAACGGTTCTTAAGTGGCTGAGGAGTATTGGGTTAAGGTGGTTCCAATCACTTTTTGTCTCAAATTGAAACAATTGGGCGAATTGTTGATTGGTTATGTAAGTTACTGAAACTAAAGACATTTATTTCCCAAAAATTGCTTGACACCCTGCTTTTTCGGCTCATAAGATTTTGTGCAGAAAGTTTTGACGGGATCTATTGCCTCCGTTGGAACTATTCTCCCTTGAAAAGAGAAGGCCGCCCTGTTGCCGGGTGGCCTTTTCGTTTTGCTCGCGAACCGATTCACGTGTGTAGTAAATCAAGGTGGGGGCGAAATTCGAGAAGTGCGAACACTTTCTACTGAACTCCTGCTCGCGGTTTACGTATTATTTCTTGGGGTGCTGGGTTGAGCGGCGTGTTCGGGCAATGGGCCTCGGCTCAGGCGGCAGAGTGGAGGAAATCATGTTCTGCGATGGATGCGGTGCGACCGTGCAACCCGGTCAGGCTTTTTGCAGCAAGTGTGGCAAGCAAATCGTAGGGCCGGTCGCAGTAATGCCGCAGCGCCCGGGACGCGTGTCGAAGCGCCGATTGTAGAGATCGAGTCTCAGCTTCTCGCGACTCGTTCGCCAAACAGCAAAGGCAATGCTCACCGATACCACCGAAATGACAACGGCAACTGTGATATGCATAATCTGGATTATAGAGTCAGTCCCCGCGCGTGACAGCGAAGATCAGCCAAAACGCGAGACGCTAGTGAATTGACCGCGCGGGAAAAGAAATGTATCCCATGAAATTTATCGGACTTAGGATCTTCATCACCATTCTCGAAGTGATCGCGTTCGTGCTGATCGCGCCTTGCTTAGTCGCGATCGGGTGGGCGCTTTTCGGCGGCGACCATCCGCTCAATGGACAGTCGCTGACGCAAGCTGCCATCGCTATTGCGGTGGTCGGCGGGGTGCTGTTCATGGGCATTGTCGTCGCGGCGCTCGCGGGCCTACTCAATTTGCTGCTTGCCATTGAGCGAAATACGGCTAATGCTGCCGAGAACACGGCGCGAATCGGGGAAACAGAAAGCAAGACCGAGACACCAGCCCTCAGCCGTAGGTTCCCATGGCTCCAGAGTTGGCATGTGAGCGCTGCGCTACTCGTCGTATTGGCTATGGTGGTGATCCTCGTCTACGCATTTTCGGCGGCGACAAGTCGCGATGCACAAGTTAAAGAGGTAAGTAGAGATGAGCCTGTCGCGAATCAGAACTCTGACTCGTACAGCCCTGAGAGGATAGCAGGGTATTGCAGAACACATCCGACGAGCTTTTACGGCTCTGTCGGAAGTGCTTCAGGCATTAGCTGTCCTGATTGGGCGAGCCGCAATCCGGTAGCAGTAGCCAAGTGGCCTGAGGTTAAAGCAGCAGAGCGACGCTTGTTCGGTAGGAGGACTGCTGAGGTTGAGAGCCTTGAAGTGATGAGCGAAACGTTGCAAGGCACGATTGTCATAAGCACGCGCTGCAAGGCTCACTTCTGTACCAACCACTCTGCAATGTGGACCGTAGACTTATCGACAGGCAATTCGGCGGGTGAAATAGCATCGGATGGAGTAATGGACAAAACCGGCAGACCCGAAATAGTGGTTTGCCTTGGGGATTATGAGAACGCAGATGCGCTCCCGTCACCGTTACAGGAGGAAATTAAAGATAACCCTATCGGAAATTCTCCCGCCGGCATCAGCTACGTTCGTCAGATCCAATGACTTCAGGTGCTTCTCCGCCGGAAATGAAAAGCCCTCAGCAGAGCGCCGAGGGCTGTGAAGGTAAACCGTCGTAACTTGGCCTCTCAGCGCTGCTCGCTTATCGTTGAAGGCGGAGGAGAATCACGATGGTCACTAGCGGTGGAATGCAGTCTGCTCAGCAAGAGTTGTGCTTGCAATGCGAGAAAACAGTCGCGCCGTCTGCCACACTCGCGATTGAAGTGAAGAAGCGCGGCAAGGTCATAGGGTATCTACACCGAACAGGCACCTGCAAAGCAGAATGGGACAAACTGCATCCGTAGGGGGAAAGTGATGGCAAGCGGAGATACTGTACGCAGCAAGATCGAAATGCTTGAACGCACTCTGAAGGAAACGGAGATGGATACGAAGGCTGCGGTCAATGGAATTGTGGATGCGCTCAAGGAAATTGCGAGAGCGCTGGATGCGGCAGAAGTCCGGCGCGACATTGATAGCGGAACGTTCTGAAGCTGGGAAGAGTGAGCCTGTGTCAATCGCAGACGAAGTGAAAATGCACGACGAGTTGGTCGCGTTGTTAGCACTCGAAGTCGACTTCGAGCCTGGCCCGAACGACGCACGCATAACAGAACTGACTGAGAAATTGTGCAGCACAGCGAGCGGTCGCAAATTGCTGGACGGTCATCTGCAAGTCTGCAAGCGACGCTCGGAGCAGCGTTAGACGCTCGTGGCGATATACCGGAACCAGGAAGCAAGAAAGCGCTCGAACGGAAGAACTGAGCCTGTCTAACATTTTGTCTAACATTTCGATGACAAGTGCGGCCAAATAGCGCCAAAATCAAGCCTGCTTCGACCAGTGTTTACGCTGTATCTTGTTGAATCGTCTCGGAGAACAGAGCGGAGTAGAAGTTTACGAATCGGCTGCTCTACCAACTGAGCTACGTCGGCTTCTTGAGTTAGACCACTTCAGTTTATCAAAACGGCGATTGAGCAACCGCAAGCGGTCGAGACTTCGCAACAGAAACGGGCTTGGCTTGCTCAACTATGCCGCGCGGGCAGCGGCCGTGGCGTCGTATTCTTCCTGCGACTGTGCGGGCAGCAAAACCCACAGGGTGTACACGCCGACGGCTGTGCCGAACGGAATATTGAACAGCGAGATAAAGCCCAGCACCAGCGCGATGATGCGAGCCCAGGGTTCGCGCTGCATCAATCCCCATCCCGCGATGAACCCGCAAGCCGCTTTTGCCAGGATGAAAATACCGATCACGCTCAGCAGCGGACGCAGAAACGCGGTGGGCGCGTCCGGCGCTCCTAATCCGTGCAGATGAGCAAACAAAGTGTTGGCCAGGACATACAAAACCACGCCACCAATGGTGTTAAATGCGGAGATGGCCAGCCAGAGAATCCCCAGCAGTTGAAGGTGACCCTGCTCGCGACTACTCCGCGCTTGAAATCCTGTTCCCTAGGAGTGCTCTGTACGCTTTACGACGCTCTGCTCCGCTTTGCGTTCCAACTTATGTTGACGAGAGACGTGCTGACGTGCGCGTGCATACTTGCGCGTGTGACATTTTGTCGCTAAAACTGGACACACGTCGAGCGCAGTGTTCTTGACGTTGATTTGTAGAGGCATTGCGAGACAACACTCCTTAGATCGAGTTGTCGTCTCAGAGCGTCTTGCGTGTTCTCTGACGATATCGCAGTTGAGTATCTGCGACCGCGAACACTTGCTCAGGTTGGAAGTGCAGATCCACTATAACACAGGCTGGGCGCGGCTTTCAAGCGATTCTTTTAGTCCTCATTGAGCCTTGCTATACTCAGCCCATGCAGCGCGGAACGATCTACAAAAAGCACAACGCTTGGTACGTGGTCTATCGCATCGAGGAAATTGTCGATGGAGAGCCGTTGCGGAAGCAGAAGACGCACCGCCTAGCTGCTGTCAGTGATGAGTACCGCTCCGCAAAAGATGTGGAACAGTTGGCGGTAGATCACCTGCGGCCGCTGAACATTGGCTCGATCACGCCAGAAAGTTCGATGACCGTCGCTGACTTCGCTGAGAAGCATTTCTTGCCAAACATCAAGGCGAAGAAGAAGCCGAGCACGTTGAAGTTCTACACGGACATAGTTGACAACCATATCGAACCGCTGCTCGGGAGTCTTAAGCTGCGAGAAGTGACGACGCGAGACATCCAGCGCGTGCTCGATGCGAGGTCTTCGCTGTCGCAGACCAGCGTTCTTCGGCTCAAGACGGGTTGCGGCGCTCTGCTCTCACACGCCATCCGCCTCAACTTTCTGAACGGCGCAAACCCCGCACGCGAAGCGAGAGCGGAAGGGCAGCGATCCGATTTCGAGGGATACGCTTACAATCTTGACGAAGTTCTCTGGATGCTTGAGCGGCTACCGGAGCCAAGCCGCACCGTCGTGGCGGTTGCTGCATTTAGCGGACTGCGCGAATCAGAAATCCGCGGACTGCGTTGGACTGATTACGACGGCAAGTTCTTCCACGTTCGGACATCCATCTGGCGCACTCACGAGGGCGAAACAAAGACGCGCAAGTCCAAGAATTCTGTTCCCGTCATCGAGCCGCTGCAAAAAATCCTCGCGGCTCACAAGCAGAAGAACGGGAGCAGTGAGTGGATCTTCGCGGGTGAGAAGATGGGGCGCCCGCTGCATCTTGACAATCTGTGCCGCCGCGAGATGAAGCCTATCGTTGGCGACCGATGGCACGGCTGGCACGGGTTCCGCAGGGGGCTGGCAACAGTGCTCTACGGACTTGGCGTTCCGGCTGAGGTCGCGCAGACCATTCTCCGCCATGAAGATGTCAGCACGACTCAAGCGCACTATCTGATGTTAAAATCCAAAGCGGAAGGCAGCGCTGCGATGAAGAGGCTCTCGCGCATTGTTAGACAAAAGTTAGACAGACAGAAGAACAGACATCGCTCGAAGCCGCATAAACACTAATCAAGCCGACGTAGCTCAGTTGGTAGAGCAGCCGATTCGTAATCGGCAGGTCAGCGGTTCAAGTCCGCTCGTCGGCTCCATTCTTTCCAAAACTCCTTCAAAAAAACTGCTGTTCACCGTTTGCAAGCAGTAACGACGGACCGGCGGCGCATCTCCGGTCGTCCGCAAAGAATCCCGAATCGAGTCAACCTTCGTAAAGTTATGCAAAGATTGTGCGAATGCTGGTTTCTGGCGCAACTCTGGGTTCATAATTCCGTTCATAGTTGTAGATAGAATCGTTTTTACAAAGGAGATCCCTATGCTCAAACAGTCCCTGCTCATTCTTGCCGCGGCAGGTCTGATTTCGATCGCGGCGCCTTTCGCTGGCGCTCAAGATTCCAATAGCCAGCAATCCGCGCCCATGCAGGAGAACGGTGGCCATCACCACGGTCCGCCCGATCCCGCCAAGCGCACGGCCGAACTGACCAAGCAACTCAACCTCACCTCCGATCAGCAGCCTAAAGTGCTGGATGCCCTGCAGTCGGAGCACTCGCAGATGGAGAGCCTGCACCAGGACTCTTCTCTTTCGCGCGAGGATCGCCACGCCAAGATGATGGATATCCGCAAGAGCACCGACGACCAGATTCGCGGACTGCTCGACCCCACGCAGCAGAAGAAGTGGGATGAAATGCAGGCCAAGCACGAGCAATGGATGCAGAACCGTCATGGCGGTGCGCCGGAAGGCCAGAGCACGCCACCTCAGCAATAGCAATCTGCCACGCGAAGGCCTGGTTGTTTTCTCGCCGGCCGTTCTCTCGCGGTGACAAACTGGGAGAAGCGGCCGGCTTTCACGATCCGGTTGATCGCTCAAGACATCCTCGCGCTTGCGGACTGCGTCCGTCGTGAGTTCCAATGATTTTCAAGGCGCAGCGCTTCCAAGTTCCCCGTCCTTTCTGGTACTGTTTTGGGTCCACAGCATGTTGATTCCAGTAATATGTGATGGGCGTCACAGTCGCTCCGGGATTGGGTTCTGTAGTATTCGCATTTGGCTGAAACACCGGGGATGATTCTGCTCGGGGAAAGGGCAACCGCGTGATTGTTGGAGTTCCGAAGGAAAGCTATCCGGGAGAGCGCCGGGTTGCGCTGGTTCCCGCTGTCATTCCTATGCTGGCTAAGGCGGGACTGGAAGTGGTTGTGGAATCGGGTGCTGGCGAGGGATCGGGCTATCCTGATTCGACTTATGTGGAGAAGGGCGGAAAAGTTCTCGCGGACCGCGCCGCCGTCTTCAGCACTGCGGACATTATTGTGCAGGTGCTCTGCTATGGGTCCAATGACGCGACTGGCAAGGCGGACCTTCCCCTGCTGCGGCGCGATCAAGTGCTGATTGGGTTTCTGCGCCCCTTCGGTTCTGCCGAAGTGGTCGGGCAGATTGCAGCTGCCGGGGTGACCGCGTTTTCGGTTGAACTGGTGCCGCGCACCACGCGCGCGCAAAGCATGGATGCGCTTTCCTCGATGGGGACGATCTGCGGTTACAAAGCGGTGCTGCTGGCTGCGGAAACATCCATCAGAATTTTTCCTATGATGACGACGGCTGCGGGCACCATCACGCCCGCGCGCGTGTTCGTGATCGGCGCCGGAGTGGCGGGACTGCAGGCTATCTCGACCGCGCGCCGGCTGGGCGCTGTGGCTTCGGCATATGACATGCGGCCTGCTGCGAAGGAGCAGGTGCAGAGCCTGGGCGGCCGATTCGTCGAGCTTCCGCTCGAAGCTCAGAATGCGCAGGATGCCCGCGGCTATGGCACCGCGCAGGACGAGACTTTCTACGCCCGGCAGCGCGAACTTCTTACCCGCGTCGTGGCGGAGAGCGATGTGGTGATCAGCGCTGCCGTGATTCCCGGCAAGAAGTCGCCGGTGCTGATCACCGCCGATATGGTCAAAGGGATGGCGCCGGGCTCCGTGATTGTGGATCTGGCTTCGGAGCGTGGCGGCAACTGCGAACTCACCCGCACCGGAGAAACGGTGAAGGTCGACGATGTAACGATCATCGGCGCGATCAATCTGGCCAGCAGCGTTCCCTACCATGCCAGCCAGATGTACGCCCGCAACGCGGCCACGTTTCTTGCCTACATGATGAAAGACGGCAAGCTGCAACTGAACCTGCAAGATGAGATTATCCGCGAGACCATGGTCACGCGCGGTGGTGAAATCGTTAACGCGAGAGTGCGAGAGTTTTTCAAACTGCCGGCCCTGGTGGCCGCCAGCAATCAGTGATCTGGAAGTTGTAGGCTCAATCCAGAGGCGAGGCGCGCAGTTCTCAGAGCATAAGGAGCGATCATGCCAGCGGATTTCATTTCCAATCTTTATGTCTTCATCCTGGCGGGTTTCGTCGGGTTTGGATTGATCAAGGGTGTTTCTCCACTCCTGCACACGCCGTTAATGTCGCTCACCAACGCCCTGGACGCGATCGTCGTCGTCGCGGCCATCATCATCGCCGGACGGCACGAAACCCCGCTCACCACCACGCTGGGAGCGATCGCGGTTGCGGCATCGTTTAGCAACATGGTGGGCGGATTCCTCATTACCGACCGCATGCTGCGCATGTTCAAATCCCCCAGGTCGAAACAACAATGAGCGCGTCAGAGCTTCAGCAGTATCTAGATTTCGCCTACATTGCCGCGGCTGTACTCTTTATTCTTTCTCTCAAATTTCTGAGTTCGCCCAAAAGCGCGCACTGGGGTGTTCTCGCCGGAGAAATCGGCGCTGCGCTGGCGGTCGTTGTCACTTTGTTCAACCCCGAGGTGGTGCAGTACAAGTGGGTCCTCATCCCCCTGATCATCGGTGCCGGAGTCGGCGTCCCACTGGGCTTGGTGCATATGACGGCGGTGCCGCAGCGGACCGCCTTGAGCCATGCTTTCGGCGCGCTGTCGGCGGCAATGATTGGCATTGCCGAGTATTACGTGGGCACCGCGCCGGTCACTCGCTTTCAAATGGGCGAGATCGCGCTGGAAGTGATTATCGGGTCACTCACGTTTACGGGTAGCGTGATTGCCGCGGGAAAGCTGCAGGAAATATTGCCGCAGCGGCCCATCGTCTATCGCGGACAGAATATTGTGAGCCTTTCTGTTCTGGCGGGAGCCCTCGGGCTGGCGGTTGCGTTGGTGGTGAATCCTGCGCACGCGGTGCTGTTTCCAGCCATGGTGGTCGTGGCGCTGATTTTCGGCGCGCTGCTGGTCACGCCGATTGGCGGCGCGGACATGCCGACGGTGATCTCGCTATTGAATTCCTACGCAGGTTTTTCGGCAGCGCTGCTGGGATTTGTTCTGAACAGTAAGGTGCTGGTGGTGGCGGGCGCGCTTGATGGATCTTCGGGGTTCGTTCTATCGGTGATCATGTGCAAGGCCATGAATCGCTCATTCGCGAACGTGATGTTCGGAGCGTTCGGCCAGGTGCAAGTGTCGGCAGCTGCCGGCAAAGAAGAACGAGTCGTACGCAGCGCGAGCGCAGAGGATGCCGCGTCGATTCTGGAAGCGGCGAACAGCGTGGTCATCGTGCCCGGTTACGGCATGGCGGTAGCGCAAGCGCAGCACAAGGTGCGCGAGCTTTACGACGTGCTCACCAAGAAGGGAGTCAACGTTCGCTTCGCGATCCATCCCGTCGCCGGACGGATGCCAGGGCACATGAACGTGCTGCTGGCCGAGGCCGACATCCCTTACGACCGGCTCATTGAGATGGATGAAATCAATGGCGACTTTCCTCAAACTGACGTGGCTCTGGTGATCGGCGCAAATGACGTGACCAATCCGGCCGCGCGGACTGACGCCGCCAGCCCCATCTATGGCATGCCTATCCTCGATGTCGACAAGGCCCACACGGTGATGGTAATCAAACGCAGCATGAGCCCGGGCTTTGCCGGGATTGATAATCCGCTCTACTACCTGCCGAACACTCTGATGCTCTTCGGGGACGCCAAACAGTTCGTTGGAGCGATCGTTCGCGAACTCAGCGGCGGACACTGAGTTGGATGCTTTCACCCGCCCTTCGGAGTAAACTTCAGGTGCAGCAGGAGTCGCATCCGATGACCTCAGCGAATAGCGTGATCACCAGAGATCCCGAGGTGCTTGGGGGTACGCCTGTGTTTCGAGGCACGCGTGTTCCTTTTCAGTCGCTCCTCGACTATCTCGAAGGCGGACAGACGCTGAATGAGTTCCTTGACGATTTTCCTACCGTGACCCGCGAAGCAGCAGTCCACGCACTCGAACACGCCAAGTCGCTTGTCTTTAGCGAATTGTGATGAAACTGCTGCTCGACGAATGTGTTCCGCGAAAATTGAGAAATCATTTGCCCGGCATTGAGTGTCGAACCGTGCCCGAAGCGGGGTTCGCTGGGAGGAAGAATGGGGAATTGTTGGCGCTGGCCGAGGCGGCTGGATTTCATGTATTCCTCACTATCGACCGCGGAATTGACTACGAGCAAAATCTTCGGCATCGAACAATCGGAGTGCTCGTTATTCATACCAAATCAAGCCGGCTCGATGACTTACTGCCTCATGTCCCTGAGATTCTAGACGCGCTGGGCTCCTTTCTGTGCGGCCAGCTTATCAAAATCGGCTGAGCCCTCGCCCTCACCTCATCCGATCGCCGGTTACTTCTGTAACCAGGCGGTACGAGGTATCCAGTTACCCCAACCGATGGATCATCAATAATAGGTATTCAGTGGGCAGGGTTCGCCCAGGCAGGACCAGTCTCTTCAATCACCTTCAAAGGAAGCTACAGCAGCAGTATGTCTACAGGAGTGCAGAAGGCCGTCGAAGCAGCGCAAGAATCACCGGAAGCCTTGGCGCGCCTCGACGTAAAAGTTCTGGCCATGGTGATGGCCCATGCGCCTCTGGCTGAAATCCTGGAAGCCTTATGCACGAATATCGAGAAGCAATATAGTGGGTTGTTGTGCTCGGTTTTGCTGCTGGATGCCGACGGCACGACATTGCGTCATGGTGCTGGGCCTTCTCTGCCGAAAGAATACAGCCGGGTTATTGATGGCCTGCAGATCAGCGATTGCGCGGGATCTTGTGGGACTGCCGCTTACCGACGCCAGCCGGTTATCGTCTCCGATATTGCCTCCGACCCTTTGTGGGCAGAGTACCGCCATCTGGCGCTTCCTCACGGGCTGCGGGCTTGCTGGTCTACGCCGATCGCCTCGCAGGATGGTGGCATCCTGGGAACATTTGCCGTGTACTATCGCGAACCGCGCACGCCGGACGGAGCGCATCTGCAACTCATCGCTCACGCCACTCATCTGGCCGCGGTCGCCCTGGAATGGGATCGCGCGCAGGCGGGACTTAAGTCGGCGGAGAGCCGTTATCGAACGTTGGTGGAGCGCCTTCCCGCCGTCACCTACGTCGCCGAACTCGGACCCTTGGGCCGCTGGCACTACGTGAGCCCGCAGATTGAGTCGATGCTCGGGTTTTCGTCCGCGGATTGGCTCTCTGATTCCGCAAACTGGTTCAATCGCATCCATGCCGAAGACCGAGAAAGTACCTTGGCGGCGGAAGAGCGCTTTCAGAAAAACCGCGATCTGTATCAGGCAGAATACCGCATGTTCGCTCGCGACGGTCGCGTGCTGTGGTTCCGGGATGAGGCCGTCATGTTGCCGACGGCAGAGGACCAGCCATGCCTCATGCAAGGGGTCATGTATGACATCACGGAGCGGAAGCGCCTGGAAGATCAACTGCTGCATTCGCAGAAAATGGAGGCCGTGGGACTTTTGGCGGGCGGCGTCGCTCATGACTTCAACAATCTTCTCATGCTCATTCAGGCTCACAATGAGCGGCTGCGCGGCGGGCTCGCTCCGGACGCCGCGTCGCAAAAAGAATCTCTTGGCATTGAACACGCGGTGACACGGGCGGCAAGCCTTACCGGCCGGTTATTGGCCTTCAGCCGCAAGCAGGTATTACAGCCCAAAGTAATGGACTTGAATGAAGTTCTGGCGGAAGTAGCGAAGATGCTGGAGCGCCTGATCGAGAAAAATATTGCCTTACGCGTGGTGCCGGCTTCGCAGCTTTGGCCGGTCAAAGCTGATCCGGGACAGATGGAGCAACTGATCATGAACCTTGCGGTCAACGCCCGGGACGCAATGCCGCAGGGAGGGCAGTTGGTGATTGAAACAAGGAACGCGGAAATCGGCAACATGCATCCGCGGCTTCGCGACGGCGTGCTGCTGGGCCGCTATGTGATGCTGATTGTCAGCGACACCGGCGTCGGAATGGACAGTGAAACTCAAGCCCACATGTTCGAGCCCTTTTTTACTACCAAAGAACCCGGGAAAGGCACTGGATTGGGGCTGCCCATTGTCTATGGAGTGGTCAAGCAGACCGGCGGCTGGACCCATGTAGACAGCCAGCCGGGGAAAGGCACGACATTCGAAATCTATCTTCCCTGCGCTGAAGAGGCCTTGGCGGAAGAAACAGAGACCAGGACGGCGCTACAGATTTCCCAGATACGAGAAGATCCCGCCGCTGCTCCCAGGGGTACGGAGACCGTTCTTCTCGTCGAAGATGAGACCGGTATTCGCGAGTTGGCTTGTGAATTCCTTCGGCGCCAAGGCTACAAGGTCCTGCACGGGATGGATGGCAACGAGGCTCTGCGAATTGCGGAGGGACACACAGACCTGATCCACCTGCTGGTAACCGATATGGCCATGCCCAACGTCGGAGGCAAAGAGTTGGCGGACCGGCTGAGGAAAGTGCGTCCGCAAATCAAAGTTTTGTTTATGTCCGGCTATCCCGACCACGAAGCCTTGGGCGGCGGAGAGGTCGGCGTCCAGAACGCGGTCTTGCAGAAGCCTTTTTCCCTGGACACGCTAGCGCACAAGGTGCGGACACTGCTCGACCAGAGCTGAGTCGCGAACTCAGAGCAGCATGGTATTCTAGTTAAGACCAGCTGCGTACCGTCTTGGCGGAAATTCCCCGCAGTCCTAAGAAGAGTTACAAAATTAATCATGCTTTCAGTCAGTAATGTTTCCATGCGCTACGGCGCCAAAATACTGTTCGACGAAGTGTCCACGGCGTTTACGCCGGGCAAGCGCTATGGCCTGACCGGGCCCAATGGCTCGGGCAAGTCGACGTTTATGAAGTTGCTCAGCGGCGAACTGGAGCCGCAAAAAGGCACGGTAGTGCGTCCGCGGAAGCTCGGGGTCTTAAGCCAGGACCAATTTGCCTTCGACGCTTTCACCGCGATCGACACAGTTATCATGGGCAACAAGCGCCTGTGGGCCGCGATGCAGGAGCGGGATGCGATTTACTCCAAACATGACATGACCGACGAAGATGGGATGAAGCTGGGCGAACTTGAGGGCATCGTCGGAGAAGAAGATGGCTACACGGCCGAGAGCGACGCTGCGATCTTACTTCAAGGTCTGGACATTCCCGACGAAGCGCATGCCCGCAAGATGAGCGAACTGCAGGGCGGGCAGAAAGTCCGCGTGCTGCTGGCGCAGGCCTTGTTCGGGCATCCACAGGCGTTGCTGCTGGATGAGCCTACGAACAACCTGGACTTGGATTCGATCCACTGGCTGCAGGGATTTCTGAATGCCTACGACGGCGTTGTGATCGCGATCTCGCACGACCGGCACTTCCTCAACAGCATTAGCACGCACATCGCCGACATCGATTACGAGACCATCATCACTTACACGGGATCGTACGACGAGATGGTGCTGGCGAAGACGCAGGTGCGCTCACAGATTGAATCGCAGAACGCGCAGCGCGAGAAAAAGATTTCACAGCTGAATGAATTCATCGCGCGATTTTCCGCAGGCACGCGGTCAAGCCAGGTGCAGTCGCGGCGCAAGGAAGTGGAGCGGCTGCAGGTTACGGAGCTGGCTAAGTCTAACATTGCACGGCCTTACATCAAGTTCGAGCAGAAGCGGCCTTCGGGCAAGCACATTCTCGAGGTCGAGCACCTGGGCAAGGCCTACGGCGACAAGAAAGTCATTCGCGACTTCACCGCCAGCATTACGCGGGGCGAAAGAATCGCTTTGATGGGGCGCAACGGGGCAGGGAAGACCACGCTGGTGAATGCGCTGCTGGCGAATTCGCCGACTACGCCGGAAGCCGAGTTGCGCAAGACCAGCGGCTACGACGGGCCATTTGTTGACTCGGGCAAAGTGATCTGGGGACACGAGGCCTCGATTGGATATTTCGCCCAGGACCACCGCAGCCTGATCGAAGGTGGCACGACGGTGCTGGAGTGGCTGCATCAGTGGAATCCGGCGGCGGTGAGTGAAGAAATTCGCGGCTTGCTGGGGCAGATGTTATTCGCCCGCGACGAAGCCACGAAATCCACCAGCGTCCTTTCGGGCGGCGAGGCGGCGCGGTTGCTCTTCTGCAAGCTGATGCTGCAGAAGCCGAACGTGCTTGTACTCGATGAACCCACGAACCACCTTGATCTGGAAGCCATTAACGCGCTGAACATCTCCCTGCAGCGGTATCAGGGGACTGTGTTCCTGGTGTCGCACGATCACGACTTGATCGACGAGGTCGCGACTCGCATCTGGCACTTCGAGAGCGATCACAAGATTACCGACTTTAAGGGGACTTACGAGGAGTATCAGGCAGCCGTGGTGGCGTAGGCCGAAACCAGGATTCCTCGCTTCGCTCGGAATGACAAGGTTAGTGGCGGCGTAGGGGGACTGCACCATTCCCGTTGCATGTAAATCAACCAGGTTCTCCTCAGATTTCCACAAGCGTTTGCTGTTGCGTTTACCGCCGCAAGTTGCAGATAATGGCGGCGTAACCTTACTTGCGCAGTTCCGGCAGGGGAAGTTACATAAAGTCGTGTATAGTCGAGCCGATTTACTTAGGATTCTTCACCTCACGCCGCGCCAGTTAGCCAACTGGGAGCGCGCGGAGCTGATTGGTGCCGCGATCACCTACTCCTTTTCCGACCTGCTGAAAGTCAAGAAAGTTCGCGACCTGTGCGCCATGCGGGTACGGCCGGCGGTGATCCGGCAATCGCTCGAAGCCATGCAGAAGCAGGCGTCGGGCATGGGAAATCCTTTGCTGGAGGCTGGCGCTTCGTCCACTAACAAGCATCGCGTGGCGTTCCGCCACGAGGGCAAGCTGCTGGAGCCGATCGCGGGACAGTTTGTGATGGATTTTGCGGCGCGAGAAAAAGTTGTAACCAGCACGCCGATTCCGACCCCCGAATCGAGTCCGCAGGAAAACGACGCTGCGGCCTGGTTCGCCCGCGGCATTGCATTGGAAGAGGATCCGACGACTCAGACCGAAGCGCTCGCGGCCTATCAGAAAGTGCTCGAGTTCGAGTCCAGCCACGCTGCCGCGCACATTAACCTGGGCACGCTCTATTACAACCGGCAGGATTTCACGCTCGCGGAAAAACACTACCGCGCCGCGTTGCAGGCCGATCCTCGCTATGCCCTCGCCTATTTTGATCTGGGCAATGTGCTCGACGAGACGGGACGCGTGCAAGAGGCGATCCAGACCTACAAGATGGCGATCCAACTAGCTCCGACCTACGCCGACGCGCACTACAACCTCGCGCTCGCCTACGAAAAAACCCGCGAGCCGCGCAAGGCGCTGAAACACTGGCAGGCTTACATCAAGCTCGATACTACGGGCCCGTGGTCGGTGCACGCCCGCAATCAGATTCAGCGCATTCTGCAGGCAGATACGCTGAAGCTGGTGCATTCCAGGCGCTAGAGGCAACGGCGTGAGAACGTTTCCCGCAGAATTAGCCGAGTTCCGAACAATGGTTAAGGATCGGGGCGCCCGTCTCCGTCAGCTTCCATTCGCAGAGCTAAAACAGCTAACTGACCAACCTGCCGAACATGTGATGGTCGAATCTCGCAAGGCAACGATCGGGAATATAGTGCTGCCCCTGCCAAGCGGCGGTATCCAGGTCGTGCTTCAGGGATTCTTGGAACACCGCTTGATGCCCGGGAAAAGTGTTGCGTTGGATGGTTTTTGCAAATATCCCGATGAAACGGTATCTGAGATGAAGGCGGAGGAATTTTGGGAGTTCGATTAGCAAGGAACATTTCAAGTTCATTAGCGCTGCCTACCGTCCATTTTAACCACCCCAAGAGTGCTAGAATCCAGAGTTTGCTATTTCTTCGTTTGAAGGTATTCGTATGCCCGAGACCGCGCTGCAGCCCGCCCCGCCCACGCCTCTAACTACGCTCACGGAAGACGAAATCCTTTTCCGCGACAACATTCGCCAGTTCGCCGACGAGCGCCTTCGTCCGCTGGTGAAGGAGATGGACGATAAAGGCATCTTCAGCAAGGATCTCATCCACGAATTTTTCCAGCTTGGGTTGATGGGGATCGAGATCCCGGAGCAATACGGCGGTGGCGGCGCCAAATTCTTTGAAGCGATCTTGGCGGTGGAAGAATTGTCGCGCGTCGATGCATCCGCCGGTGTGGTGGTCGACGTACAAAACACACTGGTTAACAATGCCCTGCTGCGTTGGGGCAATGCTGAGCAGAAAAAACGGTATCTGCCGAAGATGGCGGCCGACACGGTCGGCGCCTATGCCTTGAGCGAGGCTGGTTCCGGCTCTGATGCCTTTGCCTTGCAGACGCGCGCCGAAGTCAAGGGCAGCGATTACATTCTTAACGGGCGCAAGCTGTGGATCACGAACAGCAAAGAGGCCGGCTTGTTCGTCCTGTTCGCCACGCTCGACCCCGCTGCGGGATACAAGGGCATCACTGCATTCTTGATAGAAAAGGACTTCCCGGGATTCAGCGTTGGAAAGAAAGAAGACAAGCTCGGCATCCGTGCCTCTTCGACCTGCGAACTGATTCTGGAAGACTGCCGGGTGCCCAAAGAAAACGTGCTGGGTGAAACCGGCAAAGGTTACAAGATTGCGATCGAAACTCTCAACGAAGGCCGCATCGGCATTGGCGCGCAGATGATCGGATTGGCGCGCGGAGCCTGGGAGTTCGCCGCGAAGTACACCCTGGAGCGCAAGCAATTCGGCAAAGCCATTGCCGAGTTTCAAGGCATCCAGTTCCAGATCGCACAGATGGCGACCGAGATCGAAGCCGCGCGGCTCATGGTCTACAACGCGGCCCGCATGAAGGATGCTGGCGTGAACTTTGTGAAGGAAGCCGCCATGACCAAGCTCTTCGCCTCGCAAGTGGCCGAGCGCGTAACGTCGTTGGCTATCGAAATCTACGGGGGCTACGGCTTTACCAAGGATTATCCCGTCGAGAAATACTGGCGCGACGCCAAGATTGGCAAGATTTACGAGGGAACGTCGAACATGCAGTTGGCGACCATCGCCAAACTATTGTTGGCTGGAAAATGAGGGTGGCAGATATGCTCAGCACGGAGCTATCTCGCCCGGAAACCAGCGTCTGGCGCTCGTTTCGGGCCCACAAACCCTATTCGGTAACGGTTACCCTGCTCTTTATATGCACTGAATTGCACTTTGAATCCGCCGCTTCGGTCCAATAGATTGCACTAACCCAAGTAAATTCAATGCTTTCCGGCCGCTCCCACCATTGGCTGGCAAGCTGCATTATCCACTGTGCCTGCCTTTGTAAGGGCAGGCCGGGGTGCTGCTTGACTACTTTGTTCGGTTCCACAGCGGTGATGCCGATCACAGTTCCGAACGTGGTTCCAAAGAAGAAGCGGACTCTCATTCCGTTGCTCACCGTGGTGTTCCTGCTCTCCTACGGTTTGATGACCATGCTGATCGTCGAACAAGGTTCGGTCATTCAATCGCAACGCAATCTCATCAAGATACTGATGACCGACAGCGCAGAACTGTGGACCATGAAAGGCAAGGCCATCGCCGATCAACAAACGGCTCGGACGAAAGGTCAGGGCCACGCGTCGGCTCCCTCGATTCAAACTCCGTCTACCCAGACTCCGTCGACCCAGGCTCCCTCGACCCAGGCAGCGCCGCAGCTCCGTTCCCAAGGCCACAGTGGCAGGATCGGGAAGCCGCAGACCCAGCTTCCTCCCGTACCGGCTGCGGATTTGGCAGACCAGC
Source organism: Candidatus Sulfotelmatobacter sp. (assembly GCA_049280095.1). Classification (GTDB taxonomy): domain Bacteria; phylum Acidobacteriota; class Terriglobia; order Terriglobales; family Acidobacteriaceae; genus Sulfotelmatobacter. Next base: position 14,176 of record JBAPPL010000051.1, on the reverse strand, counting down.
GTCGTGTTTTGCGAACGATTTAGTGCCCAGGTAAGCAATAAGCGTCTCCGGACGCGTTTTGGAAGATTTGGCAACGATGAAGGTTCTGACCCTAGCCTTGATGTTTAGTCTGACTGGTGCCAATCCAACGCCGCCCGTGCGCCGCCCATCCGGCCACCTAGAGCAGCATTCGAAGGGTGGACGCTGGTACTTCGCCGCCAACGGCCACGCGGTGTACTGCTATGGACCGGTGATGACCCTGCCTCAGGCAAACGGCGATCTGCAGAAAGTCGCCACCTTCTGCCGCGACGGCAAAACCGTTGTGCCCCTGAAAGATTAGCTTTTCTCCGCAAACCGCTTCGATGCGGAGCACACCGAGACCGCCGAGAAAACCAGCCCGGCGGTCTTTGTGTTTGCGCCAGTGGTTTTGTCACTCTCAGGACAATCCCCGGTGCGCCTAGTAAACTGATGTTTCATGCCCGAACTCCCCGAAGTTGAAACCATTGCCCGCGGACTCGCCCAGCGTGTCGCCGGCGATGTGATCGAATCAGTCTGGCTCGGCCAGAAGCCGGAGCCGCTGAAATCTCCGGCGCGGGAAATCGCCGCCGCGCTCGAGCACAGCCGCATCTCGACTGTGAGGCGCATGGGCAAGCATATCGTCTTCGACCTCGAGCAGGACCGTGTGGGGCGGGCGCTCTTGTCCGATGAAGGACGGCACCCTAAGCCGGCACGTACGGGATCAAAAATCAGGCCCGGACGGCCATCATCAATGCCGCACGCAGAGGCGGACGGGGGCGTCCGCCCCACACAAACGACAGCTCAGTGGATTGTCCACCTGGGCATGAGCGGACGCCTGCAGGTCTGTGAGCCGGAGGCGGAAATTCTCAAGCACACACACGCGATTCTGAAGCTCAAGTCGGGCAGGGAACTGCGCTTCGTCGATCCCCGCCGCTTCGGACGCCTGAGCGTTGCCAGCGCCGGCGGGTTCGAGGCGGGCGGCATTGAGCCGCTGGAAGCGGATCTCGATAGCTTCCTCTCTTTATTTCGTGGCCGCAAGACGCCCATCAAGAGCGCGCTGCTGAATCAGAAACTGCTGCGCGGCGTGGGCAACATTTATGCGGATGAATCTTTGTTCCGCGCCGGAATTCGTCCCCGCCGCCGCGCCTCCGCCATCGCGCGCCACCAGATGGCTAAGCTACTCGCGTCAGTGAAGGAAGTTCTTCGCGAGGCGATTGCCCTCGGCGGCTCCTCCATCTCCGATTATGTAGACGCCGACGGCGAAGAAGGCTTCTTCCAATTGCAGCACCGCGTCTACGGCCGCGAAGGCGAGCCCTGCCTGGTTTGCAAGGCTCCGATCAAACGCGTTGTGATTGCCGGCCGCAGCTGCCACTACTGCCCGAAGTGCCAGAAGTGAGGCAATTGTTGATTGATGATTTCTGATTGTTGATTGAAAGGCCCTTCATTCGGACGGTTTTCAATCATCAATCAACAATGAGTACGTCCTCCGCAGTTCTGATAACCTCTCCTCCATGCCCGATTTCTCCATTGGAGTCGACCTCGGCGGCACCAACCTGCGCGTCGCCGCCATCAGCGCCCCTGGGGAGCTGCTCGAAAAGGTAACGCTCAGCACCAAACTCGCTCTGGGCCGCGATCACGTCATCGACGAAATGTGCAGCGTCATTCGACGCCTGTCCGGCAAGTACAAAGCGACAGGAGAGTTTCTCGGCGGCGGCATCGGCGTTCCCGGCCTCATCGACCTGCAAACCGGGATGATGCGGAAGGCAGTCAACCTTCCAGGCTGGGAAAACTATCCGGCGCGCGCGGAAATCGAGCGCCGTCTGGGCGCCCGCGTAGTCCTCGAGAACGACGCGCGCGTTGCCACTTTCGGCGAACAATGGCTAGGTGCAGCCCGTGGCGTCCCGAACGTGGCCATGCTCACGTTGGGTACCGGTATCGGCGGTGGCATCGTGCTGGCAGGGAAAATCTTCCACGGAATGAACGGCATGGCGGGAGAGTTTGGGCACGTCACTCTCGAGCCGGAAGGCTATCCCTGCCCCTGCGGCAATCGGGGATGTGCGGAGCGTTACGCTTCAGCCAGTGGCCTGCTGCGCATGGCTCGCGAAGCAGTTGCCGGGGGTCAGGCGCCGTCGCTCGCCGGGGTGGCATCAGCGGATGCCGAGTTGGGCGCGAAAGCGATCTACAATCTGGCGATCCAGGGCGACGAGCCCGCCCGCCGCATCTTCCAAAGTTTCGGACGCTACCTTGGCATGCTTCTCGCGGACCTGGTGAACGTTTTGAATCTGGAGATGTACGTCATCGGCGGAGGCGCGTCAAGTGCTTGGGATGCGTTCGCGCCCACTATGTTCGAAGAGCTCCGCCAGCGCTCGATCGTCTACGTGGCGACGGCCCCGGCCGACCCGTTGGGCAGTTCGGGGAAAAAAGAAAACGCATCGACGCAGAACCAAGAAGAAAGAAAAACCGTCATCACCCGAGCCGAGCTGGGAAGCGACGCGGGATTATACGGAGCGGCGCGGGTCGCCATGTTGGCTGGTTAGTGCATCGCAGCCTGGCCAACCCGCCGCGCCGCCTGCAATAAAACGCGGTTCTGCTCAGGCGTTCCAATCGTCACGCGAATACAATTCGGCGCTCCCCAATGCCCCAGCGGACGTACCGCTACTCCTTCATCTTGCAAACGATTAGCGACAGGCGCGGCGTCTTCCCCGAGATCGCAGTACAGAAAATTCGCCGCCGTCGGTACCACCCGATAGCCCAGCGCCGACAGTCCCTGGATGAGCACTCGTGATTGCTGGGCGTTGTTCTCCACTACGCGCTGAATGTGGAGGTAGTCGTCGAGCGCCGCCGCAGCCGCTGCCTGCGCCAATGACGACACCGAAAACGTATTACGCATGCGCGCGCAATATCCCAACAACTCCGCGGGGCCCAAACCATAGCCCACACGCAGTCCGGCAAGTCCATGAGCTTTCGAAAAGGTTCGCAGCACCACCGCGCTCGCGCCTTGACGAACATATTCCAGCGAGTTCGAATACTTAATCTTTTGCAGCACCGCAAAATGGACCGCGAACTCGTAGTAAGCCTCATCGAGAACCGCGACCACATGCCCGGGAAGCCGCGCCAGAAATTTCTCCACCACCTCGGCCTCGACCATAGTCCCGGTGGGATTGTTGGGGTTCGCCAGGAACACAATGCGCGTGTTCGAATCGATGGCGGCGAGAATTGCCTCCAGATCGAAGCTGTCGTTGCGCATTGGCGCTTCGACCAGATGCCCGCCCGCCGCTTGCACGGCCATCGAATAAACAATGAATGAGCGTTCACTGGTCACTGCATTCAGCCCGGGTGCGAGCAGCGTTTGGCAGAGCAGGCTCAGCATGCCGGTCGAACCCGCAGTCACCAGCACCTGCTCCGGCGGCAGCCCGTGGTGCGCGGCCAGCTTCAGCCGCAGTGAGCTGCAATCGTCGTCTGGATAAGAGTTGACTGTGCCCAGCGCGTTCGTCATCGCATTGAGAGCATGCGTCGAGGGTCCAAAAGGATTTTCGTTGGAATCGAGTCTGATCAGCCGCGACCGGCGCTCCAGCGTCGCCGGGGTCGCGCTGGGAAGGGTCGCTGATCCCATGCTCCGGGCCGGCTTGGAGACGATGTCGAAAAAACGGCTCATGCTTCGCCGCTCATCATGACACGGAAGGCTTCGTCCCCGCCATGGGTTTATTGCAGATCGTGCGCAGCCGATCGACTTCCTGCAAGGTCAGGGCGCGGAATTGCCCCGGAGGAACATCGAGGGTAAGCGGCCCGTAGCGGACGCGCTTGATCTTCTCCACGTGGTGTCCGACTTTTTCGAACATGCGCCGGATCTCCCGATTGCGGCCTTCGATTAAAGTGACTTCGTACCACGGATTCGTGGCTTCCTTAATCAGGCGAATCGCCGCGGGCGCGGTCCGCACGCGGCGGCCATCTTCGGTGGCAATCGAAACTCCTCCGCGCAATTTCTCCAGGGCTTCGCCGCTCGGAGTGCCCGCAACCTTCACTACGTACGTTTTCGGCACCTGCGATGCGGCTTTCATCAACTTGTTTGCGAGCGCGCCATCATTGGTTAAGAGCAGCAGGCCTTCGCTCGCGTAATCCAGCCTTCCCACCGGATACACGCGCTTTTTCACTCCGCGAATCAACTGCATCACCGTCGGCCGGTTTTCCGGATCACTCACCGTAGTGACATAGCCTTTGGGTTTATTCAGCAGCAAATAGATATGCTGTTGCGCACCCTGCAGCAACTTGCCATCCACGCGGATGTGGTCGGTCTCCGGGTCCGCTTTGCTTCCAAGTTCCGTCACCACGGTTCCGTTGACCTTCACGTGGCCTGCGCTGATCAGTTCCTCGGCCTTGCGACGGGACGCAATGCCGGCAGCAGCAATGATTTTTTGCAGGCGTTCAGAAGGCATGTATGAGGAACTATTCTTTCTGAGCGGCGGACTCCGCAATCTCTTCCGCCTGGGGAGAATCCGTCTCTTGCGCGTCCGCCGCGTCTTCCGCCGAAATCAACTCTCCCTGAAACGATTCCGCCACCAGCTTCTCGAACTCTTCCATGCTCGGCAGTTCGTTGACGTCCTTCAATCCAAAGCGCATCAGGAATTCTTTCGTCGTCTTGTAGAGAATGGGACGCCCGATCACTTGCTTGCGGCCTGCGGTGGTGATGAGTTTGCGGTCGAGCAGGGTAGCAATTACTCCGCCCGAATCCACGCCGCGAATTTCGCTAATCTCCGGTACCGTGGCTGGCTGCTTATAAGCGATCACAGCGAGCGTTTCGAGCGCCGGCAGCGACAGTCGCACCGGCGGCTTCAGGCTCTTGGCAAAGCTGCGCACCATCTCGTGCTGCTCAGGCTTGGTCGACATGCGATAGCCGCCCGCTACCTGGCGAATCTCGATGCCATGTCCAGGACCGCCATAGTCGGCGACCATTTCTTCCAGCGCTGCCCGAACCCGCGACTTCACCTCAGCGTCGTCCGCCGCGCCTTCGGCAATCGCCGATTCTTTGACCAGCTGAACTATCTGCTCGACGGTGATCGGCGTCTCCGCCGCATAAATTATGGCTTCGAGTTGAGCTTTTAATCCCATAAGAAAGTTGCCAGTAGCCAGTACCCAGTAAATTCAAAACAAAATTGGGAGACGCAAACTCTCGATCATCAACGAAACTTGCGATTGCCTGCGCCCGCAGTCGTCAAACCAGAGCCGCTTCTACTGGGTACTAAGTACTGGCAACTGTTTTTACCTCCAATCATCGCGCACTGCTGCCTGCTCGCTCATGATTGCGTCAAACCCAACATGTTTGCGAACGGCAATCTCGCCGAACATCTGATCCTGCCGTACCTGAATCGCCTGCAGCCGCACCATCTCGAGCAACGCCAGAAACATGCACACCAGCGCCTGCCGCGAAGGCACGCGCATCAGGAGGTGCTTCAGCCGGATCGGTCGTGATTCCAGCTCCAGCCGCCGCCGCAGATAGTCAATCATCTGCCCCACAGTAACTGTTTCCTCATCGACGTTGATCATTGGCCGGGTACGCACCCGCTCGAGGATCTGCTGGAAGGTCTTGACCAGATCGATTACATCCGCAGCCATCTCCGGCTCAGTTCCTTCGGCGTCGACGAACTCTTTCAGCGAAGGATTCGACAGCACCGCATCTTCGATCTGCTGCTTTTGCAAAAGCATCTGCGCTGCCGACTTGAACTTTTCGTGCTCCAGCAGGCGGTTCACCAGCTCGGTTCGCGGATCTTCCAACTCTTCTGCTTTCGCCGACGGATCCCGCGGCAGCAGCATCTTCGACTTGATGTGAATCAGCACCGCGGCCATGTAGATAAAGTCGGCAGCGACATTCACGTCCAGCTCGCGAATCTTTTCCACGTAAGCCAGATACTGTGCCGTGATGCGGGCGATGGGAATGTCATAGATGTCGATATCCTGCTTGCGAATCAGATCGAGCAGCAAATCCAGCGGCCCTTCGTAAACATCGCTCACCGAGACGGCAAAAGGAGAATCGCTTTCTTCTTTATTCGCCGGGCGCGGATCTGATTGTTTAATCGACACCGAGTGCGACCCCGCAACGAGCGCGCGCGAGACGGACTCCGGCATGTTATCCGCGGAGGTAATGATTCCGTGCTCCACTCTGCTTTCCATCCTTACCTGCCTAAATCCTACTTCGCATCATCCGCCGCCGGCGGCTCATACGCAAGTGACATTCCCATGGCGTCGCGCACCCCGTTCATGGTCTCGGCGGCGACCCTGCGCGCCCGCTCGCTGCCTGCCTCAAGAATATCCCAAGCCAGCCGCGGATTCTCCTCAAATTTCTTGCGACGTTGTTGCATCGGATTCAGCAGTTGCACTAACGCATCCGCCGCCCAGCTCTTGCACTCGATGCACCCGATGCCCGCCGAGCGACAGCCGATGTTTACTTTCTCCATGGTTGCGCGATCGCTGAAAATCTTGTGCAGATCGCCGACCGGGCACACATCAGGATTTCCCGGGTCGGATCGCCGCACGCGCGCCGGATCCGTCACCATCGTCTTCAACTTTTGCCGCACCACAGGTTCCGGGTCGGTCAGCAGGATGGTGTTGCCATACGACTTTGACATCTTGCGCCCATCGGTTCCGGGCAGCTTGGGTGCAGGCGTGAGCAGAGATTGCGGCTCGGGAAACACATCTCCGCGCTTTCCATAAAATCCGTTGAACCGCCGCGCGATCTCCCGCGTGAGTTCCACATGCGCGACTTGATCTTCGCCCACCGGCACTACATCCGCCTTGTACATCAAAATATCCGCCGCCTGCAGTACCGGATAGCCCAGGAACCCGTACGTTCCCAGGTCCTTGTCCCGAATGTTTTCCCGCTGCTCTTTGTAGGTGGGAACCCGCTCCAGCCACCCCAGTGGCGTAATCATCGAGAGCAGCAAGTGCAGCTCCGCGTGCGCCGGTACGTGCGACTGGATGAACAGCACGGACTTTTCCGGATCGAGCCCGGCCGCCAGCCAGTCCAGCGCCACTTCCAGCGAATTCTCTTTCACGCGCGAAGTGTCAGCATAGTCGGTGGTGAGCGCGTGCCAGTCGACCACGCAGAAGAAACATTGATACTCGTCCTGCATACGCACCCAGTTTTCGAGTGCGCCCACATAGTTTCCCAGGTGCAGTTTGCCAGTCGGGCGCATGCCGCTGAGCACGCGCTTCCGCAAGTTAGTCGAAGGTGTCATCAGTTTTTCAACGAGTCGCAGAAGTAGAAATTAAAGAGGCACAACGGCGCCACAACGCGCAAATTCACATCTTGCAGCATCATGCGAGGGTAAGTCGATACTATCACGCAGGCCGCGGATTTCGGAGTGAAAGCAGAACACCTGCTCTCATGCTTTATAATTCGCGCTCCACTCCGCGTCGCCGGATCGAACTTGTCCGCATGTCAAATCTAGCCCGCAAACTCCGCGTCACCGACTACTTCACACTGGCCTGGGGCAGCATGGTCGGTGTCGGCTGGCTGGTCATCATGGACGACTGGCTTTTGCGCGGCGGTTCTCTCGGCGCAGTGCTGGGCTTCGCCATCGGCGGCGCGCTGTTGTTCCCCATCGGCTGGGTCTATGGCCGGCTGGTGGCCGCCATGCCCGACGCTGCAGGCGAGATCGCTTACACTGCGGCAGCTTTTTCGCGGCGAGTCAGTTTCTCCACCGGATGGATGATGATGCTCACCTACTTCATCGTCTGCCCGTGGGAAGCGGTTGCGGTCGGCCGCATCGCCGGCTACATTATTCCGTCGCTCGATTCAGTCGAGATCTACCGCATCGCCGGACGCCCGGTTTATCTGCCGCACCTGATTGTCGGTCTCGGCCTGACGGCGTTGCTCACCACGCTAAACTATCGCGGCATCCGCCTCAGCGCCATCTTCCAGAACTGGACATCCTTCGGCACCCTGGCCTTGTTTATCGTTTTTGTCGCGGTCGGTGCAAGCCAGGGTTCCCTGCACCACCTGCCCCCACTCTTCACTCACGTGCCCATAGTTTCCGTGCTGCTGGTCTTGCAGGTCGTGCCATATTTCATGACCGGATTCGAATCCGTGAGCAAGGCTGCCGAAGAATCCACGCCAGAATTTCACGGGCAGGGATTTCTCCAGGCCATCTGGATGGCCATTCTCGTCGGCATTCTTTTCTACACAGTCATCATTGCCGCAGTAGCGTTCGTCGCCCCATGGCATGAATTGACCTACGACAAGTTCATGACCGCTGTAGCTTTCCAGCGCGCCGTCGGTTCACGCTGGATCGTCAACGTAATCCTGGCGGCGGCGTTGCTCTCGCTTTTCAAGTGCTTCAATGGAAATTTCGTAGCTGCCAGCCGCCTGTTGTTCGCCTTGGGACGCCGCGGCCTCGTCGATCCTCGAGCCGGCCAAATCCATCCCGAACATCAAACGCCGTCAATCGCGGTTCTCTGCATCGGGCTGGTGACCGCCGCGTGTATGCTTCTGGGTGACGCGATTCTCGTGCCAATTACCGAGGTCGGCTCGGTCGCCTGCGCCATCGGATGGGCCGCCACCTGTGCCGCCTATCTCTCCTTGGGGCGCTCAGGAAAACTGCCGGGCCACCCGATTCTGTCGCCAGTCGAATGGTCGGTTGCCGGCTTCGGATTACTCGTAGCGATTGCGATGATGCTGATGAAGGTCGTTCCGGCAATCCCCGGCCATTTCAGCGTGTACGAATGGCTGGCGCTGGGAATTTGGATTTTCCTCGGTGCGATCTGCAGACGTCGTGGAAACCGAGTTTCGTAGAACCAGTTTCGTGGAAAAGGGAAAACTGATGAAGCTTCGCAGACTCAATGTCGTACTCATGATCGCGTTAACCCTCGCCGCAGCCCGCTCATTGCCGGCGCAATCGCCAACCGCTTTCGACCTGATCATCGCCAACGGCCACATTATCGACGGCACCGGGTCTCCCTGGTATTCCGGCGATGTCGGCATCCGCGACGGAAAGATCGCCGCCATCGGCAACCTAACTACGGCGCCCCGCAAGCGCACCATCGATGCTGGCGGCAAAGTTGTTGCTCCCGGCTTCATCGACATGCTCGGCCAATCTGAACTTTCCATTCTCGTTGAACCGCGCCTGCCTTCGAAAATCTATCAGGGCATCACGACTGAAATCACCGGCGAAGGCGGCTCCATCGCCCCGCTTAACGACGCCATTATTCAGCTCGATCGACCCGGCTACGAGCATTACAAGATCACTCCCGACTGGCGAACCTTCCGCCAGTATTTCGCGCGCCTCGAAAAACAAGGCATGGGCATCAACCTGGCAAGCTACGTCGGCGCGACGCAGGTCCGCCGGATGGTGCTCGGCGACGACAACGTGCAACCCACGCCCGAGCAGCTTGAGCAGATGAAGGCGCTGGTGCGCCAAGCCATGAAAGACGGCGCGGTCGGAGTTTCCACCGCGCTCGAATACGCTCCGGCTCCGTATGCGAAAACTGAGGAACTGATCGCCCTCGCCGCTGAAGGCGGCAAATTCGGCGGCATTTACTCGACGCACATGCGCAATGAAAGCGATTCTGTGCTCGATTCTATCGACGAAGCCCTGCGCATTGGCCGCGAGGCCCACGTGCCCGTCGAAATCTGGCATATCAAAGTCGCCGGCAAAAATAACTGGGGACGCATGCCCGAAGTCGTCGCCAAAATCAACGCCGCCCGGGCCGCCGGCGCCGACGTTACCGCCGACACTTACGCCTACACCGCCTGGTTCAATTCCTTCTCGGCGTTCATTCCCGCGTGGGCGCATGACGGCGGTGACGCGAAAATGGTCGAGCGCCTGAAAGATCGTGCCACTCGCGAACGCATACGCAAAGACATGCTCACGCCCTCCAAAGATTGGGATAATGAATGGCAGGAAATTCCCGGACCCGATGCCATCATGATCGGCGTCGTGCAGAATCCCAAGCTTCTTCCCATGCAAGGCAAGCGCCTCTCTGAGGTTGCGAAACTTTGGAACAAAGATCCCATGGACGCCCTGTTCGATTTCCTCATCGAAGATCGCGACTCCGAGGTGGCTGTCTTCGGCATGTCACAGCCCGACGTCACACTCGCGCTGCAGCAGCCCTGGGTCGCCATCGACAACGACTCTTCAGGAACTTCACCGGAAGGCATTCTGGGACAGGAGCATCCGCATCCCCGCGCCTACGGAACGTTTCCCCGCATTCTGCGTAAGTACGTCCGCGAAGAAAAAGCCTTGACGCTTGAAGATGCGATCCGCAAATTCTCCGCCTTGCCGGCCCAACGTATGCGCCTTATCGATCGCGGAGTGCTCAAGGCGGGCATGTGGGCCGACGTCGTGATCTTCGACCCCGCAACGGTGCGCGATCTAGCCACATTTGATAATCCGAATCAGCTCTCTGAGGGGATGGAGTATGTTCTCGTGAACGGCGTGCCCGTGATCGACGGAGGAAAAATGACCGGAGCGTTGCCGGGGAAAGTTCTGCGCAGCGCGGGATATGTACCGTAGCCTGCGAAGGCCGTCATGCGCGGGAACAACACTATGGTTTGAGCCGCGCCTGGGTCACAGGAGTAGTCGAGGCGACGCGCGGTTCCGCTAAATTACCCGTGATGCTATAAACCAACGAACCCGCGCGAGCCGCCTTCACATCCGATCCCCGGGCCAGCTTCAGGTCCAATACTCGCCCTAAAGAAGCTGAGCCACTGATCTCGTACGTTCCGCCAGCAGAAATCAGCTTCCCATTCTCAATCTGGATCTCCCCGTCCCGCAGGCGCGCCCGCCCCTGCCAGCCCGCCACCCGGAGGGGACCCTCATCGGTCGCCAGGGAGATGTGTGGCAAGACGCCATCCCGCATATCGAACTGCAGTTCGCCCTCGGCCGATTGCCAAAACGCAGCTGAATCCGTGCCCGATGCCGTGAGCTGATAAGTTCCTTCGGCAGTTCCCGAAATCCACGGATCATGCATCGCGTTAGCCATCTGCCCCAGCGAAATCGCCGTCAGAGTTCCGCTCCCAGTGTAGACCGGAGACACGGCGGCAAAATCCACCTGCCAATCACCGTAATGCTTTCCGCCCAGCACATTTGCGCGAAGCTCCGAAATCTTCAGCCTCCCGCGTTCCAAGTCAAGGGAAGCGGAAACCCGGTCGGCAATCAGGTTATGAATTCGCAGACGGCCGACGCTCACTTTCCCCGATGCCCGCAGATTTTCCAGGAACAATGGTGTCTTGGGTTCTTCAGCAGTAAGCACCTGGTACCAGCGGCGATCCTTCGGTCGCGAACTCAACCACTTCGACAGATCGCTCAACCCAATCTCTTCGCTATTCAAATTGAAGCGCACCAGGCACGCCCCCGCCACTCCACAACCGCGGGGCAAAGCTACAGATCCCGTCCAGTGCGCGTCCGCCGCCTGCGCGTTCAAGTTCTCCACGCGCGCTTCATCGGGCAAAAGTCGTAGTTCCGCCGAGGAGATTTCAATCGGTCCATTTAGTCCGCGCACCGTGGCACGCAGGTTGTGCAGCTGCACTGCCCCGGTTACTTGCGGCAAGGAAAAGCCGGAGGAGTTGCCGGAAATGTTCCCCGCCCACGAGCCAGCGATCTGTAACTTCATCTCAGCCGCGCCCTCGACGCTGGCGGTCACCGCGGGAAGACCCAGCAGACTGGCCAATCGCAAAGTGCGCGATACTTCCCCGTCTCCGACGATCAGCAAGCCGTAACCCGAGCGCGCCATCCAGCCCAGCGCTTGCGCCGGCACGGGCCGTCCCAGCGCGACCGGGAAAGGGCCGTAGGCGACGTGCAGTTCATCGGGAGCCGGTAAACCATCAACCTCCAGCAGGCGAGCTACCTTACCCGGCGTCGGTGCATGAACCCTCGCCTGGCCCGAGCTCAGCACAAACGGTATGCTCCCCGGAGCGAATTCCACTTTCGTAATGGCTGACCGCAGACGAAGGTTGGAAATCTCGCCCCGGCCCTGAAACACTGGTCCCCCTGGCGATGCTCCCTCTTCCTTCACCGTGAAATTACCCTCGACATTTCCCGCAGAGACCAGATCGGGCGGAAGGTTTTTCTTGGCTCGCCGAGCGAGTTGCGCCACCGCGCTCATGGGAACGCTTTCCATCTTCATCGCCAAATCAACCCGATGCACTCCCGGCAGCCCGGCGTCGCCATGCAGCGTAATGGTGCCGTTGCCTACCGGAGCGTTGCAGGAGATCTCATGCAGCGTCGCTTCCACCGAGCTGTACCGGCCGTCGCAGTGCGCCGCGAGCCGCAATCCGTCGCTGCTCGAGATGTCGTAGCGGCGGAAATCCTGTATCGACCCATCCAGTGCAACCCGCATTGCCGCCGGGATGCCGCTCAAAGTTGCGTCCAGCCGGACTTCTCCCCGCCAGCCCTTATCGTTTCCCGATACCAGCTTCGTGAGTTGTCCTAACTGCGCGCCGTCCCACTCCAGGCTGAACTGCAGCGGCGTTTCACGCAAGCTCTTAGCCCGCCGCCAGGTTCCGTTCATCCGCAAAAGGCCGGCGTCATTCAAACTCATATCGGTGCGCAGCGGTTCTGCTTTCAGCCGCGCTCCCCAGGTATCTTCTGATTCCTGCCACAACGCGAAGTCCGCATTCAGCAGAGCGTAAGGCTTTTTTTCCTGCCCGGCCTTGAAATTGATGCGCCCGGAACTGGCTTCAATGTAGGGAAAGCCAGGGCGCGCTTCCGACTTCGATTTCGCCGTTGGTGCCAGCGGTGTACGCTCCGTGCGCTCGAGCAGCGCTTGCCAATTCCACCGGCCGTCCGCCAGTCGCACCAGATTGAGGCTAGGGTCGGTCAGTTCGAGCCGTGAGATGTCCAATCGTCCGCGAACCAGCGAGGTCAGCCGCACCACAGCGGTCACTTCAGGGGCGCGCAACATGGGCTCTGCTCCGAACGCCGGGTCTTCCTCGATGACCAGATTTTCCAGGTCAAAGCCGGGCTGGGGCAGGAATCGCAGGTGGACCGAACCGATCTCGGCGGGTCGCGCAACCGCGCGGCTGATGGAATTGGCAATGCGGACCTTCAGGCGTGCGGCACCCGGACGCACCAGGAAGAGACCCAGCAGAATCACTGCTGCCGCGGTCACCGCCCGCCGCCTGGAAGAGAGAAGCTTCACCGTACCACTTTCAGCGTTCGCCCCCACCGCGTGTCATCGAAGAAGTGCAACACCACATGCGCCAGAAATCCCAACCGGTCGGCTATCCCGGTCTTGGTGTACTGGTCGGCTGGCGTGTCAAATGACCAGTAAATGAACATGGGACGTCCAATCACGTTTGCCTGCGGAATGAAGCCCCAGTAGCGGCTGTCCAGGCTTACGCCCCGGTGATCGCCCATGGCAAAATAGTGCCCGGGGGGCACCACCAAATCGCCTCCCTCGACGTGCGAGGCCAGGGTATCGATCCAGTTGGGATACACCCCATTCTCGTCGGACGGAGGCACCGCGGGGAACTCGTTGCGGTAGGAGTCGCTGAGATTTTCCTGATCGTGGTCTATGTAAGGCTCGTTTAGCGCTTCGCCATTTCGGTACACCACTCCATTGCGCAGGTGGATGTGATCTCCCGGCACGCCCATGATCCGCTTCACCACATAAAGCCCCGCATCATGCGGATCAGGGTGCAGAAACACTACGATATCGCCGCGCCGCACCGCACGATAGGGAAGCAGCGGACCCACCCACGAAGTCTTCGGCGCGAACACGATGCGGTTGACAAACACGTGGTCGCCGATCAGCAGCGTGTTCTCCATTGAACTGGAGGGAATCTCAAACGCTTGCACTACAAACGTGATGATGAACAATCCCGTCACCAGCACGGCTGCCAGCGACGCCAGAAACTCCACCGGAGTCTCGCCCGGTTTCGCTTCGACCTGGTTCTGCTCTTTATTTTCTTTTTTGGCCAAGGTGCTCAATCCATCCAGTCTTGTTTTGCCAGACTTCTGCAGCGAATCGGCGGCCTTAATTCACCAGGCGCAGCGTGCGGTGCCACCGAGTGATTTGAAAGATATGCGTAACTACGTAGGCGAAGTGGTAGAGTTTACCACTCATCGAAGACGGCGGCGTTCCATCGCCCTCATCCCCCTGCACCGACCAGTAAATCACCAACGGCCGCCCAATAATATTGGCACGCGGCACAAATTCCCAGTAACGGCTGTCAGAACTATTGTCG
>JBAPPL010000050.1:0-2965 GCA_049280095.1 Candidatus Sulfotelmatobacter sp. | reverse complement strand
TCGAACACCGAGTAATTGATTGTGGCGTCCCGCTCCTCTTCACGGAGGAGTTCGCAGTAGTAATCATGATCGCAGACTGCGACCGAAGAGATGCATGGGTCGGACCGAAGTTCCTGACCTGAATACTTATTACGAGCGAGCCTACGGTTGGAAAGGCAAACTATCTACGAGAGCGAAATGGCGCTCTGGTTCGAGTGCATGCGGAAGTGTTGTCGAAAATAGCTTGACACCGCCGACATTGTCAGAGACGCGATTTATCACCAACTACAACCGGAAAGGACCAGAAATCGCTTGGTGGTGGCCTAGGGATATAATCTTGTTTTCCTTAAGCTTATGAGGCATTCAGTTCGCCTGTTGTCCTGGGTAGCCTTGTCCTCCGTCGCCTTTGCGCAGCTACCCCAGCCCAAGTCGCTGACTCCCGATGCTTCCGATCCTGTCTTCGTCGAGCGACTGAAGACGATCGGAGGCGAACACGCGACAGATTGCGGAACGACATCGTCCGCCGAACCGGAGGACTCTGTTGCAGCCTGTGGCCTCAAGGCATTTCGGGACCACAAGCAGTTCTTCCTCGGCTATTACGCTCACTATGGAGTTATGGGCTTTGCATATGGGCTAGCAGGGGACGCGAGCGGGAACGTTTTCGTCATTACCTATCAAGTCCGTGCCTTTCCAACCGTCGCTCCGACTCGGCGCACGCAAATCATGGACGACAACCACACACGAGTTACAGAATGCATCAAGCCCGTGACACTGGACAAAACCAAGCAGGGGTTACTAGCTTGCATCACCCCCGTGAATCAACAGGAATCCGACGAAATCGCACATCAGAAGCCCGTGGACACCACAGTGTGCGCCGTACTCGAAAATCCGGCGTCGTTCAATAATAAATTGGTACGGATTCGCGGGCATTTCTCAGGCAACTTCGAATACTCCATGCTGAGCGGTGATGGCTGTAAAGATGCGCTCTGGTTCGGCTACGGAGGAGGCGGAGGGCCGCCTAGTCTTGCTATCTACATCGGCGGCGGGGCTAGGCCTGGATCGGAAGATTCTGAGGGCAGATTGGTCTTGCCAGTCCCTGTGAATCTGATCCGCGATTCGAGGCTCGAACGATTCGAAAAACAAACGGCGGCCATGGCGAAGGCAGACGCCGACTATGAAAAAGAACACCCGAACGAGTTTGTCAGCCATTGTGTGACAGCAACGTTCATCGGGAGAATCGATGCTGTCTCCTCAGAGGTGCATGAGTTTCGGAGGAAACAAAAGACGCAGGACCACAGTGATGGTCTGGGGTTCGGTCAAATGGGATTGTTCGAAGCACAACTAATAGTGCAATCAGTCGTTGACGACGCTGCGTTAGGAGTCTGCGAGCAGTGATGTTAGCCCATCATTGGCGAAATCAGGCGTTAGAACTCAAACCCCCCTCGGCTGTCAATGAGTAACCGAGATTTCCGCCACTTATTGCTCTTGAAGTCAGCATGTGAGGGATTGCGATGTGGTGCCGGACCGGGCCACAGTCCATCGCCAGGCAGTTGCAACGTAGCGCGGCGGTTTGCCGAGACTACTTAGTGGAGTGAACTGGCCTTGGTCTTGACCTTCGCCAGCAACCGTGGCGGCAGTTCTGCGTAGCCGTCTTCTGCCGCAAGTCGCTGGCCATCGGTGAACATCCAGTTCAGCAGGTCAACCAGGGCAGCGGCGCGTCGAGGGTCGGATGTAGTGGTGCGCAGGTACAGCCAGGTGAAACTGGTGATGGGGAAAGCATCGGCCCCCGGGGCATCGCTCAATGAAGCTGAAAACCTGTCCCAGGCCGGTGCCTCTACCGCGTGGCAGGCGGCTTTGATCGTTTCCGGCGAAGCCTCCACGTACTTCCCCGCAGCGTTTTGTACCATGCCATGCGGGATGTTGGCCTTGACTGCATACTGAGCCTCCACGTACCCGATCGAGCCCGTCTCACTTTTCACTTTGTCGGCCATATCCGAACTGCGTTCGGCGGGCGCTCCCACCGGCCAATTGGGAGAAGGACTAGTCCCGATCTGTGTGCGGAACTTGGAACTGGTCTTGGAAAGAAACTCGCTGAAAATGTAATTCGAGCCTTTGCCCGCTGGCCGGTAAATCACCTTGATGGGCAGATTCGGCAAGGATGCATCTGGGTTGAGCTTTGCAATCTCGGAGGCATTCCAGGTCTTTACCTGCCCGAGAAAAATTTCGGCCAGGAGCTCTCCCGAGAAGCGAAGTTCAGTGTGAACTCCGGGCAGGTTATAGATCGGAACGATGCCGATCACCACGGCCGGCAGTTCGATCAAGTCCCCTTCCTTGCGCTCCGCGGCTGTAAGTTGGGCCTCGCCAGCACCAAAGTCGCCGCTGCCATGGGAAATCTGCTTTATGCCCTCGCTGGTGCCCATCGGAACATACTTCATCTGGATCCCAGGATTGCGCTTGTTGTACTCCTGCGCCCACTTGTTGTAGAGCGGGGCGGGAACACTGGATCCAGTCCCCACCAGAATAAGGGCTTCTTGAGCAAAGCCCGGCGAGTGACACAAACCGATCACACAGACCAACATGAGCCATGCCAGCAACTCGCCGGAGCCGCCGGAACTCCTCTCCGAGACCACCGGGGTAGAGAACTTTGCTTTGGTTTTCATCGCAGGGCCCCCTTTTCTAAGGCGGCCAATCCCAACATCCTTCTGCGGAATCCGCGCGGGATCTAATTTCGTAGGGAATCGTCAACGGCGCGGCGGAAGCATGCTAGGAGAGACTGCGCAAGACTACTCCTTTTTGCACCACGGTGTTGAAAATAACGTTCGCTCCGCTGTGCCTCTTCGAGGAGGGTAGCCCCGGCCTGGGTCAATGCATTATGAAGGAGCGCCCTGCTTCAGAAGGTTGAAAGCAGATAGTGTGGCGCGGCCTTCACTCCGCTGCGCCGTGTAGGGCTGCGCTACGGCCGCGCTGAGAAGTAATTGCATAGAAA
>JBAPPL010000049.1:0-155892 GCA_049280095.1 Candidatus Sulfotelmatobacter sp. | reverse complement strand
CCATCAGGTCCTACGAATCTTTCCCACGGAAACACGTCTAACTCGTCTTTACACCAGACAGCGCTCCGAACCAACCGTGCCATCGAGCGAAGCCCGTACCCGATCAGCGTGCCGTCTTTTCTGGCTTGCCGAATCCGGCTCGTAACGCCGCTGGTCGATATCCGGATCCCGCGGAACAGTCGAAACATGCCGGTATGAGTTTTAGCCCTCTGCTTCAGATGATTCACAGCAGGGTACAAATAACTCTGTCCGGCGCGGAACCATGTCCGGACCGTGCCTTTCACGCCCGGGGGCTCCACGTAGAGTGAGAAAGTTTCTCGCGTGTGGCGGGCGAAGCGGCCCTTGTAGGCTTCGTCTCCCGAGCCGAAATCGAATTCCCGGGTAACGTTTTCCTGGGCGAACTGCAGCAGGTGGGAGAGCAGCACTTCGCCGGGCGCGTAGTCCCAGCTATCCAAATCAAAGGTGTGCTGATAGAGAAGGAACTTTCCATTGAGCAAAAAGCTGAAGTGCCACGCGAAAGGACGACCATCCAGTTCCAGAACTTCGAAACGCAAACTGCCGCTCGGATCGACCTCCTCGACGAGGGCTCGCAAAAAATCGCGAAACTCAGGCCGCGTGCAGGTGCTTTCCCTCCCCAGCAATGCACAGCGTCGAATGTGGTGGAGAAAGAAATAGTCGAGATGTTCCCGCGCTTCCGCCTTGGTCACCAGTCGGCGAAGGGTTACCTGGCCGGCCTTCTTCAACTTATTGTTGCGCCGCCGGGTATGGTGCTTCCCCAGCAGCGAGTTGAAAATCTCCTCGCGGTTTTCCTCGAGAAGGATCGTCTGATACCGGCCTGCCGGGACCAGCTTCATCCGCCTGCGCAAATCGCGAGGCAGCTCATCACAATGGCGCACGATTCGGCCGTCTTTCGCCAGGTGCTGAAGGATGCATTCGTCCCGGCGCTCGACGGACTCAAACAGCGCTCGCAGTGCAACGCTAAGAACTTCTTTTTCTCGCCCTGCCTCACACAGCAGATCGGTATAGTCGGCTTCCGGCATGCCGAGAAACTGGACGATATTGCCGCGCTTCACCAGTGGAAGAATGCCGATAACCCTGTTCCCTTCCAAGACGACCGGGGAACAAAGTGTGAAGTCACGACCGTGGGATCGCCACCAGGCGCGCGCCCAGGCAAGAGTCTGGAAAATCTCCCCCCGGCCATCCGTTTGCCACAGGCGCTCCCAATCCGAAGAAATTTTCTCCAGCTCGGCGAAATCGCTTAGTACTTCGCCGCGAAGCACACTCCCATAGTTTGGATTGTTCACTTGAAGGAAAGGAAAGCTTCGACGAGGAGGATGGTCGGAGGAAGCAAGGCGTAGATGATTACTTTGTTGCATCCGTTGTGACACGGAGAAACGCGGCGCTCGATCGCGCCCGTGCGCACCAGAAATAAGAATCTCGCGCAAGGTTAGACGGCACCCGAGCCCTTGAGCACGGCCGGGATGGTTTGCAGCAAAATCTGGAGATCCAGCCACAGCGACCACTTATCGATGTATTGCAGATCCAGCTCCATCCATTTTTCAAACGAAATGGAGCTTCTGCCCTGAACCTGCCATAAGCAGGTGATCCCTGGCTTCACGCTGAAGCGCCGGCGCTGCCAGTCTTCGTTGAAGCCTTCGTAGTCGCGGATAGGGAGCGGTCGCGGTCCCACCAGACTCATGTCGCCTTTCAGCACGCTGAATAACTGTGGCAATTCGTCGAGGCTGGTCTTTCGCAGGAATCTCCCGATCGGAGTAATCCGCGGATCATTCTTGATTTTGAATACCGGCCCGGTGACCTCGTTCAGATGCTGCAGTTGTTCCATTTGCTGTTCCGCATCCACCACCATGGTCCGGAACTTATACATGGTGAATTTTCGCTTATTATGGCCGACCCTCTTCTGGGCAAAAAGAACGGGGCCGGGCGACGTGATCTTGATCACCAGCACCACTAGAAGCATGACCGGGAGGATGGCGATCACCGCCACCAGCGCAATCGCGAAATCGACGATTCGCTTAATCACCAACGGCCAGCCTTCGGTGACTCCACTGTGATGCGTGATCCACGAGTCGCCGACCAGGTCTTCGGCCTGCGAGCGCGCCATCTTGAGGTTAAAGATATTGGTCAGGACCCGGGAGAGAATGCCTTGCTCCTCGCAGAGAGCCGCGATTCGAGAGGCATCGTCGTGGAATGATCGTATCGGCAACGCAATCACAACTTCGTCTACCACACTTTTCCGCAGAAAGTCAGGAAGGCTATCCAGGTTGCAGGCTAGCGAGTAACCCTTTGCGCTGACCTGTCCGATTCCATCCCAGGGTTGGTCGGCGAATCCGATGACTCGGTATCCCAGCTCGGGCCGGGACTGGATCTTATCGGCAAATTGAACGGCCCGCGCATTGCTCCCTACAATCAGCATGTGACGAAGATTTCGCCCGTGCAGCCGGGTTTGCGCCAGCACAGCCCGCATCATCAGTCGGCTGCAAACCAGCACCAGAGTGCTCAGCGCCCAGAAAACCACCACGAAGGCAGGGGTTGCCATACGGATGTGAAACAGCAGGGACACACCCGCCAGTAACAAGGTACCCAGCGAGGTTGCCTTCATAATGTCGGCGAGTTCGACTATGCGGTCCGAGAGACGGCGCGAGGCATACAAACCGCTCATCGAAAACAGGGCGTGCCACAGAATTAACAAGCCGAGAAAAATGATGAAATTCCCCACCTTCACCCGCATGGAGAAAAAATCGGCTAGCGAGATGGTGTGACCTACTCCCGACGTTGGCACCGTAGCCAGTCCGAAGGCGAGCACCACCACCGCCATGTCGAACAACTTGAGTGCGTTTAAGAGAATGTCACGTCTACGGCTAATCATGCTAGCTCCTCACAGCTGGGCCCAATAGGTTTCACAAACAGAACCGCGCCTCGAATTGGCAAGGAAATCCGACGTATGGGTATCCGGTCAAATCCGGGGAGAGAAACGAGAGTTTAGTTTCAGAGACGGTTGTAGATGTTGTCTGGGATCGGAAATGTTCGCTGGTTCAGCACTGCTCCAAGAACCGGTATGTTGGCGGCCTTGAGCTCTTGCAACGCCTTGCGGGCAACGTCGCGGCGCGTGGAGTTCGCCTTCAGAACCAGCACTATGCCGTCCGACGAACTGCCCAGAACGATGCCGTCGTTACAAGTGTTCGTCGAAGCTACATCCATCAGCACGTAATCGAACTGGGCCCGCAACTCAGCCAGGCGGAGGCGCAGACTTCCCGACCCCACTTTTTCCTCCCAGTTCTCGATGCTCGACCCGCAACTCAAAAGCCACAGATTCTTCCGCGATAGCTGGCGGACATACTGGTGCAAAGGATCCGACCGAAGCAGAGCGTCGGACAGCCCAAAGTGGTTGTCCATGGCAAATTGTTGATGCAAACCGGGAGCGCGCAAATTGCAGTCCACCACGCAAACCGAACCGTGCACCTGAGAGGCCAGAACTTCGGCGACGCGCGCGCACATCCAACTGGATCCGGCGCCCGCTTCCGCGCCCGCAAAGATAACTTGCCGCCGGCTTTGTGCTCCCGGTAGCAGAAACAAATTAAGCACCAGTTTAGCGATTTCGTCCCGTACTTTTCCGGCAACATCCACCGCAGGAATGGACGGTCCCGTTTCCACCGGAGGCATATTGACAGGCTCCGCAACATCCTCCGGTGACACCGGCAACTCCAGCATGCCGCCGACTTGTTGTAACAGCTCGAAATTTCTGCTCAACCTGGCCTCCTCAATCTCTTAGAGCTTTCCCTGCTTGGCGTAACTAGTCGACTCATCCTCTGCGGCTTCGGGCTCGCCACTTCTCTCCCCGCGAGTGTCAATGTCAGCTCTGCCGTTTCCATTGCCGTTACCGTTCCAACTGTCCTGGAAGCCACTCTGCTTCAGCGAGATTGTCCCCAGCACAGGAACATTCAGTTCGCTGACTACCTCTTCCGGCGTTCGGAAAGATGTATCCATGTAATCCAAACCAAATGCCGTACCCAGGCTGACGATCACTGCCAGCATCAGGCCCACGACCAGCGCCGTCCACGGAGAATTCGAGGGAAGCGTAGGCGCGATGGGCTGCTCCGCTATCGCAACGTTGAGGATGCGAGTCTGATCCAGCGCGTTCGTCATGCGAGCTTCCTCGCGCTTGCGCTGATACATAAGATAGTTTTCCTCGTCGGTCTTCATCGTGCGCAGCAGGTCTTGCTGGACGAGTCCTTTCTGGTCCAACTCCTCCGCCTTCGCCTCATAGTTGGAAACAATCGCCTGCGTCGCGGCCGCGCGAGCCTGCAAACCGCTGTAATCCGCCTTGGCCTTGGCCAGTTCCTCATTGATCCAGTTGTAGGTCGGGTTCCGGTCGGTCGTTTCCTGGCGGATGGGCCTGTCTTCCTCCGTCACAATCGAGGCCTTCGCGTCGGCGATTTCTTTATCGACCTCCTGCACCAGAGCGTAAGTTGGCTGGTACTTGGTCAACAGCTCGGTGCGTTTCAGTTCCAAAGTCATCAAAGTAGCCTTGAGGCCCTGCAGAACCTGGGCATCGTCGGTCTGGCTGGCCGAAGTGGTCAGACGTTGCGGGGTGCTGCCCGCCTGTTTCTCCAACGCCCGAATTCTCTCCTCGGTACCAGCGATATCGGCTCGCGTCTGCTGTAGGCTCGCTCGGAACTCGCTCAGCTTCTGCAGCGTGATGTCCCGAGCCATCTGCGGCGCCACTCCGCCCTCCTGGCTGGAGAACGTCTTCAGCTTCGATTCGGCATCCGCCAGATTCTTCCTGTAGGCTTGGGTCTCCTGGTCAAAAAATTCGAATTGCCCGGGCGGACGGTGTACCGCAACATTCTTTTTTAGATACGCATCCCCAAGCGCACTCAGTACTCGGGCTGCCAACTGCGGATCGTCCGCCGTATAACTGACCGAGATAACGTTGCTCTTGCGGACTACCTCAATCTTCAGATCGCTCTGCAGGCGCTTGGCGGCCTTGGCGATTCGGGTCGCGTCATTACCCGCACCAAACAGAGACCCAAGAAACGACTTTTTCTGATCCAGCCCGCAGGAGACCACCACTTGACGCAGCACATCGGCGCTTTCGATCAATTCGACTTCGGAGTTCAGCTCTTCTTCCGTAACCTCGCCGCGCGACTCCGGAGGAGTGCTCTCTCCCGGGCTAATGACCGGGTCCAGCCGTTCGCGCTCAATCAGGAACTTGGTGGAGGCTCGATACTCCGGCGCATGTAACACCGCCGCAAGAACGGCGCCCGTCAGAATCCCCAGAAAAGAGAGAATCACGACACGTTTATGACGAAATACAATCGTCACTATGTCCCGCAGACTGAAACCGAAGGCGGCCGTGCTGTTGACTGGATCTTGGTTAACGCTCATTTATCCTGTCCTCGCTTCTAAACTTCTTACGCTTGCTAGCTGCTTAATAAGGGCTCAACAATTAATAAGGGTTCAAAAAAGTGCCCATCGATGCCGTCGGCAAGAACGGTTTTATCTTGGACAAACGATTCTTGGGCACGAACAACATGTCTCCGGGATGCAGGTAGGGATCCTCGCGCAGGTTCCCCTTCTTTTCCATTTCCTTCACATTGATAATCTTGGCCGAGACCCAATCGTTATCTACACGGCGGAAAAGCAACACCTGGGAATGTTTGGCACTGTCCTGGAAGCCGCCGGCAATGGCGATTCCCTGGGTCAAAGTAGTCTCCCCGCGTAACTCGTACTTTCCGGGTTTGCCAACCTGCCCGTCGGCAATGAAATAAGGCTTCTCAAAGTCTTTGAGGACCACGGAAATCACCGGATCCTTCAAAATCTTGCTGTAGGCCTGCTTCAGAGTTTCCGTCAATTGCGGTACCGTCTGACCTGCCACATGAACGTCCCCGGCTCCGCGCAGCGTAATGTAGCCGTCTGGCTGGACGGTCACGTTCTGGTTGAACTCCGGACTTAGTTCGAAGGAAACGTCAAACTGATCACCGAATTCCAGCTTGTACCGCGGGTAACGCTGCTGAAAGCTAGGTCCGATCGAAGTGTTGGAAGTGTTCTCGGATAACACTGCCTTGGTTTCCGGCCCGCTTGCGGAAGCGGGCAGCTGGCTCGAAACTTTCGAGTTCTCCTGAGCCACGCACATCGCGCCCGCAGCGGCCACAACCAATAAAAGCCCTATGCATCTCTTCGTGTTCATTGCCCTGATCTCCTCCAGTAGCGCCGGCAAGCGCCGCTTTTAATTCTATTCCGGCCGCGTGTAGAATGGCTGTCCCCAACGCCTGCGTCTGTCGGGAACCTCTCATGGTCGTGCTGGTAATCGGTGGCGCCGGCTACATCGGCAGTCATACTGCCCGTGAATTGCAACGCCGGGGCCACACTCCGCTGATCTACGACAATCTCTCCACCGGCCACGACTTCCTGGCAAACGGTTTCGAATTCGTCAAAGGCGACATCCTCGATCAATCGAAGCTGCTCCCGTTGCTCGACCGCGTGCAGGCCATCATGCATTTCGCGGCTCACGCCTACGTAGGCGAATCTGTCACGAACCCGCGAAAATACTTTCGCAACAATGTGGAAGGCGGGCTTTCCTTGTTGAACGCCGCAGTCGATGCCGGAGTGAAGAAGATAATCTTTTCCTCCACCTGCGCGGTTTATGGCGAACCATCCAGCGTTCCTATCTCCGAAAACACGCCCCGGCAGCCGGTGAATCCCTATGGCGTTTCCAAGCTTTTTTTCGAACACGCACTGGAAGCTTACGATCGTGCCTACGGGCTTCGCTTCGCCAGCCTGCGCTACTTCAATGCCGCCGGAGCCGACGAAAGCGGAGAAATCGGCGAACTGCATCAGCCGGAGAGTCACCTCATCCCGCTCGCCCTGCGCGCGGCAGCCGGCGCCGGACCGGAACTGCAGGTCTTCGGATCCGACTATCCCACCCCCGACGGCACCTGCATTCGAGACTACGTTCATGTCTCCGATCTCGCTGAGGCGCATGTTAAGGCTCTCGATCATCTGCAGGCCGGCCACGAATCCTTCGCCGCAAACCTGGGCACGGGCCAGGGCCGTTCGGTGCGCGAAGTCATCGCCGCGGTCGAAGAAGTGACGGGCAATCCAGTTCCAGTACGCCTGAGCCCTCGCCGCCCCGGTGATCCACCCGCGTTGGTCGCCGACCCCAGCCGGGCAGAAACTCTCTTACAGTGGAAAGCCAGGCGCTCACTACAAGAATCGGTCTCCACCGCCTGGAACTGGATCGAACGCCGCCGCTCCACTCCAGGCATCCTGTAAACTTTCATTGCTGCCCCGGTTGGCAGCGTGAATCGTTTCTGATTCAGCAGAGGCATAGTTATGGAATCCGAACTCCGCAAGATGCGAGTCGCAGTACTCGGCTCCGGCAAGATGGGTGGAATCATTCTGCAGGCGCTGCTAAAGAACAATCTGCTTTCACCAGAGCTGACCTGCGCTACCGTGCAGCATGAGGAGCGCGCGAAGCTGCTCGCCGCGAAACTGGATGTCAGAGTCGGAACCGATAATGTGGCTGCCGTCAAGGGAGCCGACATCATTCTGATCGCGGTAAAGCCGCAAGTCGTGCAGGAAGTCATACGCGAAATCCGTGGGCAAATCACTTCCGCCCAGCTGATCATTTCCGTCGCCGCCTCGGTGCCAACTTCGATGATTGAGAGCGCCCTTCCCGAGAACATCGCGGTCATCCGAGCCATGCCCAACACGCCTTGTTCGATCGGCAGCGGAATGACGGCGGTGTGCAAAGGCAAATATGCTGATGCGAAACACGTTGCCATGACTTGCCGGATGTTTGACGTGGTCGGCCGAACTGTTGTCGTCGACGAAAAGCACATGGATGCAGTCACAGGTCTGTCAGCCAGCGGCCCAGCTTATATCTACATCATTCTCGAATCGCTGGCCGAAGCCGGAGTAAAAGTAGGCCTTCCCCGCGACGTTGCCACTCTTCTAGCTGCGCAAACCACGCTGGGCGCGGCCAGAGTCGTGCTCGAAACCGGCGACCACCCGGCGCTGCTCAAAGATGCCGTAACCACTCCCGCAGGCTGCACCATTGATGGCATCATGGAACTCGAAGAAGGCAAATTGCGTGTCACGCTCATCAAGGCCGTAGTGCGGGCGGCTCAGAGGGCGAAAGAACTGGCATTCTCCTAGGCCGGCCGCCTCAT
Source organism: Candidatus Sulfotelmatobacter sp. (assembly GCA_049280095.1). Lineage (GTDB taxonomy): Bacteria > Acidobacteriota > Terriglobia > Terriglobales > Acidobacteriaceae > Sulfotelmatobacter. The sequence goes on along the minus strand of JBAPPL010000049.1, from coordinate 147,700 downwards.
CGATTCTCTAGTCGACTTCGCGCTTCCAATTTCTCAGTTGAACCGCGAGTTGTTGCATGTAAGCTTTGGCCTGCGCTGAAGTAAGCGGGTCGTCGCCATCGCCTTCGCCAGAGTACGAAATACCTCGCAACGGAGGCCGCTTCCCGTTGCCGGCCGCTTCAAGGAACTTCGACTCCGAGGCCGACCGGGGAAGCTCGGTGATGTGTTTCGTGATGTCGAGATCCGAGATCACCTCGTCGACCATGGCGGCGCTGACCACCCGCTCGCGTAGAGCGCAGCCCAGGGAAAGCGCATTAAAGCAGAAGTTGTTGATGCTACGCGGAATCCCTTCAGTAAATTGTGCGATGGCTTGCAGCGCCTCCGGCGCAAACAGCGGAGCGCCTGAATATCCCGCGATGCGCAGACGATGTTCAATGTAGTTGCTGCTCTCCGCCACCGAAAGCGGGGAAAGGCCGCTCAACAGGGAGATCCTCTGCCGCAGCTGCGAGAGTTTGCGGCCGGCCAGCTTGTCGGCCAGTTCTGGTTGCCCCGCGAGAATGATCTGCAACAACTTCGCTTTGGGAGTTTCGAAATCCGAAAGTAATCGAATCGTCTCCAGAACCGAGGGATGCAGGTTCTGCGCCTCGTCGACGACAATAATCATCCGCCTTCCGGAGCGAGCCTCGTGCAACAGGAGCTTGTTAAATTCATCGTGCAGCCGAACAAAATCCTGCTCATGGGCGTCCGAACCAAGTTCGGCCAGCAGGAAGCGCATAAACTCGCGAGAACTGCATTGCGTTTGAAACAGAAACGCGGTGTGCGCCGTGCTGCGGAATTTCTCCAGCAGCTGAAACAGCAGCGTTGTCTTTCCCATGCCAGGCTTGGCGATGAGCGACATGAAGCCCCGTCCCGACTCGATCCCGTAGTAAAGGCATGCCAGGGCCTCGCGATGCGCGGGACTCAGATACAAAAAACGGGGATCGGGCGTGACCCCAAAAGGCTGTTCCCGTAAGCCATAATATTCTAGAAACATTTTTTCTCGTCCTATCTGCTTCTATCGGAAGGAAAAGGAAATCAAGAAGACTTCGACCTAGTCCGCTTGTGCTTGCAACGATTATTTTCCACGGTTGCCGCGACGGCGAGACAATCGTGCCGGAGGCTTCGATGCCTCTCGTCCTCGCTTGTAACTGGCCTAGCCAGCCTGAGCCGTAGGCGAAATGTTGTGCTGGCGAATCTTGTATAAGAGGGAACGGTAGCTGATGCTCAACAGTTTGGCAGCTCGCTTTCGGTTCCCTCCCGTTTTCTGCAGAGCACTGCTGATGGCGTGAACTTCGGCTTCGTGGCGATGGCTGCGCAGCGACAGGTTGGCCGTCGGCTCCGGTCCCGCGGCCGCTCCGGTCCCGCCAATGTCCGGCTGCCACGCATCGGACCGTACGGCGCTCTCATTACCGCTGTTCTCACTTTTGAATTCGGTGTCACTCATAAATTAACCCCACAGAAGGTGAATTCGACAACATGGCCCGGGAATATCTCGCGCGTCTCACTCTCGAACGCGCTTGCATATACAGATATGGAATTTGTGGATTTAAATCGGCTCGAAGCGGTATCCATCGATGCAGACGGACAACGACCGGTGGATCGGCTCAACCGAAATGACTAGATTGCGATCGTCCTGGGCAGCGAGGATGCCCTCGATTCCATCCAGCGCCCCTCCCCTGATCCGCACCCGCTGGCCTACCTGAAGAAAAGGGCGGTCTACCATTGGGATTCTATTTGCCAGCAGAGTTCTCAAACTTTCAATCTGTCCCTCGGGAACTGGAATTCCCACTCCCCGCACGCCGACGAACCCGGCAACTCCATGAGTCCGCAAGACGCGCAGGCGGTCCGGGGAATAAAGCGCTAGACGCGCAAAGCTGTAACCAGAAAACAGCGGCAGTTCCACTTCCTTTTTCCGGTCGCTCCACTTGCGTGTGCTCTTCACCAGAGGAAGAAAGCTCTCGATGCTTTGCCTCTCCAGTTGGTCGGCCACGATTTTTTCGTGTCGCGACCGCGTGCGGATCGCATACCACTGGGGAACATCGAGGAACGGGATCTCCTGAATAACATCCAAACCCGTTTGTTGTGCTTGACCGGTATTCATAGCTTCGCCCTTTGAGTCACATTCCAGTGACTCCCGGAAAACAGAACTCCGACAAAAAACAGAACTCCGACAACCGTCCGTCTGGCTGCAAGCCAGTCGCCCGATTTACGAACTGTTAGTGTGGGGGGACACCGGTTGAGTACTGGATAATCTGGGGACTAAAAATCCCTTAATCTTGAAGAGAATTCTAGCCATGTGCGCAAAAACGTGCAAGAGGTGGAAAGTAGAGAGAAAAAAGACCCCTTCGGCTTCGCGCGTTCGCTCAGGTAACTTTGGTAACCTTCTATAAACAATATGGTTGGCAACGCAACCATCAATGGACAATGTTTCCACTTTCAGAGTCCCGTACCCCGCACGCCACCCCTTCTGAGGTACCAGCGACCTTATGATGCCATCGTCCGAATTTCGCACGTACAGTCTTCACTGTAGGCGCCAATTCTCTTCTTGTGGAAAAACAGCCATGAAGTCAGGGCGACGGCGAGGCCCTAGGGTGATAGGTCGCCTTCTCGAAGGTGCAAGAATTTGCAACTTTTGTGGCTTCTTCCAACCGACTGCGGCCGGGAGCGCCGCGAATTTGCCCGTCGCCAGCCTACACGATAGTGCCATTTACTATGGCTCTTAGTTCCTATAGGCTACTTCCAAATCCTGTGGACCGACGCTTTGAGAACCGGCTGCCGGGTCCTCGGCCAGTTTGCAGTTCAGCTTTCGGTTTGCAGTTCCCCACGGGTGCTACGCCAGCGTTATGCCGGTTGCCACTTTATCTACTTTCTATCCGAAATAAGCTCGCTATAGCACTAAGCTTCACCAGCATATGGCTCATTTGATGGCTCTTCCCAAACAAGACCGGCTCCGCGTTCTGGCTGCGGACAGCACGGCCATGGGCACCCAGCTCCTAGTCGAGGCCCTGGCTCGAGATGCTCAGTTTCAGATGATCGAGTCTCCTTCCGAGACAGCAGCAATCCTCGATTTGGTCGAACGCGAGAAGCCGCAGGTGGTAGTGATCAGCGCGAAGCTCGGAGAAGATCATACCGGAGGCGTCGATCTGCTTCGCGAGTTGCGGGCGCAGTCGCCTTCGCCCCGGGTGATAATGCTTCTCGACTCCTCCGAGCGCGAACCGGTCACTGCAGCCTTCCGGGCCGGCGCCCAAGGAGTGTTTTGCCGTACCGAACCGTTCCGCCTGCTGGCCAAGTGCATCCAGTGCGTGGACGCGGGCCAGGTTTGGGCGAGCAGCAGCGAATTGCAGTTCGTGCTCGAAGCCCTCACTCAACCTGCGCTCGCCCACCTCAGCAGCAACGGCAAGTCGTTGCTTTCGGCCCGCGAAATCGATGTCGTTCGATGTTTGGCCGAAGGCCTCACCAACCGCGAAATCGCCCGGCGTCTGAAGCTTACCGAACACACGGTCAAGAATTATCTATTTCGAATTTTCGACAAATTGGGCGTGTCCAGCCGGGTAGAGGTCGTACTTTACGCTTTGGGCGGTGGCGCAACGCACGCTCCGAAAGCCTCGTCGACAACCAGACGGCCCCGGCCCGCCGCCTTCGTTCGCAGCAAGTCTGCTGTGATCTCCGTCGCGATCCAGAAAGACAAGCACTAACCAATCCGTAAGCACGATTTATTGCCGCGGCAATCGGAACTCGAGGGTAATTTTCGTCTGCATCTCTGCGGGACGTCCACTCACCAGGCGGGGCTTGAATCGCCACTGCTTCACGGCATCGCTCGCGGCCTGCGCAAGCAGTGCCGGCCCGCTCACCAGAGTGGCCGACTGCACTCCGCCGTCCTGAGCGATGCGCACGCTCAACACCACCGCTCCCTGGATCCCCTGCTGCCGGGCTGCTTCCGGATAATCCGGCTCCACGCGATGAAGCAAGCCGGCTTCGGCCACGTCCGGCGCCAACTCCAGCACACCTGCCGGCTCAATCGCAGAAGCGCGCTGCACTCCGGTTTCGGGTGCAGTCGTCACCGCGGCCGGATTTGTGCGCCCTCGATCCGTCATCGCACCTTGTGGCACGCTGGGCTTCATTCGGAAGATTTCTTTTCCATTCTCAAACACAAGCAGGCCGCCCGGCGGCGGGAATGTATCAGTTGCCCGTGGCGTGGACACGGCAGGAACCGCGATCGAGCGCGTCGTACCAGCCTGGGCAATCTGGTTTCCCGAAGCAGGCGAACCTGCAGTTTCTGCAGCCCCCGCCACCGGCGCAGAGATGGCGGCCGCCGCATGCCCACGCGGTGCACTTCTTCGCCAACCCAAGCGATGGGCCACCAGCACAGTGAGCAAGACGGCATACCCCAGTACTGCCGCGCCCAGCGCCAGCGTCATGAAATTCACACCTCGCCGTGAAGCAGCCTCGATCGGTACTTGCGGCGACGGTTGGTCTGCTGGGTCCTGTTTCCCGTCTGAGCTTCGGTCGGACCTTTCGGAGGACGCTGCCGCAAAAACTGCCGTACTGTCCGCGATCTCCCGCGTACTCTTCGAAGATTCTGCGGCGGACATTTCTCCGCCCGACACTGCCCCGGATGCGCGCTCCAAATTATTGAGCACGCGGCGCGAGAGCGCTTCCATCGTGCGCTCGTCACGTTCTCCAAACTCCGACGGCGACGTTGAAAATGCCTCGAACACTCCCACCAGTTCCCCATTCCGCAGCATCGGCAGAATGATCACCGAGCGTATTCCGAGAATCCGGCAAGCCTCGATGTCGGCGCCCGGATCGTTCTCCGTATCATCGCAGCGTTGCACCGTGCGCGTCTTCACGCACGCACCCGATAGCCCCGACGCAGTATCCAGCCTCGCTCCTAATTGCGGAGCGCTTCTGCCCGTGCTCGCCCGGCAAACCCATTCCCCACCGCGCTCCAGCACAATCGCGGCGCCGCTGGCTCCGGTTGCCAGGCAGGCTTGTTCCACAATTTCGTTCAGCACAATCTGCAGCGCAAGCTCAGCCGAAATCTCCGGGGATACCCGACCGCCCCCGTGCTCCGCAAACTTCGCCGCCAGTTCCCCCAGATCCCATTCGCCCGGCCTTGCCGTTCCCGAAACCGCCCCATCCTCTGGGCCTCTTTCGGCCGGGGAAGAAGCCGGCTTCGCGGGATCAGTCCCGAATATCGGGTTGTGTGCCATGCGTGAGGAAGAGTAACGGAAAATTCTGCTTCTGTAGCGGAGTTTCGCCCCAAATCAGGGGGTTGTCAATATAGATTCAGCCCCTCACTTCCCCAAGCGGAAATTTTTTCATAAGATTCAGAATCTCCGATGAACGCTGCGATTCAGATCGCGCGTCAGAAGCCTCTTTCCGATGCAGGACCGCTCGCAGACTCGCGTCCAAGCCTCCGCTCTTTCCGTCCCAAAATGACAAAAAATGGCAATCGAACTCGTGTGCTGGAGTCCTTTGTTTCCTTTCCCTCCGTGCGAGAGAATGTTAGAATTATCAAATCTTGGGGTAAGTTGAGAATGCTTCTCCGAGTCAGTTTCAGCAACTTTCCTCCCCGTGGCTTCTCTTGAAAACACCATAAAACAGAGCCGTTCCAAGACCTTTCATCCAGGGAGTTTGAAAAATGCGGATCGCTGTCGTTGGTTCCGGATACGTAGGATTAGTCGCTGGCGCCTGCTTTGCCGACCTCGGTCATGATGTCATTCTCGTCGACAACGACGAACGTAAATTGTCCGCCCTCATGAACGGACAAGTCCCCATCCACGAAAACTTTCTTCCCGAACTTTTAAGTCGCCACCGCGGTCAGCGTCTTACTTTCTCTGACGATCTGCAGGAAGCCGTGCGCGCCAGTTCCGTCATCTTCGTTGCCGTGGGTACTCCGCCCACCGAGCGCGGCGAAGCCGATCTGTCTTACGTAGAATCGGTCGCTCGCGAAATCACCGGCGCCATCAACGGATACAAAGTGATCGTCGAGAAGAGCACGGTCCCGGTCTACACCAGCGAGTGGGTTCGCAAAATCATCCTGCGCAACGGCGCTAATCCCGAATCCTTCGACGTCGCTTCCAACCCCGAATTCCTGCGCGAAGGCACCGCCGTCACCGATTTTCTCTTTCCCGACCGCATCGTCATCGGCTGCGACACTGAGCGTGCCGCGGAAGTCCTCCGCCAGGTCTACGAACCGCTCACCAGCGGCACCTATTACGAACGCGCTGACGCCATCCCGCAACCCGACCGCGCTTCCATTCCCGCTCCCATCATCGTAACCAGCACCAAGAGCGCCGAACTGATCAAGCACGCCTCCAACGCATTTCTCGCCATGAAGATTTCCTTCATCAACGCGGTCGCCTCCATTTGCGAATCCGTGGGTGCCAATGTCAACCAGGTGTGCCACGGCATCGGCACCGACTCCCGCATCGGCCCGCGTTTCCTGAATCCCGGTATCGGCTACGGCGGTTCCTGTTTCCCCAAAGATGTCATGGCGTTCCGCGCCGTCGCCCGTGAGTGCGGCTATGACTTCCGTCTGCTCGACGAAGTCATGCGCATCAACGAAGACCAGCGCGAGCGCTTCCTGCGCAAAGTGCGCAGTGCTCTGTGGACGCTGCGCGGCAAACACCTCGGCGTTCTCGGCCTTGCTTTCAAGGGAGGCACCGACGACATCCGCGAATCGCCCGCGCTTTTTCTTGTGCAAGCTCTCTTGCAGGAAGGCTGCAAGATCACGGCTTACGATCCGGCGGCAATGGAACGCACTCAGGAAGCGATCAGCTCGAATCTGAAATACGCCAACTCCGCCTACGAGGCAGCCAGCGGCGCTGACGCTCTGCTGATCCTCACCGAGTGGGAAGAGTTTGCCAACCTCGATCTGCCCCGTCTGAATCAGGAACTCAAATATCCCATCGTGATCGACGGCCGCAACTTGTATGATCCCGAAGTGATGGCGGCACAAGGCTTCACTTATTACAGCGTGGGACGCGCGGCCTCCCATCCCGACGGCGTGCCCGCCGCCCTGAAAAATGGCGCGCTGAAGAAGGGCGCCAAGAACGCATGAGCCCGCAACGCGCCCTGGTCACCGGCGGCGCCGGTTTCCTCGGATCCCATCTCTGCGATGCCCTGCTCGGCGAAGGCTGGAGTGTGCTTGTAGTCGACAATCTCCTTACCGGCCGCCTTCACAACCTCGCCCATCTCCAAAATGATTCTCGCTTCGATTTTATAGATAAAGACATCTGCGAGCCGTTCGACGTGGGCCGTGTTGATTACGTCTTCCACTTCGCCAGCCCCGCCAGCCCCGTCGATTACACCATCCACGGAATCCCCACGCTGAAAGTGGGATCGCTCGGAACGTTTCACGCTCTCGAGGTCGCGCTCAAATACGGCGCGAAGTATCTGGTCTCATCGACTTCAGAGTGCTACGGCGATCCGCTGGAACATCCGCAAAAAGAAACCTACTGGGGCAACGTGAATTCCATCGGCCCGCGCTCGGTCTACGACGAAGCCAAACGCTTCACCGAGGCCGTCACCATGGCCTATCACCGCTATCACAAGGTCGACACCCGCATCGTGCGCATCTTCAACACCTACGGTCCTCGCATGCAACTCAATGATGGCCGCGTCGTCCCCAACTTCATGAAGCAGGCAATGCGCGGCGAAGACCTCACCGTTTACGGCGACGGCAGCCAGACTCGTAGCTTCTGCTACGTCAGCGACGAGATCGACGGCTTCATTCGTTTGTCGAAATCCTCGGAGCATCTGCCGGTCAACATCGGCAATCCGAACGAGTTCACCATTCTCGAATGCGCGCAGCATGTAATCAAAGTAACGGGATCGAAAAGCAAAATCGCCTACGAACCTCTGCCGCAAGACGATCCCAAACAGCGCCGTCCCGACATTACGAAGGCCAGAGAGTTGCTGGGCTGGGAGCCGAAGATTCAACTGGAAGCCGGACTGCGAATGTCGCTGGATTATTTCCGCAAAGCCGTAGCTGAAGAAATCGCCACAGCCAAGTAACCAACATAACAAACGAAGTTAGTCTTTGTTATTCCTCACCGGGCCGAAGGCCCGGTGAGGAACCTGCTGTTGCCTTCACCAGTCCGATGACCAGTTTTGGTGCTAGCCCACTGCGAAATCCACAATGTTCTGTGACATCTGACCTTGTACCCACTATCGCAATCGAGCAATCATGGTCGAGGCAGTGACGGTCGCGCGCGACCGAATCACGCCGCCCTAACTCTTTTGTTCTGAGGATTTTGATATCTAAGTTCTTTGACATCAAGATTTTGACACACCCTCCTTGCGAAACCCGCGCTGCACAAGGATTCCAAAGGTATGGGGGAGGGGGGGTACCCCTCCCGCAGACACAGACAATGCCTTCACAGGAATTTCGGCGAAAATTTATTTTGCGGGCAAATCAACAGGGTTGGACCTGGCCCTTGCGCTCGGCCCCCTTCATCACAGTTGCGAAACTGCGATTGCTTAACTGAAGATTAGCCGGATGTGCCGCGCACCGTATGTGCCTCTCCTCGGAACGTGATAAATTGTCATTCGCAATTAAAGAAGGAAAATCCCATTCTGTTTTCACCCACGGAGAACCGCCCGATGCGAATGCCCATGTCAGGTGTACTCATCTCAAAGATCGCTCTGCTAACTGCCGCCGCCGCCGCGCTACCGATGATGACGATTCACGCGCAGGCAAAAGAAGAAACGTCGACCGTCAAGGTCGAAGCTACGAAGACGGACACAACCAAGCCCGACCAGTTCAAGCCGGAGCAACAGGCCAGCAAGGGCTCAGTCACGATCGGCGGAAACGCAATTAACTACGACGCATATGCCGGCACGCTGATCGTGCATCCCAAGGGCTGGGACGACGTCCCACAAAATGCCGACCCCGATCCCAAGAACAAAGGCCCGGAAGCCAGCATGTTCTACGTCGCCTATTTCAAATCCGACACTAAAGGCGCACCGCGCCCAGTCACGTTTCTCTATAACGGTGGTCCAGGTTCCTCGACCGTGTGGCTTCACATGGGGGCATTCGGGCCCAGGCGCGTCGTCACCGCCGACGATACCCACACTCCAGCAGCGCCCTATTCGGTCGTGAACAATGACTACAGCCTGCTCGACGTAACCGATCTCGTGTTTGTGGATGCTCCCGGAACCGGCTTCAGCCGCCTCAGCGGGAAGGACAAGGAGAAGGCATTCTACGGTGTCGACCAGGATGCGTGGGCGTTTTCCGATTTCATTTCACAATTCCTCTCCAAATACGGACGCTGGAATTCTCCGAAGTATTTGTTCGGCGAAAGCTACGGCACCACGCGCTCCGCTGTTCTCAGCAACATCCTCGAAACGGAACGCGACGTCGACTTCAACGGCGTGATCCTTCTGTCTCAGATCTTGAACTTCTCGCTCGATTCAGATGCCCCTGAAATGAATCCGGGCGTCGATATAGCGTACCAACTCAATCTGCCAACCTATGCCGCGACTGCCTGGTATCACCACAAACTACCGAGCCAGCATCCCGACCTTGCCGCTCTGCTAACTGAAGTCGAGCACTTCGCCATGAACGAATATGCGCTCGCCCTGGAAGCCGGCTCTTCCCTTCCCGCGGACCAGCGCCATGCCATCGCCGCAAAACTTCATGAATACACCGGCCTGCCGGTTGCTTACATCGAGAAGGCTGATCTCCGCATTAACGGCGGAGAATTCGAAAAGAACCTGCAGGACGAGAACGACTTGACCACCGGACGGCTCGACACCCGCTTTTCCGGGCCCACGTTTGATCCGCTCAGCAAAGAAGCGGAGTACGATCCGCAGTCAGCGGCGATTTCGTCGGCCTACGTTTCCGCATTCAACGATTACGTGCGCAAAGAACTGAAGTTCGGCGAGAACCGCGAATATAAGCCGGAAACTGAAGTCTTCAAATGGTGGAGTTTTGCGCACCAGGCTCCCGGGCTTCCCTTTGCTTTCCCCGGATCAACGAACGTGATGCTCGACCTCGCCACCGCGATGAAATATAACCCGACCCTCAAAGTCCTTTTGAACGCCGGATATTTTGATCTGGCGACTCCGTTCTATGAAGGCGTTTATGAAATGCAACACTTGCCGATTCCGCTCGACTTGCAGAAAAATATCGAATTCAAGTTCTACGAATCCGGCCACATGGTCTACGCCCACGAGGCCTCGCTGAAAGCGATCCACGACAACGTGGCAGCTTTCATCCAAAAAAGCTACACCGCCAAGGCAAAGTGAGCCCAAAGCCAAAGAATCTGCAACGAAGGGAGTAGAACTGAGAACTGAGAACTGAGAACTGAGAACTGAGAACTGAGAACTGAGAACTGCCCTTACGAGCTTTCGGTCATGGTCGCCGCGAAATCGATCAACTGCTGCACGCCGTGGCGTTCGTCCTTGGTGTTCAGCTTGAACGAGATGCCCATCCCGTAGCCGGGATGCGAGGCTTTCACGACACCGCTCAGACGCAACTTCATATCCTGGGTGCGAACCGTGACCTCGATGAGTGTGCCGGCGGGAAACGCCAGCGGCATCTCAAGGTAGCATCCACCGGGGCTCAGATCGCTCAGATGGCAGTAGTTCCGCACCGAGCTTCCTCTCTGGTAAACCTCCGCTCCCAGGCGGCACGCATATCGGGTCTGCCGGCGGTTATCCGGCTTGGCCCGCAGTCGAGCCCCTGCCTCGCCGTCGCGGCCCTGCGCTTCCTGCCGCTCGACCTGCTGCTCCGCCGCAGCGGAATCTTCATCCGGCCGAACGGAAGTCTCTGCAGCCTCCGCAGACGGCTCCTGCTTCGGCGCTTCGGCTACATTCACTTTCAACCATTCTTGCAGCACGCGCCGAGAAGCTTGAGGCACATCCATAAACTGGATTCCCGCGCGCCCGTTCCAATCCTGCCACACCACCTGGCCCGAAAGCCGCACATTCTTCATCTGCCCGGGCAACTGAAACTGAAAATAAACTTTGCAGGTCGGCGGCAGCTTCTTGCCGAAGTTCACTCCCATGCCATCTTCCGCCAGGTTCACCAGCGTAGCTTTGGCTCGTTCTTCCCCGGCGTAGTCGATGGTCGCATGGGTATGCACGGCGGCGCGCGCCTTGCGGCGTTTGTCGCGGTGCAACACGGTTTGCGCCGCTCGCAGTGTGCTCAACACCCGCTCGTGGGACACCGGCTTGTACAGCACGAAGTTCACTCCCAGCGAGAACATCTCCCGGATGCTTTCCTGCCCCGCCACCACCACAACCGTCAGGGTTGCATCATTCAGTCGCGAAGACCGGCTCTCGTGCAATAACGCCACCACGCCGGCCTGCGTTTCGCAATCGAGAATGATCAGGTCATAGCGTTCCTGCGCCAGCCTCACCGCGGCGCGCACGTTGTCTGTGCACAGCTCCACATGAATGCCGAGTTCTTCCAGCACCTGCCGCAGCACTTCCACGGAGGCTTTGTCGGCGCAGACTAAGAGCGATGAGAGAGTCATACCTTCATGCATCCTAGGATCACTCCAGTTCTTCCGACAAGTTACCGCAGTCATCCCCACTGCCGTGGTTTGCCATGCGCGGTCGCTTAACTCCACTGCCCTCAACCCCGTGACCTCAGTCACCACCGCGATTACAAAAGACCAATAGTCCTGCGTTGCACCGTGGTGCTTTGACGCCATCACCCCACCTTCCTAGGATGAAGGCTGCCCCACCGTAGGCAGCGCCGGTTGGCCTGCTCCCCCGAACGGTTGCAGGTTTTCTCTGTCTGGCTGGGTTTTTGAAATCTTTGGGGACAAGTTGGGTTGATTGACATCGGCGGACGATACGAGGTTCACCACCAGTAAGGAACTTATGCCATCGCGCAAAAATAAAGGGTTCTCGCTGCTTGAACTGATGATCACCGTCAGCCTCGGCCTGGTGATGTGCGGGGTCACATTCATTTACCTGACGCCCTCAATGAATAGTAGCCACGTGAACTCTGCCTATGACACGACCTTGATGGCCCTGCGCAACACCCGCAATCTGGCTATCACCCAGAGTCACGAGTACTACGTCAATTTCAATCCAGCCGGGTTTCCAGCCGGCACTATTCAGGTCGAGTACCAGCCGCCGATCGTGCCTCCCGCCGTGGCCGCGCCTCCGATTGAACAAGTCAACACCTACACCATTCCAGCGGATGTTTCTTTTGCCGTGCCCCCGGGACCCATCGCCGCAACACCGGACGGTTTCGGCACCGGCGTGACGGCCATTGATTTTGAATCGACGGCGGGAGTCCCGCTGCCCTGTCAGTGCGTCATCTTCATGCCCGACGGCTCAGCGCAGACAGGCGTCGTGGGAAGTAGCGGTTCCTACATCACCGGCGTCGTCTATCTGACGCGTGTCGGCGATACCGTCTACAACTCGCGAGCCGTCACGGTGTGGGGCGCCACCGGCAGAATCCGCGGATGGACGCTAGCTTTGGTAGGTGGCGCGAAAGAATGGGTGCAACAATGACGCAGAAGAATGAATTCGTCAGGAAGCTTCGAACCCAGCGCGGTTTCACGCTGATTGAAGTCATGATCGCGATCGCGATCATGAGCATCAGCATGCTCGCGCTGATCGCTACGTTCGGCACAGCGATCGCCGCTACGGAATCAGCGCAGGAAGATCTCATCGCCCGCCACAAGGCGCTGGATGCCATGGAAAGCATCTACACCGCCCGCAACAGCCAGCAGTTGCCTTTTTCCGCGATCAACAACACTGCGGCCGGCGGCATCTTCTTGCCGGGAGCTCTTCCTCTGAAGTGCGCTGGACCGGATGGCCTGGTGGGTACGGGCGACGATGTCAACTGCACCGCCCCCGACACGGGCGCGGCTTGCCCGGGAGGAGTGGAATGCCTCGTCCTGCCCGGCCCGGATGGAATTCTTGGCGAAGGCCCCCCCAACGATGACGTCACTTATAGCCTCAGCAACTTCACCCGCAGCATCACGTTCAATCAGGTGTTCTTGCCGAGCGGTAGCGTCAATACCAATCTCATCGCCGTCAATATTACGGTTGCCTACGTCAAACCAGGCTGGCCGGCCCGTTCCTACACCGTGAATGGGCTGATCTCCAGCTACCACTAGACCGGAATAAAAACATGAAGATGCCTATCTCAAAATCGCAACGCGGCTTCAGCCTTTTGGAAATGCTGGTCGCCTCCGCCATCGGCCTGATCGCCATTATGGCGATGACCCAGCTTTTCAACATGGGCATGAACGCCACTCTTACGGTGACTCAACGCGCTGATACTCAGGAGAATATGCGGGCCGGCATCGAGCTGATGACCAAGGACATCAGCATGGCCGGCGCTGGCTTGCCTTCCGGCGGTCTGCAGTTGGCCAACGCAGATGGCTCCAGCAGGCTCGCCTGCAATCAGACCGGTACCTGTTACGTCACCGCCGACACTTACCCGGTCAGCGGCAGCGGCGTCGCAAACTATATGTATGGCATCTTGCCGGGCTTTGGTAACGGAGTGCAGGCTTCCGCGATCATCGCCGCGGCTCCGGCCGCGGTGAACGACAGCATTACCACGATCTATTGCGACTATAACTTTCCCCTGACCAACTTCGCGTTTACTTTTCCCAGCGGAACCCAGGCAACGGTGGGGGCTGCGGGTACTATCGTCGCAGGCGAACCCACTAACATCCTTGCCCCTGGCGGCCTCAACGTAGGCGACCTGATGCTGTTCACGGTCAGCACGCCTGGCACTGGCAAGACCGCCCAGGGTACCAGCTACGCGCAGACGGCTGCGGCAGTCGGTGAAATCACCGGCATCCCGAATAACACGACGATCAATTTCGCCGGCGCTGACGCACTCAATTTCAATCAGACCGGCGCCAACAGTCTCGCCTCGGTCGCCGCCGCGGTGCTGGCGGCGGGTGCTACCACGTCTGCCTGCCGGCTCTACGCCGTCACCTATTTCCTGGAAATTCCTGCCGCCGGCGGAACCGTGCAAACTCCGCGCCTGATGCGTCAGGTCAACGGCCTCACTGCCGTCCCGGTCGCCGATAACATCATCAATCTGCAGTTCAGCTACGACGTGATCAATAACACGCTCGGCACCATCAGCGCGAACCAGTCCAATCCGATCGGCGCCGGACTTTCGCCCGCCCTGATTCAGAAGGTCAACATCTGGGTGATGGGAGAGAGTGTTACTCAGGCGGGGAAAAAATCCCAGAGCATGTATCTGGCAAGTTCCGTCAGCACCCGCAATATGAGTTTTTGCAATTCTTATAGTGACCAAACCACCGCTTGCCAATAAACGGCGGTCTGAGGTTCTGGCTGTTGCGCTTGGAGGGAGAAAGATATATGGGGAAGAGTAGACGAGATTCGCGAGGCTTCACGCTCATCGCGGCGCTATTGTTGACCGTCCTGCTGTCGGGTATCGCCGTAGGACTTTTGTACATGGTCAGCAATGAAGAACGCATGGGCGGCAACGATCTGGAAGGCAGTCTCGCCTTCTACGGCGCGGAGTCCGGCATCGAAAACCTGACTGCCCAACTCTCCCAGCTGTACCAGACCTCGCAGACCCCGACTGCCGCGGCCATCACTGCCCTCACCGTTCCGGCCAATTATCCGAACATGGTTACCGGCTCCAATATCACCAACATGAATTTCGCGGAGTGCATCACCTGGCCGCCGAACGCAACCTGTCCTGCTCCCGTTACTAACCCGAGCGGCAACTGGGATATTGTCGGTTCTGGTTCTGACCAGGGCATGGTGGCAACTCTCATCCCCTACACTCTAACCGTAACGGCGACGCGCGCATCCACCGCTGGTGAGGCCACTAACAACAACGCTCTCACCAACATCACGGGCGCGTCCGTCAACTTATCGCGTACCGTGGAAGTGGCTCTGCTTCCCGCGTTCGAGTTCGGCGTATTCTGCGATGGGGACTGCGATTATTTCGCCGGTCCAAACTTCAATTTCGGCGGCCGGGTTCACACTAACGGAAATCTCTTCCTCGCCTCCGGCGCCAACCTGACCTTTACCGATAAGATCGCGGCCGTGGGCCAGGTCATCACCGACCAGCTCGAAAATGGGTGGCCGACCAGCAACGGCTATGGTGGAAACACCTACGTGCCCAATGCGGCGGCTGGCTGCCCCGGCGCCCCAGGGACGGGACCCGCCGCGAATTGCATTCTGCTTCCCGCGGGAAGTTGGAGCGGCGGTTTCCCGCCGCCCCCGGCCCCCGCCACCTGCACTGCCGACTGCGGAGGCGCAGCTAACGCGGGCTGGAAGGGCATATCCACCACCGCCTTCAACAGCTTCATCGTCAACGGACTGACTGGCGCCACCAAGCTGCAGCTACCTTTCGTGCAATCGGGCAAGGTGGGCGCTATCGACATCGTTCGCCGTCCGCAGGCGAGCGATACTCCGCTCCTGAGCGGTTCCCGCCTCTACAATGAGGCATCAATCCGCATCCTGCTGGCCGACACGCAAGGCGATCTTCACCCCGAGCGCGGCGCGATTGGCGATGGACAAGACATACAGCTCGGCGTCTCCGCGGTCGGCGCCACCACCACGTCGGTCTCGCTCAGCTACACGGGCGCGCCGGCGGACTACATGTACTACGGTGTGGCCACGGCCGGGACGAGCGGATGGGTCGCCCCCACCAACCCCGCGACGGGAACGGCTTATGGCTGGACTTCGTGGCCGCTTTTCAGCCAGATCACCAGCAGCCCGGCTAGCGTTGCCGCCCCCGCGCCCAACGCCGCGCACGTTTGGCTGCGCGTCGAATACCTTAGCAACGCCGGCGTCTGGACCGGAATCACCACGCAATGGCTGGGATATGGCTTCGGCCGCGGTTATAACACGCCACCCACGGCTCCCTACGTCGTCGGAGGTGCGAACCCGGCCTGCAGCTTGTACCCCACTTATCCGGCGGGCCAGTGTTACAACCCGATCAGCCCTGCGATATTGATTCTTCAGCAGCTCAACCAGGGTGTGGCAACGGCCAGCGCTGTCGAAAACGACACCACTGATGCCGGCGGAACCGCCGGCAACTGGATTCCCATCAACTTCTACGACTCGCGCGAAGGCGAGCCCCGCGACCTTGCCACGCGGAACACCAACACGACTGCCACCAAGGGCACGACCGTCTACACTCCGTGCAGCCCGATCGGAGTCATGAATGTGGTCGAACTGGACGCGGGCAACTTGTGGCTATGGCTGCAAGGAGCGGCACCCTATGCCGGCGGCAGCGGCAAATCGGTGAACAACGTCAACTATAACGGCTACATTCTGTATTTCTCCGATCGCCGCGGGATGTTGGCCGATCCCAATGCGACCGGCGCGACCGTTTATAACAGCCTCACAGGAACATCCGGGTTGGAAGACACGATCAACGCCTCTTCCTCCACCGGTTTGCCGGATGGCAAGCTGGAACCAGCAACCTACTACAGCTACTCGCCCGAAGACGTGGACGAAGACGGCTTCTTTGACAACTACGGCGCGACGAACCTGGGGGCTGGATTTGATCTGACCGGAGCCTTCACCAAACAGCCTTATTTCCCAATTCCGGCTGCCGCGCCGACCGTCTGGACGAACCAACTGAACTGCAACTCTTACACCTTGACCGCCGGAGGCGCGATCGAGACGTATCCAACCGCGACTGGAACGGCAGGCGCCACCGCATACGTCGGAAATCCGCAGAACAATGTGGTGTACGGCCCGCGTCACGCACTGCGCCTTGTCGATGGCGGCATGAGCGCTAAAGGTGTGAGTTACTTGCCTCAGCCCATAGCCCCAGCAACCAGCGGCAACGGCTTCACCGTCGGTTCGGAAGAGCCGGTCTATGTTTGGGGAGACTACAACACCGGCATCGCCGATCCTCTGTGGCCGGATGGAGCTACCCCTACCGCCCCACATTCGGCGGCTTCGATCATCGCCGATTCGGTCACGCTGCTCTCCAACCCTCCGTCGAGCGCGACACTCCCGACCACTAAGGTAGGCTGGACCGATGTCGAAAGCTTCCTCCAGCCGGGAAACGCAGGCAACCGGCCGGGAAACAATACCTATTACCGGATGGCGATTGCTGCGGGTAAGAGCATCCCGTTTTTCGAGCCGGCCTGGGCTGTTACTGCCGGCTTGAAGGATTTCGGCACCGACGGCGGTATGCACAACTTCCTGCGCTATCTCGAGGACAGAAGCGATGGCGTCAACGGAGGCGGTGGTACCGTGAACTATGCGGGCTCGCTGATCAGCATGTATTACTCGCAGTACCTCACGGGCGTGTTCAAGTGCTGCAACACCGTGTATGGCGCTCCTACGCGAAACTATTTCTTCGACACGCAGTTCCTGAACCCGACTCAGCTGCCTCCCGGAACTCCCATGTTCCAGGACGTGGTCAGTTTGAGCTATCACCAGAACTTCACACCACAATAAACTCGCAAACCGTCAACCAGCACCCCGGTCCAGTTCTACGGACCGGGGTCTTTTTTTCTACTATTCCGCTGCCCAAGCTCCTTCTCGTATCATTCGCGGATTAAAATCGTTCCAGTCTTAACTCGATCGATCAATGAACACATCTTCGCAATCAGAGCACGAGTTCCGCGGCCGGCTTGCTGATCAAAACAATCGCCCCACCTCTCGCTGGATCGGGATTCTGTTCTCGCTCTGCGCCATCGCGGCCATCGGCCTGTTCTTTATTCCAGCCTTCATCATTCGTCCCTTCCGCTATCAGGCTCCGCGCGCACTCTTCGTTGCCATGGCACTGCGCCAGCGCGCTCCTCTGGGCACGCTGATCGCAGGCGTCGCCTGTTTCGTTCTCGCCTTCGGGCTGTGGAGAACCGCCGGCCGCTGGCGCAGAGGTCTGCTCGTGCTCGCTCTTCTTCTTGTCACCTTCTCGGCCGTGATGTCGCGTGAAAACTATTTCGAGTGGATGTTCCATCCCATCGCCGGCCCGCAATTCCTGGCTCAATCGGAAAGCAAACTGGATCCGAAAGAAATGATCATGGCCGTCCGCTTCGCGAGCGACGCGCGTGCCTATCCCATCAGCGAGATGGCTTACCATCACGTCCTCAACGACGTGGTCGGAGGCGTGCCCATCGCCGTCACCTATTGAACGCTCTGTCACACCGGTCTGGTGTGGACGCGAACGGTGAACGGAAAAGTGCTGCACTTGTATCTGGCCGGCATCAACAACCAGAACTTCCTGATGCGCGATAAAGAAACCGGAACCTGGTGGCAGCAGATTACCGGCAAAGCCATCTACGGCCCACTCCAAGGCGCAACGCTCGACCTCGTCCTCAGCGACGAACTCACCTTCGGCGAGTGGAGAACCGAATCGCCTTCCGGCCAGGTGCTGGCTCCCGTATCCAGATACGCAAAAGAGTACGAACCCAACTGGGAACCGGAAGTAGCCAAGCTGCCCGTTGTCATCAGCTTCCCGGGCACGGAACTGAAATCGCGCGACGTGGTCATCGGACTCACCATCGCGGGCGCCGCACGCGCCTATCCCTGGGAAACTTTCGCCAAGCAGTCTCCGGTTCTGGATCGCGTCAACGGCACGCCGCTGCTCTTGGTCCTCGGCCCCGACGGCAAATCTTTCCGCGTCTTCGTCAGCCGCATCGACGGCCGCGACGCTGAATTCTTTCTGCAGGGCGATGACACTGCCGAGGCTCCCGCCGAGAAAAAAGCCTGGACGCTAGTCGACGCCACCACGGCGAGCCAGTGGAACTTTCAAGGCTGCGCCACCTCCGGACCCGCTCGAGGAAAATGCTTAGACCGCATCCCCGCACTAAAAGACTACTGGTTCGACTGGCGCAACTACCATCCCCAGACCACAATCTACAAACGCTAGGACAGCTTAGAATCAGAAGGACAACAGGGGGACTCATAGGTGCCCACCATTCATGCCATCTTCTGGGACGTTGGAGGAGTGCTGCTGACGAACGCCTGGGATCACACCGAACGTACGGCGGCGCTTGAACATTTTCATCTGGACGAAGCAGAGTTCCACTCGCGTCACGAAATGCTGGTCTCGTCGTTCGAACGCGGCAAGATCACGCTCGACGAATATCTGGATCGGACCGTGTTTTACCGCGATCGTCCCTTTACCCGCAGCGAGTTTCGGGATTACATGTTCTCGTTGTCGAAGCCGATGCCTGAAGTTCTGGCGTTCGCACGCACTCTCGCCGACTCCGGCAAATATTTCATGGGCACGATTAACAACGAATCCCGGGAGTTGAATCTGTACCGCATCGAGAAGTACAGCTTGCGCGAAATCTTCCGGCTGTTCGTTAGCTCCTGCTTCGTCGGGTTGCGCAAGCCGGAGAGCGGCATTTATCGTTTGGCGATTGAGATCACACAGTTCAATCCGGAAGAGTGCTGTTTCATCGACGACCGCGCGTTGAACCTGGAATGCGCCGCGAAGCTGGGCATGCACACGATCCAGATGCAGACGCCGGAACAGTTGCGCGCAGACTTGGTTAAGCTAGGAGTGAAAGCGTGAGCCCGCTTGGCTAGAAGCTAGGAGCTGAGAGCTCACAGCTCAGCGCTTAGCGGTTAGCTCTTCCGCGGCTGGAGCTTCGCGGACGGAACCGCAGGCTTGGGAATGTCGGATTCCGCGCTGGAAAGCGTAAGGTCGCTTGACCAGCACTCCGAGACCAGCTTCCAGTCTCCGGTCGCCTGCTTGGCGAAGACCCAGAGATACTTACCGCGCTCTTCTCGGCGTTTGCCGGCCGTTCCCGGGACCAGCGCACTGTAGCGTCCCACTTCGTGAGCCAGATCGCCCAGAACCTCCACCCGCATGGGATCGAGGGCCACTTCTCCCAGACCGGCTTCGAGCGAGGCGAAGAAGAACTCCCGCACCGCCACGGCGCCGCGGATCGCAGGAAGATTCGAACGCAGCACCAGCGCGTCCGGCGCGTAGAGTTCCATCAGCTCTTCGAGTTGCCGGGTATTACAGGCTAAAACCCATTCCTGCGTGAGCCGGCGAACCGCAGCCTCACCGCGGCTCATGGGTTCGCCCTTGGCGGCAGCGGCGACTCTCATCCGGTCGGCTTCTCGCGCGCTCTCGGAAGCGTTGGAACGCGGAGCGCTATCGGCGCTTGCGCTGCCCTGAAAATAGTGATGATGGTAGTGGTGGTGGTAGTGATGCGTGCCCGCCGGAGCCCCTGGCTGCGGATGAACTTCATCGGCGGCTTCCGTCGTTGCTCGAAGAGATTGCGGCACGTCTCTGTAGTCGACCGGTAACGGGGGGACGGGCGAGGTGGGCTCGGACGATTGAGATGACGAGGTTCCAAGGGAAAGGCCGCACATGCCGCAGAACTTGCTGCCCACACGATTCTGATGTCCACAAACGTGGCAAGCTTTGTGAGAGTTGGAGGTAGAGTCGACGGTAGCGTCCTCAGCGGCAGCTTCGGAATCCGATTCCATGGTGAGTCGCTGCATGGCTTGCAGGGCCGCGGCAATGGCTTCCTGATTGGGCTTGGGGCGCCGCATTTCCGGGTAGAGACGCTGATAAATCTCGCCCAAAGCGGGATTGTGCGGGCCGATGCTGGGCATCGCGTCTTCGGAATCCTGCGCGGAACTGGTTGGCCGGGCTATTTTTTTGTCTCTTTCCACGATTCAGACCGCCGTGCTTGGGGTCATTTTAGCTCAAGCGGATCAGCTCAAGCGGGGGAATCTCAACGCCGGGAAAATTCGATTTTCCCTTCCGCTTCCGTGGGCACGCCGTTGCAGGTTGCGGGGCGATACCGCCAGCCACGGACAGTTTGCAACACGTTGCGATCGCCCGCGGGGCCGGCACTCTGCAGAATCAGAGGACTACGCACGCGACCATCGGCGCCAATGATGAAGCTTACTTTGACTTTGAGACCCGCATCGACAGGAGCCAGCAACGGATCGGGCGTGGTCAAAGCCTGCGGCGGCTGCGTATCTTCACAGCGCGAGCGCGCGCTCGTATGCGGGATGTTGCTGAACTCGGCGGCGCGAGTGGGAGTCTTGAACACCTGGTGTTCGCGCTCGGTTAAGAAAGCTTGGCTCAGACGCGGAGGTGGAACCTGCACGGAAGCCGCGCTGGAAGCAGGAAGTGCGAGGATCAGAAACCAAGGCCAGATGCGAAGCATAGGTGAAACCTTCAAAGTTGAGCCGCAAGTGTCGTGCCAGCGAGCGGGAGGGTGTAAGTATATTGTTATCAATCGATGCGTGGAACTTTTCAGTGGTCAAACGTTTTCCGATGTGAAGCCGATTGCATATGCTGTGTGGAATGGTTTTGCCGGGCAGAGACGGCGCTTCCTCTGTCCGGGCGAACACTGGCAGTAACAGAAAAGCCGCATCTTGAAAAGGCGGCTTCTTTTCTCGTCTCGAACGCTTTCAAAGTATCACGGGGTCACCGTGAAGGTGGCCGCACTTCCCACATGTCCGCCCGGAGTCACGACGTTGATCGCTCCGTTCATCGCGCCCGCGGGCACCGGGGCTGTGATCTGCGTATCGGAGTCTACCGTGAAGGTCGCAGCCTTTCCGCACTCAAAGACGACCTCCGTGGCTCCAATGAAACTATCTCCGGTGATGACCACGGTGGTTCCGGCTGAGCCAGCGGAAGGAGAGAAGGTGGTGATTTGCGGCGTCACTTGAAACTTTTTGTTGCTGGTGAGAGTGCCGCCTGGCTCGCTCACGGTGATGGAGCCCGTGGTGGCTCCGGCGGGAACATTGGCCGTCAAGTAGGTGTCGGATTCGAACGTAAAGGCTGCCGGTATTCCGTTGAAACGAACGGCGGTGGCGCCGGTGAAGCCTTGGCCCAGAATCTGTACGGCGCCCCCGACCGGACGAGCCGCAGGCAGGAAAGTTACAAACGGACCGAGACCCATAGACAGGCTGAAGACGGTGCCGTTGCCGCTGCTCCCTCCACCGTAGGTGTTTCCGTATAGTGTCCCGTTGGTCGCTTGAAGCATCCCGCTCTGAGCGCCGGCGCCGTCCGTGCCGTCGAAGGTGTGCAACGTCGTGAACGTGCCCGCGGGGGTGATTTCGAAAATTGTCCCATCGCCATTCGCGCCACCCGCATTCGTTGTCCCGTACAAGTTCCCGTCGGTGGCTTGAACCAGGGTACCAAAGGGGCTGGAGCCGTCGGTCCCGTCGAAGCTGTGCAGCGTGGTCAGCGTGCCGCCCAGCGTAATCTTGAAGACGGTGCCATCGCCGTGAGTGCCGCCTTGAGTCGTTGCCCCATAAAGGTTGCCGTCAGCAGCTTGTATCAGTCCGGCAAAAGGGACGGACCCGTTAGCCCCATCGAAGTTGCGCAGCGTCGCAAACCCGCCCCCTGGGCTGATCTTAAAGATCGTGCCGCAACCGCGGTCGGGGAAGGTGGGGCAACTAAAGGGGCCGCCACCGGCAGTGGTCCCATAGAAGTTTCCATCTGTCGCTTGAATCAGGGGTGCGTCTTTGGGGTCCCAGCCGTCAGTGAAATCAAACTCATGCAGCTCGGTCAGTGTGCCCCCCAGAGTCATTTTGAAAATCGAGCCGTAACCGTCGGGCCCTCCGTTGACCGTGGTTCCGTACAAGTTCCCGTCGGTGCCCTGAAGCACCGCTGTGTTGGGGTTGCCGCCCAGCGCATAGTTGAAGCCATGTATCGTGGTGAGCGCACCGGCCGGGGTGACTCGGAAGACGGTGCCACCACCGTCGCTCCCAGCGTCGGTGGTTGATCCATAAATGTCTCCGTTGTCGGCCAAGGCCAGCCCTGCATCGGGGTGACAACCGTTGTCGTCATACTGGAAGCTAAATAGCGTGGTCAGGGTTCCTCCGGTTGTGATTCTGAAAACCGTGCCACAGTCGGAGCTATCACCTCGGTCAGCTATTCCGTACAAGTTTCCATCGATGCCCTGGACGGGAGGCCCAAACAGAGGTTCAGAACCGTGAGCCCGTCGAAGTTCAAGACGGTGGTGAAGGTTTGTGCCGACGCGGCGGTCGCAGCTACGCAAAAGGCAAAGACGATCCAAGCCGCCCTTGATAATGCAAGGTTCCTCATGCCGTTCCTTTTCCGGTCTAGCGCGGAGTCAACAGAAGACGGTTCAGGACCTCGTAGTTGCGTCATCGGAATCCTCCTTGTGCGAAAAAACAAATCGCGCCGCAAACCTCAAGAAAGATCGCGCGCGGCTGGGCTGGGAACCGCCAGGTAGGGAGCCGATGCGGCCAGCGAGCACCCAATTCTCCTCCCCAGGACCACCGGCTGTCAAGGCGAACTCCTTGCTGGGCGCTGGGTTCACGAGGTTTCGTCTTGAGTGAGGCAAGCTCGCACTGCGGCGACAAAGTAGAGATTTTTTTGTCGACTTGCGAAGTTATTGTTTCGGCGTAGGCCGCAGGGTCAACAGCGTGACTTCGGGAGGGCAATTCAGGCGCATCGGAATCCCGATCGTGCCCAAGCCTGAATTGGTGTGGAGAGTGAGCGGACCTATGCGGTAGGTGCCCCAAACATATTTCTTCGCCAGCTCTGGCAGGTAAAGCGGAGGGAGGAACGGAACTCTGATCTGGCCGCCGTGAGAGTGTCCTGAAAGCTGCAGGTCGATGGGAAATTTCGCGGCTTCATCGGCGAAGTCCGGTTCATGCGCCAGCAGAATGACGGCGTCGCCAGCGCGGACGTTGTGCATGGTCTTTGACAGGTCGGCGGTTCCGCTCAGCACATCGTTGACCCCGGCGATCCAAAAACGCGCGCCGTTTTGTTCGAGGGGAAGCGACTGGTTCGCCAGTACCTGGATGTTCTGGTTCTGGAGCGCGCGGGTCACGTGCGCCGGGTCCGTGCCATCATCGTGGTTTCCCAAGACAGCCCAGAGTCCATGAGGGGCGGTCATCTCGCGCAAGAGGCTGGCGCAGGGTTCGGCCGCGAGGGCACCTTTCGCCTGGTCGCCGACCAGCGGCACGGAAACGAAATCTCCGACGAGCGCGATCAGGTCGGGATGAAGGTCCTTGACCATGGTAATCGCAGCGCGCAGCGGATGAACCGAGAAATAAGGGTCGTAGTGGAAATCGCTGAGCACGGCGACGGTGAAGCCATTCAGCTGTTCGGGCCAGCGCTGGAGGCGAAACTCCTGGCGCACAATGCGAGGCTGGTTCGGAGCCAGAAGGATTCCGTCTCCTACGGTCGCGACCGCGCCGGCGGCGGCGGCTCGTTGAAGAAACTGGCGTCTTGTGGTGGGAATCAACGGCAAACGAAAATCACTCGGTAGAGATCGAAGGTATCCATATGCGTATCTCCAGAATAACTGAATGGAGGGATTAAAAGTTGAAGGTGGCGAAAAGGTCGATACGGCGAACGGCCGTACCCGTGGAAAACGGACCGCCTTGAATGCTATTCGGGGTATCGAAGAAACGCGATCCCAAAACGCCGGCGGGATTCGCCAGATTCACATCATTTAGCGCGTTGCGGGCGGAGACTCCAAAAGTCAAGGTGTAACGGCGGTCTGACCCGCCGCCGACGATTTGGGGGGCGGTGCCGAATACGGTACCGCGCGGACCGCCGTGGTGACCTCCCCCGCCCGGACCACCCTGGCCCAGATTACCGGAGCCACCCTTCAGCTTGGGTCCGAATCCGATGGACTTGGTGACCCGCAGATTCAGAACGAAGTGTGCCGCGCCAGTACCATAGTTAATTGGAGTCACTTTCTGACCGGCGGCTGGAAGCGCATCTGCGAAGGTGCCGAGCGGAGTGCAGTATGTAGTGCCGGTTGTGGTACCGGGATTAGGACAAGTCGCAGATGAAACAAAAGAGGGACGATCATTGAAGATGGTATCGCCATTCAAATCATCGGGGGTAACGATGTCGAAGGGTGTGCCGGAACTGGCGATGAGAAAAGGATTCAGGCGAACGCCATAGGGCAGCGCGATGCTGCCGCCGAAGAACAACCTTTGACGGGTATCAAAAGATGCCCGCCCATAGTCTTGACTGATGTCGTAGGAGTTCGACGCAAAACTGGAGACACCGCCGGTATCACTATTGGCGTAGTTCAAGGTGTAGAAACCGAAGAGCTGAATCTTCGAACCGACCCGCACATTGGTATTCACGATGAGCTGGTTCTGCCGGAACACGGCTTCGGAAGCGTACCGATAGATGTACGGTCCGCCGGCAATCACCGAGTTGGGGCTGAGCGAGAGCAACTGGTCGAAGCCGCGCGAATTCAGGTAGGTAACGGCCAGGGTGGCAGCTTTGGTTACCTGACGCTCAACACTGATTGCCGACTGCAAAGTGTAAGGCGCATGGAGTGAAGGGCTGATCTGGTAGATGGACGATGTGCTGGTGGCCGTGGTACCGGCCGGAATGCAGTTTGAGATTGGGGTGGTGAGAGGTTGGTCCAGCCCAGGAAAACAAGTGGGGGCCTTGATGACGAATTGCTGTTGCGTGACGCCGTTGAGACGCTCGGCTTGAAGAATCTGCTGTTCCTCAAAGCGGTCGTAAAAAATGCCGAGTCCGGCGCGAATTACGACTTTAGGCGGAGATTTCCGGCCGCCCACGCCCCAAGCCATGCCCAGGCGCGGCGCGAGATCGGCGTGATCGTGAATGTGGTTCTGGGTTTCAAAACGCAGTCCGTAACTGAACGTGATGTTGCTGCGAACGCGCCAGTCATCCTGAACATAGAGCCCGGCGTCGAAGGCTGAAACTTCGGCGGAGGGCGAGCCCTCGGTAATGATCAGCTGGCTGGGCGTGCTGGCTTTATAATCCGCGATTGTCGGAAACGTAAAAGTACCGTTGAAGCCCGCCGTCGACTCGTTAGCATCGCGCAAGTCGCGCAAGCGCGCTCCGAACTTGACGGTGTGGTTGCCGTGAATCACGGAAGTGTAGTTCTGGAATTCGTAGTGATCCTGATGATCAGCCTGCGTGCCCTGGCTGTTGCCGCCGCCGGTGAAAGCCGCCGGAACCGTGACGGCGGGGTTGGAGTCCACTACGCCCTGGGTATCGTTTTCCCGCAGATATTGAAAGCGCGTTTCGTTAACGACCTTTGAGCCGAAGACCTGGGTATCGCTGATTTGCACGGTGTGTTCGGTGGATCCTTGCGTGTAGGCCTGCGTGGCCAGGTTGAATTGGCTCATTTCATCGTTGGTCTCGGTGTCCCGATAATATTGGTAGCGGACGGTCAAAGTATTATTCTTGCTGGGCGCGTAATCGAGGCGCGGGCCGATGTTGGTGCGCTCGTGCGGATTGGGGAGGGTAGAGCTAAACGGAAGAAAAGTATTGGGGTCGATGGCATTGATCGCGGAGAGGTTATTGATGTCCCTGCGCTGGCCACTGACGAAGAATGACGAACTCTTGTTGATTGCGCCTCCGATACTGCCATTGAAGAGGATGGAGTCGTAACTTGGCGCCGTGCTTGGGATGAAGGGATCCTGCGTGTTGAGAGCGGAATCGTTTCCGTCCAAGAGCAATTGGCCGTGAAGTTTGTCGGTACCGGGCTTGGTGAAGACCTCGATTCGACCGTAGCCGAGTTTGTCGTACTCCGAGGAAAACGGATTCTGGTTGACGCGGATTTCGCGGATGGACGACTTGGGAGGAAGTTCACCCGCGGTGAAACCATCGATGTAGAGCTGTCCGCCGTTCGGTCCCGCGGAGGGACCGGCCAGGGCCTGCAAATCGGTGAGCAGTTCATCGGGATCGTCGGGCAGAGCTTCCAGTTCCTTGCCTGAAATGGTGATGGCTCCGGCGTTGTTCGAGGGATTGACGTCGACGACCGGGGCGGTATCAGAGACCTGAATTTTCTGCTGCTCGACTTCGATGGCCATGGCAACGTTGAGGCGCAGCGGCTGATCCCCGGTGATGACTACGTTGTCGTTTTCGTAAACCGAAAACCCCGGAGCGACTACGGTGAGCGTGTACTGGCCTGCGGGCAGCCCTTTGAATTCATAGGAGCCCTGTCCGTTGGCTTGCGTAGTGATAGGCGTGGAGGAAATGGCGGCCGGCGTCATGACGACGTTGGCGCCGGCGATGGCGGCGCCGGATGGGTCCGTTACCTGACCGCGCAAAGTGCCGGTGGCTGCCGGCGTTGCGGCGGCCTGCGGCTGCGCTGCGGTCGTTTGGGATGCAGCCATCGTCGCGCATACCAGCGATAACAAAGAGACTACGGCTAAGCAGAAACACGTCCGAACCTTCATTCCATCGTTCCGTTCCACTAAGAGTTTCGATATGAATCTTTGATGCGTCACGCTGCGAGGAAGCCAAAGCTATGGACCGCCTGCATCGCCGGAGGGTGCACTCATGCTCCAGGGCGTAAGCATCGCCGCGCTACTGGCGCCGGGGGCAGCCTGCAGAATCGGTTCGACGCCGCTGACCAGCGTGATGACCGTTCCTACTCCCGCGGCACCCTCGGTCGAGAGAATGACCACTGCATCGCCTTTATGCAGATCGGTCAATGTGGTCGCGGGCGCGTGGCTCAGCAAACGCTGAATATCCGGCGCGTCGCCGGGACGCCCGTTCGCGCCTGCTCCACCTGGAGCCATCCCACTGGGCGGTGAGGCTGGACGCGCCGTTTGACCGCCCGTCGCAGAACCAGAACCGGGTGCGGTGCTGGTCCCAGCTCCTGCAGCCCCTCCCTTTAGGCGCATAGCAATCATCCGCGCCATCTCCGGGGGGAGATGGCGAAGCTGGGAGTCTGGCGTGACCTTTATAACCACCGTTTTCTTCGTCAATAGATCGTGAACGCTGAGGGTCGACGAACTTGCATCGACGGAGTCGACGGTACCGGCAATACCCGGGAAGGATCCGGAAACAATTTCGTCGGCGGCAAGTTCGCCGCCGTCGGCGCTGCGATTACCACGTGCCCGCACCTGATCGCCGGGATGAACTTCCTGAAGCGTGCCCGGCTTGGCGTCGTCGAATTTCACGGAGTCGGGCGCGTAGCGGCGAATAATCGTGGTGTTGGTGGTGTGAATGACGACATCTTTACCTCGTGCAGAGATTGTGACGGTTCCCGCTGCTGGATCGACAACCTTGGCGAGCCCATCGACGCCACGCTTCTGCCAATCCTGCAGGTCCTGCTGATGCCGCGCCTCGAGATCGGAATGCTTCATGACAACCACCGTTGAGGCCACGACTGACAGGCCGTCGACGGAGATCCTGCCTCCCACCAGAATGCGATCGCCGATCTGGAGATCTTGCAACTGGATGGGTGTAGCGTTCTTAAGATCCTTTTCGCCGGGAGCGATGCGCAGGATGCGCGTCGTGGGCTGCACGGCGACGCTGACATCGGAACCGGAGTCAGGCGTTAACGTAATCTGCGTGCCATTTATAGCTTTGATGGCGCCTACGGGCCGGCTGACCGTACCTGGAACGGCAGCTTGCTGGGTTTGCGGGCCGGCGGACATGGCCTGGCAGGAAGGCAACAGACGAATGCCGACTGCGCTTGTGGCACAAAGTGCGATCGCCAGAAACCGGTGTGTATTTGCGCGCATGCGACTCTTACTAATTTACATTGCGCGTTGCGCAAAACCCCAGGATTTACAAAGTTTTACTTCAAGATGAACAACGTATTACACGCGTGCACGATCATGTTGACGAGGGCGCGCACCGGCAAACATCGCCGGCGGAGGTTATTCCGCGATCAGCAGGTTCTCCGCGAAAGGCCATTGCTCGTCAATCCATTGCGCTTCGCAGCGGAAACCTGCGCTTCGGGCCATGGGAAGAATTTCCTGGGGCGAGTACTTGTGGCTGCTTTCGGTCCAGATGGTTTCGCCCTCAAGAAGATCGACGGTGAGCTCGGCTGCGGGAACATTCACGGTCTGGCGGCACATGGACCGCAAATGCATCTCAACGCTGCGATCCTGATGATTGATTTTAGCTATGTGCTCGAACTGTGCGAGATTGAAGTCGGCATCGAGTTCGCGATTGATGCGAGCCAACAGGTTGAGGTTGAAGGCGGCGGTCACTCCCAGTTCGTCGTCGTAGGCTTGAAGCAATTGAGCGGTGGATTTCTCAAGGTCGGTGCCGAGCAGAAGTGAGTCGCCGGGCTGAAGAATGTGGCGAACTTCGGTCAAAAATCCAATGCCGGCGGCTCGATCGAAATTCCCGATGGTGCTCCCCAGGAACAGCACGAGGAGATGCTGGCCGGTCGAGCGGTGCGCAGCCACTTCGAGCAATCCATCGAGGTACTCGCGCTCGAAGCCCAGAATGCTGATCGAATCGATGTCGCGGAGTTCGCGCTCGCACATGGCGAGTGCGGATGGAGAAATCTCTATGGGATAGTAAGTAGTGCGCTGGCGGCGGCAAAGAGCTTCGAGGATGTGGCGGGTTTTCCGGCCACTTCCACTGCCCAGTTCGGCCACGGAGACCGGGGTAGCCAGGCGCTCGACAATGTCATGCCCGTGCCGCCGCAGCAGGCGCTCATCGGCTCGCGTAAGGCCGTACTCGGGCAGATTGCTGATCACTTCGAACAACGCGGAACCGACATCGTCGTACAAGTACTTCGACAGCAACTCTTTTTGACCTGGCTTGGACAGCCCGGCGCGCACATCGGCTGCGAATTCGTAGCTTGTATTTGGCGTGATGGCTTGAACCAGCATGTTGGCAGCTCCTTGATGACGAATCGTCGATCAACGATCTTCGACTAAATGATCGTTGATTAAACGATCGTTGAAATACCGGTCAGTGACTTACGCAACGAAATCCGGTGTAAACGAATTGGTAGTGTGCCTGGAACCAGTTGCGGAACGTGCGCCGCTGCATGCAGGCAGCAGTGCGCGCCGATCCGCCTTTCATGACGAAGTGTTTGCCGTCGAAAAAATCGGCGGAGTAGCCGCGATAGAACGGGAACGGGTCGAATCCTGGGAACGGAGCGAACGGCGTGGAAGTCCACTCCCAACCATTGCCCAGCATACCGTGGACACCGAAAGCACTCTGGCCTTCAGGAAACGCGGTTACCGACACTGGATCCCATCGCGCGAAATCAAAGTTGCCGAAGCTGTTAACTGGAGCTTCGTTCCCCCACGGGTAGGCTCGTTCGTTGCCCTGCGGCGTGGCATGTGCGGCGCGTTGCCACTCGGCTTCGGTAGGTAACGACTTCCCTGCCCACCTGGCATACGCTTTCGCTTCCGCCTGACTCACATAGACTGGCCAATCCAGCGGCAGCGGAACGACCTCAAACATCGCGCGATAGAGCCACCGCGTGCCCTCGCGCTTCCAGAAAGCCGGATGCGAAATTCCCTGATCAGATTTCCAGTTCCAATCTTCGTTGCTGTCACCGTCACTCCAAAATGCGCGCGTTTCGTAACCGCCCGCGTTGATGAAGTCCAAATACTGCCGGTTCGTCACTTTGTACTGGTCGACGGTAAACGGCGGCACGTCGACGGTGTGGGCTTCAAACTCGTTGTCCCAGCCAAATGATTCGCCGTCGCGCGGCAGGCCGAGCGTGACGACGCCAGCCGGAATTTCGATGCTGCGCTGAGCGAGAGGCGGTGCGACGACGCGTATCGATTCTTCCTGCCGACCTTTCTCCTGAACTCCCGGCTGCACTTTGCGATCAAATGGCAGTTGATGCAGCATGTAGGCAAGGGTTTCTGCGTGCATGAGACGGTGCTCAATGGCTACATTGAGCAGGGTGGTGAGGGAAAATCCGTCGCTTGTGGGAGGGTTGGAATCGAGAAGCGCGTCGGATATTTTGTCGTCCAGAACGGCGCGGATTTTTCTGACGTAGTCCTGTACCGTGGCGATCGAGGGCCAATCAGAAGGCTGATCGGTCGGAAGTCCGCCCCCGACTGGATCGATGCCGAAGGCAAACAGGCGGTCAAATTCGGGATGAAAGCTCTTCAGTCCAAGAACACGTTCGTGGAGCAGATTCCAATCGAAGGCCTCCAGATGCCCGATATAGAAGACGATGCGGTGACGCTCGGCAATTGGGCGTTCGTAAAGAGAATCGGGCTTGACCACCGCAAACAGATCGTCGGAGCGCCGCCGGGCGTCTTCGAGTTGCACGATCAAATCGTGACGGACGGTGGAGTCGCTCTGCGTGGCAAGCATTTCAGACCTCCCAGATCTTTTGGTACGCGGAACAAACAACAATGGGCGACTGGCGCGAGCGGATCAGCGCGTTGCATTCTATGCTCACAGCCGGCCTGAGTGCCATAGGACGATGTCCCTACCGGGATTTCGAAGTCTGCATTCCAGACCGTCCGCGAATGGCGGGCCATGCCCTCGTAAGAGACTTAGATGACGGCTGCTGCAGGCGGTTGCAAACGAAAACAATCTTTCGCAGGTCGTTTGCTGGTTTAGTGAGACCTACTGGATCAGACCCTTGCTGCGCAGGAATTCATGCGCAACTTCTTTCACGTCGCGGTGCTGGCCGTCGAGAGCGTAGTTCAATCGCTGCATCTCCTGATCGGAAATCTTCCCGCCTATTTCGGCGATTGCCTGGGCAACTTCGGGATGCTGCTGCTCGGTTTGCTGGCGAACGACTGCGACTGCCTCGTATGGCGGGAAGTAGTGGCGGTCATCTTCGAGCACGAATAAATCGAAAGCTGGAATCAGCCCGTCAGTGGCGTTACCGGCAGCGATATCTATCTGATGGTCTTTTAATGCCGGGGCAAGCAAACCGAGATCCATGATGCGGGGTGGGCCGGCAAAATGCAGGCCGTAGGCAGCAGCCAGCCCGGCGTATCCGTCGGGGCGCTCCATGAATTCGTAGCCGAACCCAGCTCGCCAGTGCGGAGCGAATGCAGCTGCCTGCGACAAGGTTTTTAGATTCAGGCGGCGTGCGTCTTCGCCGCGAATCTCCATCGCAAAGGTATTGTTGAAACCGAACGGCGGGCCCAAAGTAAGGCCGAGGCGCGCTTCGTATTGACTCTTGACCTGCTGGTAGACTTCCGCCTTATCGCCGCCAACCTTCTGCTTAAGGATGGCGGTCAGCGCGGTTCCAGTGTATTCGGGATACATGTCGATGCGCCCGGCCAGCAGAGCCTGCTGGCAGATGTAAGTTCCTGTGAGGTAGAAACGGCGCTCGACTTTCAGGTGGGAATGCGCTTCGATCTGTTGCGCGAGAAGTTCGCCCAGGATCAGCGATTCGGTAAAGTTCTTAGAACCGATCACGATGCGATTGGAATGCGAAGTCGCACACGATGACAGCAGCCACAGAGCTGCGAGAAACAAGCAGAGCGAATTCCCCCATCGCTCGCGGAAACCGTGAAGCCGTCGATGGCGATTGCTTTTCATTGTGGCTGCAAGCGTTTTTCCAACCATCCCAAAGCAAAATCCGCCGACAGCGCCAGAACCGCGGCGGGTATGGCTCCCGCGAGAATGAGCTGATTGTTGACCATGGCGAGACCGCGAAAGATGAACTCGCCCAGGCCACCGGCGCCGATCGCAGCCGCAATGGTAGCTAGTCCCACGGAGACGACGACGGCGACTCTTACGCCGGAAAGAATTACGCTGAGCGCCAAAGGAAGCTCCACCTGGAACAAGAGCTGGCTGTTGGTGAGTCCCATGCCCCGGCCCGCCTCAACCACTGCAGGATCGACGCCACGAATGCCGGTGTAGGTGTTGCGAATCACGGGCAGCAGAGCGTAGAGCGTGAGCGCCAGAATCGCCAGGCGATCGGCCCGATCGCCCAGCCAGGGCACCGGCAGCAAAAAGCCAAAGAGGGCGAGGCTAGGAATCGTCTGAATAATGTTCGCCGTTCCGAGCACCGGCCGGTTCCACACTGGCCAGTGCGCGCTGACTATGCCTAACGGTATGCCGGCCAGCACCGCGAGCACCGTAGAGACGCCTACCAGCCAAAGATGCTCCAGGGTCAGTTCGACAATCTGATCGTGGTTTTGCAGAAAAAAGTGAAAGAGGTTCATGAAGCGCCTCGATTCGATGAATCCGGTCCATCTGCGAAGGCGTGCACGTAAGCAGCAGCCAACGGGTCGCTCGATCGCAGAAATTCCTCCGGGGAAAGAACCGCGACCAGGCGACCGGCTTCCATGAGCGCGATGCGCGACCCGAGCCGCAACGCCTCGCGCAGGTCATGCGTCACGAAGACCACTGTCTTATTCAGCCGCTGCTGCAGGGAAAGAAACTCACGCTGCAGTTGGTCGCGAGTGAGGGCATCAAGCGCGCCGAAAGGTTCGTCCATCAAAAGAATTGGGGGGTCCGCGGCCAATGCCCTGGCGACTCCCACGCGCTGCCTCTGCCCGCCGGAGAGTTGATGCGGATAACGCGACCCCATTTGCGGGTCGAGCCCGACTAGCCGCATCAATTCCTCGACGCGGAGACGAATCCGTTCGGGAGTCCAGCCTTCGATGCGCGGGACGATGCCAATGTTTCGTTCCACTGTGAAGTGCGGGAACAAGCCCACTTCCTGGATGACATAGCCGATGCCGCGGCGCAAACGAATGACGTCGCTTTGGGCATTGGGCGTGCCGTTCACGCACACTTCTCCGCCGGTCGGAGCTAGCAGCCGATTGATCAGCTTGAGCGTGGTCGTTTTTCCAGAACCGCTGCGCCCTAGCAATACCAGGGTCTCGCCGCGTTGCACTTGCAAATTCAGCCCTGCGAGCAACTGCTGGCCGCTGGGCAACGCATAGTCGACATTACGGAATTCGATTACCGGATCGTTAGTGGAAGTTTTTTCCATGTCTCGTTTGGCTAAGTTCTGCTAGACCGCTTCCCCAAGCGAGGTTTTTTCGGAGCTTGTCCCGTCGCAGGATGTTCGCCAAGCATACCGGAGTTTCCCAGCCAGGCGCAGCTAAAGCAGGCTGGTGCATCCGCGCGGCAGCTGCGGGACGGGCATCCAGAGAGCTAATAGACGGTCAATCACTGTGCCGCTACGATTCTTGTAGATGTGCGGAAATTGTCTTTAGCTATGGGTGTGTCTGCTTTACGCAAACTTGTTAGCTGGATGATGGTGATCCTGTGCCCGCTTTCACTCACGGCGGCAGACACGGGCTCCGCCGTATTGCACAGCGAGGGCGGAGTTTGGGTTAACGGTTTCGAGATCTCAGGATCCACGGTGGTTTTTCCCGGAGATCTGCTCGAGACCAAACCCGGGTTTGTCGCCAACGTCGACGCCGAGGGCTCGAGCATCGTGATTCAACCAGAATCGGTCGCGAAGTTCCAAGGCACTTTCCTGAGCCTGGAGCATGGAAGCGTGTCGGTGGGAACTTCGACTTCGATGAGCGTGCATGTGAGCTGCATCAAGGTCGAGCCGGTTTCAAGCGAGCGCACGCAATACGATGTGGCCAACGTCAGCGGCACGGTGCAGGTCGCCGCACACAAAAACGATGTGAACATCACGGAAGGCGGCGTTCTCCAAAAAACAAATGCACAAGGCACCTCACCTATTTCTTCCGTCGTGCATGAGGGACAACAGGCAACCCGCGTCGTATCCGCTGCCTGTGGCGCCGCGCCTCGGCCCGGAAGTGTCGGCCACGGTCTGAATACAAAATGGCTCGAGGTCGGCGCCGGGATCGGGGGCGGGGTTATTGTGCTTTGCCTCCTCCTCTGCAAGAGCAAGGGGCCCAGCAGCGTCAGCCCCTCTGAGCCATAAGCGTGCATACCCGACCCGGGTAGCGGGGTCATAGGGTGGACACGGGCTACTACTTATGGCCACTCTAGTGCTGAGGAGAAATCCACCTTTTCCTCACCTCCACACTAAAGCACCACTACCCCCGACCCGCAATACCTGAGCAATATCCACCAATGCAGGGTATACTGGAGGTCTTGACCTCGAAGACACCCTGAACAGCACGTTCCGCCTTCGCGATTGAGAAATTCCCGGAAAGGCGAGTGACGGGCCGAACCTGAGAAGTTCAGGAAGTAGCTCCTTCAATCCCAAGACATCGACTTGAAAGAATACGGCGATGCGGTGGCCGATTCGACGAGTGGCCCATACGGAGCCTGCAGAAGACGCATTTATTCAGCCCACAGGGCAGGAGATAAGCATGTCCGGAGTCAACGGCGATAAAGCCAGATTCAACCGGCGGCGCCGGCAGAAGATCAGCCGCCGCCAGAGCAACGAAAAGATGTTGAAGGCCTTGGCTGAAAAACATCTGGTGGCCCCGCCAAAGGCGGCTAACCTCAAGGAGAAAGTGGCATGACCACGCCCGTCGTCGAATTGCCGCTGTCTGCTCCGGAACTCATTCCAGCGAAGAAGAAGCGCGTACTCTTGCTCGACACTTCGCAGACGAAGCGCGACTTGCGGGCCGACGTGATGAGGCAGCTTGGCATTGAGGTGGACTGCGCAGCCGATGTTCTCGAGGCACGGTGCTGGTGGCGAGCCGACTTATATAATCTGGTGCTGATCAGCGTAGCCGGAGAGACCGACGGCCGCGATCAATTCTGCACTGATATTCGCGGCGCGAATCCTCCGCAGAGGATTGCCTTCTTCGTGGGCGGCCCTAAGTATCTCGCAGCATTGCCGCATTCTGACGAAGCTCCAGCCGAACCGGGGACCGATGCGCTGCACAAAGAAATGGTCGCTGCGCTCCTGGCCCAGGCTTCGGGCAATTCTTCCCAACGCTGGGGAATCCTGGAAGCCTGCCGGAAGATCTCAAGCGTGCGCTCAGCCAGCGAAGCCCGTTCACGCGCGATACGGGAAACGCCCAGGCCCTCGCGGTGGGCAGAAGCCATCGAGCAGCATTCGGCGCGCGAAATCACTCCTCCTCAGCCGTTATTTGTAACCGCAGCAGTAACAGCAACGGAAAGAGAAGAACTCCTATGAAGAATCTTTACGTCGGCAACTTACCCCACAGCACAACGGAACCGGAACTTCGCGGCTTGTTTGAAGCGCATGGCGCGGTGGAGCGTGTCAGTATCGTCACCGACCGCGAAACCGGGCGCGCTCGCGGCTTCGCTTTTGTCGAAATGACCGACGCAGCGGCAGCCGATAAAGCAGTCGCGGCGTTGAATGGAACCGAACTGGGCGGCCGCGCGCTGAAGATCAACGAGGCTAAACCAAAGACCGCTTCGCCGCGGGGTGGTGGCGGACAGCGCTTCGGCGGTGGGGGCGGCGGCGGCCGCGACGACTACCAGGGCCACGCGCGCCAGCCCCGCGAACCCCGTTGGTAGCGGCACACCATCCCCGCGGATGAGTTGCTGATGTCTTGACCAAAGCGCAAAGCGCCAGCCGCTTTTGCCAAAATTGACGATTGGAGATTGGGTATGCCAGGACGAGGTAGATCGAGCTTTACCAAGCGCCAGAAGGAACACACGCGCCAGCAAAAACAACGCGACAAGGCCGAACGCCGCATCCAGCGTAAGGACGAAACTTCAGGGACGCCGGGCGATTCCAGTGAACTCGATTTGGACGAGTTGCAGAGACACGCGGCCGAGCAAGCGGCGCTGTTTCAAATGGGAGACGACGATCGCGACATTTCGAGCCTTCCGCGCGAACGCAGTCCGGAGAAAACCGAACCGTAGGCACGTGGATTCAAACGGACAACGAAACAGATCGAAAAAACAGGGCGCGTCTTTGAGACGCGCCCTGTTTGATTGCTTGGTTTCGCTTCTTTGAATTCCACTCAGGCGAATACTTCGCCGGGCAACCTGGTCAGCGTGCGGCTGGCCAAAGTGTTTTGGACGACATGCTCTGACTTCTCTGCATTGGCCCAATCCACCTGCTTGCGTTCGATTTTCAGTTTCAAGGTGCGCTCGATGTGCCGAAGCTCGATGACTTCGCCGCCAGCCACTAAACTCGTTGCCAGCCCTTCCGATCCGGCACGGCCGGTTCTTCCCACGCGATGGATGAAATCCTCGGCCATCTTGGGCAAGTCGTAATTGATCACATGCGCCACATCATCAATGTGCAGGCCGCGTGCGGCCACGTCGGTTGCGACCAACACCTGAAAGCGTGCCTGCTGAAATCCAGCCAGGGCTGCGTTGCGCTGCGATTGCGAACGGTCGCCGTGAATCATGGCCGCGGAAAAACCTTCGCGCGCCAGTTCCTTGGCCAGCCGTTCGGTACCGCGCTTGGTTCGAGCGAAGACAAGCGTCTGCCCTTTTTCGGCGTAGAGCAATTGCCGCAGCACGTCGGGCTTTTCGGCCGGACGCACTTCGTAAGCCTGCAGCCGGACACTCTCGACCGGCTTGAGCACCGAACCAATCGCCACGCGTACCGGATCGCGCATGGCGTCGTTGACCAGGCTGGCGACCGATTGCTCCAGTGTGGCTGAGAAGCACAAGGTTTGCCGGCGTTGCGGCAAGATCGCCAGGATGCGGCGAATCGCAGGCAGAAAACCCATATCAAGCATGCGGTCGGCCTCGTCGAGCACCAGGATTTTGACCTCGCGCAGATCGATCAGCTTGCGAGTAATGAAATCCTGCAAGCGTCCGGGAGTTGCGACCACCAGGCTGGCGCCGGAGCGCACGGCCTGAATCTGTGTTTTTTCCGAGACGCCGCCGATAACCAGCGCCGCTTTGAATAGTTGCTTGCCGCGCAGTTTCTCGTATTCTTCGTTGACCTGGATCGCCAGTTCGCGCGTGGGCAGCAAAACCAGCACGCGCACTTTCTGCGACGGTTCGCGCTGCAGCATTTCAATAATCGGGATCAGAAACGCCAGCGTCTTGCCGGTTCCGGTCTGCGCCGTCGCCAGCACGTCTTTGCCTTCAAGGGCGCAAGGAATAGCCTGCGCCTGAATCGGCGTAGGGGTAATAAATTGAGCATCCGCCAGCCTCTGCTGCAAAGCAGAAGTTAGCGGTAGTTCGGTAAAGCTTGTCATTCGTAATTGTTCTTTCTGGAGGGGCTTGATGTTACACACGTAGCGTGAGTTCCCATGCCGCTCTTATGTTTTGATTTACGCTGAAATAAACGGCGGGCAGGAAAAGCGGAGATGAATCTTGATCCAACAGGATCACCGCGTCACGAGCAAACCGTGGCAGTAGCGTTGAGAGTCATTATAGCACAGGATCCGGTGCAGCGCCTTGGGCGCAAGAACGAGCAAGAGCAATCGATAGTAACAATGCAAGTGACTGAAAGCATGGGGGCCCCGGGCGGAGTCGAACCGCCGACCAACGGTTTAGGAAACCGCTGCTCTATCCAACTGAGCTACGGGGCCGCGTCGTGCCTCCATTATCTCATGTGAATTTGGCCGGTTTGCCCCAAGCGCGGCAAATGATTTACCCTCGCCGCAGTCGATCATGAGTCCAAACAACGCCAGCTCCAACGCCGCGACTGACAGGTTTCCCCATGCCATGCTCCGGGAAATCTACCAACAGCCTCAAGCCATCGCGAAAACCATTGAGCAGCATCTGAAGGATGACATTCTTTTCCCCGGCGAACTGCACGCGATCGAGAGCGCGCTGCTGACTTTCGAGAAGCTGATCATCGCCGCCAGCGGATCGAGCCGCCACGCCGGGCTGGCGGGCGAAATCATGATCGAGGACCTTTCTGGCGTTGCCGTCGACGTGGAGTACGCCAGCGAGTATTGTTACCGCTCGACTCACGCCGCGGTGGATCCGATCGTGATGGTGGTCACGCAATCGGGGGAAACTGCCGACACGATTGCCGCACAGCGCGAGGCGCTGACCCGCGGCGTGAAGACGATCGCAGTCTCCAACGTGGCCGACGCCACGATTCCTCGCGAGGCCAGTGCGGCGCTGATCACGGGAGCGGGTCCAGAGCTTGCCGTGCCCGCGACCAAGAGTTTCACCACGCAGGTCACGGTTCTCTATTTGATGGCGTTGTTTCTGGCACGAAAGCGAGGACGGATGACGACCGAGGTCACTCGTTCTTACTTGCAGCGTCTGCACCAGCTGCCAAACGAGATTGAGAAAAATCTGAAAGAGTGGGACGATCTGGCCGAGCAATTCGGGCAAAAGCATTTTCGAGCGGAAAAGTTTCTGTATCTCGGTCGAGGTGTACATTACGCGATCGCGCGTGAAGGAGCGCTCAAGCTCAAGGAAACTTCTTACGCGCACGCGGAAGGCTACCCGGCGGGAGAACTGAAGCACGGGCCGAACGCGCTTGTCGACGAACACCTTCCGGTCGTGGTGCTCGCAACGTATGACCAGCGTGATCCGGATTCGGTGCTGCGCTACCAGCGTACGCTCGACGTGATGAAAGAAGTCAAATCACGGAGGGGCCGGCTGGTGGCGGTCGCGACCGAGGGCGATCAAGAAGTGCGTGAAGTCGCTGACGATGTGTTTTTTGTTCCGCCGGCGCCTGAGTTGTTGCTGCCCATCATCGAAGTGATCCCCCTGCAGCTGTTCGCCTATTATGTGGCCACGAAAAAGGGATACAACGTGGACCATCCTCGAAATTTAGTGAAGGCGGTGGTCACGGAGTAGTCCAACGTCGCAAACTCTTCACCACAGAGTCACGGAGACACAGAGAAAACAAACGCAAGAAGGCAAAAATCAATAGATCTGCTCCGTGTCTCGGTGCCTTCGTGGTGAAGCGCTGTCGTTGATTCCCTTACCCCTGAAGAAACTTCATGCCTAATGCCAGCTCGGCTCACATCGACTTGCAGGCCATTGCGAAAGAGGTCGTGCTGCAACACGGGTTTAACCCGAACTTCTCCCCAGCAGTGCAACAACAGCTGGCAGACTTGCGGGCTCATCCTCCGGTGATCGCTGCGGGAGGAAGTGTGCGCGATCTGCGCAGTGAATTGTGGTCATCGATCGACAACGACACCTCGCAAGATCTGGACCAGATCGAGGTTGCGGAGCGATTGCCGAACGGCGATCTAAAGGTTTTGGTCGGCGTTGCTGACCTCGATGCCTTCATCCCCAAGCTGAGCCCAATCGATCAGCATGCCGCTCGGGAAACGACGACGGTGTATGCCGGAATCCGAAATTTCCCCATGTTGCCGGATGAGCTTTCCACCGGCAAGACTTCCCTGCTCGAAAATCAGGACCGGCTGAGCGTGGTTGTCGAGTTTGTAGTAAACGCCGACGGCCGTGTGACATCGAGTGACGTCTATCGCGCCCTGGTTCGCAACCAGGCGCAACTGCAATACAACTCCGTGGGAGCGTGGCTGGAAAACAAGGCAGCGGCGCCGCCGAAAGTGGCGGCTTCCGCCGATCTGCAGGCGCAGTTGCGCTTGCAGGACGAAGTGGCGCAGCAGCT
Organism: Candidatus Sulfotelmatobacter sp.; assembly: GCA_049280095.1. Classification (GTDB taxonomy): domain Bacteria; phylum Acidobacteriota; class Terriglobia; order Terriglobales; family Acidobacteriaceae; genus Sulfotelmatobacter. The sequence continues at coordinate 107,720 of JBAPPL010000049.1, read as the reverse complement.
GCGCACTCGGCGCTATGAAAATGGAGCGCTCGATCTCCAGACCGACGAACTGCATCCCCTGGTGCTGGATACGGAAGTGATCGACGTGGTGAACGAAGAAAGAAACCACGCCACCGAGCTGATCGAAGACTATATGATCGCGGCGAACGGAGTGGTGGCGCGAATGCTGGAGAAAGTTTCGTCGTTGCGCCGCATCGTGAAGCAGCCCGAGCGCTGGGATCGCATCGTGCAACTGGCTGCAAGCTACGCCGTGAAACTTCCAGCCGATCCCGATTCCGGAACGCTCAATGAGTTCCTGGTCAAGCGCAAGGCGGCGGATCCGGATCATTTTGCCGATCTTTCCCTGGCCGTGATCAAGTTGATTGGGCCCGGAGAATATGTTCTGGAACGGCCGGGCGAGCCCGCGGCGGGACATTTCGGCCTGGCCGTGCAGGATTACACTCACTCGACCGCGCCTAATCGCCGTTTCCCCGACATTGTGACGCAAAGACTGATCAAGGCGATGCTTGCCGGGCAATCGAACCCTTACTCGGATGATGAACTCACCGGAATCGCTGCCAACTGTACTGAAAGAGGTGACGCAGCGCGAAAAGTCGAACGGGAAATGGCCAAGCGGCTGGCTGCGGTCGCGTTGCAACATCGCATCGGCACCATCTTCGATGCCATCGTCACCGGCGTAACTCCCAAGGGAACGTTTGTCCGCGTGCTGCAACCGCGCGTCGATGGATTGCTGGCGCAAGGGCAGCAAGGCGTCGACGTGGGAGACAGATTCCGGGTCAAACTGATTCGCACCGACGTGCAGCGCGGGTTCATCGACTTCGCGCGCGTGTAGGAGTTCTCCAAGTCGTAACCCTCGCTACTCCGACAATCATCTCCCGGCATCAGGCAAGGCAATAGCTGCCAACCATCCTGCAAGTTATTCTGACGAAAGCAGTTAGTGCGGAAAGGTTGGAGCCTGCTTGGTGGAATGGCGCAATCTCGTTTGCGGCGTCATGGCGGTGGTGTTGCCCACGTCGCTGATGGCCCAGGACTCAGCTCGGGCGATGCTCCACAATGACGGAGGAGCCTGGGTGAATGAAAGCCCCGCACCCAAATCCACTGCGATTTTCATGCACGACCTGGTGCGGACTCAAAAGGAAAATAGCGCCAGAATCGACGCCGATGGATCCACGATCACGGTTGAACCCGAGACCATCGTGCAATTTGAAGGAGACGAACTCGTTCTCGAGCATGGCAGCCTGCAAGTAAACACCTTTCGAGGAATGAGGGTTCGCATAAATTGCGTGACCGTAAGCCCCCCGGCGCAAGAGTGGGCTCGCTACGATGTCACCGACGTGGACGGAAGTGTGTTGGTGCTGGCCCATCAGAACGATGTCAAGATCCACTACAGCGGTCCCGCCACCTGGCGGTCAAAGCACGTTGAATCGCCGGATGTGACGGTATATCAAGGCGGGCAGGCGACTCACGAGGACCGATGCGGGGAAGCGCCCAAGCCCGCCACTCCCAGCGACGCCACCCTGCCGATCCTGAAAACTAATTTGGCCAAGATAATAGGGGGTGCCGTGATCGTCGGAGTGGCTTGCTGGGCCGCATGCCGTGGGGACGATCCCATCAGCCCCGACAAACCATAGCGTATTCGATCGGAAGTTTCCGCTAGATCCCCCCGTGCAGCCGAGCTGCATCGGCGTTGGTGTACTTATGGTCGGCGTGCCGGATTCGCGCCTTCGCTTCCGCAGCCGCCTCCGCCAGGCTAACTCCATAACCGCGCTCGCGTAGTTGCTGAGGGGTCGTCATCTGCCAAACTCCGTTGTCGAGAATGCTCGGAGGAGGCTGATTGGAGGACGGTTCCGGGAGTTGGGCGGAAGAAGGTTCCAAAGACATGATAGGAGACGGCTGCTGCTGGAGCAGTCCTGGGAACGGTTCAGCCAGGGCAAAGCTGGGTTTGAGATCGCTGGCAAAAACCTCGGTGTAGAAGATGGGAAATAAATCAATCTTGGGCAGGGCATCTGGATTCGGCGGCAAGACGTTTTGATCGCTGGCGCCCGGGATCAGGACGCCGGAGGCATCGCTGGCACCAAGCTCAGGAGCCGGACCCGCCAGAGACATTGATGGCGTCGAGATTGACCGCGCGAACATGGGCGAGCCCTGCATCAGATACTGCGGACCCGTGGCAAAGTTCGTGTCCTGGCTCGAGGCGATTCCTTGGCCCGAAAGTAGAAGCAGCGTGCAACCGAACAAGCAAGAACAAAAGATGCGCATGGCGCCTCCGCGGTGCAACACTTCCTGCAGTAATTATGAAGCAAATGAGGCGCTCGCGGCCAGAGTCGTTAGACCCTACTTGCCGCTCTGGTCAAGGCTTTCGGGGGCCTTCGGTTGGCACCCCCGCCGGCGCTGGCGTTCCTCTCGCAACAAAAACAACATATACAGAACGATTCCGAGGTTGGCCACGAAAACCGCCGAGCGCGGGACTGTGACGCCGCGCATAAGCCCGTGGATCTCGAGCGGCAGAAACAGAGTTCCAGAGACGAAGGCGAGCCACTCTGCCCAGGTACGCTCCTTCCACAGGCCGTAGGCCTCGGCAAAGCGCAACGCAGAATAAGCGAACGCCAGTTGCGCCGCCGCCCACAAACGCGGTTCGGTGAGCCGGTCGGCAAAATCGAGGAAGTCCTGCGCCCATCGCCGGTCGGTGTTCACATGGAACAGTGCCAGCAGGCTCTCGGCAATCACCCAGGCATCTTTGTGTACGAGCAGGAGGGCGCTCAGCCCGATCAACAGGACGAACAGTCCTTTGGCGAATTCGAAGGAAGCCACCGCGCGCAGCAGATTTCTCTGTGCGCGGTGCAAATCGATTTTCGTTGCCGGCGATAGCATGCGGCGCGCGCAACTTCAGAGTACCACGATTACCTGCACCAATCTTTCTCTGCGCAGTCCGCAACGAAAGCGATATCTTCTCAATAGCTTTCAGCTTCTTCGGCTGCGAACGGCGGCGCGAAGCTCGTTTACGATCTCTTGGGAAGCCTTAATGGCAGCCGCGTGCTGGTTCGGGTTGAACGAGATGGCACCCACGCGCGCGTGGCCACCTCCTCCGTAGCGCTCGCAGATCTTGGCCAGATTGACCACCGGTTCTTCGGGAGCCCAGGGGTTCGATCCGACTGAAACTTTCACCCGGAAACTGCTTTTGCTGAGTCCCACGCTATAGATCGATTCGGGATGCAGGTAGTAGGGAACGAACTTGTTGTAGCCCTCAAGGTCCTGATCGGTAACGTCGAAGAAAATCGTCCCGTCGATGCATTCGGTCCGCTGCTTCATGATCTCGATCGAGATCTCGTGCCGGCGGAGCAGCGGGGGCAGGAGCGGGGCCACGAACGGCTCCTCCAGAATGGCAGCGAGGGACTTGGTCGCGAGAAGCGGAATCAGGTTCGGGACAAACCCATCGGGCGCAGACTCGATGACCATGGTCAACTTCATGGCAGGGGCTTGCATCTCAACCGCCGTCTTGGCATCGGGATAGAGAGCGCCGTCGATGATGTCGGCCCAGTGTACGAGATCGGCCACGGGAGCGGGGTCAAATCCAAAACGCTGCTGCCCGATCATCGCGATGAAACTTGTGCAGGATTTGAAATCGGGATCGTAGAACTTGCGATTGCTCTCGTCACGCTCGAAGTGAGCGGCGTCAGCTGGCGAGAGAAACGCGCTTTGATGGTGGTCGAACCACCATGTGATCTTGGGCGAACTCGAATACTTGAAGTCGACGATGGCATTTTCGTCGCCGTCGAAATGGGATTCGTCAAACAGCGCTCCGGCGCGATGCAGCAGCCCGGAGAACACAAAGTCGGCGTCTTCCCGAATGCGCTCGCGATAAAAGCGGGAAAAGAGCGCGGCGGAGCAAGCTCCGTCGAAACACTTGTCATGGTAGAAGACTCTGACTTTCAATCCATATCCCCAGTCACACAAGAATTCCCGCCGCCCGCGGGAGCGCATCCCGAGCATTTCGGCGAGCAGGGTAAAAGCTAATAGGAATGACAGCTTAGCGGAAGAAAGTCAAGGGCGCGACCTCGGCGACGCGATTCCTACGCCGCAGGAGTTTGTTGTTCTGCATACTCGCCCACTAGCGGCAGCTTGAACATCTCACCTTGCAGCGCTTTCACAATGAGCACAACCCAGATCATGAAAAATGCGAGCGCGACCACCATGGAGACCAGCCATACCAGAAAGTGGCCGATTACGGGGACGAAGTACAACAGGAATCCCAGAACGCGGAGCGTCGCCACAACCACCACGCCGACCAGAAAAAATCCCAAACACTGAAAGGAATGGAAGCGCACGAAGCGGTTCTTCTTGTAAGGCTCGACGAGAAGGAACACAATTCCCGGGAAAAGGAAGTAAGCCAGGGCGCCAGCCAGCGTCTCCGGAAGCAACCCCACCATCCCATGCGCGCGCTCGACCGGAAGCATAGAACTGCCGCAGCCTGGACAGTAAGCGGCAGTATCGGGCATCTCCGCGGCGCAATGGGGACACGAGATAGGCATGAATTCCTTCAGGCCGGGCGCGCCGTCTTCTTGCGGCAGTCTTCACAAACCCCGTAAATCTGGAAGGTGTGACGGGTTGTGGCGTAGTGGTGTCTGCGCCCGATTTCCTGCTCCAACTGATCCACTTCGTGCGAGAAGAACTCCACCGAACTGCCGCACTCTGTGCAGACCATATGGTGATGGCTGCGCCGGTTGTACTGGTGTTCGTAACGGGCAATGCCATCGTGGAACGCCACTTCGCTCGCTAGTCCGCACTCAGCCAGCAGCTTGAGCGTGCGGTAGACGGTCGTGTATCCGATCCCCGCATCCTTCTTCTGCACCAGGCGATGCAACTCGTCGGTAGAGAGGTGGTCGCGGGTTTCCAGAAACGTGCGCAGGATGGTGTCGCGCTGGCCTGTCTGCTTCAGGCCGACTCGCTTGAGATGGCGGTGAAGAATGTCCTGGGCCTCGCGCACCATCTCCCGCGAGATGGAGGGCTGGTCATCGATGCGGCTTTGCGGGATGCGCTTCTGGAGCATGAAGGCTCAGCATAGCATCGGGCATCTTGAAAATGAAATTCATTTTCAGTTGATTTTCGCCGGCTCAATGGCGAGTCGGGAAGCGCGCCCGTGCAAGACGGCTGCTAGAATCAATTTTGCTCATGAGCACCTTTACCGTAACCACCCCTCCGGCTTCCCGGCGTTCCACCGGAATACGCATTTTCCTCTGGTTGCTATTTGTGCTCGCTCTGTTGGTCGCGGGCTTGGTCGCTTTCGCTTACTTCATCGCCCGCTCCGCCCTGCCGCAGCTTGATGGGAACCTCGCTGTAAAAGGCCTTTCCGCGCCTGTGAAGGTAACGCGGGACAGCCACGGCGTGCCGGCGATCGAGGCTGCAACCCTGGACGATCTGTTTCTAGCGCAAGGCTACGTCACAGCACAAGACCGGCTGTGGCAGATGGATATCATGAGGCGCTTCGCGTCCGGGGAATTATCCGAGATCCTCGGCGAGGACACGCTCAAGATCGACCGCGAGCAACGCATCCTGGGACTACGTGCGGCGGCGGAGAAATCACTGCACACAGCGAGTGCCCGGGACCGCGCTTATTTTGATGCTTACGCGCGCGGGGTGAATGCTTTTATCGAGAGCCACGCTGGTAGTCTTCCGATCGAGTTCCGCATTTTAAAATACCGGCCAAAGCCGTGGCAGGCCGAGGATTCCATCGTTATCGCCAACCAGATGGTGAAGGATCTCAACTACTACACCTTTGGGGACACGCTCGCCCGCGAGAAAATTCTGGCCAAGCTGGGGCCGGAGTTGACCGCTGATCTATACGTGAACCGCTCCTGGCATGATCGCCCGCCCACCGCGATGCGGGCAGACGTCAACGATGATAAGGATCAGGAGAATCAGGGCGACTCGGACGACGACGATCCCGGCCCTGACACTTCCGTCACGCAGCACAGAAATACAGCAGCCGAAATCTGGACGCAACACGCTCCCGAAGCTGTGAACGGATCGAACGACTGGGTAGTCTCCGGAGCCCACACGGTCACGGGCAAGCCGCTGCTATCGAACGATATGCACCTCGGCCATCAGATGCCGAATCTGTGGTACGAAGCGCATCTCAAATGCGTCAGCCAATCACCCAGCTTGGACGTGGCAGGAGTGACCCTGCCCGGAATGCCCTACGTAATTGTGGGACACAATCAACGCATCGCCTGGGGATTCACCAATGTGGGGCCGACCGTCGCCGATGCCTTCATCGAAAACTTCAACGCGCAGGGCGCCTACCAAACGCCGCAGGGTTGGCAGCAGCCCGAGCACCGGGCGGAAGTGATTCGTGTCAGGGACAAACCGGATGTGACGCTGGACGTGAAGACTACGCGGCATGGGCCCATCGTCACCGATGTTCTTCCAGGAGAGACAAGGCAGATTGCGCTGCGCTGGACGCTGTATGACGGCCTGCGCATGCCGTTTTTTGATGTCGATACCGCACAGAACTGGGATGAATTCCGCAGGGCCTTTTCGCAACTCGATGCACCCGGGCAGAACGTGGTCTATGCCGACGTCGACGGCAACATAGGTTACCAGACCACGGGACGAGTTCCGATTCGCGCTGCCGGCGACGGCAGTCTCCCGGTCAGCGGCGCAGATAACGCCCACGAGTGGACCGGTTACATTCCTTTCGACAAGCTGCCCAGCATCTACAACCCTCCTTCAGGAGTGATTGCGACTGCGAACGGGCGCATCGCGCCGGATGGCTATCCCAATTCGATCAGCGCGGAGTGGGAAGCTCCGTGGCGCACCGAGCGCATTTATCACGTACTGGAATCAGGCAGGAAGTTTGCCGCCACGGACATGCTCGCACTGGAAAACGATATTCACTCCGAGAATGACCTGTTCGCGGCCGAACGTTTTGTGTACGCCATCGACCACTCCTCGAAACCCTCGGCGCGCGCGAAGCAGGCTGCCGACCTCATGCGCAATTGGGATGGCCGGATGCTAGGCTCGTTGGCGGCACCCACCGTTGCCGTACGCTCCGCTCGCGAGTTGACGCGGCTGTTGCTCGAGCCGCGCCTGGGATCTGCCCCGGTGGACCCCAAACAGCAGGAAGAATCGTTGAACTGGAAGACCTACCACTGGGAGATGCGAACGGTCTGGTTGCAGAACGTTTTGCTGCACCAACCCAAGCGCTGGCTGCCGGAAAAATATTCCAATTACGACGAGCTGCTGACGGCCGCGGTAGAATCCGCGGTGAACGATCCGGATGCTCCTCAGGATCTGACTTCGTGGCATTGGGGCAGCGTGAATGCCGTGGAGATCGATCACCCCGTGCTGGGCAAAATTCCTTTGATTCGGCGCTGGGCCGCACCCGGAATCAAGGAGCAGTCCGGCAGCGGCTACACCGTAAAAGCTGTGACGCGCCATCACGGGCCTTCCGAGCGATTCACCGCAAATCTTGCGGACCTCGACCAATCCACCTTAAACACCGTAACCGGGCAAGGCGGGAACTTCCTCAGCCCTTACTACATGGATCAATGGAAGGCATGGTACGAAGGCTCGACCTACACATTGCCTTTCACATCTCAAGCAGTCGAAGCGACCGGAGCGCATCGTCTGGTGCTGGAACCGGGACGATAGTCCAGCTTAGAAGAAGTCGATGGCCTTCACGTCGATGATGTAGCCGGCGATGACGATGGTTCCGGTTTCAGGAAGATTCTGGTTGTTGTTGTTATCCAACAGCAAACTATCAATCAGCGTGTCGTAAACCCGCAGGTTGCCGCCTTCGGCAACGTACTCCACATCGCGAGTGGTGAAGCTCTGAAATCCAGTGACGTCGCCATTGTCAGGAGGGATGACAACAGCCCCATTCGTGGTGTTGTAGATCGAAAGGCAGCCTCGCACTTCTCCTTGAGCGTTGTTAACGTTGCCTTCGTTGGTGCAGGTGTAGGAGCCGATAAAAAGCTGGCCGTTAACGCTCATATCGATGCGCCAGTGGTAGCCATCCGTGATGATGGCGCTGCTGGTAACGGTCATCGAACCCAAGTCTACGACGTCGAGACGTCCGCAAACCGTAGCTTTGGTGGTGGTCGGGAGGCAGGAATTATTCGGCGTCGGATTGCTAACCGACGCCGTCGGTGTGCCCGCAACGTAGAGAGTCGAACCGCTCAGCCAGCCGATGGTCGCGCCATCGACCGGAATCGGCGTTCCCAGCGTTAAGGTTGCCATGTCCAGAGTTTGCACGCTGGCGCTGGCGCTGGGGCTGCCGCACTCCGGTCCGCAATTCAAAATGTAGGCGGTGCTGCCATCCGCGCTGAAAACCGCGTTCACCGGGCGATCGAACCCCGGCACCGTGGCCGTGGTCGGAGTGCTTAAGTTCACCAGCAGCGGATAGATGACGGTCACAACATCGGAATCGTTACTGAAAGCCAGAACATGGCTCCCATCGGGACTTGATACCACGGTTTGCGCGCCGGGAACGCTAAGCGTAGCGGTGGTCCCTCCGGACGTAATATTCAGCACCTCAACCGCACCCGGCGAGGGCCCATTGTTCATGGGCGCGGTAGGCACCGCCGCATATGCACTGCCGGTCTCCAGGGCGACCATGCTGGTGGTGGGTCCGGGCAGTTGTATGTTCCCCTCTTGACTCTGCCTCACGGAGTTAATCACTTCGACGTTGTTGCTCGAGGAATCAAAGGCGAGCACGAGGGTTCGATCGGGCGTCAGCGTCATCAGGCCGGGAGAACCGCCAGCGCTGATTCCGCCTCTCACCAGCGTGTCGTCTACCCCGTTGATGAGCATCAGACCGGGGGACGATGTTGCGCTGGACACGCTTTGCGAAGCCAGAACACGAGTCGTCAGCGTGTTGGGAGATGATCCGCAAGACACAAAGCTGAAACTGGCGACCACGAGTACAACCAGCAAAAGAGCGGATTTCTTCAAACCGTGAGGCTCCTAACTACAGGAAAACCAGAGATTTAAGTGCGAAATACGGGATTATAGCAGAGCGCGGGACTCAACCCGCGCTCGCGTTGTCGCCGGCGGAGGAAACGCCTCGCCCCTCTTGCCTCTGGCATGCACGAACCGGCACTCATCCTGTATTCTGAGTAAGTATATGGCGTCTGACCTTCTCGCGCGGATTAAGCAGTTCCCTGCCCTATGCGACGGGGCCATGGGAACGCTGCTCTACGCGAACGGTGTCTTCATTAATCGCTGCTACGACGAGTTGAATCTTTCCCAGCCCGACCTGATTCGCGGCATTCACCACGACTACCTTCAGGCCGGGGCGGAAATCATCGAAACCAACACTTTCGGGGCGAACGCTTTCCGCCTGGCGCGGCACAGTATCGCTGGCAAAGTGTCTGAGATCAACCGTGCCGGAGCAAGGCTTGCCCGCGAAGCCGCCAAGAGCTTCGATGTCTGGGTGGCGGGATCGGTTGGCCCGCTGGGAACCAGAATCGAGCCTCTGGGAAAAACCTCCTTCGAGGAAGCCCGCCAGGCGTTTCGCGAGCAGATCGCGGCGCTCGCCGAAGGCGGCGTCGATCTGCTTATGCTGGAAACCTTCGGATACCTGGAGGAACTCCACCAGGCCATGCTGGCGGCTAAAGACGTCGGTGCAAAATTGCCGTTGGTTGTGCAGGTCACGATCGACGAGGACGGCAACTGCCTCGACGGTTCCGATCCCGAGACCTTTACTCCTCGACTCGAAGATTGGGGCGCGGATGTAATCGGTTGCAACTGCAGTGTGGGTCCGGTCGCAATGCTCGGAGCCATCGAGCGGGTCCGGGCCGTTACTTCGCTACCGCTATCAGCGCAACCCAATGCAGGCATTCCGCGCTCGGTGGAGGGCAGAAATATCTACCTGTGCTCCCCGGAATACATGGCGAGCTATGCGCGAAAGTTCGTCGCAGCCGGCGCTCGCATTGTAGGTGGATGCTGCGGAACCACTCCCGATCACATCCGCGTGATGAAATCCGCTTTGCGGGTCGGAGAAGCGAGGGGCAAGGCAGCCTCGGTCCAAGTTGTTGGTGCGGCTGCACCCATCGCCGCGCCTGCCCAGCCTCTGGAAGAACGCTCCCTTCTAGGCTCGAAGCTGGCCCGCGGAGAGTTCGTCACCATGGTGGAAGTGGTTCCTCCCAAGGGAACCGACATACGCAAGGAACTCGAGGGCTCAAGATTCCTCAAGTCGGTGGGAGTAGATGCGGTCAACATTCCCGACAGCCCGCGGGCTTCGGCGCGCATGAGCAATCAGGCGCTTTCTCTTCTGGTGCAGCGGGAAGCGGGAATCGAGCCGATTCTGCACTACACCTGCCGTGACCGCAACGTGCTGTGCATCCAGAGTGACCTGCTGGGAGCGGCTGCTGTGGGCATCAGAAACCTGATCTGCATTACCGGCGATCCTCCAAAGATGGGTAACTATCCGGACGCGACGGCGGTCTTTGATGTGGACGCCATCGGTTTGGTCAATATCGTCCACAATTTGAACCGGGGGCTCGACCTGGGCGGAAATCCCATCGGTGCAGGAACGGGCTTTGTGATTGGCGTGGGAGCGAATCCCGGGCTCACCGACCTGGACGAAGAAATTCGGCGGTTCGAGTTCAAAGTGCAGGCCGGAGCCGAATACGCCGTGACGCAACCGGTTTTCGATATCCGTTTGCTGGAAAACTTTCTGCGGAGAATCGAACACTGCCGCATCCCCGTGATAGCCGGAATCTGGCCGCTGGTCAGCGTGCGCAATGCCGAGTTCATGAAAAACGAGCTCCGGGTTTCGGTGCCGGATTCGATTCTGGAACGCATGGCGCGGGCGCAAACGCCGGAAGCGGCGCGGGCCGAAGGCGTGGCCATAGCCCGGGAAATGCTGATTGCCGTTCGGCACACCGTGCAGGGGGCGCAAATCAGTGCGCCGCAGGGGCGTTACAGTTCGGCAGTGGATGTGCTCGAGGCGCTCGGAACCAAAAGTCCCGCGACTGCATAAAATTCCCTTTGTGGAGAGAAGTAAATCGATTTCAACAACGTTTTACAAGAAAACACTGGACACTCCTTGCAATTAGGAGCATCAATAGGGACAGGAGCGAAACCCGTTGCCTAAGTTTGAGGAATGCCTTCAGCGACTGGAGAAAATTGTCCAGGAACTGGAAAAGGGAGATGTGCCTCTGGAGACGTCTCTTACCCTGTTTGAAGAAGGCATGCATCTCTCCTCCACTTGCCGGAAGGAACTGGAACAGGCCGAAGGCAAAGTGGAGATTCTGCTGAAGAAGAACGGAAAGCTCCAGGCTGAGCCGTTTGAGCCGTTGACGGATAAGGCGCCGGCCCGCAGGTAGGCCGCCTCGTCCCATCGTTCTGCTCTTAGTTAGTAATGTCTGTGGAGTGGCGGTTTGCAAACCCTTCCCCGCAGCCCTAGTCCGCCGTTGCTGACGGTCATACGTCAGGAGGATCTATGGGCTTTAGTGTGGTCGTTCTGGAAAGCGATCCCCGGCTCGCGCAGTCTCTGGCCGGCGGGCTCTCTTCTCACTTCAATTCAATACAGTTAACTCGCTCCGAAGACGAACTCCGGGAGCGCATTGCCAGGAACCGTCCAGAGGTTGTAATCCTCGGCATGGAATCCTCTCGTCTCACAGATGTGCGCAACCTGCACCGCGATTTCCCAACGCTGCCGATCGTCTGTACTCATCGCGTACCGGATGATGAATTGTGGATCGCCGCGTTGGAAGCAGGCGCCAGTGACGTATGCCCCGCCGATGACGTACCCAAGGTCTTGAGTTCCGTCTTGCGGAATGTGGCCATGGCGCAGCGCGTTGCCGCCTGAATTCTTCGACCCCTTCAGTAGCGAGGATGCCCCGGCATCCCCGCTTTTTCATCTTCAGCCGACGGCTTGTTATACTCACTCCTCAATGCTGCAAGAAACTCTCGAGCAGGGGCAGGCGCTGACCGACGCTGCCCTGGACCGCCTGATTCCGCTGGAAACCCAGCCTCCGGAATCCATTCACAAGGCCATGCGCCACAGCGTGTTCGCCGGCGGCAAGCGCCTGCGACCAGTGCTATGCATCGAGGCCGGCCGCATGATCGCGGGGTCCTTGCCCCAGAAAATCGAAGAACTTGGTGCGGCGCTGGAGATGCTGCACACCTACTCGCTGATCCACGACGACCTGCCAGCGCTGGATAACGACGACTTGCGCCGCGGCCGTCCTACCTGCCACAAGGTGTTCGGCGAGGCTCTCGCTATTCTCGCGGGAGACGCGCTGCAAACCCAGGCCTACGAAGTTCTCGCGCGCCTGGATTGTCCCGCTGAGGCGCGGGTGCGCATCATCGAAGAGATTGCACGTGCCACCGGTACTCTGGACGGCATGATCGGCGGACAGGTCGTGGATCTGGAAGCCGAGCACACTCACCCCACGGTGGAGATGCTGGAGTATATCCATCGCGCGAAGACCGCTGCGCTGATCACGGCAAGCCTGGTGAGTGGCGGCCTTTACGCCGGAGCGAAGGAGGGTGAAGTCAAGAAGCTGCGGGCGTTTGGCCAATCGATTGGGCTGGCGTTTCAGATTGTGGACGATGTGCTCGACGTGACCCAGACCTCCGAGCAGCTTGGCAAGACAGCCGGCAAAGATACCGCCGCACAGAAGGTAACCTATCCGGCGCTGTTCGGAATTGAAGAGTCCGAGCGCAAGGCAGATGCCCTGGTGAGCGCGGCATTTTCGGAGTTGGAAAGTTTCGGCGAACGAGCGGAGCCACTAAAGGAGTTGGCTCGATATTTGGTAGAGCGCAAGAAGTAGTAAGAGCTCAATCGTGAAAGGCAATTTGGACTGACATGTCCACGACTCCCCTCGACATTCTTGCCATCGCCGCGCACCGCGACGATGTAGAGCAAACCTGCGGCGGCACGCTGTTCAAGATGGCGCAGCGCGGGCAGCGCACCGGCATTCTCGACCTGACGCAGGGCGAAATGGGAACGCGGGGCACTGCCGAAGATCGCGCGCGCGAAGCGGCACACGCGGCAAAGATTCTCGGCGTCGCCTGGCGGCGCGCGCTCGATATTCCCGATGGTCGAGTCGAAAACACCTGGGAGAACCGGCTGAAAGTCGCAAGCGTGATCCGCGAGACCCGGCCTCGCATCGTCATTCTGCCCTACTGGAAGGGACGCCATCCCGATCACTACACGTGTTCCGTGCTGGGGTACGAAGCGTGCTTTCTGGCGGGACTCGCGAAACTAGTTCTCAGTTCTCAGTTCTCAGTTCTCGGCGAAGTCAGCTCTGGCGGCAGTAAAAATGAGCCTCTCGCCTCGCATCGTCCCTTCAAAATCATCTACGCCACGCTTTATTATGATGTGCGCCCCACGTTTGTGGTCGACATCAGCCAGCAGTTTGAGCAAAAGTTCGTCTCCATCCTCGCCTACAAATCGCAGTTCAGCGATCAGGAAGCCGGCAAGGATCTCTTCCCTGCCCACAACGAAATTCGCGCGCGCGTCGACGCCATGGCCCGCTATTACGGCATGCTCGGCGGTGTGACCCATGCCGAGCCGTTCCTGCAGAAGGAAGTCGGACTGGTGGAAGATCTGCTGGCAATTCCAGTGAAGTCGATCTGATCCTTCGCAGAGTGCGCTTTCCGCACGAAAAGTCGTCGCACGCACTGTCATCGCACGAACCGTCATCCCGAGCGAAGCGAGGGACCTTGGTGTTTGCCCGCAGCGGCAACCGTGATGGCGTCGGCAAGAACCAAGATCCCTCGCTGCGCTCGGGATGACAGACGGCTTTCCCTGGCCTTCCTACTTCTTCAACGCTACCGCCAAGCCGTCACGTATCGGTAGGATTGTCGTATAGAAATCCTCGGAGTTGTACAGCAGGCGATTGAACTCGAGGATGGCCTTGGTGGTCGCATCCTTGGGATTCTTCTCCGCGACCCGTCCACTCCAAAGAACATTGTCCGTAATAAACAGGCCGCCCTTGCGGAGGCGTGGCGATACCAGCCGCAGCACCCGCGGGTAATCCTCTTTGTCGACATCGTTGAATATGATGTCGTATTGCTGCTTTTGTTCGGATAAGAATTCGAGCGCGTCGCCTGTATAGAGCGTGATGCGATCGGATACGCCGGCCCGATCAAAGTAACGGCGGGCCCGCTCGGCATTCTTGGAATCGCCGTCCGTGTAAATGACGCGGCCTTTTTCGCCAACCGCCCGCGCCCACCAGATGGTCGAATATCCGATGGCTGAGCCCAACTCAAAAACCGTCCCGGCATTGATCATCAGAGCGAGTTGTTGCAGCACCCGCGCCACGGCAGGCCCAACGATGGGAATGTTGTGATCCGCGGCGTAGCCTTCCATCTCCGCCAGCACTTCATCGCGCTTGGGGAGCAGGGAGTACAGATAGTCGTCGACCGGACCGGCAGTGACGAAGTTGTAGTGCCGCCAGCTCGGCTTGTTCTCTTTCTTTAGCTTATTCTCGGCCACGTTTCTCCCTCGGAATCTTTGCTTAGCGGTTCAATCGCAGGCTTCAGTTACCAACAGTCACACCAGGCTTCATGGCGAAAACTTCGACGCCCGGCACCAGTTTTTGCAACTCGGCCGGAGTTCCAGTCAACACCGGGAAGGTTCCGAAATGCATCGGGATAACGGTTTTTGGCTTGAGCAGATTGCAGGCGTAAGCAGCCTCGCGCGGCCCCATAGTGAAGTGGTCGCCAATGGGCAGCATGACGATTTCAGGCGCGTACAGGTCGCGGATGATGGCCATATCCCCGAACACATTCGTGTCGCCGGCGTGGTACATCTTGACGCCGTTTTCGAACTCCACCACATAACCGCAGGCTTCGCCGCCGTAAATAATCTGATCGCCATCCTGAATGCCGCAAGAGTGGTCGGCGTGCACCATCGTGACTTTGATATCGCCAACCTTCTGCGTCCCACCCTTGTTCATCATGGCGATTTTCTTGGCGCCCTTTTTCTCCAGCCATCCGCACAATTCAGGAATGCCCACAACCTGCGGATTATGCTGCTTGATCACTTCAACGGCGTCCCCAATGTGGTCGCCGTGGCCGTGAGTACACAGGAGAACGTCAACTTTTTTCACCTTCTTCTCCGAAGCGGGACACATCGGGTTGTTCATGATCCAGGGATCGATAATTACGGTCTGGCCGCCAGGAGTTACGATGCGAAAGGTCGCGTGCCCGAGCCAGGTAAGTTGAATGCCTTTAAGATTCATAAATGAGAACTCCTGGTAAAGGTGCAGCTCGACTATTAGACTGCGGGTGTCATCCTGAGCGGAGCCGTTTTTCAGGCGTAGCGAAGGATCTCCCGCTTAACCGGCCCCACGCGTGAGCCAAACAGTACCACTACCGACTCCGTCTGCTTTTGCTTCGCAATGAGACTCCTCCAACGCAAGCACCGGCTTTAGTTTAATATGAAACGCCATGACAGGACTCAAGGTGCTGATTTCCCATGAAGCAATTGCAAAACGGGTCGCCGAAATGGGCGCCGAGATCACGCGTGACTTCGTGGGTCAGCCCGTGATCCTGGTCGGCGTGTTGAAGGGCTCGGCGATTTTTCTCGCAGACCTGGCAAGGCAGATAAAGCTCGACGCAACCTTCGACTTCATCGGAGTCTCGAGCTACGGAAATCGCCCCAGCCCCACGCAGGAACTCAAGAGCGGGTGGGATTCCACCGGCGAAGTGAAGCTGACCAAGGACGTCGATCAGTCCATGAAAGATAAGAACGTGATCGTCGTCGAAGACATTCTGGACACGGGGTTGACCCTCACGGTCCTGAAGAAGCTGTTGCTGGCACATCAGCCTCGATCGCTGAAAATTGCCGCGCTTCTCGACAAGCCCTCACGGCGCAAGTTACCTCTGCAAGGCGACTACGTCGGCTTCACGATTCCCGATGAGTTCGTCGTCGGCTACGGCCTCGACTACGCCGAACGCTATCGCAATCTGGCCGACGTCTGCATCGTGCCGCGGGAGTAAAACCCAGTACCGAGTACCCAGTACCCAGATTGCATGAGCATTTGAGCGCGCGGCGTTTTGCTGGGTACTAGGTACTGGGTACTGGGTACTGCAAGCACGGCTGCTATCATGGAAAAACAATGGGGTCCGTTCTGAGTAAGCACGAAAAACATTTGCAGATTGATCCGCTCCTGCTGGAGGTCGCCGACGTCATGGCAACGTCGCTCGACCTGGATACGACTCTGCGCCGGGTCGCCGAGGTTGTGCGCAAAGTCATCGACTATGAAATTTTCGCCATTCTCCTTCTGAACGAGAAAACTCAGGAGCTGCGCTTCCGCTTTCAGGTTGGCTACCCTCCGGAGTTCGCCGAGCGCGCGCGCATCAAAGTGGGCGTAGGGGTGACCGGACTAGCAGCCCAACTGCGGCAGACGATTCTGATCGACGATGTTACGCAGGACACCAGATACGTCGCGGCCTTACCCAACGTGCGTTCGGAATTGGCCGTCCCCCTCACCATCAAGAACCGGGTGATTGGAGTGATCGACCTGGAGGCGCGGGACCCCGGCTATTTCACCGAAGAGCACAGCCGCCTCTTGAGCCTGATCGCTTCGCGCATGGCAGCCGGCATCGAAAACGCGCAACTCTATACCCGCACCACCAAGCAGGCGCGAATTCTCCTGCTGCTGAACGAGATTGCGCGCGAGCTTACTTCGATCTTGAACCTGGATGAACTGCTCGGCCGAATTGCCGAGCTACTGCAGCGCTTGATTCATTTTCAGATTTTCAGCATCCTGCTGCTGGATTCTTCCGGCGAGAAACTGCAGCACCGTTTCTCTTTGCGTTTTAACGAGAATGTCCACGTGAAGCAGGAGATTCCCATAGGACGCGGATTGGTCGGACAAGCGGCGGAGACGAGGCAGGCGATTCTTGCGCCCGACGTGAGCAAAGATCCACGCTACATCGAGAGCAATCCGGAAACGCGGTCCGAATTGGCCGTGCCGCTGCTCTACAAAGACAAGGTAATCGGAGTGCTCGATCTCGAGCACACGCGGCGCGGATTTTTTACCGACGACCACCGCCGCACCATGATGACCCTGGCTGCGCAAGTGGCGATTGCCATCGAGAACGCCCGCCTGTATGAGGAAATCGCCCGGCAGGAACGCCGACTGGAGCGGGATTTGGCTCTGGCGCGCGAATTGCAAATGCGGCTGCTTCCCCAGACTTTGCCGAAGCTGGCTCACCTGGAACTGGCGGCGAAGTTCGCGCCGGCGCGAGCGATCGGCGGCGATCTTTACGACTTCATTCCTTACTCCCTTTCGCGGCTGGGGATTGTGATCGGCGACGTCAGCGGGAAGGGCGCGCCGGCGGCTATCTATGCAGCATTGGTCAGCGGAATCGTGCGTTCCCACGCTCCGATTGAGCCGGGGCCCGCCGAGATGCTCTCGGCGGTGAATTTGTCTCTAGCAGAACGGCGCATCGAAGCGCAATTCGTATCTTTGATCTACGCGGTCTGGGACGACGAGAATCGCACCCTTCTGGTTGCCAACTCGGGCCTACCCCGTCCGGTTTACGTCCACGATGGAAAGAACCATGTGATCGAGGCCACCGGCTTGCCGCTAGGCCTTTTCGACGAAGCGGAATATGACGAGTTCCAATTCAAAATGAAGCCCGGAGATATGTTCGTGTTCTTCAGTGACGGCATTCTGGACGCACGCGATCGCAGCGGAGAGATGTTTGGCCGGGGGCGGGCGGAGAAAATCATCGCCGAATGCGGCGGCCAATCGGCGGACTGCGTGGTAGACCGTCTCTTCCAGGCTGCGGCCGAACATTCTGCCGGGGTCGAGACCTTCGATGACGAGACTGTAGTCGCAATCAAGGTCAAGGACGGCGCCGCACAAAGTTCTTCCAGGCGAAAATGACCCGCCGTAGCGAAGTCACAAGGCCCGTCCACGATTATTTTGAGCGGCCGCCGGGATTTGTTTTTCACCAGCGCCGGAAACGGTCGTCGCGCAATGGCGGGGACCCTGAGTTGTTTTGCGATCGCGTTCCATTGACCAAGTTAGCAGAGCGCTACGGAACTCCGCTCTACGTTTATTCGGCAACCGCCATCCGCGCGCGCTTAGCGGCTTTTGACAAGGCCTTTCGCGATGTTCGCCATACTATCTGCTATTCCGTCAAGGCAAATTCCAATATCAGCATTCTGCGCCTCTTGGCGCGCCAGGGATGCGCCTTCGACGTGGTTTCGGGCGGAGAACTGGAGCGAGTGCTGGCCGCCGACCGCCGCGCAGCGAAAAAGGTTGTGTTCTCGGGCGTGGGAAAATCTCGCGACGAGATGGCAGTGGCGTTGAAAGCCGGAATTCTGCTCTTCAATGTAGAGAGCGAATCCGAACTTCTTGCTTTAGCAGAATGCGCCGCAAGGTTCCGTAAGATTGCGCGGATTGCCCTTCGCGTGAATCCAGATGTGGCAGCCGATACCCATCCCTACATCTCTACCGGTTTGCATAAGCACAAGTTCGGAGTGCCCGTCTCCCGTGCGCGCGCCCTTTACGCCAAGGCGGCCAATGCGCGGTATCTGAAAGTAGCGGGCGTCAGCGTTCACATCGGCTCCCAGATCACTGATGTCGCTCCTTTCGCCGAAGCCGGACAGCGGGTTGCCAATCTGGTTCGCGAATTACGCTCCGATGGGCACAGCATAGACTACGTCGACACCGGGGGCGGGCTAGGGATCGCCTATCAAGGACCGGATTCAGAGTTCTACGAAAATAAGTTCGCCGAAGATATTTTCGCCGATTATGTTGCAGAGTACGCGCGCGCCGTGACCAAGCCCCTGCGCGGTCTGAACGTGCATCTGCTGCTGGAACCGGGACGCGCAATTGTGGGGCCGGCCGGCGCGCTGCTCACTTCCGTTCTCTATAGAAAAGAGAACGATCGCAAGCAATTTCTTGTGGTGGATGCGGCCATGAACGACCTGATCCGGCCTGCGTTGTACGGTGCTTACCACGAGATCGTTCCCGTCGCGCAATCCCAGGAGTTGTCGGCAAAGAGGGGAATTGTCGATGTGGTGGGCCCGGTGTGCGAGTCCGGCGACTTCTTCGCGCGCGATCGAGAATTGCCTCACGTGGAAGAAGGCGACTTGCTCGCGATTCTCGATGCCGGCGCTTACGGTATGGTGTTGGCCTCAAACTACAACACGCGCCCCCGGCCGGCGGAAGTGCTGGTGACCGGAAAGTCGGTCAAGGTCATCCGGCGGCGGGAAAAAGTTCGAGAACTGTTTTCCGCGGAATTGTAGATTGACGATCGTCGAATTGAAAAATCGAAGCGTCAGGGCTTCAATCAACAATCAGCAATCACAAAAACACCAATGGGCTTATCTCTCGCCCCACTTCAGTTTCGTGCGCAGCACATGGAAGAAGTCCGCATCGGTACGGAACAAACTGACTTTGTGATCAGAACGCCGGCAGCGCACCCGGTCTCCATCGCGCAGATCGAGGCCGGGCTGCCCGTCCATGCTGAGATAGGCCACTTCCTCGTCGCTGCGCAGCAGAATTTCAACCACCGCCGAATCGGGCACGACCAGCGGGCGGTGCGTCAGCGAGTGCGGCGCCACCGGAGTAATCACAAAAGCGTTCACTGTCGGCATGACCACGGGACCACCTGCGGATAAAGAGTACGCCGTCGAACCCGTCGGCGTAGCTACGATCATTCCATCGGCCCGGTAACTCGAGACGAACACCTTATCCACGAAAAGGTCGTAGTGGTTGAGCCGAGCCAGGGCCGTCTTGTTGACTACGACGTCGTTGAAAGCCTTATAGCTTCCCCGGATCTCCTCGCCGCGGAGTAAATCGCACTGCATCAGGCAACGCTGTTCCACGTCGGCGCGTCTCTGCGCGATCGAATCGAGCATGGAGAACAGAGACGAGAGCGGAACGTCGGTAAGGAAGCCCAGTGAACCCAAGTTCACTCCGAGCAGTGGAGCATCGCTCGCTGCCGTGGCTCGCACCGCCGAGAGCAGAGTGCCGTCGCCGCCCAGCACCACTACCAGATCCAAACGCCGCGAGGACATTTGTGCGCGCGGCACTTCCTCATGACCATTGGAATATTTGGCCGTCTCGGGATCGACGATGACGTGGTACTCGTGAGCGTGCATCCATTTCAGCAGCTCGGGAAAGATGCGCGCCACCTCCGGCCGCGCCGGACGCGAGATGATGGCCGCAACTTTCTTCACTGAAGATGAGGACGATCTTGCCATATATGATCAGCGCATGTCTGATGAGTGAAAGAAAGATTGTACAGAATTCGAGGCGAAACCTTAACCATAGAGGCCAATGAGCACAAAGGCCCTAGAAAACAGCCCGAAGAAGGAATTCGCGGTTCCCTTCCGCCCCGAGTATTGGCGACTCGATTACATCCGTGCTGGCGCAAGCCAGGTCCAGCAAGGTTCTACGCACCTTCTCGACCGACGCCAACTGGGCAGCTTCATCGCGCACAATCCCTCCCTTACCCACGAATTCCCTTCCCGCCTCGAATTGAGGCTTAACCAGCACAATCACACGCCGACCGCGGCGCTCGTCGGAAGACCGCGGGAAGCTGGCGTTTACTACAGAAGGAAGAACCAGTGTCGCCGAGATGAAAGCCACGTCGATTACGATGAGGTCCACATTCTCACCGATTACGTCCTCGGTCAGATAACGAGCATTGGTCTTTTCCAGAAGTCGCACCCGGAGATCCTGGCGCAGTTTGAAATCCATTTGCCCGTAACCAGTATCCACAGCGATCACACGGCCCGCGCCCTGCTGCAGCAGACAATCCGTGAATCCGCCGGTCGAAGCCCCAACGTCGAGGCACACCTTGCCCGTGACATCGATTTGCCAGTGCTCGAGCGCGCGCTCCAGTTTGAGTCCGCCGCGGCTCACGTACTTCAGATCCTCGCCGAGCAACCGCACTGCGGCGTCTGCTGTGACTTGCGCGCCCGCTTTCTCGACCTTCTGATTGCTGACTAGTACTTTCCCCGCGAGGATCAGAGCCTGGGCGCGCTCGCGCGATGCAGCCAACCCGCGGTCGACCAGAAGTTTGTCGAGTCTGAGTTTCAAAATCGGCTCGGGATCGGAAATGCTCTGCGACATCCCCCGTTAAATGAGAAGTCGCACCACGAAAGTGCCAGCACTCGCTCCAGTGCAAAATGCTGAACCACCTCCCGCTGAATCACTTACAGAGATACCATCGTACTTTTCCACAGAATTTTCCACGCTTGTGTTGAAAACTTTTTGGCTTCGTTTTCTTTCAAGAATTCGATTTCTTTCAAAAGGAAGAGCCGCCCGCAAAGGGCGGCTCTAACAAATCCTAAAATGCGCAGCTACCCAGCCACTTCTTCCAGCAACTTCTGGTCAATATCGAAGTTGGAGTGCACATTCTGCACGTCATCCTGATCTTCGAGCGCTTCCATCAGCCGTATCATAGTGTTCGCGGCCTGACCCTCAAGCTTAATGTAGTTCTGAGGAATCATCGCAACGCTTGATGACGCCGGCTCGATGCCAGCTTTCTTCACGGCTTCGAGCACGGTCTCGAACGCGGAGGGCTCGGTCAGAATTTCCCAATTCTCGCCGTCGTCGTTAAGGTCTTCGCCACCAGCTTCGAGGACAATGTTCATCAAATCGTCCTCTTTCGCAGCGCTCTTGGGAATAATAATGTCGCCCTTCTTGTGGAACATCCACGACACCGCGCCAGCTTCCGCCATGTTGCCGCCATTCTTGCCGAAGCAGTGGCGGATTTCGCTGACCGTTCGATTACGGTTGTCCGTATTAATATCGAGCAGAACGGCCACCCCACCCGGGCCGTAGCCCTCAAGAGAAAACTCCTCGTAAGTAGCTCCGGGCAATTCTCCCGTGCCGCGTTGAATGGCCCGCTTGATGTTATCGGCAGGCATGTTCTCAGCCTTGGCGGCGACGATAGCGCCGCGCAGTCGCGGGTTCGAATCAGGATCACCGCCGCCGTTCTTCGCGGCGATACTGATTTCCTTAATGAGACGGGTAAAGATCTTGCCGCGCTTGGCGTCCAGCGCGCCCTTCTTGTGCTTGATTGTGGCCCATTTTGAATGGCCAGACATGGCTAGACCTCGTATCTAATGATGTCGGTTGAACGCGGGATTCGCCCGTAGAAAGATCACAGGCAGCCTCGAAAGTATGCAGGCGAACAGGAATTATAGCACGACAAGATTCCGCCAGTCGTGGGCTTTCCACTGAAAACGCGGGCCGAGTGGCCTGATCGGGTGATTGACGCCAAGGGACGTGCGCCCCTAACATGCCAGCGAGGCTGCCCCTGCACATGACTGGCCAGGTCATTGGTCACTACCGAGTCCTCGAGAAAATTGGCTCCGGCGCCATGGGTGAGGTTTTTCGGGCGCGTGATGAAAGGCTGGGACGCGACGTCGCCCTGAAGTTGATCCGCCCCGCCTCCAGCGACAATCCTGATCATCTCCGCCGCTTCGAACTGGAAGCCCGCGCCGCCGCGGCACTGAATCATCCTAACATCGTCGCCATTTATGACGTTGGTTTCAACAATGGCACTCCATACATAGTTTGCGAATTGCTCGAAGGCAGCACCCTGCGCAAACGGCTAGCGGAAGGAGCATTGCCGGTCGGCATCGCCCTCGATTACGCGCTCCAAATTGTGCAGGGGCTTATCGCGGCGCACGATCGCCGCATTGTCCATCGCGACCTGAAGCCAGAAAACCTGTTTGTCACCACCGACGGCCGGGTGAAGATTCTCGACTTCGGAGTGGCAAAGTTGCAGTCCGCGCCAGAAGATTCCGAACGCTCCGTCGAGGAATTGACGACCGTAACCAGAAGCGGCGCGGTAATCGGTACAGTCGCCTACATGTCGCCCGAGCAACTTCGGAGCAAGCGTGTGGACCACCGCAGCGATATTTTCAGTGTCGGCGCCATCCTTTACGAAATGTTGGCCGGTCGCCGAGCCTTCCGCGGCGAGACTGAAGTCGACACGATGACTGCGGTGCTTCTCGAAAACCCTCCCGAGATCGACCTGGAACAAGTGCGCGTCCCCGAATCAGTCCTGCAAATCGTGCGGCATTGTCTCGAGAAGGAGCCGGAGAATCGTTTTCAATCCGCTCGCGACTTGGCGTTTGCTCTGGACACTCTGTCGAGCTCTTCCGGCGGAGGAAGGACGTGGCTCGGGGGTTCGCGGAGCCGAGCCCGCGCTATCCCGTGGGCCCTGGCGGGAGCGCTTCTCGTTGCCACGCTGCTGCTTCTGGCAAATCAGTGGCGCGAGAAAGCGGTTTCTCCAACCTACCGCCGTCTGACTTTCGAACAGGGTACCGTGTACTCGGCGCGCTTCGCACCTGACTTTCGAGCGATCGTATACGGGGCCGCCTGGAACGACAAACCGTTGCAGATTTTTTCGACAGTCGGTGATTCTCTCCTGGCCCAACCGCTCAACCTCGAGAACGCCACCCTGCTTGCGATTTCCCGCAGCGGCGAGCTGGCTGTCGCACTCCACGGAGCTCACCTCGCGCACCTCGAGACCGTCGGAGGCACTCTTGCCCGTGCTCCTCTAGCCGGCGGTTCACCTAGAGAGGTCCTCGAAGACGTCCCCTACGCAGACTGGGATGCCAACGGCGAATTGGCTGTCGTCCACCATGCTCAAGACCGTGATCGAATCGAGTATCCGATTGGTCATGTCTTATACGAGAGCAAAGGATGGATCAGCCATCTTCGTTTTTCTCCCCAAGCCGACAAGATCGCATTCATGGATCACCCTGCACCCTGGGATGACCGGGGCTCCGTCATGCTCGTCGACCTCAGCGGACATGTCAGCGTACTTTCGCCCGAGTGGGAATCGGAGGACGGCCTGGCTTGGAGCCCCGATGGAAAAGAAGTCTGGTTTACCGCCGTCGAAAAAGGCCTGAATCGCGACCTGCACGCTGCGAATCTGTCTGGACGAACTCGGAAGATTCTCGGCCTGCCTGCGGGCCTGACCTTGGAAGATGTGGCGCCCGATGGCCGGGTGCTGGTGAGCCGCGACGACGAACGCATTGCCATGGCTACCACCGGCCGCGACGGCAAAACCATCGACCTTTCCTGGCACGATTGGAACATCGCCAAAGACATTTCGGCCGATGGGCAATCGGTCTTGTTCGAAGATGCCAGTGAAGC
Organism: Candidatus Sulfotelmatobacter sp.; assembly: GCA_049280095.1. Taxonomy (GTDB): domain Bacteria; phylum Acidobacteriota; class Terriglobia; order Terriglobales; family Acidobacteriaceae; genus Sulfotelmatobacter. Next base: position 83,613 of record JBAPPL010000049.1, on the reverse strand, counting down.
CGCGGGGTCCCACTATTCCCTTGCCATTCGCAAAATCGACGGCGGCCTCCCAACACAATTGGGTGAAGGAAGCGCGGGTGGGCTCTCGCCAGACGGCAAATGGGTGATTTCCATTCTCCCCGGCGGCCCGGGACAAGTGAAGCTCGTTCCCATCGGTCCCGGTCAGCCTCGCATGATTGCGACACCCGGGCTGGAGCACATTCAAAACGGCTCTGCCCATTTCCTGGCAGACGGAAAACGCATCACCCTCGACGCCAGCGAGCCCGGTCACGGTGTGCGCACCTATCTTGTGGACCTGGAGGGAGGAAAGCCGAAACCAATCACGCCGGAAGGGATTACCGGCGGGCTGGTTTCACCGGATGGCCAATACATTTTTCGAGTCAACGACGCCGGAGGCGTCGCGGTCTACGCCACGGCTGGAGGTCCGCCCCGCACCATCCCCGATCTTGAACCAGGCCTTGTTCCTATCCAGTGGTCTCAGGACAGCTCCTCAGTTTATGTGTATCTTCGCGGCGAAGTCCCGACCAACGTCTACCAAGTCGATTTGGTTACCGGCAAGAAGACCCTTATCCAGCAGCTGCAGCCCCCCACAAACGCCGGTGTAGCGAATATTGCTCCCGTGGTCATGACCCGCGACGCTTCGCGCTTCGCTTACAGCTACTACCAGGTCTCTTCGGTGCTCTATCTGATTTCGGGCGTGCGGTAGCCCAGCCAACGCGCAGCGAAGATGCCAGGCGCTTCTATTCGAGCGGCCCGGAAAAATCTGCCGGCACATAATGGAAGAAGATGGAAGTCGATGTATGTCCCCCGGCCAGCACATCGCGGTAGTGAGGCACCTTCGTTCCCCGGTAGACCAACCCATCGCCCAGCGGCTGATAAACCGTGACCGGACCTTCCGCAGCGTCCAGGCGTATGGGCCACGAGGTTTCGAGCTTGGGCTCGGGAGAAAAATCCAGGCACAGCGTAACGCTGAACTCGCACTGCTCCCGGTCGATGTGTTTCTTCAAGTCAGCGCCGCTCAAATAAGACGCAAGATACACGTAAGAAGGCTTGATGGCTTCGCCCACGACCGCACTCACTGCATTCGTAATCTGGTAATGGAAAAAGCGTGCGACACTTTCATTGTGAGCCGCGTACCGCCGCGGGCTTTGCACGTCGCCGAGCGGCATGGCTCCGCACCGGATCGCATGCCGGTAGTAACGGCGCAGCGCGGCAAGGTTGAAAGGATGAATCAACTCGCCCACAGGGGCGTATCCTCTTTCTCGAAATTGTTGCGCGGCTTTCCTTACGACTTCAGCCCACTCCACAAAACGCCGTTCGGCTTGTGCTGCCGTCGTCAGAATGCCGGCGCCAGCCAACAGGAGGAGAACATCTCTCGGAACCGTGGCCGGAACCGGCGTTCCTGCTCCCAGCATTGCAGTTTGAAGACTTGCAACCACCGCTTCCAACCGCGGACCCAGCCAAAACGGCTGCAGAGAACTCGTGGCCGGGTCACGCACCCAGGCAACCGTTCCCTGCAGGCAGAAATCCTTCAGCAAATGCCGACGCTGCTCCAGTTCTGCCGGCACCTGCCCCGCGGGCAACACCGAACATTGCGGGTTGAGGAATAATTCTTCATGAGACAGCTTCTGCCACCAGCACTGTGACTCGATCCAGCGCGGCGGAATCAAGTGCAGCGGCAATTCGTCGAGCAGACAATGGAATTGCCCGGGGGGCAGTGTCGCGCTCTGTGTTTGCCGCGACCCCACCCCCATCAGACCAGCAATCCAGTTCAGCCACTCCGTGTCTGTTATTTGTGAAGCCATCCGTTGAGTGTGAAACGGCTGTCCGCAAATGCCCTCGAGCGGCATTCCACGGGAGTGATTTCGTGCAACAGCGAGCAGGGGAAAAACACGATCTGGTTCTGCTGCGGCACAACGGTCTGATAACTGCCAGAACTGACTTGCCCCTGACCTTTCCCGTGCGAATCGTGGAGGCGCAATTCCCCACCCTCAAAATGCCGCGGTTCGCTGTGGAAAAAGTAAACGAATGTGATCCTACGAGACGCAATGATTTCTTCCGAGTCATCGCTATGCGCACGGAAAAAGTCTCCGTCATTACTCGCAGTGATCTGAGCCTCAACCTGCGTAACCGGGAACTGCTCGGCCCCAAGTTGATCCAGCACTCTGGGCAACACGCCGCGGATTCGCTCGAGAATGACTTCCTCGTGCTTCCCCAAATCCATCAGCACCCGCGAACGGCGATGGTCGCAGTCGATCATTCCCGGCTCGCCACTCGGCGAGACCAGTTCGCTGCTCTGAAACTCCGCCTCGCGCTGCAGCGTGTAGGAAACAAGCTCCTCAAGCTCCTCTGGAGCCAGGAACTCATCCAGCACGACGCATTGCGCTCGAACCATCTCCGGCGAATCCAAAATGCCAACGCTGCTGCCCGAATCAATTTGGCTCTGCTCTCCAACCCGCTGCACGGGCGCGCTCAACGTCCGCACATCGTGTTGGGGGTGGAGTGCGTTTGGCGGCTGCGGCGCCTTAGGTCCAGGCGACGGTGCAGGGTTAGGCGGCTGCGGCGCCTTCGGGCCGGGCGATGGCGCGGGGTTGGGCGGTTGCGGTGCGCGTGACTGTACCGTCGCGGCAAGCATTGTCTCCTCGGTTGCCGCGGGCATTCCCGAGCGCGCCAGGATTTGCTCCACAATGCTGCTGCCCAACAGCGCAAACGCGCGCTGTGCAACCGTTTCGCCCACCGCACGCGCAATGGCCGCGGTCACAGCCGATTGAGTCTGTGGATCACTGCTGGAAACTGCTCTGGAGTTCTGCAGGAGGCTCATCAGCAACTCCCGCTCTTGCGGGCTGAGAATGCGTTCATCCCGCATCAACGTTTCAGAAAAGGAATCGAGAATCTGCTTCGCCGTCATCAGGCACACTCCTCCCAATGTTTGGTTGAACGTTTGAGTTCCAGTTGGGCGAAATGGGGAAGCAGCTTTCGTCGCGACACTACCACCCAGGCAGGCAATTATCAAACGAAAAGTTATTCACAGGCTTGCAACGGAGCTGACCAACAGACATGTTCTCGCGAGGAAGCTTAGCGGCTCGCCATGGCGCCGACCATGGAATCGAAAATCTTCATTCCATCGGTACAGCCGAGTTCAGATTCGGCGGAGCGCTCGGGATGCGGCATCATGCCAACCACGTTGCCGCCCGCGTTGCAGATCCCGGCAATATTATCCAGAGACCCGTTGGGATTGGCGGAGGGCGTAACCTCACCCGCCGGAGTTACATAACGAAACACGATCCGGTCGCCGCGACGCAACTCGTCGAGCGTAGCCTCGTCGCAGAAATAGTTGCCCTCCATGTGCCCGATCGGGATGGTCAACACGTCTCCGCGCGCACAGGCGTTGGTGAAAGGAGTCGCCGCGTTCTCCACCCGCACCTGCACCGGCTTGCAGACGTACTTCAGCCCCGTGTTGCGCATGAGCGCTCCCGGCAAAAGCCCCGACTCGCACAGGATCTGAAAGCCATTGCAGATTCCCAGCACCAGTCCTCCACCATCGGCAAACCGCCGCACCGACTCCATCACGGGAGAGAATTTTGCGATCGCGCCAGTCCGCAGGTAGTCGCCATAAGCAAACCCTCCCGGGACGATGATGGCATCGCACCCCTCCAGATCGTGCGACTCGTGCCAGAGAAAGGTTACGGGCTGTTTGGCGACGTGCTGGATGGTCCAGTAAGCGTCGTGGTCACAGTTCGAGCCGGGAAAGATGATGACTCCGAATTTCATAGACTGTCGCAGTCCTCGATGTGGGATTCGAGCTCAGTTTAGCACGCCCGCCCAATGTCCCCGGCCTTTGGGTGGCGCAGCGCTTCAGCGCTGCGATCAAGCCGCAAAACGAATTCAACCGGCGGCTTTAGCCAGCAAGCCGGCTTACCTTTTTGTTATGGGATACCCCCCTGCTCGCACGATTCCAACTAGAAGGGCTGCACAATCATCTAGGTTTTTGCGGCGGTTCTTGTATATCCTTCCCAGCCGATCATGTATGACATTCCGCTCACCAGGCGACTGACTCCCGAAGAAATAGAGGGGATGGCTAACGCCAAGCGCTCCATTTATGTCCGCATAAGACTCACTTATGAAACTTTGGGAGACTCCAAATATTGTGACTTTGCTTATGCGGCTTTGCCCACAGGAATGGAGCAATTGAGCAAGTACAGGAAGTTCCCGAATACCCCGCAGCCCCTCCAGCCGCCGGGCCATTCGCGATAGCTGCGGTCCAGGACGCAGCCCAAACGGCCACCAACAAGCCGCCGGAGGATGAAGCGGAAGTAGCGCGCCCCAGCAGCGCCTTTCAGCCTGCGCCGCAGAGCATCACGGGCAAGCCACCGGCGAGCGTGAAGAGCGCACCGCGCTCCCGCTCCATAAGAAGCAGCCGCAGCGGATGACTTGAGATTTGGTCAGATGGAGACAGGCGACAGAGCCTGCCTGAGCGAAGCCGAAGGGAGTGTCCGCCCCACACGAGCGATTTTGGATTCGCAACTGTAATGAGAGCGAAGCGCAGGAGCGGAGGTTACCTTATGAACTTTAGTAACCGGAACGAAGCAGAGAAGAACCAGGCAGAAAAGAAAAGCTGGGCGCGCGCTTGACGAAATGGAAGCGCAACGGGCACGCGCGCCCAAACTTTAGCCCCAAGCCTTCTTAAAACCAGCCTTCTTAAAGAAGGCCCGAAGACCGTAACCGTGAGACTGGATCAGCCACTGGCTCCCGCCGGAATACCCAACGGGCCACCGCAAAGCCCAGAGCTGCATAACACAGATGCATGAACCTCATAGCTACCCCCACAATCCTATTCGGCCATCACCTCAGGGGAGGATCAGCATCACTATCGGCAAAGTAGCAGTGGAAGAGAGGCGGGACAAGGCCCGTCCGTGCCATCTGAGTGGCACGGAAGTAATAGGAGATGGAACCGCGAGTTACATTACGCGGGAGCGCGTGTGACGGGGCCGCCGTGTTGCTGGTGGCAGCGAAATCAAGAGTTGGGGCGCCAGCGTTCGAGATTCCCGCCCTTCGCAAAGAAAGCGAAGGACGGGGCACACACTGTGTTGGTGATCGCCAGCTGCCCCCTTACTGGTTAATGAGCGTCAGCATTTTCCGCTTGCCCGGCTTGACCTGCGGGCGGGACCACCACGGTGGAGAGATTGCTTTCTGCCGTGAGCTTGCGGAACGCATCCAGATCATGGCGCTGCAAATCATCCCAGCGGCCGAGCAGCTCACCGCTTTGCCGCTTCAGCTTTTCGAATTCAAGCTGCTCGGCTTCGGTGGGAGCTGAATCAGCGGCGCCGACATCCATGGCGAGGAAGGCCAACTTGCCATCAATCTGCGGTGGGTAGGCCAGCGAATCTTCATTGGCGCTGATGGTGAGGTTGATGAATTGATCACGCAACGCAACCAGTTTCTTCTCGAGATCGTCGGCGGAAGACACGACTGGTTTCGTGCTGGCATTCTCCGGCAAACGCCGTTTCAGGCCGTTCACTTGCGAACGCACGTCTTGAATCTGGTTGACCGCGTCGTAAACGTGATTCAGTTCTTCATGAATCTGCATCTGCAGGCTGAATTGTTGCGCCAGATCTTCCTGGCTGACCTTCACGCGTGGATCCAGTTTGACTTCGAGCGGCGCAACCTGGCTCTCGGTGCCCACTGTGAGTCGCACCTGATACTGGCCGGGCGCAGCCACAGGTCCGAGCGCGCCCGCGTCATATTCCCAGAGGTAGTAACCGGGAACGCGATGTGCTTCTTCATAGCGCAGATCCCACACGAAGCGATTCAGGCCAGCCTCCGGCTTGATCTCCTTTTCCGGCTTCTTCTCGTCGGGATCGAGGGGTTCCTCGAGCGGTTCGACTTCGGCGCTGGAGTATTTGCGGATCACTTTGCCCGAGGCATCCAGGATTTCCAGCTTGGTTTCCGTGCCCGGCTTTGGCGCATCCTTCAGGTAGTAATAAATCACGGCGCCTGCCGGCGGATTTTGCCCCGCAACCTTCGAGGGATGGCGTTCGCCGGCCTTGCCGGCCTGAATACGGTAAGCCGGCGCCGGAGTGTAGAGATGCACATCCTGCTTGGCCACGTCGTCACTGAATTGGCGCAACGGACTGACGTCGTCGAGAATCCAGAACGCGCGCCCGTGCGTAGCGACGACGAGATCGTTGTCCTTGATGACGAGGTCGTGCACTGGGGTGGTCGGCAGGTTCAGCTTGAGCGACCGCCAATCGGCGCCGTCGTTGAAGGACACGAAAATGCCGTTCTCGGTTCCCGCATAAAGCAGCCCGCGCCTCTTGGGATCTTCGCGGACGGCGCGTACGAAGCTGCCTTCGGGAATTCCGTTGGTCAGCTTCGTCCAGCTGTGGCCGTAGTCGCTGGTTTTATAGATGTAGGGCTGGAGATCATCGTTCTGATGGCGATCGACGGCTACGTAGGCCGTGCCGGCGTCGAAGGGCGAAGCCTCAATCTGGCTGATGCGGCTCCACTCCGGCAGGTCTTTAGGCGTGATGTTGGTCCAGTTCTTGCCTTCGTCGCGAGTCAGTTGAACGAGGCCGTCATCGGTGCCGACCCAGAGCAAGCCCTTGGTGAGCGGAGACTCAGCCACCGCAAAGATTGTGTCGTAATACTCCGTGCCGGAATCGTCGAGAGTGATGTCGCCGCCGGAAACGCGCTGCTTGCTCTTGTCGTTGCGGGTGAGATCGGGACTGATCGCCGTCCAATGCACGCCGCCGTCTGTGGTTTTGAACAGACGCTCGCCGCCGTGATACAGCGTGTTGGGATCGTGGTGGGAAATCAGCACAGGTGCGGTCCACTGGAAGCGGTGCTCCAGGTTCACGGCGCCGTAGGCATCAGAAAGTTCAGGTACCTCGGTGATGGACTTCACCTGCCCGATGTGCTTGTCGAAGCGGGTGATGTTTCCCTGGTAATCGGCGGCATAGACGATATTCGGATCGGGGGGATAAGGTGCGATGTAGCCGGCCTCGCCTCCACCGACGTCATACCAATCGGAACGATCGATGGCGCCGTCATCGCTGCGGCTGGCGATGGCAACGGTCCCGCTATCCTGCTGCGCACCGTAGACGCGATAGGGTACTTCGTTGTCGGTGATGACGTGGTAGAACTGCGCTGTGGGCTGATTGTCTTCCCGCGTCCAGTTCTTTCCGCCATCAAGAGTTACAGTGACTCCGCCATCGTTGGATGCGATCATGCGGCTGGTATCTTTGGGATCGATCCACAGACCGTGGTTGTCGCCGTGGGGAACTTTGATCTTGTTGAAGAGGTGACCGCCATCGGTGGATTTGTAGGCGTCGACATCCATGATGTAGATCGTGTTTTCGTCCTTGGGGTCGGCGATGATATGCATGTAATACCACGGCCGCTGCCAGAGGCTGTGACTGGGGTTGACGGAGTCCCAGGTCTCGCCGCCGTCGTCGGAGCGGTAGAGACCGCCATCGGGGTCGTGCGCTTCAATGAGGGCGTAGACGCGCTCGGAATTGGCTCCGACGGCGATGCCCACGCGTCCATAGGGGCCTTTCGGCAGACCATGCTCTTCGAGCCGCTTCCAGGTCGTGCCGCCATCGTTCGAACGGTAGAGTCCACTGCCCGGGCCACCGTCGGCCAGACCCCATGACGTACGGCGCACCTGCCAGAGCGCGGCAAATAGGATGTTGGGATTGCGAGGATCGAAAGCTACGTCGACGCCCCCGGTGTTCTCATCTTTGTAGAGAACTTTGTCCCAGGTCTTGCCGCCGTCAGTGGTGCGGAAAATGCCGCGTTCGGTGTTGGGTCCGTAGGGATGGCCGAGAGCGGCCACGAAAACGATATCCGGATTGTTGGGATTGATGATGACTTTGCCGATGGCGCGACTGTCGTGCAGGCCAACGTTCTTCCAGGTCTTGCCGCCGTCTAGAGACTTGTAGACTCCGTCGCCCTGGGCGATGTTGCCGCGTATGCAGGCCTCGCCGGTGCCAACGTATATCGTGTTGCGATCGGAGTTGGCGACCGCCAGGCTGCCAATGGATCCGCTTCCTTCTTTATCGAAAACAGAAGACCAGGTCATGGCGCCGTCGGTGGACTTCCAGACTCCGCCGCCGGTCGCACCGAAATAGTAAGTCGTTGGATCACCCGGGATTCCGGCAGCGGTGAGGGAGCGTCCGCCGCGGAAGGGACCGATGAGGCGATACTTCATACCTTTGAACGGCTTTTCTTCTGGCTTGGTTGATTCGTTATCAGTGGAATTCTGGTCAGAGGACGCGGAAGGCGCGGCCTGAGCTTTGGCGGCCTTCGATCTGGTCTCTGGCTTGGCCTGTGCAAAGGCTGTGCTTTGAGCAGCCAGCGCGAATACGGCGAGTGTGAATACGGCGAGAAGGAACGGCAGGTACCGAGCTTGTGGAGACTTACCAGATTTGTTGCAGAGCGGCGCGTTTCGACCTGCCATATTCGGATCCCCCCAATTGAAAGAAATGAAAATGAAAAGAAATGGTTCTGCCATGGTAATGCGGCAGAAGCGAAATGGGAAGTGATGCCCGCGGTGGGGTTTGATAAGGAAGCGGAGCCAAACGCGCGCGATTATTGTGTCGCAAAGAACGCGACACAACGCGCGGCTCGCCCAGGTCCTTCACTGCGCAAAGAACGCTTGTTCAGGATGACAATCAAACTGCGCCACTGCCTTTCTTCACGAGAGTTTGACGAGCCGCCTGGAGTTCTTTGCGTTTCGCGGCATCTACTTTGGGATAGGCGAGGCCGAGTTGTTCCAGTGTTTCCACAATCGCCGCCGAAACTGCAAGGTGCGTGAACCATTTATTGTCCGCGGGTATGACGTACCACGGAGCGTGCTTCGTCGCGGTGTTGCAGATCATTTCCTCATAGGCTTTCTGATAGTCGTCCCAATATTGACGTTCGTGAATGTCCGCGGCGGAGAACTTCCAGTTCTTCTCCGGTTCCTCGAGCCGCGCCAGGAAACGGCGCTTCTGTTCTTTCTTCGATAGATGGAGAAAGAACTTGCGGATCACCGTGCCGTTGCGTGCCATGTGGCGCTCGAAGCTGCGAATATCTTCGAAACGTTCCTCCCAGATGTTTTTGGTGACGAGCGAAGGTGGAAGCATCTCGGCCGCGAGCGCTTTCGGGTGCACTCGCACGACCAGCACTTCTTCGTAATAAGAGCGGTTGAAGATGCCGATATGGCCGCGCTCGGGCAGATGCCGCGTGGTGCGCCACAGGAAATCATGTTGCAGTTCATCCGCGGAGGGGACTTTGAAGGAGTAGACCTGGCAGCCTTCCGGGTTCACTCCAGACATGACGTGCTTGATGGTGCCGTCTTTGCCGGCTGCATCCAAGGCCTGGAAGATCAGCAGCAGAGCCCAACGGTCCTGGGCGTAGAGCTTGGACTGCAAATCTTCTAGGCGCGCAGTGTCTTTCTGTAACTGTTCCCGGGCTTGATCGATCGAATGCAAATGCCCGGTGTCGGCGGGATCGAAGTCCTTCAGGCGGAAATGCTTACCGTCATCGATGCGGTAGGATCTGGCCAGCTTGGCAGTTTTCATGGGAGGCCGCTTGCAAGGCTTCGTTTTTAAGTCTACGAAGGTTCGGCCTCTTCGGCAACGTCGATTCACTCGGGGTGGCGCGATGGCGATTTTCGCTAATTGATCGAAGCGGGGAGTGCCCTAATCGAATCAGAGCGCGAAGCTCAGATTTGAACGCTGAGGGGTCACATTCAGGCGGCTAGGTCGTCGTGCTCGATTTCCGGAACGACATCTTCGGCCGGGCTAACTGGATGGCTCTTCGCTATCATCCATCTCGCAGTTTGCTCGACTTGATTTCTGTATCGCGAGGGCATCCGCTCCCAAGCAATATCGCTCGCCCAAGGATTAGCCTCGCGCCACTTGGCGAGGGCTGCTTTGAGGTATTGTTGCCCAAGGGATGTCTCAACCATTCGCAATCACCTCTATATATGTGCCTTCGGAGCCCTCAATACCTCACAAGCCATTTCTGACACTCACTGTTTTTCGTGTAAATACAAGCTGGTGGGGGCTGATGAACCGGAGTTGAATGTCTGTCATATTTCGTCCTTGAAGGTCTCTAAGAGTGTTGCAGCACAAGAGTGATTGACCCGAGCGGGAGGGCATTCTGCGTAGTTCAGTCCGTTTGGAAGCAGCGGCACCTTACCGCGTTTGCATTCCCAGCAGGACTGCGATTCCGGCCCGTCGCTAGAAATCTGCCTGGCGACTTCCTTGTTTGGATTATCTCAAGTGCGGCCGCCCGAAGCTGTGACCGCCGCCACGGGCCTGGGTGATCCCAAGGAGCGTTGGCGCAAAAAGGAACGTCCAAAGTTACCAAGGTTACTTCTCACGTGCCTTGGATCACTGAACGTGCCCTCCTTCCAAGTGAAGATAGGGGTATGAGATCAGAAGTGCTTTCGATTATGTGGCGGCTTGACTGCTTGTCTTGTGTGCTTACCGTTTTCTCGACGATTCTGATAGGGAGAAGATGCTGGACGGGCTGGGTGCTGGCGGCGGTCAACAGCCTGATCATTTGCGTCATCGGGTTGAGAACGGGGCAACTGGGGTTGATTCCGGCAAACCTGTTTTGTATCGTGCTCTACGCGGTGAACCTGCGAACGTGGCGCAGGGATGCAGTCTCCTGAATTGCGCGACTCGAAGATGAAACTGTTGAGGACAGGGCTTACACTCAGAACCCGCGGTTCGCTAACGGTCGCTACCCTCTTACGCTTCGACCGGCTTCTCAGAAACGACGGGGAGTTTCGCTTGTTGCCAGGCGTCGAACCCTCCCACTACATTAAGCACGTTCCTAAAGCCGGCACGCTCCAGCAAGCTGCAGGCGATCATGCTGCGATAGCCTCCCTTGCAGTGAACGGCGAGGGGAACGTCGCGATCGATTTCGGGCGGGGCGACTTTGAAGTTGTCCAAGGGCCACCAGGAGGCGCCTGCAATGTGCCCGGCCTCCCACTCGGGCTCGCGGCGCACGTCGAGCACTTGTATGCCACTGGTTTGGAACCGGTCGCTGAGAGCCTCCACAGTAATCTGTGAAAGGGTGGCCAAAGGCAATCCAGCTCCCGTCCACGCTTCGACGCCGCCACGCAGGTAGCCTCGCGCATCTTCGAGGCCGATGCGCGCCAGTCGCATGCGTGCTTCTGAGATTGCCTCCGGCGACTCTGCGATTAATACAGGATGAGCGGCCAAACCCAGTAACGCTCCTGCCCACGAGGCGAACTGGCCCGACAAGGCAATGTTTACGGATCCGGGCACGTGTGCAACCGCGAACTGATCGGCCGGACGAACATCCAGGGCGATTCCGCCTTCTGCAAGCAGAGCTTTAAGTTCGGCGGGCTCGATGGGAGACAGGGCGGGCAAGTCGGAGAGCGCCGAGGCTCCGGTGCGATTGATTTCCGCGTCCTGGAGAAAGTATTCCGGGCGAGCCGGCAGATTGCTGGTCAATTGCGCGACGAACTCTTCCCTGCTCTTTATTTGTAATGCGTAGTTGGTGAGCCGCTCGGTGCCGATGGTGGAAACGCGCTCGGCGCGCATGTTGCGACCACAGAGAGAACCGGCGCCGTGTGCGGGGTAGACGAGAACATCGTCGGATAGATTGAGAAGCTTTTGGTGAAGGCTGTCGTAAAGCATTCCTGCGAGTTGTGCAGGAGTGTAGCGCCGGGAAAGATCGGGACGGCCCACGTCTCCGAGGAAGAGCGTGTCGCCGGTCAGGACCGCCCAGGGAGCGGGAGACTTCTCTTCGTCTGTAATTACGAAGCACATGCTCTCCGGCGTGTGACCTGGCGTTTCAAGAGCCGTTATGCGCATTTGTCCAACTTGTAACTGGAAGCCATCCTTTAGCGCTACGTGAGGGAAGGCTGCGCCGGCTTGCGCACCGATATAAATTTGCGCTCCGGTTCTCGAGGCCAGCTCTGTGTGGCCGGAAACGAAGTCGGCATGCAAGTGAGTTTCGAAGATGTGGCGAATCGAAACGTGATTCGCCTCGGCAGCATTAAGATAAATCTCTACGTCCCGCTGCGGGTCGACCAGAACGGCCTCGCCCTTGGACGCAAGCATGTAGGATGCGTGGGCCAGACAGCCCAGATAGAACTGTTCGAAGTACATCGGTGTCCCTCGCTCAAGTGCCGGAACAATTCTATTCCTCAAGCGGAGGAATTGGTCACGTGCGTTGGAATTGGGAAGTGGGTCAGTTTTGATTCAGGGGAATAGCTTTCGAACTCTTAAGAATCGATAATCAGCTCCGTTTTCTTAAGCTGTTTATGTAAGAGCAGGCTTGTGCCTGGGAGAAAACTTCCTCTGGTAATAAGCCGTGGTGGCAATGATCGCGGGTAAGCCAATCGACACTGGCAGTAACCACAGCCAAACTTGCGCTTTCCCATGCACCAGAGGACCGATGGTGACAAGGCAGAACGCGGTCCAAGCGGCTATATAGCTGCCGATCATTCCTTGCAGGTGGGCGTACCACCAGAACATCTTCTCGGCTGGTGGATGTGTGAAGCGCCACATGGCTCTGCCAGAAATGCGCATGCCGATGGCTCCGAACACGAGTGCCGGAATGCGTAGGTTCTGCACAAAATCCGGCCGGATTGCTCCCAACAGCGCCAACGCTGCGCTAGCTGCGAAACACAGGATGGCGGCCACCCAGTCCAAGCCACGGACGACCGATTTGCCTTCCCAAGCTGCCTTCTGCCCGAGCACCCGGTATGCTGTGAAAGCCGCATAAAAGCTGAAGATGGCTACCAGCGCAAGAAAGAGGATTGGTCGATAGGCGGCCATGATCAGCGCGGTGGACGCAACGACAGCCATACACCGGAAGTAGATTTTGCCCCACCGGCGATGCGCCTTGCCGCCCTTAGCGGTGACAAGCGCCAGCGGAGCCACCATGAAGGCTCCACTGCCAGCGGTAATGTGAACTGCCAGAAGAAGGTGCATCCACCAGGGATCGCGCATCGGTCACCCACCACCACTCTACGTTTTTGAGGTCTGACATATATTTCCTACGTAGTTGGCAATACGATGGTTCCACCAAAATTCCGCGGCGGACTGAGATGGCTGCGATCTTCGTCGGCTTAGCGACTTCGGTTTGACGACTGTCGGTTTGACTGTCCGCTTAACGACTGTCGGTTTGACGACATCGGCTTGACGATGACCGGGCGGTGCAGGACGGTTTCGAGCAGGTGGCGCTCGGCGGCGATGGTTTGGGCGGAGGCGCTGAGGGGAGAATAGCCTTCCGCGGCGATGACGACCGGTTCGTTCCCTTTCGCTCTGAGCTTATTAGTTCCCATCGAGTTAGCTCTGATCGGGCCATTTTCAATTTGAATGCGGCGGATGTGGCCGTCGTGGGCAGCGTCCAGGGCGTTCGCTAGACGCAAGACGGCGGCTAGCTGGATGGTGGCTTTCTGTTCGTCGGGGAGGAGATCGCGCAAGTCTTTGTGCTTTCTGGTGGGCAAAGAGCCGCGATGAAAGCGGGCGACGAGGGCGGCGCGTTGCAGGTCGGCGGGCTTCCAGCCTAACGGATTGCCGTGGGCGCGGATCATGTCGAAGGAAATTTTGTGATGTCCCTTCTCGCCCTTGGACTTGCCGACATCGTGAAGAAGAGCGGCGGCTAGAAGACTAGAGCGGGCTGAGACGGCGTCGGCGGACGACTGCCACCCGGAGGCTAGAAGACCGTCGTAGAGTTGGAGAGCGAGGCTGGCGACGCGCTCGGAATGGGCAAAGTCGGGATCGAGGCCATGCGCCCAGAGCTTCATGCGGCGGGTGGCTAGCGCTTGAATCTGCTTGCCTTGGGGCAGCGCGGCGCGCCAAACCTGCCAGAGCGAAGCGGGACCGGTCATCTTTCTCCGATAACCCTCGATGCGTTTGGCGCGCTCGGAGAGAATTCGTTCGTGCCAGCGCTTGCGGGAATCTTGATCCCGGAAAACGTGGCAGGAGGTCGCCGTGGCCCAGAGTACGTCGAGATCATGGACCTCGCCGAGCAAGTCCTGCATTTCTTTGAGGTCGTTGCTCCAGGCTTTGTGCTCCGCGGGCAGGAAGTTCTCCACGATGTAGCGGAAGCGCTTGATGCCGATGCGGAGGCTGTGGAACGCGCTCTGGGAGCGGTTGCGCAGAGCGCGGGTGTGAAGTGCGCGGGCTTCGGTCCAGCGCTCGAGAGCCAGATGCTTGAACAGCGCGCTGCCGAGGCGGACGTGGGCGGCTCGCGCGGGAAGAGTTCGCGTCCACTGACGCCATTGTTTGCGGTCGAATTCTTCGAGGGCGGCGTGGGCTTCGAGTTTCTGTTCTCTTTCGCGCGCGGTGAGGATTTTGAGCAGAGCTTGGGCTGCGGGATCGCTGAGGATCGATCGCGCCTTCGATTCGTCTGGGGTAGCCTCAGAGATTTGCTTGGCCGGAGGCATAGCGGGCGAGGGCGCCCGCTCCACATCGGTTTGGGCCGGGCTCAGCTTTTCTATCCATTCCATCATAATCTGGATGTCACGCAAGGCTCCGAGGCGTTGAAACAGGCGCTTGCCCGCTTTTCTCATGGCCTTCCAGTTGGGGTCGGGATCGAGCGCATATAGCCCGTCAGCCAGAGAACGGCAGCGTCGCAAGGAGACGCGCAGGTCGTGAACGGGATCTACGCTGAAATCTGCGGCGACATAGTCGCATTCTTCTAAGACGCGCAGCATCCAGTAGCGCAGGCCGGTGGTTTTTTGGGGACGCGCGGTCTGAGTGGTTGAGGAAGGCACTAAGGTTCCAGGCAGCAATGGGTGCGCGTCTTGAACTCCTGCCAATTCTGCCCGTTACCTCCGTAACGTGCAACCCCTTACCTGTTGGATTTAACCTTTTATTGCCTATAGTTGCCTATAGCCAGACCGCGGGTTGAGGGGTGTTTTATTAGCGACGCAACCACATTTCACGCAAACCGGGCGGCTTCCGCGCGCGCTTTTGTGCACAGCCTAAATATTCTGATCAAGTATGCGCGTATGTACGGCCCCGAGCACAAGCGCACCGAGGCCCAGTTCGAGACCGCGTGGAACGAATTGCAGCACGGTCTTCCCGCCGCGGGAGAAGGCGGCTTCCTGCTGGGAGTTTCCGACGGCAAGTTGCTTTTAGATGGCGTGCCGCTGGAAGCGGGACAGACCGAACGAAGCTTTGGGCAGCTTCTGAGCACGGCCGGTCTGGCCAGCCTGCATTTTTCCAAAGATGTAACCATTGAAGACTTTGCGCGGCTGGTGCGGGCGTTTACCGTGGCTGGTTCCAAAGCGCAGGATGTGGCCAAGCAGATCAAAGAAGCCCTGAGCAGCGCGGGCAAGCAGAGCACGATCAAGATCAATGAAGTGAAATTTGTGGCCGCCGATCCGCTGACTGGCGATATCAGCGTGGCGGCGCAAATCGCGGCGCAAACTCTGGGGCCGGAATTCAAGCAATGGCTGAACGATCCGCAGAAGCTGCTGCAATTGATCGCAGCGGCGGAGGGCGCCAACTCGGGAGGCACGGGCCAGCCTGGCGGCGTTGTGGTTCCGTTCGGAAGTGTTCCGAACGCTCCCGCTGGAGCCGGCAAAGTGCGGGGAGCCGGCGGAGGTACGGGGACGGCGCCAGCTTGGGAAGGCGGAGTAGTTCCGCTGCAGGAAGCTGAAGTAATTCAAGCCATCCGACTGCTGACGCGATTCGGCGAGGTGCAGGGCGATCCTAATGCTAATCCGGAAGTTCTACACAAGGAGCTCACTGAGGTTGACCCGAACACACGGCTAAACCTGCAACAGTTGCTGGGTACCTTGGCGGCTAAAGCGACTACTGCCCAGGAAGAGGACACGCCGCTGCTGATGAAGGCTGCCGAGCACATGGCGATTCGTTTCGCGCTCGAGCGTTATTCCAAAGGCGAAGTGAAGGTCAACGCCGTGCACCAGATGATGGAGCACATGAGCCGGCAGATGGACTCGTTGCGCCAGATTCTGAAGCTGCAAGAAGAGAAGATGAACAAGGCGGGCATCCTGGTGGAGTCGCACGCCGACATCCTGGACCGGATGTTCTGGGCGGAAGTGCCGGAGTCGGGGAAGAAGACGGTGCTGCTCTCGAATGAAGCTCCGTGCGTGCCGCCGCGCAACCTGCGCCAGTTCGTGGAAGTGCTGCTCGACCGCGACGACAAGCACACCGCTGCCGAAATTCTGAACAATTACTCCGGGTGCTTGGCCAGCAAGGAACAAGACCCGCGGCGCAAGACGGCGATTGGATTGAGCCAACTGGCCGACCTCTATGCGCGGCTGGGCGGTGACGCCATGGGCAAGGCTATCCACCAAGTGAGCGAGCAGCTGTGCGTGGAGAAAGATCCTGAGCTGCAAAGCCTATTGAGCGCGGCGTTCGTGCGCCTGAGCCAGGAAGCCAGCGAAGCCAAGAATTACTCGGCGGTGAACGAAGTGTGCACCGGGATGGAGATGCTGCTGCAGCAGCGACCGGTGATGGTGAATGATTTGCGGCCGCGGGTGGGCGTGGAAAACCGGATTCCGGAGTTCATTGAGGAAGCATTGCACTACGAACCTGTGCCTCCGGAGTTGCTGCTGGTGCTGCGGCGGACGTGCCAATCGGGCGCTGAACATCTGGCTGACCGGTTCTTCCGTTGCATGCGCCGGGATGAGTGCGACCGCATGGTCGAGCTGGTCAAGGAGATGGGAAGTCCGGCTCTGACGCAGTTGCGGGAGATTCTGCGGACCGGGCAGCCGCGACAAGCCTCGGCGGTGGTGGGACTGTTGAGCCGTCTCGATGTGGGTACACTGCTGGAGTTGTTGCCGACCCGCTTGCCTGAGTGGAACCGTTTCTACCACGACATTGTGGTTCGCCAGGTGGCATACGGAGCCGCTCCAGACCGCGGACGCACTCTGCTGGAATTAGCGGAAGTGCTGGATTCGGTTGTGTTGCCGGAAACCATCGATGAGATCGGAATGAGCGGCGATCTTACGGCGGCGCCACCGCTGGTGGCGATGGCCAAGCCGGGCGAAGCGGCTTCGCGTTCTCCGTTTGTGCAATTGAAGGCTATCGAGTCGCTGGGACGACTGCGGGATCCGGAGGCGGTTTCGCTGCTTCGCGAAATTGTGGAGACGAAGAAAACTTTTGGCTGGGTTCATCACCGCGAGTTGCGGATTGCGGCGGCGCAGTCGCTCTCGAAGACCGATCCACGCTACAGCAGCCAGATTCTTTCCGATAGCGGCATCGAGCCAGCGGAACTGGCCATCGCGCCTTTGGATACGGCTCCGGCATGCCCGTGGGTGCGGCAGCGACGCTATGAGCGGATGGTGCTGGCCCGCAGTGTTAACGCAACCATCGGAAGTTCGTGGGGGAAGTCAAGGATTCTGATCCGCGAGTTGAGCCTGGGCGGCGGCATGGGCACAAAAGAAGACAACCTGCGCATCGGCAGCGAAGCCGATCTGGAGATTTCTTTGGGCATGCGGTCGAAGATCAGGGCGCATGTGCTGCTGCGCCGGGCGCGCGTGAATGAAGTGGGATTCGAGATCGTCAATACTGATCTGGAAAGCCGCTATCGGCTGCGCCGGGTGCTGGTGGAAGCGATGAGCCGAGCGGCACAGAATAAGGATCAGCAGTGGAGCGGGGAGCGGAAGGTTTAGGGCAAAGTTTCAAGGTTTCAGGGTTTCAAAGTTTCAAAGTAAAACCAGCGACGTCTTAGGTCGAAACAAAAGCCTCTGCGGGTGCAGAGGCTTTGTCTTTGAAGCCTTGAAACTTTGAAACCTGTTTTACTTCACCTTGACGAAGATGATCACCAGAGTGTAAAGCGCGAGCGACTCGATCAGAGCCAGACCCAGAATCAGAGCCAGCTGAATTCCGGGACGAGCGGCTGGATTGCGGGCCAGACTCTCGGCGGCGGAAGCGGTCGCCTTGCCCTGCGCCAAGGCGCAGATGCCGGAAGCAAACGCCATGGAGAATCCCGCGGCGATGGCGACCCAGTTGACTCCACTCGCGGCCTCTCCTTGCGCAAAGGCCGGAACGGCGAACGACAGCACGGACAGCACCATGAACAATTTACTTAGCTTACCCATTGTGTTTCTCCTCACTATGAAATACCGCCAGTGGGTGGTTGACGCCATACCTTGCAGACGCCCTCACGCTTGCGGTCAGTTCTCAGTTCTCAGTTCCCAGTTCTCAGTCAATGACGCGTGATAGAGAATAGGAGCAGACAACTGAGTACTGCTCAAACAAGACCAAGCCCAGGACGCTGATGCCTGTTCCTAGTCTCAGTTCGCTGTCTCAAAGTTTTTTTCTGAGAACTGAGAACTGCCTTTTAATGCTCTTCCGAGACCGCGCCCTGCAAATAGACTGTAGTCAGCAAAACGAATATGTAGGTCTGCAGCAGCGACACGCCGATGTGCAATCCCATGAATATGATGGGCACGCCGATGGGGACCAGCGAAATGAAAACCAAGGTGACCAGGTCGCCAGCCAGCATATTGGCGGTAAGGCGGATGGTGAGCGAGAGCACTCGAGCCAGATGGCTGATGAGTTCGATTGGAAGCATCAGCGGCGATAAAGCAAGCACTGGCCCAGCGAACTGTTTTAGATAGCCTACTCCGGCGTGCTTGAATCCCTGCGTGTGGTAATAAACGAACGCGCAAAGCGCGCAGCCCAGGGGAACGATAGGCACAGCTGTCGGCGATTCGAAGCCGGGAATCACGCCGATGAGGTTGCAGAAAAGAATGAAGAGGCCCAGTGCTACGAGGAACGCTGTGTAGCCCTCGCTGTGATGGCCGATGATCTCGTCGCTCTGGCCCTGAATGAATCCCTCAACCCCTTCGAACGTATGCTGCAGTGCTCCGGGACGGTCCACCGAAAGCCGCGAACGGACGAGAAGGAAAAAGGTCAGGAGGAATGCGAAAACGAGAAGCTCCATAGCGAATGAGTCCCGAATAGGAGCGGCCGGGTATTTAGGTTTTATGTGCAACGCCAGCAGCAACGACGTGACGGGGCCTGCGAACAGATGATTCAGGATGGCGGTGAACCAGAGTTGTTCAGGCATAAGAAAGCTTCTAGCTTCTAGCTCTTTTCGCTCGGCACTGGTGCTACACCCCTCGAGCCAGGGCTGCGTACAGTTCGTAGGCCGCCTCGCATGCGATGGCAGCCACGGGCAAAAATAAGCCCGCAAGAAGTCCGTTCAGGCTTGCGGGTGAAACAGTCAATATAACATAGGCGCCGAGAGCCATCAAAAAGTAGCGCATCAGGAAGCGAAAGACGATTCCCTGGCCGGATTGCGATGTGGCGGCTCCGGTGGCGCGATCGACGAAGCCGGCGATTACGCGCTTGAGCCAGTGGAAATTGACATAGGCGATGACACAACCAAAGGCAAAACCGCCGGCCGGACGCACGCCAAATTTCCACCACGCGGCGGCTACCAGCACAGGGGCGAGCACGATCATGGCGCGGCCGATGCGGTCGAGAGCGCCGGAGTAGAAGTGCTCGGAGGCTGCGGCCTGAGCCGGGTTGGGTTCGACCTGTAGTTGATCGGTCATTGAAACTGATGGAGAGTCGACATAGTCACTTGGTGTCGCGCAGCACCGTGCGTATGAGTTCGAAGAATCCGGCTGCGATGCCTAACAAGATGCCGGCCAGGTAAAGCCACGTGGTGTGCAACCAGCGGTCGAGACCGGCGCCGACCAGCCATCCTACGACGAGGGCGGCGGGGAGGATGAATGCTAGTTGGCTGTAGCGAGTGGCCTGCACCCAGAAGTTCTCTTTGCGACCGGAATCTTGACGGTCTTCATCTTCGCGTTCGGGAGTTGGGTCGGCTAGGGTCATCAGGCCTGCACGGTGGATTCTACGCTCATCAGCGGCGGTGGTGGATTCCGGCCGAGCTTCGCTCAGGACGGGACGGGCGAATGCGCCCGTCTCCACACGTGGCGTCTCTAGATGAGCCGTTCTGGGTTATCGAGCTAATGGATCAGCTTCGCTACCGTGGGATTCTGCGCCATGCCGATCGACCAGTTCACCAGGTGGATGAACCGCTCGGGCATGATCCCGATATAGAGCGTGGCGAATGCGGTTACGGCGAGCGCGACTCGCATGGTCCAACTCACGGGCAGAAGGCCTCGTTCTTCGGGTTGGCCCATGAACATTGCGTTGGCCATCTTCAGATAGTAGTACAGGCCGAAGACGGAATAGAGTACGCCCAGAGATGCCAGCGCGTAGTGTCCGGTTTCGATCAGGCTGAGGAAGATGAAGTATTTGCCGTAGAAGCCAGCCAGGGGCGGAATTCCGGCGAGCGAGAGCAGGAAGATCAGCATGAGCACGGCTTCGACGGGGGCGCGGGAGTAGAGGCCGTTGAGATCATCGAGTTCGTCGCCGATTACATTGCGATGGCGCAGCGAGGTGATCACGCCGAACGCACCGAGGTTCATGAAGGTGTAGACGAGCAGGTAGATCAGGATGCCTTTGATGCCGTCGGCATTGAGTTGAGTTGGAGTTCCGGCGATCAGGCCGAGCAGCATGTAGCCGACGTGCGCGATGGACGAGTAGGCGAGCAGGCGCTTGGTGTTGGTCTGGGTGAGGGCGGCGAAGTTCGCTCCCGTCATGGTTGCGATGGAAACGAAGACCAGCACCGGAACCCAGGTGGAGCGCATGGCAAGTAGTCCGCCGAGCTGGAACGGGCTACCGATCAGGATGCGCAGCAGCATCGCCCATCCCGCAGCCTTGACCGCGACGGACATGAATCCGGTGATGCAGGTGGGCGCGCCCTCGTATGCGTCCGGCGCCCACTGGTGGAAAGGGATGGCGGCGATCTTGAACAACAGGCCGGTCATCGTGGTCAGCAAGGCAATGATTGCGACGGGATTGTGAGGCTCTCTGGCGAGGAGTTGCGCGAGGCGCCGGCCGATCTCGCCGACGTTCGTGCTGCCAGTAAGTCCGTAGAGCAGCGACAGGCCGTAGGCAAAGATGCCCGACGAGAACGCGCCCAGCAATAGGTATTTCAGCGCGGCTTCGTTGGAGCGGCGGTTGCGGCGCAGAAAACCCACGAGAACGTAGGTGGAAATCGCCATCAGCTCGAGGCCGATGAAGATCAGCACGATGTCGAATCCGGCGGCCATGCACATCATGCCGACGACCGAGAGCAGCATCAGGGTGTAATACTCGCCGTGATTTTCATGCTCGGTCTTCATGTAACGCATCGACATGAGGATGGAGATGGCCGTGCCCGCAAGAAACAGATAGAAGAAATAGATGGAAAAGCGGTCGATCAACACGGTGCCCATGAAACCTGAAACGCGAGTGACACCGCTGCTCTGCATCCAAGCCTGGACGTTATACACTGCCTTGGCGGCAAAGAGCACGCCGACTATAGCTGTGGCCCCATTCACCCACTTCTCCTCCGCCGGGAGCATGAGATCGATGAGCAGGATGCCGAGAGCGAACAGGGTAAGCAGAGTGATGGGCAGGGCCAGCAGATAGTCGTTCAAGCCGAATTGGGGGGCGATGCCCACTAGTTCTTTTCCTTGGGCGGTGCCTTCACGGGCTCTGGACCGTGATACGGATGAGCTCGGTCATCAATAGTCACCGGAATTTCTGGCCGCACTTCGATAGGCTGGACTGAAGCATTCACTGCGGCCCCCGCCTGCGGGTTGCGCACGTTTTCGACGATCTGATTCACCGGCTGTTCAAGAATCTGGAAAAACGGTTTGGGATAGAGGCCGATCCAGAAAGCCATAATGAGGAGCGGCACGAAGGTCAGCACTTCGCGCGGAGTGAGGTCATGCAGCTTTTCGTTTTTCGGATTCGTGACCGTGCCGAAGAAAACGCGCTGGTAGAGCCACAGCAGATACGCGGCCGCGAGAACCACGCCGGGGACGGCCCATGCGCCCCAGCGCCAGTTTTCCATGAAAGTGCCTTGCAGGATGGTGAACTCGCCGACGAAACCGTTGAGCAGCGGTAGTCCCATCGAAGAAAGAAACATGATCATGGTAATGGTGGCGTAGACCGGCATCACGTTCGAGATGCCGCCGTATTCGGAAATCTCGCGGGTATGGCGGCGTTCGTAGAGAATGCCGACGATCAAGAACAGCGCACCGGTGGATATGCCGTGATTGATTTGCTGCAAGACAGATCCACTTAAGCCGGCAGCGTTCAGCGCGAAGATTCCGAGCGTGCAGAAACCGAGATGGCTTACTGACGAATAGGCGACCAGTTTCTTCATGTCCTTCTGCATGAGGGAGACTAGAGCGCCGTAGATGATGGCGATGATGGAGAGCGTGATCATCCAGCCGCGAACTTTGGTGTGCATCAGCACGTCTGGGAAAAACGGCAGCGAGAAGCGGATGAAGCCGTAGGTTCCCATCTTCAGCAGAACGCCCGCCAGGATGACCGAACCGGCGGTCGGCGCTTCCACGTGAGCGTCGGGCAGCCAGGTGTGGAAGGGGAACATCGGCACCTTGATGGCGAAGGCAAAGAAAAAAGCGAAGAACAGCAGCGTGGCGACGGTTGGACCGTAGGCTGGATCGGAATAGATTTTCGGCGCGGTTTCGTAGAGAGCCGTGATGCTGAACGTATAAATCCCAGTTAAGTGCTGGTGATGGAAATAAAGAAACAGGATGCCGAGCAGCATCAGCACCGAGCCGGCCAGGGTGTAGAGGAAGAACTTGATCGCGGCGTAAAGCTTGCGCGGGCCGCCCCAGATGCCGATCAGCAGGTACATCGGGACCAGCATGGCTTCCCAGAAAACGAAGAAGAGGAAGAAATCGAGCGCCATGAAGACGCCGAGCATGCCAGTCTGCAAAATCAAAAACCAGACGTAGTATTCCTTGACGCGGTTCTCGATGGCGGTCCAGGAAGAGAGGATTGAGATCCAGCCCAACAGCGTGGTGAGCATGATGAGCAGGAAAGAAATACCGTCGATGCCGATCACGTAACCCGCGCCGATGGAGGGGATCCAGTTATTGGCCGTGCCCTCGATGAACTTGAAGTGTTGGGTGGCGTCGAAGCGCTGGGCCCAGAACATTGGCACCAGCGGCAGCGAGATCAGGAAGCCGCCGAGCGCGAAGAAGTTCGCGATCCAGCGAATGGCTTCCTTGTTCTCCTTGGGAACGAACAGGAGGACGAGAGCGCCGACCAGCGGCGTGAAGAGGATGATCGAGAGTATGTGGTTTTGCATGAAAGCTCTTAGCCTTTAGCTCTTAGCCTTTAGCTCATAACTCTTCGCTTTGGGTTTCAAGCCTAAGAGCCAAGAGCTAACAGCTAAGAGCTTCCTTCAGTGGTACACGTAATAAAACACGAATCCTACCAAGCCTGCGGTCATGACCAGCGCGTACCACTGGACCAGACCCCATTCGAATAGCCGCGCTGGATACGAAAGCATGCGCGCCAGAATTGCTGGGCCGTTGACGCCGATGCCGTCGATGATCCACTTGTCCCACCAGTTGGAAATTGTCGCCATCAAACGCGTGGCCCAGCCTACGTCGTTAACGGCTGCATCGATCACGTGCGTGTCAAACCATGCGGATGCTTCGCCCAATCCCAGCACGCCGAGACGGACGTCTCCCAGCTTGCGGCGTCCGGTGAAGACGTAGTCGTAACCTTCGTCCAGGTAATACTTGTGGAGCAGTACGTCGTAGAGGGGCGGCGCGGCGACGGCGATGGGCTCTGTGAAACCTTTGTCAGCACGGCTGTATGCACGACGAGCCATGCCCCAGCCGACAGCTGCGGCTCCGACGGAGAGAAACATCAGCAAGTATTCGATAGGGCTGGTGTGTTCCGCTTCTTTTTCTCCGGCGGCGAGTTGCGTGGCCTTGCCTTCCTGCTGAAAAACCTGAGCCTCTGTCGAGAACACCGGGTCGAGGAATTTCTCAAACCGGGCGGAACCTCCGAGACTTGGGGGCCAGCTCAGCCATCCGGCGGAGAGCGAGAACAGGGCCAGAACCAGCAGCGGCACCGCCATCGAGTGCGGACACTCGTGAATATGATGCTCGGCCTCGTGGCTCATGCGCGGTTTGCCGAAAAACGTCAGGTAGATCAGGCGGAACATGTAGAACGCCGTCATCAGGGCGGTGGCGTAGCCGATAAACCAGAGCAGGCGGTACGCATCGGTTTCTTTGGTCCACGTCTGCCAGAGGATTTCGTCCTTGGAAAAGAAGCCCGCGAACGGAGGAATGCCCGAGATCGCCAGTGTTGCGACCAGCATGGTGCGATACGTGATAGGAATGCGATGGGCCAGGTCGCCCATGTTGCGCATGTCCTGCTCGCCGCTCATCGAGTGGATCACGGCGCCTGCGCCGAGGAACAACAGAGCCTTGAAGAACGCGTGGGTGAAGACATGGAAGACGCCGGCGGAGAAGGCTCCGACGCCGAGCGCCAGGAACATGTAGCCAAGCTGCGAGACCGTCGAATAGGCAAGCACGCGCTTGATATCAGTTTGCACGAGGGCGATGGAAGCGGCGAAGATCGCGGTGAGCGCGCCGACGATGGCGACCGTCTTCATCGACGTTGGAGCGAGCACGAACAACGCGTTCGAACGCGCAACCATGTAGACGCCCGCCGTCACCATGGTTGCGGCATGGATGAGCGCGGAAACCGGTGTGGGGCCTTCCATGGCGTCGGGCAGCCAGACGTAAAGTGGAAGCTGAGCCGACTTACCGCAGGCTCCGACGAACAGCAGCAAGGTAGCGGCGGTGATGATGGGATCACCGATGGCGAAGTGACCGCTGCGGGCCATGGTGGTGACGTCGGTGAAGCGGAGAGATCCGAAGTACCAGGCTATAAAGAACATTCCCAGCAGGAATCCGGCGTCGCCGATGCGGTTCACGATGAAAGCCTTGTTTCCGGCATCTGTCACCGACTTGCGATGGAAATAAAAACCAATCAGCAGATACGAACACAGGCCCACGCCCTCCCAGCCGACAAACATGAGCACATAGTTGTTGGCGAGAATTAGAGTGAGCATGGAGAACATGAAGAGGTTGAGGTATCCGAAGAAACGGTAGTAGCCGCCTTCATGCGCCATGTATCCGGTCGAATAAATATGGATCAGCATGCCGACGCCGGTGACGAACAGCAGCCAGATGCTGGAGAGCGGATCGAGCAGGAAACCGGCATCGGCCTGGAATGGAGCCTGAGACCCGTCGTGGGTCGTGTAGTTCATGTGGCCGGTGTCGGTGCCGAGCCAGGTGTAGAGGACGGTCTGATAAGGCTGGTGGAAATGCTCGGGAGTCGATGACCAAGCTGAATATTGCCAAACCGCGCCGCAAGCCATGAGGAACGCGAGTACGATGGTGCCCACGCAAACGGCGCTGACCGTGGCCTTCTGCAGCTTGCGGCCGAAGAAGAACATCATCGCCGCGCCGAAGGCCGGCAGCAGCGGGATCAGCCAGATGTGGGTGAGGAACATTCAGTTCTCAGTTCTCAGTTCTCAGTTTTCAGCAAAAGGCTGATGGCTGGGAGCTGTCGTTCTACCACTTCAGCAAATTCACTTCGTCTATGTTCACCGTCTCCTTGTTGCGGAAGAAGGCGATTAGAATGCCGAGGCCTACCGCGGCTTCTGCGGCGGCATCGGTAATCACAAAGATGGCGAAGACCTGGCCATGCACTCCTCCCCACATGCGGGAGAAGGCCACAAGGTTCAGGTTCACGGCGTTCAGAATCAGTTCGATCGACATCAGGACGATGACCACGTTACGGCGGGTCAGCACGCCGATTACGCCTAGCAGAAATAAGGCTGCGCCGAGGACCAGGTAATGCAGCGTCGTGATGTGCAGCATTGATTCCATATCGGCTTCTAGCTTCTAGCTTCTAGCCTCTAGCTAAAAGCTAGGAGCTAGCAGCTAGAAGCTGCAGGTTCTCAAATCCTTTTCTTCGCCATCACTACCGCTCCGATAATTGCCACCAGCAACAACAGCGAGGCGATCTCGAAGGCAAACATGTATTGGCCATACAGCAGAGTGGCGACTTTTTGCGTGTTATCGTTTTCCACCACCGGCAGCACGTGATCCGGAAAGATATCCTTCCCTTTCGAATAGACGGCGATAAATAATCCGCCTAAAGCGGTGGCCGCAACGATTCCAATCACCCATTGACTATTGAACTGCCGCTCTTTCATGGAGCGTTCGATGCTCACTAGCATGATGACGAACAGGAACAGAACCATGATGCCGCCGGCGTAGAGGATGATCTGCACGCCCGCGACGAACGGGGCGTACAGCATCAGGTAGATCGAGGCCTGCGCCAGCAGCGTGACAATCAGCGCCAACGCCGAATGCACTGGGTTCTTGCGCGTGATCACCAGGATGCCCCCGATGAGCATGATCCCGGAGAGCAGGTAAAAGAAAAATGGTGTGGCTACGGGTGCCATATTTTTTGTTGCAGCAACGCTACGCTGGCCGTCAGAATCAGAACGCCCAAACCCATGGGCAGCAGGACTTTCCATCCCATCTGCATGAGCTGGTCAAAGCGATATCGCGGGAACGTGCCACGATACCAGATATAGAGGTACATGAACCCAGCAACTTTAGCCGAGAACCAGAAAACGTCCTGGACGCGCATGCTTACCGCAGGAATGAAAAGAACCAGACCGATCAAGGCAAGAACCGCGCCGAATCCGGCCAGGCCGATGGTTTGAATGCGGAAAAGAGGATGCTTCGGCATGCGGGCGGTGTTGTAGAAGCACATCGCGGCGAGAAAGAGAAACGTAATGCCGGGGAAAAGAGAAAAAATCTGATCCCAGGGAGTGCCGCTCAGCATATTCGGAAACGGCCGCAGCCATCCGCCGAGCCAGAGTGTCACCGCAATGGAAGACACCGCGATCATGGCAGAGTATTCAGCCAGGAAAAACAAAGACCAGCGGAAGCCGCTGTATTCCGTGTGAAATCCGGCCGTCAACTCAGACTCGGCCTCGGCCAGGTCGAACGGCGCTCGGTTGGTTTCGGCAACCATGGCAACGGCAAAAATGAAGAAGGCGACCAATCCCAGCGGAAAGAATTTAAAGATGAACCACTCGTGCTGCGCCAACTGCGCCTGCACGATGCCAATCATGCTAAGCGTTCCGGTGCCCTCGGCGTTCAGGCTGGTCATCAGAATCGCCGAGACCACAGCCAGTCCCATGGCCACTTCATAGGAAACCATCTGCGCGCTCGATCGCAGGGCTCCGATCAGCGGATAGTGCGAGTTCGACGCCCAACCCGCCATCACAATGCCCAGCACGCTCAGCGACGAGACGCCGAGCATGAAGAGGATACCGATGTTCATGTCGGTGATGGCATGGGTGGGGCCAAACGGGACGACGACAAAAACTGTGAATGCTGCCAGCACTACTATGAATGGCGCCATCCAGAAAACCAGAGTATCCGCCTCGGCCGGCATGATGTCTTCTTTTAGCAACAGCTTGATGGCGTCGGCAATGGGTTGCAGCAAACCGTGCGGGCCCACGCGCATGGGGCCAAGGCGCACTTGCATGTGCGCGAGGATTTTGCGCTCAAGCCAGTTCATCGCGATGACAGCGACCGACAGTCCCACGAAGACCAGCATGATGTAGACCAGCGCCCAGAACATGTTTCCGGCGACGCCCGGCGTTTTGTCGCTCGAGAGGTACGACTGAATGTATTGGATGATCGCGTGCATCAGCGGGACCTCATTTAGCGATCCTCATTTAACGATCCACCTCGCCGAGAACGATGTCGAGCGTGCCGATTACGGCGATGACGTCGGCCACGAGCTGGCCGCGGCACATCACATCGAGAGCCTGCAGATTCACGAATGATGGCGGACGCACGCGCAGGCGATAGGGCTGCGTCGATCCGTCGCTGACGATGAAGTATCCCAGCTCGCCTTTCGGTGCTTCGATGGAGTGATAGACCTCGCCTGCTGGCGGCTTCATCACCTTCGGAACCTTCGCCATGATCGGGCCTTCGGGCAGGGCCTCGACGGCCTGCTGAATGATGCGCACCGATTGCCGCATCTCAGCCATGCGCACGAGATATCGATCGTAGGTATCGCCGTTTTCTCCAATGGGAATCTCGAAATCGAAGTTCTTGTAGTTGGCATAGGGCTGCGCCTTGCGGAGGTCCCACTTCACTCCGCTGGCGCGCAGTACGGGGCCGGTGACGCCGAGCGCGATGCAATCTTCGGCGGAGATGGTTCCTACATTTTTCGTGCGCTCGACCCAGATGCGGTTCGTGGTGAGCAGTTCCTCGTACTCGTCGATCTTGGGGCGAAAGAAATTCAGGAAGTTCGTCACTTCCTTCTCGAAGCCGGTGTAGGTTTCGTACTGCAGGCCGCCGATGCGGAAAGCGTGAGTCGTGAGGCGCGCGCCGCAATACTTCTCGTAGATCTTGAGAATCTCTTCGCGATCGCGGAAGGTGTAGAACAGCGGAGTGATGGCGCCGATATCGAGAGCATGCGTGCCCAGCCAGAGCTGGTGGCTGGCGATGCGGTTCAGTTCAGTGAGGATGACGCGGACATGTTGGGCGCGCGGCGGCGCTTCCACGTTGAGAAGTTTTTCGACTGTCTCGCAATAGCCTAGACCGTTTGAGACCGCAGCCACGTAATCCATGCGGTCGACATACGGATTGAACATCGTATAAGTGCGATGCTCGCCAATTTTCTCGACGCCACGGTGAAGATAGCCGATCACGCACTCGAGGCCCAGAACTTTTTCGCCATCGAGCCGCAGAATGACGCGCAGCACGCCGTGCGTGGCGGGATGCTGCGGGCCCATGTTGATGACGAGTTCGTTGGCATCAAGATAGGTCTTGTCGTGGCTTTCGAGCTCTAGCGGCGAGAGCGTGGTGTTGGGGTCGGTCATTCTAATTTAACTACCTAAGTTGACTGCCGATTTCTGGCCGCCTCATTGGCCGCTCTCAATTCCCAGGTTAATCTGCACCCACTCGTTATCCTGTTGCAGGATTCCGTAATCCTTGCGCAGGGGATGACCTTTCCAGCCATCGGGCAGGAGAATGCGCTTCATGTCGGGATGGCCGTCAAATTTGATGCCGAACATGTCGAAGACTTCGCGCTCCAGCCAATTGGCTCCCGGCCAGACGGGTACAGAACTCGGGAGAGTTGCCCCATCGAGGATTTGCGTTTTCACACGGATGCGCTCGTTGCGCGGGAAAGAATAAAGCACCCACACCACGTCGAACTGCTTTTCGCGCGTCGGGTAGTGGACTGCCGTGATGTCGACGCAGTAGTCGAATTGCTCTTCGTTGCGCAGGACTTGAAGAATCTCAGGAATCAGCGAGCGATCGACCACCATATAGTTCTGCCCCGCATAAGTCAGCGGCTCGATGCCCGAACCATAGGAGGCTTTCAGCTTCGCGATCATGGGCGAGTCCCACGGAACAGGCGTGGGAGCGGCCGGTTTCGCTGCGGCGACCGGCTTCGGAGGGGCCGCCGCGGCGGGCTTCGCCTCGCCTTCCGGCGGCGGTGAAGAGGGCGATTTGGTTTCGTCCGGCATAGCTCGGAACGCTCAAACCTCCGGCTCTGACTGGTTACGGAGAGAACGTTAACTTTTATCAGCTTGAGGATACGGTGTCAACGAGACAGGCGAGGACAAACGGAGGCGCATTCCGGAAATGGCGCGGCTGTTGCCTCATCCGCGCGCTTGCGCCTGGTAGTGCTCGATCAGGTCGCGGATGCGCTGGGCATCTGCTTTGCGATGACCGTGGCTGGTGATGGGGTCTGTACCGCCGGTCGATTCGATGCGAATCTCGGACCACAGCACGCCGGTCGAAATATGCACCGAGGCGACTTTCGACATGGCGATGCTTTCTTCGTTGCTGCCAAACAGTCGGGACTTCACACGGCTGACGCGGATCGGGCTGACCACGAGGCGGGTCGGGAACAGGAAATTGCCCTGAGTCCAGCGGCTGGCGGTAAACGTTTCGGCCGACGGCTCGGCCGCGGGGGTGGGCGGTGTTACACCCATTCGAGCGCGCCCTTTGCCCATATCCAGATGTAGCCCGCGATCAAGATTAGGAGAAAGATCAGCATCTCCAGCAAGCCGAAGAGGCCGAGGGCCTTGAACTTGACGGCCCAGGGAAAAAGGAAAATCGTCTCCACATCGAACACTACGAACAGAATTGCGACAATGTAGTAGCGGACCGTGTAGCGCCCACGCGCACTATCGATGGGGTCGATGCCGCACTCGTAGGGCATGAGCTTGGTCTTGCTGGGATTATCCGGGCGCACAAGCTTTGCCGCCAGCAGCGTGATCGGGAGCAGCACGCCAATGACTGCCATGAAGATGAAGATGGGAACGTAGTTTTGCGGCATAGTCTCTCGTTCGCCCGAGGAACGGTCGAGCAAGACATATTACCGCCCACGACGGGCGACTTCAACAGGAGATGTTTGTCGGTCAAGGCATTTGTCAGGCAGCACGAACACTCTGCGGGCTAGATCTGATTTCAGGGTGGCCTCGCGGTAGTAGTGGTTCAGAATGCCGTTTTTCCAGGTGAGCAGGTCTGGGTTCACATCAGCGAACTCCTCCCAGCCCGCGACTTTGCAGCGCGCCATGCGCTCGTGGATCAGGAAGAAGTATGCGCAGGTGATGGTTTCGTTGTAGAGCTGCGTTTTTCCGCGGGCCGCGGCGAACCGCTTTAGAGCGCCTGCAAACTTTTCCAAAGCCAGAAGAACCGGGTACTTGCACAAGTAAGCAAATGCCAAGCGAACGTGATCGGCGTGATGGAAAGAGTCTTCGGGAACTTCGTCGTTTTCGAAGCGGTGAATGAGTTGTTGGTTGGTCATGGAGTCCGGTTCACTTGCCGGCGATTCTCTTGCGAGGTGGCCGCGCCTTGATTTCCTTCAACCGGTGGCTGGCGCTGGAATCGAGGTCAAAATCGTAAAACCGCTTCAACTCCTGGATGCGTTCGAGCGAGGCTGCGCTGAATGGCGTCTTGCCATCGAAAGCATGGAGCACGATGCCTTCGAGGAGATCGCCTAGGGTCATGTCGTGGTACTCGGCAAAGCCCTTCAGGACCTTGAGGAGACGTTTCTCCATGCGCACTCCGGTCTGGACGCGCTCGACCAGCAGCTTTGAATCGTCGATCATTGGTACCATTGTACCACGATGTGTAGGTACCCGGCGCGACACACATCGAGCCGCGGGTTGTTTATAATCGCGTTTCCACATTTTATCTGTGCGCCAGTAGAGCGCAATCTTCTGTCAAAGGATTCCCTTGGCATTCGACGAAAGTGTTTACGAACTGCGGCGTCAGAAGCTGAAACAAATTGAGGCGCTTGGCCAGATCGCGTACCGCAGCAAGTACGATTTCACGCACACTATTCCGCAGATTCTGGCGGACTATTCAGCGAAGACTGCTGAAGAGCTAGAGACGCCGCGAATCAACGTGCACGTGGCCGGACGCATCATGGCCATCCGCCTGATGGGCAAGGCCGGCTTCTGCCATCTGCAGCAGGATGGAAAACGGCTGCAGATTTATGTGAAGAAAGATGCGGTCGGAGACAAAGGCTTCGAGCTGTACAAGCTGCTCGACCTGGGCGATCACATCGGCGTCAGCGGTTACCTGTTTCGTACCCGCACTGGCGAACTGACCATCCACGTGGAGGAGATTACTTTCCTCAGCAAAGATCTGCTTCCATTACCGGAAAAGTTTCATGGGCTCACGGACGTGGAACTGCGTTACCGGCAGCGCTACGTCGATCTGGTGATGAACCCTGAGGTGCGGGAAGTTTTTCTGAAGCGCAGCAAGCTGGTGCAATCACTGCGGCACACGATGGAGGCGCACGGGTTCGTTGAAGTCGAGACGCCGATGATGCAGCCCATCGCCGGCGGAGCAGTGGCGCGGCCATTTGTTACGCACCACAACACGCTCGACATGGACTTGTACCTGCGCATCGCGCCCGAACTTTATTTGAAGCGGCTGGTGGTGGGCGGATTCGATCGCGTGTATGAAATCAACCGCAACTTCCGCAACGAAGGGTTGGGGTGGCGCTGGAATCCCGAGTTCACCATGCTGGAGTTCTATCAGGCTTACACCGACTATCAGGGCGTGATGAATCTCACCCAGGAATTGATCACGCAGGCGGCGAAGGATGTGACCGGCGGAACGAAAACAAAGTGGGGAGATCAGGAGATCGACTGGGCCAACTGGAAGCGGCTGACCATGCGCGAGGCCATTATTTATTACTGGCCGGAGGCGGCGGGTGCGAAGCCAGTGATGAGCGACTTCGCTTCGCACGACGGCGTGAAGAAGCTGGTCGAGCGTTTCAATCAGGTGCAAGCGCACATGGCGTACGATCCTAAGGAACCATTGGGCAAGACGATTGCTAGCCTGTTTGAGGCGACCTCGGAGGAGCATCTCACGCAGCCGACGATCATTTACGAGTTCCCTACCGCAGTGTCGCCGCTGTCGAAGCAGAAGCCGGATGATCCGGAATGGACGGAACGGTTTGAAATCTTTGCGGGACAGATGGAGATCTCAAACGGATTCAGTGAACTCAACGATCCGGAAGATCAGCGTCGGCGTTTTGAGGCGCAGTTGACGGAGCGCGAGCGTGGCGACCTCGAGGCGCACCAGATGGATGAAGACTACATCCGGGCGCTGTCGTATGGCATGCCGCCAGCTGGCGGCGTGGGCGTGGGTGTGGACCGGCTGGCGATGCTGCTGACGGATTCGCACACCATCCGCGACGTGATTCTGTTTCCGCTTTTGCGGCCGGAGAAAAGCTCAAACACAGAAGCCACAGAGGAGAAACCTTAGCGGCGTGCGTACCTTACTATGCACTAGAAGTAGTGCAGTTAGGTTTCTATACTTTTTCCATTACAGTTTGGGCTTAGTGGTAGCGGCGCTGCCGTAATGTCTGCAAGCCTCAGGACATTGGGTCGGTGGCGCTTTGCTTTTTTCCATCGCAGAATGCGATCGCAGGGGCTGAAGCCCGCCTCCTCGGTCGACGATCGACGCGGCGCTGAAGCGCCGTTCATCCACGGTACTACACGCATTTTTTCCCGAAACTGACAAACGTCTCTATTTCGACGAATTTGCGGAGTTGCTTTTTCCTTCCGAGGTACGCGGCGGCTCGTAGGCAGACTTATCCGGGCTGAAGTTGGTGCTCAGGTAATCGATGAGAGCATCGCGGTCGCTGGGATCGACGACCGCTCCCCACTTTGTCATCTTGTCAACTTCTTTCGTCCACGCGACCTTGCTGAGACGCTGCTGGAGAATGATGCGCGCCTCGTGACATTCCAGACAGGCCGTGGTGGCTTTCGCCTGCATGGGCCCGGCGGGGAGATCGGCGGTGACGTTTGCTCCTGCGG
Organism: Candidatus Sulfotelmatobacter sp.; assembly: GCA_049280095.1. Taxonomy (GTDB): domain Bacteria; phylum Acidobacteriota; class Terriglobia; order Terriglobales; family Acidobacteriaceae; genus Sulfotelmatobacter. The sequence goes on along the minus strand of JBAPPL010000049.1, from coordinate 50,361 downwards.
ATTTCTGGGCTGATGCAGAGAACGGCAAGGCGACGCTTAGCGCGAACAAGACGACGGCAGCGAGCATTCCCAGACAAAAAATGCAACCACGGGGGCTGAAGCTCACATCATTTTTGAGGCTTGACGCGGCGCTGAAGCGCCGCTCTTCCACAATGCTCCTCACTTCCGCGGCGGCGCAGGGCTTTAAATGACTAGGAGACATGGACCTTCACCTGATCTATGGCGTTGTTGAGGTAGCCGCTGGGGTTCCAGACCGCCGCGGAGGGTTGGGTGCGTCCCTGGCTGTCGGTGGCACGCGACAGGATGGTGTAGTCGCCGCTCTTGCCGGGTTTCCAATCGTAGGCCCAAAGGCGCCAGGCATAGTGAGCTTGCTCATGGCCTAGCGTCGCGGAATTCCAGGCGGCGCCGCCGTCGGTGGAAATCTCGACCTTTTCTACATCGGCTTCTCCGGCCCAGGCTGCGCCATGCACTCGGATGTTGCCGGCCTTTAGATTGGCGCCGTCAGTCGGAGCGGCGATGACCGACTTCACATTCAGTGCAGTGAGCGGATGCGTATCTTCGGGCTTAACGGTTTCTCCGGGCTTCACTGGCTGGTTTGGTATCCGGTAGCCGCCGCTCATGAAGTTGCCGACGAATTCGGCTTCGAGCACTTTGATCTCGGTGAGCCACTTGCAGGACGCTGCGCCGATCCAGCCGGGGACCAGAACTCGGGCTGGAAAGCCGTGGTGCTTAGGGAGAGGCGATCCGTTCATGTGCGTGGCGATTAGCGTATCGGCGTCGAGCGCCTTCTCGATGGGAATGCTGCGAATGAAGGGAGGGACTTTGCCGGGAACTTCGTCAAGCCCGCGGAACATGACGTGCTTGCCGGTGGGCTTCACCCCGGCGCGCTCCAAGACGTCGCGCAAGCGTGGACCGGAAAAGCGGGCGGTGCCAACCGCGCCCTTGCCCCACTGTATGCCGGGGACCTGGGGGCGATGCAAGCTGCGTCCGTTGCCGGCGCATTCGAGAGTGTTGACGACTGAATGAGTTTCGATTTTAGAAAGCTCGGCGAGGCTCAGGGTGAGCGGTTTTTCGACTTCTCCACCGATCGAGAGGAGCCAGTCGTGAGGATCAAGCTCGGTCGGTTCGAACATGTGATTGCGCACGAAGAAGTGAGGCACCGGCGTGAGCCAGGTATAGAAATACTCGACCGGACTTTCGAGATCGACGAAGCGGAACGAACGAAGAATCATGCCATCTTCGCCCGGAAAATCGACGGCTTGCCCCTGCGGGAGAGCCCAGGTCAAGACAGAGGGAGTCGCGGCGGCCACCACCGCTCCTGAAATGTGCTTAAGGAAATCGCGTCTGGAGTTCATAGTTCTCAAGCTAAAGCCCGCATCTTTCGGGGCTGTGACCTCACAGATAAGACCGTAGTGTTTCCTGGCTACCTAACGACAGTCAGGCAACTTTCTGCGCGAAATGATTATAAATAAAGTTAACACCGCCGGCCCGGAAAAGGAGAGTAAGCCAAAACCGTGCCGGCGGCGTCTCCGAAGGGAAGGCGCCCTTCAGAAAATTGAGTGTCCGTACCTTGCTCGCGCGGGTCGAATCCGGTGGCGCCGTCGTGATGCTGGCCGCAGGCAGGGTCTCAACCGGAGTTGTTGAACCCCGGCGCTTCTGCCGCCGCCCTGCGGGCGCCGTCTCCGTTTGCATGCACAGGGCCGGGGCCGCATCCTGCGATGAAGCCCCGGCTTTGTCTGTTTACGGCAAGTAGTACCGGAACGAAGTGAAAAGCATAGCGTCCAGCCCGTGCGGTTCTCCGCCTACGCCCGACCAGACTTCGCGGTCTACGTAGGAGAATTGCGGTCCCCACTGAATGCGTCCGCGGTTGACCTTGTCTCTGGATCCATCGTACGGCTTGAACCAAATGCCGAAGGTACCTTCGATAAGGGCACGGGTGTCGGCGGTGCAGTTCGCGAGGGCGCCGGGAAAGAACCCGCTGCCCACGGAAGGAGCGGTTTCTGTGTAGCAACCTGAGTTATTGAAGTTAGGCGATCCATAGCCGACGTACTTCCCGGAGATGGGATCGAAATCTGACGCCCGGCTGGCATATTCCGCTCCGACGTTCATGTAGATGTCGGCCTTCGGCCCGTGCCATTCGAGAGTCGCCAGCCCCTGGGAGTTCCTGAGCAGATCGAGGGTTCCGATGCTGGAGACAGAGGTGTCCGGGAGACCGCCCGTACCATAGCGACCGATGCCGCTGCCTCCCAGGAAGTGCACACCGAAATCGAGGTGCTTGTCGTAAACCGACCAGCGGGCATTGCCGCCAATGCCTCCGCCGTTCTTGCCGGAGTTGTAAGCTAACAACCCCGAGGCGACGCCAACCGCCTGGCCAGCGCAGGTTGCCGTGGCGGCTACTTCGCCGCAGGGAAATACACGGTCACGGAAGCGGCTGTAAATTCCGAAAAGTTCGTAGTGCCCGACGCCCGCCTCATAGACGATCTTGGCGATGACATCCGGCGAGGGATTGAAGGAATAGTTTGCGATGTTCGACGCGGTGCCGGCGGCGGAGGCGGCGCCCGCGGCATTATAGAGACCACTCGCGGCGCCGGCAGAGCCTACCAGGAAGTTGTCACCATTACCGTGCGTGCTCAACGTGGCCTGAGCGTTTTCCATCGACACCCCAACCCACGTCCTGTTGTTGAAGTTCTTGACCAGGCGCAGCCCGTATTGCCGTGCCCAACTGAAGCCGACGGTATACTGTGGGTCGATGGTCATGGGAAGCGCTTCGCTGCGGTTATCCATGCCATGCTTGGTTTCAGTCACCAGACTCCACATCTGGCCGCCAGTGATGGACAAGCCGCTGTTGAAGGCTGCCTGACCCCAAACTTGGCGCTGACGCAAGGCGTAGCTGTTGCTCTCGTTGTTATTTGAGGTAACGGCAGCTGAGAGGAAGTCAGCTTCGTAATAGCCGCTCAGTTTGAAGTTCGCCGCCTGCCCCTGCGCCAGCATCGTGATGCGGGACTGCCGCCCCGATCCGAAGAACTCTGACACGCTGCTTTGCGACGCGCCCGGCATGGTCAGAGCGTTGAAGGGCGTGTTGATGTCGGATCCCAGCGCTCGCGACCGCCTCACAGTTTCTGCCGCCAGGAATCCACCCGGCGTAATGGTGATGCCCTTGTAGTGCAGCGCTACGGGATTCTCCCACTCCGGATTGACAGCTTTGGTCTCTTGCGGATTTGGCTGGGAGACTGCCGCGGCTTCCGGCTGAACCGCAACGCTGGTATTCACTGCCGCCATCTGCTGCGGAGCCGATTGAGTTGTGGCTGTCTTGGCCGCCGCTGTGGCCCCAGATTGCTGCAACTGCCAGGCCTGCTGGCGCTCCAGTTGCTCGGTAAGCCGCTGGATCTGTAACTGCTGCGCCGCCAAGGCATCTTTCAACGCCTGGACATCGGCGGCCGTAACTACCGTGGGTGCGGGAGCGGCTGCGCTGGCACCTGCCGGAGCACCCGACCCGGGGTTTTCAGCCCAAGCGCCAGCGGTGAGAGCCGCAAGCGTAAGGCCAATGATAAACAGAGTTTTAGTTGATTTCATGGAATTCAATCCTCTCCTTTTTGAGTTTCGTGGAACCATACTTCCGGGGGAACAACTGAAACTTCTTCGCAATCGCAGGTTCGCGAATTGCGGGGCCTTTAAAACCTTCGCGGCCAGCGCTTGCGAGAACAGCTTCACCCGTCGGCCGTTTCGATCATTACAATCAACTTACTGGTGATTCCAAACAATTGACGTTACTTCTGCTTTGTTACACGGGTGTTAAGGTACTGTTACGGCATTGTTAATTTGGCGGAGGTATTTGGGATGTTTTCCCATAGATGGTGGGCCAGATTTACGGAGGGAACCTTTAAATAGAGGACGTTTCCTCGGGAGTCAGCGCTGCCGGCCCGGAAAAGGAGAGTAGGCCAAAACCGGGCCGGCGGCGTTTCCGAAGGGAACGCCGCCCCTCAGAAAGTTGATGTCCGCGGAAACTCTTCATTAGAACCCGGTGGTCCCGCGCCCATGGTGACGCGGGACCTTCTAAGGTCTAGGGCAAGTAGTAGCGGAACGAGGTGTAGACCATGCCGTCCAAGCCTTCGGGCGCACCAGAGGGTGCTCCTACCGGAGTCACGCCAGACCAGGTCTGACGAGTTATGTAGGAGTATTGGGTGCCGAACTGGAACCTGCCCCTGGGCCCGGTGGAGAAGTGGTACCAGAAGCCGATGGTTCCCTCGATCAGCGCACGGGTATCTGCCGCGCAATTGGCGAGGCCGCCGGGGTCGAATCCTGCGGTGCCGTTGGTGGTGCTGGTCGCCGGCAGCGTCTCGGAGTAGCAACCGGAGTTATTAAACCCGGGCGCGCCGTAGCCGACTGGTTTGCCGGATATTGGATCAAAGGAAGCCGAACGGCTGGCGTACTCGGCTCCCGTATAGCCGAAGATGTCGAGCTTCTTCCCGTGCCACTCAAGCGTACTCAACCCGATCAAGTTCTTAACCAGATGAAGCGTGCCATCGGCGTAAACCGAAGTGTCGGGAAGCCCTGCTGGGCCGTAGCGGCCGACTCCGCTGCCGCCGAAACCTTTCACCCCGAAGACGAAATGCTTGGGGAGCTTCCAGCGTGCGCTCGCACCTATGGCGCCTCCATCTTTGGAAGCGTTGAAGGCTCCCACCGCCGAAGTCACGCCAGCGGCCAGCCCATCGCAGGTTGCGGTGGCAGCCACCTCTCCGCAGGGGAATACGCGGTCACGGAAGCGGTCGAAGAGACCAAATACTTCATAGTGTCCGACGCCGGGATCGAAAGCGATCTTGGCGATAATATCGGGTGAGGGATTGAACGAGTACGTCGCACCGGTGTTGTAGCTGTTGCTTGCGCCACTCTCGCCAAGCAAATAGTTCCCGCCATTGCCGTGCGACGTCAGGGTGGCTTGCGGAGCCTCCATCGCGACCGCGACGGCAACCTTGTTGCCGAAGCTCTTGGTCAGGCGAATGCCGTACTGGCGGGCGAAAACGAAACCCACGTTATACGACGGGTCAATGGTCTTGGGCCGGGCATCGTTGGTTCTGCCGAGGTCATCGTCAGGGGAAATTCCCTGGCCATTCTCGGTCACCAGGCTCCATTCCTGGCCGCCGAGGAAACTCCAGCCATTACTAAACTTGGCCTGCCCCCACGCCTGGCGGAGACGGAGAGTGTAGCTGTTGGTTTGAGTGGAGGTGGAGGTGACGCCGGCAGAGAGGAAGTCGGCGGATACATAGCTGGAAAGACCCACGTTTTTCAGGCGGCCATCGACGAAGCCGGTGATCTTAGACTGGCGGGCTGATCCGAAAAACTCCGAGAGCTGGCTCTGGGAAGCGCCCGGCATGGTGAGAGAATTAAAAGGAGTGGGCAGATCCGCGCCCAGCGCCCTTGAACGCCGCACAAATGCCGCTTCCACATATCCGCCGGGCGTAATGTTGATCCCCCGGAAGTGCAGGGTTACCGGACCCTCCATCTGCTTGTTGAACGTCTGCGGCGCGTCCGGGCCGGAGGTCTGCGGTGAGTCTTGCAACGGCAATACGGCGTTTTTCAAGGTTGCGTTGTCTGCCACCGTGCTGTTCACGGATTTCAGGTCGGCGATGTCGCCCTTGAGTTGGCCAACCGCTTCCTTGTCCTGGCTGGCCTGGGCTTGAGCGGCGTCCGCTTTTGCTGCGGCGTCAGCCGCGACGGATTGGGCCTGCTGCGCAACTTGATCTTTGCGATGCAGTTCGTCGCGCAACGACTGAATCTCCTCTTGCTGCGCCGCCATCTGCGCCTGCTGCGCCCCCAGAGCGTCTTTCAGCGACTGGACATCGGCTGCAGTGATAACGGGCGCCGCTGTTTTGTGCTTCTTTGCCGCGGCCGGCGTGGTTGACTGCGAGGTTTGAGCCCAAGCGCCGGCAGAAAGAGCCACCAGCGCGAGGACTATGAAAGATGCGTTCCTGGGTCGTTTCATGAAATTTGAATCCTCTCCTTTTGAGTTTTTGTCTGACAACACTTTCGCGGCAGAAATTTTTCCCTAATTCGGAATCGGTTCGTCTTAAATTGGTGTTCGATCGGCGTTTCCGAAGAGCCGATATCGCATCATCTCTGTTCCTATTAACACTATCGATTTACTATGGATTCTAGGCAGACCAATCCACTTTGGCGGAAGCAGGTTAGCTTGCAGAAAACTCGGAAGAGTCTTACTTCCGAATCAACTCTAGACCACGACCCAGCGGGCAAAGATCAGACGGATCTGCTGATCTATTCGACTTTCTGGCCTCCCACGACCATGGGGAGGACGCTGCTCTTATCTTTCCCTTTCGTTTTGGCCGTGCCCCTGCCTCTGGCAGAACGCGACGCTGTGCCGGAAATCAGATCGTCCAGGGTGGTGTTTTCCAGAATCTTTGCCGCGGCATCGCGCACGTCGAGAAACACCTGATAGAGTGCGCGGTGCGGAAGATCGCGGCCGATGAGCACGCGGAGTTGTTCTGCGTCAGCAAAGGGCGCGAGTGGACCGTCGATCAGACGCATGATCTCACTCAAGCGAATCTCGGCAGGATCACGGCGAAGCTGGTAGCCGCCCTTGGCTCCGCGAACGCTCTCGACCATGCGCGCGTTCTTGAGTTCGAGAAGAATCAGTTCCAGAAATTTTTCTGGAAGATCCTCTTCGTACGCGATTTCGCGTATCTTGATGGCGCCCTGGTGATGGTGGCGGGCGAGCATCATCATGGCTTGAAGTGCGTAGAGTCCCTTTTGAGAAATTTTCATGGTCAGCGATTATGCCACAAAGTCCATTGTATTAGTAGACTTTAGGGGCTTTGCAATTGCGGTTCCCTTTCTACGGGAGATCAGAACGCTATCAATGCCAAGTTTTTCAGTGAGTTAGAAGGCTTGCATCAGGTCGACGAGGAAGCGCATGTGCACGAGATTGCAGTTTCATGGAGGAATTCTGCGAACGACGAGGACTTCTCGATCCTCAAAGTTGTGATTCAGCTCCAACGCGCAACACTTGCAGGGTGACGTTGTCGGGTGCTCCCCTTTGCCGCGCCAGCTCCACCAGCGCCGCGCAGCACTCTGCCGGCGGGTTCCCGCTGACGGCGGTCTCCAGTTCTTCCTCGGTCACGACACTCCAAAGGCCGTCGGTGCAAAGCAGGAGATCGTCTCCCTGTTGCAAGGCCAGCGTCTGGTCGGCGCTATCGACCGCCAGTTCCCTTCCCGCTCCTAAGGCGGCGGTGAGGATGTGGCGCTGCGGATGCTTCTCCGCATCTTCGGCGCGGACGACGCCGCTCTCCACGAGCCGGCCAACGTAGGAGTGGTCGCGAGTCAGACGCAGGATGCGCGCAGCGCGGATCAGGTACAGGCGGCTGTCCCCGACGTGCGCAAAATAAAGCTGCCTCCCGCGGAGAACCAAGGCGGTGCACGTGGTTCCCATTCCCTGGAATGCGGGATAGCGCTCGGCGTAGTTCTGAATTCGTGTGTGGGCTGCTATAAGCGCCCCAACCAGAGCGGCTTGCGGATCGTCGTCCAGCGCCTGATCGTAAACTTCGCGAACCGTCTCGACCGCCAACCGGCTGGCTTCCTGGCCGCCCTCGTGTCCGCCCATGCCATCGGCAATTGCCGCTAGCCGCCCTTTGCGCTGGAATTCTTCATCGCTGGCTGGTTCCCAATAGAGGTAGGAATCCTCATTGTTCTCGCGCTGGCAGCCCACATCGGTGAGGCTGGCAACTTCAACTCCGGGTCTCACATTCATGCAATCAACAGACATTTCTTCGCAACCTCAGCCGGCAGCAGGAAGGTCATCCAAGATCACCAGCACGAGTCAACTTCCCGCCCCGAGGACCGAAGCCGCATTGTGCCCCGGTCATTATAGACATTAGCCGGCGCAAAAACGCAACTGCGAGCCGAGAATCCGCAAAATGCGACAGGCGGAACCGCAGACTTGCGCTGAGCCCGATGCCGGCACCGGCCTTCGTATGGAAGAAAGAAAAGAAAAAAGCCGCGGTGTTTCGCGGCTTTCGTCCTGAACGTGGGAAGTCAGATGCTCGAGCTACTTGCCATCATGCTTGTCTTTGTAGATCTGCCTGCTGGTCTTGTTCTGTTCCTTGTTAAGCCGCCTCTGCTCGCCTTTAGTCAGGTGACCGTTGTGGGCAGCCATGTCCGCTTTCTCCTGGTTCTCGGTCCTCTGCTCGCGATTTTCCAGATGCGCAGACTGTCCCGGCGTCAGCGTCCCGTTCTTATCGCCGTTGGCGATGCGGTCCTGCTGATTCTGTTCGCGGCCATTGACTTCGTTAACGCGGGGATGACCGGGATCGACCACTCCCGCTCCCGCGCCGGATGTGTTGCTGTCTTGAGTTTGAGCAGCGGCGGCGCCAACCGATATCAGACCACCCACTGCCAGGACCAATAGCGACTTCATGATTTTGTTGATCATGTGAAAGGTAAACCCCCGGATCGAAGTTTAGTTGTGGGTTGCCAGGGCAGCGAATTACGAAGGTGAAATGTCCAGATGAAACAGAAACTCAGTCGCGCTCAAGGTAACCGCCGAGTGTTACTGGAGTCACCCACAAAGGCAGCAGCTTTGAGGATGTCCTCGTACTGACCAGATTCGGCGCCGGTAACTGCGATCGGATCGAGAACACTCAGGCGTATAATCTTGCCCGGCTGGAGGGCTCATCATGAAACTTACGGACACGATTGCATTGGTGTTAAGGAGCAAGGACAACAGCCGAGTCCTGGCAGTGACGCCCGACCAGTCCGTGTATGAAGCGGTTGAGAAAATGGCGGTTGAGAGCGTCGGTGCGTTGCTGGTTATTTCTGACGGCAAACTGGTGGGCATTCTTTCGGAGCGCGATTACGCCCGCAAAGTGATCCTCAAGGGCCACTCTTCCAAAGAGACTCTGGTCCGCGACATCATGACCTCGCCCGTCGTTTTCGTAACTCCACGGCAAGCCGTGGACGAATGCATGTCGATCATGACCAGACATCGGTTCCGTCATCTTCCGGTGATGGGAGAGAACGGCGACGTGTTGGGAGTGGTCTCGCTGGGCGACCTGGTGAAATGGATCGTCTCCGATCAGGCTCAAACTATTCAGGAACTGGAAGGCTACATCACGGGAAGATACCCCGGATAAAGCAAGAACGATCCGGGATGCCGAGAACTACGACCTCGTCGATTCATACACCAGACGCTCTTCCGGCGTGAGTTCCAGCGTGTATCCGGAATGCGCGGCGTCGTTGTGGAACATCTGCACGGTCTCCAACGAATAATCGTGCAGATCCTTGCCAATCAGCGTGACCTTCTTGAGAACGTCAGACGTAACCGTAATGATGTGGCAGCCGATTTCGTCAGCCTGAAAGATGTTCAGAAGTTCTCGCGGGCTGGCCCAGACCAGTTGCGAGTTAGGCTCCGGCGCCATTAACTCGAGCGCGGATTTCATCAGAGGAACGGGGTCGAGGCCGGTGTCGGCCACTCGCCCGGCGAAAACAGAGATGTACGAGGGCGCACCGCCGCGCAGCGCTCGCGCCAGGTGGCCTACCTGGTCGAGCGCGAGCACTGCCGTCGCGTTCACCTGAATACCTTCCGCGCTCAGGCGCCGGACCAATTCATACATTGGCTCCCGGCGGGTGTTCGTTACCGGAATTTTCACGTACACGTTCGCCGCCCAGCGGGCGATCCTGCGGGCTTGACGCTCCATTTGACCTTCATCATCGGCGAATACTTCGAATGAGATGGGACGGTCCGGAATCTGTTGAAGGATTTCGCGGGCGAAACGCTCGTAGTCAGTCACGCCCGCTTTCCGCATCAGGGTTGGATTCGTCGTGAAACCCTTGATGTAGGGCTGCCGGTAGAGCTCGAGCATGCTGGCCTTGTCGGCTCCGTCGGCGAAGACCTGAACCCGCAATTCAGACACGGACTTCATTTTTATTAGTCGACCCCTTCAAACTCGAGCACAGGATCCAGTCAGCGGCTTCGCGCAACGATCGAACGGTAGCCTCTGGAGGCTGCGCCGGTTTCCGTTCGCGGTAACCGTAATCAATCAAAACCGTTTTGCAGCCAGCGGCGTGGCCGGCATCGATGTCGCGCCAGCGATCGCCCACCACAAAACTACGTGAGAGATCGATATTATGCTTGCGCTGCGCCTCGAGCAGCATGCCGGGATTCGGTTTGCGGCAAGCGCAATCATCCGCATCGTCATGATAGCAGACGAAGATATCGTCGATGGGCAGAGAGGATGCGAGCGCCTGATGGATGGCCTCGACGGCCTCGCGCGTCTGGGTGCCGCGCGAGACATCTGGTTGATTGGTGATCACAAAAAGCGCGAAGCCGTGCGCTTTCAAATCGTGCAACGACGACGCGACCTCAGGGAGGAGTTCGAGTTCCTTCACCCCGGCCGGTGGAAACGGTTTGCCGTCACGCACCACAGCACGGTTGATGACGCCATCGCGGTCGAGGAACACTGCTGGACGGAGTTGCCTGTCGCCTAGCGCGGTCGACTCCCACTTGGTTTGCTGCCGCTTCACCGCGGGATGCGAAACCAGCAGATGCCACACGACGGCCTGAAACGCCTCGGCGTGCGGAGTGATGTGGTCCGGATTGACTGTAGGAATGATGACGCAAACGTCGGCTACTTTGGCAGTGTGCCCTCCATCGCGACCGACCACGCCCACGATTTTCGCGCCCACGGTCTTTGCGTATTGAAGCGCAGCCACCAGATTGGGGCTAACATTTTTTTCGAGATCGCCACCACCCACCGAGAACACCAGTACAAGATCGTTCGCGCACAAGCGGCTTACCCGCAGCCAGGCCTCGAACACGGTTGCCCAACCCTCATCGTTTACCCGCGCTGTGAGTTCGGACACATTGTCCGTTGGCGCGTAGGCTTCGATGCCTGCGATCTTGCGGAAATCGTTCACGGCGTGAGAGGCGTTCGCCGCACTGCCTCCTACACCCAGGATGAACAAGCGCCCGCCGGATGCGCGAGTCAGTGCCAGCGCAGAGGCAGCATTCTCGATGCTGGCGGCGTCCAGGCGGTCGATTACATCTTTGGCTTCGGTAAGAAACTGCTGGGCGAATGTATTCTTCGTGGTCATCACTTATTACTTCTTTAGCCTTAACTCTTAGCCTGGCTCACTCCCCGCGCCGCCAGGAACTCCGCTGTCTCCAGCAGCCCCGCCGGTGAGCCGATTTCATAGAAGCGCTCCCGCACTTCAAACGCTCTGAGTTGCTTTCGCTGCAGCAAGTCCGCGTACACATCAGCGAGATCGCAGGCGTTTCCAGCCGGCAAACCTTGAAACGCTTCAGCTCGAAATACTCCGAGCCCGTAGTCGATGTAATGCATGCGCGGAGTGCGGTTCGTCTTGCTGTACGCGACAATCTTCCCTCCTTCGACCCCGCCGGCTTCGAACTCGACGTTGCTGGTATCCCATTTTCCTTCGTTGCGAAAGACCGTCATCATTCCCAGCAGACCCGCAGTTTGAAACTGCCGCGCGATCGCAGCGTAGTCACAAGGAAGATAGGAATCGCCGTACATTACGAAGAAAGAATCGCCTAACTTGGGCAGGGCATTTCTGACTGCCCCGGCCGTGCCCAACAAGGCGGGCCCGTCGAATGAGTAGTCTACCTGAAGGCCTGGGGTCGAAAGGCCTAGGGTCGAGCCGTTGCCGATAGTCTGCTGGATCATCTCACCGAGATGTCCCACGCAGAACACGACGCGGCGTATGCCTTTCGACTGCAGCAAACGCAGTTGATGCAAGGCGAAGGGTTCGCCGTTGACTTCGAGCAGTGACTTCGGTGCGGTCTCCGTCATAGGCCGCAAGCGGGTGGCGAGGCCGCCGGCGAGAATCGCAACCGTCGGCAATGGATTCAAGGCCGAATTCAAGAAGGGATTCTCCTACGAATGCGCCACCACCGTTGTTCCGGCGAAGTCGAACTGCATGCGGACTTCGCGAAGCCCCGCACGCCGCATCACTGCCCTGAGCCGAGTCTTCTCCTCGGTGTAGAACATGAGAAACCCGCCTCCACCGGCGCCGATGAGTTTGCCGCCGAGAGCGCCGTTAGCGGTTGCGAGTGCGTGCAGCTGATCGATTTCGCCGCCGCTCATGCCCGGAGAACGTTTCTTCTTGTTCTCCCAGTGAATATTCATCACCTGCGCAAACTTTCGCAAATCACCACCCAGCAAAGCGTCGCGGCTCTCGATGCCTAACTGCTTGGTGAAGTGAAGGTTCTCGATCATCTCAGCATTGTTCTGCTTGGTTCTAGAATCCTGATCGCGGAGAATGTCAGACGCATTGCGCGAGCTACCGGTGAAGAACAAGACCAGGTTGTCTTCAAGGTTGGCCAGAGTCTCAGCGGGGATTTTCAGCGGTTCGACAAGCACGCGATCATCGGGAAGAAACTCGAAGGAAGTGATGCCTCCAAAAGCGGCGATGTACTGGTCTTGTTTGCCGATGGGCTCATTGAGCAGCTTGAGTTCGATGTGACAGGCTTGCTCCGCGAGATCGCGGGGCGGCACGAAGTCTCGCTTCAACGTGTGTAGAGCGCATAGCAAGGCGGTGGTGAAGCTGCCGGATGATCCCATACCGGTGCCGGCCGGGATGTCGGAAAGGCTGACGATTTCAAGGTACGGTCCGGTTACTCCGGTTAACTTCAGGGCCTCACGGATGATGGGGTGCTGAATCTCGTCGACGCGTTCAACATCTTCGAACTTGGAGTACTTAACAATAATCCGCGGACGAAACGCTTCGTTGATAGTGATATAGACATAACGGCTGATGGCGGCGGAGATGACGAAGCCGGTGTGCTGCCGGTAATAGGACGGGAGGTCGGTGCCGCCGCCGCCGAGGCAAATTCTCAGCGGACTCCGGGTGATGATCATCGAGCGGGCCCGCGCGGCGGGCGATACGCATTCGCAGAAATCATGCTCAAATCATATGCGAAGCGACTCTCGCAGGTCGAGCGCAAGAGTCCGGCGCCGACCCGTGATTCTACATCGAAATCATTCCACGTCGAAATCCACCGAGCGGGTTTTGCTCGAGTTGCCTGCCGAATCCACGGCGTTCAGCTTTAAGAGATAGGAACCGGGGCCAAGCGTCGCAACTGGTAGTTTCAGCCCCAGCGAAATCAGCGGGTTCCCTGGTTTTACTCCCGGGATTCGGCTACCGAAATGTAGTTTCTCTTTTCCACTCGCACGCTCGACAACGATGACCTCGAAACCAATGGTGGGAGGATTCGGATTTTTCAGTAGCGGTTCGTAGACCTCGGTGTAGATTGCCGCAGTGTCGGTTTTCTTGAAATGGTTGGACGCAGACGGTGAAATCTGGAAACCATCCGCCAGCAATGGAGTCCTGTCTTCCAGTAGTTGGCTGTCCAGATCGGTGGCGACGTCGGCAGCTCGTCGCAGGTCGTTGCTGAGGGCCACACTGCTAATGCTGAATTGAGTACCCGGATATGGGTCAATCGAGAGTGGAGTTTCGAGTTTGCCAAAGCTCTCGTTGCCGGAACTGAACACGACTTTCAGCTTGTACTCGCCAGAGGCGATCCCAAACTGATTTTCGTAGTGAAACGGCTGTTTCTGAAATTCCTCCACTTCTTTCTTGCCATCGAGGTCAACATTCACGGTATCGCTGAAACGCGCCGCGATCGACGCGTCCGGCTTGTAGGCGATGCCTAGAATGTTGACCGCCGCATGTTGCTTTCCTTTTACCTTTTCAAACTTGAGCGCGGAAGAAGGAATCTCGACCGCAAGGTGAACTTGAGCTGTGTTGGGCGAAGTGTAGAAGAAAGGCGCCTGCATCATCGCGGTAACATTGCCTTGCATCTCGCCGCTGGCGCGGGTTTCCAGGTCCTTCTCGATCGGATTTCCGGCCAGGAGATCTGCCGGCCTGACGTTGCAATAGCCACTGCGGGCGCGGACGTTGGTTCCACCGCGCTCGACTTTAACCCTCAAGGTGTGGCAACTTCCTTCGACTGAAACTGCGGGTTTATAACCGAGAAGGTAATACTGGTTTTGATCTTTGGCGATCCTTTGCAGACCGCCCAGCAAATCGTTGGTATTGAGAATCACAAATCCACCGGTACCGTCGGCGAGTTGATAGAGAACCTGCTGATTCTCAGAAGCGCTAGGAGGAAATGGCGGAACAATCTGCCTGGGCTGGTTGTAGGGACTGTACAGATTGTTACTTGACGTTGTTCCCCCAGTTCCGGTTCTGCCACCCGTGGTTCCGCCGCCGGTTTTGCCGCCACCGCCGGTTCCGCCACCACCGGTCCCACCGCCACCATGACCACCGCCTCCACCGCCGGTGCCTCCGCCACCGGTTCCACCACCACCGTGTCCGCCTCCGCCCCCGCCTCCACCGCCTCCACCATGTTGAGCGGGAAGCGCAGCCGGTTCAGCAAATGCAGCTAAGCGCAGCATTGGCCGATGAGAACCTCTTGTCGAATCGTGAAATGCGGCCGGAACGTACGATCCTGAATGGGTCGAAGGTCTTGCCAGACGGCTATGCGGCGGCGCCATGTCTGGAGCCACCAAGCCACGCACATCGATGGGATAGACAGCAACGTTCGATCGATTGCAGGTATCGATGACCGCAGTCAGTTCCGACTGATATTCGGGATTCATTTTGAAGCCGGAGGTCAGCATTACCAGCGACTTTCGGCCGGGCACAGTGGAAAGGCTTTTGGCCAGGCTCCGCAGAGCAAGCAGCACAGTTTGGACGCCAAAATCGGCCTCAGCATTACTCAGAGACGGCCCGATGGAGGGACTACCCATCGAAGCTACCATGACCGGCGGCTGCGCGTTGGGCGAGACTGATGATCCTTTTAGCCCCGCCACCACTTGCTTCAAACGCTCCGGATCGGCAGTGAAGTTTTGCGAGATGTGAACCGTGCCGCCAAAATCCGCAATGGCTATCAAGCGGCCGGGGCCCGCGTTCGCATCAATAAATTTTGCGGCCGCATCACGGGCTCTGGCCTGATCACCCAGGTCCATGGTGGAGTTGTCAAAAAACAAGACCAAGTAGTGCGGCTGTGGGTTGGTGGAATTCGCGCTCTCCTCAAAGGAGAAACTGGTGACGGCTTGCTCTTTGCCATCTTCCCAGACCTTAAAGTCTTTCTGAGTCAGATCACGAACATACTCGCCCTTCTTGTCGGTTACGACAGTGTCCACCAGCACCAGACGGGTCTCAGCCCGGATCACCCCGACGTCGTCGGCAGTCGCTGGGCTTGCCTGTTGGGCATGCACCTCGGGAATGCTTGAACCCGATTCGCGAAGGATCCAGAAGCTGGCCATACAAATCAGGCCAATAAAAAGAACCAGCCGGCGATGGCGCATACTTCACCTCCGAAATGCCTGTTTAACGAATCTCAACCGTCCCGTTCTCAGCGGACATCATTTGTCCTTCCGCGTCCCTTACCACAAGCCTGACCAGATAGCTCCCCGGCTTCACGTCGAAGCTGGTCTTGAGCGTAATTCCTGAGGCCAACTTGTGCTCCAGAGTCTCATCTTTCAATTTCATGGTCACTGTCTTCTCGATTCCCTGGACCAAATTGCCGTTGCGATTGAACAAAGCCGACACGCAGGTTAAGACGTTGTCGTTTCGGCCTTCGACTTTTCGAAAGCGCAGACGTCTTACGTCCACATGAGCGAGGACGACGAGCGTGGCATCCTGATCGCTGGCTTTGAAAAACTGCGTGTGCAGGTTGACGGGAAGATTGTGTAACTCCTCCTGGGAATACATTGCATCAACAATTTCCTGCTTGGCTTGCTCATCCGGGCTGGCAAAGTTCTTCGGGGCGTAATAGCCGCGGCGGGCTTGCAACGTCAGTTTTTGCGGGTTCTTTAGCGTGACCTTCAAGCTGTGAAAGCTGCCATCGAGCTTGAGGTTCTGAGGAACGAAGGCCAACACATAGGAATACTCGGGAGTATCGGCAACGCGGCGGAAACCTTCATCGAGATCGTTATTGTTGTGGAAGAAAACGCCGCCCGTACCGTCGGCTAAAACGGCTAGCAGGTCGTCCTGAGCCGAAGCAGCCGCAATCTCAATCTGAGCCTTGCCCGCCGGCGGTGGGGTGGAAATACTAGCATCCCCGAAGGTGGGTGAGACGTACAATCCGCGTGCATCCAGGGTATTGATGACAACCTGCGAGCGCAGCGCGCGATCGATGATCTGGGTATAGTCATACTCCAGCTGCGGAGTGATGAATCCAGGAGACACCAAGACGACGCTTCGCTGACCAGGCATCCTGGATACGTTGCGGACCACATCTCCGACTAAGCCCAGAGAAATGCGGCTTTCGTGGTCGCCAGCACTCAACGCGCTTGCGCTGGAACCCTGCACCAGCGCTGCGGCCATCTGCATGGCCATCGCTGCGGTACTGTTGGGCGGCGCAGGGTTGCACGCGATCGCATCCTGGATGGCCACTTGCGTCGCTTCAGGATCGTTCTTGTTGACGATCAGATCGGCCTGGTAGTAGCTGATATCCGGGCAATCATGCCCAAAGCCGCGGGCGATGGGGCGGGGTTGGAGACGAAGCAAGGTGGCATGGAGCTGGGCGCGATCGTCGGTGAACTCGAGTATGGTTTGGCCCGATGTGCTGAAGATGGCGGCGCGATCCGTTGGCCGCAGCGTCGCGAAGTGGCGTTCCGCGGCTTCTCGCACCCGAGCAAGATCGCCGAACTCCAGGTGCACATCGTCGAACAGGTAAGCTACAAAACGTTCAGGTACAGCCGGCAGCTTTCCGGTATTAGAAGAACTATCGGCGGGAGGAATCTCGCCGGAGTTTTCAATTGACTCCTGCCGGGCCCTTGCTGCCAGAGTTCCCGGCTGTTCAACTTCGAACTGGGTGATCACTTGCGGCTTGCCCTTGTCGAAGACCTGAAAATCGTCCTGGCGAAGATTCCCGATAGCGTGACCGTGGGCGTCGCGGACTACGGCGCGCACGACCACCAGCTTTACATTCACTTTAAATGTGGCGGGTTCGTCGCGAGAAGCGAGTTCGGCAGAGTTCTGTTTAGTTTCGGACTGAGAGGCAGAGTTGCCAGCGCGAGCCTGCTGAATGCCGATCTGCTGAACACCGACCTGAGCGAATACGGGAACTGGGCAAATCAAAAACGAGGCAAGGCACAGCAGAAAACAGAGAAGCAGGTTTCGCGCGACAAAGAAACATGTGGTCGTACCCCTGAGCGTGACCATCTGCCTCGCTTCCGGAGAACTCCTCATGAAAACTCCTACCGCCGGGGAAAGGCAGGGCATCCCTCAGTCGACTCGCCCCACCGGTAGGGATTCCCTGTGGGCGTCGAAATGCTGCCAGACAGTGTACACCCCTTTCGGCGTATCTATGAGATACGCCCCGCCGCTTCCTCCATGCTAGTTTTTAGCATGAGCCGGAGATGACGAAGTTCGACTGGACAGAAGGAGCGCTCGCAGAAGGCTTACGTCTCTACGATGCTGGTGAGTTTTTCACCGCGCATGAGGCATGGGAGAGCGTGTGGCTCAAGCTGCCAGGACCGGAGAAGACCTTTCTGCAGGGACTGATTCAGGTGACCGCGGCATTTCACCACTTGCGGTGCGACAATCGCCTGGGAACTACGCTCTTGTTGCAAGCTGCGCTCGGGCGGCTCGACGGCTATCCGGAATTCTTCGGAGGTATTTCCGTTGCCTTGCTATGCAGCGACATACGCGAGCAATTGCGAATGCTGGAAGCTGGTCTGCCGGCATCCCAACTGGTTTCGCCACGCATTCGACCGGGCTAGCGGATGGCCACATTCACGGGAAACGATCGATTCGACTTGACGACTAAGCCCCCGAGCTCACCTGGCGCGCCCATTGCATGGCTTGCCAGTAAGCTGCCGAAACGTCTCCCTCGCTGAGCTGAATCTGGGTGCTGAGCTCTCTGACCGCCGCCCACTCCCCCGACTCTTGCGCCAGCATGAGCTGATAGAAGGGCCGCAGACGGCTGGTCGCGCCCAGAAGCACCGCTTTGCATTCCTGATCGATGGGTACGTTATCGAGCACCTGGCGCATGGGGATCTCAAGAATCGTATCCATCAGCGAAAGCATGCCCATGAGGAAGAGATCGGAATCTCCGTGCTGAATTTTTGGTGAGAGCAGCTCACAAAAACGGGCGCGTACCAAGGCGGCGAGCACCAGGTCGCTGGACTTATCCTGGCCCGCTCCCAGGCTGGCCACCAAGCGGATCCAGCGGCGAACTTCGCGCTCTCCCAGGATGGAAAGCGCGTGCCGCACAGAATGAATTTCGGACGCGAAGCCGAAAGCAGCGGAGTTCAGATAACGCAGCAGGCGGTAGCACAGCGACGCTTCGCCCTTGACCAGATTCTCGAGGTGACGGACATCTAATTCGGGTTGGGAAACTGCCGTCAGCATGCGCAGATAATTGAGCCGATTGGCCAGAATTTCGTGCGCCGTAAGTATCTCCGGACGGCGGAAGAAATATCCCTGGAAGTAAAGAAAACCAGCTTTCTTGCTGGCCATGAACTCTTCCCGCGTTTCCACTTTTTCTGCCAACAACCGGCAGCGCCAGGGCCCGTACCGTTGAACCATCGCAGCCGCATCATCGGAGGAGGTAGCCCGAAGGTCCACTTTGATGATGTCGGCAAGATCGGTCAGCGGTTCACGCGGGTCGCCAAGCGCAAAATCGTCCAGCGCTATCATGTACCCGGCTTCCTTGAGTCGACGGCAGGCAGCCACCACCAGGTCATCGGCCGGAACCGTTTCAAGAATCTCGACCACGGTCTGCCCCGCAGGCAGCAGCGTGACGTAATCCTTAAGAAGGATCTCGCGTGTACAGTTCACGAAGGCCCGGCGTCCGTCACAAAGCACATCGAGGCCCAGCAGCATGGAACTGTTCAACGTGCTGCGGGAAGCCGCGTCGGAATCCGGACTCCGGAAAAAATCTTCGATGCCGTCACGAAACAGGAGCTCGTAACCGAAGACTTTCTCATCCGTCGTGAGAATCGGCTGGCGGGCGACAAAGTGAGTTCCGGGTTGGGGCACTGGTTTGCCCTTATCGGGGCCGAGCGCAGAGGAAGGAGCAGTCACTCCCTGTCTATCGGCACAGCGTCGCTGAACGTTAGCCGGCATTTGGTCGAACCGCACAGGTCGGCCCGACCGTGTGATCGCCGTTGAGGCGGTTTGCGATCAGGCGTTCTTAGCTGTGAACTTGAAGGCAGATGACGATGAGCAGGCCTTCAAACAGCAACCGGACTTCAAGCGCGGGAGAGTCAGCCTGCGAGTACAGAACGTAGTCACTGCCGGTGATTACGGTTGGGGGAGAAAGCATGCAACCCTCTGCCAAGCCTGCAATCTTATTCTTGAAGTTGCCCGCGACCATGTTGCAGACTTCGCCCATACCGTCCGACACCTCGGGACCGACTTTTTCGAGGGCTACGCCCAGCATTCTGGAGGTCATCAGGGTGGCCGCCTTTCCCTCGCAGCGAACGCTGAGCACACCGCACAGTTGCCCCGCGAGTCCCACCATGGCAGTAACCTCCAGGCATGTTTCCTCCGTGCCTGCAGGCGCACTCAATTGGCAACCGAGCATGAGTTCGAAAACTTCCCGAGTTGCGACCTCCAGTAGTGGAATCCAGTTTTCATGGCTGCTATTCGCCGCCAATATCTCACTGACCGATTTCATGACTTCCCCGCCAATACGGGAATGACATGTTCTTTCACCTGCTCCGGTGTAAACGGCTTGCGGATGTAGCCTCGCGCCCCGAAGGACAATGCTTCCACGACATGCGCCTCGCTGCCTTCCGTGGTAATCATGACCACGGGCACATTTTTCGCGTTCTCGACTCCAGGCAACTGCTTGATGAATTCCAGTCCGTCCATGACGGGCATGTTGATGTCACACAGGATGAGGTCGACCGGATTGTCTTCGAGCAGCGCCAGCGCCTCAGCCCCATTTCCGGCCTGGAATACCTGGCTCATAGCGATGCCCGCCTGGGCCAGCGAGCGCTCGACGATCTTGCGCATGACCGAAGAATCGTCGACGATCAAAGCACGGATGGGCATAAGGATGCACTCATTCTCCACTCGCGGAAACGCCGGAGTATTTCTTCTTTCTTGTTGGCTCTTGGATATATCGACCGGCAATGATAGGACTTTAGGGACGGGGAACCCCTCGAAATCGTGCGCTTTGCAGCGCCGCCAGACGAGTCAGAGTAAGATGGCTGCTCTTACGGTTGAGCTCTCTGTTCGAAGGCCGACCGACCGCAGAGCGGGATCGATCAGGAGGTCTTATGAAAGTGGCGTTCAAGCCATTGGCATGTTTGGCGGCATTGCTTTTTTTATTTGCGGCGCCCTCGCCGGCTGCATCCGCGCAGGCCGAACCGATTGTCTCGCGCACAGCGCAGGTAGACGGCTTCCGGCTGCATTACTTGACGGCAGGTCATGGCCCGGCAGTGATTCTGCTGCATGGCTATACGCAGACTTCGCGCATGTGGAGGCCGCTCATTCCGCTGCTGGCACAGAAATTTACTGTGATCGCGCCTGACCTGCCTGGAATCGGCGATTCCGAGATTCCGAAAGATGGATTAGACATGAAGACTGCCGCCATCCGGATTCACGGGCTCGCCAAGTCGCTCGGAATCGCGAAAGCGAGGGTGGTCGGTCACGACATCGGGCTGATGGTGGCCTACGCCTACGCCGCGCAGTTTCCCACGGAGACGGAAAAACTGGTCGTCATGGATGCGTTCCTTCCCGGCGTAGCAGGATGGGAGGACGTGTATAACAATCCGGGCATTTGGCATTTTCGCTTTAACGGGCCGACACCGGAAGCCTTGGTGCGCGGCCGCGAGAGAATCTACTTCGATTATTTCTGGAATGACTTCGCCGCCGATAAGACCCATTCGATTCCAGAAGCCGACCGCGCGGCCTACACCGCAGCCTATGCTCGTCCCGGACGGATGCGAGCCGGTTGGGCGTATTTCGTTTCCTTCCAGCAGGCAGCCAGGGATTTCGCCCAGCTTTCTCAGACCAAGCTCACTATGCCGGTGCTGGCAATCGGCGGCGAGAAGGCGAATGGAAAGCTGCTTGGTGAGCAGATGAAACTGGTCGCGACCGGGGCCACCATGGTGGTATTGAAAGACTGCGGCCACTGGGTGATGGGGGAAAAGCCCAAAGAAACGACCGATGCCTTGATGAAGTTTCTGTGAGCGTGGCGAAGACTTAATCGGATCGTCGAAGATCCGCTGGCTTGACGCCGAGAGTTCGCCGCGTGCCGATGCCCGTGATTGCGACTCTCGCTAGTCGTTATCCAGATATTCGCCGGGCACATCGTCTTCGGGCACCTCGCGAGTGTGAACTTCCCTTTCATCCTCGCCGTCGGCCTCTTCGACTCCCGAAACCACGCCGGCCTCGAACGCGTTTCCTTCCTCGATCAATTCGTCGACACTTTCCGAATCGGCGCTTTCGACGTTGGACAGGCCCTGTAGATCTCCCGCCTCATCACCCAAGCGTGGTTCCGGCGCTCCACGCGAGAACGCCGACGCACTTCGCCCCGGGCGTTTCTTAGGAACCTCGGCGTTGCCCGCGCTCGCGATCTTTCCGCTGGCCGCTCTCTTCATACCCTTATTCTTGCCCACGCCTTTGGATCGAACAGAATTCTTCCTTGCCAGCTTCTTAGGAGTCTTCCTGGCCTGCACCCGCTTCTTCGCCCGCGCAACCTTCCCGCGCGCACTCTTTTTCGGTTTCGCGGACTTCTTCTTAGCTTTCTTTTTGGTAGCCATTTGCGCAGTCTAGCACCGGACGCATTAGTGGGCAAAACCGAGGTGGGAGCGCCGTTCGACGCTGTGTCTCCGTGGAACGAGCGCGCGCCCACCAAGTGTTACGCCTTTACGAACTCGACATCCAGCGTGATCGTTACATCGTGTCCCACCATCAAGCCACCGGCCTCGAGCGTTGCATTCCAGGTTAAGCCAAAATCTTTCCGGTCGATGCGCGTGGTGGCCGAGATCCCGATTCGAGTGCTGCCCCAAGGATCCTTGACTGGAGCGCTTGGGCCCTCGACCTCAAATACAACGTTGCGAGTAACCCCATGGATGGTGAGGTCGCCTTCAACCGCGAGCTCCTCACCTCTCACCTTCGAGACGCGAGTCGACTTAAAGGTCAAAACCGGGAACTTCTCCACATCGAGAAAATCCGCACTCTTCAAGTGCGCATCGCGTTGCGGCTCTCGGGTATTAATCGTAGTGGCATCGATCGAGGCTTCGATTTTTGATTTGGTGATGTCCGCGCTGTTCAATTCCAACTTCCCAGTAACGGAGGTAAACTCGCCCTTCACGTTCGAGATCATCATGTGCTTGACCTTGAACTGGGCATTGGAGTGAACGGGGTCGATATTCCAGGTTGTGACAGCGGTTACTTCGGGTGCAGCGACTGTGCTCATGTTTGGCTCCTCTCCTGTCACTGATGCTTGTGGTAGTCGCTCGGTATGCAAAAAATTTTTACCCTCAATCGTGGAAGTGGTCGGAGCCTGGGAGATTTGGCATACGCTCGATGAATCCTTTAACTTAAACTCTCATCTACGTTTCTCCTGGAGGGTTCTTTGGCCGGTTCTCCCAAAATCTCCCTTGCACTTAAGAAGCGTGCCGCCCGAATCGACCTGCTCCTTATGGACGTGGACGGCACAATGACCGACGGCGGCGTTACTCTGCTCTCGCAGGTCGACGGCATCGCCCTCGAAATCAAGACCTTTGATGCGCACGACGGCCAGGGATTAACCCTGGCCCAGACCGCAGGCCTGCGTACAGGCTGCATCACGGGCCGAGAGAGCGCTGCGCTGCTTCGCCGCGCCCAGGAAATGAGGATGGAGTTTATCTACATGAAACAGCCGGTGAAGATGCCGGCATATGAAGATATCCTGCGAAAAGCGGGCGTCACCGATTCCGCTGTCGCTTATATCGGCGACGACCTTCCTGATATCCCACTGATGCGCCGTGCTGGCCTTGCGATTGCTGTAGGTGACGCCGTTCCCGAAGTAAAAGACGCGGCGCACTACACGACAAAAGCTCTCGCGGGCCGCGGTGCGATTCGTGAAGCCGTTGAGCTGGTTCTGAAATCCAAAGGTATTTGGAAGGCGATGATCGAGAAAGCCCGGGCGTAGCTTAATTCTCTCAGGAACCGGCGTCGCGTCCAATTCATGGTTCGGCGGGCGCGCGGCCGTGCCGGCGCCCAAGCACCGGGCATATCATATGATCCTCCCGCCTGCGGGAGTCGACAAGTCTTATCGTCACGAATAAGGAGGAGACTCCCTTGAGACTCAGTTACGAACGCTGTCGCGTTTTCCTGTGGGCTGGAGTCTTGGTTTGTGGAGCGGCAACATCCCTGGCGCAGACCGAGACAACTCCACCCGGTCCCAGCACTCCCGGCCAACAGATTCCGGGAACAACCGGGGTGAGCCCGTTCGCTGCCAGCGTCCCGGCAAAACTGGTTCCGGGAGTTCTGTCGCTTTCATTTCAGGATGCCATCGACCGCGGATTGAAACAGAATCTCGGGCTGCTCCTTTCTCATGCGGACGTTCGCTCGGCTCGGGGGCAGCGTTGGGAGCAATTGAGCGCTCTCTTGCCGCACGTGACAGGGGACCCTTACGTGGCGGCGTCGAAGGTCAACGTGGACGAACTCGGCTTTGCCGGCCTTGCCACTCTGCTCCATATCCCGCCATCCGTCGGCCCTTTTTCTTACTTTGATGCGCGCGCCAGTTTGACGCAAACTCTATTCGATTGGAAGTCCATCAACGCTGCCCGCGCGGCCAACGAGAGTGCGAAATCTGCTGACTATACATTCAAAGACGCTCGCGATCTGGTTGTGCTGGCCGTGGGCTATACCTATTTGCAGGCTATCGCTGATGAAGCACGCATCGAAACCGCGGAAGCGCAAGTCAAGACGGCACAGGCGCTCTACGATCAGGCAACGGATCAGGTAAATGCCGGCACTTCGCCCGACATAGACGGCCTGCGCACCAAGGTTGAACTTCAGACCCGGCAACAACAATTGATCCAGGCCAAGAACAACTTTGCTATCCAGAAGTTGACCGTGGCGCGCGTTATTGGCTTAGCTCCCGGCCAGGAATTTGAATTCGCGGACAAGTCGCCGTATCAGGCGCTCGAAGCCCAGACTGTGGATCAGGCTCTGGGACGCGCCTATGCTTCGCGTTCCGATTACCAGGCAGCCATCAGCGACGTACGTGCGGCGGAATTTTTCCGAAAGGCGGCGCTGGCGGGCTATTTCCCGTCGTTGTCTTTCAACGCAGATTATGGCTTGGGAGGGTCGCATCCCTCCACGGCAACGCCAGTGGCCGACGTGCGCGGAACGCTGTCGATTCCAATCTTTCAGGGTGGGAGCGTTCACGCCGATGTTCTGCAGGCCGATGCCAGACTCGAGCAGAGCCGCGGACGCCTGGAGAGTCTGCGAGCTCAGATCGACGCCGACGTGCGCGCCGCGCTGCTGAACCTGCAGTCGTCGGCGGACCAGGTCAACGTGGCGCGCAGCAATATTGATCTGGCGGAAGAAACGCTCACCCAATCGCGCGATCGCTTCAGCGCCGGGGTCACCGACAGCGTGGAGGTGGTGCAATCGGAAGAGGCGGTGGCGAGCGCGCACGAGCAATACATATCAAGCCTGTACAGCTATAATTACGCGAAAATTTCCATGGTTCGCGCCTTGGGCATCGCGGTGCAGGGCGTCAAAGAATACTTCAAAGGACAATAAACATGGCGGAAGAAAACCCACCCCATTCGGAGTCTTCGGTCGA
The DNA here is from genome assembly GCA_049280095.1 of Candidatus Sulfotelmatobacter sp. Classification (GTDB taxonomy): domain Bacteria; phylum Acidobacteriota; class Terriglobia; order Terriglobales; family Acidobacteriaceae; genus Sulfotelmatobacter. The sequence goes on along the minus strand of JBAPPL010000049.1, from coordinate 25,583 downwards.
TTCACCCGCGGAGAAAAGCTACACACCGCCGGTGCGCTCAAATCCCAAGCGCCGCAGAAATATCTTGATTCTCGTCATCGCCGTGGTAGTGCTTGTCGCCGGCGTGTTCTTATGGCGCTACCTGAGCAGTTACGAATCGACGGACGACGCCCAGGCGGATGTTCACCTCTATCCAGTCAGCGCGCGCGTTTCCGGCTACGTGGTGAAAGTCAACGTAGACGACAACCAGTGGGTCGAAAAAGGCACCGTGCTGGTCGAGATCGACCCGAAAGACTACGAGGTTGTGGTCGCGCAGGCGCAAGCCAATCTCGACAGTGCCGAAGCAACGGCCCAGTCGCTGAACATCACGGTTCCCATCACGTCGGTAAACACTTCGAGCCAACTCACATTCACCGCGTCAGGCATCGAAGACGCGGACGCAGGAGTGGTCGCTGCCGAGCGGCAGCTGGCCGCAGCTCACGCCCAATTGGAAGCGGACGAGGCCAACGATGTAAGAGCGCAAGACGATCTTCACCGCTACAAGGTGCTCGTCGACAAACGGGAAGTATCGCAGCAAATCTATGATCAGGCGTTGGCCACGGCCAAATCGAGCACCGCCACCGTCGCGGCTGCTCACGCCAGCGAGTCCGCAGCACAGCAATTCGTTCAACAGGCCCGCAGTCGGCTGGCGCAAGCCAATGCCAACCACCAATACGCGGAGACCGGGCCGCAGCAAGTGTCGTCGACCCGGGCTCGCGTGCGGGCTGCCATCGCCGATGTTGAGCAAAAGCGCGCCCAACTCGAACAGGCCCAACTGAATCTCGGCTACACAAAAATCGTTGCTCCAGTCACTGGCGAGGTGAACAAGACGGTGGTGGTTGGGATGAACGTGCAAAGCGGGCAGCAACTACTTACTGTGGTGCCTCTCGATGAAGTCTGGGTCACCGCCAATTTCAAAGAGACGCAGCTTAAGCACATGCAGGTTGGACAGAAAGCCGAAATCCATGTGGATTCGAGCGGCCGCACTCTCAAGGGTCATGTGGATAGCATCGCGGGGGCAACCGGACCGCTCTTCAGTCTGCTTCCGCCGGAGAATGCCACCGGAAATTACGTGAAGATTGTCCAGAGGGTTCCGGTAAAGATCGTTCTCGAACCCGGCGAGAACAAGGATCGGCGGCTTCGACCGGGGATGAATGTAGTCCCAGACGTTTACCTCAAATGAGTTCCGCTGCTCTGACACTCGACCAGGAAGTTTGGCGGCCCAAGTACAACCCCTGGCTGATTGCGGTGGTCGTGGCGCTAGCCGCCTTCATGGAGGTGCTCGACACCAGCATCGCCAACGTGGCCTTGCCGTATATGGCGGGCAATCTGGGGGCGAGCAACGACCAGAGTACTTGGGTATTGACCTCTTATCTTGTGTCGAACGCCATCATCCTGCCGATTAGCGGCTGGCTCGCAGGCGCATTGGGACGCAAGCGCTTCTTCATGTCGTGCCTAGCTGTCTTTACTGTGAGTTCTTTGCTTTGCGGCATCGCACCGAGTCTTGGGTTTCTTCTTCTATTTCGGGTGCTGCAAGGCGCAGGTGGCGGCGGCTTGCAGCCAATGGCTCAGGCCATTCTGGCCGATACGTTTCCGCCGCAAGAGCGGGGCTTGGCATTCGCGCTGTACGGCATAACGGCCATCATGGCGCCCACGATCGGGCCAACCCTGGGCGGGTGGATTACCTTCAACTATTCCTGGCGCTGGATTTTCTTTATCAATCTGCCGGTCGGCATACTCACGTGGCTTCTGGTGCGGCGCTTTGTAGAAGATCCTCCATACTTAGCCAAGCTCAAGGCCGCCGGAGTCAAGTTGGATTACATCGGCATCGCGCTGCTGGCACTCGGGATTGGGGCATTACAAGTGCTGCTCGACAAGGGCCAGGAGGATGACTGGTTCGGTTCCCACTTCATCACGACCTTGATCGTCGTCGCAACCGTGTGCCTTATTTCGCTGGTCATCTGGGAGTGGTATCACAAGACGCCGATCATCGACGTGCGCATGTTCAAGGACTTTAACTTCGCAAGCTCGAGCCTGATGATGTTCATGCTGGGCATCATGTTGTTCAGCAGCTTGGTGCTGATGCCGCAATTCCTGCAGACACTCGTCGGCTACACCTCGGAACTGGCTGGACTTGCTCTCTCGGCAGGAGGGCTAGTTTTGCTGTTTGAGATGCCTATCATGGGCCAACTAACAACCAAGATCCAGGCGCGCTACCTGATTGCCTTCGGCTGGCTCGCCTTATCAGTCGCCATGTTCTATTCCACGAAGCGCATCGACTTGCTGATCAGCTTCAGCGCGGCGACGTGGCTGCGCATTGCGCAGGTGATTGGGTTGGGGTTCCTGTTCGTGCCGATTACGCTGGTGGCGTACATCGGAATTGCGCCAGAGAAAAACAATGCGGTCGCTGGAATCATCAATTTCATGCGCAATATGGGAAGCAGCGTGGGAACGTCTTTGGTTACGACATTGATTGCGCGGCGCTCGCAATTCCATCAGGCAAGGCTGGTGCAGAATGCCAGGGTCGACAACCCCAACTTCGTGAATTCGGCAAATGGCCTCGCTCAACACCTGGCTACCTCGGGCGTGGGTGCGCATGAGGCGCAACTCACGGCTTATGCCAGGATTTACCAAACGCTACAGGCGCAGGCTGCGAGCCTGGCATACATTGATACGTTTATGGTTCTTTGCATAGGATCGGCAATCATGTTCTGTCTGGCTTTTGCCCTGAAGGGGAATGATCCTGGTGGCGGCGGGGTGAGAGTAGCGGAATAATAGACGCAATTGATTGAACGCAGGCCGTAGCAGGCCAGAGATGCGGTTATGGAAATTAAAGTCATCCTTTGCCCCATCGATTTCTCGGAGTTTTCGACAAGGGCGTATCACTATGCGGCTTCATTGGCCGAACACTATCGAGCCAAGTTGGCAGCGCAACATATCGTCGAGTTCTCGCGATATCCGTACGCAGAATACGTCGCGTCAACGGGAGACTATGCTGAGTTCTGCCGTGGGCTTCGCGACGGTGGCAGACAGAAATTGCGTGAATTTGTAAAGGCACATACCCGCGGCAAATTTCAGCCGGAGATCGAAGTGCACGATGGCGCGGCCGCGGATTGCATCCTGGCGTTCGCGCAAGAACGGAAAGCGGACCTGATCGTGATGGGAACGCACGGCCGGCGAGGGTTTGACCGTCTGGTGCTGGGGTCGGTGACCAACCGGGTGATGCGCAGGGCCCCCTGCCCGGTGCTGGCGATATCACAACTGCCCAACGAATCTGCGAACGAAGATGGTGAGCAGCGTCAGGCCCACTACTTGAGCCGAATTCTTTTCTGTACGGATTTTTCCGAGAACTCCGAGCGGGCGCTGAGCTATGCGATCTCTGTGACGGAAGAGTACGACGCCGAACTCATTCTTCTCCACGTGTTGGAGCAGGCTCCAAGTCTTGCCGCCAAGACGAAAGCGGCCATAGCGACAGCCACGGAGAAGCTCGATAAATTGATTCCACAGGCGAAACGCAAGACGCTCAAAATCAAGACGGTGGTGCGAACCGGAAAACCGTACCAGCAAATCATTCAACTGGTTAAGGAAGCACAAATCGACACCGTAGTAATGGGAGTGCGCGGCCGGGGCGCGCTGGATCAAGCTGTGTTTGGTTCGACAACCTATCGCGTGCTGCAGTTAGGGTCGTGCCCCGTGCTCGCCGTTCAGGTTTGAACCGTTAGACTTCGGTTATCACTATGCAGATAAAAATCGTTACCATCGAACGTGAATACGGATGCGGCGGCGGCGAAATCGCTCAACTCCTCGCCAGGCAGATGGGCTGGAAGCTTTGGGATCAGTTGCTGACCGAGGAGATCGCGCGTCGTGCCGATTGCCCGAAGACCGTCGTCGAGGGCCGAGAGGAGCGAACCGATCCCCTCTACTACCGGCTCTTCAAATCATTCTTGCGCGGCAGCTATGAAGGCAGCATCAACGCGCACAAGCTCAAGCTGGTCGACAGCGAGTGCATTTTGAAGTTTACGGAACAGGTTGTTCGAGATGTGGCAAAGACCGGCAACTCTGTCATCGTTGGAAGAGGATCACAGCAGTTCCTCAGGAACCGCCAAGACGCATTGCGCGTTTTTCTCTATGCTCCGAGAGAGAATAAAGTTCGACGCTTGCTGGCTCGCGGCAAGAGCGAAAAGGAAGCCGAGCAGCTCGTGGATACCGTCGATCGTGAGCGTGTTGATTTCATCCAGAAGTATTTCCATGTCGAGTGGCCGGATCGCGCCATTTACCACACGATGATCAATACTGCGATCGGCGACGAGGCCGTCGTTCACATGATTCAGGATGTTATGAAGACGCTTGATACGAGTGTCGCTACGCTCGCAAAATAGATCGGCCGTCATCACCCCGTGAGCTACTTGCTGCTGAAATCAGCCGTCCCCTGCGAGATTCCAACCTACCTCGACTTTGCCGCCTTGCCTTCCGACATGTAAGATGCACGATGGTTCGACCGGAGGATTCCAGGAATGCTCATCAGAAAAATGACGCTAGGTTTTGTCGCGACTGCCATGCTTGCGGCCATGTCAGTGCATGCGCAACAAACCGACTCCGATGAAGGGGGCCAGTTCCGCTTCCGCTTTGTAGGCCCCAAGGTGGGGAATCGGATCGCAGCTGTAGCTGGCGTGCCGGGCGATGCGAGCACTTACTACGCCGGAGCTGCCTCTGGGGGAGTCTGGAAATCGATCGACGGCGGAAATCACTGGATGCCGATCTTTGACAAGGAACCGGTCGCAGCAATCGGCTCCCTTGCCGTAGCTCCTTCTGATCCGAGCACCGTGTGGGCGGGAACCGGCGAGGCGTGGGCTATCCGGGACAGCGACGTGATGGGCAATGGAGTTTATAAATCTACCGATGCCGGCAAAACCTGGACCAACATGGGGCTGCCGGAGAGCGGCCGCATCGGCCGCATCGTCATCCACCCGTCGAATCCCGAGATCGTTTTCGCCTGCGTTCTGGGCCGCACTACCGGCCCGCAAGCTGAGCGCGGCGTCTTCCGCACAACCGACGGAGGTCAGCATTGGGAGCGTGTGCTCTTTGCCGGAGAAAACGTGGGCTGCTCCGGTCTGTCTATGGACGCGCACAATCCGCGCACGTTATTTGCCGGCATGTGGCAAGTGGAGATGCATACTTGGGGCGAATTCAGCGGCGGCCCGGGCAGCGGTATCTATGTTTCCCACGACGGCGGAACCAAGTGGACTCGCATCGAAGAACATGGTCTGCCTCACGCCCCGTTGGGGAAGATCGATGTCGCGGTTGCGCCAACAAATTCGAATCGCGTCTTCGCCCTGATTCAGACCAAGGACCAGGGTTCAGTCTGGAGATCCGACGATGGCGGCGAGCACTGGAAGGCGATCAATTACCAGCGGGCATTGATTGGACGTGCAGGCTACTACATTCGGCTGGCTGTTTCGCCGGCCAACGACAATGAAGTTCTCGTGGCCAACAGTTCCTTTCTCCAGTCTTTGGATGGCGGGGAGAACTTTAAGGAGGTTCCCTGGGGCGGAGACACGCACGACATCTGGTTCGATCCCACTAACGCCGATCGTTTCGTGATCACCGACGACGGCGGCCTGAGCATCACCACAGTGCACGGTCGCGGTTTTCACCGCGCGACGATGCCCATCGGCCAGATGTACCACGTCGACGTCGATAATCAAATCCCTTACTACTTTTATAGCAACATGCAAGACGACGGAAACATGCGCGGCCCGAGTCTGCCCGTGGATTCCCGGGAAACCGGGTGGGATCACGGGATGGGCGGTTGCGAATCCGGCTTCACCGTTCCCGACTTAGCCGATCCCAACATCGTGTGGGCCACTTGTTATGGGAATAAAGTCACTCGCTGGGACGCCCGGACCAAGCACGCGCGCTCGGTCAGTCCGTGGATGCATACGCTGGATTCGCCCCCCAACGATATCAAGTATCGCTGTCATTGGACGGCGCCGCTCGCTATTGATCCCTTCGACCACAACGCCGTCTACTACGGCTGCCAGGTGATCTTCAAAACCACGAATGCCGGCCAGAGTTGGTCGGTTATCAGCCCAGACCTTTCCACCCAGGATCCGTCTCGCATCGTGCCATCCGGCGGAATCGTCGGCGACAATCTTGGACAATTCTACGGAGAAGTTGTCTTTGCCATCGCGCCTTCCAAGATTCAGAAGGGACTCATCTGGGCCGGAACGAACGACGGCCAAGTCTGGCATACAAATGATGGCGGGAACTGGATCAACGTCAGCAAGAATATCCCCGGGCTGCCTCCGTGGGGCACGATCACGAGCATCGCGCCTTCGAATTTCAATCCTGGGACCGCATACATCAGCGTTGATTTCCATCTCATGGATAATCGCGATCCGTTCATCTACAAGACCACGGATTTTGGTAAAACCTGGAAGCAGCTCAGCGGCAATCTCCCGAAAAATGCTTTGTCGTATCTGCGGACCATCGCCGAAGATCCCAATTGCGAAGGACTGCTGTTTGCCGGAACCGGAAGTGGTCTTTACTACTCTCTCGATGACGGAGGCCACTGGACCGCACTTGAGAAGGGATTGCCGCACGCTCCGGTGAGTTGGGCCGTAGTGCAGAAGGATTTTCATGATCTGGTGATTTCCACCTACGGGCGGGGACTTTACATTCTCGACGACATTACTCCGCTGGAACAGCTGGCCAAGAATCACTCGGATGCCGCGGTCGTCCTGTTTGAACCGCGCCATACCTACCGCTTCACCCGTGGCGGCCAGGCCCTGCTCAACTTTTCACTCAAGACCGCACCGAAGGACCCGATACAGCTTGAGATCCTGGACTTGGACGGGAAGGTAATCAGAAAGCTCGAAACCAAGGGTCGCGTGGGCATCAATCGTGCGTCTTGGGACTTGCGCTATGAATCTCCTCGATTGATTTCGCTGCGAACAGTCGCTCCCGATAATCCACACATCTGGGACGAACCCCGCTTCCGCGATTCCGACTCGCGCCCCATCACGCATTGGGGAACCGCACCGGCCGAGGTCGGTCCAGTCGTGGCCCCGGGGAAATACACCGTCCGCATGAAGATCGGAGACCAGTCCTACACCCAGCCTCTGACCATCTTGCGCGATCCTCGCGCACCCGGGTCCGACGCAGACATTGAACTCTCCGTGAAAACTCTGCGCCGAATTAATGCCGATATCGACCGCGTTTCCGATACTGTCAACCAGATCGAATGGCTTCGCAAGCAAATCGAGGTGATTGAGACAATGCTTCGACCGCCAAAGAAGAAAGATCAAGAGAAGCCCGTGTTCGATGAGGACGATGACGACGAAGGTGAGCAAGCGCCCGCACCGCCAGCGCCGTTGGACGAAGCTCAGGCAAAGCGCAAAGCTGAACTCTTGAAAGCTGCAGACGTTCTGGATAAGAATCTGTCATCCGTCGAAGACAAGCTCGTCTCATCGGCGCTGCTCAACAGTGATGATAAGTACTTCGTCGAATCCTACAAGATTTATCTCAATCTGATCTGGCTTAACGCGCAGGTCGGAACCGGAGGCGCAGACGTCGCCGGTGGCGCCGACTTCGCCCCGACCGATACCCAACTGGAGTTACTGCAGACATTCGAAACAAAAATGGCCGGAGCGGATGGGGACTACCAGAAAGTCATGAAAGAGGATCTTCCCGCACTGAATCGCTCTCTGGCGGAAAGCAGCCTTGCCGTCCTTGTCACTCCGCCGACCAAGCAGGAATGATGAGATCGTAGTCGGTATAATTGTGGGCGCTCATGGACAGGGTTCCGTCCGCTCTCCGCTGGCTGTTCGACTCAAAACACGGCGCGCCTGATCGCCTGATTCCACGCTGGCTCGTCCTGCGGGCACTCGGGTGCATCTATTTTTCCGCGTTTTTCTCGCTCGTCTTTCAGATCCGTGGCCTCATTGGACCGCAGGGGATCCTGCCGGCAAGCCAATATCTCCAGGCCGTGGAGCATTCCATTGGATACGGCCGCGGATTGTGGTTTGCGCCCACGCTGCTCTGGCTGGCGAGCGGCCCGCATATGCTGGTCGCCTTATGCTGGGTGGGCATGGTGGCGTCTCTGCTGTTGGCCGTAAATGTGTGGCCACGCGGAATGTTGCTGATCTGTTTCGTGTGCTTCCTTTCGTTTGTCAGCGCCGCACAGGATTTTTCCAGTTATCAATCGGACGGCATGCTGCTCGAAGCGGGATTTATTGCGCTCTTCTTTGTTCCATCCGGACTACGCCCCGGCTTTGGCCCGGCATCTCTAGCCTCACGCGCCAGTTTGTTCCTGCTGCAATGGGAGTGGTTCCGCATTTACTTCGAGTCCGGTGTCGCGAAGATCGTCGGCGGAGATCCCGAGTGGCGAAACTTTACAGCGATGGACGAGTATTACCAGAACGGTCCGCTGCCAACCTGGATCGGCTGGTACATACAGCATCTGCCGCACTGGTTCCATGCCTCCACTGTCTTCGCGACTCTCGCACTGGAGCTCGTATTGGTCTGGATGTTGTTTCTGCCCAGACGCTGGCGAATCGCGTGCTTCTTCATCGTGACGCCGTGGCAACTCGGCGTTATTCTCAGCGCCAACTACACATTCCTAAACTACCTCGTCCTGACGTTGGGATTCCTCTTGCTGGATGATCGCTTTCTGCTGCCATTTCTCCCGCAGCGATGGAAAGCATCGTTTGTCGCGAGCGCACCAACCGGTGCCGGGGACAATCCCACCGCTTCTGAACCCAGCGAACCCGACAAGTTTCAGGAGGCGCTAGCAGAACCGGGAGAGTCCGAGCCAGGCCGATTGCGAAGCTGGAGACTCGCTCTTCATCGATCGTTCAGGATACTGAAGCTCCTTTCGATCGCCACGATACTGAGCTGGATTTTCTATGTCACGACAGCGGAATTGATCTGGATGTTCTCTGCCCTGCCACTGCCAACCGCGCCGGTGGAGGCGCTAGAGCCTTTTCGCATCGCCAATCGATACGGCCTCTTTGGCATCATGACCAGGGGCCGGTACGAGATCGAGTTCCAGGGTTCCGACGATGGGAAAACCTGGGTAGCGTATCCGTTCCGTTACAAGCCTCAAGACCTGAACGAGCCGCCCGGGATTTACGCGCCCTACCAGCCACGATTCGACTGGAACCTGTGGTTCGCTTCTTTAGGCTCTTGGCGGGACTATCCCATCGTGCCTCAAACCGAAGTCCGGCTTCTCTCGAATGACAGCGACGTCCTGAATCTCTTTGCGAGGAATCCTTTTCCGAATAGTCCACCACGCGAAGTGCGGGCTGTGATTTGGCAATACTGGTTCACAACATTGTCTGAAAAACGAACTCAGGGTTTGTGGTGGCGCCGTCAGTTCCTGGGACTGTACGCCCCGACGATCGAGCGTGAACCAGACGGCAGTATCCGTGTCGTTGAATGGCCCACGGTTGGTCCGCGGGAATGAAGGCCGGCCTAATGTCCAGCTCGGACCACAACGTCCCGCAGAATATAGCCGTGTTCGGATTCTACGCCGAGCCTTTCAAAACGACGCCAATACCATGCAGGGTGCAAGTGCGAAGAGATAGTGGTCGTGCGGCTCAAGAGGGTCCTGCTCCCATTTGCCTGAAGCCGATATTGGGCACTCTCGAACCCTAGCCAGTGCCGACCTGGCATGTGGGTGCGATCAATCGAAAGACCCAAGTAGTAGGGAGGATTCCATGCGGTAACCGTCTCTTCGATGTAGCCTACATTAAAGTAACAGGTGCGCTTCGCGCCGATTCCATGGCCCTGCATTACGCAACGTTGGGGGACAGGCAAACCAACGTACATTAAAACAGGCTTGCTGGTTTGTATGCTGTCGATCGAGAGAATACGATCCCACGTCTGTTGCGGCGTCTCGTTGACTTCTACAGTCGTTTGAACTACTTCGATCCGCGGTTGCTGGAAAATCGGGCTCTCAATTCGATCACCAGCGAAAATCAGGCTCGGGCCCGCGAGAAGCAGAATGCCCATCATCGTAGTCTGACTCTTAGAGCGATCCACGAACAGCTTACGAACCAATATCCCAATTACTGCGCCAGTACCCAGGCCCACAAGAATGATTGGAAATGCCAAAACCGCGCACAGCACCCCCTCTTTTCCCAACGCGACCAGCAAAACTAGAGAACACAATACTGAGAACAAAGCGGCAGCGGCTGCACTATTGGGCGCACGTGCAACCAGGACAATGGAAAAGCCTGCTGTGATCGGAACCAACAGAAACAAGGTCGCACCCATCCTCGGGTACTGGTGCGAGGTAAGCAAGAAGAACGCTATCAGCCCGATCGCAGTGCCTGATATTGTGCCTACTGCCGTCGCTTTGAGCGAAGACTTCCAGTTCAACACGGAATTACACTCCGACAAATTATCGATGCTAGCCTAGCAGATTGGTTCGGCTACGGTTGGAACATTGCCATAGATCAGTTCCTAACTGCGATTCAACCTCGACAATGCCATCTTCGCGGCGTGATAGCCGCACATGCCGTGCACTCCTCCGCCGGGCGGAGTCGATGACGAGCAAATGTAAATGTCGCGTGCCGATGTGGCGTAATGACGCCACGTTGGTCGAAATAGAAACTGACGAATATCCATGATGCCGCCTCCAATATCGCCTCCTACAAGATTTGCGTCCATGCTTTCAAGATCGGCAGGAGAAAATGCACGGCGCGCCAAAATGCGGTTGCGGAAACCAGGAGCGAAACGCTCGATCTGACCTTCCAGATTCTCAAGCATGTTTACCTTAGACCCATTCGGCACATGACAATAAGCCCAAGCTGTGTGTTTACCTGCGGGAGCTCGTGAATTATCGAAAAGAGTGGGCTGCGCCAGCAGAACGAAGGGACGGTCAGAGGTCTGACCGATTCGCACCGCCCTTTCCGAAGCAGCAATCTCCTCAAAGCTTCCCCCCAGATGCACCGTCGCCGCTCGCAAGCAATCAGAGGCTTTCCAGGGAATCGGTGAGTTGAGCGCGTAATCGACTTTGAAGACAGCGGCTCCATATCGGTATCTTCCCAGCCGCTTCCGGTAACTGTCAGATAATCTCTGCCCACCAACCTTGATGAGCTGTCGCGGAGTCAAATCACAAAGAATCGGGTCATATTCCGCCGATGCTGACAAATCCTGCACCGGCGATGAAATAGCCACCTTGCCCCCAATGTTCGCGAGAAATCCGCATAGTGCATTTGTCAGTGCCTGCGCGCCACCGCGAGGGATCGGCCAACCAACGGCCTGTGCCGGCACTGCCATCAAAATTGCAAACGCCGCGCTCAAGGGTTCGTCCAGGCTGAGGAAAGAATGGGCGGCCAAGCCCGCGAATAATGCCCGGGTTCGTGGGCTACGAAACTGGCCAGCGACAGCTTGAGCCGACCGTAGCCCAACCATTCCAAAGCGCGCCATCAGCCACGGATGTCGAGGGATGAAGGGAATGGGTCGCAGTATCTCCGGAGCAAATTCACTCCAGCGCTCGACGAACGGGCGCATGAGCTTGCCCCACGCCCGCCCGTCGACCCCGAGGGAACCCTTGGTTGCGTCCAGGTCACGCTCCAACATCACTGCTGTCCCGTCATCGAAGGGGTGCGCCAAAGCGGCGGGCGAGTGAATCCACTCCAGGCCATAGTCGATCAGCGGCAGCGACGAGAAGAACGGAGATCCCGCACCGAGCGGAAAAACAGCCGCTCCGAAATCATGCTGAAAGCCGGGCAAAGTCAGCTGCAGCGTACGCGCCGCCCCGCCCGCTGTCGATTGCGCTTCCAGCACGTCCACTTGCAATCCGGCCTGGGCTAGAACAATGGCCGCTGCTAGCCCATTGGGACCGGCCCCGATCACACACGCGTTACGGCTCATCGTGAATCACCCGGATGTCATCTCCACAAAACTTTAGAACTTGCTTCACGGAGTGATGGCAATGACTCGCAAAGGGCTGCCAGAGCCGCCGACGATCTTCAGTGGCGCAGCGATGACGATGGCGCCTGTGGGCGGAAGCTGATCGAGGTTCGACAGGCTGGCCAAACCAAATTTACCGCTGCCGTGCATCAGATAGTGGTTCGGGAACGGTGGATCGAAATTGGCGGCCTGACCGGCATCGGTCCCAACCGTTTCCACCCCGACGCCCAGCACATCCCGCTCCTTGGCGAGGAGCGCTGAACTCTCCTTGGCCAATCCGGGAGTGTGCGGTCCATTTTCCTTTAGGTTGATATAGTCCTCCGGGTCGGTCCGCTTCGACCAGTCCGTGCGTAGAAGAACCCATGCGCCCGCCGGGATAATGCCGTGCTTATCTTCCCATTCGCCGATACGCTCTGGCGTCAACAGATAGTTCGGATTTTTCGCCACCTCCGCACTGATGTCGATCACGCAAGCAGGCCCGACAAATTTCCTGGGAGAGATCCGATCCACGGTGTTGTCCGGAAAGTCTTTCCCCGAGACCCAGTGGACCGGAGCATCGAAGTGGGTGCCTGTGTGCTCGCCGGTCTCGAACCCATTCCAGTACCAAGCCGGGCCGCGTTCATCGTAGTGCGACAACTCCCAAATTTTAAATGCAGGCGTGTTATTCCACTGCGTCGGTAGAGGCAGCAAAGGAGTCTGCGGAGTTAAAGGCTGAGTCAGATCCACGACCCGCAGCCGGCCAGAAGCAAGTTCCTCAAGAAGTTTCGACAAGACGAGAGACATCGACGCTCCTCACAACCTTCCCTTCAGCGACTGAATATACCGCCGGAATTGAAATCGATTCTCTAACAGTGTCAGGTCGGTAACGTAGGCCGTAGGGCCTTTAGCATCGACCTTGGCGATGATCGTTGTGAGTTCCCTGCCCTGGATCGCGTCGCTCATGGCGGCCTTAAAACTTTCTACACCACGAACCGTGCTCACTTGCGGAATACCGGAGGCACGGGCGATGCCCTCCAAGTCCGTACCTGTGCCGGTCGCGGTTGGAAAACCTCCGACCGAGAGCAGGCTTTCATTGTCGAAAACAACGTGGATCAGCTTCCTGGGGCGATAGCGCGCCATCGTGCTAAGACTGCCCAGATTCATCAGAAGCGAACCGTCGCCATCGAACACGATCACGGTTTGTTCCGGCAGGCAGAGAGCAATGCCCAAGCCCGTCGAAGAAGCCAGTCCCATCGCATGTTGCAAGTAAAAGAAATTAGGACGGTGACCCAGTGACTGCAGTTCAGCCGCGACCGCTCCCATGATCGTAACGACAAGACAGCTTTCGAGTTCCGAATAAACCGACCGAAGGCAATCGATGCGCAGCATCACTCCTCCCACATCAAATCGCGCGTCAGCAGAAGTGCGATCGGCTGCAAACTGCTTTCGGCGAGAGTTTGCGCTTGCCGAATACGTTTTCTGACAGCTTCCGCCGTGTCGAGAAAAAAGTAAGGGACACGCAACGCTCGCAAGAGCGGCTCCGTCACGTTGCCGCCTTGCGTTTGCCACGGGTCGCGCTCCCCCAACGAACCGCGGTAACTGATGAGCATCAAGAGAGGAATCTTGTAGAGATGCGCGAAAGAGACGATACCGTTAATGGATGCCAGAAAGCCGTGGTTCTGCATCAGCATGGCCGACTTGACCCCGGCGAAATGCGCTCCGGCCGAGATGCCAACGCCTTCTTCTTCCTTTGCCAGTCGCACTAAAATCATGTCAGGATCCTCCTCGGCTGATCGGATCAGATGCACCAGCCAGGTTTCCGGCAGAGCCGACACCAAGCGGATGTCGCACTCCTTCAAAGCGTCATAGATCAGCTTTGAGTTGGTCGCCGATACCGGCATAGGTTTGGTTTCTAGGTTGACGAGTTGTTGCAGCGGAGTATAGGTTTGGCGCTGGTCCTTTTGCAAGACTGCGGATATTTTTCAGACGCAACTTTGGATGTAACTTTTCAGGTGTAACCAGGAGCGAGATTTGCAAGCCGAATCCCAAAGTGTTCTCAATCCCGAAGTTCCTGCCGCATCGAGTGCGGCGTTCCCCATTGAAACCGTTCGTGCAGCTTTTCCCGCGCTGCTTCGGCCTCCGGGCTTCATCTTCTTTGATAATGCAGCGGGAGCACAGATTCCACAAGGCGTGCTGGACGCGGTGAATCATCATCTTCTCGAGCACAATGTGCAGCGAGGAGGACGCTACTCGAAAAGCCGCGCCGTGGATGAGATGGTTTTGCGCGCACGGCACAGCATCGCTGATCTTGTGAACGCTCGCGACGCGAGCGAAATCGCATTCGGCATGAACGCCACATCTTTTATTCGTTTGGTGAGTCTGGCGATCGGACAAACCCTCGATAAGCGCAACGAGATTGTCGTAACCGACTTGGACCACGAGGCTAACGTTGCTACCTGGCTGGCTTTGGAACGGAGCGGGGCGAAATTCTGCTGGTGGAAGGTGAGGGACGATGGCAATCTGCACTTAGATGACCTCATTCCGCTCGTGTCTTCGAAGACGCGCCTGGTGGCGTGCACGCTGGCTTCGAACGCCCTCGGCACAATTGTGGACGTCGCGGCAGCAGCAAGAGTGGCCCACGCCTCGGGGGCCGAGATCTTTCTCGATGCAGTGCACTACGGTCCGCACGGACTGATCGATGTACAAGCCTTCGATTGCGATTATCTAGTGTGTTCCGGCTACAAGATCTTTGGTCCGCATATGGGCTTTCTTTGGGGACGCCGCGAACTGCTGGAAAGGCTCCCAACCTTTCGTGAGGATTTCATCCCAGACGAACCGCCCGGCAAAATTGAGGCGGGCACCTTCGTTTACGAAAATGTGGCCGGGATGGAAGCTGCGGTGGTCTACCTGGAAACGCTGGGCCGAAGGATTGCCGGTAATAATGCTGAGGCGAAATCAGAATCAAGGCGATCCGCTCTGCGACGTTCTTTCGAGGCAATCCGTCTCTACGAAGAATCGCTTTCGCTCGAAATGCTCCGAGTGCTCAACGATTGTGGCGCCGTCGTCTACGGGGTGACGGAGAAAGAGCGCATGAGCCAACGAGTACCCACGCTTTGCTTCAATATGCCGAACTTGCTCCCCGCAAGAGTCACCGAAGAGTTCGCGAAACAAAATATCGGCGTGCGCGATGGCCACATGTATACACCGCGCTTGATGAAGCGGCTTGGACTCCCCGTAGAGAGTGGCGTAGTCCGAGCGTCTTTGGTCCATTACAATACGGTCGAAGAGGTGCGCCGATTCGGCAGAGCTCTCGCTCAGATGACAAAGCCATGCTGACCGACACGCAGATCCAGTTTATGATCCTCGATCCTGCCAGCGTCGGCAGAAATGACTGATCAACACCCTTCAGCGGCCGGGACCACGCTTGCCGGTGGCGCGCTTCCCGTGCCGGAAGTGGAAGGTCTTCACCGCCGGTTGAGCCAAAGGCAGCTCACCATGATGGCCATCGGCGGCGCCATCGGTGTCGGTTTGTTCCTGGGAAGCAGCGTCACCATTCGGCTCGCTGGGCCGGCAGTAATTCTTTCCTATCTTCTGGGCGCTGGTATCGCTCTAATCATGTCTTACGCGCTGGCGGAGATGGCAGTGGTCCATCCTGTCGCCGGTGCCTTCGGAGTTTACGCCGAGAAGTATCTCAGTCCCTGGGCCGGTTTTTCGGTTCGAGCTACCTACGGAGTCGCGCAGATCATCGCCATCGGTGCTGAGGTCACTGCCGCCGGCATCTATATTTCTTTTTGGTTTCCGAATGAGCCGCAATGGATTTGGGTGGTGTTGGTTTCAGCCGCGCTGGTGGCGCTGAATTCCATGCAAGTCAACCGTCTGGGTGAGTTTGAATATTGGTTCGCCATGATCAAAGTGACGGCCATCGTCGCCTTCATCATTGTCGGAATGTGTTTGATTCTCGGCGTTGGCTCCCGCAGCGCGATTGGGTTGGCCAATTTAACCAAGCACGGAGGATTCCTGCCTGCCGGATGGAAAGGAGTCTGGCTTTCGCTCACCATCACCGTCACTAGTTACATGGGAATTGAAATTATCGCGGTCACAGCAGGAGAAGCCGAGCATCCGGAAGTCACCATTCCCCATGCCATGCGGAGCATCGTTTGGCGCCTCATTTTGTTTTACGTACTGGCGATTGCGATTATGGTAACGATGGTTCCGTGGAATCAGGCCAGCGGTTCTTCCACGATTTCTGGCAGCTCTTTCGTCACCGCATTCGCCGCGGCGCGCATACCTTTTGCGGCTGCGATCATGAACTTCGTCGTGCTGACGGCGGCACTGTCGAGCGTGAATACCAACCTTTATCTATCCACTCGAATGCTTTTCTCTCTGGGACAAGGAGGTTATGCCCCAGAATGGATCGGCAAAGTGAGCCGCAACGGTGTGCCGCATCGCGCGCTCCTGGCCTCAACTGCAGGAATCGCCGCAGCGATTCTGCTGGCTATCTTCGCTCCCAGGAATGCTTTTCTCACGCTCTATGGAACGGCAATAGCCGGAATGCTTTTTGTGTGGCTGGTGATTCTCAACACGCACCTCCGTTTTCGCAAAGCTATTACGCGCGAGCGGCTATTGAGTTTGCCCATGCGCCTGTGGGCTCATCCGTTGTTCACCCTTATCGGCATTCTGTTGCTTCTTGCGATCTCAGTCACAACTTTCTTTGTGGACGGATTGCAATGGTCGGTTCCGGCATTTTCTGTTTTCTTGGGTCTTATCTCACTCTTGTACCTTCGTAGCCGGCGGCGCAAGATCATTTAGGACAGCACCACCACCCTGGTGTACAAAGACATTCCTCGAGGAACGCACGCAATGGTCGAAGCCAGCCACGAGGTCCACTCGTCACTACACCGGCGATTCAAAGGTGATTTGCTGCGTCCTGGTGATAGCAGCTACGAAGATGCGCGAGCGATTTGGAACGGAATGGTGGCTCGCAAACCGGGCCTCATCGCCCGCTGTGCAGACGTGAGTGACGTGCAAGGCGCGGTCCGAGCCGCCTGTGAGATCGGAATCCTCACTGCGATCCGCTGCGGAGGGCATAGTCTCGCAGGTTTCAGCACGTGCGATGGCGGTATGGTGATTGACCTCTCGAGAATGCGCCAGGTCACAGTTGATCCCCTAGCACGCCGGGCCAGGATCGCCGGAGGTTGCCTGTTGGGGTCGATTGATCGCGCAACGCAGAAAGTAGGGCTCGTCTTTCCCTCCGGTGTCGTCTCCCACACCGGTGCTTCCGGATTGATCCTGGGTGGAGGCACCGGATGGCTCACGCGTCGATTTGGATTGTCATGCGATAACGTCGAGAGGTTCACTCTGGTGACCGCCGATAGTTCCGTCGTGCGCGCCGACTCCCAGGAGAACCCAGACTTATTCTGGGCCTTGCGTGGCGGCGGCGGGAACTTTGGAGTGGTGACAGAATTCGAGGTGAAGCTACATCCTCTTACATCGGTTTTGCTTGCTGAAGGCTTAACCCCAGAGCCGGAGATTCGCGGTCTGCTTGAATGCTGGAGAGAGTTCATGGTCGAGGCGCCAATCGACTTCAAGTGGAATATCGATCTTCGCCTGGCCGCGCATACAAGAAAGGTACCTACCGATCTCCGCGGACATCCCGTGGCCAGCAGTTCCTTGATTTGGACAGGCGATCCCGAAACCGGGCGTCCTTATCTGCAGCGCGCGCTCTCCCGGTGCAGTCCGGATTCTGTGATCAACAGGATTGTTTCTTTTATCGACCTGCAAACCATGGCGGATTCCGATTTTCCGCACGGCCGTCGCTACTACACAAAATCGGGTTATTTCCGTGACTTCGACGACAGCACTATTGATCGCCTGCTGGAAGCAGTGACCACGATCCCGTCATCGGAAACCCAGATTGAACTGGCCTATCTTGGTGGCACCGCGGCGCAGGTCGGCGCCGACGAGACCGCGTTCGGTGATCGCAGCTCTCCTTTCATCTTGAATTTGCTGGCGAACTGGTCAGAGCCTTCCGCGGATGGCAGGAATGCTGCCTGGATTCGCGCACTCTTCGACAAACTCCGGCCCGCAATGAAACCGGGAGTGTATGTAAACTTCATGAGCGGCGATGAACAAGATCGTGTGCCTGAGGCTTATCACCAGCGATGGGATCGCATCGTAGCCGTCAAGTCCCACTACGATCCCAATAACTTCTTCCGTCTGAATCAGAACGTTCCGCCGCGGAAACACCTGACGCAACCATAGCCGGGCGCCCATCTTGTGGGTCGCATCGAGGGCGCGGATATTTATTTTGTAGGACGGTCGCTGTCCGCTCCGAATAACTTCCCCCATAACTACGGACCTTCCTCCCGCAACGTCTGAGTTCTATCCTATTTTCCCGTGGCAGCGTCAATGGCGGATGCGGTATTGCGATCTCCATTAAAAGCGAAAACGCGGGACGTGCCGGGGTTCGATTTTGCCGATGACAGTGAGCACTGCGCAAGCAGCTGCCTCTGGGGCCTGCGGCCTCCCTCCCAGTACCTGATAGCACCTAGGCTGAATCAAAATGTGTTGAAGAATCTGGCTTGCGTCATAGCAAGGGCCTCAACGCTCTGATCGTGGAACGTTGCGGAGAGGGGGCAAGCGATAAGGCAACCGGCGGGAACGGAGGGAGTATCATGCAGAGACCGAATGCAGTGATGCATAAAAAGGAGAGCAATGCCCGAGTCCATTGACTGGCCGCGGATGCGCCCGTCGCAGCCTCGTCGCCGCCGTTTCGTTCTCATTCTGGTCGTGCTTGCCGTAATCTTCTTCGGCGGTCGGGCCGCATTGTCGTACTACGTGGACCTGCTCTGGTTTAGGTCGCTCGGCTATGGGGACGTCTTTTGGAAAACACTGAGTCTTCAGTGGGGAGTCTTTGCCGCCTTCGCAGTGGCCACATTTGTCGTTCTGTACGGATCGTTCCTGGCCCTGAAGCGGGCACATCTCTCCGATTTGCCGGACGGTCATACGATTATCATCGGTGGACAACCGGTGAAGCTGCCAGTCGAGCCTGTTCTGCGGCTCATCGCGCTCGGCCTTTCGCTCGCCATCGCCGCTGCAACCGGTGCGGCCATGATTGCGCAGTGGACAACGCTCGCGCTCTTTTGGTACACGCCCAGCAGTATGGGTGCCGTCGTAGACCCGATTTTCGGCAAGCCTCTGAACTTCTTTCTTTTCACCCTACCCGCATGGCAGCTGATTCTCAGTTGGCTGCTTACGCTAGCTGTGATTGCCTGCGTACTGGCCGTTCTCTTTATTCTCATCTCGGGCGGAGCGCGAGTGCTGGCCGGGCGTGTCAGCCGCCATGTCACGTTACCTTGGCGCGGACTCTCTATCGCGTTTGCGTTTCTGTTGCTAATCCTCGCCATGCAGGTGTATATCGGCCGGTTCGGTTTATTGCTCGAGGATCATACGATCTTCGGCGGGGTGACCTACACGGACGTGCACGTTACGCTCACCGGGATGCTCGTCATTTGTGCGGCTCTTTTTCTCGGTGCGGCCATCGCCGCCGTGAACGCAGTGAGGTCGCCACGCGGGAGCTGGCTGGTTATCGCGATTGTCCCGGCTGCAGTGTGTTATTTTGCGGTTCAAGCAGTCGGCTGGTACGTCAGCAGCTTTATCGTCAAACCGAACCAACTGGTTCGCGAGAAGCCCTACATTGTCTTCAACACCGACTGGACGCGTCAGGCCTACGGATTGGATCGAGTCACGCAGCGCGAGTTTCCAGCAGATACCACCGTCGAGGCGGCTGACGCGTCGAACAATCAGCCTACACTTCAGAACATACGGCTGTGGGACTGGCGCGCACTCCAGGACACACTGCGTCAGATTCAGGAAATCCGCACTTACTACGATTTCCCCGATATCGATATCGATCGCTATGACATTGAGGGCACAACTCGCGAGGTAATGCTCGCCGCGCGCGAACTGAACGTCGACAAGCTCCCGGAGAGCAGCCGCAACTGGGTCAACGACAAGCTGATCTATACTCACGGCTACGGCATCACGATGAATCCGGTCAACGGGTTCACTCCAGAAGGGCTGCCCACGCTCCTGTTAAGCAATATGCCGGTCCAGAGCACGGTGCCCGGCCTGAACGTGACCCGCCCAGAGATTTACTTCGGCGAGATGACCAATACCGATGTCTACGTGCAGACGCGACAGAAGGAATTCAATTACCCGCAAGGCGCCACCAACAACCTGACGTCATACGAAGGCAAGGGAGGCATTGTGCTCGGCGGTTTTCTCCGCCGCATCGTGATCGCGTTCGATGAAAACGATCTGGGCAAGCTGCCGTTCAGTGATGACGTCAAACCGGATAGCCGACTGCTGATGCGCCGCAACATTCGCGACCGCGCCGCGGCCTTGGCGCCGTTCCTCACCTTCGATCCGGATCCCTACATCGTGCTCGGGGATGATGGGCGGCTGTCGTGGATCATGGACGGGTTCACCCTTTCAGACAGTTATCCCTACTCCAGCCATTATCGTCTCGGCGACAATTCCATTAACTATATGCGGAACAGCGTGAAGGTGGTCGTCGACGCCTATGATGGCACGACAACATTTTACGTATTCGACACAGAGGATCCAATCATTGCTGCCTACCGTCGCATCTTTCCTGGGTTGTTCAAAGATGCGTCCACGATGCCGCCGGACCTCCGCAAACATGTGCGCTACCCCGAGTTGCTGCTCAAGCTGCAGGCGGAAGTCTACGGCCTGTATCACATGACGGATCCTGAAGCCTTCTACAACCGCGAAGATCTGTGGACGGTCGCTACCGAGGTCGGCATGAGCGCGGAAGGGGAACAAACAACACAAGCAGTGCAACCCAATTTTGTGCTGATGAAACTGCCGGGCGAACGGGGCGAGGAGTTCGTGGAGATTCTACCTTTCACCCCCGCCAACCGAAATAATCTGATTGGCTGGATTGCCGGGCGCAGCGATGGCGCCCATTACGGTACGTCTGTGGTCTACAACTTTCCTAAAACCAAGCTGGTCGACGGACCCTTGCAAATCGAGGCGCGAATCGATCAAAATGCGCAACTTTCCGGACAATTGACCCTCTGGAATCAGCAGGGCTCGCATGTGCGGCGCGGGGCCCTGCTCGTGATTCCGATCGGAAGCGCACTTTTGTATGCGGAACCGATTTACCTGCAGGCCGAGCGAAGTCCAATGCCGGAGTTGCGTCTGGTCGTGCTCGCACTGCAAGACAAGCTTGCATACGGCCCAACCTTCGAATCGGCAATGGCGTCGCTTTTTGGCGGCACAGTCTCGTCCATGACCGCCCCCTCGATAAGCCCAGGTGCAGTCCCGGCGGAAGTCGCGCGAAGCACACCGGGCTCCGCCTTTTCGCCCCAGCCCGCAGCTGATCTCAAAGCGCTCGTTGCGGAAGCCGCTAAAGATCTTGCCGACTACCAACGCCTTACGGCGGAAGGCAAACTTGGCGATGCTGGCAAGAAGCTCGAGGAGTTGAAGAGCGCACTCGAGAAGCTGAACGCGCGACAACAATAATCTCTGCGATCAAACTGCCTGGAGACCAGCTTTAGGATTTCTCCAGTCTTGTTAAGTCGGCCCGTGACTTGTGGGCTTCAAAGAAGATCGCAAGAAGCGGCAAGCAACACTCGGATTCGCGAGGGCATGATCAGCCGAGCTTTTGTCGGACGCTCTTAAGGATTTCGTCAGAAAGTCGCGGGTCCTCCACGGCACGAGCCAGCACCACGCCACCCATCATCGCCGCTGTCCAAAAGATGGCTTCTTTCCGGTCTGCACCCTTAGCGGAGAGAAAGTTCTCCAGTCCCTGCTCGAACGCGGCTTTCAGTTCAGGGGTCGAGCGAGCCACCTCCTGGGCCAGTGCGGCCATGGTGCAGCCGTCGCCTGGGTTGTCTCGGTGCCACGGGCTCAGATACGCATCGGTAAACGATCCTTTGCGCTTCTTCCTTTTGCTGCGCTTGAGGCGATCTAGCGAAACTTCCTGGCCGTAGGCAATGGCAGCCGCCTGCAGTTCTTCCTTCGAGCCGAAATGGGCATAGAACGCCCCGTGCGTCAGACCGGCGGCCTTCATCACTTCACCCACGCTTACGTTCTCAAATCCGCGTTCACGGAACAGGCGGGAAGCCTCCTTCACAATCCGTTCATGTTTTGCGGCGGTCTCTTCGACGGGATAGCGCACAATTTTTCTTGCAACCTCCATTTACGATGCTCATCACATAACAAGTATGACGTTCATCATATTTGATGTCGGTCATACAAAAAGGAGGCATTATGAAGCTCACAGGCAAGAAGGCTCTTATTACCGGCGGTAACAGTGGCATCGGTCTTGCCACGGCACGGCTTTTCATTGCGGAGGGTGCGCAGGTCGCCATTACCGGTCGCGATCAGAAGACGCTCGATGCGGCAGTTGCAGAACTAGGACCCAACGCGCGCGGCTACCGCGCTGACGTCACCATTGCGGAAGACCGCAAGCAGCTATTCGCGGCCCTGGCGAAAGATTTAGGAAAACTCGACATTGTCTTCGCCAATGCCGGCATCTCCGGCCGGACTCCTACCGGCTCTACCGACGAAGCCGTTTTTGAGAGCGTGATCCACACCAACCTTAATGGCGCTTTCTTTACGGTGAATTCAGCGGCCCCTCTGCTGAACGACAACGGCAGCATCATCTTTAATGGGTCGGTACACAACTATCTCGGCCAACCCGGCGTCGCCGCATATGCAGCCACCAAGGGCGGCCTCGTCTCGATGGCTCGTTCCATTGCCGCCGACCTCGCGCCGCGCAACATTCGTGTGAATGTCGTCGCACCGGGCGCGACCAAGACTCCTATTTGGAAGCGCGGGCCGCGTGCCTCTATATCTGCAGATCAGGCCGCCAAAGTGGCGGAGTTTTTCTCGTCTGCCATTCCGCTGGGCCGTTGGGGCGAGCCGGAAGACGTTGCCAAAGCCGTCCTCTTTCTTGCCTCGGACGATTCCTCGTACGTCAATGCAGTTGAGCTGATGGTGGATGGCGGAGTCACAGGTGCCCCGTTTGGAGCTCCCATTCTTCAGGCCTAACCGCATAGGGTTACTGCATTCTGCGCGAGACGGCGTCGCCAACGGACTAGGGACAAGATACTTAAATGTCCTCATGGACCTCGATGCGATCTCGGTTCGCTAACTCATTTCACGCCTGGCTGGTTGGTTGCTTGAGAGGGCTGGCGGAGATATCTGGAGCGAAACTTGGAATTGGCACGGCAGTTGCATGTTTATCCAGGGTCAGCCCCGGCCGCTTGCGTGAGCTGAAAAAGGCCGGAATTATTGAGAGCGGGTGGAAACAAATCCGAATTCTCCATCCGCAGGAGGAAGAACACATGGTGGCGTGGGAGCGCGTGACTCGTCGTGACGTGTTGCGGGCGATACGCGAGTACGACCGGCTAGGCCCGGAGCGATTTTTTTCTGAGCATGGTTTCGGCCCTGCGACGACGTATGACCTGGTCTGGGATGAACGCCGTTACCCGCCGAAGGCCGTCTTGGGCGCAGCTTATGAGTTGGCTACGGGCCGCCGGCTTGACTCCGGTGACTTCGAGGGCGGGAAAACCGGCGCCGTAAGAGTACTGGGAAGGCTGGGATTCAGCGTCGAGAAGAAGATACGACCAGCGAAGTCACGCTGACCGGAACATGCGAGCCCGTTGCGCCCGCGGGCACTTCCTCCGCCTGTCCGAATACTTTGGAGCCACCCACGATTCGTTAGAGACGAAATTGCCCAATCAAAATGGATCTGGTGGTGATATCAGGGGCTTTCCCCGATGTGCTTTCATGCGATTTTTCCTTTTGGAGTAGCCGCAGGTTCACTTCTGGCTTGCATCGATTTGACGAGGTCGGCCGCTGACGCACCTTCGAGTGACAGTCCGTACCCGACTTCTCGCACGATGCGCTCCTTCAAAGGTTGAATGAAATGTATGCGTGTGTTGCGGCGCGTCACCTCTGGAGCCTGCAAGTACAGCCCAGCCAGTTCCCGGGCTCGACTGATGGCCTTCCCGTCCGGCACCACTTCGGCAACCACTCCCCATTCGTATGCGGTGCGCGCCGTCAGTGGTTGTGGATTAAGGAGAAAAGTCTCCGCTCGTCCCGCGCCCGCGCGATAACTCCATGTCGTAAAGATTCCGTCACCGGGCACAATTCCTCCTGCGAAGTGGGGAACATCCTGGAAGGTCGCACTCTCAGCAGCCACAATTACATTGGCAAGGAGCGCATACTCTGAGTGAACGTGCGCTCGTCCCTCGATGGCCGCGATCACTGGCACGCGTACGTTCGCCAGGTTTTCCAGAATCTGAACACCTTCGTCATGAACCTGGCTCCAAATGCCGGGATCGGCGACGTTACCGAAAGACGAAAAATCGATGCCCGGAATGAAGTCCCCGCCTGCGCCGGTCAGAATTACGATTTTGTTCGCTCGATCTTGCGCGATCCGGTAAAACGCGTCGACAAATTCTGTATGGTCCTGTGCCGTAAAGGTGAACGGTCCGCGGTTGGTGTGAAATTCTGCAATCAATACCCCCATTGCATCTCGTGTCAGCTTCAGGCTGCGATAAGCATCGAAGTAATTACCTGGAAATTGCATAGTTTTCTCCTCTCTCTTTGTATTTCCCGATCAAACCCCTGGACAGCAGGCCAAGCCCGCTATGTAGTTAGCGTCCGCAACTGCCTGACAGTTTCATCAGGCTCCGGGCGGATCGTGTAATCGGCGTTGACATCCGCTGCCCGTATCAAGCCGTTCGAATCAACGATATAACGCGCGGGCATCGGCAATCGGTATTCCGATTCGTCGTGAAACCTGTCGAGCGTGCTTCCGAAAGACTTGTAGAGGTCCCTCAAGTAATCCGGAAAGGTAAAGACAAGCCCAAATCGCTCAGCGGTCTTGAGATGAAGATCCGTGAGAATATCAAAGGGCAGATTCAGCTTCTTGTGCAGCGCGCGCGTGTACCGCTCCAGTTCCGGAGTTAGAACCACAATTCGCGCTCCCAGCGCTCGCACTTCAGAATCAATTTCTTTCAGAGCTTCCAGCTCCATATTGCAGTAGGGTCACCAGTGTCCCCGAAAAAAACTTACGACCATCGGACCCTGTCGAAGCAGATCTTTCGATGACACCTCGACGTGGTCCTGATTAAATAGCGCGAAATCCGGGGCGCGGTCGCCGATTTTGAGTGCACGACCTTCAATCCCTGATGCCTTGAGCTCGGCCGTCGCACGATGCATCATGGCGACTATTTCTGGGGTTGCATTGTAGGGAGGAGCCCCAGACTCGAAAGTCTTTTTGAACTCTTCCAAGCGGTCCTTGAGATTCGACATGTCACTGCCTTTCTGCTAAGTCGATGTCACAAAGATTTGATTTGTCTGTTCGAGAAAAAGTTTCCTGAACACTGCACCTTGTCTGCGAAAGGCAGTCACTCCTTACGTGAAAAAGTTGGGAACCTGGCTGCATGCTGTTCCGCTCCAATGAACCTCTGACTCATCCCTCCGCGATTACTGGCTTAGGGAACCTCTGAGCAACTCGTCGATTTTGAGTACCGGCCTCGGGCATAGGGCACAATGCCGGTGAATGTTCTCAGAATTCTCTGCGATCTCGCTGAAACCCGCCATGCACGTGGGGTTTCAGA
>JBAPPL010000048.1:0-13911 GCA_049280095.1 Candidatus Sulfotelmatobacter sp. | reverse complement strand
CCGGCGCCCGATCCGGCGGCGGAGATGCGGAATGTCACTCGCGTCGCGGAGATCACGCGCAAACTGTATCACCAGGCTACGGCTCCGGCGGTACTGACTACGGCTGTCAACGAGATTGGTGGGCACTGGGAGATTTCGCGATGTGTGGCTTTGATGCGGACACCTGGGTCGCCGCCGACGGCGGTGCAGGAGTTCTGCGGGCGGGGAGTGAAAGCGGGGAGTTCTGGGGCGATCAAGGAGGTGCTGATCGCGCTGCAGGATATGGGCTCGACGGAGCCAATTATTATCGCCGACGCGCAGAAGAGTGCGGAGCTGAAGACGGCGCACAAGGCGCTGGCGGAACTGGGAACGTCGGCGATTTTAGCGTTGCCGCTTAGCAACGGCGAGGATTCTGTGGGCGTGTTGGCGCTGATGCACAACAAGCCGCGCACCTGGCCCCATACCGATGCGGTGGTGCTGAAGACGCTGGCCGACCAGATGGTGATTGCGCTGAATAATGCTGGGCTGCGGCGGCTGGTGAAGAATCTATCGGTGACGGAAGAGAAATCGGGGCTGCTGAAGCGGGGGTCTTATCTTGATTTGCTGCTGGCGGAGAGCAAGCGTGCGGTGCAGAATGCGGCGCCGCTTTCGGTGCTGCTGATGCAGTTCGGGCGGAGCGCGGCGCTGATTAAGGAATATGGCGAGGCCGCGGTGGAAGGCGCGATGGAAAAGATTGGGCAACAGTTTGCGGCGAACATCCGGACCAACGATCTGGCGTTTCGCTATGACACTACGACCATAGCGATCATTCTGGGGGATACGGCCGAGAAAGAAGCGATGATGGCTGTCGAGAAATTGCGCAAGATCATCGCTGGAGTGCAACTGCCAGCGAAAGAGGGTGCGGCGAAAGGCCACGCCATGGAATTCTCGGCGGGGCTGGCTGAGGCCGTGGTGAAAGAGAGCTACGATCCGGTGGACATTGTGACGGAAGTGATTAATCGCGCAGAGCATGCGCTGGCTAGTTCGCTGGGGCAGGGGCATGGGAAGATTGTGGCGCTCGGGGCGGCGCGGGCCGCGGGCGCGGTGGCGTAGCAAGAATCTCGAACCCACCACGGAGACACGGAGGCACGGAGAAAATCAGGCAAGGTCTTGCGCTAGTCTGGGATTCGAATGCTTCCATCTTCGGCGATGGCGAAACCTGGATTCCAGGCGACCTCCCATAGAAAACCATCTGGGTCGGAGAAGTAGCCGGAATAGCCTCCCCAGAAGGCTTCCTGGGCGGGCTTTAGAATCTTTGCTCCTGCGGCTTGGGCTTCTTTGAGTACTGAATCTACTTCGTTACGGCTGCGCGCGTTGTAGGCCAGCGAGATTCCGTTGAAACCGTGGCCTTCGGGGGCGATGTTTGCATCTTTCGCAAGCTCGAGGCGCGGATAGAGACCTAAGGCCATGCCTCCTGTCTGAAAAAATACGATGCCTTCGGCTCTTGCCATGGAGCGGCGCCATCCCAGGCGCTCGTAGAACTCGCGGCTGCGGGTTAGGTTCGATACTCCGAGGGTGATTAGGCTTACGCGCTGTTCCATTCCGATTCCTCCTTGGGCGGCTGCAGAAGAAAGCATCGAGCTGCGCTCGAATGGACAGCCGAGGGCGGCTGTCCCCACATGGGCATGTCCGAAAACTACATACTGCCGGGTGATTCGGCTAGTGGTCAAATCTGTTTGCGCGCTGCTACACTAACCAGTTTGCATCAGTGTTTTCTATCTACTCTGATGCGCTCTGATCCAGGGATTCTTTCAGGAAAATCATGTTGAAGACGGGTGATATTGCGATTGTCAGCGGGGCGCGCACGCCTTTTGGGCGCTACTGCGGGAAGTTGAAAGACTTTACGGCGCAGGAGTTGGGCGCGGTTGCGGCTAAGGGGGCGATGGAGCGGGCTGGGGTTGATGCCAAGGAATTTGATCATGTGGTGTTTGGGAATGCGCAGCAGACTTCCGGGGATGCTCTGTACGGGGCGCGGCATGTGGGGTTGCGGGCGGGGTTGCCGATTGAGACTCCGGCGCTGACGGTGAACCGGCTGTGCGGGTCGGGGATGCAGGCGATTGTTTCGGCGGCGCAGATGATTATGGTCGATGAGGCGAAGATTGTGCTGGCGGGTGGGATGGAGGCGATGTCGCAGGCTCCATTTGTGATTCGCGGGCGCGATGGATTTACGTTGGCTCCGGGCGGGAAGATGGAAGATTCGCTGATGGTGGCGCTGCTCGATAGTTATTGCGGGTCTTATATGGCTAACACCGCAGAGCTTTACGGGTCGGAACATGGGATTACGCGGGAGATGCAGGATGAGTTTGCGCTGCGGTCGCAGCAGAAGGCGGATGCGGCTTATAAAGAAGGGCGCATTCAGGAAGAGTTGGTTCCGGTGCCGCTGAAGAATTCGAAGGGTGAGGGTGCGGGGGAATCCTTCACCGAGGACGACCACCGGCGGCCGCAGACCACTTCGGAAGGTTTGGCGAAGTTGAAGACTGCGTTTGGCAGGAGTGGGACGGTTACTGCCGGGAACGCTAGCGGGATTGTGGATGGAGCTGCGGCGGTGGTGTTGATGTCGATTGAGGAAACGCGGAAGCGGAATCTGATGCCGCTGGGGCGGATTGTCAGCTGGGGCGTGGCTGGGGTTGAGCCGAAGGTGATGGGTCGTGGTCCGGTGCCGGCTACTAAGATTGCTTTGCAGAAGGCTGGGCTATCTTTGGACTACATTGATCTGATTGAAGTGAATGAGGCGTTTGCGGCGCAGTATTTGGGCGTGGAAAAAGAATTGGGGTTGGATCGCGAGAAGGTGAATGTGAATGGGGGGGCGATTGCGTTGGGGCATCCGCTGGGGGCGACTGGAACTCGGCTGGTGATTACTTTGCTGTACGAGTTGCGCCGGCGGAAGAAGAAGTATGGGCTGGCTACGGCTTGCATCGGCGGCGGGCAGGGGATTGCGATGATTGTGGAGACACTGCTGAATTTTTAGCCACTGATTTGCGCGGATTCACACGGATGAAAAGCAGAATCCTAATTCCTTGATCTTAAGATTTGTTTATCCGTGGCAACCCGTGTGATCCGTGGCGTTTATTCGGGAGTCATTATGGAAATCAAGAAGGTTGGCGTTCTCGGTTGTGGGTTGATGGGATCTGGCATTGCGCAGGTTTGCGCTGCGGCTGGATTTGATGTGACTGTGTTGGAAGTGGAGCAGCGGTTTCTGGATAAGGGGTTTGCCGGGATTGAGAAATCTTTGGCTAAGTTTGCGGAACGTCCCGTTGAGAGAGGCGGGATTACAGCGGCGCAGAAGGATGCGACCCGGGCGCGGCTTCACGGGACTACAAACAAGGCGGACCTGGCTGATTGCGACATTGTTATTGAGGCCATCATTGAAAATGTGGACGAGAAGAAGAAGATGTATGCCTCGATTGATGGGGTGGTGAAGAAAGATGCGATCTTTGCTTCGAATACTTCTTCGATTTCGGTGACTGAGCTTTTGACTTCGGTGAAGCGGCCGGAACGGTTTGTGGGGCTGCACTTTTTTAATCCGGTGCCGCTGATGAAGCTGGTGGAGGTGGTGCGGACGATTGCTACTGCTGACGATGTTTATCAGACGGCTTACGAGTTTGGGAAAAAGCTGGGCAAGGTTCCGGTGCGAACTTCGGACAAGACTGGTTTCATCGTGAACCGGCTGCTGGTGCCTTATTTGCTGGATGCGATCCGGGCTTATGAGGAGGGTGTGGGGTCGATTGAAGATATTGATAATGCGATGAAGCTGGGGTGCGGGTATCCCATGGGTCCGTTTACTTTGCTGGATTTTGTGGGGCTCGATACTACTTATTACATTACCCAGGTGATGTTTGAGGAGTTCAAGGAGCGGCGGTTTGCTTCGCCTGCGCTGCTGAAGCGGTTGGTGATGGCGGGGTGGTACGGTCGCAAGACTGGTAAAGGGTTCTACGATTATTCCGACCCGAACAGTCCGAAGGCGAATAAGCTGTAGGGGCGCGGTTGTGCATTGGCGGAACCTGCCTTTGCGCCTCGACGCTATGTGTAGATGGAAATCCCCTTCGGCTTCGCTCAGCGCAGGCTCTCGCTTCGCCTGGAGAACGGCTGCGCTCGGGATGACGCCATTCATTTGGAAATTTGAAGAACATGTTTAAACGAAGAAAAACCGATAAGGCACCTGGAGAAGGCGGACCGCAGGATATAGAGAAATATCGCCGTGCATGGCATAGCTATGTCGCGCGGCGGAATCTGGTGGTGGTTCTCTTCCTCAGCTTTCTATTTCTGGGGTTGGCGGTGGGGAAGCTCAGGCTGGGAGAGCGCGCTGATTTCGCGATTTTGCTGGGCTGGGTGGGAGTATACCTTGCGGGGGCTTGGTGGCTGACGGAATGGAAGTGTCCGCGATGCGGGAAGGTGTTTGGGCACCGGTTGTGGACGCAGAGTTGCATCAGTTGCGATTTGAGTAAGGAAGATGTGGCGGCGGTGGCGCGGGGGAAAAGCTAGCGCGCGAAGACTCTTTGCCACGGATTCACACGGATCAGCGCGGATCTAAAGTCTTGACCATCAAAAGCAGGAGTCACAAAGAGAAAGCCGGGGCGAGGGGCGCATTCTGGCGCTGCCAGCAATTGCATAGGTCCTTCGCTTCGCTCAGGATGACAACACTTGCTTAGAGTTACATTTTGAAATACCTTGCGCGCTGAAAATCCCCAGCGGGTTTGAATTTATGAACTTTGAAAATATTCTTCTGGAAAAGAAAAATTCGATTGCTTACGTCACGGTGAACCGGCCTAAGGTTTTGAACGCTCTGAACATGGCTACCATGGAGGAGCTGCGGGCGGCGTTTCATGAGATCAAGAATGATTCGTCTGTTCGCGTTGTTATTTTTACCGGGGCGGGTGAGAAGGCGTTTATTGCCGGCGCGGACATTGGCGAACTGGCGAAGAACGATGCGGTTTCGGGCAAGGAATACACGCATCGCGGGCAGAATGTTCTTAACTTGATTGAGAATCTGGGCAAGCCGGTGATTGCCTGCATCAATGGATTTGCTTTGGGCGGGGGATGCGAGATTGCTTTGGCTTGCACGATGCGGCTGGCCAGCGAGAATGCGAAGCTGGGGCAGCCGGAGGTGAAGCTGGGGATTATTCCGGGCTATGGTGGGACGCAGCGGCTGCCGCGGCTAGTCGGTAAAGGCATGGCGATGCAGATGGTGCTGGCGGGGGAGATGATTACGGCGCAGGAAGCGCATCGTATTGGGCTGGTGAATGAAGTTACGGTGGCGGCGGAGTTGATTCCGCGGGCGGAAGCGATTGCGGCGAAGATTATTGCGAATGCCCCTCTGGCGGTGCAGTATGCAATGGAAGCTGTGAACAAGGGTATGGAGATGACTTTGAGCGAGGGGCTGTATCTGGAGGCCGTTTTGTTCGGTGTGGCTTGCGCTACTGAGGATAAGAAGGAAGGTACCGCGGCTTTTTTGGAGAAGCGGGCGGCAGTGTTTCACGGGAAGTAATTCTTGGCCACGGATTTTCACGGATCTGCACGGATCAAGAGCGAACACATAGAGGTGAACCTACTACGGAGGCACCCTTCTCTTCGCTCAGGGCAGGCTCCGTCACAGAGATGAAAAACAAGAAGGATTTCGTTGTGGAGCCTCTTCCTGATTCCGGTCTGTCCGCCGTCGAAGGTGCGCTGAACGCTCTGGGTAAGCGGTTTGCGATTGTTGTTTCCCGATTTAATGCTTTTATCACCGAGAGACTCTTGCTTAGCGCAATCGACGGGTTGGTGCGCTGTGGCGCTGCCAGGAAAGACATTGATCTGGTGCGGGTGCCGGGGGCGTTTGAGATTCCGCTGGGGGCGCGGACTTTGGCGGAGACTGGGAAGTATGACGCCATTATTTGTCTCGGGTGTTTACTGCGCGGGGACACGGCGCATTACGACGTGATTGTGAACGAAGTGACGCGGGGGATTGGGCAATCGGCGCGGGAGACTGGGGTACCTCATGCTTTTGGGGTGCTGACCTGTGAGAACCTGGCGCAGGCCATTGACCGGGCTGGGCTGAAGATGGGGAATAAGGGATTCGAGGCGGCGCTGGCGGCGGTGGAGATGGCGTCGCTGAAGCAGGCTATCGGGCGTCAGCCATCAGCTGCCGGCAAAACCAGGATTCCTCGCTTCGCTCGGAATAACAAAGTGAATGTTCGGAATGACAAAGTGAATGCTCGGAATGACAAACCTTTGGCCCGGGATGACAAATCTAGAAAGCAGACGAAGCGCAAATAATCCCCCCTCTAAAGTAAACTGGGCACTAGCCACTCGTTACTGACCACTTCTTTCAATGGGTACACGGCGTAAATCCCGCGAACTGGTTCTGCAGATGCTGTTTCAGGCGGACATGGGCAAGCAGACGGTGGATCATGTGCAGCGCACGTTTTGGGCGGAGCATGGCGGGACCAGCGCGGAGGTGCGCGGGTTCGCGGAAGATTTATTTCGCGTGGCTACCGATCGCGGCCCTGAGATCGACAAACTGATTGAGCGGCATGCGGAACACTGGCGTATGGAGCGCATGGCGGCGGTGGATCGAAACCTGTTGCGCGCGGGAGTGGCAGAGTTTCTGGGGTATCCGGAGACGCCGCGGGCGGTGGTGATCAACGAAGCGCTGGAGATTGCGAGAAAATTCTCGAGCTTGGAATCGGTGCAGTTTGTGAATGGGGTGCTGGATAGCGTGGCCAAGGATTTAGAGAAGACGGCGTGAGAAGAAGAAATTGAGTAATTTTGCAATTGGGTAATTTTGCAATTTTCAACCTGCCGGGCACATTCAGCTTTCCAATTGCGCCATCTCCCGATTACCTAATCACCAATCCTCAGGGTCGAATAGCAATCATGTTCAAGGCGCAGTTGGTGCCGGTGTAGCAGAAGCTGTTGGAAGCGTCTGGGAGTGGAGAAAAGAAGACCTCCATGCGGTCGAGGGATAGATCTGTGTTGACTTCGTGCAGCATGCCATCGGAGCCTGCCACATAGATCATGGAGCCATCCACGCTCATGTCGGCGGAAAGCGGAGTTGCGTCATTGGCGAGCGGGATGGCGGAGGTGGAGCCGGTGTCGAAGTTATAGACCAGGACTCCGCTCCTGTCGCTGGCAACGATGTAGGCCTTGGTGGCGTCGGGCGAGAGGAAGAAATTGATGGGGGTGAAAGAGCCCGCGTTGAGATCGATATGGATGGGCAGGAAGGTTGCGTTCTGGGGGGTTTGGGCCAGGGTGATTTGTTGCGGACAGAGCGTGGTGAGCGGTGCCATGGAAGAAGTAGTGGCGATGATGTCAATGCCGGTGCTGTCGATGCCGAAGAAAAAGTCGAGACCTTGGGTTTGAAGGGCGGGGATAGTTGGGGTGCCCATGGGGACATTGCCGGCGGGCACCATCTTCAGGAAAATGGGCGGACCGGGAAGGGGCCCGGCCGATAGAGGCGGGGTTACGGCAGAACTGTCGCAGGTGTTGTAGGCGGCGAGAGTGCCGGGAGAACTTCCGCCGGAGAGCAAGGCGAATGAGCCAGTGGAGTTGAAGACAATCGCGGATGCTGGGGACGGCAGAGAAACGGGGGGCAGCAAATATTGCAGAGCGGAATAGGTATACAAGGTATTGCCGGCGTCGCCCAGGATGAGGGTCTTCAATCCATCGGGCGAAAATGCTGCGGCGATTGCGCTATTAATGTTCAACGGTAGAGCGGACGACGAGGCCCCGACGAGGTACACCTGGTTGGGAGTGGAGACGGTATCGGAGAAGATGGCCTCGGCGCCATTATGCGAGACGCCGATGACCTTGCCGGTTACCAGGCCCATGGGCGTGCCGGAAGCGGGCAGAGAGGAGAACGGGCTTGTGCTGCCTCCGAGGCTCCCGGGACTGATGGTGACCGCGCCGAATTCACTGCCCGCGTAAGCTCTGTCTCCCGGGAGGTCGAACATCAAGGAATTGGGCGGGGTGGGCAGCGGAGAAGCGCCGCCCGAGAGATTAGTGCTGGTTGAGACATTATAAAGTCCCACCTCGCATTGAATGTCGCTGTAGCAATCCTGGCTGGTCGCCAGCACCGTGGTCGCGGCCGCCGTACCTGTGACCAAGCCCGAAATGGCGGTCACGGGATAAACCGGTTGGGGGACGTAGGGTGCAGGAACTCCCGATATGTTGAGGGGGTATCCGACGTTGCAGGTGGGCGGGGTGCAAGATGCTGAAATGGAGGCCACGCCTGGCTGTGCAGTCGCAATGGTGCAAGTTGTAGTGCCGGAGCTGCATCCACTGGTGGTACTGCCGGCGGTGAGCGCGGCCGGCTCGGAAGAGATCCAAGTCAGCGGGGGTTTGGGCACGATGCAGCCCTGCACGTCGACCGCGTAGGCGGTGACAGTTTGCGACGTCCCTTTGTTGACGACAAAGTTGGTCAAGTTGCTGCTTTGCGAGCCGCTGACGTTGAGCTCAAGCGCGATGCACTGCACTGGGCAGGTTTCAAAGTCGAACGGCTGGCTGGAGACGCCGGAGGCCGAGGCGATTACCTGGGTCTGTCCCGGTGTGTTGGCGGATGCGTTGGCCTGATTGGTAGCAAAGTTATAGTTATTGTTCGTGACGATAGGAGTCAGCGTGGCGACTTCGGCGTTGCCCTGGCTCCAAACGAATGGCCCGACCGAGGCAGTGATATCGGTTCCCTGGCTGTCAAATGCGTTGGCCTGCAGATTGAGTATCTGGTTCTGTGAAAGGCAAGAGTTTGTGGCCTTGAATGGGAGTGTGCAAGCGGCGGGAAGCTCAGTCTGCGTGGGGCAGGCGGGAGGCGGAGAATTGACTGGCGGAATAATGCTGACCTGAATGTTCGAGATAAAAGGATGGACGAAGACTAGTGTGGGTGCGCTAGTGGTTCCGCCGGACTCGGCCGTTACCTCGGCGGTGCCGATGCCGCCAGGGCTGCAAACTGTGTAAAGCGGGGCGTTCCAAGTGCCGGCGCAGGCGGCGCCGTTAGAAGCGACGTCGACCACTCCGGGATTGCTTGAGGCAAAGGTAAACGTAGTGCGGATGCTTGAGTTGGCTGCGTTCTGGGCAGTGGCAGTGAATACAATGACGGTCCCGGCCTGCATGGAATAAGAGGTGGAGGGATTCAACGTGATTCTTGCCGCGAAGGGCGAGGCCCCGGGCGGCTTGTGGCCGCCGCACGCCGGCAAGAACGCAAACGAAAAAATAGTGACGACTATCCACAAACCCCGACCGAAACGCAACCTTCCCATGCATCCTCTCGTCGCCTCCTCATGGTGTTGTTAGAGGAGGCGAACCGCTTCACTGGAATGGAAAACTTTTAGTGTAGAGAACAGAGACGGATTCAGCAAGCTAGCGCGGCGAGCGTTGGTGTAAGGACGCGAGCCAAACGCGCCCTTCGGTCGCTTGCGCTCTCTTAGGGCAGGCTCCGTGAATTCGCGCGGGTCGCCCGGATCCTTCGCGAGATAAAAGAACTCCCACTCACGAGGACAATCCAAACTCGGCAGGACCAGCTTGGCCGGATGCTCCGGTTCCGACAGTGGGATGCAAAAAGATGGGTTGACGATGTTTCCACTCAGTTGCTATATTTGAAAGGTTCCGCGAGTTAATCCAGGCTTGCTGTGTGCCGTGAGTTCCAGCGGAGGTGTGCGGGAACTTGCGGTAGAGCTTTTGAGAAACGCGTTTCTGGTGATGTGAAGTAAGTGCCGGAAACTTTCCTCGCTGAAACGTTCCTGCGCTGCCTTTCGCCCTATCACGAGGGCTGCCGAAGCGCCTGAGTCAGGCGCGACGGTGGTCTGCGGAAGGATATGCAGGACAGAGCTGGCGATACGGAGCACCCCCGAGTTTTGCCGGGTGCCACCGTCGGCAGCATAAATCTAAGTTGGGACCCAAGAATCTCTCTCCGTGATTCGTGTGCGGCGAGAAGCATGGCTGGCGGATTGTGCCTGCCAGCGCTGAGGATGCGAGCCAAGCGTGCGGTTGTTGCGTCGCGGCTTTTCTTAGTAGAAGCCGTGCGACGCTTCGCACGGCTCGCCCAGATCCTTCGCGAGACAAAAAGCGTCTCGCTCAGGATGACAAGAGGTTTGGTACGAAATAAGGAGTGGCGAAGAGTGCCTACTTTTAATCAATTGGTGCGCGATGGTCGGAAGCGGCCGCGATATAAGACGGCGAGTCCGGCGCTGCAAGGATGTCCGCAGAAGCGCGGGGTTTGCACGCGCGTGTATACGCAGACGCCGAAGAAGCCGAACTCGGCGTTGCGCAAAGTGGCGCGGGTGCGGCTCACGAATGGGATTGAAGTTACGACCTACATCCCAGGCGTGGGACACAATTTGCAGGAGCACTCGATTGTGCTGATCCGCGGCGGGCGCGTGAAGGATCTGCCGGGTGTGCGCTACCACGTAATTCGCGGCACGCTGGACGCGGTGGGCGTGGCCGGGCGGCAGCAGGGACGGTCGAAATACGGCGCCAAGCGGGCGAAGAAGGGGTAGTAAGGCAGGTTTCAAAGTTTCATAGTTTCAAAGTTTCAAGGTCCAGCAGACCTGGGGAACTTTGAAACCTTGAGACTATGAAACCTTGAAACCTGGAATTTGGAGTTTTGAATGCCTCGTAAAGGACATACAGCAAAGCGGACCGTGCCAGCCGATGCCGTTTACGGCTCGAACCTGGTGACGAAGTTTATCAACTCGATGATGTGGCAGGGCAAGCGCTCGACCGCAGAGGGCATTTTTTATGAGGCCCTGACCAAGGTGCAGGAAAAGGGCGGCGATGAAGCTTTGAAGCTGTTCACCAAAGCTGTGGAGAATGCCAAGCCGCTACTCGAAGTGAAGACGCGGCGCGTTGGTGGTGCCAATTATCAAGTGCCGGTGGAAGTGAATGCTGACCGGAGGACTTCGCTGGCGATCCGGTGGCTTCTGACTTATGCGCGCGGGCGCGCGGAGCGCGGGATGGTTGACAAGCTGAGTAATGAATTGCTGGACGCGGCCAATGGAAAAGGCGCGGCCATCAAGAAGAAGGAAGATGTGCACCGGATGGCCGAGGCTAATAAGGCTTTCGCGCATTACCGGTGGTAAGCGGAAGCGCGCCGAACGCGCGAGTTTGCATTCTCGCAGAGAACGCGAGAATGTTCGCGCGGCGCGCCTGGATCCTTCGCGAGACAAAAAGCGTCTCGCTCAGGATGACAAGTAAAAGTTTCGGAGCCCAGAAAGAGTTAGAGAGTCGTGCCTAGAACAGTCCCATTAGAACGCTGCAGAAATATCGGCATCATGGCGCACATTGATGCCGGGAAGACCACTACGACGGAGCGCATCCTGTTTTATACGGGGAAGACGCACCGCATCGGAGAGGTGCACGAAGGCACTGCGACCATGGACTGGATGGAGCAGGAGCAGGAGCGCGGCATTACGATTACGTCAGCGGCGACGACCTGCACCTGGCGCGACATTCGCATCAACATTATTGATACGCCCGGACACGTGGATTTCACGGCGGAAGTGGAGCGATCGCTGCGCGTGCTGGACGGCGCTGTGGCGGTGTTTGACGCGGTGCACGGAGTGCAGCCGCAGTCGGAAAAGGTTTGGCGCCAGGCTGACAAGTACGGCGTGCCGCGGATTTGCTTTATTAATAAGATCGACAAGATGGGTGCGGATTTCGAGCACGCGGTCGATACCATCCGCAAGCGGTTGAGCGCGAAACCGGTTGCGATTCAGATTCCCATCGGGCAAGAAGATAAGTTCAAGGGCGTTATTGATCTGATCAATATGAAGTCGATCGTGTGGCAGGACGACACGATGGGCGCCGAGTATCTCACCGAAGAAATTCCCGCCGACCTGAAGAAGAAAGCCGAAGCGTTCCACGCCCAGTTGGTCGAGAGCATTGCCGAGAACGACGACGAAATCCTGCACAAATTTCTGGAAGGCGAAGAGATTACCGCGGATGAACTGCGGGCGTCGCTGCGTAAGTCGACGATTGCTTTGAAGGTGTTTCCGGTCGTGGTGGGGACGGCGTTCAAAAATAAAGGTGTGCAGCCGCTGTTGGATGCGGTGGTGGATTATCTGCCGTCGCCGCTCGATGTGCCGGAAACCCATGGCCTGAATCCCGACAACGGGGAGCAGATTTTCCGTCACGCCGACGACAAGGAGCCGTTTTCGGCTTTGGCGTTCAAGATCATGGCTGATCCGTTTGTCGGCCAGTTGACGTTTATTCGGGTTTATTCCGGACAGCTTAAGACGGGGGACTCCGTGCTGAATACGGGGCGGCGCCGGAGTGAGCGCATTGGTCGCTTGCTGAAGATGCACGCCAACAAGCGGGAAGAAATCAGCGAGATTCTTGCGGGCGACATTTGTGCGGCGGTTGGACTGAAGGGCGTGAGCACGGGCGACACGATTTGCAATGAGGATCATCCCATTGCACTCGAAAATATTACGTTTGCGGTTCCCGTGATTTCGGTTGCGGTTGAGCCGAAAACGAAAGCCGATCAGGAAAAAATGGGCATGGCGCTCGGCCGCCTCGCCCAGGAAGATCCTACCTTTAAAGTTCACACCGACCCCGACAGCGGACAGACCATCATCAGCGGCATGGGCGAGTTGCATCTCGAGATCATCGTCGACCGCATGATGCGCGAGTATAAAGTTGAGGCGAACGTCGGCAAGCCGCAGGTGGCTTATCGCGAGACCATTCGCAAGCACTCCGAAGCCGAAGGCAAATACATTCGGCAGACCGGCGGGCGCGGGCAGTATGGGCACGCCAAGATCAAGCTGGATCCGCAACCTGCGGGGACGGGCTACGAATTTGTTAACGATATTGTGGGTGGGTCGGTGCCGAAGGAATTCATTAAGCCGATCGATCAGGGAATTCAGGAAGCGCTCGAAGGCGGGATTCTTGCGGGCTACCCCATGGTCGATGTGAAGGCTACGCTGTATGACGGCAGCTATCACGACGTCGATTCGAACGAAATGGCGTTCAAGATTGCCGGGTCGATGGCGTTCAAGGAAGCTGCGCGGAAAGCTTCGCCGGTGCTGCTGGAGCCGGTGATGGCGGTTGAGGTGGTCACGCCGGAGGATTATGCCGGCGTGATTATGGGCGACCTGAGTTCGCGGCGCGGACGCATTGAAGGCATGGAGCATCGCGCCGGGTCGCAGGTGATTAAGGCGATTGTGCCGCTGGCTGAGATGTTCGGTTATGCGACGCACATGCGTTCATCGACGCAGGGGCGGGCTGAGTACTCGATGCATTTTGCGCGCTATGAGGAGGCTCCGCGGTCGGTTGCGGAGGAAATCATCGCCAAGGTGCAGGGCACTACGAAGTAGCAGCGCTTGCGTGAGCGATGTGCAGATTAGAGATCCTTCGGCGCCCGAGAACGGCGCCTTAGGATGACAAGTTAAAGGTTGAGGAAAGAATATGGCGAAAGAGAAATTTGATCGTAATAAGCCGCACTGCAATGTGGGGACGATTGGTCACATTGACCATGGCAAGACCACGTTGACG
The DNA here is from genome assembly GCA_049280095.1 of Candidatus Sulfotelmatobacter sp. Taxonomy (GTDB): domain Bacteria; phylum Acidobacteriota; class Terriglobia; order Terriglobales; family Acidobacteriaceae; genus Sulfotelmatobacter. Next base: position 435 of record JBAPPL010000048.1, on the reverse strand, counting down.
GCGGCGATCACCAAGGTGTTGCAGAAGCACAATCCGAAGATCGTGTTCCGGTCGTTCGATTCGATTGATAACGCGCCGGAAGAAAAAGCGCGCGGGATCACGATCGCCACCGCGCACGTGGAGTATGAGACGGCGAACCGGCACTACGCGCACGTGGACTGCCCGGGGCACGCGGATTACATCAAGAACATGATCACGGGCGCGGCGCAGATGGATGGCGCGATCTTGGTTGTGGCCGCGACCGATGGTCCGATGCCGCAGACGCGCGAGCACGTGCTTTTGGCGCGGCAAGTCGGCGTGCCTTACATTGTTGTGGCTTTGAACAAGTGTGACGCCGTTGACGACCCCGAGCTGCTCGACCTGGTCGAACTCGAAGTGCGCGAGTTGCTGAAGAGCTACAAGTTTCCTGGCGACGATGTGCCGGTGATCCGGCTG
>JBAPPL010000047.1:0-18448 GCA_049280095.1 Candidatus Sulfotelmatobacter sp. | reverse complement strand
GGGCAGTTCCCCTTCCCCGGCCCAGCGCTATAGAAGCGCTGTTGGCTGCACCCGCTGCGCTTCCTCTATCCTCATCGGGTTCGCCGCAGGAGGTCCAATTGACCAGCATCTTCGCCGTTCAGCCCGTACGCTGGGATCGCTGTCCCGTGGCGGCAGCCCATCCACTGTGCCGCGCGTGGTTGACGTTTCAATCGCATCGGGGACTCGCAAAGAACACGCTCAATGCATATTCACAAGGGCTTGAGGTTTTTCTACGTTTTCTTTCCCATCAGCAGCTGTCCGTCCCAGCCGTCACGCGGGTCCACATCGGCGCGTATCTAGCCAGCTTGCAGAGCCACAACGGTTATCTGTCGAACGCTACGGTTCAGCAGCGGCTCACCGTACTCAGGTTGTTCTACACCTATTTGGTCGAAGAAGGAGTCTGTGAGAAGAATCCCACAGCGTACAGCGGAGGACGCGCGCTTGTCCCTCGACACCGGAAGCTACCCTGGGTGCCGAATGAGGACGACTGGCAGACCATCCTTACTTCGGCGGCGCAGGAGCCGATTCGCAATCGCGTCATGTTGACATTCGCTTATGATGCTGGACTGCGGCGCGAAGAACTGTGCAGTCTTTGCACCCACGACATCGATCCTTCGCGCCGTACGATCTTGGTCCGTGCCGAGAACACAAAGGGACGACGGGACCGTGTTGTGCCATACTCCGCCGCAAGCGGTGCGTTGCTCGCGGGGTATCTCAATCACCGGCGCACGTTCGCGCAGAAACGAGGCCCACTGTTTCTTTCTGAATCACGCCGCAACTACGCAGCTCCCATTTCCATCTGGTCCTGGTCGAAGATTGTCCTTCGAGTCGCAAGGCGCGCTGGGGTCCCTCGATTCACAACTCACACGCTTCGCCACCTGTGCTTGACCGATCTAGCCCGCGCCGGTTGGGACATCCACGAGATCGCAACGTTTGCCGGTCATCGCTCGGTGCAGACTACCCTCCTTTATATACACCTCAGCGGTCGCGACCTTGCCCGAAAACTCGCCGCCGGCATGGCGCAGATACATGCCCAACGCACACGCATGCTCGCGGAGATAACGGCATGAGCAGCCAGATCATTATCGAGAAGAAGCGTCCGAAAACCCTGGGACCATGGTTTGAAAGTCGCACACCAAAGCAACAATCAGACTCATTGCGGCGAGCGCGTGCCCAGTGGGGACCTAAGAGGATTCTTCCAAAAAAAGCCGACGATGAGCCGTGGACTTGGCCAATTAATCTGGAACGATACGACCGCTCTCCGCAGCTAACTTCAGTTGAAAAGAACATGCTTACGCGGTATGCGGAAGCGTACAAGTTCTATCGCTACGGGCGAACCATGGATTTCGGAGCGGCTCTCGACCGGCTGGTTCGGCCACTCAACGACACGCTCGACTATACGGGAATCACCACGTATCGCCGGAAGTACGTTTTGCTTTTCTTTCTACGCGAGATGGCCGAACGCAAGCGATCTTTTTGGGGATGGACTACGGAGGAGTGGATCGATTCGATTGATGCCCGGCTCGCGCCACGCCAGTACGGAGTCGCCATTGCTTACCTGCTGTGCGGTTTTTCTGAGCTGCATCGCCTCAAGAGCGACCATGTCGTATACTCCTGCCTCGCACGAAAGGTATTCGGCCGCGAGCATACGAAGAACATCTCTGAGCGCGTTCGGGAGTTGCTCTCGGAGTGGGGCTATCGGCCAGCAGGCACAAGCGATCAGGTGATGCGAACTATCTTTGAGTGTTTACTGCTCATCCGCTCGCCACACTTGAGAGACATCACTCTCGACCATCTGCGCAGCGTCATCGCGCGGCGGCCTCCCCGGACCGGTACCTATTGCGCTTTCGCAATCTCTCGGGTGCTGGCAAAGATCGGCGCGATTCCAGAGCCGATGGAGATCGTGCGTCCGTTCATTGTCAGGGCAGACCTTCCCGAGATCACCGAAGGAGTGCATCCGGAGTGGGCGAGGCTGTGCCGTCGCTGGTTGGATACCTCCACCGTCTCCGACCGTTACCGGCGCAAGAGTTACTACTTCCTCCTGAACGTTGGGCGCTGGTTGGCGAACGAGCATCCTGCGATCCCCTCCCCAGCCGATTGGACTCGCGACCTAGCAGCCGAAGCGGTTGCGGTAACCTGCCAATGGCGTGCTGGCGACTGGTGTACTTTTGCACCAGTTCACATCAAGAACCAGGGCCACGCACTTAAACCGAGCACATATGCCGGGAGAATCTCTGCCCTTCGCGTCTTCTTTCGAGATCTGCAGGAGTGGGAGCTAATCCCTCGCCGGTTCGATCCGATCCGCAGCTTCGTGACGCCCAAGAGCGTGCTTGCAAAGATCGGGCCGAACCCCCGCATCATTGCCGACGATGTTTGGGCCAAATTGGTGTGGGCTGGGCTGAACCTGACAGCAGAAGATCTCCCGAAACGCGGCCCTTTCCGACGGAAACCCCTGGAGAGCAGTTATCCGGTCGAACTGTGCAAGGCACTTGCCGTCACGTGGCTGTTTGCGGGCCTGCGAAACAATGAGATATTACGTTTGCGCCTCGGCTGCATTCGCTGGCAGAGGGAGGATGTTTCCGTGCCCGCCACTGATGAGACACTGGCCGGTGGTGCGGTTTGCATGCTCGATGTTCCGGTCAACAAAACGAGCACAGCATTTACCAAGCCTGTCGATCCAATCGTCGGCGAGATGATTTCCGCCTGGGAGAAAGTACGGCCGAATGCGGTGAAGATGCCAGATCGGAAGACGGGCGAGGCGGTCGATTTTCTTTTTCTGTTTCGTTTGACAGTTGTCGGAAAGAATTATCTGAACAAAGTTTTGATTCCTACACTCTGCCGCAAGGCCGGAGTTCCGACCGCAGATGTTCGCGGCAACATCACCAGCCATCGCGGCCGCTCCACGATTGCTTCTCAGCTCTTCAATGCCAAAGAACCAATGACGCTCGTCGAGTTGCAGGAGTGGCTCGGCCACAGCACGCCGGCTGCGACGCAGCACTATGCGAAGATCACTCCCATCAGGTTGGCAAAGTCGTACGCCGATGCCGGCTATTTCGCGCGAAACCTACGCGCGATTGAGGTGCTCGTAGACCAAGAGATCGTCCGCAGCCGGCGCGCTGCCACTGAACCCTGGAAGTTCTACGATCTCGGGCACGGGTACTGCACCTATGATTTCTTCGACCAGTGCCCGCACAGGATGGCTTGTGCGAAATGCAGCTTTTATATGCCTAAGGGCTCGTCGCAGGTACAGTTGCTCCAGGGCAAAGCCAACTTGCTTCAGCTACGCCAAGAGATACCGCTGAACGACTCAGAATTGGCTGCGGTTGATGACGGAGTTGCGGCAATGGAAAAGCTGCTTGAACAACTGGCCGATATCCCTACACCGGCTGGACCGACTCCGCGTGAACTTGGGAATCGCGTGTGTGCGACGATAAGGGCTGAAGGGGAGTTAAGATAGCGGTCTGTCGACAAACAATAATAATGATGAGACGACGACGCCCACTGATTGCCTCTCCGCTCGAATGGCAAATGACCGCAGCCCCAGTATTGCCCCCGCCAATCCCGGTTTTCGCAGAGCGTGGCGGCACCCAGCTCAGGGCGCCGCGTGCCGTGGTACTGGTGGACACTCGGGAACAGACCCCTTTCGATTTCTCGCGCTTCTCTGGCTGGTTCGTAGGAGTCGAGAGAAAGGCTCTCAGAGTTGGAGACTACACCATCGCTGGGCTGGAGGACATCTGTGCCGTGGAGCGGAAGGACCTCGCCGACCTGATTCATTCCTTCACGGTGGACCGTCCGGTGTTTATCAATCGGCTCCGGCTCATGAGCTCCTTCCCTCATCGGCTATTGGTAATCTCAGCCGCGCTCAGCCAGGTGAAGTCTCCTTATGCTCATTCCAACATTAACCCCAACTGCACTCTGCAGTCCCTGATCGCTGTCCTCGCCGGACTGAACGTTCCTTTCCTGTGCACGGAAACCCACGAACTCGGCGAGGAAGTCGTAGCCTCTTATCTGTACCAGATTCATCTATACGACTGGCTTGAAAGCAACGACTATGGCCGCTTTCTTGTCGACAACGATCTGTAGGGCAGATGAAGTCGGGCGTCTCCTCACGAACACCCTTGATAGGCGGGCAGGGTGCAAGAATTCGAGCCTTGTGCGTTCACTCTCTGCCGCGGGCTGCTAGGGCTGCTGACCTCTGATCCGAAGCAAAACAAAACGCCCCAGGCTCAAAGAGTCATGGGACGTGAGTCGAACAGCCCTCCCCCGAAGTCTGCTCACAACCACTCTAACCTCTGGGTTGGTGCGTGTGAATGGCTCGGACAGGCTACTGTGACAATGTTTTTCAGCCCGAGATGGGTTGTGTGCGCTATCGCCTGGTAACGACAGTTGCCCGTGTAACCTCGACAAACTGAGCGCGCCGCTATGATGTTGGGACGAGCCTTCCCGCGTTGCGTCTCACCGTCTCGTCTTTGCCACCCTGTGCGCATTTGTGGGTAATGTGCTCACTAGGCTTTCCCGAGATGTCGGAAGCAACGATTACATCGCGGGTTCGCAGCCGTCTCAAAGATCTTTGTCTGAAGCAACCGGTTGGCATTCTGTCCTTCACAGGGTGATACTGCGAATACGCAATCCCAGTTCATGAGAGCTGCGTGGATGGGTCCAGGAACCTCCGTTAGGTTCGAGCAGACCTATTCGGCGTGGACCGTTTTCGTCATTCTCAATTGGATCGTTGCACTCGGACATGACCTGATTGTTTTCTCTTCCGAGCGAATGTCGTCATCCATTCCCGGCTGGCGAGAAGCAACGACATCGATCGGACCAGGGCCAAAGAGTTTAACACTGACTCGACCGTCCGAGCCGGCTGTCTCTACTGGGTGCCAGTATTGCTCGGGAAAATACTTCAGCATGACACTTGCGCCCTGGAAAGGCTTGCCGTCGCGGTCCTCCAACAAAAAGAGAGCGCTGCATTGACTCGCACGTGAGAGATGGAGGTCAGCGAGTTCGATGGGTGCTTGGTTTGTTTCGAAAACAGTGGCACTTTGAAGATTCCTCACGCCAGGGTAGAAGGTCGTGGCGAATGGAGAATCGGCTGCCGGGGCATTGTCCCAGTTAACGGCGACGATGTATTGGCCGGAGTCCGATGGCGAGAACTCGTATCGGCCCTCGATGTCCGTGATTGTGTGCACGAGACCTTGCAAGGTATGTGCCGAAAGCAAGTCAACATTGACTCCGCGCAGCGGAACACCGTGATCGTCCAGTATTCGCCCTCTGATTGGGAACATTTGCCGCACCGATAAGGACGCGTTGATGCACTCGTGGGCATCGATGCCAAATTCGCCCGCTATGCCGCCTGTCTGCGCTGCGTTCGGTATATCGGCGCGGACGGAATAAGTTCTGCCTGCCTCTACGGGGACGATGTAATAGCCCTTGTCGTCGGTTATAGCGGCATAGCTGTGATCGTGCGATGAGACGATTATCTTTGTCCCGGCCAAGGGCGCTGGTTCCAAGTCTTGGGGCGATAAAACGACTGGAACATCGTGGTCGCGGTAAGCGTTTCCGAAAACGTAGGTAGGCCCGCCGCCGGACCTCAATTCCCTCAGTTCCGAAATTAGCTGCGCAGCCTCTGCCAAATTCCGAGTAGGAGTGCAATCGTCAATGAGTGGCTCGTCCTCGCCGTAGGAAAAAGCCCAGACCAGATACCGGTTTCCTATGACAAACTCAGGCGCGGACGTTCCGCAACTTGAGGCGTGGTGCTCGAATGTGACTATGTACGTAGTTCCCTGGCTGGGACCTTTAAAGGATTCGTCGACCTTGAATTCTATCCGTTGACTATAGGAACCGGGCCGATTCGGTACAAGGCTAGCCCCTCTTGGCCCGAGGTTCATCAGCGTGCCGGTAAAAACGAGTGCAGCCGACTTGTACCCCTGGCACGCGTGTTCGATCGCGCCGCAGCCGCAGGCGAGGCAGGCCGCACGAAGCAAAAGGACTGCTATAACGGCGCGAAGACTGTTCACCTTCTTATTTGACACCGTTGCGCTGGAATTTGGTCGATAACCTTCGTAACCGGGAGACAGTTATTTTTCCGGCGGGAGAGCACGAAGTCTTTATAGCTTTTCACTGACCCACTTGGCCGCCAGCAGCCCAAGATAGAGCACGCCCGGCAAAATGTCTTTAAATCCCTATAGCGCTCATTGACGGGTTGTTGAGCGCTATCGCCGGTTTTCCAGCTTGACTCCTGATTCCACATAATGCACTTCGCCCGACTGTTTCCGAGCCAAGATCGACGCTTCTGTGAAAAAGACTCTGGAGACCAAGCCGCAGCTCATACAGATTTCAGCGGCGTGGAATTCCCGCGAAGGCGCTCCCTTGGGACGGAATCAGTATGTGGAGTTGGAGATCAGAAAACCCAAAACAAACGGCGCAAGCACCAAGCTATCGGCAAACCAGAAGCCGTGCGACAAGATGGCTGAGGCTATCGTGATGGACGGCGGCAAGCGCGGCCAGGTCGTCAAGGTTTGTGCCGATCCAGCTTGCCGTGTCCACCACCCCAACACGCCTTCTCCGCAGCAAGTCGAGCGGGAGCGGGCGGAGGAACGGAAGCGCATCGAAAAGGAGAAACTGGCCATTACGACTCGGCATCGTATCTTGGCCACGATCCTCCAACGGGTATCGGCTCCGTTGAAGAAGGCCGACCTGCTGGCGGTTACCGATTACCTGATCGCCCACCTTTCCTATAGCCAAATCCCAGCTCTGGCGAAGCGGCACAAGGTAGAGGCGAAGAAGGACTCCGCGACCGCGCAGGAGCTTCTGGCCAAGCAGCTAGGCACCTACCACGAGGCCGAGCTTTGCAAGCTGCTTCTGGAAATCAGCCTGCTAGATTCGGCGTATCAGCGCGCCACCTCCAGCCGCGACGACGTTCTCATGGATGCCGCCAAACGCTATCGCGTGGATGTTGAGAAACTCCAAAAGGCCGTGGCAGCGGAGCTTTCTGCAAAACGAGATAAAAAGACGAAGGCTAAGGCAAAGCCGAAGGGCCGAAAAACGGCGGCATGAGCCAAGTACCCTAAGTTTCTGGCGGAGTGCTAGTTTGCACTCCGCCATTTTTTTGGGATCGGAGGCCGGCGCTTCGGTGTCAACGGTCTACAACTCCGACCGTTGAAGCTTCTTTCCTTGGACGCACAATGGTGAACCGCCACTTACCTCTTCTGTCAGACCGCTGCGGTTCGCGCCGTGCCGTCTGACCCGCGAACCTTGGAGGTATCCTTTCGCCGTCGCCGCTCGCTCTCCCTCATCATTTCGTTAATACCAAAGAGTAGAATGAGAACTGGCTGTCTGTGTTGAGTCGCTACCGACGCGGCGCTTCAACAGAGGTGGCCGAGTGGTTTAAGGCAGCGGTCTACGAAACCGCCGCACTCGTAAGGGTGCCAAGGGTTCGAATCCCTTCCTCTCCGCCAAAGGGCCCACATTTGTGGATGCGATGCGTCCATGAGTGAGGGCCTTTTGGGGTTCAGGGTGAATTTCTATGACAATTTCAATGAGCTCTCAAGCACCGGAATCTGTTTACGTTGTGCTGCATATGTCGAACGGTCCATCTAAGGCCGATGTGGCGGCAGGCACTCGCGCAATCGTCGAGGCAGGAGATCATCTCCCTTTCCGCCTTACTGAAGATATCTGGATGGAGCGGTTCGATAAAGAGTTAGGCAAGAAGATTGAGACCGCGTGCAGTCCGGCGCAGTACAACAGCTCCGATGTTGGCTATGACAGGCATTTGTACGCATTTGTCAGCAAGGTGCCGAGCGGTGAGAAGAGGAAATATGAAGGCATGTCAGTGCTGGCCCGGCCTGATCGCGCTCTCCCGCCTGGTGCATCCAACCAGCACGGGAGATCGCTATTGCGCACGCATCTTCAAGTATGGCGATCCGAATTCCATTATCGAGGCGGTCCGTTTCTTCGGTGTAAGCCCCGATATTTCGCTGATAGATGGACGAAGCGACTGGCTTTCCGCTGCCGACGGCCAGACATTACTGAAGCTGGTGCCCTGGCTTACGGGAAACATGCACCGCCGCGTTCACCATGCGTATTGGAATCATGAGAGCGCGATGCGCTCGTACTATTTGGACGTCAAATGGACACTCGTTGTTTCCGCCTTCGAAGCGTTGATGAATACACAAAAAGATTATGTGGCCCTGCAGTTCCGGGACCGGGTAAAGCAACTGGCGGATCACTTCAGAATTTCCATCACCATCGATGAACTGAAGAAGGCTTACGAACTGCGGTCGGGGCTGGTGCATTCCCAGAAATTCCTATTTGAGCTTGAGACTGTGCTGCCTCAGCAAGATCACGTTCCGCTTTACGGAAGGCTGGAGACACTCCTGCGCAGGACGCTTCTCGAATGTCTGCTCGACACAAAGTTCGGAGCTTACTTCCGGGACGCATCCTCGGTTGATAGCCGATGGCCGGTCAATTTTCCAGCGCCGAAGAAGGGGGCTCGGAAGAAACACAAGTAGAATCACAATTTAGATTATGTTGAGTTTGTCTTCAACGCCCATGTTGTTGGTTGCTAGTAATCTACCAGCACTTCCTCTTCGGTTTCCTGCTTAGGCGTCGTCAGCCAAAGGCCGAGAAAGCGTGTACCGAACGTAAGCACGATACTGACGACCAGTTCCAAGAGCACAGACCATTCCGCGTGGAAGATTGCAGCTAGAAGCGCAACAGGCACGACACCTACCCCGGCAAAAATCAGGCCGACCGCCAGCGCCCCGTAACCCCAAGCGTAGACGACAAACAAGCACGAGTAAGCCCACAGCATAAGCCCAAAGACATACGACGCGTAGACGTAACCCACCCCGGCCCACGGGCGCGTCTTGCGGAAGATACACAGTGGAAGAAAGATGAAGATGCAAACAAGTAGTGCTATACCGCTGGCGGTGACAAGCCACGGCATCATTTTGTCCGACGCCCACACCATTCCACGCAGCAACAGTGCGATGAAAAACAGGACTACGCAAATGACGATTAGGCCGACAGCGTAACCGCCCACGCCAAACGCAGCCTTCTTCAGTTTTGATTCGCCGGGCACGGCAAAAAGCATACACCCGGCTGTCAATCGCGGATATACGGTGATCTGAGTGCGCTAACGCAGACCTTGAGGCTCACGGCGGGAACCGTGAGCTTTTTAATTGTCAGAGGACTCGAAAGCAGGCTCGGTAAGGCGCTTATGGTCGCGTTTCCGTATTCGTGAATCAATCCAGCCCTGAATGTCCTCTAGCTCAACGCGCTCAATCCCCGAATGCTCTGGGTTGCTCTGAATGCGTTTGAGCAATTTTGCCTTTAACTCAGTCAACTCTTGTAGGCTTTTCTCTTGCAAACTCATGCCTCATTATCGCATTCCTTCGATCAATGAGTCTTGCGCTATAATCTTGCCGGCCATGCTTCAGTTTCTCGGCAATGACGATACCTGGAGAACGCTGCGCTCCCTCTCGCAGCATCGCAATTGCCCGCTATACGTTGCCGTGCCGTTTCTCGGAGACGGCGCGGGCAAATTGCTACATCTGAAGCGCGGCGATGTTCTGGTCGTTGCGTTGACTATAGGAAATTCCCGCAATGGCTCTGTGTGTCCAGCCGAAATAGAGCGTTTGCAAGCGAAGGGTGTAAGAGTATTTCTCTCGCCAGTTCTCCATGCCAAGGTTCTGCTGTGTGGGCGCAAAGTGGTAGTTGGCTCGGCCAATCTTTCGGAAGCGTCTTTTTCTGTTCTGGACGAAGCAGCTATGCTCACGACCGACGCGAAGATTGTCAAGCATGTCCGTGCATGGTTCCAACAGAGAACACTAGAAGAAGTCAGCCCCAAGTGGCTTGGAGTTTGCGCTAAGGCATGGAGACCGCCCCGAGGCGGGGTTGGCCCACAAGGAAGAAGGATCACGCGACCCGTTGGGAGCGCAGTGTGGCTCATGGGCTTAACCCTTACGGATTATCCTGAGGATGAGGCGGCATTCGAGGAGCGGGGAGCGGCGCAAGCGAAGCGAGAGTTGTCCGATCCTTCGACGTTTAAGGTTGAGCCAGTTCGATTCGCCGGGGAAAGCTCTTTTCTCGCTCAGATAGGGAAGGGTGACACCATCATTCAAGTCATGGAGTCTGCCGATTCCCGTTCTCATCATGTCGAAGAGTTAGCCCGCTTGATCGGAAAGCGTAAAACGAAGTCGCGGCGCGGCTTTGCTGTCACTTATCTGTTTTTGGAATCACGAAAACGCGCTATACGTATGCCGTGGGGCAAGTTCAAACGTGAATGCTTTGCGTTTGGACTAAGACTAAAGTCTGCTGGCGGAACGCGACAGGTCAAGAATCCCGCTCAGGCAGCGAAAGTGCTCTCCCTTGTGTCGAGGCGGTAGAATTGAAGCACTGAATATGACTAACACAGGGTTACAGCATCCCGAAGATGAACCGGAGCCGAAAGGACCTAACGGCGACGATCTGGAAGAAGATGTTTTAGCAGAAGCGTGGTACGAAATTGGTAAGGGGTTTGCTGATCTTCTTAGGAATCAAAAAACGATAGATGCCGTTGCGAATTTCTTGGATTCCGCTGCCACCAAGAATGCTGAGGCGCGAAATCCTTGGCCCTATTACATTTCCCTCGTGTTCGGTCTGCTAATTTTTGCGGGTATTGCTGCGCTCGCTGTGTACAGGATTCTTGATTCTCAAGCCACAGTTGTATTGATTGGTGCGCTTATCGCGGCGTGGTGGGGAGGCCAGCGGCAACAGCCAAAGGGTTAGGTTAATTATGGTCCCACGGACTCCAAAAGGAACAACGAAAATCGGCTACGTCAATCCCAACGGGCAAGTTGTGATCAGGAATACGGGTGAGCCCGGTACAGATCATGGGCAGAAAATCTATCAACTCGGATGCAGCCTTTGCGGCCACGTCTACGGGGCGAATGGGGCGGATATCTGGGACCGCAAATGTCCAAAGTCAGACTGTCAGCGCGGAAAGCCCGGCTTTCAGATCGGTTAGCTGCGTTTTCGGACCGACGCACATTTCGGCCATCACCTACAACCCGCCTGTTGCAGCTGAGGACTGCCTAACTTCCGAGTCACTCACAGTCCGCCGAGATCGTCCCGCAACTTTATAATGCCTGAACTCGCACAAGTCGATGAAATCTGGCTGGCGATTACGACTTGTTGGGAGACCGAGGAAGTGCCGTTCTTTTCCGAACTCTACCCGAACGGCGGCTAGAAAAGTTCCTGAAGGCACAGATTCCCGTAGAGCGCGATACACCGAAGGCGTGAACGGCGCTCACAAAGGCCGCGTAGGAGAGCCTTTCTCGTGGGTTATATCACGGAACTCAAGACGATGCTGACTCCGTATGTACATCAGCGTCGCAGTGGTGCGATACCACACGCTATTGCCATCCCGATACACCACCACGACCCTAACAGAGTAGTCCGGCTGATACATGCCCAACGGGTGAGCGTGCGCATCAGCTAGAGCCATAGCTCCTTGCAAGTCCCACATACCTGGACTGTGCGCTGACTGCAAATGCAGAGGCTGTGCTACCCACACCAAGGCAAAACCGCCCTCTTGCCCGATGCGAGTGACCACGGAGCTTTTCGCCTCGAAGTCTTCAAACTTAAACGGCTCAACCATGACTTCGTGGGCGGCTCCACCGTCATTGATGAAGTGAAAACCGTTCTGTAAGAACTGGCCTGCCACCGTCGGTGCTATCGGACGGGCAACGTGGTGACCTGCTGGAATCTGGCCCCATCTTTCAAACACAAGTCGTGGACGATCCGCTGGGGACAAGAGTTGCTCCACCAGAATGTTCTTCTCACATAATTCGACTCTCATTGCTTGCTTCTCCACATCGTGAACCGATTCCTGATCCTGATGCACTCGCCACGGAGCAGTCAGGAGGCTGTAAGCAATACGAACAGCCATCCATGCGACAATCGGCAGAACAATATTGGCGATCCACTGCCGCTCGTGCAACTTCCAATCGCTTCGAGACATGATTCCCCAGGAAGCCCGGAGCACTACCGAGGCGACGGACAAGCAAGCTCCAATCGCCATATCTCGCATCCATTTGATATCCTTGAAGGCCCTGCAGGCGACTTTCCAGGAATATTGCCGGAAGCCGATACCGATTGGCCTTTCGTGTGTACCTTCCGCCACCCTAAAGTCTCCTCAGCCAAGAGGCATCCCTGGCACCGAAAAAGCGTAGTCCTAGATTTGCGGCCAAGTCAAAGCGGGACAGCACCTTCAAACGCCCATTTCAGACAGTGCCAGAAAAACCGGATTTTGCGCCGACTGCCTAGATCCGGGCTTACACGGCGGGAAAGGAAAGCCTGATGAGAGTCACTCAAAACGACGTACTGTCCCTTCTCGGCAAGTACGTGGAAGAGCGAACGCTCGTGCTTGCTGTCTTTGTGACGCCCTCGCGGTCAGTCGCCAGAGTGACGGGGGCGATTCGTGTTTCTGTAGACGGGAGTGGTCCGCATCTGGCGGTCGGAAAAGACGACAACAACTCAGACCAAATCAAGTTTCGACTTTCTGATTGCGTCTTCGAGTATGGCGATTTTCGAGACGAGGAGTCCGCTGACAAGTATCAGGGATTCTTGGTCGTCGCATCTAGCAAGGGCGACACGCTGTCTCTATTCGAGCCGAAGGGCTGACTCACACTTTGCTGCTCACATGCTCGACAGGGTTTGACTGTTTGACTTCAAGGCATGGCTTCACTCCCCAAACGAGTGAATCGGGTAAACTCGGTGACAACAAAAATGCCTAGAGCGTGTTTCATAAATGGTTCTTTGAAAGGGTCCGGCTTCAGCCGGGCCGCTACGAGCCGCATAAACACCGGGCTTTAGCCCCAAAGGGAACGGCTTGTCTCTTCTGGAACGGGTTTATGAAACACGCTCTAGCAGCTTCAGGGGCGAGCATGGCAGGAATTGGAAGGGGTTTGCGGCTACAACCGGCAAGGTGGTAGCGTAGGTGCGATTATGCGGGACTGGTTATCCGTGCCGATCGTTCTGCTGCTGGTTGCCGTACTCGCCTGTTCGCACACGCACGAGCTTTCGGCTGACGAGCGCCAACACGCAAGGGACAATGAGGTCGCTTCCTTCGCGAAGACGAACAGTGCAAGCGTGGTACCGGACATCAAAGACTCGGGCGTTACGTTGGATTGGCAAAAAGCCTTGCGTGGACCGCAAAAAGTGTTCGCATTTCGCGGGTCAGTTGACGACATATTCGAGAGGGATAACAAGTACTTCCTCAAGGTTAGCGACATCGACCACAAGCTCCTTTGGATGATCCAATGCTCCGAGGCGGAGGCGGATGAGGTTCGCAGTCAGCGTGATAAGGCACTGGAAGACCTGATCGTTGCTGAGGTCGCTGAGATTCGTCCCGTGATCAGTGAAGACTCCATCACGGAGGTTACCGGAACATTGCGGAAGTTCCAACTCAGCGCAGGACCGCTATGACGCACCGCACAGGAGGCTCAGCAAGACCATGAATCGAGCACAACGGATCGTCTTGGTTCTGTACTGCCTCTTGCTGGCCTACTGCTGCGTCTGGATTCCTTGGCATGTGCCAGCGCGTCACTTTGCCGAGGGAGCCATCCGCCCAGCTGAAAACGTCGGTTACGCGTGGCTCTGGGTTGTTCCTAATAGTTATGCCACGCCTGATCTGCCCAGGATCGTATTACGCTTCGGGACTGCAACAGCATTGGCGGCAGCGGTCTTTCTAATTTCTGGGATCTCACGAAAGACTATTTCTTAGACGATTTTGAGGCTGCGCTAAAAAAGGCACGTCGCGGATTTTGCTTACCTACTGGCAAGGGACAATTGCCTCAGATGATTGATGTCACGTGCCAATGCGGTCGCGTTTGTCACTCTGAAGAGCAGCACGTCGGCAAATATCTTCGTTGCCCCAATTGTGGTGAGCCAGTTCCGATTCTCGACACCGCCCGTGCGATGGTTCAGCCGCCAACCACTTCACCTCGTACCCAGACTAACGAGCCAGGTGCAAGAAAGGTACGTCGGTCCCGACCTCTGTACGCTGTGGTTGCCACAATAGGCGTCATGGTGCTCGTTGGCTCATTCCTGGTCGTTCATTTCCTGAGTCGCGCTAAGACAACGCCTGCTGGCCATACTAGTCTTGCGGAAATAGACGAGGCTGCGACCAGTCAACGGCCGACGACAGGTTCTCCGTCGATCGAGACAGGGGACAAATCTACTAAGTGGGAGATCGTTGACGCAGAGCCAACACCACCGGAACCTAAGAGCACACCATCGTCCGCCAGAAGATCGCAACGTCAACCTGCTGCAACCAATGAGACAGGAGTACCTCAAAGCGGATCACCTTTTGAGCAAGAGCCGGCTCTACCAAATGGAGCTAGAATCGCTCCAGATGTCGGCATTGACGGACGTGGGGAACTCAACGTGAACAATGGAACGGCTGAGGACGCAGAGATCATTCTGTACAACGTCGAGAGAGATGAGCAAACGCGAGACGTAAATGTGAGGGCTCACAACCTATTTCAGATTACGGGAATCCCTGTCGGGACGTATGAATTGAAGTATGCGCTGGGGCCCACCTGCTATCAGTTCGAACACTCTCTCGACTACATAGAGCAACGGACAGAAGAAGGAGATCGTGTACGAGTCAACTACAAAGAAATCAGCGTCACGCTGCACCCTGTTGTCGGCGGAAATGTTCGAACAAAGCAAATATCTCGGAGTGACTTTCTAAAAGGTCGTCCCGCTCGGCGCATCCGTTGAAAGCGAAGACCGGAGTTTTCTTGCACTATGCTTACTCGTTGGAGGTGATGACCACCCGGCTGCTCAATCGGGCTAAAGACAGATTAAGACGCCTCCTCGCCTTGTTCAGCAGCCTTGCGATACCACTCGGCTGCTTGAGAGTGGTCCTGTGGAACTCCAACCCCTTTCTCGTAACAGACGGCAAGATTATTTGCGGCACCAGCGTGGCCCTGCTCGGCGGCCTTGCGATACCAAGAAACAGCTTCGGCGTCATCCTGCGGCACCCCCTGGCCAAAGTGGTACATGAAGCCCAAGTTGAATTGGGCTGAAGCATTCCCCAATTCGGCGGCTTTGCGATACCAGGAGACAGCCGCGGCATCGTCCCGTGGCACCCCCCGCCCAAAGCCGTACATGACGCCCAAATTGAATTGAGCTGAGACATCCCCCAGTTCGGCGGCCTTGCGAAACCACGCAAGTGCTTGTTCGTGGTTCTGGAGAACGCCCCGGCCTTCCCAGTAACAGCAACCGAGAAGGTACCCAGCACCTGCGTGGCCCTGCTCGGCTGCCTTGCGATACCACTCCAATGCTTGAGCGTAATCCTGTTGTACACCAAAAGACCACTCGTACATGATGCCTAGAATAGCCTGGGATGCGGCATGACCCTGCTCGGCGGCCTTGCTAAGCCAAAATCTCGCCTGAGTGTAGTCCCGCTCAGGTACACCGTTTCCTTGGTAGTAAGCAGAGCCCATAAGGAACTGCAAGTACTCGTGGTTTGGGTCGAATTGCAGGCCACGTCGGAAGCACTCGACCGCCTCTACATATTGCTCCTGACGCTGGAAGATCCGACCTTGCTCGCACCACTGCTCCGCTTCTGCTCTTGCGATCAGGTCCTGCATTCCGCGCTGCGCAAGAGATGTCGTTCCAACGCGCGAAAGGGCTGAAGACGGTGACGGTACGAGGCCTGTCGCCTTTTCTTCTTCATTGCTCATGGGGTTCTCTTCTTTGCGGAAAGCGACTCAAAGCGGCGGCGCTCATGATCGATCCGTCGCTTCAAATCTTGTGCCATTTCCGCAAGCAGGCTGCGCCCTTGATTGCTAACGTCTTCCGCCTTGACCTTCAGTTTGGCAATATCAGAAGCACCCAAGCTCGTAATTTCGAGTTCTATTTGAACAAGCCTCTTCTGAAGCTGCTTGATCTGCCGGATGACACGAACCAAATCAGCAGCCACGCCCGTACCTTGCACGGATTCCGGGCTGCTTTCGTACTCTTCCAGAATTCTTCTCAGGGCATCAACATCACCTTGCTGATACGCGCGGTTCGCTTCCGCCATCAACCTTTCGCGCTCCGCACGATCCGCCCCGTCCGTAGCAAGGTCTGGATGGACTCGTTTCGCTACATCTCTGTAAAGCTTCTTCAACTCTGGCGAGGGAGTGAACTCGATTGCTCTGGCAGCCTCGCCGTGGGCGGCAGAGTAGGATTCCTCCGCCTGGGCACGCGCTTTCGTCGCGGCAGCCCGAGCTTCGACCGTGCCCTCTTCTTCCGCGACCAATTTAGCGATTCTTGCGTTCCAATCGTCGAGTTCCGCGTAGAGCACTCCCACCTCTCGAAGGTATCGTCCCTCGAAGGCCGAGAGGTCCGCTCGCACATTGGCCAAGTAAAGTTCGCGCTCCGCCAGTTCGGTTTGCAGCAGGGCTAGTTCGTTCCGCTTCTTTGCAAGCTCTTCTTCCTCCGGCGATAGTCGGCAAACGATCTCTGCGTTCATAACTGATTTCACCAACCGCCTAAACGTGATCTGTCAGGCCCGCTTCAGGGAGGAGCATGGCAGGAATTGACGCATCCTAGCAGTAGAGATTCACTGAACCTTGCTGCTGTGAGAAGGCATTTCAGTGATTGCACGCCGACGACGCTCCTTCACTGCCTTCTCTGCCACCAGCCTAGGCACATCGCCCTTCTCCTGAAGTTGGGCAACATCTGGGTCGTCAGAGAGCTGGGGTTTCTTGGAATCCTGTTTCCGCATACGCTCAGTGACGAGAGCTTCGTTTAACGTCTTCAATGCAGCGTCGCGCTTCTCCTTCGGCATTTCACCGGTCGTGGGCAAGTCGTCAACCACCTTCTCTGACACCTTGCCGTAAACGGGATAGACGCGCTCGCAGAGCATCTCGTAGGTGCCTTCTCCAAAACCTTCGAGTTCGACGGGCACTGGTTCTTCCATGTTGTCGGCTTCTGTTTTCAGTTGAAAATGCACCATGAAGTTTTTCACCGTGAACAGGTCGGCAACATCGGCGTTGCCGGCTTCATCGAGAAGCTCCATAGCTTCGTCTCGTGAAGCTGCGCTCACAGCGGAAAAATCTCCATCCTGCCAACGACAGATGAACAAGGGCATAGACCACTCCCGGTGGAATTATAGGGCAACGCAACGTCTGGTCCATTATTTTGGAATGCGACAGCGCCGTTCCTGTCAGAAGTTCCGAGCCATATGAGCCATATGGTCCAAGGGGCCACACACAAAGCGATCTGGGGAAGTTAGGGAACCTCTGAGCAACTCGTCGATTTTGAGTACCGGCCTCGGGCATAGGGCACAATGCCGGTGAATGTTCTCAGAATTCTCTGCGATCTCGCTGAAACCCGCCATGCACGTGGGGTTTCAGACACACTCCCGCCTATGCGACCGCCAGCCGTTTCCGGTGCAGATACAAGTTCACCAGCGCGAAGCAGGCGCACAGCCGCTCGTGGTTCTTCTTCAATCCCCGGTATCTCACTTTCTCGAAGCCGAAGATGCGCTTCAGGATCCGAAACGGATGTTCTACCTTCGCGCGGACTCGCGCCTTCGTCCGATTCTTCGCCTTTTGTAACTCATCCACAAAGTCCTTGTACTTCACTCTGCGGCTGGTCATATCTTGTGCCTGCGGAGCCGCTTGCCGGATCGCTTCGCCCTGTCCCTGATACCCGCCATCGCCCCACACTTTTCGTTCGTCGCCGTGCAGCAGGTCCGGCAGCATGTGCTTGTCGGCTACCGAAGCCGCCGACGTGCACACCGAATGCACGTGGCCCTGCTTGGAGTCCACGCCGACGTGGGCCTTCAGCCCGAAGTACCACTGCTTGCCTTTGCGCGTCTGATGCATCTCGGGATCGCGCTCTCCGCTGCGGTTCTTGGTCGACGACGGCGCATGCAGAATGGTCGCGTCCACAATCGTGCCCCGGCTGATGCGGACGCCCCGGCTCTCCAGATATTCGTTCACCCTTTGCAGCATGGCTCCGCCCACATCGTGTTTCTCCAGCAGATGGCGGAACTGTAAGATTGTGCTCTCGTCCGGCGCCGGCGCTCGCCCCAGGTCCACGCCCGCAAACCGCCGCAGCGCGGGCGATTCATACAGCGCCTCCTCCGCACCCGGATCGCTCAGATTGAACCACTGCTGCAAAAAGTACACCCGC
This sequence comes from Candidatus Sulfotelmatobacter sp., assembly GCA_049280095.1. Taxonomy (GTDB): domain Bacteria; phylum Acidobacteriota; class Terriglobia; order Terriglobales; family Acidobacteriaceae; genus Sulfotelmatobacter. The sequence continues at coordinate 250 of JBAPPL010000047.1, read as the reverse complement.
AGCATGATGCTCAGGCCCACCGGAGGCCGTCCGTTCTCTCCCTTCGGATAGTGTGGTTCTACCAACCCCTGTAACTCGGCCCAGGGCACCACTTGCTCCATCTCGTCGAGAAACTGTTCTCGCTTGGACTTCCGCCCGTACCTCTCGAAACCTATCTGCGCCGCCAGCGTCTGTTGTCGCACTCGTGTTTTCCCTCCGACTTACACACTACCCGCGCAGCCTGTGGATCGGCGAGTATTTCAGAGGTTCC
>JBAPPL010000046.1:0-49635 GCA_049280095.1 Candidatus Sulfotelmatobacter sp. | reverse complement strand
GGCAATCAGCCAAGCTTCTCCAGAGAAGCGAAACTTCAGTGGGCTGGATCTCGAGAAACAAATCGCGCCTCCGGTCGAGGCAGAACTTTTTTCTTGACATCCCTTTTTATAGAACTCATTGACCCCGGGGCCGCGCAGATGTTGTGAAGCAACTCGAACCCGATCCGGTAGACCGTGAATGGATCGCACTCGACTGGCGGGCGCGAGCGAGTCACTGAGATAGTTTGGCGGATGCCGTCCGTTCGCAACGACGCCCACTGCAGCCAGAAATTCACAGGCCCTCCCTGTGACATCTAACCTTGTGCCTCTCCAACAAGTCGCGCCATAATTGACATGCAGAAGCAATAAATCGGGGAAACGAAAAAGGCGCTCCTTGCGAAAAGTCAGCCCATAAACCTTTTATCCTCAATATTTTGACCCCTAACTCCTTTGCCCTGCGGATTTTGCGAGGAAAAACTCGCTATTGACATGATTCTAAAGATTCGAGGGGGAGGGGGGATACCCGGTTAGAAGAAGGTAAACAATTATCAGACCGTAAACAAACTCACCAGCCAAGCAGTAAGAATGAAGCCGCCTTTCCCAAATATCGAGAGGGCTTTTTCTCGGTACTCGGTACTCGGTACCCGGTACTTCTGCGCGATGTTGCTCGCAATCCTGCTATCCCCAGCGGCCTGCGCCTCCGACTGTCTTGCCATCCGTGACGCCAAACAGCACGTCGGAGAAATCAAGTGCGTAACGGGAAAAGTGTTGCGCGTGAAAGTCGGCGCCAGGGGCGTGCATTTCGTCGACTTCTGCGAAGATCAAATGGCTTGCCCCTTCACGGTCGTGGTCTTTCCTCATGACTTGAAGGATGTCGGCGACGTCCGCCGCCTGGCCGGACAGATGATCGAGATTCGCGGGCCGGTAAAACTCTACGACGGCCGCGCCGAAATCATTCTGAACCGCGTCAGCCAGTTGACCGGCGGCTCAACTCTGATCCCTCCCCTGCCTAAGAATTACGACGTGGAAAAGCAAGGCCATTACAGCGCCGGTCGAATGCACCCACCCAAGAAGCCCGCGAAAACCTACACGCAGCCGAACTCCACCGCGACCTATGGCAACGAGGCGAACGCAAACGATGACCCACCGCAGTGAGCCGTCAAACCATTCCCTTCCTCAATTCCTCTAGCGGATACCGCGTCCCGCGCCAGATGATGCCGTCGTTCCACAACGCATGGCACATGGAGAGCAGCAAAGTGTAGATAAATAGCACCGTGCTGACCGGATGCAGCAGAAAATAATAAGCCGGGACTCCCGAGCGCCACGACATGCCCGCATAAATTGAAAACATCGATGCCAACGCGATGCCGTAAGGCAAGCGCTCCCAGCCATGCGCCAGCCACAGGCCGAGAAACGGCATCAGATTCAGGAAGGCCAGGCCGAATGCGGCGATCAGCGTGCGCCACCACTGAAAAGACAACACCGCGAAAAAGTTTTTGGTCAGGTTCTCGACTACGCCTCGCGCGCCGCGCGCCCAGCGAATCGAGATCAGGTCTTCGCCGAACACATTGCGCTGCGCGAAGCCCGCATTCTTCACCACTTTGCCCAGCTTCATGTCGTCGAGCACTTCCATGCGTAACGCTTCGTAGGTTCCCGCCGCTTCATACGTGCTGCGGCGAATCAGGTTGAATGCGCCCACGCCCATGTGGTCTTTCGACTTCGGATCCGCAACCTTCCACGGCCGGTGCCCGAAAACAAACATGGTCTGAAAAAAAGCAATCATCATGTACTCGCCGGGACGCTTCATGATCATCTGCGGAAACACTACGACATGATCTGCGCGCTCCGCTTCGGCATAGGCCAGAGCACGCCGCAGCGAGTCTGGCTTGAACTGCACGTCGGCGTCGGTAAACAGCAGCCAGTCGCCTTTCGCCTGGTTCGTCGCAGTCCACATCGCATGCGTTTTGCCCAGCCATCCCGGGGGCAACTCGCGATGATGGATGACATGCAAGCGACCATGCGTCGCGGGACGAGCCGCAACGCTCTCCATAATCTCGCCCGTGCGGTCGGTGGAGCGGTCGTTGACCGCGATCACTTCGTAATTGTCGTAATCGAGTGCGAGCAGGCGGGCCAGAGATTGCTCGATGTCGCGTTCTTCATTGCGCGCCGGCACGATAATCGAAACCAGCGGATTGCCGCGAGTTCCAACCGGATTGCGGTTCCATTCGGCCGTGGCGATGTTGGCGACGCTAGGCATGCCCATCGCAGCGTCGATGATGCGAGAGAACCAGGCCAGCGCGAGAATCGTGCCTGCAATCCAGTGAAAGTAATGCATCCCGCCTAGGTCTTCCCTGCCTCGAAAGCTGCACCGCTTACCGGTGCGAATTTCATCCCGTAAAACAGTATGACAGCAGAGATCACCATGGCGATAACCGGTAGGATGAATGCGGCCTGCAGTGAGCGCCGGTCCGCGACCCAGCCCATCATGGTGGGCGAAGGCACGTCGCCCAGTATGTGGATGATGAAAATGTTCACGGCCAGCGCCGTCGCACGAATGTGCGCGTCGACGGAGTTGATCACCGCAGCGTTCAGCGGCGCGGTGTTGAGCAAAAGAAAAAAAGCCGCAAGAGCAATGGCCGGAATCATGGCGCGGCCCTTGACGAAGAGTGCCACAATCATCACCGGGACGCCGAGCGCCATGCTGGCCGCTGAAACCAGATAATAAGAACTCTTCATGCGGCGCAGCAGATAATCGCCCAGCCATCCCCCCGCTAAAGCCGCGACAATTCCATCTGCGACAATGATCAAGCCGAACGTGAGATTGGCGGCTTCGAGCGTGTAGTGGCGCTCGCTGTACAGGAATTGCGGCATCCACACCTGAATGCCGCCGAGGGAAAATGTCATGGCCGCCATGCCGAGCGTGGAGGTCAGGAACGCGGGATTGCGCACCAAGCCGATGATCGTCGTCCGTTCCGGAGCGGCGTTCACCGAATCGAACTGCCCGCGCTCTGGTTCTTTGAGAAACATGGCAGCGATCGCCAGCAGGAAGCCTGGACCCGCTGCGATGTAGAACGGAAACCGCCAGCCATGCTGCGGAGCCAGATAGCCTCCCAGCAAATATCCTGCCGCTGACCCTACGGGAATTGCCAGATAAAATACACCCAGAATCCGGCCACGTTTCTTTTCCGCAAAAAGATCAGCGACGAAAGTTGGTGCAATAGTGACGAACGTTGCTTCCCCGATGCCAACCAGCGTGTGGCGAATCAGCAGCTCAGTATAGTTATGCGTAAATGCAGTCAGCAGCGTGAGCCCGCTCCAGAAGATCGCGCCCAGCACGATGATGAACTTGCGCGAATAACGGTCGGCCAGCGGACCAACGAACGGCGCGGCCACCATGTAGAACCCCAGGAATGCGCTGGTGAGGTAGCCAATCTGCGTCTTGGTGAGGTGGAACTCGTCCTGCACCAGCGGCTGCACCGCGAACAACACGTTGCGGTCCGCGTAGTTCAGCAGATTGAGCGCCGTGAGTACGATCAGGGCCGTGCGAGGATGCAGTTTCGTGGAGGTCACGGTCGAGCGAATATAGCACGAGGCTGCGCCGCGGCAGCCCGGTGGCGCAGGCTCCATTGACAGACACGACAATTGTCGCTATCATAGACGACAAATGGTAAACGAATTGCGCGCGGTGGTGAAAGAACTCGGCGGCCGAACCGTTCTGGGACGCACACTCAACAACCAGCACGATCTTTGCGAGGCCATCCGTACCGGCTTCCCTCCCGCCGTAGTCGAACAGTTGATGCAGGCTTCCGGTCTTACGCTCAAAGAATTGGCCGATGCCCTGGATCTCTCGCCGCGCAGCCTGCAGCGCAGGCGGCGCAGTGGGCGACTGGCGCGCTTCGAATCCGACCGGCTCTACCGTCTGGCCCGAATCGTGGCACTGGCGCAGCACAGTCTAGGGGACCGCCACAGTGCTGCGCGCTGGCTGAAGCGGGCCAATCGTGCGCTGGGCGGCGCTGCTCCCATCAACGCTGTGGACACCGAATTGGGAGCGCGTGAGGTGGAAAACGTGCTGGGGCGGATCGCCTATGGCGGCATCAGTTGAGGCGAGTCTCTTGAGGCAAGTCTATTGAGGCGACTCTACCGCGTGCTGCGCAAGTTGTATGCGCGCTCTCCGCTGGATGGTGAAGGTGCTTATCTTTACGGCGGGCGCTGGTCGAGTCCGGGAACTCGTCTTGCGTACACCTCCGAGCACCAATCCCTGGCCATGCTCGAGTATTTCGTTCATCTCGACCCGGACGACGCGCCGCCGGATCTTGTTCTAGTCACGGCTGAACTTCCCAATGACCTGCCCTCCAAAGTTATCGCACCTCATGAACTCCCATCCTCGTGGCGGCGCTCCCCGGCTCCCGCTGACCTTGCCCGCATCGGAGACGAATTCGTAACCCAGGCCAAACACTGCGTCCTGGTTGTGCCCTCAGCCCTGGCTTCGCACGAAAATAACTGGCTTCTGAATCCCCGGCATCACGACTTCCGCAGAGTGGTTGTGCATGGAGTCGAGCCGTTAAGCTATGATCCGCGCATGTTTGCCCCGCAACACCGCAGACCGCGCGGGGGCTGAAGGCTTCTATTTTTTGCGTTCTACTTCTTCTGGCTATTTCTTTGCCCGCGGCCACCGCGCCACGACCGTCGTCGAGATTCCGCCCCGCGGCCGGAATTCTCCTCTCACCTCGGCCCACACCGGCTTCGCCCAGCGCACCACATCTTCCAGCACGCGATTTACGACGTTTTCCTGAAAGATCCCCAGGTTGCGGTAATGATGCAGATACTCTTTGTACGACTTCAACTCCAGGCAGACTTTATCAGGCTGGTAACGCAGGGTGATCACGCCAAAATCTGGCAGGCCGGTTTTCGGACAGACCGAAGTGAATTCCGGATCGTCGATCACAATCTCATATCCAGGAAATTGGTTCGGCCACGTTTCAATCTCGGGAAACTTGGCATCGAGCCCGGCGGCGGCGTGCTCAGGCGTGTAGCGGCGCGGTTTTGGCATAAGTGTATTGTAGCGTCGACTTCGTCCGAGATTCTCCGAATGATCGCATGCAAGAGTACAATCCTGACCGACCTGCGATTGCCGACTATTCTCAAAGAGGACAAGAAATATGCGCTCCATCGCCTGCCTCTCACTGGCACTCTGCATGGCTGCCAACGCCTCCGAGCAGCCAAAGCTCTCGCCCACCGAACAGGAAGTGCTTAACGTAAGCCAGGCGCGCCGGGACGCTTCGAACCGGCGGGATGTGGCCGCTTCCGCCCGCTACGTCGCCGAGGACTGCATATTCAGCAGCGATGATGGGGTTCTGGTCACGAAGGCGGAATATTACCAACAGATGGAGAGTCTCCCGATTGAATACGATCACTCGACAAACGCTCGCGAGTTCGTCCTCCGCGTGCACGGCGATACCGCGGTAATCAACTTTCGCATCACCACGCATGAGCAATTTGGCGACAGCGACATTGTCAGCGAACAGCGACGAACTGAAACCTGGGTTAAACGAGACGGATCGTGGCTTCTCATCGCGCTCCAGTGGGATGACCTGCCGGTAAATTTTCGCCAGCCGGTTGCGGTCGATACGGGCGTTTATTAAGGATTATGTCGGCCAATATGAGTAGCGCCCACATGGCGACGTGGATGTCGTCTCGCTGAAGGACGGAAAACTGTGGTCGCGTTTCGACAAAGATGAGGATGAGTACTTGCCCCTGGGTGCTGAAACGTTCTTCATCAAGAGCGACCTCGGCAGTGTCACTTTTGTCCGGGACGGACAGGGCCACCTGACCGGCTACACCTATCACCGCGCAGACGGGCAGGAGATCCATGTCAAGAAGGTCAAGTAAGCGGCCAGCCGATGCGAGGCAGCGGGCTCCGACTCGCTGCTCCGGCATCCACGCCGCTTCGCCGGCATCTAACCAAACAACGGCCTGGGCCAGACGGCATTCTTTCGCGGCAGTCCGAGTGGTAAATTAATCCTTGCAGTTGTGCCCGCCGCAGCCTAAAAGATAACGAGTTGGCAGGAACCAACCACAATTCGAACGGACGTCCCGCGAGCAAACGCCGCACGTGGCTGAGTCTCGGAGCCATCGCCGTTGCGCTGGCTCTCATCCCGGTCTTCACGCGTCCCGGGCCCTTGCGGGTTCGCACCACCACAGTCGGACGGGGAGCGATCCGCAGCCTGATCTCCACCAACGGAAAAGTCGAACCCATCCGCAACTTCGAAGCGCACTCCCCGGCCGCCACTACCGTGAAACATTTGTTCGTGAAAGAAGGTGACCACGTTCGCGAGGGTCAACTGCTGCTGCAGCTCGATGATGCCGACCTGCGCAGCCAGGCCGCTCGCGCCCAGGCCCAGATCAAAGCGGCGCAGGCCGAAGAGACCGATGTCGATACCGGCGGTACACGCGAAGAAATCCTCACGCTCGATGCCCAACTCGTCAAAGACCGCAGCGCCCGTGATACCGCGCAACGCAATCTTGATGCTCTGCTCCGACTCCAGCAACAGGGCGCAGCCTCGGCGGGTGAGGTCAAACAAGCCGAAGACGCTTTGCGGCGTGCCCAGGCCGACACCACTCTGCTTGAGCAAAAAAAGAAAGACCGCTACTCGCGGCCCGAGGTCGCCAGGGTTCAGGCGCTGGGAGCGGAAGCCCAGGCCGCCTACGCAGCCGCCGAAGATGCTCTCCGCAAGTCCAGCGTGCGCGCTCCTTTCGCCGGCATCGTTTATGCGCTGCCCGTCAAACAAGGCGCCTACGTGCAAACCGGAGATCTGTTGCTGCAGGAAGGCGATCTCTCGCACATGCTGGTGCGCGCCTTCGTCGACGAACCCGATATCGGTCGTCTGGCCACGGGAGAGAACATCGAAGTCACCTGGGACGCCTTGCCCGACCGTATCTGGAAGGGCGTTGTGAACACCGTTCCTTCCACCGTGAAACTTCGCGGCGCCCGCAACGTCGGCGAAGTCACCTGTACACTGGACAACCATGATCTGCGGCTGTTACCGAACGTCAATGTCGGCGTCACCGTCATCACGGCCGAGCATAGCGGTGTGCTTACGCTACTGCGTGAGGCCGTACGCATGGACGACACCAAGCCCTACGTTTATCTGGTGGTCAATGGTGAACTAAAGCGGCGCGAAGTGGAAGTCTCTCTCCAAAACCTTACCCAAGTCGAGATCACGGGCGGCCTTCCCGAAAATTCCGTAGTAGCTCTCTCCTCGGCCGATGCCAACAAACCCTTGGTCGATGGCGCCCGCGTAAGAGTGGTTCCTTAGCCGATGAAGTGGATTGCCGCCGATCGTCATCCGGACGACTCTTGTCATTGCGACCCGGGCGCGAAGCCTGGTGTGGCTTGCCCTGAGCGACGGCGAAGGGAGCCTGCTTTTAAGATCGCGCCTCGGGCTCGCCTCTTCATCGTGCTCCTGTCATTCCTTAGTCTGGCCTTCTTCCCTCTTGCAGCCCAGACGCCACAAGCCCTTCTTGACGCTGGCCAGGTCGATCAGGTCATGCAGATGCTCGAGCAGCAGATTCGCAGCGCTCCCACCCCGGAAACCTACAACCTGCTCTGCCGTGCTTATCTCGAACTCGAGAACTGGGACGCCGGCATCCACGCCTGCGAAAAAGCTGTCACTCTAGCGCCCGACGACGGCCTCTATCACCTTTGGCTGGGCCGCATCTACGGCGAGAAAGCCGACCGCTCCGGCTTTCTGAGCGCCGCCGGGCTGGCCGGGAAGGTTCGATCCGAGTTCGAACGCGCGGTTGAGTTATCTCCCAACAGTTGGGAGGCTCGCACCGACCTGGCAGAGTTTTATCTGGAAGCTCCCGGAATCGTCGGCGGCGGCAAAGACAAAGCGCGCGCTCAGGCTGAAGCGCTGCTCGCGCTCAATCCGTCCATGGCGCACTGGGTCAGGGGACGCATCGCCGAGAGAGAGAAAGAAACCGCGGTGGCGGAGCAGGAGTTCCGCGCGGCCGTCACCGCCAGTCAAGGCGGCGCTCGTGCCTGGCTCAATCTTGCCGGGTTCTATCGCCACGCCGACCGATTCGACGAGATGGAGCAGGCCCTACACAGCATGGAGTCCAGCCGCCTTGATCATCCCGCAGCGTTTGTGGATGGCGCCAGTATGTTATTTCGGGCTGGTCTTGATTATCCCCTGGCTATTCAGCTCTTGCGCAGTTATCTCGGCTCTTCCAACACGGTCGAGGAAGCCCCGGCCTTCAAAGCGCACTACTTACTCGGCGAATTGCTTGAGAAGCAGAGCGCCCGCGCCGATGCCGCAGAAGAGTATCGCGCAGCGCTCTCTATGGCTCATAGCTTCCGCCCGGCCCAGGATGCCTTGAAGCGCGTAACCCGGTAGCTGGAGCAAGGAATGCTTCCGTCGGCACTGCAAGAGATGGAGACTGCTATGCAGGTGCAATTTCATTACTAAGATTTGTCGGCGCTTGGGGAGTGATCATCCCCGAAAGTTGCCGATGCTGTTGCGGAGTTTGCTCAAAGTCTGAGAGGCCAGATTGCCCAGCGGATTTCCCTTCTCTTCCGCATCGCTGAATCCCGCTTTTTCCATTTGCTTGGCGGCAGCGGTGAATCGTTTAGAACTTATCTCGTCCATGTCGATGAAGCGGAATGCTTGCGCAAGGGGCATACCATCAGCCCCGCAATGCATGAATTCGATTTGTGCCGTCACTTTGCCGAATACAGTGCCTAAATCCATTTCCCCCATTGTTCCCTCGGGAATAGGACCGTTGGTAAGAACAGCGGAACCGCCCGTGAGGGAAAGGCGTCGAAGGACACCCACAAATTTCTTGGCATCGACGGTGAATAATGCCCTCTCGTTGTTAGGAACGCGGATGCGGGGCGGACGGGTGTGCTTACCAGGCTTCTGGGACTTGTGGGCCATTACAAACAGCATTACAAGTAGATGGAGTTGGGTCAATGTTACCTAAGTGCTCCGAGAGTAACCTTTCCGCTCCAACTCGCGCCTTTAATGCCGGATCGCTTTCCTGCGCTACGGATTCTTTCGATGTTGCAGAAGAATCCGGAAGACGAGTACGTGCGTGATCAGCAGCAAGGGCACAATCAAAGTCGGAATGAAATAAGTGGCTCCCAACTGCCCGGCCAAAAGCCCGGCGTGATTGCCCTGGTAGAAAGCGTTCAGGAGATCGGCTGTGCCCCAGAGATTGAAAATCCACACCGTGACAACCCCAGCCGCACGTGGCAGCAATAACAGCGAAAGCAACGCGAGTATTGCTGCGATGATGTCTCCATAGGCCGCGGAATGGGCGAAGGCGGAGGGCAGATCGGGCGAAACGACGCCTGGGACAAGGAATGCCAACCCGAGGAAGCGAAAGCTGTGCAGGGTGAGGAGTGGGCGCAACGCTTCGGCCGTTTGGCGGACGCGGAGTGCGGGCCAGATGTATCTGGCGGCGACGATTCCCCACGCGATCAGACTAAATGCGATGCTGACGAAAAAGCAGAGTTGGGGCGGCATGAATGTCTCCTTATCGGAACTTCCTTCGTCATAGGATTATATTTATCATCCTATGGATTCAGTGTTTTTTGCGAACGCGTCGACGGATTGCACCGTGAGATGATGGCCGGCATCCTATAATGAGGCATGCGTTACCGACCCGAACATAAAGCCGAGATCCATCGGAAGATTGTCAAAGACGCTTCGCGGCGCGTTCGCGCCAAAGGCTTGACTGGCGCCGGAGTGTCGGCGGTTATGCAGGACGCCGGCCTCACCCACGGAGGCTTTTACAAGCATTTCCGCAGCAAGGACAAACTGCTCGTGGAATCGCTCCGTGAGGCTTTCCGGGAAATCGCCGAAACCTTGGTGCATGCCGCGGAACAATCGCCCCAGGGCGAAGCGTGGAAGGCAATTGTAAGAACCTACCTGAGCTTGGAATTCTGTGACCATCCCGACCGCGGGTGCCCCCTGGTAGCGCTTTCGCCGGAACTAGCGCGGGCGGATAGAACGATGAAACCTTATATTGTGGCGGAGCTGGTGAACTACAAGAGCCGAATGGTGCCGTTCATGCCTGGACGGCGAGCGATCGAGAAGGAACGTGCTTTTTTTGCGATTTTTTCGACCATGATCGGGGCGGTCGAAATCGCTCGCATACTGCCGGAGCGCGCGATGCGAGAAAAAGTGCTGGCCAGCGCCAGAGATTTTCTCTTGCGCAGCTTCTGACCCGGAGTCTATCCGGTTTCCGCAGCGAGATTAGTCCTCACGAGTCGCTACCGCCAGGCGAATCCGCGCGGATCGTCACGCAGCGGACCGACTCACCCTTATCATTTCTCTCGCATCCGATTGTCCGTAGAATCTTTCCAGCTACTATGAAAGCCAGTCCCACGAGAGTGGAGACAACAACGCGGAGAACCATACAATGACAATCCCATCATGGAGCAGCGTGCGCGTTTATAAACTCTTGCTGGCAGTGCTCGTCCTCCCGACCGCTTCCCTGCTGGCCGAGCCGGTCACGCTCCGCCAAGCCGTCGAGCTCGCGCTGAAGCATGCCACCGGCATGAGTATCGCGGCCGACGAGCAACAGCATGCCGCCGCCAGCTATCGCGAACTGCGCAATAGCTACATTCCCCAGCTGAATGCGGGAGCCGGAATCGGCTGGTCGGACGGCTTTCCACTTAGTCTCGAAGGTGCTGCTCCTTCGCTCTTCAACGTAAACGCGCAATCAGCACTCATCAATCCCGCTTTGAAGGATTTCATTCGCGCCGCGCAATCCGACATTGTGGTCAGCGCCCTGCAAACCAAAGACCAGCGCAATCAGGTGATTCAGGACACCGTGTTGAGCTATGCCGAACTGGCAGGATGGGAGCAGCGTTTAAGCCATCTGCACGAAACCATGACCGCCGCGGATCAGGTAGAAAAAGCCGTCGCGCAGCGCGTCAAGGAGGGTGTCGACAGCGAAATCGACGGCAGCAAAGCCCGGTTGTCGGTGGCGCGTGTCCGTCTGCGCATGGTGGAAGCTTCCGGTTCCGCCGATGTTCTCCGCGAACATCTTTCCCGGCTCATCGGATTGCCGAGCGCGTCTATCGAAATAGATCCAGATTCTGTGCCGGCCCTGCCCGTAGTAAAACCGGAGGCAGACCCAGACACCGAATCCCTGGCCAAAGCCACCGACGCGAACCCCGTGGTGCAGGCTGCTGTGGAACACGCGCGCGCGCAATACCTGCGCGTAAAGGGGGAACAGAGGTCGCTATGGCCGAGCATTGATTTTGCCGCCCAATATGCCTTACTCGCCACCTATAACAACTATGACGCCTACTACACACACTTTCAGCCCAACAATGCTACCGTGGGTGTGGCCATTCATCTCCCCTTCCTGAATCTTGCTCAGCACGAACGGGTTAAAGAGGCTGAGTCGGAAGCCCGCAAAGCCACCAAGCAGGCCGAAGCAGCCCGCAACCAGGTTTCTGAAGAAACCTTGCGCCTCGAGCGCTCTGTCACCCAGTTGCAGGACGCCCGCGACGTGGCCGAACTCGAATACGAGATCGCCCAGAGTAATGTCAAAGCCACTCGCACCCGCATGGAGTCCTCCACCGCCACCATTCATGATCTAGGTGACGCCGAAACTCAAGCCAGCGAACGCTGGATCAAGGTGCAGGATGTCACCATCGAACTGGAACGAAGCCAGGTCGAACTACTGCGAGCCACCGGGGATTTGGATCGCTGGGCCCTAGGAGCCAAATAATTCACCGATGCCTCTTTTCGTCCATTCGCTGCATCAAACCCGGCATTCGACGACGAACCTGCATAAACACTGGTTTTTCAACACATAAGCCGCCTTCGGATGATAAAATCAAGGCTCACCCAATATGCCTCTTAAAACCCTATTCCTGAATCCGCCATCTTTTGAGAACTTCGACGGCGGCGCCGGCTCCCGTTGGCCCGCAACCCGCGAGATCGAGTCCTATTGGTACCCCGTATGGCTGGCTTATCCGGCTGGGATGCTCGAGGGCGCGCGCTTGCTGGATGCGCCGCCGCACTATATTTCGGCTGAGCAGACCATTGAGATTGCCAAAGACTATGAGTTTCTTGTTCTGTTCACCTCGACCCCCGGCTTTCCTGGCGACATTGGCCTGGCGCGCGCCATTAAGGCTGGCAATCCCAAGATCAAGATTGCTTTCGTTGGACCGCATGTCAGTGTGTTGCCGGAGAAATCGCTGCGCGATTGTCCGGCGATCGATTTCGTGGCCCGCAAAGAGTTTGATTATGCCGTTGTTGACTACGCTAAAGGCAAGCCGCTGGAAGACATTCCCGGCATTTCCTTCCTGAAGAACGGCGAGGTCGTGCACAATCCAGACGCGCCCCAAATCCAGGATCTGGATGCTCTTCCGCACGTCACCGACATTTACAAGCGCGATCTCGATGTGACCCGTTACAACGTACCGTTCTTGCTAAACCCCTACGTCTCTCTTTACACCACGCGGGGCTGCCCGGCACAATGCACGTTCTGCCTGTGGCCTCAGACCTTGAGCGGTCATCCCTGGCGCAAGCGCTCTACCGACGATGTGGCCGCCGAAATGGCGAAGGTGAAGCAATACTGGCCGGAAGTGAAGGAGTTCTTCTTTGACGACGATACCTTCAACATCCAGAAGGCGCGCACCATCGAGCTGTGCGCCAAGCTGAAGCCGCTGGGGCTGACATGGTCCTGCACTTCGCGCGTTACTACCGACTTCGAAACCCTGAAAGCCATGAAGGAAGCCGGCTGCCGCTTGCTCATCGTGGGTTACGAATCTGGCGATCCTCAGATTCTGAAAAACATCAAGAAAGGCGCAACCGTCGAGCGCGCCCGCCAGTTCACAAAAGACTGTCACAAGCTGGGTTTGGTCATCCACGGCGATTTCATCATGGGGCTGCCCGGCGAGACTCACGAGACTATCAACACCACCATTGCCTTTGCCAAAGAGCTGGACGTCGAAACCATTCAGGTTTCGGTCGCCCATGCCTATCCTGGCACCGAACTTTACGACTACGCGGTGAAGAACGGGTTCATGGTCGGCGACAACAAAATGGTCGACGAAGGCGGCCACCAGTTGGCGCACATCCAGTATCCCGGACTGCCGGCCGATGACATTCTTTCCGCCGTGCATCGCTTTTACGATGAATATTATTTCCGGCCCAAGGCGGTGTTCCGCATCCTGAAGAAGGCGGCGTTTGACAGCAATGATCGTAAACGCCTTTACAAGGAAGCCAAGACCTTCCTGAAGCTGCGTGCGGCGCGCAACAAGATGGTGAAGCAGCACGGCGAAGAGGCCGCAGCCGAATTAGCCAAGGCCTGAGGTAACCAATAAAGGCTTTTCACCACAGAGGCACAGAGACACGGAGAAAGCCTTTTATTGTCTTTTTCTCGCCTTTCTTTTTTCTCTGTGACTCTGTTTCTCTGTGGTGAAGGATTCTAGAATTCGCTCCCTAAACTTACAGTGACCTTTCGCAAGTATCTTGTGCTGGCCGGAGTCACGGTCTTCGCCGCGGCCGGAGACTCCATGCTCTCGCACGGGATGAAGCAAACCGGCAACATCTCTCTCCATCACTTGCAAGGCGTGATCTTTGCTGTGCTCAATCCCTGGGTCGCTGTCGGAATTCTGCTTCTACTCGCGTTTTTCGCCACCTACATGACTGCGCTCTCCTGGGCCGACCTCACTTACGTTCTGCCGGCAACGTCGCTCGGCTATGTGCTGCTGGCCCTGGTGGCCAGATTCGTTTTGCACGAGCACGTCAGCCCGCTGCGCTGGCTGGGGATCGCTTTGATCACGGGAGGCGTGGGATTTGTGGCCGGTGGGCCGGAGCTTACGAAGCATCCTCATAACGCCGAATCTGCAGACGAACCAATGGCTGAGGCGGCGGTACAATCCCCACTTCTCGCAAAGGACGCGAGAAATGGGGCACCCGGAGCTGAATTGTGAGGGACATTTACACCTGGACCGCGATCCTTGCGATCGTTTTTGCTTCGGTGATTGGCGACGTGCTGCTGGCTCGCGCCATGAAGCAGGTCGGCGATGTTAGCGCTTTGTGGCGGCGGGCCGGGCTCGGTGTCGTGATCGGACGGACGCTCAGGAATCCCAATTTTTTCTTTGGCGTCACGGCGATGGCCGTGGCCTTCTTCAGCTTGCTGTTCGCGCTCTCCTGGGGGGACGTGAGCCTGGTGGCTCCTGCCGCCGCTTCCCTCACCTTCATCGGTAATGCTGTTGCCGCGAAAATCTTTCTGCATGAGAAAGTCGATCGGCGGCGGTGGATTGCGGCTGGTCTTGTTGCTGCCGGCGTGGCGCTGCTGGCGGGTTGAAAAATCTTCCCTTGTCACCCGGATAAGCATGAAATCACATCCTGAAGTTGTCGTCCCCGTGTTCATCGGAGCCTGGATTGCTTTAGGAATTGCGGGACTGTGGGTTACGTATTTCGACAAGAATGTGGCACGAAAAAAGCGCCTGATTCCTGCCTTCATTGTCGGTACCGGTGCGATCTTCGCCCTCTTCGCATTCTTGATGACCGGCGGCGACTGGGGTGCAATGTTATTGGTCGTTCCCGCTGTTGTACTGATCACTTTTCTGAACTTGCGCCAGTTTAGAGTTTGCTCGACATGCGGCAGAACGATTCACAGCGGGATGTGGTTCGCGAAAGCCGAATTTTGTCCAAAGTGCGGCGCACGACTAGAGTAATTGGCGTGACGCCGGTTTAGCCGATTCTCAATGCGTGTAATCGCCTGCTTACAACAACCATCTGGAATAACCATCCAAGACTTGAGACGTTACGAAGTCACCTCATGTAGCGCCTTAGGGACACTAATGGAACAGCGCCTGAGCTTCCGGTTGGCATTCGGGAGTTCAATTGAATGACTGCTTCTTTGTGGTTTACGGTGCGACGCGACTCAGGACAAAGAAGAGGAAGGCGTCACAGGGTCACCTTCTGGGGTGAGGAAGATCACTGCGGATCATAGATGCGGCAATCGACAATGGCAGCAGAAGGTCTCAAGCGTTGCATACAGGGAGGTAGGACTATGACATCTGTGATGATAGCGCCGCCAGTGAAAGCCCCGGCGGACTACATTGAAGAAGTAATGAGCAGCGTAAAGGCGAAGAACCCTGCTGAGCCTGAGTTCCATCAGGCGGTGTGGGAAGTGTTTGATTCTCTGCGCCTGGTGTTGCCCAAGCATCCCGAATATCAATCAGCCCGCATCCTCGAGAGGATCGTTGAACCCGAGCGCGTGATCATGTTTCGCGTGCCCTGGTTTGACGATCACGGAGACATGCGGGTAAACCGTGGGTTTCGCATCGAGATGAGCAGCTCCATCGGCCCTTACAAGGGCGGATTGCGCTTCCATGCCTCGGTGAATCTGGGCATTCTGAAGTTCTTGGCATTCGAGCAGGTGTTCAAGAACTCGCTCACCACGCTGCCCATGGGCGGCGGCAAGGGCGGCTCGGATTTCGATCCCAAGGGCAAGAGCGATAACGAAGTCATGCGCTTCTGCGAAAGCTTTATGACCGAACTGGAGCGGCACATCGGACCGGACACCGATGTTCCGGCCGGCGACATTGGCGTCGGCGGACGAGAGATCGGCTACCTCTTTGGCCAGTACAAGCGGTTGCGAAATGAGTTCAGCGGCGTCCTGACCGGCAAGGGCCTGGGCTGGGGAGGTTCGCTGATTCGTCCGGAAGCCACCGGCTATGGCTGCGTGTATTTCGCTAATGAAATGCTCAAGAGCAGGAACGACTCGCTCGAAGGCAAGATCTGCCTGGTTTCGGGCAGCGGTAATGTGGCGCAGTACACGATCGAGAAGCTGCTTGATTTCGGCGCCAGGCCGGTCACGGTTTCGGATTCGGATGGTGTCATCTACGACCCCGACGGGATTGATCGCGAGAAGCTCGCCTGGGTGCTCGAACTCAAGAACGTGCGGCGTGGACGAATCCGCGAATACTCGGAGGAGTTCAAGAAATCGATCTTTATACCCACAGACATCAAGCTGCAGCACAATCCGCTTTGGAACATCAAAGCTGACTGCGCGTTCCCCAGTGCGACGCAGAATGAGATCAGCGCGAAAGATGCGGCGAATCTCATCAAGAACGGCATCGAGCTGGTTGCCGAAGGCGCAAACATGCCCAGCACGCTTGAAGCCACCAAGATGTTCCTGAATGCAAAGGTTCTGTACGGACCAGCCAAAGCCGCAAACGCGGGCGGCGTGGCCACGTCTGGCCTGGAAATGGCCCAGAACAGCGCACGGCTGAGCTGGACGCGCGAGGAAGTGGACGACCGTCTGCACCAGATTATGATCGCCATCCACAAAAATTGCTATGAAACAGCCGAGAAGTACGGCACGCCGGGCAACCTCGTCAATGGCGCCAACATTGGCGGCTTCGTGAAAGTGGCCAATGCCATGCTCGACCAAGGGCTGGTGTGAAACCGGCGTCAGGAAGTATAGAGACCGAAGCGAGATGCGGGGCGGATTACAATCCGCCCCGCGTTTTTTGTTCCCGGCGGATCGGTTACTTCAGGTTGTGATTCCCGTCACTTGTCTCTCATACCTCTGTCACAGCCAGTAGAGCCTGGTGGGGCTGTAATGGGGACCATGGTGGGGATCGGAAGAAGAATCGATTGAGGTTTCCCAGGAGGCCACAATGGTGAATGACGATTTGGTGAGGTGTCCAGTGTGCGGTGGCTTCACGCACATCGACAAACCTGAACTAAGGGCAGCGTTAAACGATTCGAATATCCGTCAACAACTTGAAAACTACATTGCGGAACTGTCGCGGGCTCCGTCGGCCGAAGTCGTTGTTGCAGGCCGGGCGCCCCGCCAGGAGTTCGACAAAGAAGTCCACAATTGGAACCCGAATATTCCTGTATGGCGCCGCAGCCCGAAGGAATAGGGCGCTTCTGGCCAGCCCGGCTTTCGCCGGCCATCTGAGTAGCAGTCTTTTAGGGGAGGAACAATGATTACAAAACGACAGGCTTTGGACTACCACAGCAGTCCCCGGCCAGGGAAGATTGAAATCACCCCGACCAAGCCCTGCCGGACGCAGCGCGACCTCAGCCTGGCCTACACGCCGGGCGTAGCCGAGCCTTGCCTGGCAATCGAGAAAAATCCGCACGACGCTTTCAACTACACGGGACGCGGCAACCTGGTCGCCGTCGTGACCAACGGAAGTGCAGTGCTTGGCCTCGGCGACATCGGTGCGCTGGCGGGCAAGCCAGTTATGGAAGGCAAGGCAGTGCTGTTCAAGCGGTTCGCCGATGTGAATGTCTTCGACCTTGAAATCAACACCCACGATCCGGACGAGATCATCAAAGTTTGCCAACTGCTCGAACTTACTTTCGGCGGCATCAATCTCGAGGACATCAAGGCGCCGGAGTGCTTCTACATCGAGGAAACCCTGCGCAAAACCATGAAGATTCCAGTCCTCCACGACGACCAGCATGGTACCGCGATCATCACGGGAGCCGCGCTGTTGAATGCGCTGGAGGTTGCAGGCAAGGATATCGCTAAGATCCGCGTGGTTTTCAATGGCGCCGGCGCCGCGGGTGTTGCCACCGCTGAACACTATGTGCGCCTGGGCGTGAAACACGAGAACATCATTTTCTGTGACACCAAGGGCGTGGTGTACAAGGGCCGCACCGAAGGCATGAACAAATACAAGGAGCGCTTTGCCCAGCCAACAGATTGGCGCACCCTCGCGGATGCGATGCAGGGCGCGGATGTGTTTGTTGGATTGTCGGTGAAAGGCGCCGTTACGCCGGACATGGTGCGCTCGATGGCGCCGAATCCGATTGTGTTCGCCATGGCCAACCCCGACCCCGAAATCACTTACGAAGAGGCGAAGGCTTGCCGCAGTGACATCATCATGGCCACCGGGCGCTCCGACTATCCCAATCAGGTCAACAACGTGCTCGGCTTCCCCTTCATTTTCCGAGGAGCACTCGATGTGCGCGCCACCGTCATCAACGAAGAGATGAAGCTGGCTGCCACGCGGGCTTTGGCTGCCCTCGCTAAAGAAGACGTTCCGGATAGAGTCTGCCGTGCCTATGGGGTTGAGAGGCTGAGCTTCGGCCGCGAGTATCTTATTCCAACTTTGTTCGATCCGCGCGTGCTGGTGTGGGAAGCTTCGGCCGTGGCCGAGGCGGCGATGCGCACCGGTGTGGCGCAGGAGCCGGTTGATCTGTCCACTTACCGCGAACAACTGGAGCGCAGGCTGGGTAAGGTGCACGAAGTTTCGCGCATCATGATCCACAAGGCGCAGGCCCATCCTAAGCAGGTGGTGTTTCCAGAAGGCGAAAACGAGAGGATTCTCCGCGCCTGCCACTCTCTGGTCGAGGAAAAAATTGCCAAGCCTATCCTTCTAGGCGATCTCGACTCCATACACGCACGGGCGAAGGAACTGGGCGTCGACCTCGAAGGCATGAAGATTGTTGATCCGGCGGTATCGGAACTGCGCGGGACATACATTCAGGAACTGTTCCGCCTGCGGCAGCGCCGCGGCGTAACCCTTAGTGAGGCCCGCGTTCTCATCAACGATCGGAACGTGTTTGGTTCCATGATGGTGCACATGGGAGATGCGGATGCGCTGGTCTCCGGCGTCAGCCAGGCTTTTCCCGACACCATTCGTCCAGCCCTGCAAATCGTGCGCATGCGCGAAGGCCTGCACCGGGTCTCCGGCTGCTATGTCATGATTACGCGCAAAGGGGACGTCTACTTCCTGGCAGACACTAGCGTAAACATCGATCCTACGGCTGAGGATCTAGTGGAGATCGCACTATGCACGGCGCAGATGGCGCGGCGTTTCGATATAGTGCCACGGGTTGCGATGCTGTCATTCTCCAGCTTTGGCAGCGTCGACCATCCCATCTGCACCAAGGTGCGTAAAGCTGTGGAACTGCTCCACTATGCCGATCCGACGCTGATTGTGGATGGAGAAATTACCGCTGACGATGCACTCTCGCCGGAAGTGCTCGAACAATCGTATCCCTTCAGCACTTTGAAGGGTGGCGCCAACGTTCTGATTTTCCCCGACCTAGCTTCAGCCAACACGGCATACAAGCTGCTCGAGAAGATCGGAGGAGCGGAGGCCATTGGTCCGATCCTGATGGGGATGAGCCGTCCCGTGCACGTTTTGCTGCGGAATGCCCAGGTGGAAGACTTCGTGGCCGTAGCGGCGATCGCGGTCGTCGATGCTCAGGAAAACGAAGCTGAGGTTCAGTTGCGCCTGGCAGAGCGGCGGCCCGAGCCGGTAACCATGTAAGTTTAAGAAATCCGGCGAGGAGTGCCAGCCAGAGTGGCGGTTGTGATCGAGATCACAGTCTGATGTGGTTCCCGTCATAGCTTGGAAAAAAGCCAAGGCTGAAGATAGAAACAGCTCAGGGGAGCGGTCCGCGATGGTGTGACATCTGGGTTCCGTCTGACGGGGGGAAGATGTCCTGGGAATTCGATTACAAGAAGAAGTTGCGAACCGCGGATGAGGCTCTGCGTTGCGTAGAGTCGGGAATGCGTGTCTACATTCAACCGGGCTGCGCCGAGCCTGAGACGTTGGTCGAAGCGCTGATGCGCCGCGGTCCCTTTGTGCAGGACGTGGAAATTGTTCATATGATGACCATGGGAGCCGCTCCTTACGTGGCTCCCGAAATGGCGGGGCACTTCCGGCATAACGCGATGTTCATTGGCGGCAACGTGCGCCAGGCCATCAACGAAGGCCGGGCGGATTACACCCCGATTTACCTGAGTGAGATTGAAGAACTCTTTGAGAGCGGAGCCATGCCGCTTGATGTCGCCCTGCTGGAACTCTCTCCTCCCGATTCGCATGGCTTCTGCAGCTTTGGCGTGGGAGTGGACACATCGCTCACTGCCGCGAAATATGCCCGCTACGTGGTTGCGCAGATTAACGACCAGATGCCGCGCACCTACGGAGACAGCTTTATTCACGTAAATGAGCTTGATACGGTCGTTGACTCTTCACGGCCTCTCTGCGCGATAAAGCGCCCGGTGGTCACAGAGATGCATGTGGACATCGCCCGCAACGTTGCCGGATTGATTGAGGATGGAGCGGTGCTGCAGACTGGCATTGGCGGGATCCCGGATGCCGTGCTGCCCTTTCTAATGGATCGCAAGGATCTGGGAATTCACAGCGAACTGGTCTCCGATGGCGTGATTCCCTTGATCGAGGCGGGTGTGCTCACGGGTGCGCGCAAAAACTTTAACCCCCGGAAAATCATCCTTGGATTTGCCCTGGGCACGAAAGATCTGTTTGATTTCGTGGACAACAATCCGATTTTCGAGTTCCACCCCACGGCATACACCAACGAACCGGCGCTGATTGCACGCAACGACAACATGGTCGCCATCAATTCCGCGTTGCAAATCGACCTGACGGGACAAGTTTGCTCAGATTCAATTGGCACGCGGTTCTACAGCGGTATCGGCGGGCAGGTTGATTTTTTGCTGGGTGCTGGACGATCCAAGGGAGGAAAGTCGATCATCGCCATCTCATCCACCGCAAAAAATGGTTCCGTTTCGCGCATTGTGCCCATGTTAAGTCCAGGCGCAGGAGTGGTTACTTCGCGGGGCCTGATCCGTTACGTCGTCACCGAATACGGGGTGGCGCATCTGCACGGCAAGACTATCCGCGAACGAGCCCAGGCGTTGATCGACATTGCACATCCGATGTTTCGGGAAGAGCTTTATCGATTTTGCGAAGAAACCAAGTGGGTGCAGCGACCCCTTGCTGCGGAGACAGCAGTGACGAGGTGAAACATGGCGGCCCAGGCACGCGGTAAGGTTACGATCGATGTCGAAGAGTGCAAGGGATGCGGGTTATGCGTGGAGTCTTGCCCGCCTAAGTGTTTGGAACTGGCGGTCGAGCTGAATTCTTACGGGGCTCACCCGGCGCACTACACCGGGCAGGATTGCACCGGTTGTGGAATCTGTTTTTATTGCTGCCCGGAGCCGGGCGCAATTACGGTTTACCGCATAAAGGCGAAAGGAAGGATTTTTGCGGCCGCGCAAGGAGGCGAACATGCGGCAGCTCTGTAAAGGGAACGTTGCGGTGGTAAAGGGCGCGATTCTCGCCGGGTGCCGCGCGTACTACGGATATCCGATTACGCCAGCCAGCGAAATCGCAGAATCAGCGGCGCTCTACTTCCCCCAGATCGGCGGAACTTTTCTACAAGCGGAGAGCGAGGTAGCCGCCATCAACATGGTTTACGGGGCAGCAGCGGCAGGGGTCCGCGTCATGACTGGATCCTCGGGCCCCGGCCTCAGTCTGATGCAGGAAGGTATGTCCTATCTGGCCGGCGCCGAACTACCCTGCGTGATTGTCGACGTAATGCGCGGCGGGCCGGGACTGGGCAATATCGCGCCGGAACAAAGCGACTATTTCGCCATGGTGAAGGGCGGCGGCCACGGCAACTATCGCAACATTGTGCTGGCACCCGCGTCGGTGCAGGAAATGGCTGATCTCACGATGCTGGCATTCGATCTCGCGGACAAATACCGCAATCCGGCAGTGGTCCTAGCCGACGGCTTCGTCGGACAAATGATGGAGCCTCTGGATCTTGAATATCGCGAGATTCAGCCCCCCGAAAAGCCGTGGGCGGTAAAAGGAACGCCAGAGACGCGCGCCAACCTAGTCAGCTCCATTTATCTCGAAACCGATGAACTGGAAGAACACCAGCGCAGAATGGAAGCCAAGTACATCCGCGCCCAGGAGGCCGAGCCACGTTACGAGCTATGTCATACCGAGGACGCTGAGGTTCTGCTGGTCGGATACGGCATTGTTTCACGAGTTTTGCTTTCCGCCGTCGAAGCACTGGATAAAGAAGGCGTGAAGGCAGGGCTGTTCCGTCCGATTACTCTGTGGCCTTTTCCTTCGAAAGCCTTGGTAAAGGCGGCAGCCCATGTGGAAAAGGTCATTGTCGTCGAATTGAGCAACGGACAAATGCTCGAGGACGTGCAACTGGCCCTGAACGGCCGCGTGCCTGTGGAATTTTATGGGCGCGTGGGCGGGAACGTACCATCGGTTGCGGAGGTGAAGGGTTTAGTGATGGCCCACGCCGCGATCAGAAGAGATGACGCGCGCCATGAAAACACCGGCGAGAAAAACGTTGACGTGTTCTCGCTGACGTCTTAGGAGAACTGGATAACGGTGGTGACTATGACAACGGCAATCAACAACGGTTATCTCAGCCAAACGGATCGCGAGCCTGAAAGCGAATACGAAGTGGTTCATGCCAAGGCGGCTGCGTTCTATCCGCTGTACGAGCGGAAGTCGGACCTGCGGCACCAGACGCATTACTGTCCGGGTTGCGGCCACGGCATCGTGCACAAGCTTATCGCGGAAGCCCTCGAAGATTTGGGCGTGCAGAACGAGACCATTTTTGTAAGCCCGGTGGGCTGCTCGGTTTTCGCTTACTACTATTTCGATACGGGGAACGTGCAAGTAGCGCATGGCCGCGCGCCAGCCTGCGCCACGGCTATCAAACGGTCATGTCCCGACAAGGTCGTCATCTCCTATCAGGGAGATGGTGACTTGGCGGCAATTGGCACCGCCGAGATCGTGCATGCCGCCAACCGGGGGGAAAAGATCACTGTCTTCTTCGTGAACAATGGAATCTACGGCATGACCGGCGGACAGATGGCTCCCACCACCCTCGTCGGTCAAAAGAGCACAACTTCTCCTTGGGGGCGACGGCCGGCGAATGAAGGCTTCCCGTTGCACATGGCGGAACTCCTCGCCACGCTGGAAGCGCCGGCATACATCGAACGCGTGGCGCTTTCAGATAACAAAAACATCATGAAAGCGCGACGTGCGGTCCGCAAAGCACTCGAGATCCAGCGCGACGGTGCGGGCTTCTCTTTTGTTGAAATCTTGTCGCCCTGTCCGACGATTTGGGGCAAAGATCCGGTAGAAGCACGGCGCTGGGTTCTCGACAACATGACGCAAACCTTTCCGCTAAGTGTGTTCCGCGACCGGCGGCCAGAAATTCCCGCGGGCACCGAGCCCCCGCAACGCACGGTGTCCGACGTGCTTGACCTCAGCCCGACAACCAGCCCACACGATGCGGCCAAACTGAGACCCACCCATCACTTCAAAGACGTCAGAATTAAAATCGCGGGCTTCGGAGGACAGGGCTTGCTGTTGCTGGGGCAGCTCCTCATCGAAATGGGTATGCGGGAAGGTCTGGAAGTGAGTTGGCTACCATCTTATGGGCCAGAGATGCGCTCCGGGAGCGCGCACTGTCACGTGTGCCTGTCGAAAGAACGGATCGGATCGCCCCTGGTCTCATGCCCGGATGTGCTCGTGGCCATGAATGAGTTTTCGCTCCGGAAGTTTGCACCCGAGGTGGCGGGCGGCGGACTCATCCTTTACAACGGCGCGAACTTTCCCGCCGACTTTGCTTCACCAGGAGCGCGGCTGGTCGCCATTCCGGCGGCGGAGATGGCCGACAAACTCGGTTCGGCGAAGGCAGCCAACATAGTCATGATGGGGGCGCTGCTGGAAGAGACCGAGTGTCTGGCTTCCGGAACCGCTTTGGGTGTTCTGGAAGACAAGGTGAAGAAACTTGACCTGCTGGAAATCGACCGCAAAGCGCTCTCCGCTGGCCGCGTGTTTATCGATGAACAAGCGCACATCGGCGCGGTTAGTCAACCAGATGGCTTCGCTTAGACAACCTTCATCGGACGTGAGCCTATTTAATTCGAGTCAGGGATGGAACAATCGTATCGCGTAATGACCTTCCATCACCCTCGAATCCTCTGACCTTCTCGGATGGCCCGTCATGTGAAGCCGTCAACTCGACGATTAGACGAGTTTCCTTATCAAACACTGCGAACGCATACTGGGTCGTGTACCGCGACTCTCGCCGGACTGGCAACGGGCTCGGCGAATTCATTGGCGGGCGTTGTGCGCGGCAGGGTCCGCCGGACGGTCTGCATCCCGCCTGCTCTTTCGTGCAGAGCCGGCGCATGCGGGGGCAGAGGATCTGGTATCTGACCCCGGTGCGGGCGCTGGGAGGGCGGTTGAAGATCAATCTTTATCCGTTTGGGTGCAGGAAGGATAAGGAGCGGTTTGAGAAATATCGCGAGGCCTGGAACTTGCTGGGCCGGCCTGCTCCGCGGGAATGAAACACTTTGCTCACACCGGTTCAACAATTTGCACCATTTCGCGGGGACTGGGCTGGGGGCGCGTGTCAAAACCTTGTCGGCGCAGCCTGGAGACGTGTCTACATTTAGACGCCTCTTACTTTCGGCGGGCTGTAACTTCTACATGAAAGCCCGGTTACATTGCCTGGTCCGTAAACCGGCCATGGAAGCGGAGTTTGGCCTGGCCCAGGGCCTCTTTCCTTCAGCCAACCCTATCTCTCGAAACATGAGCGTTCTTGCTCAGAAATATGGCACCTGGAGTGCTAGCTTGGAGACAGGCTTATTGCGAGTCGTTGGGCAGACGGTAAGAGCCTGACGATGACAGGGTCGTGGTATGGTGAAGAGAATTGCCTCCCTAAGGGTCGTTTCTTTCGTTTTCCTCGCGGTTTGCGGGGTAGAGTGCCAGAACGTGCGTCACTCCCTCCCTGATGTTCCTTCGGTGCGGAGTGCAACTCAAGAACAAAGATTTAACAGGTTGGTCGAGGAAGCACGCTCCCCTTTGCAAGTTGGCACGATGGGCGGCTACGCTAAGGTGATGCGTCCCGGCGGATTCTCCGATGCTGGCCA
The DNA here is from genome assembly GCA_049280095.1 of Candidatus Sulfotelmatobacter sp. Taxonomy (GTDB): domain Bacteria; phylum Acidobacteriota; class Terriglobia; order Terriglobales; family Acidobacteriaceae; genus Sulfotelmatobacter. The sequence continues at coordinate 24,915 of JBAPPL010000046.1, read as the reverse complement.
GGCGGTGTTTAGTCAGAGCGAGTCGAACACGGTATTTCGCAAGTACCTGTATCCCTCAGTGGCGAGGCCGCAATCGGGTTATCACTCAGTGAACAACGACAGCCTGCTGGGCCGAGCCGCGTCTGCGGCTTCGGGCGCTCTGATCTCCCGGAATGATTCCGGGAAGGCCAGATTGAACACTTCCTACCTGCTGCGGACTCTAACTTCGGTGGCTAAGGATGCAGCTTCAACTCCATATTGGAGGCGGTCTTCTGCGCAGCCCTTCAGCGATTTTGGTTCGACCGTGGGCAACGACGCGGGCATGAACCTGTGGCGCGAGTTCGGGCCTGGCATTCAGCAGTTGATGAAAAACCACACGCCGAGATTTGTCTCCAGGATTACCGAGCGCATCGGTCACAACTGAGCTTGACGATCCGGCTGGCGTCCCGGCACGAGTTTCTCCTCCTTCCTGTCAAGATCCAAAAGTTGATAATTCCGCGGGCTTGAACGTCAGGCGGCAAACGCTGAATACAGACGCACTTATTTACAAAACTTTGCTTTCACCGGCGCGCTGCTTCGTTACTCGCTGCATCTTCTTGCCGGGGCTGCGCATCTGTACTAGGAACAGGCTTAGTTTCTGAACTAACCGTCTCGTAACCTTAACAGCGATCAACCTATGCAACAAATTCTATTTGAGGAGACTTGTTAAATGAAACTTCCAAACTACGTGGCATTTCTTTCGATTCTCGCCGTGTTGGCCCCGGTCAGCGCGTTTGCACGAGAGAAGAATCAGCATTCGGTAGACATTCCCGACGCAGTGCAGGTCAGGGGCAAACAACTCGAACCTGGGAGCTACAAGGTGGAGTGGCAAGGAGCCGGGCCCGCCGTACAAGTAACCTTCCTGCGCAATGGAAAGCCTGTGGCAACGGTGCCGGGAACCTTGAAGACGAACGACAGCCAGATAACGGCAGACGCGATCCTAACCGACTCGGCGAGCAAAACGCTCAATGAGATCGACTTCCGCCGCGACAAGGAAGCTTTGGTCTTTCAGAGCGGAATGTAAATCCCTTCATTCTGGCTGCCTCATTCTTCGCGCACTTCCAGCGAAGAGTGGGGCCTTTTTTCTGAACCTACTCAACCAGATTCATACCGGGCAGCCGCTCACTTTGCGAACAGACGCATTAACCCAGCCGCGCGCAGATCAGGAACCATGAAGGGAGAATGATCCACTCCGGCGGAACGCGCCAGCGCTTCCGCTGCCAAATATCCGCTGCGGACCGCGCCTTCCATGGTGGCGGGCCATCCTGTTGCGGTCCAGTCTCCAGCTAGGAAAATTCGGGGCCACTTCGTCGACTGGTGAGGACGGTAGGCATCAATGCCGGGGCGGGGCGAGTAGGTGGCGTGCACTTCCTTGATCACGGTGGACTTGACCAGATTCGCAGCCCGCGTTTCTGGGAAAAACTCGCGGACTTCTTTCAGGGCTAGATCGACGATCTCGGCGCGCGATTTGTCGATGAGGCTCTTCGAGGCGCTGACCACGAGTTCGATATAGCTGCCGGATGATTCTGAGTTAGCCGCGTCCCGCGTTGTCAGCAGCCGTGACTTGTGGAACATCCATTGAATTGTCCGGTCTAGCAAGACAGCGTGATCGAGGTCGGTGATCTGGCGATCGAACCAGAGATGGATGCCGGTAATGGGAGAGGATTCGAAGTGGGTGAGTTGATCGCACAGGAGCGCGGCTTCCGGGCTTTGCGGCAGGGCGCGCTCGAGGGCATCGAAGGGCAGGGCGAGGACCAGATAGTCAAATGTTATTTCGCTCTTATCGCTCAACTGAATCCGCACCTGCGACGAGTTGGGAGAAAATGATTCCAGCGACGTGCGGAAGCGGATTTCGCCGCCGCGTTCGCGAATGTAGTCTCCGGCACGATTGTAGAGGTCGGTCAAGGGAATGCTGGGAACGCCCATGTGGCGGGCGGCCGGTGACTTCATGGACTCACGGACGACCTGGGCCGCGGCGGAAACCGAAATCAGATCGAGATCTTCGCTCAGCGCGCTGACCAGGATTGGCTTCCAGAAGCGTTCAATCGCGTTTTCGGTTTGGCCGTGCTGCTGACACCAGTGGAGAAACGACCGGCCGGTGTCTGGTTGCGAAGTCAGGGTGAGCTTGGCGATGGCGCGCGAAATCGTCAGCTTGTCTTTAGCTGACAGAAATGGAAAACGCAGAAACGACGGCGCGGTGTGCAGAGGCGCAGGCAGCGGAGAAGCGTGCATCACGCTGGTGCGGCCGCCGGGCTCGATGAACGTCATTTCGTCGAACCAGCGAATTTTATCTTCCACGCCGATCCGGCGGTAGAACTCGATCAGGTTGGTGCACACGCGAAACAGAACGTGCTGGCAGTTGTCGACGACCTCGCCGGTGCCGGGATGCTCGTAGGAGGAAGCGCGGCCGCCAAGATAGGGGCGGCGTTCGAAGAGGGTGACGCGGAAGCCGGAGTCGGCGAGGGCGCAGGCTGCGGCGAGACCGGCGAGGCCGCCTCCGGCTATGGCTACGGTGGGTTGGGTGGAGTGCGTGGTCATTCAGAATCGGGCTGTCGTTCGTGGTTAGTCAGTGTCGTCCCTGAACGGACTTGGTTCTCTACTCGGAGCTCACCCCGCACTTACGTGCGGAGCTAATGAATGCCGTCGCTTCGCGACTCCGCCGCAGGATATCAGGCGAGGCGTTGCAGGAAACCCTTCACTAGAACACGCAGCTTTTCGCTGACCGTCAGGCTTACCTTGCCGCTGAAGACGTCGTATTGGCGTTCGGCGATTTTCTCGAGCAGCTTGCGATAAATGTTGACCAGCACCCAGAGGGCGGGCTGGCTGTCTTCGGAAATATAGGGAATCAATTGCTCGCCGGCCTGGTAGAGCTGGCGGGCGCGGTCGGCTTCGAGCGCAAGCAGTGGGCGGAAGCGCGCGGCGTCTGGGGTCGAGAGCAAGTCCGCGGCGGAGAGGCCGAACTTCGTGAGATCCTCTTCCGGCAAATACACGCGGCCCATCGCGGCGTCTTCCTTGACGTCGCGGATGATGTTGGTGAGTTGGAAGGCGAGACCACATTGCTCGGCCAGCGGCTCGGCGGCGGGATCGCGATATCCGAAGACGTGGATGCAGACCAGGCCCACGACCGATGCAACCCGGTAGCAATATAGCTTGAGATCGTCGAAGGTTTGATACTGGATGGTCAAGCCCGAAACCGCGCCATTCACAGCCGGCGCATTCTGGCTTTCGGCGTGGGGATCCGCAACATCCATCGCCGTTCCTAATGCGAGTTCGTCGAGCAGGCCGGCGGGGATGGTGTATCTGCGTTGCGCATCGGTCAGAGCTAATAGAATAGGATCGTCCGTGGGCTCGCCTTGCTGCACGCGGTGCAGGGCGTCGAGCCACGTATCGAGTTTGAAGCGGCGTTCTTCGAGGCTGAGATTGGGGTCGTCGGCAATGTCATCGCAGCGGCGCATGAAAGCGTAGACGGCACACAGCGCCTGCCTTTTGCGCTTGGGCAGCACCAGGAACGCATAATAGAAGTTTTTCGCGTTGGTGCGGGTGATGCCGCGGCACACCGAATAGGCCATGGTGAGCTGCGCCGGAGCCGGACTCCACGGGATCATTACCTGTTGCGCTCCCGCACTCATAAGAATTTACCCAGCGCAGCGCGCGCCACCAAGGCAAGCTTGCGAGTTTTCGAAATCGCCGGGCGGCGGCCGAGCACGGCGAAGTTCTGGCGCTCGATGGCGTTAAGAATTTCCTGGCCGCCTCGGCTGAAGAGTTCGATGTCGACCGCTAATTCCCGGTCTACTGTGCTTATCAGCGGCAGGCCGCGATCGAACCACTGGCGCGCCCGTTCTACTTCGAATTTCATCATCTCGCGGAAGGCTGGCGTGTTGCGATTTCGCTGGATATCTTCCGCGCTCACCGAGTAACGCCGCAAGTCTTCCATTGGTAGATAAACTCTGCCCTTGGCGTAGTCGACGCTGACGTCCTGCCAGAAGTTAGCCAGCTGCAGCGCGGTGCAGGTGTAGTCGGAAAGCCTCTGGCGCTCGGCATCGTGATAGCGACACAGGTACAGAACAAGGTGCCCTACCGGATTCGCCGAGTAGCGGCAGTAGGCGAGCACATCGTCGAAGGTTTCGAAACGGGTGACGGTCTGGTCCTGGCGGAAGGCGATCAGGAGATCGGAAAACTCGTGCTTCGGAATGTCGAACTTCTTGACGGTTTCGGCCAAGGCTACAAAAACTGGATGGCGGGGATCGCCTTCGTAGCAAGCATCGAGTTGCGCTTGCCATTCATCGAGCAGAGCCAGCGCGGTGGTTGCGTCCCCCACTTCGTCACCCAGATCGTCGGAGATACGGCAATAGGCGTAGACGTTCAGGAAATCCTGACGCAGCTTTTTCGGGAGAAACCAAGTGGCTACGGAGAAATTCTCGTAGTGAGTGCGGGCCAATCGGCGGCAATATTCGCGCGCTTCGGCGAGAGATGGGGCGGAGCGCGGGATCGCATATTCGGCGGGAAGGCGGCTCCAGTCCGCGGAAGATGCGGGGGCCGTTCGACGTTCATTGGCGATCGAGCTCATGTCAAGAGCATCCTCGGTGTCAACAACCCTGAGCATCTTCGGAACTCCTCGCATTGCCGCGGGCACTGCACAGGTGCATGGGGTCCTTCGCTTCGCTCAGGATGACAGGCCATTTTTTGTCGCCGCTCTGATGGACTTTGCCGATCAGTGGCCGGGGATGATGGCGGTTTTGATGTCGCCGCCGCGGTTCAGCATGTGGCGCAGCACCTTCTGCAAGCTGGAAAGAGGAGCCTCGCCGGTAATGTAGTCGGTGGGGCGAATCTTTTTGGCCGCGATCAGGCCAAAAGCCCGGCGTACCGTCTCCGGCGTGTGATGGAACGTGGCTTTGAGCGTGATCTCGGAATAGTGCAGGCGATTGGTATCGAGTTGCACTTTGGATCCGCTGGCGCATCCGCCGAAGAAATTTACGGTGCCGCCTTTGCGAACCATCTCGACCGTCCACTCCCAGGCGTCGGGACGACCCACCGCTTCGATCACCACATCGCAGCCGCGTTTCTGCGGAGTTAACGTACGAACCGCCTCCACCACATCCGGCACTTTGGTGGTCTGAACGATTTCGTGAGCGCCCATGTGTTTGGCGGCGATTACCTGCTCGTCGCGTTTCACCACCGAGATCACGTTACAACCTATAGCTCGCGCTACCTGGACAAACATCAATCCAATGGGGCCGCCGCCGATGATGGTAACCGTGTCGCCGATTTCCACTCCGGTTTCGTGCAGGCCGCGCAGCACGCAGGCCAGAGGCTCGGTCATAGCGGCATCTTCAAAGCTTACGTTGGCGGGGATGACCAGCATATTGGCTTCGACAATGCGGCGCGGGACGCGGATGTATTCCGCATAGGCTCCGTTGTTGAAGAGCAGGTCTTCGCAAAGATTTTCCTGGTGCTTGGAGCAATAGAAGCACATCTGGCAGGGGGCGGAATTCAACGCGACTACGCGCATGCCCTTCTTGAAGCTGTGGACGCCTTCGCCGACTTCCTCGATCACTCCGGCCAGTTCGTGGCCGAACAACGCAGGAGGCACGATCATGCGGGCGTGGTAGCCGCGCTGGTACACCTTCAGATCGGTGCCGCAGGTGAGAGCGACCTGTACCTTGACCAGCACCTCGCCCTTTTCAACGCGAGGGATGGGTACTCGTTCGATCTTTAAATCTTCTTTGCCGTACAGGACGGCAGCTGTCATTTTTCCGTTCACTGCTTGCTTCCTTCCCGGGCTTCACGGTTCCAGGTGCTGCCCGGCTGAATCACGATCTTCATCGATGCCGGCTGAGGATGAGCCGCGAGTTCCAAGGCCTGCACACTCTCCTGCAGCGGAAACCGATGGCTGATCAGCCGCTCCAAATCCATTTCGCGGTTCATCACAAAGCGAACCGACTCTTCCTGCAGATCGACTGAGGCGCTATAGGAGCCGACCAGCGCCTTTTCATCCACGCAAATCGCGGCCGGATCCACCACGACTTCGCCGCGCTGCGTTTGCGCAAACAACAACACCCGGCCGCCGGGCCGCGCCGCATCCATCGCGGGACGGATCAAATCATTGCTGGCCACGGCCAAAATCACCGCGTCGGCGCCGCGTCCTTCAGTCCGCTCCCGCATAGCCCGAACCGCATCCTGCTGGGATGCGTCAATTGTAAGCTCGAAACCAAGGCTTTTAGCTATTCTAAGCCTCTCAGGATACAAATCGGAAGTAATAACCGTGGCCCCCGCCCTGCGCGCCAGCACGCTCAGGATGACGCCGATTGGTCCCTGCCCGATGGTGAGCACGGTCTCGCCCGGTTCCAGGCGTAGGGCTTCGATTCCTTTCATGCAGGTGTTCACGGGCTCGACAAAGCAAGCTTGCTCAAATGAAACGCCTTGGGGGATCTTCACCGTCCCCTGGTCGACAATCCAATCCATCACGCGAACGTATTCGGCGAAGCCGCCACCGGAAGGCTCGAATCCGGCGGTGCAGCCGACTTTCTTGTAAGTCGGGCACTGGGCGAAGGTCTTATGCCGGCAGTAGTAACACTGGCGGCAGGGGATGTGGTGGAAGACTACAACCTGGTCGCCGGGCTGAAACTTGTTCACGCCTGGGCCTACCGCTGCCACCACGCCGGAGGTTTCGTGGCCGAAGATGCGGGGAGCGGGGTGGGAGCCGGAGGCAATCTTTTTCAGGTCGGTGCCGCAGACCCCGCAGGTGTGGACGCGCAGGAGCAGTTCTCCGACGCCGATCTGGGGCACGGGAACGGCCTCGAGGCGGACGTCGTTGACTCCGCGGTAAACCGCCGCAAGCATAGTCGCAGGAATCGACTGGCTTTCGTCTTCGATCGCGACTTGTCCTGCAATTCCCATTTTCCTTTGAATCAACTTTCCTTGGATGAACTCCGCCTGCGATACGGTTCAGAGGGGTCCGGCGTGTTTATTTCCCGGAGACTCCTGCCTGCCGAGGATCGGTGTTTCTGAACTCAACGTGCACCGTCATCGAATCCAGATACGGAGATTCGGGCGGCGTGAAGTCATACGCTTTCACCTGTAACACAACATAGAAATTATCCACCTTCATGATTCGCCGGGCGCCCACGGGAACCAGCGCAAAGGTCGAAGGCCAGAGCCGGCATAAAGCGTTCTTAGCCTCTTCCTTGGGATCATCGGAGGGATTGGGCGATACCAGCAACACATTGTCGTAAATGGGATGTTGCAGGTCGGCCATTGTTCCTTGCCAGGATGTGATCTTGGTGTCGCCCTCCGGGCCCTTGGGAATAATTGAGAAGGCATAGCGGTCGGTGCCACCCAGGTCCTTGATGCGCTCGCGGAAAATCGGATCCTGCGGCGTAAGCTTGATGTCGAAGCTGTCTTCCACAACTTTGGTTGAGCCCTGGCGGTAGCTTTGTGCGTAAACTTCAGTGGCGGCGGATTGCGCGGCCAGAGGCATTGCGGCACAGAAGACCATGAGAAGCAGCAGCAGTGGCTTTATGCGTGTTCTCATTCACGTCCTCCAGTGTGCACCCCGCTGGCAACCGCCGGCTGTGGCTGCGGCGTGGCTGGAGAAGCTGCGACTGGATTGGACGACCGGCTCAATTCCTGCCGGTAGCGCTCGATATGCTGACCGAGTACCCTTGCTGCCATGCGGCTATTGCCAGCCAGCGTAGCAGTGCGGCGCCACAGCCAAGGCCGGAGGGCTACGAAAGCTGCAAAGTTCACCGTTTTGAACCGGCCGTTGGCGTCGATGAAGCGGGCCGTCTGGGGCATTTCGAAATTCAGCTCATCGGAAATCACCTTCATCGCGGCGAACCCAATGCCATGCGCTCCGGCTGCGGCTGCCACGCCGGCTGCTTCCATATCCACAGCCTGCGCTCCGTAGGCCTGCGCCAGGCTCGCTTTTTGTTGCGCTCCCGCCACTGCCGCGAACGTCACTAGCGAGCCTTTTTCTCGTCGCGGCCCGGCTGCGCCGCCCACGATTTCGATCCGGCTTCCGTCCCGCGCATCAATCACCACCGCCGGCATGAAGAGATCCCCTACGCGCAAACCGGCATCGAGCGCGCCGGCAAATCCTACCGACTGCAGCAGCGCGGGACTGTACAACGCGATCGCCGCCTCGGCTGCGCGACGCGCCGCCTCCACACCGATTCCGCCGCATACGATCACCATCTCGTCGCGCTCAAAGAAAACAAACCTGCGGCCGTCGTACTGATGTTCCACGCGGCTCCAACTTTTGGTAAGGCCGCTGACTTCGCGTTCGAGCGCAGCTACCAAGGCGACTCTAGGCATATCCATTGGCCCGGAACCACTCGACTGCCCGGCGCAGGGCGCCATCCGCGAGGATGGTCTTCCATCCCAATTCGCGCGTGGCCTTGTCGGAACTGGCCCACATCTTTTTCCTTCCCATGCGCACCGTGTCGACTGTCGCGCGCGGCTCGCGGCCCAGCAGGCGGCCTGATACCGTTTCATCCACCGCGCCCGCTACGTAGGCAACAAAGTAGGGCAGCTTCACTTTTGGCGAGGGCAAGCCCGCGATCAGGCCCAGCTTATCGAGAATCTGCTTCAGCGTCAGGTTCTGACCGCCCAGAATGTAGCGCTCGGCGGTCTTACCTTTTTCCAGCGCTGCAATGTGTCCCCGCGCGCATTCCCTTACATCCACTAGATTCAGTCCCGTCTCCACGTAGGCGGGAAACTTCCCTTTGAGAAAGTCGACAACGATCCGCCCAGTCGGAGTCGGCTTGACGTCCTGCTCGCCCACGGGTGTTGTCGGATTCACTGTCACCACCCGCATCCCGCTACGGCCCGCTTCCATCGCCACCTGCTCGGCCATAAACTTCGAACGCTTGTAGTGACCGATCATCTCGGCCAGCGAAACCGGAGAATCCTCATCCGCCGGATGCCCGTTAGTCGTGAAGCCCATCGTAGCAACGCTCGAGGTGTACACCACGCTGCGCACACCGTTTTTCTGCGCGGCGGCTATAATTGCCCGCGTACCTTCCACATTCGATCGGTACATCTCCGCCGGATCCTGCACCCAGAGCCGATAATCGGCGGCCACGTGAAAGACGACCTCGCAGCCGGCCACTGCTTTTTCCAAGGACGCTGCATCGCGCAGGTCGCCGGTCGCTGTCTCAGCCTTCGTGTTCCCGGAGCTTAGTCCCTCCAGATTCTTCAGGTTGCTGGTCGGACGCACCAGCAGCCGCAAATCCGCTCCCTGCTCCGCTAGAGCACGAGCGACGTGGGAGCCTAGAAATCCGGTTGCGCCTGTGACGAAAACTTTCAGAAGCAAGTTCTCAGTTCTCAGTTCTCAGTTCTCAGTCAGAGCCCCCTCGCTTGGAGAGCGACACCGAGAACTGAGAACTGGGAACTAGTTTTCGGCCTTCTCCATTACCTTGGCATACGTAGTGAGCGCGAGCAATGGAAAATACTGGCGGTAGAGGTGATAGTTTAGATAGAACACACGTGGAAAGCCCGTGCCCGTGTAATAAGGCTCATCCCACGATCCATCTTCTTTCTGCGTGCGCAGCAGGTAGGCAATCGCGCGAGCCACCGAATCACTGCGAGTATCGCCAACCGCAAGCAAGCCCAGAATCGCCCACGCCGTTTGCGAAGGAGTGCTCGCCCCCACGCCGTGCAGCGCGGCATCGTCGTAAGAACCGCAGGACTCGCCCCAACCGCCATCCGGATTCTGCATCATGCGCAACCACTCGGCCGCCTGCTGAATGCAAGGCTCGTGGCTATCCATGCCAACCGCTTCCAGGCCGCGCAGCACCAGGAACGTGCCATAGATGTAATTCACCCCCCAGCGCCCGAACCAACTTCCGTCCGGCTCTTGCTCGTCGCGCAGGAATTGGATCGCTTTCTTAATCGCAGGATGGTTTTTGTCGTAGCCGTAGGCCGCCATCATCTCAAGAGTGCGGCCCGTGATGTCGACCGTCGCCGGGTCGAGCATGGCATTGTGATCGGCGAAGGGGACGTACTGAAACACCATGCGGTCGTTGTCTTTGTCGAACGACGCCCAGCCGCCGTTCTTGCACTGCATCGACAAGACCCAATCAATCGCGCGTTGCACCGACTCCCGCTGGTAACGTCCATTCGGATGCTCCACGCGGCTCAGCGCCAAGCAAACCATGGCAGTGTCATCGACATCGGGATAGAACTCGTTGTTGAACTCGAAGTACCAGCCGCCCGGCTTGCCCGTCTTATTCTTGATCTGCCAGTCGCCCGGATTCCGCACCTGCTTCTGCAGAATCCAGTCGGCGCACTTCACCATGCGCGGATCATTGGCCGGCACTCCCGCTTCGCCCAGCGCGAACATGGCATATGCCGTATCCCACACCGGAGACAGGCAGGGCTGCATGCGGAAGGTGTCGTCCTCTTCGATGCCTAACCTCTCAAATTCATCCAGAGCGCGGATCACATGCGGATCATCGACCGAGTAGCCGAGGCAGCGCATCGCAATGACAGAATTCATGATCGAGGGATAGATACCCCCCAGTCCGTCGCTCATCTCGAAACGCTCGACCATCCACCTCTCCGCGCTCTTCAGAGCAATGGATCGCAGAGGCCGGATGTGCACGCGCTCAAACCAATGCGTCATGCGGTCGATACAAAGAAAGAAATTACGCCAGGACACGAGCTTCTTCGACCAGCGCAGGTGCATGCGAGACTTTTGCATGCCGCCGACGAAGAGCTCTTCGATGCCCATCTCGCGTGGGATTTTCTTGAACGGCTTCTTCGCGTAGCAGATGGAGAGCGGCACCAGGATGGCCCGTGACCACGAGGAGATCTCGTAGAGGTTGAACCAGAACCAGTTGGGAAACAGAACGATCTCGGGCGGAATCGCCGGCACTGCGTCGTAGTCATACTGGCCGAAGAAGCAGAGATAGATCTTGGTGAATGTGTTGACCTCGGTGACGCCGCCGAGTTCCAGGATTTTCTTGCAGGCACGCTGGAGCGCGGGATGACCCGCCGGGTATCCCGCAAGCTTCAATGCGAAATACGCCTTCACTGAAACGCTGATATTCGACGGACCCGTAGGGTAGATGCTCCAGCCGCCGTCCTCATTCTGATGCTGAAGGATCCAGTTGGCGCCCTTTTGGAAGCGCTCGGGATCGCCTGTTCCCAGCAGCGTGTGAAGCACAAAATAGTCCGACTCGAGTGTGGTGTCGGCTTCCAACTCTCCGCACCAGTAGCCTTCCTCGTGTTGAGCGGAGAAAAGAAGCTTGCGTGCGGCGTCCATGGCAGCACCGACACGACTCGCCAGTCCGTCGATCTTGCCGAAACGAAGTTGGGGTGCGGAAGCAGTGTGGGGATCGGGGGAGTTCGTGTCCATCTCCATCAGTGAGCGGCTCCGTCAATCCGCGGTGGCGCTGGCGGGAGCGGCGGCGATGGCTTCGACAATCTCCGGCGGCAGCCCGAAGCGGACGTTTTCCGGCATCACTTCCAGTTCCTGCACGTTGTCGAAACCCTTCGTGGCCAGAAACTTCATGGTTTCCTCCACCAGGCACTCTGGCGCTGAAGCTCCGGCCGTGAGCGCGATGGTCTTCACGTCAAGCAGCCACGCGGCCTCAATATCTTTGTAGCTATCGATCAGATGCGCGTTGGTGCCGAGATTCCGCGCCACCTCGACCAGACGATTCGAATTTGAACTGTTCTCAGAGCCGACGACCAGCAGCAGATCAGATTCCGAGGCCACTTCCTTCACCGCCACCTGCCGGTTTTCCGTGGCGTAGCAAATATCCTGCGCCGCCGGGCCTTTGATGTTGGGAAACTTTTTCTTCAACGCTGCGATAATATCTTTCGTCTCGTCCAGGCTAAGCGTGGTCTGCGTTAGATAAGCCACGTGATCGGGATCGGGCACATTTAGCGATTTCACCTGCTCGGGATTTCCGACCACCTGGGTCACCAGCGGAGCCTCGCCCAGCGTTCCGATCACTTCGTCGTGGTCGTGGTGTCCGATCAGGATCAGCGAATAGCCTTCTTTGGCAAACTTCACCGCTTCGACGTGCACCTTGGTGACTAAGGGGCACGTGGCGTCGATCACGCGCAGACCGCGCCGGGCGCTGTGCTCCCGCACCTCGGGCGAAACTCCGTGCGCGCTGTAGATGACGCGCTCGCCGTTTGGGACTTCATCTTCGCTGTCGACGAAGATCGCGCCCTTGCCGCGCAACTCGTCCACGACAAAACTGTTGTGGACGATTTCTTTGCGCACGTAAATGGGTGGGCCGAAGGCCTCGAGCGCGATGCGGACGACGTCGATAGCCCGCACCACCCCGGCGCAGAATCCCCGCGGCTTGAGCAACAACAGCGTCTTTCCCTGGTTATTTGGCACTAATCAAACTCCCGTTCTTGTGATCTTCCCCAAACCGTCTGAGATGCAAAATCTGGCCTTGAAACCTGTACGATCAGGGTACACGAACCCCATTTAGGCGATAGTAATAAACTACCGGAAAGTACCCTTCTGGTCAACGTAAGCCACAGAAACGGCGGGGATTAGCAGCGAAGTGCGAGAATTCGAGGTTGACCAGCGTCAACCGGGTTCGGGCTACCAGAGCCTTCGAACGCCGTATCCGTCCAGAGCCCGGTCATTGCTCACAATCGGCACGTTTTCCGCTTGGGCCTGGGCAATCAGCATGCGGTCGAAAGGATCTTTGTGCGGGCCGGGGAGCAGCCCCGCACGGATCGCGTGCTCGGCACTCATGGGCAGAATCTCCATTCGTTGTCGCCTTAAGTCATTGACGAAATCCTGAATGAGGTCTGCCGCCGCAGGAAGCCTTCCCAAGCGAACCTTGGTGGCAATCTCCCAGGCGGAGGCCGCGCTCACCAATGAGATGGTGGTCTCTTGTTCGATCAGGATACGGGCAGGCCGAGAAAGATGCGGGTCAGTTGTCATCCACCAAATGAAGGTGTGGGTATCAAGCAGGCAACGCAAGAATCATCACTCCCAACCCTCAAGTTCTTCCGGAGGCAGGGGTTCAAAAAACTCGGGCCCGATCTTGATCTTCCCCTTCCACGCGCCGGGCTTGCGATCGCCGCGCTTGTCTTCGATGGCGACTAAGCGCACGACCGGCTTCTTCCCACGCGCGATCACGATCTCCTCACCCTTGCAAGCCTTCTCGATGAGCCGGGAGAGCTGTGTTTTGGCCTTGTGGATGGTTATGGTTTCCATTTCGCGATGGTTAGCTAACTAATGTTAGCTAACTGAGCTTTCTTCGTCAAGAACCTAATTTCGCCTTACCCGTTGGCCTTGATCATCTGCTCTGCGTGCTTGCGCGAGGTATAGGTCAGCTTGGCTCCGCTCAGCATGCGGGCCACTTCCTCGGTGCGCTCATCACCCACTACGGCGCGGATGCTGGTCCGGGTCCGGCCGCCGCGGTCCTTCTTTTCAATTACGTAATGCTGATCGGCAAAGGTGGCGATCTGTGGGAGGTGCGTGACGCATAGAACTTGATTCGCACGCGCCAACGCCTTCAGCTTTCTGCCCACGGCCTCAGCAGCGCGGCCGCCGATGCCGGTGTCGATTTCGTCGAAGACCATCGTGCGCTGGTTGGTTGGACCTAGACGTTTCTTGCCAAGAGGTGGATGGGAGCCCGCTTCAACACTCACCTTGAGCGCCAGCATGACCCGCGACAATTCGCCACCCGAGGCAATGTGCTCCAACTGCCGCATGGGTTCGCCCGGATTCGTCGCAATCATATAAACCACCTCGTCGATTCCCGCCGCAGTCCATTTCCCTTCTTCCTCGCCGGTCGTCATCTGAATGCGGAAAGTCGACTTCATGGCCAGATCGTTGATCTCGGCCTCAACCAGTTTCTCCAGCTTGCGCGCCGCGTCCTGCCGGGTTTTCGACAGCGCCCGCGCAGCCCGCAAATACTCTGCGCCGGTCTTTGCCAGCTCGGAGCGCAATTGGCGCAGGATTTCGTCTTTGTTTTCGATCTCGGAAAGCTTGCGCGCGACGTCTGCTCCGAAGGCGATCACGTTCTCGAGTGCCGGACCATACTTGCGCTTCAGCCGGTCGAGCACCGCGAGCCGGTCTTCGACCTCCGCCAGATGCTCAGGGGAGGCATGGATTCCGCCCGCGTAATCTCTTACGGTCGCTCCCACATCTTCTACGCTGATTCGCGCGGTTTCCAGTGCCGCCAGCGCCTCTTGAAATTTAGGCTCGTATCGCGCCAGTTCTTCAATCTGTTTCTGGGCAGCCCGCATCGACGCAGTGGTGGAACCGTCGCCCTCATACAGCAGATCGAAAGCTTGCATGGCGGCGTTGTAAATCTTCTCCGCGTTAGCCAGCACGCGCTTCTCGGTTTCCAGTTGCTCGTCTTCGCCGGCTTGCAGCCTGGCCTCTTCGATCTCGCGCTTCTGAAAGATCCACAGATCAACTAGCCGCAGGCGGTCTTGCTCACCGCGCTCCAGATCGTCGATGCGGGCGCGAATTCCCTTCCATGCTTCAAATGCAGCCGTCACCTGCTCAAGCTGGCTGCCGGCAAATCCATCCAGTAATGCCAAGCGCGCTGGGGCATCAAACGACAAGAGCGATTCGTTTTGCGCATGGATCGTAGCCAGATGGGGCGCCAACAGCCGCAATACCGCGACCGTGGCCGGCTGATTGTTCACGAACACCCGGCCTTTGCCTCCAGCGGCAATCTCGCGACGCACGATCAGCGAGCCGTCTTCTGATTCGTCCAGACCGTTGTGCTCCAGCACTTTTTCAATCACGTCTTCAGCCTCGCCTTCGCACGCGAAAACTGCTGAGAGCATTGCGCGATCGGTGCCAGTGCGAATTACATCACTCGACGCCTTTTCCCCGAGCAGCAGCGCCAGCGCATCGATCAATATGGATTTGCCCGCGCCGGTTTCTCCCGTCAGCAGGTTCAGCCCGGAGGCGAACTCTACCGCCGCGTTGTCGATTACCGCGTAGTTCTCCAGCCGCAATTCAACCAGCACAGGCCGTCCTCAGTCGACGCTCTGGTCGACGTTGTCGAAGTTTTGCGCAGCATAGCATGAAAGTCAGTGAACGGAGGTGCATCCCTCCGTCGGAACAAACCCGCTCGATCGGCAAGAACGTTTACGGTTAGGATACGTACTCTAGAGTCCGCTCTCAGATCATCTATAATCGCTGCAAGGTAACCCAAAACTACGATGCACTTTCCCTACTTTGCAGCTTTCGTCGGCGGCGAAATTGTCGAACTCGTTTCCAGTAGCGGTCCTGTCGCCAAGTTTGTCCTTCTCACCTTGCTGGCATTCAGTTTCATCTCCTGGGCCATCATTCTCACGAAATGGAACTTGCTGCGCCGCGCGCGCTGGCAGAGTGGACGCTTCCTGCGCGCCTTTCGCAAGGCGCAACGCCTGCAAGATATTGCGACGGTCGCGGACCAGTTCCGTCCCAGCCCGCTGGTCGGCGTTTTCGAAGGTGGATTCCAGGAATACAAGCGCCAGTTGTCGGCACATGGAGCTGCGCTTCGCAGCCTGACTGCAGTGCAGCGCGGCATGCAGATCGGAGCCTCGGAAGAAATCACTCGCCTGGAGCGCAACGTGCCATGGCTCGCCATTACTGCGGCCGTCACTCCGTTCATCGGATTGTTTGGCACGGTGTGGGGCATCATTGACGCTTTTCATGGCCTCGGCACGGCCGGCGGCGCCACGCTGCGCGCGGTTGCACCGGGCATTTCCGAAGCTCTCATCACCACTGCCGCAGGACTGGCCACTGCCATCCCCGCCGTCATCGCTTATAACCTCATCGGCAGCTCCATCCGTAATTTCGCCGCCAGCGGCGACGACTTTGGCCTTGAAGTGCTTAACGCCATCGAGAGCATTCAGCCACAAGCCGCACCAGAAGTGAGGCGCTGATGGCGTTCACTTCCTCCAACGGCCGCACCCAGACGGCTCTTGCCGATATCAACATCACCCCGCTGGTGGATGTCGTTCTTGTGCTGCTGATCATCTTTATGGTTACCGCACCAGTGCTCGAGTCCGGCATTGAAGTCAACGTGCCCAAAACCCGCACCGTCAAGGAAATCACCGAGGAACGTCTGGTCATCACCATCAACAAGGATCAGCGCGTGTTCCTGGGGAACGACACCATCAACATCAACCAGATCGCTGCCACGCTGCGCCAGAAGATTCGCGATCCTCGCAACCAGTTCATCTTCGTCCGCGCTGATGAAGAAGTCCCTTTTGGAGCCTTCGCCACAGTTATGGATGCGGTGAAGCAAGCCGGCATCACCAACATCAGCATCGTCACCCAGCCTCTGGAAGAACATGGCGCAAAACGCTGAAATCTTCTTCGAGCACGACAACTGGGGGCGCGCCCTTGGATGGTCGGCGGGCTTCCATGTCGCGGTGACGGCATTGATCGTGCTCTATTCGCTTATCTTTGGCGCATCTAGCGGCGCGAGCTGGGGCGCGGGTGGCGGAGGCAGCGCCATCGGCGTCAGTTTAGTCAGCACCGTTCCCTTGCCCGCCAACCCCAGACAAACCCAAAACGTTGTGGCCAACGAATCCAAGGGCATTACCCAATCAAAGCCCAAGGTCGAGGAGAAGGCGCCGGACGCGATCGAAATCCAGGGCAAGAATTCCAAGATCAAACCCAAGAAGCCTCCTACTCCGACCAAGTCGAAACCTGAACCCGCCCCTGAGGAAGAAACGAACCAGGTTGCCTACGGCGAAGGGGGTCCTGTCAGCGGCCCCTACGGCACGTTCGCTGCCGGCGGCGCGAAAGGAGGTTTCGGCGTTAACGGAGGAGGCGGCGATTTCGGCAGCCTTTATTCCTACTACGTGCGTGTCATCCAGCAGAAGGTTTCGGAGAATTGGCTGAAGTATGAGGTCGATCCCGGAATCTCTACGGCGCAGCGGGTCTACGTGACCTTCGATATCGCGCGGGATGGCCACCCTTTCAATGTGCAGGTAGAACAATCCAGCGGAGTACCTTCACTCGACCAATCCGCGGTCCGCGCCGTGCAGCGCATCGATACTTTCGGACCGTTGCCGCAGGATTATTCCGGCAACAAGGTGTCCGTGGAATTTTGGTTCGATTACAGCAAAAAATAAATTTGCCGTCTCGGAGCTGTGTCGAGGCATCGATAAAGTAATGCCCGGGATTTGTTGAGCAGCATCTACCTGAGTATTCCGGAAGTCTAAATTCGTAATTATGATGGTTCGTGGTCAATCGTAACTTGCCAATGAGAACATATCGGGGTACGATATTGTCGTATACGGTATCTTTTTGTCCGGGTTTGCGTAACGGCTCCGCACGGATGGACGACAGACAAAGACGAGGCCCGGGTTTAGCCCGAACCGCCGCACGGATTCTGAGCGGCTTGCTCATTCTGCTCGGTTCCGTCACTTCCGCTTGGGCTCAGGATTGGGTTCGCACTGGTACTTCTCTAGGTGTAGAGAAAGTCCGCCTCGCCGTGCCCGACTTCAAACCTTCCAGCGGCGATCCTCAAAACGCCGCCCTTCTGAAAACTTTCAACGACACCTTCTGGAACGATCTGGATAACTCCGGCGTCGTCGAACTTGTGTCGAAGAGCTTCTATCCCTTGCAGGTTCCAGGGCAGCCCTCCGACGTCACCTTCGACCTGTGGAACGTGCCTCCGCCCAACGCCGCCATGCTGGCTTTCGGAAACCTGGGCGCCGCCAGCGGAAAAATCACCGTGCAGGGCTGGCTCTATGACGTTAAGAACACCGGGTCTCCGCAGGTGCTGGGCAAGCAATACACCGACGTCGCTACCGATGACGGTGCTCGCCTCATCGCCCACAAATTCGCCGATGAAATTATCCTGCGTCTGGGCGGCGGCATCCCTGGTATTGCCGAGAGCAAAATCTTTTTCGTCAGCGACCGCTCCGGTCACAAGGAAATCTGGGTGATGGATTATGATGGGTCGAATCAGCGGCAACTCACTCACCTGGGATCGATCTCTCTTTCGCCGCGCATCTCGCCCGACGGTTCCCGGCTGGCCTTCAGTTCGTTGACCAAGTCGGGCTGGGACATATTGATGTACTCAATGGATCTCAACCGGTTGGTCAGCTTCCCTCATTTCGGGGGCACGAATCTGGCGCCGGCCTGGTCGCCTGACGGCGCACGCCTGGCATTTTCCTCGTCGCGCACTGGGGAATCCGAGATTTATATCTGTGACGCCAACGGAACTAACCTGCATCGCATGACGGCCAACAAAGGCCCGGATGTTTCGCCGACCTGGAACCGCAAGACCGGCAGTCAAATCGCTTTCGTCAGCGGCCGCACCGGATTGCCTCAGATTTACACCATGGAAGCCGACGGCACCAACCAGCAGCGCATGACCGACCAGGGCTACGCGGTTTCGCCGAACTGGTCACCCAACGGCCAGTTCCTCACCATGGCATGGACGCGGAAGTATGGCCCCGGCGATCCCGGCTCTTCCGATATCTACTTGATGGACATCGCCAGCAAGCAGTGGGTGCAGCTTACCCACGATGGCGGACGCAACGATTTTCCTTTCTGGGCGCCGGACGGCCGCCACATCGTCTTTCAGTCCAGCCGTTCAGGGAAGGAAGAGATCTGGATGATGCTCGCCGACGGCACCAAGCTCCATCAGCTAACTTTTACGGGACGTAACACGCAACCGAACTGGAGTTGGAAATAAAACGCTTCGTCGCAATTTGCAATCGATTTTCCGGTCCGCAGGAGGATCTAAACGTGAAGAGGAAGAATATGAAACATCAAACCTGGAAGGCACTCGCAACCGTCACCGCTCTGGCCGCTATTCTCATGCTCGGTGCTTGCAAAAAGAAAACCGCGCCACCGCCGCCCCCACCACCACCGCCGCCGGCATCGCCCACCGCTTCTATCTCAGTCAGTCCAGATACGATTGAGAAGGGGCAGTCGGCGACTCTAACCTGGCAAACCTCCAATGCCACCGACGTTTCCATTGATGGCATCGGAGCCGTTCAAGCCACTGGATCGCAGTCGGTCAGCCCGGCTGATTCCACTACTTATCACCTGCTTGCCAAAGGCGCTGGCGGAACTCAGGAGGCGACTACGCGCCTCACCGTAACCCAGCCGCCCGCACCCATGGCGGCCACTCCATCGCCTACTGACGAAGACCTGTTCGGCCAGAATGTCAAGGACATCTATTTCGATTACGACAAGTCCAACATTCGCGCCGATCAGGAGTCGTCCATGCAAGGCGACGCGCAGTTCCTCAACCAGCATTCCAATATGAGTTTCACGATTGAGGGACATTGCGACGACCGTGGCTCAACCGAATACAACCTGGCTCTGGGCGACCAGCGCGCCAGTTCTGTCAAAAATGCCTTGACCGCGGCCGGAGTCAGCGCCAGCCGCATCAAGACCATCAGCTACGGCAAGGAAAAGCCGTTCTGCCTGGAAGACAACGAAGCCTGTTGGCAGCAGAACCGGCGCGGCCACTTCGTCTATCAGAAGTAGCCGGAGGTTTCCCGCTCAGGGGCGGAGCACTCCTCCGCCCCTGACTTCCTTGTTTCGAACTATGTTCCCAACTATGTTCCCGAACATCTTCCCCGCCCATAGTGCCGCCAACCCGTCTAGAATAGATTGCGGGAACCTTTGCCTATGACACTACGACGCGGCTCTACTCTTTTCGCTCTGCTCTGTATGCTTTGGCTGGCCGCCACTCCCGCCTGGGGCGTCAGCAAGGAAATCATTGAACTGCAAACTCAGGTGCAGCAATTGCAGGAGCAGATGACGGCCATGCAACGCAGCTTCGACGAGCGCATGGGCGTCATGAAAAATCTGGTCGAGCAGGATACCGACGCGATCAACAAAGTCACCGGCTCCATCACCGCCCTGCAAGGCACTCTGCAAAAACAGCAGGGAGATCAAGCCGCGCACGTCGACCAACTCTCCGGCCAGCTCCAATCCCTCAATGACACGCTCGACGAACTCAAAGCTCGTCTAGCCAAAGTCAGCAAGCAACTGGAGGACATGCAGTCGTCGCAGCAAACTCAGGCGGCACAGGTGGCTCAGCAACAGGCCCAGGCGCAGGCTTTAGCCCAGGCTCCGCCGCCCGATGTGCTTTACAACAATGCGTTGCGCGATTACAACGGCGGCAACAACGATCTTGCGACGCAGGAATTTTCCCAGTATCTCAAGTTCTATCCCAACACCGATCTCGCCGGGAATTGCTACTTCTATCTGGGCGAGATTCAATTCCGCCAGGGAAATTACCAGCAGGCCGCGCAGAGCTACGATCAGGTGGTGCAGAACTATCCCGCCGGAAATAAAACTGCTTCCGCCCAGTTGAAGAAAGGCTTCGCGCTGATCGAACTGGGCAAGCAGGACGACGGCGTCACCGAACTCCGCCACGTAATCCAGCGCTATCCCAAATCCAACGAAGCTTTGCAGGCCCGCGAGCGTCTTCGCAAGCTCGGCGTCGCGCCCGCGCCCACAGGGCGGCCCGGTCAGTAGTTTT
This sequence comes from Candidatus Sulfotelmatobacter sp., assembly GCA_049280095.1. GTDB lineage: Bacteria > Acidobacteriota > Terriglobia > Terriglobales > Acidobacteriaceae > Sulfotelmatobacter. The sequence continues at coordinate 4,444 of JBAPPL010000046.1, read as the reverse complement.
CTTAGCGAGCAGGAGCACTCATCATGAATAAAATTTCCGACAATGATCCCGACCGTGCCAAAGGCGCGATCGAAATCGAAGAGCACCACCACGACGGAAACCTCGGCCTCTCCGAGCCACTCGGACACCGCGATCAGGATCCACTGATCAAAGATGCTGACAGTGACTTCCCTGAGCCGGACGGCGGCCCGGAACACTCTGGGGAAAGTGGTGGGAAAGCAGTTGTCAAGAAAGCTTAAGAGGAAGGTGAGTGGCCACTGATCACTGGCCACTGCCCCTGTTTCTAAATTGCCATTGCCCCGACTTCCTTTTCCACTTCGGTGATGTCGACCATAACGATGGCGTCCCACGGACAGCCATCGAGGAAGCAGCCGTCGGGGCCTTTGCTAAGGCACTTCTTGCAGCCGATGCAGAGAATGGGATCGACCGCGATGCGCCCGAACGGGGTACTGTCTTCGTCCGCCACCCAGAACATGCAGTCTTCCACCGGACAATATTCCACGCAGGCAGGCGACCCGGCGCATCCCGTGCAGCATTCGGTGATTACAGCCAGTTCTTTCGGCTTCTTCTTGCGAGGCGTGGTCAGGCCTTTGGACCTGGGTTCAGACTTCATCTCGTCGGGAACCATGCCGACAGCTTTGGTGGCGCCGGGTGCAGGAGGCATGGCGAGATTATAACGTGAACGCCGCGGATTGCGAACTTACTTCCGCGTGAGGGTCTCCGTCGATTCCGGCTTGAAAATCTTCTTGTTTCCGGCGAACTTGCGGCAGAAGTTCTTCAGGTCTTTGGACAAGGCGGTCAGGGTCGTAGGACGTTCGGGTATAAGCAGTTTGGGGTCCTCGGGGAGGATTTTCAAGTGGACGGTTCCGGCTCGAAGCAACTCATTCAATCCGTCAGAATCAATCGGAGTGAGCGAAAGTGTGTCCTTATCGAATCGCGCCAACGAGATCCAGTGCAAGGCGAGGCAAGTGTCACACACGTCCTCCGCCCTCGGCGAGACATCGAGAAAATAGTAGCTGTCGAGTTTCACCAGTCGCGCCTGCATCCGGGCTTCCTCCCCGGCGTCGCTGCACCCTTCGCCCTCCTTTACTGATCGGAAGTCGTAGATCTCCTCCTTGGCAGTGACGGTCAGGGTAGTTGTGCATTTTCCGTCTGTCAGGCTCCATGAGCCAGCCAGATCTTTGTCAAGAACAATATCGGGATCCTTGGGCGAGACGTCTTCATACAACGGATGGATCGACATCACCTCGCAGCCCGGCAACACGAGCAGCCCCACGATAACCAGGCAGATCCCAATCCCCTTTAAGTAAGCCCAAGAGCGGATGACGCGGTGGCAAAACATGATGGCCTCCACGGACGGGAGTCTTCGGCCTGCCCAAAATGATACTCCGCGCTGCCAATTGTGACATTCCGCACAATTTCAACGCGTCCAATTCTGCTATAGTGAACCCCTGCAAAGGAGCACCCCATGGCTGGAAAAAGTCTGAACCGGGTTCAACTGATCGGTAATCTTGGGAAAGATCCAGAGGTCAAGTACACGCCGCAAGGCACACCCGTGGCCAAGCTGACCATCGCCACCAACGAACGCTTCAAAGACAAGAGCGGCGAATGGCAGGACCGCACCGAGTGGCACAACGTCGTGCTCTGGCAGCGCCTGGCCGAGATTGCGGGCGAGTATCTGAAGAAGGGTGGCAAGGTGTACATCGAAGGCCGCCTGCAAACCCGCTCCTGGGACGACAAGACCAGCGGCCAGAAGAAATACATGACCGAAGTCGTCGCCAGCGACTTGATCCTGCTCGGCGGACGCGGCGAAGGCAGCGGCGATTTCAAGGATAGTTCGCGAGGCGCGTCAGCCGGCGGCGGCAATAACTTCGACCAGCGTACACCAGAGCCCGAGCATGCAACGGCGGGATCCGGGCCAATCACGGATGAGGATATTCCGTTCTAAATATCCGGACTTGTAGGCCTTCATAAACTGGCATAATATGAAGGCATGGCTATGACCTCGCTGAACATTTCTCTCCCCGAGCCCTTAAAGCAATACGTCGAAGGCCAGGTTGCATCGGGCGATTGGGGCACTCCCAGCGAATACGTCCGCGAATTAATTCGCCAGGACAAGGAACGGCGCCTTCATTCCCTTGAACAGGATCTCATCGCCTCCGCTAAGGGGCCTACCATCGAACTTTCCTTGACGGAGGTACGCAAGAAAGGCCTGCTGGCTGTCCTGCGCAAGCAAGCTGGGAAGAAATGAATCGCGTTGAGCTTCGGCTGACTGATGTTGCCGTCAACGACATTCTGGAGCAAGGTGTCTGGTACGGACAGCGCTCGGGCAGAGCGCTGGCGAAGCGATGGGAAAGTGAAGTTACTGCCGCGCTGACTCGTATCAAAAAGAATCCCCGTTCAGCTGCAAAATGTAGCTTTAGAGCTGACGAACTTCAGGGCATTCGACGGATGTCGATTGGCGGGTTCCCCAGACATTTGATCTTCTATCGCGCTGGAAAGAAGGAAATCAGGATTCTCCGGATCGTTCACGGCACCCGCGACCTCGAGAGCCTGCTTTGAGGTTTATCCGGCGCGGGACGAAGTACAATAGTTCCCGATGACCGAGCAACTAGCCGACAAGAAATGCGTTCCCTGCCGCGGCGGCGTGCCTCCGCTGAAAGGCAAGGAACTCAAGGCGCTCCAAAAGATCGTTCCGCAGTGGACGGTAGTGAACCAGCACCACCTCACTCGCGTATTCACTTTTCCCGACTTCAAACAAGCGCTCGACTTCGTGAATCGCGTGGGCGCTCTGGCCGAGGAGCAGGGCCATCATCCCGACATTCAGCTGGCCTGGGGCAAAGCCGAGATCACTCTCTGGACCCACAAGGTCGACGGCCTCACCGAGAGCGACTTCATCATGGCTGCGAAGATTGACCGGCTCGCGGGATAGCATCGGGGGCTGAAGCCCGCATTATTTGTGACAACTTACGCGGCGCTGAAGCGCCGCCCTTCCACGTCACTGGACGCTCGCAATCCGCTCACTACCCACCCGCATAGCAAGCACCCAGAGCACCGCCGGAATCAGCATAACTAATCCCGTCCAAGTCGCGACTGTGCGGGCGGCGACGCCGGCATCGAGCAGGCGTCCACAGAAGTAAGCGCCCGCGGCGATGGTCAGCATTGAGAACCCAAGGTCTGCCGAGAAGACGCGGCCACGGAAGCGATCGTCGGTATGAAGCTGCAAAAGCGTCGTCGAGAAAACCCAGACGGTTGATCCTCCCGCGTGCGCCAGCATCGCGCAAGCGCTGGCCACCCAAACCGTGCGGCTGACGCCAAGCGCTCCGTATCCAACAGCGATGATGAGGTAACCAAAGAGAATGCCGAGTTGCAGCCGGCGGTCGCTGCGGCCCGCCCAGCGCGCCGAAACGAGCGGGCCAACGAGCGCACCCAAGCCTCGTCCACCGAGCAGGATGCTCATGCCGAGCATCGCTCCGCGCGCGGCATCGACGTTGTGCCAGTGCACCGCAAACTCATGCGCACCCATCACGGTGAAGATCACCCAGCTTGGCCCAATCATGAGTTCGCCAGCTTTCGCAAAAACGGTTGGAAGCAGCGTGCGATGATTGCGCACGTAACGAATGCCTTCCAGCACGGGAGAAAAGTCAACCAGATCGCGCGGACGCAGCGGAGCCGCGGATTCGGCATGCGGCTCCGCAAAGTGCATTCCTCCGATTAGGATGGCCGAGACCAGGAATGACGACGCGTTGAGAATGAACACCGCGTCTCGTCCGAAGAAAGCTGCAACCACTCCGCCTACCGAAGCGCCAATCAACAGATTCACCGACCACGTGGCCGAAGACAGTGTGTTCGCGATGAGTACTTCTCCCCGCTCGGCGATGTTCGGGATCACCGAATTACGGGCTGGTTCGAAGAACGCGGCCATGACGGTCTCCGCCAGCAGCAGCGGATAGACGAGCCATACCGTCGAGCGCGAACGCACCAGCAGCATGGCCAGTACAACGATGACGCGGACAAGGTCGGCGGCAATCATCACATGCTTGCGGCGCAGGCGGTCATTTACCACGCCGGCTGTTGGGCCGATAAAAGTCTGCGGTAGAACTTGCAGAACCAGCGCCAACGCAACCGAACTGGCGCGCCCAGTCAACTGCAGCAGCAGAGTGTAGATGGAGAGTGTGTAAAACCAGTCGCCGATCTCGCTGACAATCTGCGCCATCCAGAGCCGGCGGAAATTGCGGTTCCCGCGCAGCAGCCGCAGGTATGAACCGAGCGAGATCGACGGAGCTGCGAGCTCTGGTTGGGTTTGCATGAGAACGACTTAGGGAACCTCTGAGCAACTCGTCGATTTTGAGTACCGGCCTCGGGCATAGGGCACAATGCCGGTGAATGTTCTCAGAATTCTCTGCGATCTCGCTGAAACCCGCCATGCACGTGGGGTTTCAGA
>JBAPPL010000045.1:0-315069 GCA_049280095.1 Candidatus Sulfotelmatobacter sp. | reverse complement strand
CATCCTGGAGCTGTAGAAGGTTCCAAGGGTTAGGCTGTTCGCCTATTAAAGCGGTACGTGAGCTGGGTTCAGAACGTCGCGAGACAGTTCGGTCCCTATCTGTTGTGGGCGCAGGAGATTTGAGAGGACCTGTCCTTAGTACGAGAGGACCGGGATGGACGAACCTCTTGTGTTCGAGCTGTCATGCCAATGGCACCGCTCGGTAGCGAAGTTCGGTAGTGATAACCGCTGAATGCATATAATCGGGAAGCACTCCTCAAGATGAGATCTCCCAACCCGTAAGGGATAAGAAGGGCCCAGGAAGACTACCTGGTTGATAGGCTGGAGGTGGAAGAGTGGTAACACTCGTAGCTTACCAGTACTAATCGCCCGTTCGGCTTGACCATAAAATTTACTCGGTGCAGAAAACAGTTGTCAGTACTCAGTTGCCAGTTCTCAGTTAGAACCTGAACTGGAACCAGCAATGTTGTTGAAGTTGTTCGAACCTGGACGACTGAGATGCAACACTGATAACTGTTGCGCCGACGCTTTTCGGAATTCCAAGACGAAGCTGATTTAGCAAAACTGATTCAACTTCGAGGACGAAGAAAGAAAGCAAAGCCGATGTACGGTGGCTGAAATTGGAATTAATCAACAAGAAAGTAAGCCACACCCAATCTATTCAGTTGTGAGGCATCGTCCTCACGATCTTTGAAAGCTAGTTCTCGGTTCTCAGTTCTCAGTTCTCAGTTGTCTTGAGAGCGGGATCTGGAGACTGGGGACGCCACCAAGTTTGCTGTCCATCAGCACGAAACGTCACCTCGGCAAGAAGCTGAGGGCTGATAGGCTGACAGCTACGAGTTGTCGGTGATCTTACCGCGGGGGATCCACCCGTTCCCATCCCGAACACGGAAGTTAAGCCCCGCAGGGCCGATGGTACTGCACGCGCCAAGTGTGTGGGAGCGTAGGTCGTTGCCGGCATTAATAAAGGCTACTAACAGAAATGTTGGTAGCCTTTTCCTTTTGCTATGAATGTTGGCGGGCTGGCGGCTGTGGATTCCGTGATAATAATGAAGAGACGCAGTATTTCCGACGGACGCATTCGCGGGCGAGGGCCGCGCCACACTGTCACATTCGACCCTTGAGTTCCGGATTGACCCACAACCACGGATAATCTTCCGGCTGACGAACCAACCCCGCCTTCACCGGATTTTGCCGGATGTACTCGCACTTTTCTTCCAGGCTCTCGTCTGATCGCAGCACGTGGTCGAACGACTCCTCTTCCCAAACTGGCCCCGCGTGATGCAGAACTTTGTTAATCCGGTGTGCAGTCGCGCTCTTCAGGCACTGCAGAATGTCCACTAGTGGGAACGGCCAACCCTCGCCATCCCGCAACGGGGAAAGCAGCAGGTGCACGTGATCGGGCATGATGACCGCGGCCCGCAGCTTGATTCTTGGCTGCCGGCAGTTCGCGGGCGAGGGCGCCCGCGCCACATTTGTCATGTGCTCGCGCAGGCAGTGTTCTAGGACCATGCGCCGTGCGGCGGAGGATAGGATAAGTGGGCCCGCGGTGCAGAAGGTGACAAAGAGATCCGCATCGGCCCTTTGCAAATGGGGAAGCCGTCGGCGATATCGGTATTCGGTAAGCGGCGAAGTGCTACCGGACATAGTGTGGGGCGGGCGCCCACGCCCGCCAACTGCGCGCAGCATAGTGGAAAGCGCAGTTTCCGTCTGTGATGGATAACCATCGCCGGCCTGTGGATTCTGGGAGAAGAAAGAGACACACCATTGCCTCCCGACGCAGTCGCGGGCGAGGGCGCCCGCGCCACACCTGTGGGAGCGTAGATCGTTGCCGGCATTAATAAAGGCCAGTCTGAGAAATCAGATTGGCCGTTTCCTTTTCCAAGGCATTGTCATTCCGACGCCTGAGCGAAGCGGGGCAGGAGGAATCCGCTTAGGCTCTTCCACGAAGTATCGCCGCGATCACCCGCGGGTTGCGCCGACCGTGCAGGACGGCGATGACGGCGAGCGGTTTCTCATCCGGCGCGTAAGCGATTACATAATCCCGCATGGACTGGAACCTCAGCGGCTGCGCCGTGAGCTCCGGACGGTTGTGGCCTATGTAAGGAAACGGGACGAGCGATTGGATTGCCTGGTAGATTTCTTCTCGCACGCCGTCAGCAGCGTCGAGGCTGTCGGCGGCGATGTATTCCCAGATTTCTTCCACATCTGTGTACGCCTGTGGATGGAGGACAAACCCGCTCATGAACGAGCGCGGCGCGCATCACTCTTGCTCTTGCGCCGGAGCTTGGCGAAGGCCTCTTCCCCGTCAACCGGCTTCACGCGGCCGCTCCTGAGATCGTCGTAGCGGCTATCCAGCATTTCGCGAACCTGGGATAGTTCTTGTAGATATGCGGCCATCGCGTCCTCGATCAAATCGTTGGGCGCGCGCCCACTCTTTGTGGCAAGTTCCTGTAGGCGGGACTCGGTTTCGGGGCGAAGGTGAACTTCCATAGTTGTAAGTTTAGAGGTGGCATGTGGGGGTGTCAAAGCGAATCACGGGACTATTCTGGCAAGTCGAAGGCCCGAAACTTTGGCGGTTGTGGAATCCCACCTTTGGCTAGGAACGCCAAAGATGGGCCACCCGGCTACTTAGTGTTCCACTTCTGATACTGGTTTATAGGAGCTTCCTCCGGCGGGAGAATCTCATGGAACGCCTTGTGCAGATTTCCGGCCATTTTCAGTACTAGACCAGCGATGCGGTGTGCGGACTCCTGGTTTTCGCGAAGGGCCTGCTTTGGACGAACGGACGTGTCGCCGCTGTCCTCGATATACTTCTCGTCGGCCTCTCCCCCTTTGTGTTCGTAGACATGACGCCTGTAAAACATTCGGGTAGCGAACTCGGCATCGTCAGGGGTGAGGGCGTCTAGAATGTCGATATCGAAGATGTCCTTTAGCTCTTTCGCCACCAAGCTGAGATTGTGGAATCGTCTATTCTCGAGCTTATTCCGGCGCCCTTGTGTCAGAGGCACCTGTTGGGTCAACTGCTCTACGTACCTGCCTACTAATGAGTCAAAGGCCGCAACAACATCCCTAACGCGAGCCTCATAAGGTCCGCCTGTATTGATGCGTTCACGGATGGCCGGCACTACTTTCTGAGACAGTTCCTGCAAATCATTTCTGGTACGGCACCTTGAGCAGTATCCAAACACGCCTAGTATGTCGTTGAAGCTGCCGCAGGCGGTGCAGTTAAACTTGTTCTGCTGGCTTTGCTCCGCATAGTAGAAGGGGGGCTTGTCCGCGGCGGTGCCAGCGGCGTCGGCTACCGCATCCATGTCTATTGTGTACTCGCCGTCGGCATCTGCTTGGAGGGCTTCCCTCATCTTTTCGCAGTACTGCGCTACGTAGGATCTTTGTGCAGTTGTCAGGAAATCTTGTGCTTCTCCTCGTATGCCGCAATTCGGACAAAAGTTTGTGCCCGACTGGTCACGCCAATAGGAGTTGCATGCCGGACATTCGTGGCCGAACTTTCCCTCACTATCCGACCCAATAAATACCATGAAGCAGCCTGGCATTGGAGGCGGCATCATGCGGCTGCCGATCCCGCCCAGCGGCAGGCCGCAAACCGGAACGCCTTGAGCGAGAGCGTAGATCGCGAAAATAGCGGAGGCAACGGGTCGTTGGTGCTTCCATGTCTGCTGGTGCACCCGCTTTCCATTCGCGTCTGTGCTCACTCGGAGGATTACCTGACCTCCGGAGTGCGCGATCTCACGAAACTCGTTTTCATCCATAGTTCTCAATGATACCGGGGCTGGCCACTCCTTGCTGACACCGCCGCGACCAAGGCCCAGCCTGCGCGGGTTTCGAGGGCTAGCTGGTGGGGCGGCCGGCAGGAAGCAGATTCCTCCTGTCTCGGTTCGCTCGCGCGTCGGAATGACAAGGGGTGAGGAGCTTGGGCTTCCGGAATTGCGGGGATTGTGGGCGGGCATACCTACTTTTGTGGGGTCTACTTTCGTGGGTATGCGGGCTTTCTGGATTGGGACAATTTTGTTGACTGCTGTGGGCTGGGGTGAAATGATTCTTGTATAGCCGACGTGGCTGATTTAGCCCCTTCCGACCGGATGGTTGGAAGGGGTTTTTGCGTTTGGAGTGGGGCGCTGTCGGCTGAGGGCGATGTGGATGCGAGCCAAACGCGCGAGTATTGCGTCGCAAAGAACGCGACGCGTCGCGCGGCTCGCTCAGGTCCCTCAGCGACGATGAAGCTGTCGCTTCGGGATGACAGGGCCGTGGAGATGGAGGTCCTTCAGCGACGGTGGGGCTGTCGCTTCAGGATGACAAATCTGTATGGGGGATCAATCGATATGGGTGGGATCACGATTTGGGGTATGGCGGAAGAGCCGGAATCAAAATCAAAGTCAAACGCAGCGGGCGAGGGCGCCCGCTCCACATCCTCACAAGCACTTACTCCTAAGCAGTTGGGGGAGATTGCGGAGGCGGAGTTTATTGCCAAGGCTATTGGGTTGGGGTTTGTGGTGGCTCGGCCTTGGGGGGATAGCGAGCCTTATGATTTTATTGTGAATCCGAAGAAGAGTTTTATTTTTTGGCGGGTGCAGGTGAAGTCGGCGCATACGATTGGGGCGGATGGAGGGTGCAGCTTTCGGGCGCACGATCATCAGATGCGGTCCTATAGTTCGGAGAATATTGATGCGCTGGTGGCTTATGCGCGTCCGATGAATGCGTGGTATGTGATGCCGGTGCGGGTGGTGGCGGAGTTGAAGTCGTTGATGCTGTATCCGGAGAGCAGGAAGTTGCGGTCGCGGTTTGAGAGGTGGAGAGAGGCTTGGGAGGTTTTGCGGCGGGCCGTGCGGCGCAGATAGCTTGCTTCTTTTTGTTTTGCAGGATCTGCGGAATCAGAATTCCAAGCTGATGGACGGTTTTTGCATTTGGGTGTTACGGAGGGCGAGGGCGGCGGAGATGGAGGTCCTTCAGCGACGGTAAAACTGTCGCTTCAGGATGACAAAGCTTAAACATGGCGTCCTTCAGCGACGTTGAAGCTGTCGCTTCAGGATGACAATTTTTCTGGTGACTTACCGAATCCGAAAAAGATGGCTTGCCATGTGCTCGAGGTATATCCTCGCGTGGGCCGGGAAAGGGATGGACGTTCTGGCTCGAGGATTGTGGCTCGCTCCTCGGGAGCGGCTTGGAGAAAATCAATGAGCACTATGACCGCGCCTGCTCGAGAGGCGGTTCTTCCTCGGAACGGGTTTTTGAAGCGGTATTTCTATTTCGCGATGTCGCTGGTGTTGGCGGCGATTGTGATTTCCGGTTTCCAGCGGACGGTGAACGATCACTTGTTCCATCCCGCGGTGCCGCGGCCGTTTATTCTGTGGATTCATGGCGCGGCTTTCGCCGGGTGGATTGCTTTTTTTATTTTTCAATCCACGCTGGTGCGCGTGCATAAAGTCAGCTGGCACCGATCGATCGGATGGTTCGGCGTTGGGCTGGCGACCGTGATGGTTCCGCTGGGCGTGACCACGGCGATCGTCATGGCGCGATTTAATATCGCGCGACTGCATCAGGACGAGAGGGACACGCACGCTTTTCTGAGCATTCCGTTCTATGACATGATCGCCTTTGGCGTACTGATTGGGCTTGCCATCTATTGGCGGACGAAGCCGGAGATGCATCGGCGGCTGATTTTTATTTCGACTTGCGGGCTTATGGACGCGCCCTTTGGGCGCTTTGACTACCTGATCAATAATAATCTCTTCTATCCTTGCCTCGACCTGCTGATGGTTTTCGGGGTGGTGCGCGATCTGCTGGTGGAGCGGCGCGTGAACAAAGTGTATCTGTATGCGTTGCCGGTGTTGATCGTGGGGCAGAGCATCGCTGTGTACCTGTGGCGCGGCGATCCTGCGTGGTGGCAGGGGATCACGCGCGTGATTCTGGGATGACGGCTACTGCGGCTGCGCTTCGAGCAGCAAGTGTTGGTCGAAGTGGGCCGGGATGGTTGCTTTGGGGCCGTGGACTGTGCCCAGGTCTTTGCCGGTTTCGTAATCGACGACGTGATAGTCACGGTTCTCTAAGCCGCGCAGCTCGACTGATCCCGCCCACTGTTTCGCGTAGAAGGCGTAGTACATTTCCTTTCCTTTGCGGATGGCGTGGGCTTCGGGACGGTCGAAGCCTATGTCGTAGAGCTCGCCTAAATATTCTCCGCGGGAGAGCATTTTTTCTTTGTAGATGCTGACCCACTTCGCCATGGCTTTTTCGCGCTCCGGAGTCAGGTCGGAGCTAGTGTGCTTTTTTACTTCCGCGGGGAGAACGAACTGGGTGCCGACTACTCCGCCTACGCCGATCGTGGAGGCGAAGTCGCTGTGCCCATCGCTTTCTTCAACGTGGTCGCCGAAGTAGGGAATGTTGTCGCCCATCAGGGCTTTCAGGGTTTTGCCCTTGGAGCGAATCTGGAAGGAGCTTTCGGGGTCGGAGGCTACCGACATGTTGAAGTGCGGCATGGTGAAGAAGGAGTAGGCGGTGCCGCAGGGGCAAAATTCTACCAGCGCGTCGGGCTTTACGCTGCGGGCGGTTTCGTAGATCTCGCGGAAGAAATCCGGGAGGGCTTCGACCGAGTCTTCGGGACTTTTGTGATGATGCGCGGGGTTGAAACATTCGGGGACGGCGTTCATGTGCTGGCCGTCGAGCTTCAGGCCGTCGAATCCCCAGTCGCCTAGAATTTTTCTTACTAACGCTTTGTGGTACTCGACTACTTCCTTGTCGGCGGGGCAGAGATAATCGGAGTTCCACCAGGAAATTTTGCGACGGGAGCCGTCGCGATTCAGTAGGACGTAGTCGGGATGATCTTTTAAAAGCTTCGAGTCTGGGACTGCGCTTAGCGGGGACCACCAGAGTTGGGCGTGGAATCCCTCTTGATGAATGCGGTCGACCAGGGCTTTCATGTCGGCGTCGCCGTTGGGGAACTTTTTGGGATCGAGTTGCCAGTCGCCGTAGTTGTTTTGCCAGCCGTCGTCTAGCGTTACCCAGGTGAAGCCTAGTTTCTTGGCTGTGGGGAGCGTGTCGTACACCTGCTTTAGCTGGACGTTTCGGCCGTAGCCCCAGGCGCACCAGATGGGGCCGAAGGCGCTGTCGGGCGCGGAGGCCATTTGAAATCCCTGACGAATCATGAGGCGGCGGTATTCGGTCAGAGTGCGGAAGTAGTCGCCTTGATGAACTGAGACGAAGGTGTGGAGCGTGTGGAAGCTTTCGCCGGGGTCAAGAGTTTGTTCGTGCTTCATGCTCACCGCTACTGTGGCGTGAGTTGCGTCTGGCATGGTGACTGGCAGTTCGATCAGGCGCGGGACTGGCTCGATGTGGCCTACTGCAAGGCCTACGTCTTTGCGCCAGACATCGATGATGGGAGTGCCTCCGCCGTAGTCGCTGGCGTTCATACCTAAGTAATTTTGCTGATGGAAGCCGGCTTTGAGGGGAACGATCCAGTTGGGGCGCTTTTCGTAGGAGCCGCTTTGATAGGACCAGAATGCCGGGGAGGTGCCGGTCGCGCGCAGGCGGTAACGGTTGTTGGACCATCCGCGGATGGTTAACGGTTTGGCGCCTTGATTCGTGTATTCAACTTCGAAGACTGCGATCGACGGAAAATCGTTGTAGATAGTTACCTCGACCTTCTTGTGCAGAGTGCCGTCGTTGCCGGTTACGGTCAGGCGCTGGCCGGGGCCGAAGGCGTCGGTGATCTGCTCGGTTTGGGCGGAGGTCAGGGCGAAGTCGGTGAAGGTGCGGGTTGTGCCTTCCAGAGTTTCTGAGGCGGAGAACTGGGTCAGCGGTTTCGTGGCGGCGAGGAGTGGAGTCACTCGGGTGTGGAGGTTGTGGTCGAATTCTATGCGGAGCACCTTGCTCTCGATTTCGGGCTTGCGGGAGGAATCGACGGCGGTCGGCGGGGGTTGGTTTGTTTGTCCCGGAGTCCAGCCGAACGACAGGGTCAGCAGGGCCAGCGTAGTTAGAGCGAGAGCTGGGGGGCGGGTCATGGTCGGAGGATACCAGCGGGGGATTGGGATTGGATTGTCATGGTGTTGGATTGTTACGAGCTATTACTTTTAATTTTGTTTGATTGAGATTGTCAAGGGGTATCAAGGCGCGGGAGGGACTCCTTGCGACTACCGGGGCTGAAGCCCCCCCTCATTTTGTGACGCTAACGCGGCGCTGAAGCGCCGCTCTTCCACGGTATCCCAAGCATTTGTGTGTTTTTCCTGGCAGTCCCGACGGGGTGCCTTTTTAGACTTGACAGGCGCATAGGGGCGAAAGTAAAAGTTAATGTGCGCAATGATACGAAACAATACGGAAGTCGCGGAGGCTGCTTTGCGGTCCGGGGTTAGGTTTGCCGTGTCGAGGTCTGTCTTGGTTGTTCTGGTGCTTTTGTCCGGGACGCTGCTGGCTAGTCCCTATTCGTCGGAGCAGAGTTGGACTAATTACGTGCGCATTGGGGCTTATGGGTTGCGGAGCGACAATGCGGATCGGATCGTCGAGAGCGCGCAGGAAGATGGCGTGTTTGGCATCGAGGTCGACAACGACATTGAGGGGCGGTATGAGAGTTTTGTCGATCCCACGGAGAAACTGAAGGCGATTCACGCCGTGGCTGAGAAGGCTCATGCGGCGGGCAATTACGCTTTCGTTTATATCGCTGGGACGGAGTGCATTACGGCTAACGCGGCTGAGACTCCGCATACCTTGTTTAAGGAACATCCGGATTGGGTGCAGCGGAACATCAAGGGGGAGCCAGCGCTGTTTGGAGGCGGGTCCGCTTTCTGGATACGGAAGGGCGATGAGGACGTCTGGGTGAGCCCTTATGCGCCGGCGTGGCGCAAGATTTATATGGAACACGTGCGCCAGATTGCGGGCACGGGGATTGATGGGATTTATGTGGACATCCCTTACTGGATGACGCATTTCGAGGGCTGGGAAGACACGTGGGCGAGCTTCGACGATTACACCGTGGCGGCTTTTAAGAAAGAGACTGGGCTCGACGCCAAGAAAGATTTGAAGCTGGGAGATTTTTCGGATGGAAATTTTCGGAAGTGGGTGGACTTCAGGATTCGGACTTTCACCGATTTTATGGCGGAGATTGACCGGAATGCGAAATCAGTGAATCCGGCGATCAAGACGATTCCGGAGATTTATCCGGGGATCGAGAAGGAAGCGGTTCGGGTTGGAGCCGATGTTTACAGCATGTATGGAGGTCGACGCCATTGCGCATGAGTATGAATTCGGCGAAGGCGGACACATGGCGTCGGAGAGGACGCCGCTGGGTTGGTTTAATTATCAGGTGGGGATGCACTCGTTTCGGGCGTTTGCGCAGGGGAAAGCTACATGGATTTTGAATTACTCGTGGGATGGCGACAAGAAAGTCGACAAGCGCGAGGCCATGATGAATCTGGCGGCGTCAGAGATTATGACGGGATCGAATTTCTGGGATGCGCCTGGACATTCGATGGCGGGATCGAACGATCGTGAGACGCGGAAACGGATTTTTGCGTGGATCAAGGCGCATGAAGATACTTTCTACAAGCCGCGGACGGCGATTGCTCCCATTGGGGTTTATTTTTCTCCGGAGACGCGGAATTATTTTGCCGACGACTTTATCACCTCCTATCGCGGCGTTCTTATTCTTCTGATGCAGAAACATTTGGAGTTTCAGATCGTGACTCCGCGGACGCTGGCGGATTTTCGCGGAGACACCTTGGTTCTTCCTGACGCGCGGGTGATGAATGATGAGGAAAAAGCCTGGGTTCGGAAGTATGTGCAGAGCGGCAAGAGGCTGGTGATCACCGGGGAAGATGGTACCCAGTTAGGCCCGAGCGCTGGCGTGGTGCGATTCGGAAAGTGTCCGGGGAAAGATTACTACGCGGCGTTGGAGAAGAGCGTGGCCGATACGAATCCTGATCGGGAAGATGAGTTTCTGGAGAGCCTGAAGGCGGAAACACCGGTTCACGTGGCGGCTTCGCATATGATCGCGACCTCGATTGCGCGGGTGGATGGGAAGACACATGTCTTCTTTGCGAATTTTGCCGGGCTCGAGGCTGGAGTGAATCCGGTGCAGACGCCGCAGACTGGGGTTCAGGTTACAGTGGCTGGTGCGGGCGCCGGGCACGGATTCTTTCTTCCATTTCTGGGCGAGGTGCAGCCGGTGATGGGAACTGCGGGAGACGGCGGCATGGTTTACAAGCTGCCGCCGATTGAGAAGGGTGCGGTGTTTTGGGTTGAACCGTAGGGAAGCACGGCGATAAGGAAGCGAGCCAAACACGCGATTAATGTGCCGCAAAGAGCGCGGCACATCGGGCGGCTCGCCCGGGTCCTTCAGCGACGATGAAACTGTCGCTTCAGGATGACAAAGGATCGGGGAGGGATTGCACTTGAGTGCGTTGTCTGAACTATTAAGTTTGCCGGGGAGCGAGAAGGCGGCACGCGGGCTGGAGCATACTCCCGCGGAAATTGCGCAGCAGCCTGAGGCGTGGCTCTCGACGTTTGAAGTCTTCCGGAGAAAGCGGGAGCAGATCGCGGAATTCCTGGCGCTGGCGGGAATCGGCGCGAGCCCGCGTCCGCGGCCGACTGTTTTTCTTATCGGGGCCGGGACTTCGGATTACATTGGGCAGTCGCTTACCTTCCTTCTTCGCCGGTGCTGGAACTGCGAAGTGATGGCGGTGCCGAGCACGGATCTGCTGACACACACCGATGAGTGGATGATTCCGGAGAAGAAATATCTCTGGATTTCGTTTTCGCGTTCGGGGGAGAGTCCGGAGGGAGTTGCGGTCCTGGAAAATGCGCGGAAGAACCATCCGGACATTCATCATCTGGTGGTGTCGTGCAACGCGAAGGGGCGAATGATCCGGGAGAGCGCCGATGATCCGCGCGTGCTGGGGATTTGTCTGGACGATGCGGTGAATGACCGCGGGCTGGCGATGACCAGCTCGTTTTCGAACATGATGGTTTTCGGGCAATGCCTGGCGCATGTGAACGATGTTGGGACGTATGAGGAAGTTCTGGCGCAACTGGTCGAGGCGGGCGGGGATTTTCTGCCGCGCGCCGCGGATAGTGCGGCGGCGCTGGCGAAGGAAGCGTACACCAAGGCTTGCTTTGTGGGATCGGGGCCGCTCAGGGCGGTTGCGAAGGAATCTGCGCTGAAGCTTTCTGAGCTGACGGCGGGAAAGACTTTGACCATGTCGGAGTCGGTTCTGGGGTTGCGCCATGGTCCGATGGCGGCTTTGGACCAGAGCACGCTGTTCGTTTGTTTTCTTTCGGGCAACCGGCGGGTGCAGGCCTACGAGCGGGACTTGCTGGATGAGATTGGAAAAAAGCGGCTGGTGGGATGCAGGGTGGTGGTGGGCGGGAGTGAAATCGGCAGGGACTCGTTGGCCGAACATTATCTGGCCTCGAGTGCGATGAGCGGCATTGCCGATGACTACCGGTCGCCGGTCGACATAATTTTCGGTCAGTTGCTGGGGCTGTTCGGTTCGCTGCGTTGGAATCTGCGGCCGGATTCTCCGAGTCCGAATGGCGCCATCAGCCGCGTGGTACATGGCGTGAATATTCATTCTTGAGGAATGAGAATGGATTGGGTGCTGCCCTCGAATAAACGGAGAACTGTCATGAAACCAGGACGATTTTTCTTATTCAGCATTTTGGTGTTCTGCTTTTGCGGAAGTCTGGGAACCTACGTTGCGGCCCAAGGCAGCTACCGGGCGCAGCTACGAGGCACTGTCTCCGATGCTTCCGGGGCGGTGGTCCACAATGCGACGGTAACGATCACGGACACGGGGACGAATATTTCGAGCGTCGCACACACGGACGACAAGGGTGAATACTTCTTTACCGGTTTGCGGCCGTCGACGTATTCGGTGAAGGCTGAACTGAAGGGCTTTCGGACGACCGAGCGGACGGGGGTGGTGCTGGCCGTGGATCAGGAGGCTTCGCTCAATTTTACTCTGACTCCGGCAGGTGTGAGCGAAAGCGTCATCGTGACGACGACCGCGCCGCTGCTGGATACCGGCAACGCGACGCTGGGCACGGACATCACTCACGAGTATGTGAACGAAATCCCGTTGATGGGCCGCGACTACTTCGGGCTGACGTTTCTGGCGGCGGGCGTCACCGAGGCTGCGGGGTCGGGCACGGGGGATAACTATCCCGAGGGAACAAACTTCACTTCTAACGGGCAGCGCAATGCGACGGCCGAGATACGGTTGGATGGCGCCTTGATCAGCGCGCCGGAACAGGGCGAGGGTGGAAACTCTAACGTGTACTACGAGCCGTTGGTTGATAGCGTGCAGGAATTCAAAGTGCAGAACAATAGCTTCTCGGCGGAGTTCGGCAACAACGGCGGCACGGTGGTGAATATGGTGCTGAAGGGCGGCACCAACGCGTTCCATGGCACGGGCTGGTATTTTCTGCAGCGCCCACAGATGGACGCTCGGGATTTCTTCAATCCCAAATATTTTTTGGGTGATTCGACGCCCAACCCCAAGCCAGACAGCAAACGCGACCAGGGTGGCTTTTCGCTGGGCGGGCCGATCGTGAAGAACAAAACGTTCTTTTTTGTAGACTTCGAGAAAGTGAGAAACTTGAGCGCGCAAAGTGGGGTCGTGACTGTACCCACCATGGCGGAACGGCAAGGCGACTTTTCCGGACTTTCGAATAACATTTATGACCCTAATGTGAATTGCACGGGGGATCCAACCAACATCGTCAGGCCGCAGGTTGGGTTTGACTGCAATAACAACCCGATTCCGGGTGAGTCGCCAAATGTAATTCCAGCGGGCGAAATTGACCCCATCGGGTTGGCTGTGCTCAATCTCTACCCGAAGCCCAGCAACTCGAACGAATTCAATAACTATAACTACACAACGCTGGCGAACGGGCCGGATTACCAGTTCGACATTAAACTAGACCACCAGATCAATGACAAGAACCGCATCAGCGGCCGCTACAGCCGAGAGTGGAGCAACTACACCACTCCGCTGACCTTAGGCGACGGCTTCGATAATGACGGAATCGCGAGCGGAGTAACCGTGGCGCAAAACGGCTCGTTCGAATATTCCTGGACGGTGAATCCACGAATCATCTGGACCAGCCACGCGGCGATCGACCGGGTGCATGAACTGTCGTTGCCGGGAATCCCCACCATTTCCGGTTTCAACGCCTCACTGCCGGGCGGCACTCAAGGGTTGTCACCGGTGTTCCAGCAGGCCAACGGGATCGATGAGATGCCGACGTTTATGATGCAGGGGAATCTGCCGTGGACTGACCTTTACGATCAGTGCTGCATCTATACCAAATTTGGCCATACGCTGGTGAGCTATTCATCGCAGCTGGTGATTTCCCGGGGATCGCACCTGATCAAGATTGGCGGGGAGCAGAGAATTTTTTACAACAATTTCTGGCAGCCGAACAACCCGGCCGGCCTCTTGACTTTTACGGATGAAGTGACATCTCCGACTCCGTTCAGCGACTATGATGCTGCAACTGGACTTATCACCACGGGCAACCCACTGGCCAGCCTGGCTTTTGGTTACGGCGACAACCTCAACGCCTCGAGTCAGGTGATCGTGACTCCCTCGGTGGCCGACCGGTCGCTGGAGACGGGGTTTTATATTCAGGATGACTGGAAAGTGAATTCAAAGCTCACGGTGAACCTGGGCCTGCGCTACGAGTGGAGTTCGCCCTACACCTCGCGTAACAACCAGCTCGAATTCAGCAACTTCACGGCGGATTCTGGCGTAGCCATCAACTTTGCGAGCCTTCCCGCCACTGCGCCAGGGGGCACTCTGAGCGCGCAGGGGACTATGCAGACTATCCCCGGGCTGAATCTTCCGACGACGCAGGAGTTGTACGGCACGACCCAGTTCGCCACTTCGAGCATGAGGACGGTTCCGACGTACCGCAAGGACATTGGGCCGAGGCTGGGCTTCGCCTATGCGTTCGATTCGAAGACCGTGGTGCGGGGTGGAGTGGGCGTTTATTTTGGAATGAGCCCCGCCACAAACTTCCAGTATCCGGGCTCCGCGTTCCGCAAGACGGCCAACGTGTTTTTTACCAACAACGATTTTGCCACTCAATCGGCGACTCTGGAAAACCCGTTTCCCACCGGCTTTACCGGTCCGCAGGGCACGCAGTATGGCCAGCTTGCGAACTGGGGCTATCAAAACCCGAACGATCTGGGCAATACTGCGGCGCGGGACGCCGACATTTACCAGTGGAACTTGGGAATGCAGCGAGAGCTGCCCAGCGAGATCGTGCTCGGCGTCGACTACGTTGCCAATCGGAGCACCCATCTACCCTGGTCTGGCACAAACAACCGGGCCTACATCCCATCGTCTTTACTGGCACAGATTTCGCAGGCTGTGCATTACGACAATGATGTCACTCAAGGGAACGGCATTGGGAACTGCGATGCCAGCAATTGCGTCACCAACTTTCTTCAGACCCAAGTTGGCAACCCGTTTTATGGCATGTTCAATGCCGGTTGCACCTCGACCCCTTCCAATCCTTGCTTCAATGAAGTCAATTCCAACTACGGCCAATCGACCCTGCCTTTGTCGACTCTTTTAACTACGTACCCGCAATTCGCGGGGGACTTTGAGGGGCTGATGCTGGAGAGCGCGAATTCCTGGTACAACGCGATGCAGATTCGCTTCCAGAAGCGCACCACGCACCACGTTAGCTTCGAAGGAAGCTACACAATATCGAAGGAGACCGACTATTCTTCGGCAGGCCGGAACAACTGGGTGGGAGCGCTCGGTCTCGGCCTTCCGCAACAATTGGACCGGCTGCCCGCGGAGCATAGCATCGGCGCCAGCGACGCACCACAGCGGCTCGCGGGCGCGGTGGTTGTAGACCTGCCCATTGGCCGCAACCAATGGATTCTCGGCAATATGAACCGAGCCTTGGATGCGGTAATCGGAGGCTGGTCGGTCGCAACCCTACTCACCCAACAATCGGGGCAACCCATGGCCATCGGCCTGAACAACCCGCTTCTGGCCAACGGCAGCCAGCGTCCCAATGTTGTCTGTTCCCAGCTTAAGAGCGGGACCAGCATGCACGACGTGGCCTTGCAGTGGCAAACGAACCCGGGAGTGAATACTTTCTTCAATGCGAATTGTTTTGCCGATCCAGGGGACAATATTCCGGGCAACGCGCCACGCTATTTTTCCGGTTTACGCGTTGACGGCATCCATAACGCGGATTTGAACCTTTACAAGTCGTTCGTGCCCAAAGAAGGCATGCGGCTGGAAGTGCGGGCGGAGATATTTAACTTCACCAATCACCCGCGCTTTGGGCAGCCGAATTCGGCTGTGGGAAGTGGGCCTGCGGGAAGTTCGACCCAGACAAATCCGTTTTTCGGGACGATCACCAGTGATGCTCCCGGGGAGACGCCCCGCTTCTTCCAGTTTGGAGTGCGGTTCGAGTTCTGAGACGGAGTAGTACAAGCCGGGACGCTTTAGTGCTATGCCGTTGGTGATCTCCTATCGGTATTAGAGCCAACTTAGAATGGGTTTTCTGAGAATCAGTCTTAGAAGGAGATCCCATTCATGGCTGCTGGTGCTGCTCCCGCCCCCGAACGCAAGGTGGAAACGAAAGTCGAGACTGTGGAAGCGGGCAAGGCGCAGCCCGCGACTTTGAAGCAGCGCGTCATGCGCCTGCTTTCTGAGATTTTCGAGGGACGCGAAGATCACTTGGGCTGGCGCCAGTAAGCCGACCTTCGTCGCAGATTAGCCGCTGAGGTTTCGGTAGTTCTTCTGTTAACTCTTGGCTGCAGGCCCGCTTACCTTCTTCTGCTTACCTTCCTCCCGCTTACCTTCCTACTGACCGACTCTGCAAGTTCAGGACTGCGCTGGCGATCCGGCCCAGTGGGACAACGATATCCACGGCGCCGCAGGAGATCGCGCTCTTGGGCATTCCGAACACGATGCTGGTGGCTTCGTCCTGGGCGATGGTGTCGGCTCCGGCTTGCTTCATCTCATAGAGGCCCTGGGCGCCGTCGTCGCCCATGCCGGTCATGATGACGCCGACTGCTTTGGAGCCGACGCAGGTCGCGACGGAACGGAAAAGAACGTCAACGCTGGGACGGTGGCGTGAGACCAGCGGGCCGTCCGTGATGCGGGCGACAAGTTCTCCGTGGCTGCGGTCGACCAGCATGTGGCGGTTGCCGGGAGCGATCAGCGCCTGGCCAGTTTGTAGCAGGTCGCCGTCGCGGGCTTCCTGAACTTCGATTGCGCATTCGCGGTTCAAGCGTTCGGCAAAGGCTCGAGTGAAGACCTCGGGCATGTGCTGCACAATCACTACCGGAGGGCAGTCGACGGGCAGGGCTGCGAGGAAGACACGAAGAGCTTCGGTTCCGCCGGTGGAAGCACCAACGGCGATTACTCCGGTGTGGACGGCTGACGAGTGAAGCTTGCTCTTGCGCGAGAGAACGGCATCGGCGGTCAGGCGAGGAGCGGGCGACTGAGCTACTGGCGGAAAAGTGGGCCTCGAGCGGCGCGCGATTTGGGCGTGCGAGGCGCTCCAGACGGCATCGAGCAGGGTCACGGCCGATTCGTGCAGGAAGTCACGCACTCCGACCTTGGGCTTGGTGATGACTTCGACCGCGCCTTCTTCAAGGGCGCGAAGCGCGAGTTCAGTGCCGCGGGCAGCGAGGCCGGAGCAGACGACTACTGGAGTGGGCATCTCGGCCATGATTTTTCGGATGAAAGTCACGCCATCCATGCGGGGCATCTCGAGATCGGTGATGACTACGTCGGGAGGATCTTTCTGCATCTTTCCCCAGGCGATCAGCGGATCGGCAGCTGCCTTAACACTTATCCTGCGGTCGGTGCCGAGGATGGCTTGCATGACCTGGCGAACCATGGCTGAGTCATCGACGACCAGGACTTGCAGCTCGTCGCCATGCATGCGAGGCTCACGCTTTGGCTCTCCTGATGTAGTTGGAGCCGAAGAAGAAGGCGGGTTGGGATTCGTCTTCACTGGTCCTCGCTTCCTTCGGCCTTGATGAGGATGGTGGGCTCGAGGCTGCGCAACCCGGGGAACATGCTGTTCAGATTTTCGGCATGGCCTACGAAGAGAAAACCGTTGGCGATGAGATTACGGGCGAGGTTGGCTACCACTCGGCGTTTCGAAGCCATATCAAAATAAATCAGAACGTTGCGGCAGAAGATGGCGTCGAATGGGCCTTCTGGCAGATTGGATTCCTGGTTCAGATTCAAGCGGCGGAACTCGATCATCTGCTGGATTTCGATTTTCACTTTCATGTCGGCTTGCCGCTCCGCCGTTCCACGCAGCATGAAGCTGTGGAGCAAGTCGGCGGGGAGTTCCGCCGACTTTGTGATGGGGTAAACGCCCAGACGCGCTTTTTCGAGCACGCGATTCGAAATGTCAGTGGCGAGAAGGCGAACGTCCCAGCCTTGCTCGGCGGGAAGATGCCTGGCGAGCAGCATGGCGACGGAGTAGGGCTCTTCGCCGGAAGAACATCCGGCGCTCCAGATGCGTACTCGCTTCGGGCGCGAGCCGTGTTCGGCCTGGGCGCGCCAACGCGGTAACACTTGCTGCACCATGAACTCGAATTGCCGGGGCTCGCGGAAGAAGCGGGTCTCGTTGGTGGTGATCGCGTCGATCATCCGGGTGCGTTCTTCGTATTGATCGGGTTGGGAAACGCGTTCGTAGTAAGTTTCGAGAGAAGTAATTTCGAGCGCGCGAAGGCGGCGAAAGAGGCGTCCGCACAGCAAGGCAGTTTTTGAATTTCCCAGCCAGATGCCGGTTTCGGTGTAGATCAGTTTCTGGAATTTCTGGAACAGGGCGGGGCTGACCGAGAGCTGGGGTTGCTGCTCAAGGCTCGCGTCAATCTGACGAGAAGCGCCCGCACCGGATCCGGCGCTCACGGTTAGCCTCCAGTCCCGATCCGGTTTGCCGGTTTGGCGGGAGCATTGATGACCGCGGCGTCTGAAGTTTCTTCGCTTGCGGCCGACTCAGACACGGCGAGCACTTCGTCGGCGGAGAGCACCTTGTCGATGTCAAGGATCAGGCAAAACTTTTTGCCCAGGGCTCCCATGCCGAGCAGGTATTCGGTTTTGACTCGAGTGCCGAACGGCGGGGTGGCTTCGATTTCGTCCGCGGAAAGCTCAATGACTTGGCTGACAGCGTCCGCCAGAACTCCCATGATGAGGCTCTCGCCCTGGAACATCACTTCGGTGATGATGATGCAAGAAAACTTGGAAATGCCGGCGGCCGGCATGCCGAACTTTACGGCGAGGTCCACCACAGGGACAACCTTGCCGCGCAGGTTGGTGACCCCGCGGATCCAGACCGGAGTGTTGGGGACGGTGGTGACGGCCTCGTACTCAATGATCTCCCGGATCTTCACGATCGCGATGGCGTACTCCTCGCCTGCAGTTAAGAAGGTCAGGTATTGCACGGTGCTTATGGGGAGTTGCTTTTTCCCCTGATCCGACGCTCGCATAGTTTGAGTCCTCACATTTCTGCCGTTAGCATCGCCGCATGTGCCCAGCTTTTCCGGCGGCTCCTTAGAACGGAGAGAAGTTCGCTTCTTCCGTTGCCTTGCCATTGTTTGGCCGGACATGGCCGGGCTGCGCAGGATCGTTTCTGAATGCGGGCTTCAGGGGCATGATCATGCGCTGTTGTTTGCCGTCGCCGCCGCGAGCGCCGAACTTTTCTCCGGCAAATTTCTCTCCGGCCACCCGGAAGAAAGTCATCAACTGCTGCAGTTGTTCGGACTGCGCAGCCAATTCTTCCGCGGTGCTGGAAAGTTCTTCTGCCGACGAAGCATTCCGCTGAGTGACAGTGTCGACCTGGGCCATGGCCTGGTTGATCTGGGTTACGCCGCTGGACTGTTCAGTAGAAGCGGCTGTCACGTCTTGCACAAGCTCGGCCGTTTTCTTGATGGAAGGAACCAAGTCTGTGAGCAGGCGGCCGGAGCGTTCGGCCACGCTGACGCTCTTGCCGGCGAGGCCGCCGATTTCCTGGGCGGCCAATTGGCTGCGCTCGGCCAACTTTCGAACCTCGACTGCGACCACGGCAAAGCCGCGGCCCTGATCGCCTGCACGCGCGGCTTCGATGGCGGCGTTGAGGGCAAGTAGGTTGGTCTGATAGGCGATTTCCTCGATCACCGAGATCTTGGCGGCGATCTGTTTCATGGCCTCGACTGTCTCTTTGACCGCGGTGCCGCTTTCTTCCGCGGATAGCGCTCCCTTGGCAGCGGCCTGCTCAACTTGCCGGCTGTTATCGGCATTTTGAGTGATGGATGCGTTCATCTCTTCCAGGCTGGAGCTCATTTCTTCCACAGAAGCAGCTTGCTCGCTGGTTCCCTGAGAAAGATTCTGGGAAGAAGCGGAGACTTGCTGGGCGGCGGAGGCGACCGCAGCGGAGCCTTCACGGACGTCGCGGATAATGCCCGAGAGGCGGCCGCTCATTTCCTGCATAGCCAGCTGTAATTGGCCGGTCTCGGAACGGTTTGTGATCTCAATCTCCCTGGTCAAGTCGCCGGCGGCGATACGCTGTGCGTGCTCGACAGCATGCTGGATCGGCGTCGTGATGCTCCTGGTGACGCTGATGGCCGCGAAGGTGGCCAGGACGAGAGTGACAACCAGGATCAACAATGCAACGCTGCGCCCTACGGCGTAGGCTTGCTGACTTTCTTTCATGGTTTGCTGCATGGCGGCGGTTTGAAGGTCAATGAACTTTTGCCATGTGGCGCGGTACTTGTCGAGGGCTGGGATCACATCTTCGCTCAACGCCGTCATCGCCTCGTCACGTTTCTTGTCCAGCAAGAGCTTCTTGGCTTTTGACCGTGCCTCTTTGTAGGCGTCGCGGTCATGAGTGACGACTTCGAACAGTTCCCGCTCCTGGGTAGAGCTGAGAGTCTTTTGGATTTCTGCAACCTGGGCGCCGATTTCCGCGCTGATCGCGTCGTTTTGCACGTTCAGCTTCTTCTCCTGGTCGGGGTCTGTAGTCTCGAACAATTGAAAGGTGATGCGGGCGTTGGTGATTGAGTGCTCGATGGTCTGGCGAGTTAACTCAACCGTGTTGTAGCGCTTCTGGATCGAAGCCGCCATCTCGGAGTTCAGGCGCCCAAGCCAGGTCAATCCGAACGCGCCCACGACGATCACGCACAGCAGAATGGCGCCGAACACGACGCCGAGTCGCGTGCCTATTTTTTGATCTTGCCAAGTGTTCATTGTCCCTCACCTCTCTCCATCTCTAATTACTGCAACTAAGCTTGTGCCTGCAGAGCCGACTACATCACTCCGCGCAGAAGAGTGGGCACGTCAATAATCAAGCCGACGCGTCCATCCCCCAGAACTGTTGAACCGGCGATCCCGGAAACGGCTCGGAAGGCCCTGCCTAGCGGCTTCACGACCGTCTGCATGCCACCGAGCAATTCATCGACGGCGATGCCGGCATAAAATTCGTTGATCTTGACGACCACTACGTTTTCCCTCTTCGGGGTCTCGCCCGCCACGCTGAACACGCGGCGCAGACGGATGTAAGGAACGGCATTTCCGCGCAGGCTGAGAATTCCGCTGGCCTCGGGACTGCGCTGTTCTGCGGGTAATTCCGTACATTCAGTGACGTGCTCGAGCGGGACGATAAAAGTTTCATCGCCGACGCGGACCGAGAACCCTTCAATGATGGCCAGGGTCAGAGGCAGGCGGATGGTAATTGTGCTGCCTTTACCGGCGGTGCTCGATATCTCGGCGGTGCCGCGCAAAAGATCGATGTTGCGGCGGACGACGTCGAGGCCGACTCCGCGGCCAGAGAGGTCGGTGACTGATTCGGCCGTTGAGAACCCGGCCTGGAAGACCAGATCGTAGAGATCCTGGTCATTAAGTTCGATTTTGTCTTTGTCTTTGCCGGATAGGAGGCCAAGGCGTTTTGCTTTTTCCAGGATGCGGGCGCGGTCGAAGCCAGCACCATCGTCTTGCAGTTTTACGATAATGTTTCCGCCGCTGTGGGCGGCTGACAGGCGGATCACTCCGCAGGGATTTTTGCCCTGGGCTTCGCGGTCGGTCGGCGTTTCGAGGCCGTGATCGACTGCGTTTCGCAGCAAGTGCAGCAGAGGATCCTTCAATTGTTCGAGCACGGTGGTATCGACTTCGACGTCTCCACCGATGACTTCGAGGCGAGCCATTTTGCCGTGGCTGCGGGCGAGGTCTCTCACGGAACGGACGAACTGGCGAAACAGAGGGCCGACGGGAACCATGCGAATGCTCATCACTTCATTCTGCAGGTCCATGTAGAGGCGCTCGGCTTCGCGATGCATTTCCAAAAGGGCGCGGCCTTGCTCGGTGCCGAGATTTTCGATCATCTGACGCAGGCGGCCTTGTGCGATGACGATTTCTCCAGTCAGGTTCAACATGTGGTCGAGTTTGTCGACATCGGCGCGCAAGGTGCGGGGACTTGCGCCTGGGAGCGTGTCCATCCTCGCGGCTGAGCCGGATTCGTCCCGTGTTCCGCCGGTGGCTAGAATTCTCTTCGACCGCTTTTCGACTTCCTGCGCAATTTCTTTTCTGATCTTCTGTTGCTTCGGAGTCAGCGGCTGGGACCCAGCCTTCGCGGCGGAGACCATGGTACGAAGCTCATCCACTGCCTTCAGCAATAGGGAAATCAAATCTGCGCTGGGCAGCGCCTGCTGCTCGCGAAAGACGTCAAGCAAATCCTCTACGACGTGGGCGAAGCCGGCGAGCTCGCTTAGGCCCAAGGAGGTTGCGTTCCCCTTCAGACTATGGGCGACGCGGAAAATACTGGGCAGGAGTTCGGGATCAGAAGGATTCGATTCCATCTGGACTAGCGCCTGCTCCATCGTGTCCAGGCCTTCTTCGGACTCGACGAGGAACGACGCGAGCACTGCGTCACGGTCAAAGTCTGCTAAATCCATTGTTCCTCCTTTCTAGTCCGCGTTAATCGGGGCTAAAGCCCGAACCCTTATTGATTCTGTGTGGCACGACTGAAGTCGTGCCCTTCCCGAACGATTTATGAAAAAGCTTCTGACTCCCTGCACTACACCTGGTCGAAATTCTTGATGGTGGTCACGCCATCGGAAATCTGAAAAGCCAACCTGCGGCCGCGCTTTCCGGAAACTTCTTTTTCCACTACGCGAATGCCGGCGGCACGAAGAAAGTTTTCGGCGAGCTCCACGTTCCTCGAACCTACCGACTGCGACGGGTCGGCGCCGAAAGCGCTGGAGCCGCCAAAGATCTTGGCCTGCATGTTCCGAATTTCGCATCCCAGAGCCAGCACCTGGTTCAGCAGTTCCTGATTGGCGACATTGCCGTAGCGCAGGCGGTTCGGTCCTTCATCAACGCCCTCGGGCAGAAGATAGTGGTTCATTCCTCCTGCTCGCTTGTTCCGGTCCCAGAGACAGACGGCGGCGCAGGATCCGAGAATGGTTGAGATGGTGATGGGATCGCGGGTTGCGAACACTTGCCCGGGATAGAGGAAGTAGCGCGGCTCCTTAGCTTTCGGCCGCTCGAACTTCTCCATATACTCCGCGGGCAGGACTGCTGGATTGAATTTGGGGGAGTTTTCGCTCATGCACTCATTCCTGGTCCCTCGGTCGCGGGCTTAGGATAGGGGCTGGGGCCAAACAAGGGCTGAGCCGCCTCGTCGGAAAGAAGTTTGAACAGTGCCATGTCGGACCGGTCAAAGGCCAGTTTCTGAGGAAGCAAACGTAATATCGCAAGAATCGCTATGGTCTGGTTCGCTAGACGGATGGGAACAAATGCCTGGGCCTTGGCCATGCTGCCGAGGCTATCGCGGGTTCCAAGTTCAACGTGACACTCGCCGCGCATCACGCGCTGAAGGCCAGCCTCGCCTAAAGCTCGCAGCAAATCATATTTCTCGAGGTCGATTCCGAAGGACCAGAAAACGTGAAAGGTAGAGGTGTTGCGATCAACCCGGAACAAACCGATTTCTTCAGAGCCGAGGAAGTTGGCCACGATCTCACGCAGGCCATCGATGGCGTCCTCTTGACCTGTGCTTTCGGCGAGCCTCTCGCGGGCCGCTTCCAGCCGCACATCGGTCGTGGGGTCGGCTGCAAGGGGTTTCGCGCCAGATGCGTCGCTCTTGTCACTTTTCATGAAGTCCTTGTTGCACTGATCAAGCTGCACTGATTCAACTGATGCGGAAAATTCACTTGTACTTCGCCACTACTCGCCCAAATAACTTTGCAGTAGGGCCACGAGTTCGGCGCCGTTCACCGGCTTGGTGATGTAATCATTGCATCCGCTCTGGAAGCCGGCTTCCATGTAGGATTCTTCGCCGCGAGTAGTGACCAGAACGATAGGGATCTCGCGCGTGCTGGATTGCTGACGCATCATTTTGCAGGCTTCGAATCCGTTCATGCGGGGCATGACGACGTCCATCAAAATCAGATCCGGGCGCTCCTGTTGGGCCTTCTCGACGGCTTCCTGGCCGTCGCACGCGGTCACGCACTCGTAGGTCGTACGCTTCTCCAGAATCTCGCGCTCCATCATCAGAGCTGTCTTGGAGTCGTCCACCACAAGGATCTTTTTCGACATGGTTTTCCTCGAACTGCACTGCCAAAGCTCGTGCACAACCGCTTTGAGGTTGGAATGTTATGCGCTGTGATTCGCCCTTCCAGCCCGGTTCCGGAAGACGCGCAGAATGCCTGGAATACGCTTGCGTTGCCGTCCGCAACCCTAAGTCACATCTAATCACAGCCAGATGTGCAGCTTCTAATTACGTCGGTAATTGAACTGTCGCGCGGAATGTTTGTGTTGGAGGCGGCGAGATGAATAAGGCCACACCGGGGGGCATGGCCTTATTTGTTCGGCGTGCGAGGCGCTCAGGCCGCTGCTTGTTGTTGGTAGGCTGGGACGAACGACTCGGCGACGAAGGTTTCGTACGGCGTCGGCGTCGTGTTACGGGACGTGCGAGGTTCGAGCGCCCGCATATATCCTGCGTTTAGCGAGGCAGTCATTTCGAGAAGTAATCCGGCGAACTTTTCGGACATTCCCATCTGAACCATCGCGGATCGAACCTGATCGTCGGACGCGTGAATGTACCCGAGACTAGGTTTGCCGATGGCCTTGCCGATTATGGTCGCAACTTCGGTGTAGTCGAGGTCGCGCTGTCCTAACAGTTCGCGGGTTTGCTTCCCGTGAAAGCCGAGACTCAAGAGGGCGTCGGCGGCCGCAGTTCCGATGTCGCGAGTGGCAATCATGGGAAGTTTGAGGTCGGGGCGAAAGGGCCCAATCACAGAGCCGGCCATGCGAATGGCACCCACCTGGGGCAGGGTATTTTCCATGAAGTAGCCGGCCCGCAGATAGAGTATGTTTGCGCTATCGATCTGGTTGAGTTTTTGTTCGAGGTGGTGCAGGCCAAGGACGGGTCCGGTTCGGCTGGTCTTGTCCGCTCCTATACTGCTCAGCGAAACCACATTCTTGATTCCGGCGCTTTTGATGGCGGCGGCAATGGCATCGCTTACACGTTCCTCATAAGCGAGCGGATCGTTGCTGGTTGGGTTGGGTGGAATCATCACATAGGCTGAATCTGCTTTCTGAAACGCCTTGGTTAAGGCGGAAGGATCGGTGACATCACCGACGAATATCTCGGCACCTTGAGCTGCGAGAGGTTGTAAATGAGCTGAGTTCCTGCCGACGACACGAACCTTTTGCTGGCGGGCAAGAAGATTCTTCGCCACTATGTGCCCTGTATTGCCGCTTGCTCCAAGAATAACGTACATATTGACCTCCATTGTTAGGTTGGATGCGGGGAGACGAGATTAGGCTCCAGCCCTCAGCGCTAAAAATCGCGTGTGCCCCGTATTACTTCTTGCGAGGTTTCAAGGATTCCCAGTCTTTGTCGGTTAGGGCGCGCCCGAGGTTGCTGAATTCTCCAGCGCCCTGGAGAAATTCACCGCCATCCATGCGGATTACTTCTCCGTTGATGTAGGCGGAGCCATCGCTGATCAGGAATGCAGCGAGGTTCGCCAGTTCGTCCGTCGTGCCGAAGCGGTGCATCGGATTGCGATCGAGAGCCAACGCTTCCAGCTCGGAGCGCGGCATGAGACGCGAGAATGCTCCTTGCGTGGGAATGGGGCCGGGGGCGATGGCATTCATGCGGATGCCGCGATTGCCCCACTCGACGGCGAGGCTGCGGGTGAGGGCTTCGACTCCGGCTTTTGAAATGGCTGAGGGCACTACGTAGGCCGAGCCTACTGGAGCGTAGGTGGCGGAAATGCTGAGAACGGTGGCAGGGTGGGCGGCTTTGAGCCAGCGGCGGCCGCAGGCCATGGTGGCGTGGAGCGTGCCGAGCAGAACGATTCCGATTACGGATTCGAAAGCGCGCGGGGAAAGCTCCTCGGTGCGGGCAATGAAATTACCGGCGGCGTTGTTGATCAAGACGTCGAGCGGGCCGGCTTTCCAGATGGAATCGATCATGGCTTCGACAGCGTCGAGATTGCGGACGTCGCAGGGGAGAGCGTGGATGGGGCCTTTGGTGGCGATGGAAAGTTCTGTGGCAGTTTCCTCGAGAACTTCCTCGCGGCGGCCGCAGATGTAGACCGTCGCTCCGAGTTGGAGAAAACGACGGGCCATGGCTTTTCCGAGGCCGGTGCCGCCGCCCGTGATCAGGATGCGCTTGTTGCGGAGAAGGTCGTCGCGGAACATTTGTGCTTGCCCTCGATTCGGAATTTAGTAATTTCGTAATCGGGTAATTTTGTAATTGAGAACCCTTACGACTCGGATAGGTCCGGATTTTCAATCACAAAATTACCAAATTACTCCGTTACTAAATTTATACGTCGCAGGCAATGCGGAAGCCATAGTCGGCGTAGTGGAATTCGGGAGGGATGCTGGAGCGGGCGGAGCAGCGGGAGACCTTGACGTGATGACGCCATGATCCACCGCGGGAGGCTTTGCGCTGGATTGTTCCCAGCGGAGATTCGGGCCCCCGCGGATTGTACTCAGGCGAGATGGCATAGTAGTTCGGATCGTACCAGTCGCTGCACCACTCGTGGACGTTGTCGCAAATATCGTAGAGGCCGAAAGCGTTGGGTGCATAGCGGCCGACGGCTTCCGGCCCGGTTTGCCAGCGCGTTGCATAGTCGGGGAGAGATTGGGGCGGGTCGTTGCCCCAGGGGAAATCGTTTTGCTCGAGATCGGCGCGGGCGGCGCGCTCCCATTCCGCTTCGGTGGGAAGGCGGTAGGGGCGGCCGGTTTGCTCGGCCAGCCATCGGCAGTAACCATCTGCGTCGAACCAGGAGACGCCAGTGACGGGTTGCTGGGGATAGTTGAAATTCTGATCATGGCAGAAAGGTGGCGCATCAGACGATGTTGAGTGAACGAAGCGTTCGTATTCCGCGTTGGTGACTTGCGTGGCAGCGAGCAGGAAAGCGTCGATCCAGACACGGTGGACGGGTCGTTCGCAATCCTGACCCGAGGACGAACCCATCAGGAACCAGGCTTCGGGGATGAAGATGAGATTCGGCTCGATGGACCATGATGCCCCGGGTTGGGAGTGAGAATGCGCTGCTGCCATGGTTTTCAGGCGGTTGCCGCTTGTTTGCTGCCGGGTTAAAGTTTAGCAGCATGCAGGTTGCGGAGGACTGCGATGGCGAAACAAGAGTTGAGGTTCAGGGCAAAGATCGAGGGGAAGGAAGCGGGAGTGGTGGCGGCGATCGCTCCGCCGGTTGACGTGCCATGGTTTTTCGGCACGCGGGCCCGCGTGCCGATACGAGGGACGATCAACGGATATCCGTTTCGTTCGTCGCTGATGCCGTGTGGCGGGCGCCGGATGATGCCCGTGAATAAGAAACTGTGTGAAGGCGCGGGAGTGCAACCCGGCGATACTGTGGACGTCGTGATGGAACGGGACGAACAGGAACGCACGGTGGAGGCGCCGGCAGTCCTAAAGAAAGAGCTGGCGAGAAATAAGGCCGCGCAAGCGAACTGGGAGAAGCTGTCGTTCACTCATAAGAAAGAAATGGCGCTGGCCATCACTGGAGCGAAGCAGGAGGAAACACGGGCGCGGCGGATGGGGAAGATCATGCAGATACTGAAGAGCGGGGCTCGGTGGACCGGATAAGGTATCGCGGCGCGCTAAGCGCCTCGCTGCACTCGACGGGACAGCCGAGGTGGCTGTCTCCACACGATCGCTCCAGATCACTGACCCTAGCGGCGGTCTTGCGTGGGATACACGAGCCACTTCAGCAGCACGTTTACCACGCTCAGCAGGATGGCGCCGAGAAACGCGGCCGTGAAGGTACGCACCTGAAAGCCCGAAACAAGAGCCGACGCAAATTTCAGCATCAAGGCGTTGATCACGAACCAGAAGAGTCCCAAGGTGATCAAGGTCAGGGGAAAAGTGAGAATCTTTAGCAAGACTCCCACGGTGGCGTTGATGAAGCCGATGACCAGCGCCGCGATCAGAGCGGCTACGGGGCCGCTGACCGAAATCCCCGGCACGATCTTCGACACGATCCAAACGGCTAACGCACTCAGGACCCAATTTAGCAGCAGCCGCATTTTCTCTCCTTGCGCCAGAGTTGACTGCATGACGCAAATTAGCTTCCTGGGGCACTATATCAATAAGACATCGCATAAGTCTTGAGGTAGGAAGTCGAGGCGCCCCATCGACGAGCTCAGTGCTGCCAACGCTACTTCTTCGAACCGATAGTGCAGTAAGATTCTCACAACAAACTTTCTCAACGGTGAGGCACGTGGATCCTCTGAGCGACGTGGAAGTGCGAGTGGTGGGGTCGCTGATCGAGAAGGACATTACTACTCCGGATTACTATCCCTTGTCGCTGAACGCACTGGTGAACGCTTGTAACCAGAAGAATAATCGCGATCCGGTGATGAAACTCGACGAAGACGCGGTACGGGCTGCGCTGGACTCTCTGCAGGTGAAGCGACTAGCGGGCCCGGCCAGCGGCGCGGACAGCCGCGTGACGAAGTATGAGCACCGGCTTCAGGAAGTGTTCAACTTCGACCGGCGGGAGATTGCGATCTTGTGCGTGCTGCTGCTGCGGGGGACGCAGACTCCCGGCGAGCTGCGCGGAAGAGCGGAGCGCATGTACCGATTCGAGGCTCTGGAAGATGTGCACGGAGCGCTGGACCGGCTCGGTCAGCGCGAGCCTCCGCTGGTCGCCGTGCTGCCGCGGCAGCCGGGCACGAAGGAGTCACGATACATGCATTTGCTTTCGGGCGGTGCGGTTCCCGTGGAACCGGCGCGGGCTGCGGAGAATCCTTCCGGCCAGGATCGCCTCACCATTCTTGAAAGTGAAGTGGCGGAACTTAAAGAACAAGTGGCGGGAATGCAGGAACAGCTGGCGGCATTTCGGAAGCAGTTTGAGTGAGCAGGGCTATTCCTTCTTGCGAAACTCAGCGACCACCTCGATATCTCCCACGATATTCGCATTCAAGCTCGCGAGCTCGGCCGCCGGGATCCAGTATTCACGATGAGTGATGTTCCCAACCACATGGACCTCGTATCGGTCGAGAAACTCGTTTTGCACCTTGAACCGCAGCACATATCCCGCGAAACCCGAGCACTCGTCCCTTGTGTTCCAGTCCCGTGCAATCTGCGTCGCGTAATCTTCATTAAGAACTGGGTAGAAGAATGGCTGCTCTGGCAGACGCGGCGGGAATTCACGATAGCCGCTTGCACGCACGAGATCGAATTCCCTCTCGCCCACCGGTCGACAGAGGGTCGTGGAATTCGTTGTCACGCCTCAAGGATACTTGAGAGCAGCCTCGCGCGGGCTTCTGTCGCGCCTCCGGGGCTCGGTTAGCTCTGCCTGTTTCACCCACGGCTTACGCCGTGGGCTGCATTGTGGCGCCGCTTCGCGGCTGGATCATGTGCGGCCTCGGATGCGTGTCCCTCGGCCCACATTGTGTACGCCCCGGCACGATCGCTTGCGCCCTGCTTTGCTCTAACCCTCGTTAAATCAACGCCTCAATGCTTGGCCTCCTCCGTGCAATCTCACTTGCGCTGCTTAGCAGCAGGAGGTGACCAAACATGAACCGCATCAATCTGTTTCGCAACTTGCCAGTTAAGACCAAGACATTTCGCACGACCCCATTTCACGGTAACCCGGCAACTCAGGATTCCGTTACCTGGGGCAAGACCAATTTCAATAAAACCACCAGCACGCTGGTGTTCGCCGCGCTCTTGATCGTTTGTTCCGTAGCCGTCGGATGCTCCAGCGACAAACCTCAACCCACGAACTCAACCAGTCAGGTGGCGATGACGCAGCCCCTGCCGCCGATCGCGACACCAGCCGTTCCCGCCGCGCCGGTAGCGGCTAAGCCGGTGCACAAAAAAGTTGTCCACAAGGCGCCGGTGACGGTGACTTATGAGGACAAGACTTCCGGCGTGTCGTTCCGGTATCCACGCAAGGATTCGCTCGAGACCGGCGATGCAGCGAATCAGCTCGTCTCGTCTGATGCGGTTCCGATGGACTTCGTGCAGCCGGGCGGAGTTGCGATCGCAGCGGTCACCTTGCCCACGTCTGTGTACCCTAACGGCGATCTGGGTGCGGCGTTTTTCGACGTTAGCATGAACAAGACGCTGACGGCGGAGCAGTGCGGCGCATTTTCTGATTCTAAGCCTGGCACTCCCGTTGATCCGGAAGCCCCGGCATCGGCCATCGTACAGCCGTCGAAGCTGATGATTGGCGACATGGAACTGCAGTCCTCGGAAACCTTTGCCAGCCAAGGGACTCGCGAGGAAACGTCGAAGTATTATCACGTCTTCGAGAATGGGGCTTGCTACGAGTTCGCGCTGAAGGTTGCGACTACGGGAAGCGAAACCGACGGCGGCAAGCAGGTTGATAGTAAGGAAGTCTTTCAGCGGCTCGGGAAGATTTTGGCTACGGTGAAGATCAATCCTACGACGGAAGTGACCGCCAGCACTCCGGCTACTCCAGCGGCTGCGAACGCTCCGGCACAATAAGTTTGCATTGCTAAAGGCCACGCCGCTTGCGGCGTGGTCTTCTTAATTTATTGTGAGCGAAGGGAACTCGGGCGCAACTGGCGCACGATGGTGGCCACGTCGTTCTCCTGGAAAAGCCGGATGGCGGCTATGCCAGCCGCCCCGGCTTGCAGGCAGGATTGAGCATTCTGGAGGGTTATGCCCCCCAGGGCTAGAACAGGGATTCCTGCTCGGCAGGTTTGTCCTAGAGCTTCGAGGCCAGCAGGTTGGCCATCTTTTTTCCCGAAGACGGGAGCGAAGACGGCGAAAGTAGCATGGTTCGCGGCGGCTTCAGCTACCTCTTGTGGGGTGTGACAGGAGACTCCGATCACTAGATTTCGTGGCGAGATTTCGCCCGCGTCACTCGATCTGTTCCACGCTGTCCTCACTTCTTCAGGCCAGACATCGTTAGCTGGGAGGTGAACCCCGTCGGCGGCGGTGGCGATTGCTACGTCGCTGCGCGAGTTAATTAGCAAGCTAGTCCTCAGTTCTGGGTTCTCAGTTCTCAGTTTGAGGACGATGCTCATCGCTTCGCGGGCTAATGATTCCAGGTCGCGGGTGGGGAGATCTTTTTCGCGGAGCTGGACGTAGTCGATGCCTTGGTTGGCGGCTTCGGCGATTTTGTTGAGAAGCCGAGTGCGGCGAGTGCGCTCGTCACCGGGGAAGGCGGCGCGATCAGTGATGTAGTACAGGAGCACGCTATCTGTTTTCATCTTTCCGCTGAGGATTACAGAATCGTTACGGCCTGGTTTTGGCGATTTCAGGGAGGACTTCGTTCTCTTTTTCTTTCTTTGGCTGGCCGCCGCCCAGGTGGTGCTCGGTCAGGCCGTCGCGGAGGAAGGTGAACGCATCTTCTGGTGTGTCGACGAATTTGAAGAGGTTTAAGTCTTCGGGAGAGACCGTGCCGGCGTCGACGAAGGCCTGGAAGTTCATGATGCGGTGCCAGTATTCGCTGCCGTAAATGACGACAAGAATTTTCTTGGCCAGTTTGTCGGTCTGGGCGAGGGTCAGGATTTCGAAGAGTTCGTCGATGGTGCCGAAGCCTCCGGGGAAGATCACCAGCGCCTTGGCCAAATAGGCGAACCAGAACTTACGCATGAAGAAATAATGGAACTCGAAGTTGAGCGCAGGCGTGATGTAGGAATTAGGGTTCTGCTCAAAGGGGAGATTGATGTTGAGGCCGATGGTTTTTCCTCCGGCTTCGTGGGCGCCGAGGTTGGCGGCTTCCATGATGCCGGGACCACCGCCGGTGGTGACGACGAAGCGGCGGCGGCGCGCGGGAATCTGAATGGACCACTCGGTAAGCAGGTAGGCCAGGCGGCGCGCGTCTTCGTAGTAACGGGCCATGTCCACGGCGGCGAGAGCACGCTTGAGGTCCTTTTCCTGGCGGGCGCCGGGCACCTTCGAGTTCTTTTCGACTGCCGCTAGGTTCTGCCGGGCGGCTGCCGCTCCCTGGAAACGGGCCGAGCCGAAAAAGACGACGGTGTCCTGGATCTGCTCGCGGCGAAAGCGGGACAACGGTTCCTGATACTCGGCGAGGATGCGGAGAATGCGTCCATCGGGACTGCTGAGAAAAGGTTCGTTCTCATAAGCCAGAGGCGCGGGGTTGAGTTTGTTGGTCATCGGAACACTCACGTTCTTAAGTCGGGCTGGCCTTAGCACCGGCCTGCCGCACTGCGTTCGGCATTAGCTGTATTCGTGGTAGTGGAGGGCTTCCCCGAAGCCGATCCAGATATCGAGTAATCCCAGGCCGGTGCACAGGCCGCGAAAGAAGCCGGTCGAGACGAAAGTGCGAAGCCAGGGAAACGAGAGCAGAAGATAATTGTCCGTCCATTCCGGAGTCCAGGGCAGGATCACGAGCAGGACGCCGGCGACGGCGCAAATCAGTACAAAAAGGAATACGGAAGTCCGGTGCAGCCAGAGTTGCAGGCCACTGTGCGGTTGCGGTGCGGGGTCCGGGGGCGGAGGGTCGAGCAGGCTCGTGGCGGTCTGGCTCTGCGTCGTCGAAGGCCCGGAGGGAGCCGCGACTGTGCGGTTCTCGACAGGCGGCTTGGGATCGGCGGTCACTGGGCGCTCCCGTGCGGCGGCGGGGCTTTCGGCAAGGACCAAGATCCCTCGCTCCGCTCGGGATGACAGGCCCATGCGGGATGACAAGTCCAGTCAGGATAGCAATTGGGGGCAAAGCCCATCGGGCTATTCTACGACTTCAGGGGCTTGATGCGCTCGGCGACGTCGCGATAATCGATGTTGCGACCGTAAACCTCCATGAAATGCTTGAGGGCGGAGGGTCTGTCGCCGGCGGTTTCATAGGCGGCGGCCAGCTCGTAATGGAGAGCGGTGCGGGTTTCTTCGTCGATGCCGGGAGCGTCAAGAGCCTTCTGGTACCAGCGAATGGCGGCCTCGGGTAAGCCCTTGTCGAGGAAGCACTGGGCCAGCCAGGTGTAGGTCTGCATGACCTGCGGGAAGGCATGTCCGCGCTCGACGGCCTGGCAGGTTTTTTGTAACTCGCCGATGGCTTCATCAAGCAATCCCATTTCGCGGAACGCGATGCCCAGGTTGTAGTGGGTTTCAGGATCCTCTTCGGTGGCAGAGGCTCCGACTTCGAGATCGTGTTTGAGTTCGCCGAACATCTCGGCGAGATCCACCCCGGCGTCCTCACCGAAAGGAGAAGACTTGGCGGCGGACGCTGTACTGGGAATGCCGGACGAAATTTGTGGCGCGATCGCAGGTGCAGGCTTTTGCGCCGACGTTGTAGCTGTGCCGGACGACGCCGCGCCAGCTGCGGCGCTGGCAGCGATGGGAGCACTGACTTGCGGAGCAGACGCGGGTACGGGCCGCTGCTGCGCCGGCGCCGACGCGGGCTGCGCTTCGGCGACCGGAGCACCCTTTAGAAAATCTTCACCCAGGGAAGCTTCAAGATCGGCCACAAACTCGCCCATGGGCTCAGCTTCAGGCACGCCGAAGGAAGTCGGAGCCGCATTCCCGATCGGCTCAAGTTCGGGTTGAGTATGGGCTGAGGCATGTGCTACTGCGGGCTCGGCCTCACGGGAAATGGTTCCTGGAAGGAAACTATCTCCCAGGGAAGATTCTAAGTCGGATACGAACTCCTGAAGAACCGCGGGCGCAGGCGCTACGGGCAAAGGTGCCGCGGGCGGAGGTGCTACAGGAGGTTCGGCCGCGATCGGCTTGGGGGCTACAGGCTTAGGAGCGGCAGGCTTGGCGTGCCACACCGGCGGCGCGGTTCGTTTCGGCGCGGGGACGGGCGGTGCGGGAGGAGCTTCTTCGACAGCGGCTGGCGGTTCTTCGGCAGCTGGAGCTTCTTCAATCGTGATTTCTGCAGCAGGCTCGTCAACAGCGAATTCAGCAGCGGCTTCTACCGCAGCGACTTCTTCTTGGGCTTCAGGTTCTGCCGCAGGTGCAGGCTGTGAGCCGCCCTGGATTTCAGCTTCCATGGCGGACAAGATGGCTTCGTTGTTGGTGACCGTCTGAAGCTTTTCGAAAGCCGCGGACGCTTGCTCGGGCATGCCATGCTCGAGATAGAAGCGGATTTCTTCGACGGTTTCTGCGGCCTTTGCCTCGTCGACCTCATCGGCAGGCAGCTTATGTTCGCCAACCGCATCTGTGATCTCGGCCTCTGCGGCCTCGGCAGCTGGATCGTCAGATTCCACCACTACGGAGTCGTCCCACTCGGAGGACAGATCGATCTCCGCTGCAGCGGCGGAAGATTCGGCGACGGCCGAGATCTGGTCTTCCTGAACTTCTTCGGGAATCTCCTCTTCTGCTTCTTCCTGCGTGTCGGCTTGCTCTTGTTCCGGATCGCTGACGATGGCGAACTCCGCATCTTCCGCGGGCTGCGGCGGAGCTGCAGGCCAGGGAGCCGCAACTTCTGCCGGAGCAGAAATCTCCTCTTGGGCTTCGATGGAGACGGCGTCTTCGGCGACGGAATCAGTGAGAACCACAAGGCCGGCGCGTTCCTGGTAGCGATCGGCAAGTTCGCCGTAGCGGGTAGCCTCTTCCGGATACTCGGCCTCGGAGTAGACCTCCTGCAAAGTGCGGCAGCACACACCAGCTTCGGCGAAACGTCCCGCCCGGGTGTGCAGAGATGCCAGGCGCTGGTTCAGGCGCAGGTCGCTGGGCGCCTGAGGCAAAGCTGACAGCAGCGGCCCCATCGCTTTGGCCGGCATGTTGTATGAAATAAAAAGTTCCGCGTCCGTGAGCGCCGAGCGAACTGCAAGGGCAACCGCATCGGAATAGTGTTGATGGATGGAGGGAGCTGTGGCTTCCAGTTCGTCAACGATGACGGTGGCTTCCTCCGCAGAAATGAGCGTGGCTCCGGAATCTCCGCTGACCTGGCTGGCTACCTGCTGATAATTGCTCATGTGCAGGGGATTGCCCGGCTCCATGGTGGTTAGCTTCTGATAAAGATCACGAGCGCGGGGCAGATCGCCGGACTGCACCGAAGCGTGAGCCAGAAGCTCGATGACTTCCGTCGTATGAGAGTTGTCTCCTGCCTTGTGGAAGAGGTCGAGAAGTTTTTCGAGCGAAGCGGGATTGTCCCGTACGTGCCCGATTACGGAGTGCAGGTTCTTCAGAACTTTGTCGGAATTTTCCGCCAGCAGGCGCTCGGCATGCTGGTCATAAACCTGGAGCGCGTTCTCATACTGGCCGGCCTGCATGAGGGCGTCGGCGAAGGTAGAGATGGAGGTCAGGTCATTGTGAACAGTCAGGAGCTTGCTGGCAAGCGTGCCCGCATCCGAAAGTCGGCCAGTCTTCAGGTAGGCCTTGAGCAGATCGCGGAGGCCATCGGGATTGGAATCGAGATCGGAGACTTTTTGCAACGATTCGATGGCAGCCTCGGCGTCGCCGGCCTCAAGCAGATTGCGTCCCTGCATGAGCAGCGCGTAGCCGTTCCCGGGATCGAGGGTGAGCATGCGCTGCAGAACTTCTTCGGCTCCGCTGGTGGAGCCCTTGGAACGCAAAGTCTCGGCAGCGGCGGAGAATATCTGCCAGGCTTCGTTTTTCTTGCCCAGGCGGACGTAAACTTCCGCCAGCCGGATGCGCATGGCGGTGTTTTCCGGATCCATTTCCAGAATCTTCTGGAAGATGCGGACCGCGTTCTCCAGTTCGCTGGATTTCAGGAATTCTTCCGCCACCTGCAGGTACTGGGCGCGTGCATCGTTGAAGAGTCCCTGCTGGGTGTAGAGTTCGGCCAGCTTCAGCACGCTCTCGAGCGAAGGCTGAAGCTTGCTGATCTTCTTGTACATGGCGATAGCCTTGACCGTGAAACCCTGGTTGGCATAGGCATCGCCTACAGCTTTGAAACAATTGGTGGCTTTGTCGGCTTCCCCGAGGCGGGAGTAAAGATCGCCGACTGTATTGGTGACGGTGAGGTCCTTGGGATCTGCTTTGAGGACCTTTTCGTACTCAGCGATGGCGTTCTGCATCTTGCCCTGCTGGACATACTTCTCCGCAGCGCTGAGAACTTTCTGTTTGTTGAACCCGAAACCGAACGCCATATGTGTACGAGCCCCAGAACCTGGTCTAACTTAGAAACATACTGCCGAAAAAACTTACAACCGAGAAACCTCTGCCCGAGAAACCTTCACGCGTAGAAACCGACGGTTCCTCGGAGCGCTGCCCGGGGAGAAAGTCGCATGACCAAACTCCTCTTTCGAGATGGCCGGTCGGACAAGGGCAATTGTACGGCTGGACGGGGCGAACCGCATGGTTACCAAGGGTTACCGAAAGGGAGTGTACGAAAGGGTTACCAAGGGAATCAACGGCAGGTACCGGCGGATCGGGCAGGCTCGCCCCTATCTAAGAGGATGGCGCGATCGTATAAAAGTGTTATAGGAAGGTTGGGCAGGGCAGTATAGGCTTCCAGCGCTGCTAAGCAGAAAAACTCTGGAATGAGGGGAAACCGCGATCATGACTTGGATTCGAACCGTACCGATGTCAGAGGCTGATGAGAAGTTGCGGCAGGCAGTTGAGGGGCAGAAGGGGATGTATCCCAAGGAGTACTTCGAACCGGTGCATCCGGATGAGTCGGGTGGGTCGACGATCGTAGGGTCGCATACGCTGATTCCGGAGGCGCTTTATCATTCGTTTGCTACGTTTGGCGCGCTCATGTCGCCGGACCTGCCGCTCAACAGGCGCCAGCACGAAATGATCACCACCATGGTCTCAGTGACCAACCGGTGCCAGTATTGAATCGAGTCGCACGCAGAGTTCCTGCGAAGAGTGACGCTGGATAAAGAGCTGGTCGAGGCGCTGGAAAGGGACTACACGACCGCGCCTATCACACCGCAGGAGCGCGTGATGCTGGATTATGTGGTCAAGCTGACCAAGGATGCTACGCGCTGCTCGAAGAGGGATATTGAGGGGCTGCGGGCTGCTGGGTTTGACGATCGCGGGATATTGCAGATTGCGCTGATCGCGGCTTGGTTTAACTACATTAATCGGGTGGCGGATGCGCTGGGGGTGGGGCGGGAGTGAGGTTCGAACAATCGCCGTCCGCCAATCGGCTTTCCACAGCTGCATTGTGACATCTAACCTTGTCACACCGATCTGAACTGCGCGATCATGGTCGAGGCAGTGACGGTCCATGGAGGCCAAATCATGGCGTCCCAACGCCTTTGTTTTCAAGATTTTGACCTCCAAGATCTTTGACATCAAGATTTTGCAGACACTTTTTGCGAAACCCGCGCCCAGCAAGACTTTCAGAGAGTATGGGGGGGAGGGGGGGTACCCCGATTTCGCATTCAGTTCCCGAACCCGCAACAGCCGCCCGTAGATTTATTTCGCGAAGAAATTCACAGCCTCTGCTCCCCCCTTTCTCTTCCGCTAGACTTAAACCTTCACGGCAGAAAACCACGTCAATGATCCATGGCTGAATCTTTAGCAGAGTTTTTCCTGGCGACCTTTCAGGCGCACCCCGACGAGCGCGCTTACGGCCAGCGTCACGGCTACCGCATGCAGTGGTTCACCTACGGACAGGTTCTGGAGATGGCGTCGCGGTTCGCCGGCGATTTGGACGCGCGCGGAATCGGCAAGGGCGACCGCGTGATGTTGTGGGGTGAGAACTGCGCGGAGTGGGTTGCGGCGTTCTTTGGCTGCGCGCTGCGCGGTGTTGTTGTAGTCCCGATGGATGATGGGGCCTCCGCGGAGTTTGCTGGGCGGGTTGCGCGACAGGTTGAGGCGAAGCTTTGGGTTGGTTCGCGGCGCCATGCGGCGGACGTGGACGAAACGGGAGCAGTGCCTCACGTAGTTCTGGAAGACCTGTCGCAGAAAGCCGGCGGGACGTCGGCGCTACTGCCGGATGTGAAGGCGGCGATTGGTCGCAATGACACCCTGCAGATTGTGTTTACGTCCGGAACTACTGCCGAGCCTAAGGGGGTCGTGATTACGCATGGGAATGTGTTGGCTAACATCGCTCCGCTGGAGCGCGAGATGCAGCGGTATTTGAAGTATGAGCGCTGGGTGCATCCGGTGCGGTTTTTGAATTTGCTGCCGCTTAGCCATGTGTTCGGACAATTCCTGGGGATGTTTCTGCCGCCGCTGCTGGGTGGAACTGTGATTTTTCAGGAAGAGCTGGAGCCGTCGGAGATCGTGAATACGATCCGGCGGCAGCGTGTGTCGGTGTTGGTGAGCGTGCCCAGAGTTTTGCAGTCACTGAAGCAGAAGATTGAACGCGATCTTGAGGAGCGCGGAAAGATGGAAGATTTCCGGCGGCGATTCCGCGCGTCGGAAGGAAAGCACTTCCTGCACCGGTGGTGGATTTTTCGCAGGATTCGCCAAAAGTTTGGGTGGAAGTTCTGGGCATTTATTTGCGGAGGCGCGGCGCTGGATGCGGAGACCGAGCAGTTCTGGGATCGGCTTGGCTATGCCGCGATCCAGGGGTATGGGCTGACGGAGACGACCTCGCTGATCAGCGTGAATCATCCCTTCAAGTTGGGGAAGGGGTCGATCGGCAAGGTTCTGCCGGGACGGGAAGTGAAGCTCGCGAAAGATGGCGAGATTCTGATTCGCGGTGGCGGGGTCGCCGCGGGGTATTGGGACGGAAGCCGACGTCGAGGACCGGCGGACGCAGTTGCCGATGCTGGCGAGGTTACGGATGGGGTTACGGATAAAGACGGGTGGTACCGCACCGGAGACGTAGGCGCGCTCGATGACGCCGGGAACCTTTATTTCAAAGGACGCAAGAAAGAAGTGATCGTGACTCCGGGCGGGCTGAATATTTATCCGGAGGATTTGGAGGCCGCGTTGCGGCGGCAGCCTGAAGTAAAAGATTGTGTGGTGGTAGGGATTGAGCGTGGGGGGAATGCGGAGTCGTGTGCCGTTTTGATTTTGCGCGATGATCTGCACGACGGGACTAGTGTGGCCACTGTGGTAGAGCGGGCGAACCAGTCGCTGGCTGAGTTCCAGCGCATGCGGATGTGGGTCGAGTGGCCACAGAAAGATTTCCCCCGCACGAATACGCAGAAGCCGCGGCGGAACTTGATTGCCGAATTTGCCGCGAAGGAAATTCTGCGGCCTGGGGAGAGGGTTGCGGGCGCGAGTGAAAGTCCCGTGGCGGAATTGATTGGCCGCATCACGGGCAGAAGCGTTGGCGGATTGGACGCTGGTACGGCGCTGGACTCCGACCTTGGATTAAGTTCGCTGGACCGTGTCGAACTGATCAGCGCGCTGGAAGATCGGTACCAGGTAGATCTGAGCGAGACTCGGTTTAGCGCCGCGCGGACCGTCGGCGATGTGGAAAGGATGTTACGCGGTGAGACGCGGGTGCGCGCGGAGTACCACTATCCGCGATGGGTGTTGCGGTGGCCGGTGACGTGGGCGCGATTGCTGGTGCACTATTTGCTGGGGAAACCGGCCATGATTTTGCGGGGCTGGCCGCGGATTGAAGGGCGAGAGAATCTGCGGGGATGGAGTGGTCCGGTGCTGGTGGTTTGCAATCACATTACGGACGTGGATTTTGCGTTCGTTCAGGCAGCACTACCGATGCGGCTGGGAAACCGGATCGCGACCGCGACTCGGGGAGAAGACTTGGAGGCGTTGCACACGCCGGCTGCGGGCAGAGGTTTGTTCGGAAAAATTTACGATCGCACACGATGGGTGCTAGGAGTTTCGTTGCTGAACTTGTTTCCGCTGCCGCGCGAGGCTGGGTTCCGGCAGAGTTTCGCTTACGCGGGTGAGGCTGTCGATCGAGGATACAGCGTGCTGGTGTTTCCCGAGGGACGGCATACGGCGGATGGCCAGATGAATCCGTTTCGCGCAGGGATTGGGCTGCTAGCAAATAATCTGGGCATTCCCGTGCTACCCATGCGGATTCACGGGTTGTTTGAGCTGAAGCAGGCGGGCAAGAAGTTTGCTCTGCCGTGGACGATCTGTGTTCGTA
Source organism: Candidatus Sulfotelmatobacter sp. (assembly GCA_049280095.1). Classification (GTDB taxonomy): domain Bacteria; phylum Acidobacteriota; class Terriglobia; order Terriglobales; family Acidobacteriaceae; genus Sulfotelmatobacter. The sequence continues at coordinate 275,690 of JBAPPL010000045.1, read as the reverse complement.
TCGGAGAGCCCATGAAGTTCTCACCAGGAACCGATCCCGAACAGGTCGCACGGGAACTGCAAAGCGCGGTGGAAGCTCTGTAGATGCGGCGAAGTCAAATTCCTATCATGGACCTATTCTTCGTCCATCGATGCTTCGTCCTTATGCGGATCCGATTCGATTTTGACCTCCGGCAAGTTCGCGGCGTGGAGCGCCTGATTAAGCGCGGAAAGATCTGCAGTCTTGACGGCGTCCCAGCGCTTCATCACATCCGATGCGTTGCGTTCGATTGCAATGGCGGCTTCAGACTGCGCCGCGGTAGGTTCGGCATCGGCCTGCCAGACTTGGCCGTATAACACCATGACCTCGCCGTTTGCGCGTGCCAGCGTAATTTCGCTGGTCGGCGGCGCAAAGAATCCGCCTGGAGCGCCAAGCACCGCTGCGAGTTTGTTTTGGAAAGCCTTAACGGATTCGAGGGCTGAGCCGGTTGCTTCCTTACTTAATTTCTCCAGAGGCTCGTGCAGCGATCCGGCTTGCAGCACGGTCCTGGACGTCTCGCTCAACAACGAGGCCAGGTGCGTTTCAAGTTGGAATTTCTTTTCGAGGCCGGCAGTTGAAGTTTTTACTCGAGGGTCCATCTTGACGGTGAAGTTCGCGGTATAACTCTTTCCGTTCGCAGTGAGCCGGGCTGTGTAAGAACCTGGCAACGCCGTGGGGCCGAGCGGGTAGCGAGGCGTATCGCCGGGAATGGCCGAGATGGGATAGTCGTGGCGTGTGGAATCAGGAGCGGGAGAGTGGAGGTCCCAAACCCAGCGGTGCATACCCGCATCTGCCGACAACGAATGGAAAGGACGCAGCCAGTAGAGCGGGATGAGTTGTTTCTTCAGTTCGGCCTCGGTGACATCGGGCTTATCTGCGCTGGAGAATTTGCGCACCAGTTGGCCGTGACCGTCGAGGATCTCGAGAGTCACAGGAGCAGAAGCGGCGTGGCCCAGGTAGTAATCGATGATTGCTCCATCGGGAGGATTGGCGGCAGTGGGTTCGTCGGGAGGAAGCGGCGTGTCAGTGTAGGTGTCGCGCTGAATCCGGTAGGCGGGCGCTGGAGTGAAAAGATGGGCGTCGGCGGCGGCGAGCGCAGCGGAGGCTTCGCGCAGCGGGGTGATGTCATCCAGAATCCAGAACGCACGGCCGTGCGTGGCTACGATGAGGTCGCTGTCATGAATCCACAGATCGCGCATGGACGTGCGAGGCAGATTCAATTGCAGGGATTGCCAATGATCGCCGTCGTCGAATGAGACCCAGACTGCGTTCTCCGTTCCGGCAAACAGAAGCCCTTTGCGCACGGGATCCTCGCGGACTGTATCGACGGGACCAATTTCAGGCAGGCCGGTCGTGATCAGCTTCCAGTTCTTGCCGCCGTCGTGCGTGCGGTAGATGTAGGGCTGCTCGTCGTTGATGCGAAAGCGGCTCACGGAGGCGTAGGCGGAGTCGTCGTCGAAGTGCGAGGCGCTGATCTGCGTGACTTTGCTCCATGGCGTCAATTCTTTTGGAGTAATGTCATTCCACTTTTTCCCGCCGTCACGAGTCTGCCAGATCAGGCCATCGTCAGTGCCCGCCCACAATGTGTTGATGTTCTTGAATGAAGGAGCGAGAGCATAGATCACGCCGCGCTGCTTGTCCGCGCCTTTGGGGACGAGATTGCCCACGCTGGCCGGGACTCCGGGATTCTCGCGCGTGAGATCGGAGCTGATGGTCTGCCAGGTGTTTCCGCCATCGGTGGTTTTGAAAAGAACGTTGCTGGCGAAATAGAGGGTGTGCGGGTCGATTGGCGAGAACATCGTGGGCTCGGTGCGGTCGGTGCGGTATTTGAGACTGCGTAGCGGGATGGGAGTGACGTTTTGAACCTGCCCGGTGGACCAGTGAAATTTCGAGACCTCGCTTCGGCCGCCGCCGTAAATGATGTCAGGGTCGAGGGGATCGGGTGCGACGTAGCCGTATTCGATTACGCCCACGGGATGCCACTCGCGATAGGTGACGGCGCCATCGTTGCCGCGGCTGGAGATGCAGACGGAACCGCTCTCCTGCTGGCCGCCGCAAACGCGATAGGGGAAAGTATCGCTGACGGCTACATGATAAATCTGCGCGGTGGGCTGGTTGTACCAGGAACTCCAACTGGCACCACGGTTGACGGTGATGATCGCACCCTGGTCGCTGACGATGAGAATGATGTTGGGATTGTTGGGATTGATCCAGATGTTCTGGTAGTCGTCGCCGCCGGGCGCGCCGCGAAATCCGGACCAGGTCTTGCCGCCATCTGTCGATCGCATGGTTACGGTGCTAACGCAATAGACTATGTCCGCATTCTTTGAATCGACCTTAGGGATGGCAAGATCGCCGCCGCCGATGCGGCCTGAGGGACGGGGATCGTCCGTTGCTTGCGCCCAGCTTTCTCCGGCATCATCGGAACGGTAGACGGCGAGCCTGCCCGAGGACATGGCGATCGTTGCGTAGAGACGCCGCGAGTCCGTTGGAGCAATGGCGACATTGATTTGCGACAGATCCTTGGGAAGGCCGTTGGTGAGAGGATGCCAGGTGCTTCCACCGTCGGTGGACTTGAACAATCCCCCACCTGTTCCATTGAATAGGTTACCGTCTTCCCAAGGGCCCTCGCGAGCTTCCCACATGGAGGCATAAATTACGTCGGGATTCGATGGATCAATTTCGACGTCGCAGGCTCCTGTGTTCTCGTCTTTGCTGATGACCTTCTGCCAGGTCTGGCCTCCATCGGTGGAACGGAAAAGGCCGCGCTCTTCATTTGGGCCGTAGGGATGGCCGAGCACGGCAGCGAAGACTCGATTGGGATCGCGAGGATCGATGGCGAGAGCCGGAATCTGAAAACCATCGCGCAGTCCGAGATGAGTCCAGGTTTTTCCCGCGTCCGTAGATTTGTAGATTCCGTTGCCGATCGAGAGATCAGGTCGATGCAGGCCTTCACCGCTGGCTACATAAACGACATCGGGATTCGAGGCAGCTACTGCGATGGCACCAATCGACTGGGTAGACTCGTGGTCGAAGATCGGCGCCCAGGTGCGGCCATAGTCGTCCGACTTCCAGACTCCGCCGTTGACCTGGCCAACATAGAAAACATTCGGCTGGCTGGGCACGCCGGTGGCGGCTCTGGTGCGGCCTCCGCGAAATGGGCCGATCATGCGCCAATGCAGATCCTGATAAGTATTTTCTGGAACTTGCTGTGCGGTGGTTGATCCGACGGACAGGAAAACTGAGAGGCAAACGAATAGGCAAACGAATGCGTTCGATCTGATCACTGGGGCCCCCTAAGTGGCAAACGCCAAACCTGACAGAATAAACTAAAACTCGCAGTGACGGAGCGCACGTGATACGAATGACGAAATCTAGCTAATCTCAGCCAAGCTTTGGATTAAGCTGCCCGCCTTCGGAGTTGGAGTTGCTCCGGGCTGGCTGGCGACCCAGGCACCGACGCGGTTTGCGTTTTCGTTGATTTGCGCCAGCGATGTTCCGCGGAGATATCCATGTGCAAGGGCCGCAGTGAATGCATCGCCGGCGCCGACCGTGTCGGCGACCTTTACCTTGAAGCCAGGATGCTCGCTGCGTTCGTCGGCGGAGACGAGGAGGCTGCCGCCGTTGCCGCGGGTGACGCAAACCAGCTTTACTTGATGCGAAAGCAATTGCCGAGCCGACTCTTCTTCTCCGCGAGCTTCCAATTCGAACAGGCGCATGATCTTCGGAAGTTCCTCATGGTTTAGTTTGACGATGGTTGCCAGCTTCATTGACTCTGCTAAAACCTCCGTGGAATAGAAATTTTTCCTGAGGTTGACGTCGAAAACCCGCACTGCGCTTTTACGCAAGGCCTGCAGAAATCTGCGGATGGTGGCACGGCTGTGCTCCGATCTTTGGGCGAGCGATCCGAAGCATACGGCATCGGCCTGTTCGGCCAGCTCCTGCCACTGCGGTGTCCACTGGAGAAAATCCCATGCCACTGACTCGGAGATTTCAAAGCACGGCTGACCGGTGCGGTCCACTTCGACCTTTACCGTTCCTGTCGGGTGGTCCGCGTCTTTCTGAATGAACTCGGTTGAGAGGCCGAGTTCTCCGAGGCGATGGATCGCGTCTGTACCTAGAGGATCATGACCGAGGCGGCTGGCTGGTATTCCCTGATCCCCGAGCAAAGAGGTGATGTAGGCGAAGTTGGCCGGCGCTCCGCCCAGTTGCGCTCCAGCAGGAAATAAATCCCAAAGCAGTTCGCCTAAACCGACGACGATGTGTCTCTTGCTCAGCACGCAACCGTCCCGGGTAAAGCGAATGCTTGCGGGAACGAGTGGACTAGCGGAGAATCGGTGGGCGCGCATCGAGGTGGAGGCATAGGGCAATCTCGCTGCAGCAGCAACTGACGTTAGCCGTCACAATTACGATGATGCATTCCATTTATTCCAAAGCCTGGGTAGGGCTGGTCGCGCTGCTTCTGGCGCTGGCTTCACAGGATAGCGCAAATCTGCCGTTCGGGGCGTGGCATCGTGCTTCTGAAACTCCGGTGATCTCGCCTGAAGGGGAGGGATGGGAGTCGGCGGGCACTTTCAATCCGTCTGTGGTTTTTCGAGATGGCAAAATCGTCATGCTCTATCGTGCTCAGGACAAGGGCGGCACCTCGCGCCTCGGCTACGCTGAGAGTACGGATGGAATCCACTTCACGCGGCGAAAGGAACCTGTACTCTCTCCTGAAGAGGATTACGAAAAAGATGGTGGAGTGGAAGACCCGCGGCTGGTTCGCTTCGGCGATACCTACTATCTCACTTACACCGGATACAACAAGAAGGACGCGCAGCTGTGCCTGGCGACTTCGGAAGATCTGATCCGCTGGGAGCGGAAAGGCGTGATTCTTCCGGCATACAAGGGGCGTTGGAACGTGCGTTGGACGAAGTCGGGAGCGATTGTGCCGGAAAAGATCGCCGGCAAGTACTGGATGTATTATCTGGGCACGACTCCAGACAAGAACGACCAGATGGGACTGGCCTCTTCGACTGATCTGCTGCACTGGACGGACGCAACGGATGCCCCGGTGTTGCCGGTGCGGGCGGGAAAGTTTGATTCTCGCGTGGCCGAACCTGGGCCAGCGCCGATCATGACGCCGAAAGGGATTGTCCTCATCTTCAACGGCGCCGACGACAAACTCGTGTACCGTACCGGCGTGGCGGTGTTCGATCGAAACGATCCGCGGGTCTTGATCTCGCGCACGGAAGATGGGATTTTCGCTCCCGAGAAGCCATGGGAGAAAGTGGGCCAGGTTCCGAATGTCGTGTTTGTGGAAGGGATGGTGCGGCGAGGGAATCGTTACCTGTTCTACTACGGGGGCGCGGATAAGAACGTCGGCGTGGCGGAAGCGCCGGTTATTCCCTAGACTTGCTCCCATGACTTGGCGCGGGAGATAGCTTCGTTCCAGCGCTGCCGCATGGCGTCTACTTTAGAGCGTGGCAGGCGCGGTTCAAACCGTCGTTCCTCGCGCGGCATTTCATAGACTGTCTGCAGGTCCTTCCAAAAACCGACGCCCAGACCGGCTAGGAATGCTGCGCCGAGCGCGGTCGTCTCCGTCATGGAGGGACGCACGACTGGTACGCCGAGAGTATCCGCCTGAAATTGCATAAGAGCATCGTTGGCTGATGCGCCGCCATCGACTCGCAATTCTTTGAGCGGGGTGTTTGTGTCAGTCTGAACGGCGTCCATCAGGTCGGCGACCTGGTAGGCAATACTCTCGAGGGCGGCGCGCGCGATGTGCCCTGCGTTGCTGCCTCGCGTGAGGCCGAAGATTGCGCCGCGCGCGTAGGAATCCCAGTGCGGGGCGCCCAGGCCCACGAAGGCGGGGACGAAATACACTCCGCCGTTGTCGGAGACGGAATTTGCCAACGCTTCTACTTCTGATGAGCTGCGAATAATTCCTAAGCCGTCGCGCAACCACTGGACCACGGCCCCGCCTACAAAGACGCTGCCTTCGAGTGCGTAGTCGGTGGTGTCGGCGATTCTCCACGCTACGGTTGTAAGCAAGCGATTCGTGGATACGACCGCGCGATTGCCGGTGCTCTGCAACATGAAGCAGCCCGTGCCGTAGGTATTCTTGGTTAGGCCTGCGCTGGTGCATCGTTGCCCGAAAAGTGCGGCTTGCTGATCGCCGGCGATGCCTGCGATGGCGATGCCGTTCAGGCTTGGGACCGAGCTTACTTCTCCGTAGAGGTCGCTGGAGGGCCGCACCGCGGGCAACATCGACGCCGGAATTTGGAAGAGATCGAGAAGATCGTTATCCCAACAGCCGGAACGCAAATTGAAAAGCATAGCGCGGGACGCATTGCTGGCGTCGGTGACGTGGACGCCGCCGCCCGTCAGTTTCCAGAGGAGCCAAGTATCGACGGTGCCGAACGCGAGACGGCCTGATTCGGCTAATGCGCGGGCGTTCGGGACGTGTTCGAGAATCCAGGAAATCTTGCTGGCGGAGAAGTAAGCATCGATCAACAGTCCCGTGCGCTCTTGGATTAGCTTTTCGTGGCCTTGCGACTTGAGCTGGTTGCAGAAAGCGGCGGTGCGGCGATCCTGCCAGACGATGGCGTTGTAGATGGGCTTGCCGGTGGTGCGGTCCCAGACAAGAGTGGTTTCGCGCTGGTTCGTGATGCCGATGGCGGCGATGTCTCGGGGCGTTGCGTTGACTTTGGCCAAGGCTTCCAGGGCAACGGCGATTTGTGATGCCGCGATCTCTTCGGGATCGTGCTCGACCCATCCGGGTTCAGGAAATATCTGCTTGAACTCGCGCTGGGCCACGGATCGGACTGCGCCGTTACGATCGAACAAGAGGGCACGGGAACTTGTTGTGCCCTGATCAAGAGAGAGGATGTAAGGCAAGAGGTCTCCTATTTTCTGCCGAAGGTTCCTGGTTCAGGGCTGGGACGACGGCTGAGCCGCGCGCAGAAATCGTCGAATGCCGAAATCATAGACCGCAGCGCCGACGAGCCCGCCTATTAGCGGCGCAAGCACTGGCACCCACCACACGCGAACGCCGTCAGTGAGGCCATTGTTTTTGAATCCAGCCACGACGGTGAACAGACGTGGGCCAAAGTCGCGCGCAGGATTGATTGGATATCCGTGCATGCCGCCGAAGCTCATGCCGATGGCCACAACGACGAGGCCGATCATCGCAGGAGCAAGGTTAGCGCCGGGGGGAACGTTAAGTTCATCGGTGATGGCCAACACCATGAGCAGCAGCAGAGCTGTGCCGACGACTTGATCGAGAAATCCTGCTTGCAGTAAGGCGGGAAAGGTGGGGAACGTTGTAAACACGCCCGCGGTTCTTTCCAAGTAAGGGTCAACCTGGTGAAACGCGGGCAGATAGTTGCGGTAGACCAGAGCGGCTGCGAAAAATGCTCCTGCTGTTTGTGCAACGGAATAAGGCAGGACCTTGCGCCAGGGAAAACCGCGGAACACCGCTAAGGTGAGGGTGACGGCGGGGTTGAGATGTCCGCCAGAAACTTTTCCGGAAACGTAGAGGCCCATGGTGACGGCCAATCCCCAGCCCAGCGTGATGTTGGTGTAGCCGCCGTGGACCGTGGCGCCCGGAATGTTTGAGGGGAAGAGAACGACCATGGCGACGACGCCCATGCCGAAGAGCATCAACACGAATGTTCCGAGAAACTCCGCAATCAACTCGGCTGTCAGGGTGGGCTTGCGCATGCGGCATTGCTCCTGCGTTGGCTTGCTGCTTTTCGACCGCGAGTAGTCTAGCAAGGATTAGGGGCGGCCTCCGGATTTTGGGGTTGCGGAGAGCTTCCTCCGCGGTTGGACGGGGCCGCCGGCTGATTACTAAAAATGGAAGGGGCGGAGTTTTTTCTTGACAGAGTGGGTGCGGCCTGTAAGATAGAGAATATTTATTCACCATTATGAATAAATATTCATAATGAATAAAGCCCTGCGACAGAGAGCCGTTCTGGAAGCGTTGAAACACGGCCCCGTCGCCAACCAGGAAGAATTGCAGCGGACGTTGCGCAAGCGGGGATTCAAGGTGGGGCAGGCGACGCTGTCGCGGGATATTCACGACCTGAATCTCAGCAAGACGGCCTCGGGTTATGCGTTGCCGCAGGGCGAAGGCGGGGCGGGTTTGGCGCTGCCGCCGGTGCATCGCCTGGTTCGCGAGTTCGTGCTGGATGTACGGCCGGCGCAGAACCTTCTGGTGGTGAAAACCATCATCGGCAGTGCTCAGCCGGTGGCGGCGGCGCTGGATGAACGGGAATGGGAGGAAGTGGTGGGAACGATTGCGGGGGACGACGCAATTCTGATTGTTTGTCCCGACAAGGATGCCGCCAGGAAAGTTGCGGCGCGGATCGAGGAGATGCTGGGCTGATGGCTGCGAAGCTCAAGACTGCGGTGCTGGGAGCGAGCGGCTATTCGGGGCTGGAGCTGACGCGCATTCTCGAACGCCATCCGCGGCTCGAGAGGCCTGTGCTTCTGCGGCGTGAGGGCGGCAGCGATGGCGCGTCAGATTTGGCCGAGGTTTTTCCGGAGCTGTCTGGCAATGGGGGCTATCCGCTGCGGGCGCTGTCGTGGGAGGAATTGAAACGTCAGGACGTGCAATTGCTTTTTCTGGCTACGCCACATGAAGCATCGCGGTTCCTGGTGCCGGAGGCGATCGCGCAAGGTTTGCGCGTGATCGATCTGAGCGGGGCATGGCGGCTGAAGCAAGCGCAGCACCGTGCCATCTACTCCTTTCAGGACGCCGACGCAGCCACGGCAGCGGCACTTATGGCGAAGGCGGTTTATGGCTTGCCGGAGTTGAACAGTGATTGCATTTCGGCCGCCCAGTTGGTGGCGAATCCCGGCTGCTATGCGACCTCGGTGATTCTGGCTCTCGCACCGCTGCTCAAAGGGGGCCTGGTCGATCGGGAGCACGGAATTATTTCTGACTCGAAGTCGGGAGTTTCGGGAGCAGGCAAGGCGCCAACGTCGCGGACGCATTTCGTTTCGGTGGCGGACAATCTTTCCGCTTATTCGGTGTTCAATCACCGGCATCTGGGAGAGATGGTGGAGCAGTTGGGGCTGGAGGATGCGGAATTGATCTTTACACCGCATCTGCTGCCGATTCCACGCGGGATTCTGTCTACGATCTACGTGCAGCTGAAGCAGGCGATGAAACCGGCGGAAGTGGAATCCTGTCTGCGCGATTTTTATTCGGGCAGACATTGGGTGCGAGTGTTTGCGACCCCGAAGCTGCCGCAGTTGCAGTTTTCGCTGCACACGAACTACTGCGACCTTGGTTTTTGCCTGGCGGAAGATGGGCGGAGGCTGGTGCTGGTTTCGTGCGTGGACAATCTACTGAAAGGCGCGGCGGGACAGGCTGTGCAGAACATGAATCTGATGTACGGGTGGGAAGAGCGGGAGGGTCTGCAGTGACGATTGTGGTGAAAATTGGCGGGGCGGCGATCGAGGATGCGGAGACGTTGCGCAAGTGCGCGCGGTCGATCGCGGAGTTGGCGCAGGATGGTCACCGCGTCGCTGTGGTTCATGGCGGCGGCAGTCCGTTGACCCGCATGCTGAATCGGCTCGGGAAGAAAAGCGAATTTGTGGATGGGCTGAGGGTCACCGATGCGGAGACTCGGGACACGGCGCTCATGGTGCTGGCCGGGATCATCAACAAGAAGCTGGTGGCAGCGATTCAATCAGCGGGGATGCCGGCGATTGGATTCTGCGGCGGCGATGGTATGACGTTCCGCGCGCGGAAAAAGTTTGTCCACGGGCGAGACCTGGGATTTGTGGGCGAGATTTGTTTTGCGGAGCCTTGCTGGATCGAAGCTCTGTGGCAGCAGGGAGGAATTCCGGTGCTGGCTTCGCTGGCGCTGGGCGCCGACGGCGAATACTACAACGTGAACGCCGATGAGATGGCGGCGTCGTGCGCTGCGGCGTGCCACGCGAACGCGCTGATCTTTCTGACCGACGTGCCCGGAGTGAAAGACGCGGCGGGAAGCGTGATGCCGTGGCTGAGCACGAAGCGGGCCGCGGAGCTGGTGGCCGAGTCGATCATCAGCGGGGGCATGTTGCCGAAGCTGCAAGCTTGCGGACAGGCGCTGAAGCAAGGCGTGGGACGAGTGAGGATTCTGCCGGCAAACGAGGCGGAGATCTTGCCGCAATTTTATCTGACCAAACTCTCGTGCGGCACGGAGGTTACTTATTCATGAGGCAGTCAGTCGCCGCCGGTTACAAATCGCAACCTGCGGGTACGCAGGTTCAGAAAAAGGAGTCAAAGTTGAATACGCATGTGCAAGGTAGAGTGGCGGCCGCTCCCGAGAGAGTGCCGCAAGTGTTTTGGTGTCCGGATCTGGTCTCGACCCGCGATCTCGGCCCCGCCGGCGTAGATGCGGTTTTGCATCTGGCTGGAATCATGAAATCGCGTCCCGCTGATTTTCGAAGAGCGCTTACCGGCAGGCAGATTGTGATGTTCTTCGAGAAGCCGTCTTTGCGGACCAGGCTCACGTTCGAAGCAGGAATGATCAGCCTCGGCGGTACCGCCATGTTCGTCGACCAGACCCATGAACGGCTCGATGCGCGCGAAAAGCTGAGCGATGTGGCACACAATCTGGAGCGTTGGGTGGACCTGATTGTGCTGCGTACGTTTTCACAGCAGACCATCGAGGGTATGGCGCAGCATGCGTCTATTCCGGTGATTAACGCGCTCAGCGATAGGGAGCATCCGTGCCAGGCGCTGGCCGATTACCTTACGCTGCTCGAGCGGTTTGGTGACATGAAGGACCGCTGCCTGGCTTACGTAGGCGACGGCAACAATGTGGCGCACTCGTTGTTGCTTACATGCGCGTGCCTGGGGTCTTCGATTCGCGTTGCGACCCCGACGGGCTATGCTCCCAATCCGCAGATTGTCGCCGCCGCACAAGAAATTGCAGAGGAGACTGGGGCCGAGATAAGTTTGCTGACCGATCCTCACGAGGCTGTGTTTGGGGCCGATGCGATTTACACGGATGCATGGACCAGCATGGGTCAGGAGCGGGAAGAAAATGAGCGGACGAAGCTGTTTCCGCCTTATCAAATCAATGCAGAACTCCTGGCAGAAGCCGCGCCCCATGCGGTGTTCATGCACTGCCTGCCGGCGCATCGTGGGTTGGAAGTAACCGACGAGGTGATCGATTCGCCGCAGTCGGTGGTCTTTGAGCAGGCGGAGAATCGTCTGCATGTCCAGAAAGCGATACTCTATCTGCTGCTGGGCGGCGGCGATCGCCTGCCTGCGAGGAGTGCTCATGCCTGAAAAAGTCGTACTCGCTTATTCTGGGGGACTCGATACCTCCATCATTATTCCGTGGCTCAAGGAAAATTACTCTTACAGCGTGATCGCGATGGTCGGCGATGTGGGCCAGGGCGATGACATTGAAGCGGTTGTTGAGAAGGCTTATGCGACGGGCGCGAGCAAGGTGATCGTGGAGGATCTCCGCGAGGAATTTCTGACTGGATATGTGTTTCCCGCGCTGCGGGCTGGTGCAGTGTACGAGCACAAATATCTGCTGGGCACATCGCTGGCGCGGCCGGTCATCGCAAAACATCAAGTCGAAGTCGCTTTGCGTGAGGGAGCGACGGCTGTGGCACACGGGTGCACGGGTAAAGGAAACGACCAGGTCCGTTTTGAGCTGACTTATCAGGCACTCGCGCCCGAACTGAAAGTGATCGCGCCGTGGCGCGAGTGGTCGCTGAAATCCCGTGAGGATTGTCTCGATTACGCGGAGCAGCACGGCATTCCGGTGGCGGCAAGCCGCGAGAAAATCCACAGCCGCGACCGCAACTTGTGGCACCTCAGTCACGAAGGTGGAGAACTGGAAGATGCGGGGAACGCTCCGCTAGCGACGACGTGGCAGATGACGCGCTCGCCTCAGGAGGCTCCGGACAAAGACGAGCAGGTGACGATCGCCTTCGAGAAAGGGATCCCCGTCGCCGTCAATGGTATGAAGCTTGATCCGGTCTCGCTGGTTGAGTTGCTGAACGAAATTGGGGCGCGCAACGCGATCGGCCGAGTTGATCTGGTGGAAAACCGTTTCGTAGGAATCAAGTCGCGCGGGTGTTATGAAACGCCGGGAGGGACGTTGCTGGTCGCGGCGCATCGCGAGCTGGAAGCCCTGTGCCTGGAGCGGGAGGTTGCGCACTTCAAGCAGCACGTGGGACTGAAGTACGCTGAACTCGTCTACTTTGGATTATGGTTCACGCCTCTGCGCGAGGCGCTGGACGCCTTTGTCGCCAGCACACAGGTGGAGATGACCGGAAGCGTGACGCTGTCTTTGTATAAAGGAAACGTCTCGGTGGTGAGCCGCCAGTCGGAGCACTCACTCTACCGCACCGATCTGTCTTCGTTCACCATGGGCGATGGCTACGACCAGAAAGACGCGGCCGGCTTCATTCGAATCCTCGGGCTGCCATCGCGCACGCGCGCGCGGGTGGAGGTTGCGCGATGAAGATGTGGTCGGGGCGGTTCCGTCAGGCGCTGGACCCGCAATTCGAACGCTGGCAGCGGTCGTTTGATTTCGACCGCCGGCTGCTGAGCCACGAACTCGCGGCGAGCGGAGCCCACGCTCGCGCTTTAAGAAACGCGGGCATCTTGTCTCCGGACGAACTCATCAGCATTCTGGAAGGGCTGCAGCAGATTGGCGAGATGGCGGCTGCGTCCAAAGGATTCGTGGAAGACGATGAAGCCGAGGATGTGCATCATTTCGTCGAGAAACAGTTGGTAGCGCGGATCGGTGACCTCGGCTACAAGTTGCACAGCGGGCGCAGCCGCAACGAGCAGATCGCCACCGACCTGCGCCTCTATGTGCGGGCGGCGATTGATCAGTTGCGGAAGGAACTGGCCGAGGTGTGCGCGGCTTTCACCGATTGCGCCGAACAAGCCGGCAGCGCGGCGATGCCGGCCTACACACATTTGCAGCATGCGGAACCTGTGGTGATTGCGCACTGGTTGCTGGCCTATGTCGAAATGTTTTTGCGGGATGCCGACCGGCTTGCCGATTGCCGCAAGCGTTTGAACGCGTGTCCGCTGGGATCGGGAGCAGTGGCGGGTGCGACTCTGCCGCTGGATCGGGCGTTCATGGCGGCGGAACTTGAGTTTGCTGGCCCGACGGCGAACAGTATTGACGCAACTTGCGATCGCGACTTCGTGCTTGAGTTCGTCAACGCGCTTTCGCTCCTGGAGTTGCACTTGAGCCGCTGGGCGGAGGAAATGATTATTTTTTCTTCACAAGAGTTTGGCTTTGTGAAATTGCCTGAGGCTTATTCCACTGGCAGCAGCGCCATGCCTCAAAAGAAGAATCCAGATCTTCTGGAGCTGGTGCGAGGCAAGACGGGGCGCGTCATCGGGAGTGCGACAACGTTGCTCGTGACTTTGAAGGGTTTACCGCTGGCTTACAACAAAGACTTGCAGGAAATGCAGGAGCCGCTGTTCGATGCCGCCGATACGGCGCTGGGATTGTTGCCGCTGGTTGAGGGATGGACGAAAGCGGTGGAATTCGACCACGAACGTATGAACGAGACAGCGCAGTCCGGATTTATGAATGCGTGGGCAGCGGCGACTTACCTGGTCCAACGTGGTGTTCCTTCGCGGCTTGCGCACGAGCAGATCGGCAAGGCTGTGAAGCTGTGCGTGGAAAAGCAATGCGCGCTTCAGGATTTAACGCTGGACGAGTTGCGTGCGCTGAATCCACTTTTTGACCGCGATTTTCATGAGTGCCTGAAGCTGGCTGCGGTGTTGGCGATCCATGACGTTGCGGGCGGGACAGCGCCAGCACGGGTGCGGCAGGGGATTGTTGCGGCGAGAAAGAAAATCGAGGCATTGCGCGAGGAGGTCAACTTCCATGCGCACGCGTAAAGCCATTTTGCCGGATGCGAAGCACATCCACGATCTGATCGCCAGCTATTCCGGCGACGGCACGTTGCTGCCGCGCACGCTGGCGGAGATTTGCGAGAACGTAAGAGACTTTGTAGTTCTGGAGAATGAAGGCCGCATCATTGGATGCGGCGCGCTACATCTTTATGGCACGCACCTCGCGGAAATTCGTTCGATTACGGTGGGACCGCGCGCACAAGGGCAAGGCGGGGGCAGCCGGCTGATGAAGGCTTTGCTGGCCGAAGCGAAGCGGCATCGGGTGGACTGCATCTGCCTGTTCACGCGGGCACCAGAGTTTTTTTCGCGCCAGGGATTCGAAATGGCGCGGCGAGAAGATCTTCCCGACAAGATTTACAAGGACTGCCACGTTTGTCCCAGATTTCACAACTGCGACGAAGTTGCCATGGTCCGGGGCAAGCTGCCTACGTTCGCCATCCTCCCGGAGCCGGCGAACTGGCTGGTGAAGATCCAGGTTCAGCAGTAAGGCGACAGAACCTGAGTTCGCTCCGCGATGCTATGATCGGTTGGCAACAAGGCCTGAAATCCTGATCGCGGGCGGACCACAACCTATGGCAATCGTTGCTCCCGGCAGCTCCACTACTACGTCGGCATCCGAAGGGTCGACTTCCTACACAGTTCCTCTGGCGGTAGTGACTACCTTGTTTTTCATGTGGGGCTTTCTTACGTGTCTCAACGACATTCTTGTCCCTCACCTGAAGCCGATTTTTGACCTCAATTACAAAGAAATTATGCTCATTCAGTTTGCCTTTTTTGGAGCATATTTTGTTTTCTCCATACCTTCGGCGAAGGTCATCGACTGGATTGGTTATCAGCGGTCGATGGTGGTGGGCTTGCTGACCATGGGCGCCGGGGCATTTCTTTTTGTACCCGCGGCCAGCGTGCCGTCGTACCCACTGTTTCTGGTCGCACTGATTGTCCTGGCAGCCGGCATCACCTGCCTTCAGGTGGCGGCTAATCCGTACGTGACCGTGTTGGGTAACCCCGCAACGGCGTCGAGCCGATTGAACCTTACGCAGGCTTTTAACTCTCTGGGAACCTTTCTGGCTCCTTTCTTTGGCGGCCTTTTTATTCTGAGTGCGGCGCCAAAGACAATTGAAGAGATACGGGCGCTGGCGCCTGACGCCTTGCGTGTCTATCGGTTGCATGAGGCGGCTACCGTCAAGACGCCATACGTGGGATTGGGTCTTGCGCTAGTGTTGCTGGCGATCGCGATCGGCACTTTCAAGTTGCCGAAAATCCCGCAGGCGCAGCACCAGATCGGCGAAAAGGTGAACGACTCCATCTGGAAGCATCGCAATCTGATTTTTGGCGCGATCGGAATCTTTGTATACGTCGGCGCCGAAGTTGCCATCGGAAGCTTTCTGGTGAACTACTTCACGCAGCCAGATATCGGCGGATTCACGGAGAAAGTTGCAGCGAGTTTTGTTGCGTTTTACTGGGGCGGGGCGATGGTCGGGCGTTTCATCGGATCCGGGTTGTTGCAAAAGATGAAGGCCGGGCATCTGCTTGGCATTTGCTCAGTGTGTGCGGCCGCCCTCGTGACAATTTCAATGCTGAGCACGGGACACTTTGCGATGTGGAGCATCATTCTGGTGGGGTTCTTCAATTCCATTATGTTCCCCAGCATTTTCGCGCTGGGCGTCGCGGAACTTGGTCCGCTTACGGGGGATGGATCGGGAGTGATGATCATGGCGATTGTGGGCGGAGCGATTCTTCCCTTAGCGCAAGGCGCGATCGCCGACCGGATCGGAATTCATCACGCCTTCTTTCTTCCTGTGATCTGCTATCTCTACATCCTGTTCTTCGCGTTGAGTGGTTCTAAGCCCAACAGCGAACGGCACGCGAGGACTTAGTGAACAGGGCATGCAGCGCGTTTCGTGGCGCGGTCAGACCGTTGCGAGGCCGGCTTTCTTCGTACCCTCGAAATGCGCTTCGATCTCCTCGAGCGTTTTCCCTTTCGTCTCTGGCAGGAACGCTACGGCCGTGATGAAGTAGATGACGGTGCAGCCCGCGAATCCCCAAAACATGGTGGAGTAGCCATACTTGCCGACCGTGGGGAGGAAGACGGCGGCGATGCCGGTCGAAACCGCCTGGTTGAGCAGCAGGGCGATGCTCATGCCGTTGGAGCGAATGCGGGTCGGCATCAGTTCGGAAAGCGCCAGCCACACAACCACGCCAGGGCCGATGGCGTAGAACGCCATGAACACGAAGAGAGTGATGGCGACCTTCCATCCACTGCGCTGGCTGGGCAATGGAGTGATCAGTGCATTGTCGATTCTTAGCGGAGCCTGGCGCGCGGCATCGAGATCGCCGAGGGGATTCGAGAAGAACGCGACGACTTTGTTGGCGGGCACGCAGCTCGCACGCGTAATAACGATTGGGGTCGCGGCGGTGTCGTCGGAGCGCGCCGCCTTGGTGGCGGCGTGGAAGTCTCCATAGGAATAGATGACGACCAGAGAAGTAGGCCGGCTGCCGAGTTGCCGGGCAGGTTCTCCCTCCGCACTTAGCAAAGTCCCGGCCAGCTTCTGATCGTAGATGAGTGTGATCTTCTGGTCCGGTTCGACCATGGATTGGACTTGGCCTCGGGAATCCACGCGTAAGCGCTCCGTCTGGCGGAAGAGGAGGCCAGTGCAGACAAGCGAAACGATAATTCCAGCTGTTCCTAGAGACAGCAGGAATTTCCGTCCTTTGCGATCCACCAGCATGACCCCGCCAATGGTCACGAGGAAGTTCACGATAGTAAAAAGAACGTAGCCCCAATGAGCCTGAACATCGGAAAGGCCGCTCTGCAAAAGAATGTTGGTGTTATAGCCGATGATGGAGTTGATGCCGGTGGCCTGATTGCACGCAAGAATTACGCAGGCCAGAACAAATGGGATCACATACTTTCGGCGCAACAGAGATTCCTTCACTTTCGTTCCGGTTGAGGTCTGGGCTTGCTCTGCGGCCGCAGCTTGTTCCATTTCCTTAAGTTCGAGGTCCGCCTGCTCGTTGGTGCGAGAACGAAGCAGCGCCGAGTGGGCGGCATCGCGTTTGCCTCGGCGAAAGAGCCAGCGCGGAGACTCTGCCACCATGATGCTGCCGATCACGAACAGAATGCCAGGCGGCAGCGAAACCCAGAAAATGCTGCGCCAGGCCGTGTCTTTAAATGCGATGAGCCGGACCGCGTCGCCGAGTTTTGCGACTTGGTCGACGCGAAAGCTGAAATACATCCCCACGATCGCAGCCGCCGTTATGCCCAGTGTGAGCAGCCATTGGAAGATGCCCGTACCCTTGCCGCGACTCGAAGCCGACAAACACTCTGCCAGATACAGTGGGACCACGACACCAATCAGGCCGGCGCTGATTCCCTGCAAAAGGCGGCCAAGAATCAAAGGCTGATAACCGTGCGAGAGCGCAATCATCGGAATGCTAATGACAAAGAGCACGCCGCTGAGCGTCATCAGAAGTTTGCGTCCCATCCAGTCTGCGAGCAAACCGGCGAACAAGGTTGAGATCACACTGCCGAGCAGGACGGCGGCAACCACGGTCGAAAGCTGGCCCGCATTTAAGCCGGAGGTGGCTTCGAGGTACGGCAACGCGCCGGCGATGATGCCGACATCCACCCCGTAGAGCAAGCCGCCAAGCCCTGCTACCAGCAGGAGGAAGCGGTTGTAATTAATTTTTTCGTCTTGTGACACAGCAGCCTTTCGCGCGATCGCAAAGATTCCGAAAATTTATTCCACGCGAGAATACTACGGCCGGGCGATCGGAGCTGAATTTTCTCAGTCACGGAAGGGGCTAGAAATAGGAATGGCTTTTGAACGACACAAGCGCCGAAGCAAGCGCAAGAGACTAGGCGCTGACCTGGATGGAGATTAGCTCTGGGTTGCAGCGGGAATTCTGGATGGACTTGACCGCGTCTTCCGCCGTGAATCGGCCCATAATCAGCGCCAGCTTGCGGTCGGTGGTGGTCTGGATGGGAGTGCGGTCAATGCGCTGCACGTATTCCGGAGCGCGAGTGCCGCTGCGGTTCACTTTCACAAGAAACTTGGTGTTTTTCATGTTTACTTCCTCCAGGCTCGCGAGCGAAACGAAGATGTCAGAACGAAGGCTGACCACACAAAAGTCCCGTGCCAGTTAGCATTGTTATCGATCACTCTTTCAAGAACGCCAATCGATGGAAAGGTTCAGATTGGGCTGACTTACTGCCCGCAAGCGTGAAAGAGTAAGAAGAGCTATTTCCCTCAGCTATAATACTATGCCCCCGCCAAACGGTTGTCAACCTGCAAACACGGCGAGGTCAGGGCTGCAAGATTTGGCCAGCTTGGGGATGAACTCTCTGGTCTTTGATTTGGCTCGCATCCCAGCCACCGCCGAGAGCTTTGACCAGATAGACGGAGCTGACCATCTGCTGGCCGAGCAACTGCGTTTCCAGACGCTCGCTGGCCAGCAGCGTGGTCTGCGCATTGATTACGTCGAGATAACTCGTCACTCCGCCGATATAACGATTATTGGCGATCGCCAGGGCACGGCGGGCATCACCGACGGCAGCGCCTTGCGTGGCGAGAGCCTGCGAAAGCGTACTGAGATTGCTGATTCCGTCTTCGACTTCCTGAAATGCCGTAAGCACGGCCTGGCGATAGTTGGCCACGGACTGGTCATAGGCCGCGCGGGCAGCGGCCAGATTGGCGCGGTTTCGACCGCCTTCAAGAATGGGCTGCAAGGCATCTGCGCCCAAGGACCAGAAGAGGCTCGGAGCGTTGAGGAGCGAGCCGAGATCACGGCTTTGCCATCCTCCGGTACCACTCAGCGTGATGTGCGGATAGAAAGCGGAACGCGCGATTCCGACTTGTGCATTTTCGTAGGCCATCAGGCGTTCTGCCGTCGCGATGTCAGGACGGCGTTCCAATTCGTCGGAGGGTACTCCCAGCGGCACCGGCGGCGGTGTGGCCTGCAAGGGCGCGACGGGCAAGCTGAGGCTGGAGGCTGGCTGGCCCACCAGCACGGCAATGGCGTGCTCATACTGTTCGCGCGACTCCTGCACCAGAGCAAGCTGCGATACTGTGGAGTCGAGCAGAGCAGCCTGCTGCGCCACTTCGAGTCCGCTGGCGATGCCACCGTCGTGGCGATTTTTCACCAGATCCAGGCCTTTTTGCTGATAGCCCACGGAGTCCTGCACTACCTGGAACTCAGCGTCCAGTTCGCGCAGCGTGAAGTAGTCGGCGGCGAGTTCCGCAGTCAGCACTAACTGCACGTTCTGCAGATCGGCGGCGCTCGACTGCAGAGAAGCATTGGCCGCTTCCACGTTGTGCCGAACCCGTCCGAAAAGATCTGCTTCATAGCTCAAAGAAAATGGAATCGAGTAGACGCTCTGCGTATACGCAGCGGCGGGCGGTGCTTGGCCGTCTAGAGGGCGATTGGCGCCGGCATTTTCCCGCAACGCGTTGGGATCGGCCGAAAGCTGCGGGAACATGTCCGCAGTAGCGACGCGCGCCAACGAACGCGCCTGATCTAAACGGTCGCGCGCGGCCACGAGAGACTGGTTGGCCTGCAGCAATTGTTGTTCATATGTATTCAGCGCTGGGTCGTTAAAGATTTGCCACCACGCGCCTTTAGGAATCGAGTCTTTAGGCGCGGCTTGCTGCCATGGCGGTTGCGTCTTCCACGCATCCGGCGCCGGCGCTGGAGCCGCGGGCCGGCTGTAACGCGGACCGACGGTGCATCCTGCGGCAAAACCGAGCAGCGCGAGAGCGGTCGAAATGAGGACTCGCTTCACGATCCGCTGCCTTTCTGCTGGCTCGCCGGCGGAGATTGAGCGGGCGGCTTCTGTGCCACCATCACCTGTTGCCCTTCTTCGAGCGAATCAGCGGGATTGATCACGATCTGATCGGTGGGAGAAACTCCGTCGAGAATCTCCAGCGTCGTTCCGTAGTCGCGTCCGATGTTAATGGGACGCAACTGCACTTTGCCATCGGGACCGACGACCGCCAGGCGCGGGCCTTCGGCGCGGAACAACATCGCGTTTACCGGAACGGTAACCTTGTTCACGCCGGAACCCACGGCGTAGTGCACCTCGCCGAATGAGCCGGGCAATAAACGTCCGTCTTTATTGGGCACGTCGACCTCGGTTAGCAATGTCCGCGTGGAGGGATCAATCGCTTCGGCAGTGCGCACCACCTTGCCGAAGAATTTTTCCCCGGGAAACTCCTGCAACGTGACGGCGGTCTTGGCGCCGACTTTGATATACGGCGCGTAAGCCTGCGGAACGCTGGTGTAAACCCGCAAGGGATCGACACGAGCCATGCGAAACAGTTCGGTGCCGACTGTACCCGAGCCAGCGTTGATGAGCGCGCCGGGGTCGACGTTGCGACGTGTGAGCACACCCGTGAATGGCGCGTAGACGTCCTTAAAGCCCTCCAACTGTTCGAGGCGCCGGACATTTGCCTCAGCGGCAGCCAGGTTGGCCTGGCTCTGTTTGTATCCGCTCGCGTATTGATCCGCTTCCTGCGCCGAGACCGCGTCGGTCTTGAGCAGGTTGGCCCAGCGGTCTGTCGTAATTTTGGCGATATCCACCTGCGCCAGGGTTTGCTGACGCGTGGCGCGAGCCTGATTCAGCTCTTGATCCACCTCAGGCGTGTCGATCTTCGCGAGCAACTCGCCCTTAGTTACCTGGCTGCCAATGTCCTTGTACCATTGCAAAAGGTAACCGTTCGTTCGCGCGTAAATGGGAGATTCCACGTAAGCCAGCAGAGAACCGGGCAGAACGAGATCTTCATCGGGCTTTTCTACTTGCGGATAAACCACGGCGACGGTTGGCACGGTCTCCTGCTCCGTTTCCTTGGCCAAAGCGTGCTCGTGGGTGACGTGGTCCCAGAGCGTGAGCGCACC
The DNA here is from genome assembly GCA_049280095.1 of Candidatus Sulfotelmatobacter sp. GTDB lineage: Bacteria > Acidobacteriota > Terriglobia > Terriglobales > Acidobacteriaceae > Sulfotelmatobacter. The sequence goes on along the minus strand of JBAPPL010000045.1, from coordinate 254,884 downwards.
TGCGATCAGCAGTATCAGCAACAAGACGCCGACCATGGTCAGCGCTCTACTCGCGGGCGCGGGCGGAACCTCGGGCGGCCTCTGGATGCCCGGTGGCTGGTGTCGCGCGTGTTGCTGGATCGCGGCGATCTCCTCGTCGCGCTGAGCCTGAGCACTCAGCCCGTGATGCTCTTCGCTCTGAATCGGCTGCTGCGAACTCGCGTCATCATTCTGCCCGGCTCGCGTTGCATCCGGTTTCGATTCGTTCTCTGCACTCATGCTCGACTCCGATCACTATCTGAGGCACTCACAATTACGCCAACCCCTGCCTTGCCAGTTTGGCTTCCCGGCGGCCGTGGAAGATGGCGAACACACTGGGTACAAAAAACAAAGTGGCAACCGTGGCAAATAACAGTCCTCCGATTACAGCGCGGCCGAGCGGTGCGTTCTGTTCGCCGCCTTCGCCAAAGCCCAGCGCCATCGGGACCATTCCAATGATCATCGCCAGTGCAGTCATCAGCACCGGTCGCATACGGGTGTATCCCGCGGCAACAGCGGACTGAACGGCGGGAATGCCTTCGTCGAGCTGCTCGCGCGCAAAGCTGACCATCAAAATGGAATTGGCGGTGGCCACGCCCATGCACATGACCGCGCCGGTAAGCGACGGCACACTCAGAGTGGTGCGGGTCAGCAGCAGGAACCAGCAGATTCCCGCCAAGGCTCCCGGCAATGCCGCGATGATGATGAAAGGATCGAGCCAAGACTGAAAGTTAATGACGATCAACAGATACACGAGCAGGATGGCGCCAATCAATCCGACGCCCAGCCCGAAGAACGAGGAGCGCATGGTGGCTACCTGCCCGCGCACGATGAGATGAGTGCCGCGCGGCAACTTACCATCGAACGTCTTGAGCACTTTGTCGGTATCGGCAGCGACCGCGCCCAAATCGCGATCCTGGGTGCTGGCGTAAACATCAATCACGGGTTGCACGTTGTAGTGGTTTACGCTCGCCGGGCGGGCGACTGGAGTCACCTGCACCAGGTTGCTCAGCAGTTGCGGGCCCTGCTGCGAAGTCACCGGAATATCCATCAGGTTTTGCAGGTTGGTCATGCGATATTGCGGCGACTGCACGGCCACATTGTAGGTGACCCCGTTGCGCGGATTGAGCCAGAAGTTCGGCGTAGTCTGGAAGCTGCCGCTCAGCGAAACCAGCGCGCTCTGCGCCACATCGCGCGCCGTGAGCCCCACCTGGGTGACGCGTGTGCGTTCGATATCCATGTGCAGCGTAGGGAGGGAAAGCAATTGCTGCACATGCACGTCGGCAGTGCCGGGGATGTGCCGCATCTTGTTAGCAATCTGCTGAGCGATAAGATAGCTGGTCTGCATATCCGTGCCGACCACCTGCACATCAATGGGCGCAGGCAAACCGAAGTTCAGAATCTGAGTAACGATGTCGGCTGGCTGAAAGAAAAACTCCACTCCGGGAAAGCGCCGGGGCAGCACCTCGCGCAGATGCCGCCTGAGCGCCGCAGCCGGAGGATGATGCTCAGGATCGAGCGCGATCAGGATCTCGGCATCGCTCGAGCCGATGGTTCCATTGGAGCTGTAGGACTGGTTGATGCCGGAGTTCGGCAACCCGATGTTGTCAAGAACCGTCTGCAATTCACCCTTCGGAATCTCTTCTCGCAGAACGGCTTCGATTTCATCGCACAGCCGCGCCGTTTCCTCCACGCGCAAACCCGGACGCGCCCGCACATGCAGGCGCAAGAGGCCGGCATCTACTTGCGGAAAGAAGTCTTGACCAAGGAAAGTGTAAAGTCCGAGCGAAAGTACGCAGAAAACGAGGAAACAAACCACGAAAGCGCCGCGATGCTCCAGGGTAGTTTCAAGCAGCTGCTCGTAGCTGCGGCGGAAGTCTTCAAACTTGCGCTCGAAGCCGCGCTGGAAGCGACCCAGCGACGACTTTGGCGCTTCCGCGCGATGCTCGTGCCCGCGCATGATGTACATGACCAGCGTCGGGATGAGGGTTCGTGAGAGCAGATAACTGGCGAGCATGGCGAAGCTCACGGCCTCGGCCAGAGGCACGAAAAGGAATTTCGCCACGCCCGTCAGGAAGAACATCGGCACAAACACGATGCAAATGCTCAAGGTGGAGACGAAGGCCGGCACGGCGATCTGCTGTGCGCCGTCGAGAATGGCCTGCCTCATCTCCTTGCCCATGGCGAGATTGCGCTCGATGTTCTCGATTTCCACCGTGGCATCATCGACCAGGATGCCAACGGCAAGCGCCAACCCGCCCAGGGTCATGATGTTGATAGTTTGCCCGATCGCACCCAGCACGATGATCGAAACAAAAATGGAGAGCGGGATGGAGATGGAAATGACGATGGTGGGGCGCCAATCGCCCAGGAAGATGAGAATCATCACGGCGGTAAGAGCCGCGGCGATCAAGCCTTCGCGCAACACTCCTTGAATCGAAGCGCGCACAAACAGAGACTGGTCAAACAGCGCCGTGATTTTCAACTCCGGTGGCAGCGCCTGCGCCGCTTGCACAACGATGTTCTTGATGCCTTTAACGATGTCCAACGTGGAAGCGTTGCCGTTCTTGTACATCGACATCAGGGCGCCGCGGTTGCCATCCTGACGCACGATGTTGGTTTGTGGCGCGAAGCCGTCGCGGATGTGGGCAACATCGCGCATGTAGAGCGTGGAACCGTTGGTGGTTTTGACCGGCAGGTCATTCAATTCCGCGATCGTCTGCGGAGTGCCGTTCATTTCCACGTTGTATTCGGTCGGGCCCAGTTTGATGGTGCCCGTTGGGAGGATGATGTTCTGCGCATTGACGGCATTGACAATGTCATTGGGCTCGAGCCCGTAAGCCTGGAGCTTGGGCAAATCCAGGTCCACCTGAATCTGGCGAATCTTTCCGCCGTAAGGATATGGCGTGGCAGCTCCAGGCACGGTAGCCAGAAAATTGCGCAGGAAGTTCTGGCCTAAATCGAAAAGATCCTGCTCGGGCAGAGTCTTGCTGCTCAGGCCGAGCTGAATAATGGGCGTAGTGGAGGCGCTATAGGAAATGATGAGAGGCGGCGTGGTGCCGGGCGGCAGGCCGCGTACGGTGGTTTGGCAGATAGCCGTGATTTGCGCAATCGCTCCTTGTACGTTGGTGCCCGGGCGGAAAAAGACTTTGATGATGCCCAGGCCGTAAACCGATTGCGACTCCATGTGCTCGATGTCGTTGACCGTGGTGGTGATGCCGCGCTCGGAGTTGGCTACGATGCGGTCGGCCATGTCCTCGGGCGACATGCCCGTATAAAACCAAACCACTGAGACGACCGGAATGTCTATGTCCGGGAAGATGTCGACGGGAGTGCGGACCAGGGTAACGAAAAACAGAACAATGATGACGATCGCCATCACGACGAAGGTGTAGGGACGCCTTAGAGCTAACGCAACTATCCACATTGGTTAGGCACCACTCCAGAGTTCGAATGCACAAGAGTAAAAGAGGCTACACTGCCCGGACGCGACGAGGAATCCACAGACCTGATTTTAGATTCGATACTCAGCGTATTGGATTCTAAAGCACTTCATCGATTATATGGTAGGGTAGGGGCATGCGCCAGAAGTCTCCGGCTCGTGGCAAACGCGCTAGGGGCCGCGGCAAGCGCCCTCCCGGGCGCCCGCGCAGTGAAGAAGCTCGACTGGCCATCCTGCGCAGCACGCTGAAGCTCCTCGGGGAAAACGGCTTTTCTGAACTGACCATTGAAGCCGTGGCAGCCCACGCTGGCGTCGGCAAGGCAACGGTTTACCGCTGGTGGTCGAACAAGGCCGCGCTCATCGCGGATGCGTTCGCCAGCAGCGCAACCCGCAAGCTCCACTTCCCGGATACCGGCTCGGTCCGCACCGACATGAGCCAGCAGATGCGTCAACTGATCAAGATCTTCTGCAGCCGGCGCGGACGAATTGTTTCTGCGATTCTCGGCGGAGGCCAGAGCGATCGAGACCTCATCGCCGCGTTCCGCGAGCGCTTCCTCCGGCCCCGCCGCCAGGAAGCTTACGCCACACTCCAGCGCGGAATTCAGCGCGGCGAACTGCGCAAAGATGTAGACATGAACCTCATCCTGGATTCCCTTTATGGCCCCATTTACATGCGATTCCTAATTCGGCACGACAAGCTGACTCCTGATTTCGTCGACAGTCTTTGCGAGCTGGTCTTAGGAGGGGCGCGCCCTCAAGGATGATCGAGTTAGCCAGCCGGAGGGCTGATCCCGAACTCAGCCTCCAGAACTTCAACTCAGGAAATGCCAAACCTGCCCTGCTCCCCTCATCACTGGGTCAAGCAGGAGGCTGTGCGGCCTCCAACCCAGGCGTAGTCCCTCTGGCCCCTGCCCTCATGCCCTTTCGGAACTTTACCGGGTGATGGTCCCAGTGCACACTAGCCTTCGAAGACGAAGCATAGCTTCTTCAATCACTTATGAGCCGCCTCCCCACTCGTTGGAATACGTTCGTGGTTGTGCTGGCTCTGTCTATCATGGTGGGTTGCCAGGGACTAAGCACGAGCAAATCCAACCTGCAAAGTAATCAGAACTCCTTGCTGGGTACGCTGACTGCTGGACCGGCCAGCGTCAGCTTCGGGAATGTGCAGGTGGGGACCAGCCAAACCCAGTCCGACACGTTGTCGAATACCGGCGTAACCAATCTCACGATCACCCAGGCAGCTGTTACCGGCACGGGATTCAGCACAACCGGCTTAAGTCTGCCCTTGACTTTAATCCCCGGTCAAGGCGTGAGCTTTAACGTGGTCTTTGCGCCGCAGTCGGCGGGCAGCGCCAGCGGAACTCTGGCACTCACCAACAACGGTTCGAGCAGCACACTAAACGTGGCGCTTTCCGGGACGGCGGTCGCGGCCGGGAGCCTCTCGGCAACTCCGACCAGTCTCAGCTTCGGCAGTCGGCAGGTGGGCACGAGTCAGACGCAGACTGAGACCTTGAAGAACATCGGGGGCGACAGTCTCACAATTTCACAGGCGACGGTTAGCGGCGCCGGTTTCAGCTATAGCGGTCTGAGCCTGCCGCTGACTCTGGCGGCGAATCAGAGCACGACGTTTGGCGTGGTCTTCGCGCCGACGGCGGCGGGCGCCAGCGGTGGAAGCGTATCACTCACCATAAGCGGCTCAAGCACTACGCTTGATATCGCCCTCTCCGGAGCCGGAGTCGCGCCAGCCACCCTCACTGCAACGCCTTCGAGCCTGATCTTTACGAACATCACGGTCGGCCAGAATCAGGCGCAAACCGAGACGATAAAGAACGTCGGCGGAGAAAGTGCCACCATCTCTCAGGCGACGGTGGCGGGCACGGGTTTTAGCATCTCAGGAATATCCGCTCCGGTCACCTTAACCCCGGGGCAGAGCGCGTCTTTCAGTGTGACGTTTGCGCCGCAGTCCGCAGGTAGTAGTTTCCCAGGAAGCGTCGTAGTCGATTCGAATGCTTCGAATCCTAGTTTGAGCGTAGTACTGACTGGATCCGCGGTCGCGCAAAGTGTAGGGACCTTGAGTGCCAGCTCGGTCAACGTGGGAAGTGTCGTCGTCGGGACAAGCGGAACTCAAACCGGAACGCTGAGCGCCAGTGGTGCGAGCGTATCCGTTTCATCGGTCAGCTTGAGCGGTACCAACCCTTCCGAGTTTTCTATCAGCGGACTCACATTCCCAGTCACGGTCACCACAACCCAGCCTCTTACGTTCACGGTGAAGTTCACTCCCGGAGCAACTGGAACTGCCTCAGCCTCGGCTTCATTTGCCAGCACTGCCTCCAACACGCCGACAGCGGCAAGTGTGACCGGCACCGGCACGGCAGCGCCCGTTCATACGGTCAGCTTGATGTGGACAGCCAGTACCACAACCGGCGTCACCAGCTACAACGTGTATCGTGCCATCTACTCGGGGAGTGCCTGTGGTTCCTATACGAACATTGGCTCCTCGCCGAGTCCCACAACCGCATATACCGACAGTGTGGTAGCCGATGGTACGACCTACTGTTACGCGACCACGGCGATAGACCCCAGTGGCGAGAGCGGATACTCCAACGTTAGTCAAGCGATGATTCCCGCTCCGTAGTAGCTGCACAAGGCGCTGGTGCGGCCCTGAGCGCCGATGTCAGCGGCGAACAACGTTTATGATCCATTCCCCAGATTTCGACGCACCTCGGAAAGAACGAAGGCACCGTCGCTTCGACCTCCAATTCCCAGTCTCGCTGAGTTTCCCGACTGGGGGTGCAGTGCGGGAAATTGCGGGCGTCAGCAAGAACATAAGTGTCAGCGGCGTGCTTCTGAGAGTCGACGATCCGGTCCCGGTTCGTACCCGCGTGAGCTTGATGATGGCGGTGCAGGATCCTCGATTGCGCCATCCCGTTCGACTGCTGGGCAAGGGCAAGGTTGTCCGGGTGGAGCGGCTAGAAACCGGCACGGGATTCGCGGTTGCCATCGAGTGCAAGCGTCCGATCACCGAAGTCGAGAATCTTCCGGCTACCGGCTGAAGCGGGATCAGAGGGAAGATGCCGGCAGGTCTCGATTAGGCCGTCTTTTCCCGTTAACGTCTATCCTCCTGAGAACAAAGCAGCGAAACGCAGTGTTGCAAGTACTTGCAGCCAGTCGCAGAAATTATCACTCTTGACAGTTCATGCTTTCACGTTAGAGTGAGAGCTGTAGTTGTCTGCACCAGGGGTCCGGTGTCCGGCCCTCCCCCCGTGTTCTCCCCCGAGGAGACGTAACCGTGAAGTCTGTATACCGATTATCAGGATTTGTATTTCTTGCCGGATTGATGTGCTTCCTCCCTTCCGCTTTCGGGCAAAGCCGGGCGAACGTTAAGGCGACGAGCGCCACGCATAGCGTTCTTAACTACGAACCGTCCAGCTTGTTAGCCTTCGCATTCACCTCTGGCCACGACCTTTACAACAACAACGGCAAAGGCGGAAACGGGGGGTACGGTAACGGGGGCTACGGCAACGGCGGTAACGGCAATGGCGGTACCTGCAGTTACAGTCCGAGCAAAGGGGGCGACAAATGCGCCGCGGTTCCTGAGGGTGGGACGCCTCTCATGTACCTGTTGCTGGCCGGCCTTTCCTGCCTCGGAGCCATGGTTTTGCGTCGGCAGACGTCTATGCCCCGAAGCCACTGACAATAAGCTGATTTGAACTCATAGCGGCGTGCTTAGGCACGCCGTTTTCGCTTTACGCCGGTCTTCTTCGACGGTGCGCTTCTCCCTGATGTGGGTCTCGACCCACGCCGCTATCGCTTCTACTCCTGATCCGGGTCGTATCCTTGAATAGTGCTTTCGGGAAGGCGAGTTTATGATGATTGATCGCACTGGTTACGTGTTCGGCACGGTTCGGCCGCTGCGACCGGGTCAGAGGGGACAGAAGCATGGCCATCGGCGAAGGGGAAACAATTGCGTTTTCGGAAATTGACAGCGAGCAATTTGGGGTTCGGGTGGCGAGGGCGCAGGTGGAAGGGAAGAATCTTTCGCAGATTATCGATTTCTGTGCGGCAGAACAGATCAAGCTGCTGATTGCCCGTTGCGCGACCAAAGAGGTTCGCACAGTTCAAGAGATGGAACGGCAGGGCTTCCTGCTGATGGACACTCTCGTCTATTACAGCTTCGAACTCGCCAAGCGTTCGATTCCAGACGATGCTCCAAGTGCGCACGTTCGGAAGTTTGTGCCGGACGACGCGGCCCAGGTAGAGGCGGTCGCTGCAGCGGCGTTCAAAGGATATTACGGCCACTACCATACCGATCCCAGGCTGGATCAGCGCAAATGCGACGAAGGCTACGTTTCATGGGCGGTGCGATCATGCACGTCAAAGCAAGTTGCGACCGAAGTGCTGGTCGCGGAGATCGATAAGAAAATTGTCGGATTTCTAACCCTACGGCTGAATACCCCCAAGGAAATGGAAGGGTTGTTGTTCGGGGTCGCTCCGGAAGTGCAGGGAATCGGGGTTGGACGCTCTCTTATGGTGCATGGGCTGGAGTTATGCAAAAAGCAGCAGGCGAAGCGAATGCTTATCTCCACGCAGGTGACAAACGTGACGGTGCAGAAGGTTTGGTGCCACCTTGGCTTTGAACCTTCCCAGTCCTATTACACTTTGCACAAGTGGTTTTAGTTCTAGAGAGACAATGGACTGGTTCTGCCTGCACGCACGAATTTCGGTCGACTAGCCCCTGCATTCCAGAATGAGATGGCTATAGGGAATCCGCAGCATGTCGTGACGGACCGTTGAACTGACACTCGGAAAAGAAGTCGAAGCAAGTGCCACGTATTCCTCCGCCTGCCTGACGAAGCGTCCCCGGTCCCTGCTTAGCAAGAATCTTGCAAATCTCGATTGACTAGCTAGCCAAACGCCATCCGACGTGATCAGCCTGCCGTCAGGTTTTAGAGTACGACGAGCCATGCGAAACAGTTGCACAGCTTCCGGATCGTCGAGGTGATGCAGAATGCCTAACGCGATCACGATATCGAAGTATTCTGATTGCGGCAGATTGTACTCATTCACCTGATCGCAGGTGAAATGCGCCTCCGGAAAGCGGCGCTGTGCCTGCTGAATGTAATCAGGGTTCGCATCGAAGCCGACATATTCTGATTTGGGAAGATAAGGGACCATGCTTCCGGGACCGCAACCGACGTCAAGGATCCGGTCGCTTTGCCTGGCACGGATGTGCTCTTTTGCCAGCGTCTTCCTATATTCATTCGCGCCTACGATGCCGCCCCACATCTGGTACGCCCACGGCAGGTTGAGGATCGGCCGAAACGTTTCAATCATGGAATACCTTGTTTCGCGGGAGCCGACGTTTAATCCCGCACATCAATCTCGTACATCGAAGAAGTCCTTGATCAAGCCTACGACCTGCGCCTGATCGTCCTCAGTCAGGTCATTATAGAAAGGCAGCCTGAGCAGCCGGGAGCTGAGGTCCTCAGTGACGGGGCACTCTCGTGCGCCGAATTTCATTCCCATCGCCGACAAGTGCAGGGGAACGTAATGAAAGACGCTCAGTATCCCCTGCTCCTTCAAGTGCGCAATCAGGGCCTGGCGACATTCAAGCGAGGGAAGGATTAGATAAAACATGTGATAAGCCTGCTCGCACTCCGCGGGAATCACGGGCAGCCGTACTTTGTTTTTCCCAGCCAGGACCTGCAGATGCCTCCAGTAATATTCCCAAACTCGACGCCGTTTGGTTTGGATCCCCTGTCGGCCCTCCAACTGCGCCAGCAAGAACGCGGCCAGCAGATCCGACGGCAGATAACTGGAGCCGATATCCACCCAGGTGTATTTATCCACTTGCCCGCGGAAGAACTGGCTGCGGTTGGTCCCCTTTTCGCGGATGATCGTGGCGCGCTCGACCATCTCCGGATCGTTCACCACCAGGGCTCCGCCTTCGCCGCAAATGATGTTCTTGGTTTCGTGAAAGCTCTGGGTGCTCAAGCAGCCGAAGGTGCCGGTGAGCTTACCCTTGTAGCGAGCAAACAACCCATGGGCATTGTCCTCAATGACTCGGACGCCGTGCTCGCGCGCAAGGCTGCAGATCGCATCCATTTCGCAGGCGACGCCCGCGTAGTGCACCGGGACGATGGCCTTCGTCCGCTTCGTGATGAGAGATGGCAGACGGCTTTCGTCGAGATTCAAACTGTCAGGACGGATGTCGGCAAACACGATGCGGGCGCCGCGCAACGCGAAAGCGTTTGCAGTGGAAACGAAGGTGAACGATGGAATGATGATTTCATCGCCCGGCCCGCAATCGAGCAGGATCGCCGCCATCTCCAGCGCATGCGTGCAGGAGGTCGTGAGGAGAACTTTCGGCGCCTGCAACTCCCGTTCCAGCAACTCGTGGCACCGTCGCGTGAAGGGGCCATCCCCGGAAGCCTGGCCATTCGCGATCGCCTCGGCGATGTACTTATACTCGTTGCCTGCCAGGCATGGCCGGTTGAAGGGAACACGAAAATCCATCAGGTCGTTCCTTCGCTTCCTGGAGGGCCGATGATTTCGCGGATGGCGTAAGTCGGCCGGTCCATCATGCGGAAATGCATGCGGGCAAGGTATTCGCCAATAATCCCCAGAGCGAACAACTGTGCGCCCGAAAAGATCGCGATGATGGAGGCGAGAAAAGGAAATCCTGGAACAGCATCTCCGCTGAGAAAGTAGCGGATCGTCACATAAAACAGGACTCCGACACCAACCAACGTGAAACAGAACCCTACGATGCTGGCGAACTGCAGGGGCACTGTGCTGAACCCCGTCATCATATTCATCGCGTGAGTCGCAAGCTTTCGGAAGGTGTAGCCGGATGTGCCCTGCTTCCGGGCCTCGTGATGGACCTTGACGGCGCCAAACCGGTTGCTTCCCCATGTCAGCAACACGTCAACCGAGACGAATGAGCCTTCATACTGTCGGAATGCATCCGCTACCTGTCTGCGAAATGCGCGGAACGCCGAGACTTGTCTGGCAATTTCCGCCCCCACGACATTTCTCAGAGCCATCTTGGTTGCGAGAGAGGCCAGGTCGCGGCCCAAACCGTGCTGCTCTTGCTGCGGCGTGCCATACACGACATCGAAGCCACGGGAAAGTTCACTCAGTAACTTCGGAATCTCCTCGGGAGGATGCTGCAAGTCGTCGTCCATGGTAATGATCACTTCGTATCCCGCGGCTCGAATTCCACACAGGAGCGCGTTGTGCTGGCCGTAATTGCGCATGAGGTTGATGCCGCGTATCCATGCGAACTGGCGCTGGAGTTGGCCGATGACGGCCCAACTTTGGTCAGGGCTGCAATCATTTACCAGAATGAGTTCGTATTCCTGGGCGAGAGCCGGCAGCGTTTGCGAGAGCCGTTGCACAAGTTCCGGTAAGATGGTTTCGCTTCGGTACACCGGAACTACGACTGAAATGCCGGGCCTTCGGCTCGCGTCTGCAGGAGTCATGGTTTCCACCTGACTTCAAAGTCTCCGGCGTCCGCGCGATTGGGGAACTCACGCTCCAGCGCGTTCTGGAGATCGTCCGCGATTGGACCCGCGAAGGGCGGATGATGGTTCAGGACTACGAGGTTGATGTTGTGCGAGTCAATCACTGCGAGGGCACGCTGGGTTCGCCCGGACGGGTCTTCATAGAAATCAAAAAAAATACCGGTTGGATCGCGAAAGCCGGAAAGAAAATAGACTTCGGGAGAATCAGGTTTAGCCAGGATGTACTCGCCGCGGGCGTGCTGATGGATAAGACTGTCCAGATCCTCGTACTCGCGCGCGGTCGCAGCGGTGACCCGCAGGCCACCTGCGCGAGGCATGGAAAGCCGAACCTTCTGGGTGTCAGGCGCATATTCGTTGCCCAGGTGATAAACGAACACCGGCGTCAAATCGAACACGACATACACAAGGCAGAAGCACATCATGCCAGCTACGGCTAACCGGGGTGGCGGATCCATCAAACTGACCACGGCGGCGATGGAGAGCAGAACCAGCGGCGCGATGTAGCAAAAGTAAATCGTGACGGTGAAGGGGAATTGAATCAGGCTGCACGCCGCCGTCACCGAAAGAGTCAGGAATAGTCGCTGCCGAGGAATAGATCCCAATCGGTTCAGCCGAGACCGGTGAGCCAGCATTGCAACGCCAACGACCACCACGACGGGCGCAAAAACCCAAATCGCGCTCCACACGTGTTGATAGTAATAGCGAGATCGGCGAGCCCAAAACAAAAGGGACGGGATCAGGATGACCATGGAAGCTGCGAAGACGACCTGCTTCCACAGCTTGGGAGGGGTTTTCGAGCGGGTCGAGAGCACGAGTGCGATCAGCACTGCATTGATTTCGATTCCCTGACGAAACCAATGCACATGCGGCTTCATGCCCACCTGTGCAATCAGCTGTCCGGATATAGCAAAAATGTCTCGCACGAGAAGACCGATGCTTCTGGTGAGAAGGTAGGGAACCAGGAATATAGCGATGGGAATCGCAACGCCGGTTGAGAACAGCAGCAGGTCGCGCAGAAGAAAGTGAAATCTTCGGCTTCGATTCCCGGAAGCGTAGATTTCGTTCCAGACAAGAGCCGCGCCAATCGCAAGCTCCGGGCCCCAGAAATAATAATAGGTGGCACTATTAGCCAGCTTTCGCAGGAGCACGAACAGCAGGGCTTCGTATACAAGTATCGAGGTTATGACGAAGATCCGGTACGCCCGAGTCTCGCGGCGATCTCCCGGTTCGGCGCTGGGCGCAAGTTGTTCGCGATACACAAGAAAGAATAAGGCGCCCGCGACGAAGAACAAACCCGGCAGCTTGAACAGGATCGAGATGCCGCCACAAGCCCCGGCAAGCAGCAACCAACCGCCAGTTTGGGTTTCGATGTAGCGGAGCAGGGCCGCGACCCCGAAGGTTGCGAAGAACAGGTTGTACCAGGAAGGCAGGGCGGCCGCGTAATTTGGCGGTCCCCATGCCACCGCCAGCAGGGTCAGCGCACAGGCAACGGGTGCGGAAACAAACTTCGACGCCGCGTAATAAACCGCCGGAACCCAGACCAGAAAGAACAGAAACAGCATGTAGCGCATGCTGGCGAGGTTTGTTCCAAACAACCGAAACGCCGCTGCGTTCAGATAACCTAATAGTCCGGTATAACCGTCGTGATAGTCACGATGAGGAAGTTCTCCCCGCAGCACGTGCTCGGCGCTTTCCGCCAGAGTGCCTTCATCCGAGGGAACCCAGCCGCGCTTTAATTCCAGCGCCATGTACAGCGCACTCAGAAGCAAAACCAGGGCAAGCAAGAGCCACCCGCGGGAGGATGGTTTCGCCACATTCGACTGCTCCCCGTGCGCAAGAACGGCGGCAGAAACACCCTGCGGAAGTTGTACGCCCAGAGAAGTCATCTGCTTTGCGTCGATCGTCCCCAGTCGATCGTCCCCAATAGATCTCGAATGTGTCAACGTTGCCGACCAAGAAATAGCTGGCTCTTCTCACCTAGAGCCTTCAGTGTAAGTCTTTTGTCAATTCGCAGTGTGGGTGGATGCTTCGTAAGGGTCCTCGAAAAAAATTGCCGAGTTCTGCGAATCAATGATCCGTCTTCGGAGCCTTAGCTACGACGCGGGTGGAGGATTGGGGACCGGGAGCAGTTTCCGACGCCATCGGCGAGATCTCTCTCAAGCGCAGAAGCCAGGCCCCAGCCTTCTCTTGAGCTTCATCGATCTGCTCCACTGTGAGCATCTCTGTCATGTGTTTCCCGCCTCGTGATGCTCGTTCCAGCGCGATGAGGTACCACATGTAGGCATGAACCATGTCCTGAGGGTCTTTTCGTCGAACCAGGTAGAGTTGCGCCAGAGCCAGTTGTGCGGCCGGCAGGCCGGTCTCGGCCGCCTTCTGAAGGATCGCGAATTCATCGTGGAGACTTGGATCCGAGCCCTTGGGTTCACCCGGCGTCGGCAATTGGCCCGAGCCAGCCTGGCTTAGAGTCATGAACAAGAGTTCAACACGGCTGGAGACGCCCAGCTTGTCAAAGACTCGAAACAGATAATTTTTGACCGTGTGCTGACTGAGCTTCAGGCGCTCGGCGATCTCGCGGTTGGTCATTCCCTCGGCAAGGCAGCGAACCACCTCCAGTTCCCGCTTCGAAAGCAGGCTCATCCCGCTCGCATTCACGGCGCGCACGTTCGGAGCGCTGGCCAAGGCTTCGACGGCCAGGGCCAATTCTTGACTGTTTGCCCATATCTGGCCCTGATAAACGCATCGGACACATTTGCTAAGGACCTCGGCCGGTTGGCTCTTACTGAATATGCCTCTCGCACCGGCGCGAAAAGCATCCAGAATAGCTTCGTCCTTCACTGAGTCCAGTAAGACCACGGCCCGAACCGGGCGAACGGTGCGCAGTTCGCGCAGAACTTCGAGACCGCGAAAGGGCTGCTCGTTCAGACTCGGGCTGATTACCAGTACCTCGATATCCAAGCCCATCATTGCGGCGACCAGGCTACGAGAATCTGAGTCGAAAGGGATCGCTTCCAGCAGGGGATCGCGCTTCAACGCGTCAGCAAGCAGATGGGTGTGAATTCTGGAACTGTCGGCAACGAGCACTCGGATTTTGTTTTTCCGAGGGTCCGAATCGCTGAACATTGGCCCTCTCGCCTCAGAGTTCTACAAATGATTCCCAAGGCGCTGTATGAATTCTGGGGTGAGAATTCGAAATGAAAAGCGGCATGATTCTATCGCCTAGCTCGCAGACAATGCAACCCTTGCGTTTCCTTTGCGTTGCAATCGATGTGGCACAGTTGCAAGTTCTTGCACAGGATAGAGTCGAGGACGCCGCTTGGTGACACAAGTTCATCGAAGTCAAAGAGGAGGAGGCGAGCCGCAGTCCTTATCGCCGACGTAATAGGCTATATAATCAATACTTTATGGGGAATATAGATCGCCAGGAAAGTAGGCCGTCGGCGAGTACTCAAGGTGTCCTGCCCCGCTACTGACAAGGAAAATGTTCTCTAGTGCATTAATCTCTATGTCTTGAGACATTACACCTACGATTCTATGAGAAGTATGGAGACGGGTGGACGTACCCCTTGCAGCGATCTGCGCTCCCATGTAGGATGGTTGTTATTAAGGCAAGCCCAGCTGTCGAGTAGATAGCGGTTCCCCCCCGTTTGGTTTCGGCATTGATAGAGATCAGCAGAGTGACCCTTAGGGATTGCTGGGTGCGTCGTATTTGTTACCCAGTTTTCTTGAGCGCGTCAGTGGAACGTGGTTTCGAAGACAGAAATCGCGGTGAGACGGAAGCGACTTTTACAAAAAAGATGTTGAACTAGCAGGAAATTAGCTTTCCCCCCGGTTTCCTGCCCAAAGTAGTATCCCCCTGGATCTCACGTTTGAGGTCTCGACAGCGACAGTCCTGCGTTTAATTTTGGGTCACTGCCAGCAGTGACTTAGAGGGCGAAGCTATGGCCGTTAGCAGCTTGTCACTGGATTTATCGCAACCGGCTCCACCAGTTGAAGCGGAAGCTGAAAACTGGTACGGGCTGCAGACCCGCCCCCGCCACGAGAAAATTGTGGCGCAGAGACTCGAGGAGCGAGGCGTCAAGACGTTCCTGCCTCTCGTAACCGAAATACACCGTTGGAGTGACCGCAAGAAGTCAGTCGAGGTGCCGCTATTCCGCTGCTACGTCTTCGCCAAGTTTGTGCCCAACCGAGCCGACCGCCTGCGCGTTCTTCGCGTGGACGGAGTATTTGGGCTCGTCGGCGCGCGCGGCGAGGGTACCCCAATTCCGGACGGGGAAATCGATTCGGTTCGGAGCGTGATCGAGGGGCCGCTCCCCTGGTCTTCTCACCCATTCCTCAAGATCGGACAGCGCGTGCGCATCCGGAGCGGAGCGCTTAACGGTCTGGAAGGCATTCTGGTCTCGCGCAATGGAGACCGCACACTGGTTATTTCCGTCGATGCGATCCAGCGATCGCTGTCGGTTCGCGTAGAAGGATACGAAGTCGAACCTGCCTGAATCTCTCCCGAAGTTGGTTCCCAGAAATCACTCCTGTTTCTGTAGGTAAGGATCCCTAGGCCATGTTTCCAAACACAACCGAAACCGTTCGCCTATTGGCTATCAGTAGGGAATCGGCCGTCCTGCGCCTGCTTTGGTCCATCGCAGACTCCCACTCCTGGCATCTGGAAACCGCCGCGAATGGTTGGGACGCGATGGAGCGTGTGCAATCCGACGTCGCGCCGGCCCTCTTATTTCTCGATCTTCCCCCCGGCGACGCCGACGCCCTGCACCTCTTACCCTGGTTGCGCCGGCTGCGCCCCGATCTTTCCGTGATCGTGCTTTGCCATCCGGAGGACGCAGGCCGAGAGAAGGAAGCAACCCGCCTGGGCGCTAAAGATGTTCTGGTGCGGCCCTTCGCCGAAGCGCAACTAGAGTCTTTAATCAAACGACATCTCGGCTCGTCGAACGTCGAGGCCGAAGCAGAGATGGCGAGCGAAGACATCGAATCACTGGGAGAGGATGAGTTCTTCCTCAGTGTCAGCCCGGTTATGCAGAAGATCCACGCGCAAGCGGAGTTGCTTGCGCAGGCCGATGTTCCTGTTCTTATTCTAGGAGAACCCGGAAGCGGAAAAGGTACGGTCGCGCGTCTGATCCACAAGCTCTCGGTCTATTCGGGATTTAAGTTTCTGAGAGTTAATTGCGCGGAGATGCCGGGGGACCTGCTGGAAATCGAATTATTCGGCAGAGGACATGCTCCCTCGAATGGGCCTTCGACCGGTAATGGCCGGGCGAGTCTGGGCAAGCTGGAATTGGGTGAAAAGGGCACGCTTCTGCTCGATGAGATCACGGAGATGCCGCTTGCGTTGCAGTCGAGACTTCTCCAGGTGCTGCAGGACAAGCAATTTATCCGGGCAGGTGAAGACAAACCGGTAGCAGTAGATGTCCGTGTTCTTGCCGCCAGCAGCGAAAAGCTGGATCGTGCGCTCGCGGAAAAACGGCTGCGAGCGGATCTCTATTATCGTCTCAGTGCGTTCACCGTCCATGTTCCTCCTTTGCGCCAGCGCAGGGATGAAATCCAAATTCTTCTGCGCCATTCCATGCACAAGCTGGCCCGGTATTATGGGCTTCCTCCGCGAGAATTCTCTCCAGCATCGCTGGGCGCCTGCCAGAATCACTCCTGGCCGGGAAATCTGAAAGAGCTAGAGGCATTCGTTAAACGCTACTTGGTCGCAGGTGACAAACAGCTCGGCCTGGGCGGGCTCGAACCAGCTTCGGGAGGCAACGGGGGCAATGGCAACGCGGCTTACGGGCAGCCCATCCATCCCGGTCCATCCGGGCGAGTAGAGCAAATTGTTGAAGCCGGTGCGGATGCGTCCATCCCGAAATCGCTGAAGTCGCTGATCCAGAGCGTCAAGTGGGAAACCGAGAGGAACGCAATCGCCGTGGCCCTCGAGAAAACTGGTTGGAATCGAAAAGCAGCGGCTCGATTGTTGGGAGTAAGCTATCGTACGATGCTTTACAAGATTGACCAGTACCACATGAGCGCTTCGGAGTCCTACCCTTCGCCCTTCCCGGACGCGAGATTCGCCGGTGCAAGTCAGGCCAAGGGGAACGGAAAAGCAAGTTGATTGAAGCAGCGAGCTGCGCCCGCAAGAAGCGTCAAGGAGCCGCCGTGAACATGACAAAGACAGGCAGCAGGTTTTGGAGGACTCTGGTTGCAGCCTCAGCATGTCTTCTAATATCGGGCGGGCTATGGGCGCAGGCAGCATCGGGAGGCGCCGCGAAGGTTTCGAGCGCCACGCCAGCCGCACAGAGCGGCGATGCACCCACGCAGGCGAAGCCGCACGACAACAGCTTCGTCATTGGAAACGACGATGTGCTGGCCATCAACGTATGGAAAGAACCCGATATTTCGCGATCCATCCCGGTGCGGTCGGATGGAAAAATTTCGTTGCCGCTGGTTGGGGAAGTGCAGGCGGCCGGGCTGACGCCGCTGAGCCTGGAAAAAGAAATCGCCAGTCGCCTGAAGAATTACATTTCGGAGCCGGAAGTCACGGTGATGGTGCAGCAGGTAAATAGCCAGAAATTCAACATTCTGGGACAAGTGGTTAAGCCGGGGTCGTACATGGTTGTCAACTCTTTGACCGTGCTCGACGCAATCGCTCTGGCCGGCGGGTTCCGCGACTTCGCAAAACAGAAGTCCATCTACGTTCTCCGGCAGGGCCCCACGGGAGAATCCCGCATCCCGTTCAATTACAAGGAAGTAAGTCAGGGCAAGAATATGTCGCAGAACATCAAGCTTCAGCCCGGCGACACCATCATTGTCCCCTAACAAGGTCCCGTATCCCGGTTTCATCACGACTTTCCGTAGAAACTTTCCGCAACGATGAGAAGCTTTGATTCAATCTGCCTGGGATTGATCCTGCAAGGGGCGCTGTTTCTAATGAGCGTGCCGGCCTGGTCGCAGGATGAGTCGCGTCCAGTCCCTGTGCCGGCGGCCACTGGCCCGGGAAGCAATGCGTCCGCGAACGATGATGAATCCGCGAGTGTCGACGATAGCTCGGGCCGGATGCTGACGCCGCCGCCGGTAAGCGGTCAGTCGTATCCAATCGTGCTTACTTCTCAAGAACGCTCGAACTATCTCCGTGGCGGACTGGCGTTCACCAGCGCATATACGGATAACGCAGTGGGTCCGGTCAATGGTCATCCGGTTAGCGACATAAGCTATTCGGTATGGCCCACGGTCGCGCTCGACGAGACGACGACCCGATCTCACCTGGTTTTGGCCTACGCGCCCGGGTTCACCTTCTATCAGCGCGAGAGTTCCTTGAACCAGGCGGACGAGAATGCGTCCATCAATTTCCAGTACCGACTGAGCCCGCACGTGACTTTCAGCGCTCGCGACGGCTTTCAGAAAACTTCCAACGTGTTTAACCAACCCGATCTGGCGTCGGCCGGAGTCGTTTCCGGCGGAACCCAAGAGCCGAACCAGTCAGTGATCGCACCGATTGCCAACCAACTTTCGAACTCCGGAAATGTTGGTATCACCTACCAATTCGCCGCCAACAGCATGGTCGGCGCCGGAGGAACATTTACGAATTTGCACTATTCGAACCAAGCCGAGGTTCCCTGCCCTTCAACAATTCCTTCAACAACCTGCGAACAGAGTTTGTCCGACTCGGGGTCGCAGGACGGACTGGTCTTCTACTCGGTTCGGGTTTCTAAGATCAACTACCTCGGCGCGACCTACCAATACCAGCGGCTGCTGTCGTATCCTGCGGCGGGAACCAACGAGACGCAAACTCAGGCATTGCTCCTTTTCTATACGATGTATCCGACAAAGAGCTTCTCGATTTCTGTCTTCGGAGGGCCGCAATACGCAGACGGCGGCCCGCAGATTTCCGTGATCGGAACGACGGCATCGGCCCCTTCCCAAAGCTGGAACCCAGCGGCTGGAGGCAGCCTGAGTTGGCAGGGGCACGTGAGCAGCCTGGCCATCAGCTACTCGCACCTGATCTCGAGCGGCGGAGCCTTGATCGGCGCCGTACGAATGGACAGCGTCAACGCATTGATGCGGCAACAACTCGTGCGGACGCTGAGTGCGACGGTGACGGGTGGGTATACAGAAAACGACCTCGTGGCCGCCACACCCCTGACCAGCGGCAACGGGCACACGATTTCTGGAACAGCATCATTGCAGCAACAGTTTCGCGAGCATTTTAATCTGCAGCTGGGATACACGCGACTTCATCAGGATTACAGCGCAGTCGCCGTCCTGGCCGCGACTCCCAACACCAACCGCGAATTCGTTTCAATTTCGTACCAGTTCTCCAGAGGGCTAGGCAGATAAGTTTATGATTGACGATCTCGAAGAGAAAAGTTCGGAAGGTTTTGACCTACAACATTGGCTGGGAGTGGTGCGTCGTCGCCACATGCAGTTCTTGATACCGCTTCTGCTAGGCTGGGCGATAGTTTGGGGAGCGAGCTGGGTTCTCCCGCCGCGCTACCGATCAAGCACCCTGATTCTGGTGGAACAGCCCACCATGCCGAAGGATTATGTCACGCCCAACGTGAATGACGATCTCCAGGACCGATTGCGCAGCATCACCCAGCAAATTCTCAGCCGGACCCGATTGTTGCACATCATCGATCAGCTGAAGTTGTATTCGGATACGCGCGCCCGCCTCACTCCCGACGAAAAGGTGGAGCGCATGCGCAAAGAGATTGACATCGAACTGGTGCGCGACAGCGAGAATAGGGTTAGCTCATTCAACGTCAACTACTCAGCGCACGATCCACAGGTTGCCCAGCAAGTGACCAGCGAGCTTACGAACCTATTCATCAGCGAGAATCTGGAAGTGCGCCAGCAGCAGTCAGAAGACACCACAAAGTTCCTGGAAAGCCAACTGGAGACCGCCCGGAAAACCTTGGCGGACCAGGAAGAGAGGATTCGCGAGTTCAAGGGGCAACATGTCGGGGAGATGCCCGCGCAAGTTGCCAGCAACCTCCAGATTCTGGCTGGCCTGCAATCCCAGTTGCAAACCGAAGAAGATTCGCTGAATTCAGCCAAGCAGCAGCGCGTTTACCTTGAAACGCTGGTGAATCAGTACCGCTCCCTGCAAGGCTCGACCAAGAGCGACAGCGGAGCGAAGTTGGGGTTGCCGGCTGTAGACCAGGAACTGGAAAGGCTCAGGGCACAACTGGCCGATCTAAAGTCGCGCTACACCGACCGCCATCCCGACGTTCGAAAGGTTGAGGAGCAGATTGCCGAAACCGAAAAGATGAAAAACCAGATTGTCGCTGACCTGAAGGCCAAAGCCTCAGCTCCCGCCGTTCAGCCTGACCCCGAGGCAGGTTTGTCGGCGGCTGATCTGAAAGACCCGTCGTCTCCCATGATGCAGTTGCAGGGACAGGCCCAGGCCAACAAGGTTGAGATCGCCAATCGCGAGCATGGCATCGCCGAGTTACAGGCCAAGGTTGGCGACTATCAGGCCCGACTGAATCAAGAGCCAGTACGAGAGCAGCAACTTTCCGATCTGACCCGTGGGTACGAGCAGTCTAAAGCGAATTATGATGAACTCCTGAAAAAGAAGAATGAGTCGGCGATGGCCACCAGCATGGAACTACTGCAGCAGGGTGAGCGTTTCCGCATCATTGATCCGCCCAGCCTACCCTTGAAGCCCGCCTTTCCCAATCGTCTGAAGTTCTGTTTCATTGGATTAGGCATGGGATTGGTTTTGGGAGCGACAGTAGCTGGGGCATTCGAAATGATGGATGACCGGATTCACGAAGAGAAAGAACTGCAGAAGCTGCTGCCGGTTGCCGTGATTTCGGAAATCCCAGCCATTGTTGAGGCGGCCGACGCGCGAAACGAGCGTAGGCGTATGTGGCTGGGATGGGCGACAGCGATTTTCGTCTCTGTTACGATTTTGTTGGGGTCGGCACTGAGTTACCTCCGCGGTTAGCGGTATTGCAAATGTACAAAGCCTTTTACAACTTGAAGCGCAATCCGTTTGAGATCACTCCCGATCCTTCGTTTCTGTTTCCCACCGGGAGGCACAACGAAGCTCTGGCCGCTCTCTACTACGGCGTGAGACGGCGCAAAGGGTTTGTCGTTCTAACCGGAGAAGTGGGCACCGGAAAAACTCTCCTGCTCCGCTGCCTGCTGCAGTCGCTGAAGCAGAGTAAGGACGTCGCGTACGCCTATATCTTTAACGGACGTCTCTCCCCCATCGAATTCTTGCAGTACATCGTCAGCGATCTCGGACTTCCCGGAGCCAGCAAGAATAAGGGTGAACTCCTGCTGCAGATTGCGCATTACGTCATCGCCCGCAACGAGAAGAAACTGACGACGGTCCTGGTGGTCGACGAAGCGCACCATCTTTCGGTTGAGATTCTGGAAGAAATCCGGCTCTTGAGCAATTTAGAGACGGCGGACGAGAAGCTCTTGCAGATTCTCCTGGTCGGGCAGCCCGAACTGGACGACAAACTCGATTCTCCAGGTCTGCGGCAACTGAAGCAGAGGGTCGCTCTTCGCTCCCGGCTTGTACCGTTGGATTCAGAGGAGACGAAGGGATATATCCAGCGCCGGCTTTATCTTGCCGGGAGTCCATACCCAGCGGCACTGTTTCCTCCGGAGACCATCGCCGCCGTGTATCAGCATTCCCAAGGACTGCCGAGACTCATCAACACCATCTGCGAAAACGCGCTGATCGGGGCTTACGCCCGGCAAATGCAAAGCGTGAGCCCTGACATCATTGACGATATCGCCACCGACTTCCGTCTTGGGGTCCAAGCGCCCCAGGCAGAAGAAGCGAAAACGCAGGATGAAGTCGATGTGCGGAAAGCCGCCAGGACACTGCTGGAAATATATGCCCGCCTCCAAGCGGAGCAAACGCGGGAAGAAAAATCGCTGCGGTTCGAGAAGGAGCAGCGCTTCCCCTGAGCTTGGCTCGGGAAGAAACAATTGAAGGTGTGCAATAGGGCAGACACAGAGATACAGACCGCGGACATAAGTCGAGTTACAGAAGCTAAGTAAATCATGAGCCATATATTTGACGCATTACAAAGGACGGAGTCGGAGAGTTCGGGGACCGAAAGTCCCGCGTTCTCCCTTGCCACAGAACTACTGCAAGCCGCCGAACAGAAGATGCGCGAGGCTAGTGCGGGTCAGCCGCAGTCCCGGGTGCAGTCGTCTGATACGATCTCTGCTACAGGGGTTCTGCAAGCCGCCGAACAGAGAATGGGCGAGAACGTTGTGGTTACCCAGCATGCTCAGGCAGCCTCACCCGGTTCGACCTCGGTAGATTCTCCATTCGGCGATCTGGAGCGTTGTCCGGTGCTGCAAGTCTCCATCCCCCAGGACACGCGTTTAGTCGTGGTAGGGAAAGAGGAAAGCCTAGGCGCGGAGAAGTTTCGGTTTCTGGGTGTCCGTTTGCGTCAGCTTCGACAGAGCCGTCCTCTGAAAAAGATTCTTATTACCAGCACTATTCCGCAGGAGGGAAAGAGCACGGTCGCGGCCAACCTTTCGTGTACCCTGGCTCGAAGAAAACAGCAGAAAACGTTGCTTCTGGAAGGTGACCTGCGACGACCGACTCTGGCGGCCCGATTCGGTTTGGGCAGGATTCCCGGCCTGTGCGAGTGGCTCTCGGGACAGACTGAAGGCATCAACCTCTACCGTTTGGAAAGTTTGGGACTGTGGGTTTTGCCAGCCGGCGCTGCCCCGCAGAATCCACTGGAATTGATGCAATCCGGTAAGATGGCGCCCTTGATGAATCAACTGGAAGCGTGGTTCGACTGGATCGTGATTGATTCTCCACCGGTGCTGCCGCTGGCGGACGCGAGCATGTGGTCGCGGCTGGCGGACGGAATCTTACTGGTCACGCGAAAAGGTACGACAGAGAAACGACAACTGCAGCGTGGTCTCGAGGCGATCGAGAAGTCAAAGCTGCTGGGAGCACTGGTGAACAGCAGCTCAAACGCAGCACACACTGATTATTATCAACGGTACAGCTCCCCCGCTGACCAAGCCAAGGATTAAGCGGCCCGCAGCAAGCGGCCGAAATGTTCCGGTTCCACCCTTCCCCGTCAAACGCTAGCAAACAGCAAGTCACTTGATTCTATTCAAGAGGCAAGCTGATCAAGCGAGGAAATCATGAGTACGCAACGCTCTGGTTCGAATGGTTTATCTTTGGCCCCGCTTCCTGAAGCCTCATCAGCGGAGGATCGCGGAATTCTCAACGCGGATGCCTTTCGCCGGATGATTACGCTCGAAAGAAAACGAAGCGAGCGCTCGCGCAAACCCTTCATGCTGCTGCTTCTCGATATGGGCGATCGCCTTCCATCCGAGAAAAACGGAAAGATTCTCGGCAAGATTCTGACGGCACTCGGCGGTTCCACACGCGATACCGACGTTACCGGATGGTACGCCGACCATTGCGTAGTCGGGGTTATGTTCACCGAAATCGCCACCGGCGACAGCAGTTCGGTTCCTACTACGATCATCGCCAGGGTTACGGAGACGCTGCGCAAGAATTTAACCCTGGAGCAATTCAATAACGTCAGCCTTTCATTTCACGTTTTTCCGGAGGACTGGGATAAGAATGCTCAGGGCCCGAGCAACCCGACGCTGTATCCCGATCTGTCCCAGCGGGAGGACGCGCGGAAGACTTTCCGCGTGGTGAAAAGGACGATGGATGTTTTGGGCAGCTTGCTCGCGCTCCTTCTTTTCTCACCAATTTTTCTATTCGCAGCCACTGCTATCAAGGCCACGTCGAAAGGGCCGATTTTTTTCCGGCAACGTCGCATCGGCCAACATGGCGGCTCGTTCGTGTTTCTGAAATTTCGCTCGATGTTTGTAAATAATGATTCCTCCGTCCACAAAGAGTACGTGCAGAAGTTGATCGCTGGTAAAGCCGACAAGCATCTGTCGGACGGAAACGGCCAGGGCGTCTACAAGCTGACGAACGATTCCCGCATCACTCGCGTCGGAGCCTTCTTGCGAAAAACCAGTCTGGATGAGCTTCCCCAATTCATTAACGTGTTGAAAGGGGAGATGTCATTAGTCGGGCCGCGTCCTCCGGTTCCCTACGAGGTGGAGGCCTACGACATCTGGCATCGCCGCCGGTTGCTCGAAGCCAAGCCCGGAATTACGGGACTCTGGCAGGTCAGCGGACGCAGCCGCGTGACCTTCGATGACATGGTTCGCCTCGACTTGCATTACGCCCGCACTTGGTCCCCTTGGACCGACATCAAGATCCTGTTGCGCACCCCCGCGGCAGTTATGCTTGGTGAAGGCGCGCACTAGACAAGCTTCCCCCTCCCCCCGGCCCTTCCCCACTTAACGATCTGAAATCTGTAATTCGATTCGGAGTTAATGGTGCCAAATATGGTCACAAGTCTCGCCAGACCGCGAAACGCAAACGCAACGATTGGGAATGGGAGTGAAGCTATGGTGAAGTTTGGGGTTGTAGGGTACGGGTACTGGGGGCCGAATGTGGTTCGGAACCTGGACCGCCTGGACGAAGCCGAAGTAGTAGCAGTATGCGACAAGAGCGCAGCTGCACGAAAAAAGGTGGCGAAAGCCTATCCTGACGTGCTGGTGACGGACGATGCAGCCGAGCTGATGTCCTCTCCCGAAATCGATGCCATCGCCGTGGTGACGCCGGTCTGGACGCATTATGAACTGGCCAAGGCGGCCCTCGAGCATGGCAAACACATTTTCGTGGAAAAGCCGTTCACCAGCAACGCCGGCCAGGCGCAAGAATTGATTGAGCTGGCCGCGCGAAAAAACCTGAAAATCATGGTGGACCACACCTTCCTGTTCACTGGCGCAGTCACCAAAATCAAGCAGCTCTTACAGGATGGTGCACTGGGCAAGCTGTATTACTACGATTCCACACGCGTGAATCTCGGGCTGTTCCAGCATGATGTGAACGTGGTTTGGGACCTTGCCCCACACGACCTGTCGATCATCGACCATTTGATCCAGAAGACTCCCGAAGCCATCTCTGCCACCGGCCAGACGCACCTCAACGGACACGAGGACGTTGCCTTCCTTACGCTGTATTTCCCCGACAAAATTATCGCCCACATCAATGTGAATTGGCTTTCGCCGGTGAAAGTCCGCACCACCCTGATCGGCGGGGAAAAGAAAATGCTGGTGTGGAACGACCTTGAGGCCGACGAAAAGATCAAGATTTATGACAAGGGTGTCAACGTCACCAGCCGTGAAGGGCTCTATGACTTGCTGGTGCACTACCGCTCCGGCGACATGTGGGCGCCGCAAGTCGAACAGGTCGAAGCCCTGACCCGGGAATTGTCCTATTTTGTCGACTGCATTGCCAAAGATAAAACCCCCATCAACGACGGCGAAGCCGGGCTTCGCGTGATCCGGATGCTCGAAGCAGCCAACCAGTCGATCAGCAAGCGGGGAGAGTTGGTTTATCTCTGATTCCCTTCGATTCGTTTCCTCCGGATTGCTCAACTTTCCTGCGCGGCCCAAAAAAGAAATCATGAACCCCACTGTCCTAATCGCGACTACGTCCTGCTGGTATCCGACCGCCCGGCTGGCGATGGCCCTGGCCAGCGCCGGATGCGAGGTTGAGATGGTGTGTCCCAAGTCTCATCCAGCGCGCAAGACAAAAGCCGTTCGTCGAATTCACGTTTACCGCGGACTTGCGCCACTGACTTCGTTTGCACGTGCCATCGCGACCGCACAGCCCGATTTCATTGTCTCGGCGGATGACCTCGCCACCCAACATCTTCATCGTCTCCATGCCCGGGAGAAACGTAACCGGAATGCCGAGTCTTCGATCTGTGCCTTGATCGAGCGCTCACTCGGGAGCCCTGAAAGCTTCCCGGTGGTGAATGCGAGAGCCGCTTTTATCGATGTGGCCCTTCAAGAGGGCCTTCGCGTTCCTCCGACCCGAGTTCTGCGGAACATCGATGACCTCAGAACATGGGTCGCCTGCACCGGTCTTCCGACTGTTCTCAAAGCGGACGGGACCTCAGGCGGCGATGGCGTAAGAGTCGCGCACACACTGGCTGAAGCCGAACACTTCTTTAAGGAGCTGCAAGCTCCTCCATTGTTGGCCAGGGCTGCAAAGCGAGCATTGGTCGACCAGGACAAGACTCTGGTCTGGCCGTCGCTCCTGCGTCGTCGGCCCGTCGTCAATGCACAAGCGTTTGTGGCCGGCCGCGAAGCCACCAGCGCCATCGTTTGCTGGCAGGGCGCTGTGCTCGCGAGCCTCCATTTTGAGGTGGTGAAGAAAGCAAGTTCGAGAGGACATGCCACGGTGGTGCGTCTCATCGAGAACACAGAAATGTCGGCTGCTGCCGAGGCGATGGCTCGCCGTCTCAATCTTTCCGGACTTTACGGTTTTGATTTTATGCTGGAGGCAGACACAGGAAACGCGTACCTCGTCGAAATCAATCCCCGATCGACTCAAGTCGGACATTTAAGCCTGGGGCCGGGACGCGACATTCCCGCAGCCCTCTATGCCGCGTTGTCCCGCAAAGCAGTGGAAGCGGCTCCGAAAATTACCGAGAAAGACACGATAGCGCTGTTCCCCCAGGAGTGGATCAGAGATCCTGAAAGCCCTTTCCTGAGCTCCGCGTATCTCGATCTTCCCCTGGAAGAACCTGAGCTGATTCGTGATTGCGTCAGCAATTATCGGAAACAGAGCGCATGGTACTCGCGGTCTGAACGGAAACCTGTTTCTTCTGCGGTTCGATCGTCCCAGCCCGTAGCTGCTTCAGCGAAGCGGCACGCCGTGGGGCTCGATTGGGGACGGAAGTAAATCTCCACATGAACAGACAATTGTCACATCCCATGAAAAAGCCGCTTCGCATCATGAAGTTTGGCGGGACGTCGGTGGGCGATGCGTCCTCCATCAAGAAAGTGGTCGACATTATTCGCGACGCCTCGCGCGAGAGTGACCTGGTAATGGTCGTCTCGGCCATGAGCGGCGTGACCAACCAATTGATCGATGCAGGCGTGCAGTCCGCACTCGGAGATCGCCTTTCCGTAGCAGCGATCTTCCATGAGTTGCGAAAGCGGCATGCTGCGGTTGTCGACGCACTCATCCATTCCTCCGCGAAGCGAAGTCGCATCGGGCGCGAGCTGGACCGGCTATTTCAAGAAGGCGAACAGCTTTGCCAACGCACAATGCGCATGCGCGAATTGCCGCCGTCGACGCGCGATTCGATTTCCAGTCTTGGCGAGCGTCTGTCGGCTCCTATCGTTGCGGCGGTGTTGGAGGAGCACGGGGTGGCGAGCGAGGCCATCGAGGCCACTGCGCTCATCCGAACCGACTCCTGCCATGGCGCGGCTGATCCGCACATGGATGTGACCCGTAAACTCTGCCAGGAGCGCCTGTGTCCCCTCGTGCAGAAGGGAGTCGTTCCGGTGGTGACTGGCTTTATAGGCGCTACTGTGGAGGGCGCGCTCACGACTCTTGGTCGAGGCGGCTCCGATTGTTCCGCGACCATTTTGGGCGCGGCCCTCGACGCGGATGAAGTGATCATCTGGACTGACGTGGACGGCCTGATGACCGCCGATCCACGGCTGGTACCGGGCGCGTCCACAATCGCTGAGATCTCCTATCAGGAAGCAGAGGAGATGGCACAACTTGGTGCCAAGGTCCTCCATCCGAAAACTCTTCGCGCGGTGACGCAAAGCGGGATTCCGCTCTGGATTCGCAACACGTTTGCGCCCGAACTAGCGGGAACAAAAATCACTCCTTCCGGACCTCCAAAAAAGCTGCCCAGGGCAGCCGCTGGCGCCAACTCTGTCGCGTGGTACAACGAGGCGCAACGGCCTTGTGTCGACGCGGATTAGCAAAACCACCCATGAATCCTTACGAATGCATCGCTCCAGACGTGAAGCTGGGGCAAAACGTGAAGCTCTCCAAGTTCATCAACCTCTACGGTTGTGAAATTGGCGACGAATCGAAGATCGGAGCGTTCGTCGAAATCCAGAAGAACGCGAGGGTAGGCAAACGCTGCAAGATTTCAAGTCACACGTTTATTTGTGAAGGCGTCACCGTCGAAGACAACGTCTTCATCGGCCACGGCGTGATGTTCATCAACGACAGCTATCCGCGAGCCACCGCCGCCGGCGGAAATCTGCAAACCGAAGCCGACTGGAAAGTCGAGCAAACCATAGTCAAGAAGGGAGCGTCGATTGGCTCTGGAGCCACGATCCTCTCAAACATCAGCATCGGTGAAAACGCCATCGTGGGAGCTGGCAGCGTGGTCACCAAAGACGTACCGCCCGGCAGCATCGTGGTCGGAAATCCGGCAAAAGTGCTTCGCTATATCGACAAAATTACGGAGGTTTCAAAGTGAGTGGTTCTCATGGCACGCCCACCAGCACGTCCAACAGCATTCCTTTTCTTGATCTGGTTACTCCGCACGTGGAACTTGAGCAGGAGTTGACCGAGGTTTTCCGCAAAGCCTTGCGCACCGCCGGATTCATTGGTGGTCCCATGGTCGAAGAGTTCGAGAAAGCCTTCGCAACTTTTTGCGACACTAGCTATTCCGTTGCGATCAGCAGCGGCACCGACGCTCTACGCTTCGCCCTCATGGCCAGCGGAGTGAAGCCCGGCGACGTTGTAGTCACCGTGCCCCACACCTTCATCGCCACCACGGAAGCGATTTCGCAAGCCGGCGCCTTGCCCGAGTTCGTGGACATCGATGAGCAGACGTACAACATGGACCCGGCAAAACTCAAGGAGTATCTGAAGAAGGAGTGCACCATCGACGATGCGGGCCGACTGATAAGCCGCCGCAGCGGCCGCCCGGTCACAGCCATCGTTCCCGTCCATCTGTACGGGCAGATGGCCGATATGGATCCAATCTTAGAGCTCGCTGAGCGCTATCGGTTGGTCGTGATCGAAGACGCCTGCCAGGCGCACGGCGCCGAATATTTTTCACGAAAACAAAACCGCTGGATGAAGGCCGGCTCCATGGGGCGGTCCGCCGCATTCAGCTTCTATCCCGGAAAAAATCTCGGAGCCTGCGGCGAGGCGGGCGCGGCCACCACGAACGATGCCGGCATCGCGAAAACCATGAAGATGCTCCGGGATCACGGCCAGGCCACAAAGTACTATCACGACGTCGAAGGCTACAACGGCCGGCTCGACTCGATCCAGGCCGGTCTTCTCCACGTGAAATTGGCCCACTTGGCAAAGTGGAACGCGCAGCGCCGCGAACGCGCAGCGGAGTACAAGCGGCTGCTCAAATCGGTAAACAGCACTTTGGTTCCGCCGTGCGAACCGTCATGGTCGCGCGCGGTATACCACCTCTACGTTGTCCGAACTGCCGATCGCGAAGGCTTGATGGAACATCTTAAGAAGGCCGGCATCGGCACCGGAATTCACTATCCCATTCCGCTGCACTTGCAGAAAGCCTACGCATCCTTGAGTTACAATCGCGGGGACTTCCCGTTGGCCGAACAGGCTGCAGCAGAAATTGTTTCCCTGCCGATGTATCCGCACTTGGGGCACGCTGAGCAGCAATGCGTTGTGGAGACCGTGTTGAAGTATCTCACTTTAGACCGCAAGACCGAGGGTTCTGCTTCATCCCACGCCGGAGTTGTTTAGTATGTTTGGCTCGGCGTCATTCTGATCACAGGTCATGTCACTAGGTATCAACACCAAGCCCCGCTCGGAAACGACAGCGCGCGCGAAGTCCAGCCGAGCTTCGAAGCCAATCGACCGGCCCATCTTCATCAACGGTCTGGGACGAAGCGGCACAACGATTATTCATGCGCTGCTTTCTACTCACCCGAATGTGAACTGGATGTCTTTGCTATGCGGCAAGTTTCCCAGCCGGCCTTACCTGAATCGATGGCTGATGCGGGCGCTGGATATACCGCTGATCAATATTTATCTCAAGTGGCGATTCATTCCGCTGGAGAATTATTCCTTTTGGGATCTCCATTACAGAGGCTTCTTCAATCCCTGTCGGGACCTCTTCGCCTCGGATGTCGATCCCTGTACGAGGCGGTCGCTACGAAAAGCATTCAGCCGATTGTTGACGTCGAAGAGAAACAGATTGCTGATCAAGATTACCGGAGTTCCGCGGATCAGCTACCTGCATGCCCTGTTCCCCGACGCGAAGTTTGTGCACGTGACCCGCGACGGCCGCGCCGTGGCGAACTCCCGCATGAGGACGCCCTTCTGGACGGGCTGGGATGGGCTGAATCTGTGGGCCGGTGAAATGCCGGATCATTACCGGCAGGAATGGAAGCGCCACGGATACTCTTTTGCGGCGTTAGCTGGGATCGAGTGGAAGACTCACCTGGACCAGATGGCTGAGTTCAGGCGAACCTATCCCCACATCAACGTCCTCGAAGTCAAATATGAGGAGTTTTGCGCCGACCCGGTTCTAAAGATCAAGGAGATCGCCAGATTTTGTGAACTGCCCTGGAATGCAAAATTCCAGTCCCGAATCGGGAGACACTATGTGGAAAGCGAAAACAACAAATGGCGATCCGACTTGACGGAAGAACAGCAAGCAATCTTGGAGGATGTGTTGGCTGTCCAACTGGTCGAGCAGGGCTACGAGTTAGACGAAGAGACGACCAGAACTCCATCGGTTCGAGGCACCGAAGCGGGTCGTAAACTGGCCGACCGCCCTTGACGGATTGCTCCTTAGTCAAGGGACAGGATGTTCAGAATCTAATCTAGGTTCCTCATCGGGAACACGGTATTTGGTGGAGCAGGAGCGATTGTGGGGCCCAGCACCTGGATGCGCTCCCTAAGATCAAGCCCTCCTAAGTCAGTAGTTTGCAGAGCATTTTTCATCTCACTTTCGGGTCCAGCGCCGGGTTTTGCAGGCCATGTCCTTATGTCTTCGCGCCAGGCTTCGCGGGTCATGTCCTACAGGAATCTGGACGGTTCCGGAGGCCCCTCCTAGAGTTAACTCTAGTACTGCTCCCCCCTTCTCACAGACAGGCCGAGCAGATTTAAGAGTGAAAAGGTGAAAAATGGCGAAGCATTCAAGCCTAGTGAGAACGATCTTTGTCCTCGCTTTTTCAATGGTTTGCGTCAAGGCAAGTATCGCTCAGACGTCGTACTACGTGGACCCGCTCTACAGTGGGGGCAGCAGCAACGGCAGCACCGTACACCCGTGGACATCGTTGGCCAGCGGATGGTCCACGATTAACACCGCTCTTGCTTTGGGCCCAGTGACAGTCTACTTTTCGGCGTGCAATCCAGCTTGCACTGCTCCTGAAACGTCTGCAAGTCAGATCAGCCTTGCGAGCCGCACCGACACTTCGACGAATGTGCTCACTCTGGATGGCATCAGCAAGTACAACACGAACAGCGCAACTCCTTCGTGGGCGACGAACGTGATTCCTGCACCTTGCACCGGCTGGCGTTGTGCCGCTACGGCTCCATTTGCGCAGGCGCAGAAATTTCAGGTCACGGCCACCACACCGCTTGAAGGAAACGATAACGTCAACAACTGCCTAGGCTACTTCACGGTGCAAGGATTTACCTTTCACAACCCGGAAGGTCAATCGGCCGACATTGCCTACATCCACGATATAACTCTTCAATACAACGAATTCACACGCACGGCCACCGGAAGCTATGGCCCCGGAGTCATTGCGGGTCCAAGTCAGCATGGCCCGTGCAATGCTTCCAGTTCAAATGTTGGCGGCCCCGACAACGTTACGATCCAGTACAACTACATCCACGCCACCTGGGGAGAGTGCATTTACATCGGCGCGAGCACGTCGGATCCGCCCGGAGGGCCGGGCAATGCAGAGTACGTCGCAAATGGGATGACGTGCGGGACAAACTGTAATACTGGCAAGAATTACCTGATTGCCTACAACACGGCGGAGTCATGCGCGTCTTGGGGAGGGCAAGGTGACGGCACCGACGTGAAAGATGGCCACGCCAACCTGAGAGTCGTCGGCAATACCTATCGCACGAGTTTGCCATGCACCAACTGCGGTACGAACGGACCTGGGAACGACGGCCAAGGACCACTCTTTGAATCCGGCACCGAAGTCATCCGGAATTACGTCGAAGCCCCCGGCCATCAGTGTACCCCGATCTATGCTTCCTGGAACAACGCTGCGGGACGCGGAGGCATGCTGATTGCCAACAATATCTGCGTGAATGCCAATAGCGGAGTAGGCTCGAATGTCGCCTACGACGTTTGGCCTGCGAGCGTACCTTCGGAATGGGCCACGGTGGAGATTTACAACAACACGGTATACAACACAGACGATGTGTGCATCCAAGCACAACCGGGCAGCACAACTGGTGGAGTAACGGTGAAGAACAACATCTGTCACTCCACCGGTGGCGGTTTTAGCGGAACGGCCGCTCATGATTACAACGACTACTTCAATACAACCTGTACTTCCGAAACGCATGGGATGTGCGTCGATCCGCTATTCGTTTCCACTGCGACGCCGTATGTTGATGCTAGTTTCAAGCTACAAACAGGAACACCTGTTGGGTCCGCGGGCATCGATCTTTCGTCATTGTTCACTACGGACTACTTCGGGAACACCCGGACGGTCCCTTGGGATATGAGTGCGACCGAGATAGCAGGCACCTCGGCACAGCCCAACCCACCCACCGGGCTGCTTGCCACCGTCAATTGAGATTGCCCGTTGCCTCGCCCCCGCCAAGGTTGATATGACGGGGGTTCGAGGCACGGGAGTCAAGACCTGGAATTCGTTTAATCAGAAACTCTCGATTACTGGAAAATTGACACCTTGCACCCTTCGATGTGATTTCGCTTTTTATCACTCCCTTCGCATTCCGGGTTGCGACCTCGCGGTCCTTAGCCAAGGACTGGCGCTCGTCCTTGTAAGGTCAAGATGATTGCTGTATCCATGACGTACCCAAATATTTCTGAGCCATTGGCTGCCGACGTGGTCTACGAAGGTAGATCTTCGGAAGCGACCGCTTTGCCTGAGGACCAGCGGGTGACGTTGAAACCGCTAAAGGCAATGCCGCTGCCGGCTAAACTCATGGCGTTGTTCCTGTTCTCGCAACTGTTCGACTATCATGCGCTTCATTTGTCTACCGTCACACCGGATAAAGTGCTTTTTCTTGTTCTGGCCGTGCTCTTCGGCTACGCCGCAGTCACGCACCGGCTTCGGCCGATCCCCTGGTCAGGAACCGAAGTGTGCATGTTGCTATTCGCGATTTTGTGCACCGTCTCATATGTGATCACAAACCCGGACGCCGGCGGCGAGCATTACAAGTGGCTGACCACGCTGTTCAATCTGATTTGTTATCCGTTCGGGATTTATCTTTTCGCGAAGAAAACTCGTTACACCACTGCCAAAACCATCTGGTTGCTTCGCGCAATTGTCGGCATCGGAGTATACCTTGCCTTCACGTCGAGTTTCGAACACTTCGGCATAGGATCGCTCGTATTCCCCAAGTACATCCTCGATCCGTATGTTGGCATTCAGTTTGGGCGTTCCCGAGGACCAATGGTGGGTTCTAACCCCATGGGTGAGTGGCTGGTCGCCGTCTATCTAGCTACCTGCCTGGTCATGCCGTTCGCGCGGACGGTTTCGAAGGTCTTGTTGCAGGGGCTGATATTGTTGGTAGTAGTAGGGATATATTTTACGCTCACTCGCGGAGTGTGGCTGAGCTTTGCCGCCGTGGTCATCCTGACGATCATAATGGGAGGCAAATTTGGAACTCAGTCGCGGCTCATAGTGGCGGTACTTTTGGTGGCTTTTTTTGCTGGAGCCGGTAGCAAATTCTCATCAGGGGGAGAAACCCTCTTCTCGAGAAGGCAAAACACCATCGATTACCGGATGTCGAACAACGAAACGACGTTCAATATGGGAATGGCAAACCCTCTGACCGGCGTCGGGTATGGGAACTTTAAAAAGACGTGGAGAGAATACTTTGGCAGCGCAGCGCAGGAACTGACCAAGGACCTCACCGACGGCAACCACAATACCTATCTTGGCCTATTCGCGGACACGGGATTCCCGGGCCTTATATTGTTCGTGATGTTGTATGGATATCTTTTGAAGGAGTGTTTTCGAATTCGGAGATCCTTGGATCCCGGAGATCTCTTTGAGAGAAACTTGGCACTCAGCACTATCGGATTGGTGACAATCACCCTGTGGGAGGGGATGTCTGGTGATTTGCGATTCGATCCGACTCTCAATGCCCTGACGTTTCTCTTTCTCGGAATTACCGCAAGCATGAAAGGGCGGCGTCGGGAGCCCGGAGCGGTCAATACAGAAGGCCGCCGGGGCAGTCGTAAATCAAAAAGTGAATGAGGAGGAATATCTAATGTCGCGCGCAGTTTTCGAACAATTAATAGAAAGTCTCGTGTGCCCGAAGCACTATGCCGTCCCTCTGTGGTACGAAAAGGAGTTTTCGACTGCTGCTGGTGTTCCCTGGCCGGACGGGGAAATTTCTTGTTCAGAAGGATGTCGCTGGAATGTTCGAGGCGGTATTCCACGTTTCGTTGGAGAAAACAACTACGCCTCATCATTTGGAGTTCAATGGAATAAGTACCCACGTACAGAGCTGGATTCGTATACCGGCAAATCATACTCGAGGCAACGTTTGGAGCGATGTCTCGGAGCGCCACTGGAGAGCCTCCGGGACAAGGTCGTCCTCGAATGCGGTTCAGGAGCTGGCCGATTCACAGAGCTGCTGATCCAGAATTGCCAGGCCCTTACGTGTATTGATTTCTCGTCCGCCGTCGAGGCTAACCTGCGCAACTGCCGCCCGTTAGCGCCATATTTGTTGATGCAGGGGGATGTGAACTCGTCCCCTTTGCCCAGGCAGTTCTTTGACGTCGTCGTCTGCCTGGGTGTCATTCAACACACCTCCAATCCGGAACAGACCATAAGTAGCCTAGCCAGTTACGTGAAGCCTGGCGGGGAGCTTGTTATCGATCACTACACGAGAGATCGTGGATCGAAATCGAGGAACCTTCTGAACTACTTTGACTACTTGGATATGGTGTATCCCATGCGTGGAGTCCTGCGCCGAATGAAACCCGAACACGCAGTGCGCGTGACCAAATGGCTGACGGCCGTCTGTGATCCGATTCGCAGACAAACGTCCAAGAGTCTCGCGCTGGACAGGATTGTCCGACGGCTGCTCCCTACCGCCTGCTACTACAACAAGTTTCCCGATCTCGATCCGACGATCGTGTACGAGATGAATGAGTTGGACACGTGTGACTGGTTGACGGAGTACTACAAATTCTTCCGGTCCCCCGATCAGATCCGCGCGACTTTAGAACGTCTGGATCTCGAAGTAAAGAGCTGCGGGCTTGGAGGAAACGGAGTGGAAGCGCGTGCACGTGTTCCGATGACGCCAAGTCTTACAGTCGGGCCGTCGTCGCAGCAAATAGCAGTGCACGCGTAGTGCGATCCCGTCAGCAAAACGAAGCTACGAATGAGCGCCCGCGCACCGGGCGTCGAGCCAAGTCAAAACCCGCCACGAAGGACACAACCTATGCATCAACGACATGTTAACGCTTTACAGCGAACGCCAGAAGAAATCCGCAATCACTACCTCGCGGAGAAGGAACTTGCTGATCAACTCCGATCGTCAATGCCTGAAGAACGGGGAGCTCTATATTTGACGGTATATGAAGAACTGTTCCGGAGGGTTCCGTCTCACCCGATCTTGTTCCGCACGGTAAAGCCAGCCCAGCGAGATAAAGTGATCCGCTGGCAGTTGCAGTTTCTGAAGCGATTTCTTAAACCATCACACAGCTTCCTGGAGATCGGCGCGGGAGACTGCGCGCTGGCGATGGCAGTTGCAAAGATGGTCGCGAAGGTATACGCCGTCGACGTTTCGGCGAAGCTGACCGATTCCATTGCTCCGCCGGAGAACTTTGAGCTTCGGGTGTCTGACGGTTGTTCTGTCGACGTTTCTGACAACTCCGTGGACGTCGCATATAGCAACCAGCTGATGGAGCACCTGCATCCTGACGATGCCCTGCGGCAAGTGCACGAAGTTTACCGGGTGTTGAAGCCAGGCGGCGTGTACGTCTGCGTGACCCCCAATCGGCTCGGCGGACCTTATGACATCTCTCGTCACTTCGACACCGTGGCGACTGGCTTACATCTGAAGGAGTATACGGTCACAGACTCCTCGGATTTATTTCGCCGTGTCGGGTTTGGGCGGATCCGAGACTATGTTGGCGCGCGAGGACTCTATGTTCGTCCTCCGCTCACTGTCCTGCGGGCTTTTGAAGCCGTTCTAGAGACGCTGCCGCACGGCTTCCGACAAAGGATATGCGACTCAATGCCCTTACGGCCCGCCATGATGATCCGACTTGTGGGGACGAAGGTCTAAACGAAAGAATGAGCACCAAGTACCTAATCAGAAATGCCAGTATCAGTACCTTCTGGCGGAGCTTTGGCATTGTGAGCGGTGCGGTGCTCGACGCGATCATCCTGGCACGTTTTGGCCTAGGGCGCGAAACCGACGCTCTTTTTGCCAGTCTCGCCATCCCGATGCTGATCACCTCGGCGCTCGACCTTCAAGTGCCGAAAATTCTCATTCCCGCGATCACACGTTGCACTGAAGACGAAGGCGAAGAGGCGGCCTGCGAACTCCTTAGGATCTTGATTACGACGTTTGCAGTTATTCTCGGTGCGACAGTCGTCGGGTTGTCGCTATTTGCCCACCTTCTGATGCGGCTGCAGGCGCCGGGATTTCAAGCCGGCACCTTGCAACTTGGAACCCGATTATTCCTAGTCCTCCTGTGGCTGACGTTCTTTCAGGGCCTGGCTCCGATCCTGCAGTCGTTCCTTTTTTCTCGCCACCGATACATGGTTCCTTCGCTGGGCCGGTTGATTACCACGCTTCCTGCGATTCTCTTCGTGAGTCTTTATCACGCGCGGCTCGGAATCTATGCAGCGGCGATGGGTTTGGTTCTTGGAGGCGTGACGCAGCTCACGCTGCTCTCGATTACAGCGAGATCTCACGGTCTGCGTTTCGGTTTGAGCTGGCGGCCGAGAGATCCCAGAGTGTACGAAATTCTGAAGAATTTCCGGCATCCCCTGCTGGGCCATGGAATGAGCGAAAGCAAAGTATTCGTCGAAAACTTCTTGGCCTCCCTGTTGGGCGGCGGAAATCTGTCGATACTTCGCTATGCCACCCGCATCATTGAAGCCATCTCTGGCGTGCTACTGGGCGGTATTGTGACGAGCACACTTCCTTTGATCTCGGTTTACGCTTCCGAGAAAAAGTTCGGGGAAATGAAAAAAAGCGTGCTGGATGCGATCCGCATCATCACATTTCTGGCTCTGCCCATCTCGTGCTGGCTGATCTTTACGGGCAAGCCCATGATTGTGTTGTTGTACGAGCGTGGCCGATTCTCCGGGGCGGATGCCGCTCATACCGCGCTCCTTATGGCCCTTCTCACCCCGTACGTGATTTTCGGTCGGCTCATCGGAATCACGCAGACGCCTTTTTACGCGAGGTTCGATACCAAGACGCCCTTGCTCAGCGTCATCATGTTCTTCGGCATCTACACCACGGCCATTGCATTGCTCAGTCGAACCATGGGTATCTACGGGTTCGCGATCGCTTCCTCGTTCGCCTCCGTCATGACGGCGGTGACCATGTCCGCTCTGCTGCATCGTGCGTTTGGGCCGCTGGGGTGGAAGGACCTCAAGAAATTCGGATGGCGCATGACAATTGTCATGGGTCTCACGATATTCGCCTTCGCGATCGGTCACACCATTGGAGGCAAATTCTTGTCGGAATCGCTGGCCGCAAAATTGATTCGGTTCCTCGTTCCGACGGCTCTCGGCTTTACCGCTTTTCTAGCCGCGTCTTTCGGCCTCCGACTTCTAGGGCGTCACCACCTTACAGCGCTGGTCACTCGATAGAGTTGTGGGAATCAAAACAAAATCCAGCAGCATAAAGAAAATGGCCTTCCTGTTTCTGAGGATGTCGGGCGTGCCTTACATCGTGCGTGAACTCGCGCAGCGGCAGCGCGTGACGATTCTCGTCTACCACAAGCCTTCCCCCGAAGCGGTCGATTGTCATTTCGAGGCCTTGCGGCGGCGCTACAACATCATAAGCCTGGTCGACTACCTATCCTACAGAACGAACGCGCACAACCATCTCCCACCAAAGCCATTGATTGTGACGTTTGACGACGGTCACCGGGGCAATTATGCCCTGAAACAAGTTCTCGAGAAGCACGGAATACGGGCGACCTGTTTTCTCTGCAGCGGCTTGGTGGGCACGAATCGACACTTCTGGTTCGAGACTGAAATGAGTAACAGCGTGCGCCAGGGACTGAAACGCGTTGCCGACGAGGAGCGGATCGAGGTGCTTTCCAGACTGGGCTTCGACGAGAGCGCCGAGCAACGAACTCGCCAAGCATTGTCGGCGAGCGAGATCGAGGACATGCGGGACGTCGTCGATTTCCAGTCCCACACGGTCTACCATCCTCTCTTGCCGCAATGTTCGGAACCGCGTGCATTTGATGAAATCTCATGTTCGAAGATTCAGCTCGAAGATAAGTTCGGACTTTCAATCTACGCCCTCGCCTATCCCAACGGAGACTATTCTGCGCGTGAGATTGCAGCGGCGGAGAAAAGCGGCTACCAATGCGCGCTCACGTTGGACTGGGGCTTCAATTCTAGGGAGACCCCAGCATTTCAGCTGAAACGTATCTGCATCAACGATGATGCGGGACTCAACGAACTTATCGTGAAGGCAAGCGGTGTTTGGGGGTTCTTGAAGAATCTGATACGAGGTGGTTCGGCGCGTCGATGGTTTTCAACACCCAGTGCCGATTGTCGCAGCACTCAGTGTCGGAGTGTCTCTTGATAAAGATCGCACAAAAACGAGTTCTGCGGTCAATCTTCTCGCTCAAGGGAAACTTTGCACCGGGGGCCACACCCGGGAAGCGGGTCTTTGACGGAATCGAGATAGCGCCGTTTTGGAATGCTTGTAGTGCCGCAGTCTCGATTTCGGCAGACTTCGAGCTCAATTGGGCTTTTCGCGGCCGGTCGGCCGAACTGAGAGATCAACTAGGCACCACCGAACGTCGCAACGTCCCTTATATCCTCGACTTGTTGAGCGAGTTTTCCGTGCCCATCACCTGGGCGACCGTTGGTCATCTTTTTTTGGCATCATGCGCCTGCGAAGGAGAAACCGCTCACCGAAATATGCCCCGCCCTCCCTTTAACGAGCGATGGCGGGGTGATTGGTACAAGCACGATCCATGTACTGACTTGACGCGCAATCCGCTCTGGTATGCGCCCGACCTAATCGAACAAGTTATGAGAGCGAAGGTCGGACATGAAGTAGGGTCGCACTCGTTCAGTCACATCGACTTCTCGCCGCAAACCTCCAATCCCGAACTGGTCGAGAGGGAGATAGAAGAATGCCTGGCTGCGATGGCGCCTCTAGGCCTCAAATTGAGGTCTCTAGTTTATCCCTTCAACCACATGGGCCACTCCTACCACGACCTGTTGCATAAGTTCGGTATCATTGCAGTCCGGCACCGGGACGAGAGGATCAGGCTTTCGTACCCCGAGCGTAGTGCTTCCGGGGTCTATAAAATCTATGAAAGCATGAACTTGCGATCGGCAAATCGTTATCACTACCGGGACAAGGCGGAACTTTTCATCGACCACGCCGAAGAGCAGGGGGCGTCTTACCATTTGTGGTTCCATCCATCCGACCCGCGCTCGGTCTTCCAGAAGGAGTTCTATGAAATCCTGCAGATAATACAGCGCCAACGGGAAGCAGGAAACATCTGGGTCGCGACCATGGGCGATTTGGCCTCGTACTGCGAGGCCAGAGAATGCATCAGCCTTCAGTCAAAGTCGGAGAGGGACCAAAGAACGATTCAGATTCGGAGTTCATTGAATACCGAGAAATACGGTATCCCAGAGGTCACTCTGGTGGTGCCGGCGAAAACGATGCCGAAGCGCATCCGCCGACAAATCGGTGCTACCTCCCTGGAAACCGCACCCGATGCGGAGTGTACGAGACGGAATGGCGCGCTGATCCTCAACGTGCCAGCGGTGACTCAAACGATCACCCTTTCGTTCTAGATCCGGACTGCCCCCTTGCAAAGCAACCCTTCAAGGCAAGCGAGACGCTTGCCAACTATCTGAAGGCCTAACAGCACGAGTACACGAAAGATAAAGACTATGTGCGGCATAGCAGGCTTTTGGGTTCAAACTAAGGACGCCCGAGAGGTATTGATCGGGCACGTCTCCTCAATGAACGAGGCGTTGCGTCACAGGGGACCGGACGATGGCGGCACTTGGGTGGACGAACACGTCGGAATTGGACTCGCTAACCGGCGTCTCGCGATCCTGGACCTTTCAGCAAGCGGCCATCAACCGATGTTTTCAAGCTGTGGCCGCTTTGTCATCGCTTACAACGGCGAAGTCTATAATTTCGAATCCATCCGACAAACACTGAGCGAGGAAGGCAAGACCTTTCGAAGCCATACCGACACGGAGGCAATCGTGGAGGGGTGTTCGTCGTGGGGATTGAAGAAGGCCTTGGAACAGCTGAACGGCATGTTTGCCTTTGGCCTATGGGATCGAAAAGATCGCACCCTGAGCCTAGTCCGTGATCGGCTTGGGATCAAACCCCTCTACTATGGCCGGTTCGGTACGACTCTTCTGTTTGGCTCTGAGCTGAAAGCGCTCGTCGCGCATCCGGCGTTCAGAAAAGAGATAGATCGAGATAGCCTCGCCCTGTTTCTCCGACATGGGTATATACCATCTCCGTACACAATTTACAAAGGAGTTCGGAAGCTGCCGCCGGGACACAAGGTTACGCTGTCAAGCGTGACCGACAGTCTTGAAAGCGTTCCGTATTGGTCCGCAAAATCTCTTGGAGACGGGCAGTCAGATATTGGTCAGCTCTCCGACGAGGACGCGATTGCGCACCTCGACACACTGCTCCGAGATGCGGTCCGACTTCAGATGGTTTCTGATGTCCCCCTCGGGGCTTTTCTGTCGGGCGGTATCGACTCCTCAACGGTCGTGGCCCTCATGCAAGCGCAGAGTGCGCGTAGGATCCGGACGTTCTCCATCGGCTTTGTCGAAAAAGGTTATAACGAGGCTGATTATGCGAAAGCAGTTGCGCGATATCTGGGAACCGATCACTTAGACCTTTATGTGTCTCCGGAGCAGATAACAGAGTCCGTTCAGGTGCTGCCTGAGATGTACGACGAACCGATGGCAGATACGTCGCAGATTCCAACCTTCCTGCTGTCGAGATTGACTAGAAAACACGTTACGGTATCGCTTTCAGGGGATGGCGGCGACGAACTTTTCGGCGGATATGACCATTACCCGCAGCTTCAACGCCGGTGGAGAATGCTCCGTACCGTTCCACGACACATGCGGGTGCTTGGGGCGAGAGCCGTAAGCTCTTTCTTGGTGTCTACGGACGTACTTCGACAGGGGGTGGATTACAAGGTCTGGAATAGGCTCCGGAACGTTCCGGGGATATTGGAATCTCATTCGCCCGAGTTGCTGTCACACCATTGTCTTTCTCATTGGAGGGTTCCGTCAGCCGTGGTGGCCAATAGTCGGGAGCCAGCCACGCTGTTCACGGACGAAAAGCAATGGCCGAAGACATCCGATTCTCTCCGCCGAATGATGTATTTAGACTTGGTAACCTACTTGCCGGACGACGTTCTGACAAAGCTGGATCGCGCCAGCATGGCGGTCAGCCTAGAAGCACGGGTTCCGCTCCTGGACCATCGTGTTGTCGAATTTGCGATGCAAGTTCCGTCAAAGCTAAAGTTCCGGAATGAACAAGGCAAGTGGCTGCTGCGTCAGGTATTGCAGCGGTACGTGCCGAAGGAACTATTCGATCGTCCCAAAATGGGATTCTCTCTCCCGATCGGCGCGTGGCTTCGCGGGACGTTGCGGTCCTGGGCCGAAGAACTACTCGATGAGCAATCTAGGACCAGCCGCGATTTGCTCGACTCTGGTGTCATCCGGCGGAAATGGGCTGAGCACATCAACCACAAGCACAATTGGGGACAGCAACTGTGGAACGTTTTGATGTTTCAAGCATGGTATAGGCGTTGGCTCTAGAAGCACCTGTCTCTGTATTGATTGGTTGAGTTTTGGTAGCAAGAACGGCACGATAATGAAGGTCCTTTACTACACAGACAGTCTTCGCCTCGGTGGCAAGGAGCGGCAGCTCGTCGAGTTGCTGAAGGGCTTGAAGCAGCGAGACATAGAGGTGCTGCTCGTGTGCATGGACCGCGGGGAATTCTATGAGCCAGATGTGAAGGCGCTGGCGATCCCATTGAAATACTTGTTCCGTAAGATGAGATGGGACCCCCTCGTTCTTCGCGGGTTTTATCGTATGGTCAGGGAGTTCCAGCCGGATGTCATTCACACCAATAGCATGATGAGCTCGGCCTATGCGCTGCCCATCGCGAAGTTACTCGGAGTGCCTCTGGTGAACGGCTCGATTCGCAACTGCTTTCAAAGCTCCACGCTCCGCTGGAAGATCGAAAGAAGTTTGCTGTCGTGGTCGGACTTTCGGATTGCGAACTCGACGGCGGGTCTGCAGAGCAGGGACTTTTCGTTGGACTCCCCGAAGGACTTCGTCATTCATAATGGCTTCGATCTGTCTCGTATCCAGGGCCTGGATACCCAAAGCGATGGTTCGTCCAACGGAAACGGAAGCGACCCCTACCAGGTTGGGATGATCGCAGAATTCAGGCCGGACAAGGACTTTAGAACGTTTCTCCTGGCGGCATGCCGCTTATTGAAAAACCGGCAGAACGTGGTTTTCGTGACGGTAGGAGATGGCGAAACGCTGGGACCCATGAAGGAACTCGTGTCCGACGCGGGAGACCGAGTTCGATTTCTGGGACGGCAAAAGGACGTCGAGAGGATCGCGAGTTCTTTTTCAATCGGCGTTCTCGCCAGCTTCACGGAAGGCATCTCAAATTCCATCATGGAATATATGATGCTGGCAAAACCCGTTGTCACCACGGATTGCACTGGGTCGCGAGAACTTGTTCGCGAGGGCGAGACGGGTTTTCTCGTGCCCCCTGAGGATCCGGCAGCGCTTGCGGACAGGATTGCGTACTTACTGGATCATCCCGACGAGGCTCAAAGAATGGGTCGGGCCGGCCGGAAACATATTGAGGAAAATTTCTCCCTGAAGACCATGGTCGACAAGACTGTGGATATCTACGAACGGGCGATTCAGTCTTCGGGCCGGTGCGGCATCAGGGAAAGAGACTCGCAGCCCGCGTTGAAGGATGCATAGAGTGCGGATGTTTGGGTCATCAAATCGAGCGCGCATGTGGGAGCCTAACCTTGGGACCTCTAACTCTTAGAGCATTGACAGCATCCGCGAGCAACGATGGAGTTCCGGGTCTCCTGAAGGTGCTCTTTGTCACCAACATGTATCCGGACGAGAACGATCCGGGTTCAGGTGCATTTGTACGCCAACAAGCCGAACATCTGCGCAAGGCGGGGCATCAGGTCGACGTGTTTCACGTTCAGAACAACAGATCGCGGCTCAACTACCTCACGTCACCGTTCGTTTTGTTTTGGCGAACGCGAATGATGTCCTATGACGTGGTTCATGCACATTACGGGCTGTCGGGCTTTCCGGCGCTCTTTCGCTACAAAACACCATTCGTCATAACGCTCCACGGGAGCGATGCTCTTATGGGCCACATCCAACCGTTGATTAGCAAGGCGGTATGCTCTTTTGCAGATGC
Organism: Candidatus Sulfotelmatobacter sp.; assembly: GCA_049280095.1. Classification (GTDB taxonomy): domain Bacteria; phylum Acidobacteriota; class Terriglobia; order Terriglobales; family Acidobacteriaceae; genus Sulfotelmatobacter. The sequence continues at coordinate 211,193 of JBAPPL010000045.1, read as the reverse complement.
GGTCATCGTTGTGTCGAAGGGCATTTCCACCCGAATCGCCGGCGAAATTATTCCTTGCGGGATCGATTTGGAGGTCTTCAAGCCGATCGATCGCGCCGCAGCCCGCATGCGCCTCGGACTTCCGCTGCGAGGGAAACTGGTGCTCTTCCCATTTGACCCACTGCGAAAGATCAAACGGTACGAACTCGCTCGCGCCGCGGTTGACACGCTCGCCGATCAGGACGCTCAGATCATTACGGTTTGCGGAAAAAGAAACGAAGACATGCCTTGGTATTACAGCGCAGCCGATGTGATGGTCTTGTGTTCTCAGTCTGAAGGTTCGCCTACTTCGGTCAAGGAAGCTCTTGCATGCAACATTCCGGTGGTTTCGACGGATGTTGGCGATGTCCGCGAGATCATAGACGGTATTGACGGGTGCGAGATTTGCGGTGCCGACCGCCTATCCCTCGCACAAGGTCTGAAGCGCGTGCTGGGAAGGCAGAGAGAGAAGCCGTTCGAAGGCCGCTCGTTCATGCAGCGATATGATCAAAGTCGGGTTGTCGCTGCTATCCTGAAAGTGTACGAGCGAGTCATTCACGACCGATTGGCGGGCTGTCGCCAGCAAACACAGCCGCAATTCCCCTAAAAACACCGGCTCGGCAAATCGATTTCCTCGACATCTTCGCGACTTGCTTCGTCGACGGGTTAAGGCTTCGAAAGGCCATGCCCAGGGAAAGGACTTCGCCTTGAAAATAAGCGTCTTCGGTTTGGGTTACGTCGGCACAGTCTCAGCCGGATGCCTGGCCAGTGAGGGACACGAAGTTATTGGCGTCGATCCCGTGTGCGCCAAGGCCGAGCTCATCAATAGTGGACGTTCGCCCATCGTCGAAGCCGATATTGCTGAGATTGTTGCATCGGCGGCTAGTACAGGCCGGTTGCGCGCCAGTGACGACTCTGCCCGAGCAATTCTCGAGACCGAGTTATCTTTCGTTTGCGTCGGCACCCCAAGTCAGGCCAACGGCAATCTCGATCTGCGATACATCCGGCGGATTTGTGAGCAGATCGGCGAAGCGCTAAAAGCCAAAACTGCGCGTCACACAGTAGTCATTCGCAGCACCATCTTGCCAGGCACGATGCACAAAATGGTGATTCCCACCTTGGAAGAGTTCTCTGGGAAAAGAGCTGGGGTTGATTTCGGAGTCTGCACTAACCCCGAATTTCTGCGGGAGGGCTCGGCGGTGAGAGACTTTCGCTCCCCGCCGAAAACCGTGATCGGTGAGTTGGATCGAGCCAGTGGCGACTTGTTGGCCAAGCTCTATGAAAAACTTGAGGCGCCGCTGATCAGGACGGATTTGGCAACAGCCGAAATGATCAAATACGTTGATAACAGTTGGCACGCGCTCAAGATCGGCTTTGCGAATGAGATCGGTAATCTCTGCAAGGCTACGGCGCTCGATGCGCACGAAGTAATGAAGATCTTCTGTCAGGATCGAAAGCTAAACATTTCTCCTGCTTACCTTATGCCCGGGTTTGCATTCGGGGGCTCTTGTTTACCGAAGGATCTTCGAGCTCTGTCTTATCAGGCCAAACTGCATGATTTGCAGTTGCCTATTCTCAACGCGATTCTCCCTAGCAATGAAATACAGATTGGTCGGGGCCTGCAGCTGATTACAGGAAAGGGCCATACGCGAGTGGGGGTACTGGGCTTCAGTTTTAAAGCCGGGACAGACGATCTGCGAGAAAGTCCCATGATAGAAGTCATCGAACGCCTTCTCGGCAAAGGGTATGACTTGCGCATCTACGACAGGAACGTAAATCTTGCCAAGTTGGTTGGTGCAAATCGGGACTTCATCCTCAACCACATTCCCCACATTTCCAAACTCATGGTCGGCAGCGTTGAGGCCGTGCTGAATCACGCTCAGACAGTTGTCATCGGGAACAAGGATCCGGATTTCGAGGGCGTGCCGGAACGACTCCATGAGGGTCAGTCCTTGATAGATTTCGTGCGAATTATTGAAGGAAAGAGCAAGAATGGCAGGTACGACGGCATCTGTTGGTGAGACCTGGGGGAATTCCACCGTTGAACAAAAAAATACTCATTATCGTAGAGAATCAGCCTGTCCCTTTCGATACACGTGTATTTAAGGAGGCCCGGTCACTTCGTGAGGCCGGCTATCAGGTGACCGTGTTGTGCCCACGAGCCAAGGGGTGTGAGCGCGGATACGAAGTGATCGAGGGAATCCACATCTACCGCCATCCCATAGGCGCGGAAGGCAATGGTCTGCTCGGGTACCTCTGGGAATATAGCTCGGCGCTGTTTTGGCAGTTCTGGTATGCGTGGTGGATCTTTCTGCGCCGTGGATTTCATGTCATTCAGGGTTGTAATCCTCCCGACGACATTTTTTTAGTTGCACTGCCATTTAAGCTGTTCGGGGTCCAGTACATTTTTGACCACCACGATGCGAATCCGGAACTTTACGTTTCAAAATACGGAAGGCAGGGATTCTTCTACAAAGTGCAGGTGCTGCTGGAGAGGTTGACCTATCGCTTCAGTAACGTAGTCATGGCTACCAACGCGAGTTACGCAAGTCTCGCCGTCACTAGAGGAGGCATTTCTCCTGAGGATGTGTTCATTGTTCGCAACGGACCGGACTTGGAAACCTTTCAGGCCGTGCCACCTAATTTAGCCCTGAAGCGCGGCAAGCCTTACCTGGTTGGGTACGTCGGAACTATGAGCACCCAAGAGGGCTTGGACATTCTTCTCGATGTCGCGCTGCACCTCAAAGCCTTAGGACGGAGCGACATCCACTTTACCTGTATCGGCGGGGGCCCTGGATTGCCTGGGCTTCGGAAGATGGTACAGGACAAAGGTCTCGAGGACACAGTCGAATTTACCGGAAGGGTGTCCGATGAACAATTGTTGGAGATTCTTTCCACGGCAGATATCTGCGTCAATCCTGACAAGCCATGCGAGATGAACGATATTTCTACCATGATCAAGATCATGGAATACATGGTTTTGGGCAAGCCAATCGTTCAGTTCGATCTGCGCGAAGGGAGATTCAGCGCCCAGGATGCAGCCGTCTATGCCGATCCACAGAATCAGGTAGGAGATTTTGCCGCTAAGATCATGTGGTTGCTCGACAATCCAGACGCAAGAAAAAGAATGGGTGAGTTCGGGCGCAGACGGGTTGAAAAGGAACTGGCTTGGGAGTATTCCGTCCAGAACCTGCTCGCAGCGTACGAGAGGGCTTTCAGCAAGAGGCAAGCTTTCGGAGGCAGCAAGAGAGCTTTGAGCGAGAGAGATGCGCCGGACTTGCAGAATGCAATCCAAGACGATAATTGTCTAGTTCAATACTACCGGTGCCCTGAGAGCTATGTGCAACTGAACCCGCGCGGGCCGTTGTCAGACCACAGCGGCTACTTCGAGTTCGGAGCAGGAGCAACGTGCTATGGAAGGTGCGCTGGCGAGGCTCCGCCGGATTCCCCGGAAGAAGCTCTTCCTGACCTACTGCCGGACGCCATGGTCGAAGGAAGAGCGGTGTCCCTGCCATTCGACTTGAAGGAGGTTGTTGATAATCTCCGTTGCGAAGGGTACCGCAAGCAAGTTACCCGCTCGGCAGGAGCCCGGATGATTACCCGAGCCTACTATTTCGTCCGTCCCCTTCTTTCCGTGGCCATTCGAAGGCGCATTCAAAAGTGGCGTCTCAGAGATTGGAAGAGCCTGGCATTTCCTCACTGGCCTGTGGATAGCACGGTAGACCACGTGTTCGAGCAGACCATGCTTCTGTCCCTGAGAGTACAACACGTGGATGAAATTCCATTTATTTGGTTTTGGCCGGAAGGAGCCACCAGTTGCGCAATTATGACCCACGACGTGGAAACCGCGTCGGGCGTACGCAGGTGTGGTTATCTTATGGACGTAGAAGAAGCGTTCGACATGAAAGCATCATTTCAGATAATCCCCGAACACCGCTACGAAGTGACCGACAATTTCTTGAATTCCATTCGGCGGCGGGGCTTTGAAATCGTGTTGCACGATCTGAATCACGATGGGCAGCTGTTCAGCGATAAGGACCAGTTCCTAAGGCGAGCAACTAAAATCAATTCACATAAGGCGCGATTTGGCGCTTCCGGATTTCGATCTGCTGTCCTGTATCGAGAACAGCAGTGGTTTGACGCCTTGGATTTCTCTTACGATATGTCGGTGCCCAACGTGGCGCATTTGGACCCGCAACGAGGAGGGTGCTGCACGGTCATGCCCTACTTTGTGGGGAAAATTCTGGAGTTGCCGGTGACAACTACGCAGGACTACACAATGTTCAACATTCTAGAGGACTATTCCCTTGATCTGTGGAAGAAACAGATCGAGTTGATCATGGAGAAGCACGGTTTGATCAGTCTCATCGTGCATCCAGATTACATCGTCGGCTCTCGGGAGCGGATTGTTTACGAAGCTCTGGTCGCGCACCTGGCAGATTTGAGGAGAGAGAGAGGGATTTGGATTACGACGCCCGGTGAGGTCGATCGTTGGTGGAGACAAAGGGCGGAAATGAAACTCGTCAAGGACGACGGCGGTTGGCGTATTGAGGGGCCTGGCAGTGAGCGAGCCCGAGTCGCATATGCCAGTCAAAAGGCCGGGCGGATCTCCTACGCATACAGCTCCGCAGCCACTGAACTCAGCCAAAAAGCCTCCTCTAATTAGACGATAAGATGAGCACGCGCACGAACGACGGCGCAGGAACTGTAAGAGGAACCATAAGAGAATGACTTCTAGCGTCGGAGCGGCAGCTAAACCCTGCTACGCATCAAGTACTTCACTCTTAGTGAACCCCGCGACAAACGTCTATGAAATCGACCCCTTCGGTGATGCGAGGTGGGAAGCCCTCACACATATCGATCCTCGAGCCTCGGTGTTCCACACTATAAACTGGCTCAAAGCGTTACAGACAACATATGGGTACGAGCCGTTGGTCGTGACGACTTGCCCCCCTGGTGCTGCTCTCACGAATGGCCTTGTCTTTTGCCGGGTTGAGAGCTGGTTGACGGGTCGGAGATTCGTATCTTTACCGTTCGCCGATCATTGCGAACCGCTTGTCCGCGATTCGGCCGAACTGCATAATCTGCTGCTGCACATGAAGCATCGTGTGGACGCTGACAAATGGAAGTACATCGAGATCAGGGCAGTCGACAGTCAACCGGGAAGTCAAACCGGATTCAGCCCATGTGCTACGTACAATTTCCATCGACTGGACCTGCACAAGAACACAGATGAGCTATTTCACACCTTTCACAAGAATTGCATCCAAAGAAAGATTCGGCGGGCAGAACGGGAGAAATTGCGTTACGAGGAAGGGACCTCAGAGGCTCTGCTTCAGAAATTCTATGAGCTCCTGATTATCACGCGGCGACGCCAACGTTTGCCGGCACAACCTCTCTCCTGGTTTCGCGGACTGATTGCCGCTTTCGGTGAGGACCTCAAGATACGAGTCGCAACCAAGGGTGATGTGCCGATTGCGAGCATCATTACGCTGACCCACAAGAAGTCTATGGTTTACAAGTATGGTTGTAGCGATGCGCAGTTTCACCGGCTGGGCGGAGTAGCGTTTCTATTTTGGAACGCCATCCAGGATGGCAAAGACAAAGGATGTGAAGAATTTGAAATGGGGCGTTCTGATAATAGTGATGTGGGACTCATAGCATTCAAGGACCGGTGGGGGGCGGCTCGAAGCAAACTGAGTTACTGGACTTATCCGCAGCGGCCTCCGTTGAATTTAAATGGACGGCAAATGGCTATTCTTCGCCGACTAATCCTACACACGCCAACTAGCGCTCTGAAAATCGCGGGAAAAGTTTTCTACCGACACGTTGGCTAGTTTAGTTCTGGTTAAAGAGGCATACCTAAGTCAAGGAGTGGTCAAGAAACAGAAACAGCTGTATCAGCCAGCGGTCATCGACAATACGATGTTTCAGGTTTCTTCAGCGACGCGGAGAAACTGGCTACTCGCACCAAGAATCCACCCACTAAAGACAGAGGGCAGGTCGGCGATTTAGATCGACGTAGAGCCGTGTCACAACACATCAGCGCAGTAACTGTAATAAGTCAATGAGGCCAAAGGTCGTGAGAGGCAAAGTGCCAGATTGTTTTGTAACCGTAATTGGGGCTGGTCCCTATGGACTTTCCGCAGCGGCATATCTGCGAGCCGGGGGGATTGAAACGCGAGTGTTCGGAGAACCGATGGCATTCTGGGAGAACCAGATGCCGGCCGGCATGTGTCTGCGGTCAAATTGGGGAGCGTCGCATATCGCGGATCCGAAGCACGCGCTGACTCTTGACGAATACGTCCGTCAAAAGGGCAATCATATATCGAGACCTATTCCACTCGATCGCTTCGTTGATTACGGCCGGTGGTACCAGGGCCACGCTGTACCGGATCTGGATAAACGCCAGGTTCGAAGTATCGAGACCGATGCTCGCGGGTTTAAGGTGACGATGGCGGATGGCGAGGAATTTATCTCGCGGCGCGTTGTGGTCGCAGGGGGAATCAGCCCGTTTGTGAGCAAGCCCGCAGAGTTTGCCGCCATTCCGTCCGCTCTGGCTTCCCATACGAGCGAGCACAAAGATCTGGGGAAGTTCAGGGGCCAGCGAATGGTTGTGATCGGCGCCGGTCAGAGCGCTTTGGAATCTGCCGCATTGTTTAGGGAGGCTGGCATCCCGGTCGAGGTGATTGCGCGCACGAGGTCTCTCAACTGGGTAGGGTTGCATGCGAAATTGCATCATCTGGGTGTGCTTTCCAAGATGATGTATTCGAAACGCGACGTCGGACCGGCGGGGATCAGCCGTCTTGTTGCTGCGCCGTATCTGTTCCGTTGTTTCCCCCGATTTTTCCAGGACCGAACTGCATACCGCGCGATCCGCCCAGCCGGAGCCGGCTGGCTGCAACCACGAATCGCGGAAGTGCCGATCACACTGGAGCGCAAGGTGGTCTCCGCCACGGTGGCGGGCAGCCAGCTTCGCCTTCGACTGGATGACGGGTCTGAGCGCATGGTCGATCATGCGCTTCTCGCGACGGGGTTTCGCGTCGATGTTTCGCGTTATCCGTTCCTATCTCCGTCGTTGTCGAAACAACTGAAAACGGTGAACGGCTACCCTGTCCTTAAGCGCGGGCTAGAGTCGTCGATTCCCGGATTGCATTTTGTCGGCAAACCAGCGGCATGGAGTTTCGGCCCGCTCCTCGGCTTTGTTTCAGGAGCCGAGTTCGCTTCGAACGAATTGGTTCGCTCGATGAGCCGGAGCAACGGAAGCAACTCGACGCAATGAGCGCGCTGAGCCAACCAGTCCCAAAGGCCGTCACGGTTGCAGTTGTGGACCGCACTGTCGGGGCCGTCGTCATTGGCGGCGACTATCAAGGTCTTGGAATCGTTCGAAGCCTGGGTCGACAGGGCATACCTGCCTGCGTCGTGGATGACGAACTCTCCATCGGCCGTTATTCCCGTTACTCCACGAAGTTTGTGAAGCTCGGGGACCTGCGCGATGAGCGAGTAGTGATAGATAGTCTGCTCGAGTTGGGGCAGCGGCTAGGCTTGGAGGGCTGGGTTCTCTACCCAACCCGCGAGGAACTTGTGGCCGCCATATCGCGCCACCGTTCGGAACTCAGCAAATTATTCCGAGTTCCTACGCCCGATTGGGAAAGCGTGAAGTGGGCCTGGGACAAGAGAAATACCTATCGACTTGCACAGGAACTTGATATTCCAATACCTCTAACGCACTATCCCGAGAATTTGGACCAACTAGTTCAACTTGACGGGCTCACACCTCCGTTTGCGCTCAAGCCGGCGATCAAGGAGCACTTTTTCTATGCGACCAAGACGAAGGCGTGGCGGGCGAACAGTCACTCTGAGTTGAGAAGTCTATTTCAAAAGGCATCCGCGCTGGCTGGTCAGGGCGAGATGATGGTGCAAGAGTTGATTCCCGGCGGTGGTAGCCAGCAGTTCTCTTACTGCGCCTTTTTCCGTGACGGGGAAGCAGTGGGTAAAATGGTCGTACAACGCAGACGTCAGCACCCGCTTCAGTTCGGACGAGCTAGCACCTACGTGGAGACGGTGGATGTGCCGATTCTTGAGGAGCTTTCCGAGCGGTTTTTGCGTGCGATCGATTACTACGGACTGGTCGAACTGGAATATAAGCTTGATCCGCGAGATGGCGAATACAAGCTCCTCGATGTAAACGCCAGAACATGGGGTTACCACAGCCTTGGGGCTGAGGCGGGTGTGGACTTCAGCTACATGCTCTACGCCGACCAGATTGGTTTGCCCATCTCAGCCTGCAAAGGCCGCCCGGGAGTGGGCTGGGTGCGGACGACTACGGACCTGCTTGCTGGCTTGATGGGAATTCTCGCCAGAGACAGTACTTTGAAGGGCTATCTGCGCTCGTTGCGAAGCTGCAATGCGGATGCGGTCTTTAGCGTTAGCGATCCCCTTCCCGGTCTAGCCGAATTGGCTCTGATCCCTTATTTGGCGATCAAGAGAGGTTTCTGAAGCGACCCGGCGAAGGTGTGACGAGCAATTTGGTGATGGGTCAGGTGAGTAACGCGATTCGGCAAAGATCATTTATTCGGTAATGGGTTTAGCGATGTTGCCGATTACAAGGAGTTTTCCCCTATGACTGCTCTTCCCCTGCGACGTCAGGAATCCACAGCGGTTCCCAAGTTGGCCAGCATCGACTCAGAAAGCGCGATCTATCGAAACGGCGGCTACCTTAAGAGCAATCCTTCGTGGCATATCGAGGAATCCCCTTTCAAGGTTAGACAGATCCAGCGAATGATTAAGCAGCAGGGGCTCGAGCCAAAGACAGTCTGCGACGTCGGCTGCGGCGCCGGCTTGGTTCTAGCCGAACTGCAGCCGCATCTTCCTTCGGATTGTGTTTGCTGGGGCTACGATGTTTCTCCTGATGCGCTGGCCATGAGCGCGAGCCGGGGCAACGAGAAACTTCGTTTTCACCTGCGTGACATTCGAAAAGATGAGGTCGACATTTACTTCGATTTGTTGCTCATGCTCGATGTGTTCGAACATGTAGAGGACTATATGGGGTTGGTGAGGGCCGTCCGTTCGAAGGCCAGGCAGAAGCTGTTTCACATTCCTCTGGATCTTTCAGTGCAAGCTGTTCTACGCAAGAACGGTCTTCTGCTTCGCCGTGATCACCATGCGCATCTGCACTATTTCACGAAGGAAACTGCATTGCGGACCCTGACAGACGTCGGCTACACAATCGTGGATTATTTTTATACTCCACGCTGCATCGAGCTGGGCGACCTGCTCGTGCAAAAGATTGCAAGGATCCCGAGACAGCTTTCCTTCACCATTTCCCCGGACTTGACGGTGCGGACGCTGGGCGGATACAGCCTCATGGTGCTGGCCGAATAGTCTTCCACGCATCACGAGCGTCGGGAAAAGAGTTGGTTCCCAGAAGCGCCAAAGTCCAACCCGTGCCCTTGCGAACAGTCTGTGCCTTCGTATTATTGTGGATACTCATAGCGGGTCTGTGGCCATTTCATGCCCCCAGAAACGATGTGAGTTGGTTGGGTCACGGACGAGGCCTTTTCTTTGGCAAGTACGGCAGCATCCTAAGCGCCGGCGCATTCAAGCCTGGCGGGCAGCAATCCGACAGCTCTTGTAGCATCGAACTCTGGCTGGAACCGAAACGACTCGACAGCTCAGGTACGGTTTTAGCGTTTTATCAGCCGGAAACCCGGGTCGTCCCGTTTGCCCTGCGTCAATTTCGTGACGTTCTGTTAGTTCAGCTTTCAGGTCAAAGCGGACTGCACGATGCGAAGAGCGCCCGGTTCTATGTGACACATTTCTTCAGCCGCGAAAAACCGGTGTTTGTCGCGATCAGTTCGGGTCTGTCAGGTACCGCGGTGTATGCGGACGGAGCTTTGGTCAGTACCTTTCCCGGCTTCAAGTTTTCAAGTCGGGACCTAACCGGGCAATTGATAATTGGCAACTCTCCAGCGAGCACCCATAACTGGTCCGGGCGGCTCTGGGGGCTCGCGATCTACCGCAGGGAACTTTCGGCCGGCGAAATTTCGGAGCAATATGGGATTGCAACAAGGGAACATCCGGCTTTGACCGAGAACAACGATGCGGTTGCGCTCTATCTCTTCAATGAGGGGAACGGGAGCATCGTCTATAACCAGGTGGATGGAGCGACCGACCTCATTATTCCTGACCGCTTCTTCGTCTTGAATGAACAATTTCTCGAACGTCCTTGGAGCGAATTTCACCCTGGTTGGAGGTACTGGGTAAACGTCGGAATCAATATAGCTGGATTTATCCCTTTCGGATTCTTCTTCTGTGCATATTTCTCGGCGGCGCAAGAGAGCAGGCGGGCGCTGGTTCGCACGATTGCTCTGGGATTCGCGGTGAGTCTTACCATCGAAGTCTTGCAGGCATTTCTTCCAACCAGAGACTCGGGCATGACCGACCTGATGACAAATACGTTCGGAACCGCTCTGGGGGCGAGTCTATGCGCCTGGCTTGCCAAGCAACAATGGGTCGTCCGAGCAGGTGTCAAGATGCCTTTTCTAGCGGAAGAATGGAAGAGAAGTTCGTTGGTTCGTTGAGTAGGTTGCTAAACTGCTGTGGGAAACTTCCCTGCGCTCCGAACTGCCCCACCTCACTCGGTGGTTTGGTCATGACTCCAGCACGGTTTACCGACGGAGTTGAAATGCTCACGTTGCCGGTTTGGGCAAAATTGCCGGAAGAGGCAGACACGGCAGGTCGGCTTATGCGCCCTTCGGACGATCACCACTCCCAAGACGGTATAGAACGCCGCTAACGCTAACATTATAGAGTAGAGCATATCCGCCTCCTGCACGCCGATGCTACGCGATGGCGCAACCAAGGGTCTGTGACGGTGATCACCCTACGTTGTTTGCGGTGCCGGACTCCGGCGTGGTTTGCCTGCACTGGGAGTCACCCCGTCTATCTCATTGACAATAAATGATTTATAGGTAGAGCATTGGCTATTTTCGTCCTATTGCCCTCTGGGTGGGACGTGATACGATAAGCGAATAACCCCCTTTGATTTGACTTAAATCAGTCCACGTACTCTCCCTCAAGGAAGGTCTTTATTCTAGAAATCATGCAAAATACTGCGATTATTGGAGCAGGTCCGTACGGACTCTCAATCGCTGCGCATTTCCGTCGCAGCGGCATACCATTCCGCATTTTCGGTCGTCCGATGGAGAGCTGGCTAAAGCATATGCCGAAAGGCATGATGCTGAAGTCAGATGGCTTCGCTTCTGACATCTACGATCCGGAGAAAGCATTCACGCTGCGACAGTTTTGCGTTGAACGAGGCATCGAGTATGCCGACGCCGGTGTGCCGGTGCGGCTCGAGACCTTTGGCGCTTACGGGCTGGCCTTTCGGGACCGCATGGTGCCCGAACTGGAAGACAAGCTCGTGGTCAGCGTAGAGCGTGTGACCGGCGGATTCCTTTTGCGACTTGAGGATGGAGAGACATTCCAGGCACGCAGTGTGGTTCTTGCGGTCGGGATTACTCACTTCGAATATGTTCCCGAGAACCTGGCGCACTTGCCTTCGGAATTCCTTTCCCATAGTGCTCGCCATCGTGAGGTTGAGCCGTTTCGAGGGCGAAGCGTTGTCGTTATCGGAGGCGGAGCTTCCGCGCTCGATTTGGCGGGATTGTTGCACGAGGCGGGTGCCGATGTGCAGCTCGTCAGTCGCCGCGAGGAATTGAAGTTCCATAGCCAGCCCACTGGTAAACCCCGCTCGCAGTGGCAGCAGATCAGGCATCCGCAATCGGGGCTTGGACCCGGTATGCGCTCGCGCTTTTTTGCCAACGCGCCGAGCGCATTTTACTACTTGCCCGAGCGTCTTCGCCTAGAAGCTGTCCGAAGGACCCTGGGGCCCTCGGGAGGATGGTTCATTCGCGACAAAGTGGTCGGGAAGGTGCCGTTGCATCTCGGTTGCACACCGCAAGGTGCCGAGGTTAGGAACGGCAGAGTCCATCTCAGTGTTCGAGCAGCCGACGGCAGTAAGCGGGAGATCGTGACCGAGCACATCATTGCGGCAACTGGTTACAGAGTGGATCTAGAGCGTTTAAAGTTTCTTAATTCGGAGATTCGCGCGCAGCTTAAGACTGTTGGTGGAGCTCCGGCGCTCTCGTCGAGTTTCGAGTCGTCGATGCCCGGTCTCTACTTCGCAGGAGTGGCCGCTGCCAACAGCTTCGGACCGGTCATGCGGTTCGCGTTCGGGGCTGGCTTTGCAGCTCGCACGCTGACTCGCGCCCTGGAGAAGTCACTCGCAAAGGAACCGGCACCGGTTCCGGTTCGCAGCGTAGCGACCACCGCGAAGTGAATTAGTTCGACTGATAGGAAAGGCTGATGGACGCATGAAGCTGGAGACCCTCGCCATCCACGCAGGCTACGACGGCGATCCCACGACCAAGGCCGTAGCCGTGCCGATCTATCAGACCGTCGCATTCGAGTTTGATAGCGCGGAGCATGGTGCGGCTCTGTTCAATCTGGAAGTCCAGGGGAACATCTACACCCGGATCGGCAACCCTACAAACACAGTTCTGGAAAAGCGCGTGGCGGCTCTCGAGGGCGGAGTCGATGGGCTCAGCGTCAGCTCGGGCATGGCCGCAATCGAGTATTCGCTGATTAACATTGCCGAGGCGGGGAATAACATCGTTTCCACTCCGCAGCTATATGGCGCCACATACACGCTTCTGGCACATATCTTCCCGAAGCGGGGAATCGGTTCGAAATTTGCAGCAACCGACCGTCCTGAAGACATCGAGAAATTGATCGACGAGAATACGCGGGCAGTTTACTGCGAGAGCGTTGGCAATCCGGCGGGTAATGTCGCGGACATCGAGGGACTCGCCAAGGTTGCGCACAAGCATGGCGTGCCTCTGGTGGTCGATAACACGGTAGCTACACCGATTCTGTTGAGGCCCATCGAGTACGGAGCCGATGTCGTCGTTCATTCTATGACAAAGTTCATCGGAGGGGGCGGCACCAGTATTGGCGGGATGATTGTGGATGGCGGCAAGTTCCCGTGGCGAAAATATCCGACAAAGTTTTACATGTTGAACGTACCGGAGGTCGCTTACCACGGTGTCGTTTATGTCGACCACTTCGGCGACGCGGCGTTTGTTGCACGATGCCGAACCGTCTGTCAACGCAACACTGGCGCCACACTGTCTCCGTTCAACGGGTTTTTATTTTTGCAGGGGATTCAAACGCTGTCCCTCCGCGTGGAGCGCCACGTTGCCAACGCGCGCAAGGTAGCGGAATTCTTGCGCGATCATCCGATGGTGGAATGGGTTAACTATGTCGGGTTTCCGGATAATCCCCTCTATCCGATGGCTCACAGATATTTGGGCTCCAACTTCTGCTCGCTGCTGACCTTTGGAGTGAAGGGCGGCTACGAAGGCGGAAGAAAGTGCTTCAATGCGTTCCGACTGTTCAAACGCATGGTTAACATGGGCGATGCCAAGTCGTTATCGTGCCACCCGGCGTCGACTACGCACCGACAACTCACGCCGGAGGAACAGGCGAAGGTAGGAGTCACTCCGGAGATGATTCGTCTTAGCGTGGGGATCGAGCATATCGACGACATTCTCGAGGATTTGGGTCAGGCGTTGGACAAGGCAAGAGTTTGACAACAGCGAGACAGGGCATATCGTTTTAGGGGAAATCGCATGCCATTGATCATCGAGGGCGGCCGGGTTCCGCGGCGTTGGGCCGAGAGCGAGAGAAAGAGCTGCCGCCTGGTGGGTTCGGGCGAGGGTTATGGCGCCGGCGCGGACTGCGTCAGAATTGCGTTCCTCAACAACATGCCTGATACGGCTCTGGAAGACACGGAAATGCAGTTCTTCGAGTTGCTCGATGCTGCGTCCGGCGAGATTCCAGTTTGTGTCAAGCTCCACTCGCTTTCGGGCGTGCCTCGCGGAGGGCGGGGAGAGCAGCATCTCAACAGCTTCTACTTCAGCACCGATGATTTGTTGAACAGCCGGTTTGACGCTGTGATTATGACCGGCACCGAGCCGCGGCAGGCCAACCTGCGCAACGAACCCTACTGGTCGGCTTTGACCACCGTTCTGGAATGGGCCGAAAGCAACACCGTGTCGACGATTTTGTCATGCCTGGCTGCGCACGCGGGAGTCCTGCACAGCGATGGCATCAATCGGCATCCGCTGAGTGACAAGCAGTTCGGTGTCTTCGATTTCACTCGGGCCGCCGACCACGAGTTAACCGTAGACGCTGGAGAACGAGTGCGTTTTCCGCATTCTCGATGGAACGAAGTGCGAGCGGACGAATTGACGGCATGCGGCTACCGCGTGTTGACTCAATCAAGCGAAGGCGGGGTAGATTCGTTCGTAAAGAAGAAAAAGCGCAGCCTGTTTGTACATTTTCAGGGTCATCCTGAGTACGGCGCGCAAACTCTACTGAAGGAATACCGCAGAGATATAAAGAGATTTTTCAGGGCAGAGAGAGAAGCGTATCCCTCCATGCCGAAGGGTTATTTCGATGCGACGGCCGCAAGGCTTCTGAGTGATTTTCGAGACGTTGCTCTGTCCGATCGGCGAGAGGGTCTCATGGAAGGTTTTCCGGAAGCTGCCCTGGTTGGCGGCCTGAAAAGCACGTGGCGCTCCTCGGCTATGAGCATTTACCAGAACTGGCTGCAGTATGTAATGTCGAAAAGGTCCGAAGCCACGGCATTTCCCGCGATGGCAGTTTTGCATGATTCGAGTCCGCGAAAACGGTCCGCTTTGCGCTGATCCGGGACGTCGCCAGCATTTACGATCCCGTTATGTCGGAAATGACTCGAGGTAGCGCCCCGAGCTCTGGATGAACCTTCCCACTCGCATCAGCGACGTAATCACACCTTGGGCAGAGCGTTCACCCGATCGGCCCGCCTTGGTTGAAGTGTCAGGGACCTGGACCTATCGGCAACTTTCTCTCGTAATCGCCGAGACTCAGAGATGGCTGGTCGACTCGGGCGTGCGCCCGGGTGACCGGGTCATGATTGTCTGCGAGAGCTGCCGGGCATTCGTGGCGATTCTTCTGGCCCTCGCCGGGCTCGACGCATGGCCGGTGTTGGTGAATGCGCGCCTCTCGGCGCGAGAAGTGGATGAGATTCGCGACCACTGTGGTGCCCGTCGCGTGGTCTTCACCACGAGAGTGTCGCCGCAAGCCAGAGAACACGCCAAGAGGCACGGCGCCGTCATTCAAGAGGCTTCGGGTCTGGGGCCGATCGCACTCGGTCCGCTGAACGAGGGAGTCGCACCGGAACCAATCGACCCCGAGGCTGCGCAACGAGTTGCGGCCCTGATTTATACGTCTGGCACGACTGGGTTGCCGAAGGGCGTGATGCTGACGCACCGGAACTTGATGTTCGTTGCGGCAGTGTCGGCCAAGATCCGGTCCCTGAGTCCAGATGACAGGCTCTACGGTGTCTTGCCGATGTCGCACGCGGTCGGGCTCTCCGTTGTGCTTTTGGGCTCTCTGTTGAGCGGCGCGACATTGTATTTGGCTTCCCGCTTCGACCCCGTCGCAGCTCTGGCTACGCTCGAGAAAGAACGGTTGACCGTCGTGCTGGGCGCTCCGGGAATGTTTTCCCTTCTGGCAGACTATGCGAAGTTGAAGGGATTGCAGTCGCTAACGTTTCCCGCCCTTCGCATCATTTCATCTTCCGGAGCACCGCTTCAGCCCACAGTGAAATCGCAGGTGGAGAGCCTGTTTGGTATGGTGCTCCATAATGGATACGGGGTCACGGAGTGCTCCCCGAACATTTCCCAGGCCGTGGTTGCCGAGCGACGAACCGATACGTCCGTAGGCAGGGTTCTCCCGGGAGTCGAAGTTCAACTGGTGGGATCGGATCAAAAGCCGGTAGCCGAGGGAGAAGTCGGCGAATTGTGGGTGCGCGGCCCCAACGTCATGAAAGGCTACTATCACTCGCCCGAAGAGACGGCTGCGGCAATCAATTCGGAGGGATGGTTCAATACCCGGGACCTTGCTCGCCTCGAAAACGGATATCTGTTTATCGTTGGGCGAACCAAGGAATTGATCGTTCGCTTTGGAGAAAATGTCTATCCGGCGGAGGTCGAGGCCGTGCTGAACGCGCATCCCGCAGTCGTGCGCTCTGCAGTCATTGGGCGGACAGTCGAGGGGACCGAAGGCGGTGAGGAAGTCGTCGCCTTTGTGCAGCTTTCGCCGTCGTCGCCAATCTCGGAGGCAGAGTTGGCACAGCATGCCGCGCAGCACCTGGCTCCATACAAGCGGCCGTCCCAAATTCTGCTTGTTTCCTCGATGCCGGTGACTCCAACCGGAAAAGTGGTCAAGGGCGAACTGACCAAGATGGCGCAGTTTGCCCCAACACGATAAATAACGCCAAGCTGCTAACCGGTGCCGCTGTGATGGATCGAGCTGTGGCAAGTGTTGCACAGCGTGATCAGGTTCTCCTCCGTATCGGGGCCCGAGTGGCTGCGAAACTGTCTGTGATGAACTTCTAGGTTTGTCATGGTGCCGCATCCTTGGCATCTCCAACCATCGCGATGCAGCACCTGCTGCCGCAGACTCTCGTATGATTGCGGATCCAGCCGTAAGGGAGTGGATTTTTGGCCGATCGGGCTCAAGATGCTTTCTCGTTGACAATTCCAAGAAATGCCTGTCGCTGTTCCCCAGGCAGAAATTTGAAGAATCTCGTCATCGAGAACAGCAGCATCTCCGGATCTCCGTCGTCCAGGTTTGCCCCGGCCAGGAAATCCGCACAGATCAATTCCAGCCAGTAGCCGCGAGATCGGTCGCTCCCCAACATCAGAGCCGCTGTCTCAATCGCCCGCTCAATGACCGGCATCTGGCTCTGGTACAGCTTGAAATGGATAATTTCCCACGGTTCCGTCTCCCGCCCCGTTAGCTCCTTCTCGACCTCCTGCTTGAATTCTTCCTTCGGCATCTGACGAGCTTTGTGCAACCAGGTTGCACAATCGAAGTGCTGCCCGTCCTTTCTCGCCAGCTTGGCCAGTTCCAGCCCCTTCGCCCAGCCTAGTTCCTTCAGCTGTTTTCTCACCTGCGGTGGCAAGTGTTCGTGAATCGACATCAGGTAATAGGCCTTCCGTCGCGAACCCGGAAACCGCCTCTCCAGGAACTCGTCGAAGCACTTCAGTTCCTCCAGCCGCCAACCTCCCCACATACTGTGTGCGGTAGCTCGTTCAGCATGGCGAACTGCGGATCGTCTCCCGACGCCAGAACCAGTACTGGATTCTCTTTCCCCATGCCCAATATCCTGCCACGCTATTGTTCTAAACGGTGGCCCGAAGTGCGAGGACGACGCTGCGAGTACCAACCGGAATCTATTCCAGGCCAGAAGTCGGCTTGGGGGAGATCGCAAGTGATCTCCTGGAAGCCCGTTTGAACGAAGCCTTAGCGGCAGACGCTTTCGCGTGCTCGGTGTCGGCAGTGTGCTTGTGAGCGGATAAGGTTGGGTCATAAGGAGAACACCTATGACCCACCTTCGCAAAATGATGCTCGAAGAACTCGAGCGTCGTAATTACGCTCAGACTACCATAGACTGCTACATCCAAACGATCGAGGATTTTGCGCGTCACTTTCGGCGCCCTCCGGATCAGCTCACTCCGGAGCACATCCGCGAGTACCAAGCGTATCTCTTCCGCGAGAGAAAGCTAGCCGCGTCCACCGTGACGCAACGACTTGCGGCTCTGCGGTTCTTCTACACGCAGACGATCAGGAAAGCCTGGAGCGTAGCCGATACACCTTACCCGAAAAAGACGCGACCCCTACCCAGTATCTTGAGCCCCGAAGAAGTGGCCCACCTCATCGACTCGTCCCAGACTCGGTTTCATCGCATGGTGTTGATGACGCTCTATGGCACTGGGGTACGACGCGCAGAGTTGGCTCGTCTGCAAATTTCCGATATCGACAGCCGACGCATGGTGATCCACATCCGCGGTGGGAAAGGGCGTCAGGACCGAGATATCATGCTCAGTCCCACGCTGTTGGAAGCCTTGCGCGACTACTGGCGCAGCCTGAAGCGTAAACCCACGGAATGGTTATTTCCGGGCGGGTCCCGGCACACCTCCAACCGTCCCATCACTCCCCGAGCCGTGTGGTATGCGTGCCAACGTGCTGCCCAGCGGGCGGGCCTGCAGAACCGGGTTCATCCCCACACGCTGCGCCACTGTTTCGCTACGCACTTGCTGGAAAACGGAGCGGACCTGCGCACCATTCAACTACTCCTGGGACATCACGATCTGAAGGAGACCACGATCTATCTTCATCTCTCGCGACGACATCTCCACGCCACCGCCAGTCCTCTGGACTCGCTCAAGTTGAAAGATAAGTCACCGCAGAACCCGTAGATGAACCGGCCGCCACTTGAGGTGGCCGATCTGGTTCGCGCCGCGGGACGCGCCTTCATCGAACGAAGCCGCCGGTGGATCACCTGGCAACACGTCACCGTGCTGCGGGCCATCACACGCTGTCGCACCGCCGCCTTGGGCGGGCATCTCGATGAATGCATCGACTGTGGCTACCATCCGGCCATTTCTTACAACAGCTGCCGCAACCGGCACTGCCCAAAGTGTCAAGCCAACGCCCGTGCTCGTTGGCTCCAAGCGCGTCGTCAGGAGCTTCTCCCCACGCGCTACGTCCATGTTGTCTTCACGCTCCCCCATGAACTGGCGTCGCTCGCCTTGCAGAACAAGAAACTCCTGTACCATCTCTTGCTGCAGACCAGTGCCGCAACCCTCCTCGCTGTCGCTCGCGATCCCAAACATCTCGGCGCCGAGATCGGTTTCTTCAGTGTGCTCCACACCTGGAATCAAAAACTCGAACATCACCCGCACGTGCACTGTGTCGTGCCCGCCGGCGGATTGTCGCTCGATCGCAATCATTGGATCCAGCCCCGCTACCCCTTCTTCCTTCCCGTCAAGGTGCTCAGTCGCGTCTTTCGCGGTAAGTTTGTGGCCGCTCTCAAACGCAACTTCCGGCAGGGCAAGCTGGGTTTCCACGGCAACCTGAAAACTCTCGCTCACCCCAAAGTCTTCTCCGCCTGGTTAAGAACCCTGTTCCGAAACGACTGGCACGTCTACTCCAAACGGCCCTTCGGAGGTGCCGAGCATGCGCTCTGTTATTTGGGCCAGTACACCCACCGCGTCGCCATCTCCAACCACCGACTCGTCTCCTTGGCCAATGACCAAGTCGCGTTTCGCTGGCGCGATTCCGCGCACAACAACGAACACAAGTTGATGACCCTGGCGCTCGATGAGTTCCTGCGCCGCTTCCTGTTGCACACGCTGCCCAAAGGCTTCGTCCGCATCCGCCACTTCGGCTTCCTTGCCAACCGACGACGCGCCGCTCTCCTGCCACTTTGCTTTCGATTACTCGACGCGGTACCGCAACCGCAGGTAGAACAACAAGCATCGGCTGCCAAGGAACCGCGCCCTCTTTGGCGCTGTCCCCAATGTGGCGGCCCCATGGTGGTCATCGAGAGACTTTCTGCTGCCCAGCTCCAACTCCGTTCTCCACCGTATCTCACCGGAGCCGCTGCATGAAACTCCAATCACAATCTCGCTCCCTCGGTGCTTCGTATCACCTGCAGGCGTGGTGCGCCCTTGTCGCCCCACACCAAGCTCTTGGCTTGGAATCTTCCCACGCAAATTACGATCAAAGCACTCCTGCCTGTGCACTGGTCAGCTCCGTCACCGATTCCCCGAGTCTCGCTCATCGCCGAAACACCATTGAATTTGCATAGACGCTTCCTCAGCCGCGGCTTCCTTCAAACAGCTGTATCGGACGCGCCCCCTCGTGAGTGAAACGTTGATTCGGGAGTCCGGCGGGGCGCGTCCGATACAGCACTAGCGTTTCTGGACAACTTCCGGATTGCCGACAAGGACTAAGCCGCTGGCGCGGCGGACGCTACCGCGTGGATCGACCCAGAGAGTTCAGGAACTGCTGACGTAGTGTGGGTCATAGGGGAAGGAGATTCCTGTGACCCGTTTACGCAAGATGATGCTGGAGGAACTCCAGCGTCGCAACTACTCTGCCATCACCACACGCAACTACCTGCGGGTGGTAAGCGATTTTGCGAAGCATTTCGGCAAGTCTCCCGACAAGCTCGGCCCCAACGAACTTCGAACCTATCAAGCCTATCTGCTGACTGAGTGCAAGCTGACGCCCGGCACGGTGGTCAACCGGGTAGCGGCGCTGCGCTTCTTTTTCGTCAAGACACTCAAGCGCCATCAGTTTCGCGAGTTCTTGCCCTACCCTCGGGACCGGCGCCGACTGCCGACGGTGCTCAGCCTAGAGGAGGTTGCGCGATTGATCGATGCGGCGGGAACACTCTTTCGACGAACGCTGCTGATGACGCTCTACGCCACCGGCATGCGACGTAGCGAACTGGCTCGTCTCAAAGTCAGCGATATCGATAGCCAACGGATGATCATCCGCGTGGTGGAAGGCAAGGGCGGCAAGGATCGTGATTTGCCTCTGAGTCCAACCCTGTTGGAAACCCTGCGCGAGTACTGGCGCTGGCGCAAACCCAGACTCTATCTGTTCCCCACTCGCACCCGTCAGCACAGACTCGATCAGCCCATTTCGGACAAAACCGTCTGGATTGCATGCAGCGAGGCTGCGCGCCGCGCCGGTATCCGCAAACGCGTCACCCCGCACACGCTGCGCCACAGTTGGGCGACTCACTTGTTGGAGGCGGGCACCGACCTGCGCACCATCCAGGTTCTGCTCGGGCACGGCGACCTAGAAACTACCGCTCAGTACCTGCACCTGTCGCAGCGGCACCTGCAAGTGGTGAGCAATCCGCTGGATGGCCTCGCGCTCTCCAGCACCGAGAACATCAGCCGCAGCTTCAAACGGAAAAACGAAAAATGACTCGGCCCACCCTCGAGGTGGCCGACATTCTGCGTGCGCAAGGCGATCGCTTCCTGGAGCGCTATCGATCGAGCTTTGACTTTCAGCAACTCAAAGCTTTTCGTGCCATTTTGCGCTGTCGCACCGCTGCGCTGGGCGGTCATCGCGATGCCTGCCCGAGCTGCGGTCATCAGGCCATCTCGTACAACTCGTGCAGAAACCGGCACTGCCCCAAGTGTCAGACGCAAGCGCGCCAGCGCTGGCTGGCGGCCCGCGAACGCGAACTCCTGACCACCAGTTACTTCCATGTCGTGTTCACCGTGCCCCACGAACTCAACGTGCTGGCTTTAGAGAACCCGCGTTTGTTCTACGACCTGCTGTTCACTGCCAGCGCGCAAACCTTGCTCGAAATCGCCATCGATCGCAAACACCTGGGTGCCGAGATCGGCGTGATCAGCACTCTTCACACCTGGGGACAGAACCTGCTCCTGCATCCCCACATTCACTGCGCCATTCCCGCGGGCGGACTCTCGCCAGATCACCGTCAATGGGTCCGCCCACGCTATCCTTTCTTCTTACCCGTGAAGGTTCTCAGCCGCGTCTTTCGCGGTAAGTTCCTCGCTGGTCTCAAACGTCTCCACCGCCGCCACCAACTCTGCTGCGCTGGCCCCGCCGCCGCTCTCGCCGATCCGTTGCAGTTCGCAAAACTCATCCGCCGCCTGCACCGACATGACTGGGTTGTCTATGCCAAGCAAGCCTTCGGTGGCCCCATGCAGGTGCTGCGCTATCTCGGCCGCTACACCCATCGCGTGGCCATCTCCAATCATCGCTTGTTGGACTTCGACCAGGAGCGCGTCACCTTTCGCTGGAAGGATTACGCCCACGGCGGTAAGCAAGGCAAGATGACGCTGGGCACCACAGAGTTCTTACGACGCTTCTTTCTGCACGTGCTCCCCAGAGGCTTCGTGCGCATCCGTCACTTCGGATTCCTCGCCAATCGCTTTCGCGCCTCCCGCTTGGCACTATCCCGACAACTGCTGTCCAGTATCTCCTCCACGCTGGTCGAGGCTGGAACCTGCAAAGCTCCGGCGGAGAATTCTTCTGTCTGGCATTGCCCACGCTGCGGCGCGGCGATGATCGTGGTTCAGAGATTTACCGCTGCGGAATTATCCCCATGCGCTTACTTCGATTCTTCGTAGCGTGTCCACCACTGGCGGCCCAGGGATGTGCTCCCGCACGCCGGCGCACTCGTGTGCCCGCCGCCTCGCCACCGTCTCTCCGGCCACTCTCCGCATACGCTCTGGCTCATCTTCAAAATCATTCCGACAATCCTAGCGGCGTTCCCACCACGCTTCGCTGCTCTCCCCAAGCCCCGTTCAGATCCACGCTGCCGTTCAAATCCCATAGCGCACCGCGTCCGCCGCAAACGCCAGCGGCTTCCTCCTAGTCTCCTTATCGAAAACGCCTCGGTTCGAGACCCCGCGCCACCCCAACAGTCTGCCCCGAGGCGTTTCCGATCAAGGCTAGCGACAATCCGGGAGTTAATCGCCACGCGCGTGTGTTGGGTACTGATCTCAGCCTATCGCGCCGTCCCAATCTACTTCGGCAAATCCAGCGCCGGATTATGATCGAAGAAATTTACTGGCTTCAACTCAAACTCGTGCCACACCGTCGACATGCAGGGAATTCGGCCGGAGCGACTTAAAGAACGCGGCTTCGGAAAAGCTGTATTTACCATCTTGACATCTGAGTCGCAGAGGTGGCAGACTAACCGCTATTACTTTACCTCCCCTCGAAAGAGCGTGCGTCGAGCTCTGAAAACAGACTTCCTTTCCGGTCCACCCTTTTGAGCAACATGCGGCGCCATGCGCCGAGTGGGGCGTCATGGACGCGTGCTTTGGAAGCCCATCTTCGCTAGGAGTTGGCCCGACATGGCGGTATCGCTCCCTGGTTTGCTCGCCTCCTGCATCACGGTGTCTGTCCGCCTCTCCGGTTCGTCAAGGGAACCGCTGACTTTTCGGTGCGTGCGAAACGCCGTCAGATGGGGCTATCAGTGAAATCCCGACCTCAATCAGCGCCGGAGCGCCGAATCCCACCGGCGGCGGCTCATGCCGCTCAGGCGAACAACGCGTCCAGCGACTCGACATCTTTTGGCGTGAAATCTTCTCGGCCGATGCGCCGGTCGTCATCCCCGCACTGGTTCAATCTTGGCGAAGGAGAGCGCGAACGAGCTTTCCAGGTGATGCGCTCAGACGTTGCGCTCGATTTGGTGTTGGAGCAAATTGTTTCTCAAACGCGACTCTCCACTTGTGCGACTGGCGCCTTCATCGGTTTCGTGCGCGGTGGTCAGGTGGTTTCCCGTGCCTTGACTGGAGCGACCTCCGCCGAGTTTGTCGCCTATTTGCGCCGGGACCCACGCATGGTGGATGCTTGCCTGCGCACCTCCGCGCTGCAATATTGTCGTAACTCCGAGAACTTCGCTGGCCTCGATGTGTCGGTTTGCCGTAGTCTAGGCGCTCGCTCCATTGTGCTTGCCCCTGTGCTGAACGCCGCGAAGGACAGACTCGGCATGCTCGGCGCCTTCTCTTCTCAAGCAGATGCATTCACGGCTGGCGATCTTGTGGCTATACAGTCGATGGCGCAGCGTGTCGCGGACACGATCGCACGGGTGGATGACCTTGCTTGTGACTCTGCCGATGTTCCGGTTCCGGTGCATGAAATCAGCAGAATGCCGTCCCAGGTTCCCGTGGAATCCGTAAGAGCCAGAGCAGTCGCACTCGCATTGAGAGCACGAAGATGGTTGGTGGCCGCTCTCGTGGTAAGTACGTTGTTTCTCGCCGGCTGGGAACTGACCAGGAGCGTCCCGCATGACGGATTGCACCTGTTCGCGAGGAATTCCACGGCGGTCGTGCGAAAATCCTCAGCGCAAACACCCGCCTTTCCTCCGCCAATGGTTCAACCCGTGAAGCCGGCGGCTATCGCCCCGGTTCCAGGCGAACCTATTCCGGCAAAATCTTTTCCGAAAAGAGCTTCAAATCCGGCGTCAGTTCGCCCAACGCACCATGTGCCCGACTTGCAGATTGAGAACACACTTGACGGAGGCTCTGGGGTGGTTGTGTTTGAAGATACGGGAGTGGAGGGCCCATCAACGACTTCACATGATTCGGGTGCAAGAAGTGCCTCCGCCTCATCACCTCCCGGGATCATTCCGGAGCGAACGGCCCTCGCGCGCGTCTTAGACCGCGTCGAGCCCGAATACCCAGACTCGGCCAAGGCCCATCATATTCAAGGGATTGTGGTGCTTGACGTTCTGGTGGGCGGGGATGGAAGAGTGCAGCGACTCAGCCCCCTGCGCGGATACCCTGGGCTGGCGGCTGCAGCTACCGATGCAGTCAGGCAGTGGCGATTTGAGCCTATGCTTCGTAATGGACGCCCAGCCAGCTTTGAAACCAACGTCACCTTAACTTTTGCACTTCCATGAGAGGGCTGCCACAGCGGCGTCACACAGGAGATGGGGGGCAGAGCCGAATTGTGTGTCCCGCCGCTGCTACTCTGCTGGCAGCAATTTCTTTGCTGTCCTCTTTTGTTCAATTAGCGGGCGGCAGCCCAGTGCAACGCGAATCGAATCAAGAGGTCCCTGGTTCCCAGAGCGCGGCTACAGTTGTGCACTTCAACGTTTTCCTGAAGGACGGCACACCTGCGGTGGAAATCATAACGACAGCCCCGGTGAAGCCGAAGATGAGCAAGCTCGATGAGCCCAGGCGTCTGGTTATCGATTTGCCGAACACAAATATGTCTGTTCCCCACAAACTGGTACCCGTGAAGAGTCAGGACGTGGGTGCGATTCGTCTCGAACTGAGCGCCACGGATCCGCCGCTGGTGCACGTGGAAATCGATTTACTCAAGCCGTTGGACTATACCTGGGAATCAGCCGGAAATCGTCTGTTGGTGCAGTTACATGCGATCGTTGCAAAGTCGCCGCCTGGGCCGCCTCCGATTGCTGCCGTGGACTACAGCAACGTCGTACCAGTCGACCGGGTGCCGTCAGGTTCTTCCGTTACTGCCTTGTCCGACACGACTGTGATGCGCTTGCGCCGGGGCGGAGACTTTTATGTCTGCCCGCGCTCTACAGTCTCGGTCAACCGTTCCCGGAACGGTCCCGATGTGATGCTGGCGATCGGGGTCGGCGCACTGGAAACGCATATCACGCTGGGTAATTCCTCGGACGAAGTGGTCACCCCCGACTTCCGCATTCTGCTTCGTGGTCCGGGAGAGTTCGACTATGCGATTCGCGCCGACTCGCAGGGCAACACGTGTGTCAGGACTCTTCCCGGCAATACATCCCGGGCAATCATTTACGAACTCATGGGAGACGGGAAGTATGAATTCCAGCAGCGGGATCAGATCATTTTTCACGCAGGACGCCTAAGTAGCGAAGACACAGCCTTCCATGGGGCGGGAGAGGGGAATGATACGATCCTCCCGGTAGAATGTGGGTGTCCTCCGCCCGCGCAGCCCCCGGTGCTTTTGGCTTCTGGCTCGGCGGTAGGGGCAGGCGTAGACGCAAACGCGCAAGGAACTTCTTCAGCTTCCTTCAAAGAGCCCTCTTCAGCGCCACTTGGAACCGAACCTTCCCCAGAGGCAAAGACAGGTACAGAATTCCCTGACGCAGGACCGGAGACGGCAGAGCTGCCTGACTGGCAGCGGAATCTGCCTCATGCGAAAGCGGAGGCTACTCTGGCTTTCACGCCTTCCGCGTATAGCCTTGCCGGAGCACTCCCCTTACTAACTCGCTCTGCACCAATCCCAATGGAAGCTCTGCCGCCCCTGCCTCCCCCGCAGGAACGAACACCCGCGAAACACAAGAGATTCGAGGGCGTGCGACATTTTTTTGCAAAAATATTCGGTTAATTGATGCTCCGAGGTGAGACTTCGGAGGCTTCTGACAATCGTCAATCACAACAATTTTCTAATTGTTTTCGTAATCCTCCGGGATGTAGGGTGACTTGCAACCCTGAAAGTTATTGTCCCCCGAATAAACGGCTCCTATCCACTGGCGTGGCGGTGGCGCCTGCAGCACCGCTTTGATCGAGGCCGTGTCTGCAACCAGGGGTGCTGTCCCTAAGACGAACTGCGAGTTGGCGCTGTCGACGAAAGTGATGGTCCCTGTCGGGGTGCCAGTTGACGGAGGAACCCTTACGGCCGCCGTGAAGGTGGTGGACTGGCCTGCGGAAAACTGATTCGACGAGGAATTGATGACGCAGGTGGTAGCAACTTTCTTCTTGATCGTGAAGGTGATTTGCCGTGCTGCAAACGCATTCCCGTAAATCGTCAGGACGTACTGTCCGGCCTGATATCCGCTGGTGTTGACTTGGTACTTATAGCCGATTCCGCTCTCGTAGGCGAAAGCATTGTTCAGGGCGAGGACCGCTGTGGATTCCGGCGTGCCGCTCGCATTGCTCACCATGACAATCGTGAGGCTGGCTACGGCATCCGTAACAGACTTGGTAGGATTTGCAACCGACGTGAGCGCGAAGGTTACGGGAATCCCAGCGCCGGCGTCGAACACGCGAGGGTCAGTCGCGCGGAGCGGAGCCAGCAAGGCCAGATTCCCCGCCCCCTGCGAGTTGGTCGTGCCTATATCAACGGCGACAAATTCCGAGAACCCCGTGGTCTTCGCTTTTACCTTGGGGTCGGAGTAACTGACAAAGATGTTGGTCCAGTCATTTTCGCCGATGGGAGTGGTGAGGTAGCCGGGATTAATGATGGCTTGCGACGTATCAAAAGTGGTCTCCACCGAGATGGTGGGCGTGGGCTCACTCGGGCAGGTGATGGGGCTGCCACTTTCCGAACACGTCACCTGATCGTCCACACAGTTGCCCCCTGCGCCGGCATAGACAATACATGTGGCTTTGGCAAATGGAGTGCCTGCTACGAGCTGCAGGAATTGGGCCGGTGTAATCTCGACTTCTTTGACCGTCATCTCAACGTCGGAAAAACTTGTGCCGGGCGGATACTGCACCGTAAAGTTGTTGGTTCCGAAGTTGAACACATTGGGCAGAGTCGGGCTCAACACCTGCGGCGGGATGGTTATTTCGGTGGGAGGGGCCGCCGCAATCGCGACACCAATCGGAGCCGCGCCGACCGCCACCGTGCTCGTGATCGTGTTGCTCGCCGTGGCAATCACGGAAACATTGTCGGCATTCAGATTGGTGACGTATGCGGAAGCCCCATCCGTGCCTAGCGCGACATGCACCGGGTTGCTGAGGCCCTTCACCGTAGTCACCACGCTGCTGGAGGCAGTGTCGATCACGGAAACGGTATTGGAAGCGCTATTCACCACGTAAGCCATACTGCTGTCTGGGCTGAAAGCCGCGCCGAATGGGCTCGTCCCAACCGGGATCGTCGCCGTCACAGTGTTACTGGCGACGGAAATCACCGAGACGTTATTGCTTCCGGCGTTCTCGACATACGCCAGGCTGCTGTTTGGACTCACCGCTACCCAACGAGGCCCGGTACCTACGGCGATGGTCTTAACCACCGTAGGGCTGGCTCCGACCGCAATGACAGAGACGGTGTTGGATGCGGAGTTGGTCACATAGGCGAAAGTCCCACCCGAGGTGACTGCCATCGCTACGCCGACAGGACTGGTCTGCACAGGCACGGTTGCCACCACGGTTTGAGAGCCGGTCCCAATTACCGAGACACTGTTGGAAGATCCGTTCACCACATAAGCGGCAGTCCCGCTCGGAGTGAAAGCCACGCCAAAGGGGGACGACTGAACCTGGATTGTTGCTACGACGGTGCTGCTCGCTGTGTTGATCACCGACACGTTGTTGCCGTGATTGTTGGTAACGTAAACCTGTGTCTGGTCGGGTGAGACCGCAACTCCCCAGGGCCCAGAACCCACGGGTATAGCGGCTACTGGCAACGAAGTAGGGATATCAATCATGGAGACGGTGTCGCTGTTTATGTTCGCCACATAGGCAAACGGACCTGTGGCCGTAACAAATCCATGGCCCATCAAGGCTTCGTCCTCGTACTCACCCGCCTTCTGACCAATATCGTTGAGGTCATAAACAACTAAGCCGTCGACGGCGGCGGGAAAGTTGATTGTCGTAAAAGTGCCATTGATGTCTTCGAATCCCAAGATGTTAGAGGTAGCCGTGGCTTCGTAACCGCCAACAATCTGGCCGCCGTTGTTAATCCCATAGCCATCGGTGAGAAAGGCGCCTGGATAGTCGAACGAAGTGAAAATTCCATTCTGGAGAAGAAAGCCGTGTTCGTTTCCACTGGAGTCATCGTAATAACCCACTATGGCTCCCACATTATCGACCTTCAGAACGTCAGTAAGAATCGATCCGGGAAAGTCTATGGTGCTGTAAACGCCGGCACTCAAGAGGAAGCCGTGTATGTGCTCTTTGGCATCGGTGAAAAAGCCCACAATTTGACCCACACTGTTAATTCCCTCGGCGTATGTCAGAGTGGAGCCAGGTGGATCGATGGTTGTGAACACACCGTTGCTGAACAGAAATCCGTGGTTAGTGATCCCCTGCGCGTCGGCGTAGCGCCCCACGAGATCGCCATTGTCGTTGATTCCCCAAACTGCGGTTCCCAGGGCGCCGGGGAAATCAATTTTCGTAAACACCCCGCTCTGGAGCACGAAACCGTGGTAAACACCTTCGGCGTCGATGTACCGGCCCCCGATCACCCCGTGGTTATTGATCTGGCGCGCCGAGTTATATGTGCCACCCGGATAATCGACGGTAATGAAGTTCTGGGCCGGCGCTGTTTGCGACGCCAAAGTGCCTGCGCCGAGTACGATGACAAGATTAAGAACTGCAATGTGTTTTGTAAGTCTGGCGAGCATGTTTCCTCCGGTCGTCGTCCTAGGTAGTGAGCCCTCTCCCTATTTCGAAAAGCCCTCAAACTGCAGACGGAAGAACGCCGCGCAAGCCTGGGGGGAGCTTGCAGATATGTGGGGCAGAAGTATGCGTCGCAATTGTTCGGGTGTCACCTCCCCGAACGGGCTACTGCTTAGAGCGCAGCCGCCTTGCGGGCGATGAGATCGAATCCCTTCTCTTTAGCATCTTTCTGCAGCTGCTGTAGGCGCGCGCGGGAGGCTGCAGATTTTCCGGATTTCAACTCTATTTCTTCAAATGCCAAGCGGGATTCCAGCTGGTCACCGATATAGCCCGACTTCGTTGCCTCGACTAGGGCCTCTTTGAGGAGGGTTTTGGCGGTGCCGGTTTGTTGGGATGCACTTTCAGTGCGCGCCCTGGCGGCAGCGAAGGCCAGCTGCACACTCAGGTTCTGGCTTTTTGCAGCGATCGCAGCGGCCTTATTCACTTCCTTCAAGGCTTCGACATTCTTGCCGCCAGCCAGGAGAGCACCTACGAGCGCGACGGTGGCATTAATCTGATCGTCTCTTTTGTGGCTTCTCTCAAACTCGTCGCGAGCTTCCCTGGCGGATACTTCCGCCGCGTCCGGATGGCCTTCTTCGACGGCCAATTCGGCGATCGCCACGCGGGTGGAGGCGATTGTGTCCTTCTCCCCCAACTCGTTGCGGAGAGCAAGAGCCTCCTCGTAATCCTTGTGCGCTTGCTTGAAATCGGCGGCTTTCTGGTCCAGGCTTCCCAGACCCGCGAGGGCGTATGCTGCCATGCTCTTATCACCAGCTGTGCGGGCCAGTGTAAGAGCTTTTTCGTAGTTCCCCCGTGCACCCGGCAGATCACCCAGATGTTGCAGCGCATCGCCAAGGTCGATGAGCTTGTCGCTCGAAGGATTGGCTTGTCCGCCAGCAAGATCGAGGGCCGCGGCCTGCTCCAACGTCTTCTTGGCCACAGCCGAATCACCTTGCGCATCGAGCACCGTTCCAATACCAGTCAGTGACAATGCAATACCGTTTTGATCATTAACTTCACGTAAAAGGGTGAGCGCCTGATCGTAAGTCTTCTTGGCCCTCGCCAGATCGCCCTCGTTTTGCATAATGCTCGCGATGTTAATCAGCGTCATCGCGTAGTTGTTGTGGTCGCTTATCTCGCGGAAGATGGGGAGAGCCTTTTCATACATTTTCCGAGCTTGCTCCGCGTTTCCTTGCAGACCGAGAACGTTTGCCATGTTGTTAAGAGCGGAGGCTTCTGCTTTGCGATTGCCGACGTCGCGCGCAATGGCGAGTTCATCGCCGAATTTGCCGAGGGCACCGGGATAGTCGCCGCGATCGACTAGCACCTGGCCCGTCACTTCGAGTGTGCTGGCGAAGCCGTAGCGGTCGCCGACTGTTTGGTAGATGCGTCCAGCCTCCTCGACGGCGGTCATGGCAGTGGAGGGATCGCCGAGGTTCTCGAGGCTGTATCCCTGGCGATACAGCGCGCGCGCCAGAAGCAGTCTTGCGTTCTGAGCTCTTGCCTTCTGTGCTGCTTCAACAGCAGAAGCGTGACCCTGCTTGAAGTCTCCGAGCGACGCCCAGGCTTCGGAGGCAGCCATATCGATTCGCGCATCATCGCCCGCAGACGGCAGGCGGCGCAGCGATTCCAAAGTCGCCAATGCTTCCTTGCCTTTCCCACCGCGCGTTTGCGCGCGGGCTAGAAGCAGGCCGTATTCGAGGTTGTCGGGGAAGAATCCAAAAAGAGTCCGGTAGATCTCGGCTGCGTTGTCCCACTCCTTCGAAGTTTCGCGGTACCGGGCTTCGATCAGCAATCGGTCCTCGCGGGAGAGAGATGCGGAGAGCTCGTAGGCGCTCTTCGCCGATAGACGCGCCTTCTCGTCGTATCCGAGAAGAGCCCAGGCCGCCGCGAGGGCAGAGTGAGCTAAGGCTAGGTTCGGGTCCGCGGTCACAGCTCTTTCCAGCAGGTCACGAGCTGCGATAGCGTTACCGGTGCGAAGCTTCGCCAAGCCTTCCGCGTAGAGTTTTGAGGCTTGCGGAGTCGATGGCAAGGCGGCACGAACACCAGCTTGGTCCTGCGAGTTCAGCTGTCCGGCATCGCACTTTTCTCGTAACTGGGCACCGGCACTGCTGACCAAGTCAAACAGATTGCTTTCCGCTCCGGTCTCCTTTACTGAGATCAAAGTTTCACCGGCAGCCACATCTTGCAGATGAAGGTCGACGCGCAGCTTGCCCCCGGGCAAAGCTACGTAAGAGCCGAGCACGACCAGGTCAGCGCCGAGGGCCTTGCCTACCTGCGACAATGTCTGCGCGGCCAGAGTGTCGGAGTCGGGTAGTGAAAGATTCATCTTCATCTGCGCTACTTCCTCACCGGGGATGGTCCGCAATTTCTCGCCAGCCGCGAGCTCGGTGGTCAACATCTCGGGGAGGGCGGTGGAGAGCCATGCCGCTTCGGGACGGGACGTGGAATTCTTAAAGTCCAGGACGGCCACAGCGCGCCGCCTGCTGAGGGGCAGGTTGGCAGGTTTCGCCACCTGGGGCTTCCCGCGAAAATGTACGTAGGAAAGCGCTCCAAGCAGAAGCAGTACGACCACGGCAAGAAGAGCGGCTGCGGTTCTTATATTTTTCTTAGGCGGTAAGGGAATCGGAGTTGTCGCTGGAATTGGACCGAGGGGCACCTGCGAAATCGGCATGGTCAGGCGGTCGAGGTCGACCCGCAGTTCCCGCGCAGATTGATAGCGGCGTTCCGGGTCTTTGTCGAGGCATTTGAGAATTGCCACCTCCAGCCCGGGCGAGATTTTTGGATTCAAGGCACTCGGCATCTCCGGTGGCTTGTTCATGATGGCGTCGATTAGACGCGGAACTTGCGCGAACGGAAATGGACGCCGCCCCGTAGCCAATTCATACAGAACCGCACCAGCCGACCAGAGATCAGAGCGCTGATCGGTCAAGTCGCCACGCAATTGCTCCGGCGACATATAAGGAAGAGTGCCGGTAACGTTCTTGGTGTCACTAATGCTCGCGGTGATGCCCAGGTCGGTTTCCTGGCGGACGAACTGCGCCAATCCGAAATCGAGAATTTTGAGTCGATGGTCCTCGGTCAAACGCATGTTCGCCGGTTTCAGATCGCGGTGAATGACCCCATGCTCATGCGCGCTGGCCAAGCCGTCCGCCAATTGAAATCCTAAGCGCAAGACTTCTTTTTGCGTCAGCGGACCGGAAGCCAGGCGAGCATCGACGGCCACGCCACCGACATATTCCATGACCAAAAAATCCAATCCCTCCTGGCTGCCGAATTCGTAAACTGTTCCGATGTTGGGATGATTCAACTTGGCGAGAGCCAGCGCCTCACGACGGAAGCGCTTTCGGGCTGCTTCGTCGGCAAGCGTGCCGGGCGGGAGCACCTTGATGGCTACGTCACGTTCCAGTTGCTGGTCGGAAGCCCGGAAAACGAGGCCCATTCCACCCGCTCCGATTTGCTCGAGCACGCGGTAATGGCCAATAATCTGCCCGACAATTGGGGTTTCCGGCGCCATTAGGCCGGAATCTTACCCTCTGGGGAAACCGTGGTCAACGCATCAATATGGGGCGAGACACGTTCGTTTTTTGCAAAACGAAGCCACCAACTCCAGCATCATCGATTACTTAGCTTTTACAAAGGCACCTCAATCAGCGTTGGTCCTTCTCCTTCCAATCCCGCCCGTAGCGCCTTCCCGAATCCATCCAGCGAATTAACCCGCGTGCCGGGCACTCCCATGCCCTTCGCCAGTTGCACCCAATCGAGATCGGGACGTCCGATCTCGAACATATCCAAGGTCCGGGCTCCCGGGTTGCCTACTCCAAGATAAGAAAACTCACGCTTGAGGACCGCGTAATCACGGTTGGCGAAAACCACCGTTGTTACGTTGAGGCCCTGGCGCGCCATAGTCCACAACGCCTGTAGTGTGTACATGCCGCTGCCGTCGGCGCTCAGGCACAGAACTTTCCGATTGGGGCAGGCCACTGCCGCTCCCACTGCAAGAGGCAGGGCGATTCCAATCGAGCCTCCGGTGTTACCCAGCCAGTCATGAGGCGGAGCTCCCTTGGTTGCCGCCATCAGCCCGCGGCCTGAGGTCATGGACTCGTCGACCACGATGGCATTTTCGGGCAGGAGCGCTCCGACTGCTGCGCCGAGCCCTGGCAATGTGATTTCTCCGCTTGGCATCGAGGGACGATCCGCTTTTTCCGTCGCGAGTTCTCGCTTGCTTGCCGACAATACTTCGGCGAGTGCATCGAGTGCGCCGACATAATCTTCGCCAGGTTTCGCCAGGGAGTGAATCTCGCACTCCGGCGAAGTGAATTCACTACTCTTTCCCGGATAGGCAAAATATGCGACGGGAGGTTGAGCGCCAACTAGAATCAACTGACGAAATTCTTTGAGCTGCTCGATTCCCTGTTCGAGCACGTACTGAACACGATCGACCCGCGGAAGCCCGGCGCCGCGGCGCAACCGAGGGAGGGGATAAGGAGCCAGCAATTTAACTCCGGTGGCCGCCGCAATGCGTCCGGCGGCAACGAGCCCGTTGCCATACAGCGCATTTCCCGTAATCAGCATGGCCGTTCGCAAGCCTGTGCGAAGCATGACGGCCGCGCGCTCAACCTGTGTTGCTGAAGGCAAAGGAGGCTTCGGTAAGGCGGGCAGCGCTGCGATAACTCCGCCTTCGCTCCAGGCCACGTTGGCGGGCACGATCAACGTCGCAATCTGACCCGGTGCGGTACGCGCTGCGACGATCGCTTCAACCGCGTCTCGACCTAATTCGGATGCAGCGGTAGACGTCCGCAACCATTTGGAATAAGGCCGCGCGATGGCCTCGACGTCGGAAGCCAGCGGAGTATCGTGGCGCAAATGAGAAGTGGCATGCTGTCCGATGAGGTTGACGATTGGCACTCGAGCCCGGCTAGCATTGTGTAGATTGGCCAGACCGTTGGCGAAACCGGGGCCAAGATGCAAGAGCGTGCATGCCGGTTTTTCGGCCATCCGCGCATAGCCATCAGCGGCTCCGGTGACGACACCTTCGAAGAGGCCCAGCACACAGCGAATTTCCGGGACGCCGTCGAGCGCGGCAACAATGTGAATTTCCGAAGTGCCGGGGTTGGCAAAACAAGTGTCGACGGCTCCGGCTACCAGGGAGCGAACCAAACTTTCTGCGCCATTCATCTTGGTTACTCTAAGCAGCCGTTGGTAAGCTGGCAAGACCCTCCGCGAATTGCTGGCTGGTGCAAGTGCTTCGTCGACATAGCAGAGATTGTGGAGACCAGTTTCTTGCCGCGCCTTGACGACCATTTATTCTGATGAACCGGCTTGCGAGCGTTGAATGGCCACGTCCATCGACCGGCGCAGTGCGCCGGCTAAGTGCTCAACGAACGGCTCGACCAGCATAGTGCCGGGGTACACCGGTAGAACGGTGACGTCTTGCTCCTGCGTCAGCCGATCCCATTTCAAATCGGGCTTGCTGAAGATCCGATATTGCCTCGCCGGGCGGATGTCCGTGACCACGCCGGGATAGGGCTTTGGGAGATAGGACCAGGAGGCGCGGTCATTCGCCTGCCAAATTCGCCCCAATATGAGAGAGTCTGAAACTGCGCTCCGCGTAGGCCTGGCAAAGCGTGAGAGCAACATTCCACGCCACGCTGGAATTCGGCTCTTCAGGGCCGCTAACTTCTCTCTCAGAAATGTGGCCTTGGCCGTTGAATCGAGACCAAGAAAACTCGCAGCGTGGAAGAATATCCGCTGGACCGCGTGGGAGCTCTTGCTCCAGAACGTGAGGGGAATCTTGTGCCAGTTCATCGTGTCGAACAGGGCCAGAAGGGCAATCGGTTCACCGAGTTCGCGGAGTTGCTGAGCCACCTCAAACGCAACCGTTCCACCCATGCAATACCCGGCAATGAAATACGGCCCACGAGGCTGGACTCTCCTGATCTCTTTTACATAAACCGCGGCCATCTCTTCGATGTTGGTGAGCGGAGGACAACTTCCGTCCAGGCCCTGCGACTGCAGGCCATAAAACGGCTGGTCATCGCCCAAACGCCGCGCAAGGTCGCGGTACATCAGAATGGTTCCACCGGCACCATGCATGCAGAATAGAGCCGGTCTCGATCCGCCCGCCCTTATGGGTGTTA
This sequence comes from Candidatus Sulfotelmatobacter sp., assembly GCA_049280095.1. GTDB lineage: Bacteria > Acidobacteriota > Terriglobia > Terriglobales > Acidobacteriaceae > Sulfotelmatobacter. Next base: position 176,251 of record JBAPPL010000045.1, on the reverse strand, counting down.
AGGCGGACCAAGACGGCAGGCGTGGGCCTTGTGGGACGCCTTCTTCCTCAAGAAGACTGGCTAGCAAAGCGAGCTTTTGCTCGGAGAAACTACGGTCCTTGGACGCATCCTCGCTCATGACGTCGGACATCACTTCCTCTTACTTTGAACCCAAACTGCGTGCTACTTCTTCCTCGGTCATGCCTTCGATCCGCTTCAAAAGAGTAGCGGTCTTTTCGGTCAGACCGGGCCGGGCCTCGTGTTCAATCATGTATTGCGCCAGCTTCTCAATGGTGGGGGTCTCGAACAAGAGGATCGCAGGCAGATCCATCTGAAACATCTGGCGCAACCGGGAAACTATCTGCGTGGCTACTACAGAGGCACCGCCTAGTTCAAAGAAATCGTCCTCGATGCCAACCCTCTCGATTCCGAGACTGCTTGCCCAGAGGGTCGATAGTACGTTTTGCAGGGCGGTTTGAGCATTCTGGTCTTTGTAATGATCCTCACTCATCCGATCGGTCCTCCGACTTCAATGGTAGTCTTGTGCTCGCTCTCTGGCACTCCCGAGTTTGCTCACGGGGAATGGTTTCAGTGCCGAGTTTGCAATCAGCGGGCCAATTAGATTCTGCATAAATATATGTAAATAAGCTAGTTACTATTGTTTTTCGCGCTCACGTCTGCGCCTTTCCGTCACCCGTGGGAAACGCTTTTCCCCCTGCAGCGCGGCAGACTCTCATCTGACACCGGATCCTGCGTTAACTCGGAGGATTTGGCCCCGCCAGGAAGCCGCCATCGAGCACCAGAGACTGGCCGGTCATGAAAGATGCGCGGTCTGAGCACATCCATACCACCGCTTCGGCGATTTCACCCGGTGTTCCAAATCGGCCGATGGGATGGAGACCAAGAACGTATTTGTGAACTTCCGGCGCACCAAAAACCCGCTCAGCCATTGACGTTTCGATGGCTCCGGGACAAACTGCGTTAATCCGAATTCCGTTCCGAGCGGTTTCCAGGGCAGCGGTCTTCGTCAGCCCCAGCACTCCATGTTTACTCGCACTGTAGGCTGCAGCGCCAGCTGACCCCATGAGGCCGGCAATCGACGCCATGTTTACGATTGCTCCACCCCCTCCCTGCTTGAGCATCTGCCGAATTTCGTACTTCAGACAGAGCCATACGCCCTTGAGATTGATGTCGATGGTCTGATCCCAGTCTTTTTCGGACTGATTGACGATCGGTACCCAGGTACCCTCGATGCCGGCGTTGTTGAAGGCGATATCCAAACGTCCAAATCTCTGCACTGCCTTCTGAATGATTGCGTCAACTTCAGCGGCTTTCGAAACGTCGGCCTTCAAGAACAGGCCATCGCCGCCGGCGGAGTGGACCAGATCCACAGTCTCCTGGCCTTCCAGTTCGCGCCGCCCCACAATCACGACTTTGACTCCAGCCTTCGCGAAAAGTATGGCAGTATCCCGGCCAATACCCGAAGTCCCGCCTGTCACCAGTCCAACTTTCCCTTCCAATCCCGTTGTCATAGTTTTCCTTCGCGGATCAGACCTCCCAAGACAAAGCGGCGGATCGAGGCTTTGCGTGAAGCTTTGGTTAAACGGTACGCTTCAGATACCTTTATTGAGAAGGGCTGTGGGTGTCAAGGGAGAGTCACGATGAAATCTGGTACATCCGGAGACGTAAGCGACAGACTTGTGGGCACGTGGAAACTAGTGTCCGCCTCCACCACAACATCGACCGGAGAGCGCAGCGAGACTCCCTATGGTCTCAAGCCTGTGGGTTTTCTCACCTATACCGATGAAGGCAGAATAGCCGCCATGATCAGTCACAGCGGGCGAAGCGCGCTCTTTTCCGGCGGGGGATCTCTCGAAGAACAAGCCGAGGCGTTTAAAACATTTTTTGGTTACGCCGGACGTTACACGGTCAGCGGCGACACGGTAACCCATCACGTTGAAATCTCATCGATTCAGAACTACGTAGGCAGAGACCTGGTCCGGAACGTCAAGTTCCAGGGTGACCGAATTACGTTGGTTACACCACCGACGCCAGTGAACGGGAAAACGCTAATCTTTGAATTGATTTGGGAGCGCCTACGGATCGGCTCCTGATGCGGCCTTCGCGCTTCAAGGCGCTGTCTCCTCGGTGTTAAACTCGGCATCAGTAACTCACGGGTTTTGCATTACTGAAACTCCGATCTTGCGAACAGGTGCAGGTTGTCCAAGTTTATCGTTCCACGCAAAAAAGTCCTTTTCACCGACGAAATTCTGCAGGACCCCTATCCCGCATACGCCCGCTTGCACGAAGAGGGCCCGTTGCATTACCTGGATGTGGATGGCAAATGGGCGTTGTGGTCGATCGTTAGCCACGCCGAGTGCTCATCGGCTGCTAAAGACCCCAGGCTTTCCGCCAAACGCTCGCAGCAGATGATCTTGTCGCTTCCCCTCAGTAGCCAGTCTGAGTTCAGCGAACTTGCCCGCATGCTGGGCCTGTGGCTGATTTTCATGGACCCGCCGGAGCACACCCGGCTGCGCAAACTTCTCAATAAGGGATTTTCGCCCGCGGCGATCGAAGGCTTGCGTCCGCAAGTCGAGGCCATTGTCGATGAAATGTTAAAGCCGCTAAGGCATGGCGCCGAAGTCGACCTCATGCATGAGTTCGCCAACCCCATGCCGGTGCGCATCATTTTGGAAATGCTCGGAATACCGCAGGAACTGCGCGACACATTCGTCAACTGGTCGCGTGCCATCGCGGTGTTTCGAGGCAGTCCTGATCGCACGGTGGAACAGACACGCGATGCACAAGATGCCCTGATTGCCTTAACTGATTTTTTTAAAAAGACCGTGGCGGAGCGGAGACGCAATAAAGGAAACGACCTGATTAGCCTTCTAATCGACATCGAGGAAGAAGGAGAAGTGCTGACCGAAGAAGAGCTATACGCGCAGTGCATCGCGCTGCTTTTCGCAGGGCACGAGACCACGCGAAATTTGATCGGCAACGGAATGTACACGCTCTTGCGGCATCCACAAGAGACCGCGGAGTTGCGCGAGAACCCGGAAATGATCCGCACGGCTGTGGAGGAGATTCTGCGTTATGAAAGTCCAGTACAATTCACCGCCCGCGTTCTCAAGGAAGAGGTCGAGATTTGTGGTCAGCATATCCCGAAGAAGTGGTCGGTCCTATGCATGCTCGGTGCGGCGAACCGGGATCCAAAACGGTTCAAGGACCCGGATCGGCTGGACTTGAAGAGGCTAAACAACCAACACCTGGCGTTCAGCGCTGGTCCTCATGCCTGCATTGGAGGCCAACTCGCGAGATTAGAAGGCCAGATTGCACTCCTGAATCTGGTGAAGCGCTTTCCCGAGCTGAAGCTCACCGGCCCGAGGCCCGAGTGGGCTCCCACATTTGGATTCAGGGGGTTGAAGAGTCTTCCGGTACTACTGTGAGAAACTCGTTCATGACATTCACAGCCTGATCTCAAAAGTACCGGCGGTCGCAGGGCGGATTTGCTGGATCGTTTAGGGCAGAGCGAGAACAAGTCTTAGGAGGGGAATTGTGAGCGCCAGTGCTTATCACGATCGGATTGGTGAAGTGCTGGGAAGAATTTGGGAAACCCAGATAGGGAACATTGAGAAGGCTTCCGCAGTGATGGCGGAAACAATCGCGAAGGGCGGACTGGTGCACATGTTCGGGAGCGGTCACTCGGTGCTGCCGGTGCAGGACATGTTTCCACGGTATGGCGCGTTTCCGGGTTTCCGTCCGCTGATGGACATGCGGCTGATGTGGACGAACGTGATTGGAAGTGGCGGCGCGAAGGGATTGCTGTGGCTGGAGCGGCGAGAGGGGTACGCGCAGGTGCTGTTTGAGAACGAACCGATTCGCGAGGGCGACGTGATGCTCGTGTTCTCCCACGGAGGATTGAACGCAGCCGGGATTGAAGTATTGATGGAAGCGAAGAAGCGCGGGCTGGCAACCGTGGGTGTGACGTCGATGGACAATTACAGGAAGCGAGGGGCGACACATTCCTCGGGGAAAAAGCTGGCGGACGTGGCCGACATTGTGATCGATAACTGCACGCCAGCCGAAGATGCGTTGGTGGGGATTGAGGGATGGAAAGCGCCTGTTGCGGCGGGCTCGACGGTGGCGTGCATTACGATTGCAATGTCGATCATCGCGCAAGTGGCAGCGAACCTCGCGGCGAAGGGGCAGACACCGCCCGTATTTGTGTCACCCAACGTGCAGGGAATTCCCGCGGACAACACGAGCAGAGTTTACGAGGAATATGAACGACGATTGAAGCGGTGACGCTTGGCGAAGGAGAGTTGCGGATGATGTCTTCTACACGGCGCGATTTCTTGATAGCGACCGGCGGCGGTGTGGCAGCCGCTTCGATGGGGGCGGACCTGTTAAACGCCGCACAGCTGCCGGGACAATCGACGAGTGAGACCGCCGCTTGGCAAGATGGAAACTTTTCAAATGTAATGGCGATTGCGGCACATCCGGGCGACGTTTTCTTTGCCATGGGTGCGCCCGTGGCCGTCGCTACGCATTTCGGAGGGCAAGGATTCCTGCTGAGCCTCTCACTCGGAGAAAAAGGTTCTCGCACCATTCCCGCTGAACAATACGGAGCATCTCAACGGGAAGCAGCGGTCAAAGGTGCGGGGATGCTTGGTGCAAAAGCGCTGTTCCTCGAATATCCTGATGGCGAAATTCCAGTCAGCGACGAGGCAAAGTTTGCCGTCTGTGATTTGATACGACAATATAAGCCTGTGACAATCGTAACCCACTGGAAAGGGAGTTGGCATAAGGATCACCAGGCTTGTTATGCCATCGTTGAAGATGCAGTGTTCTATGCCGGGCTCCCAGGTCTGGTTCGCAAAGAACCAGCCCACGAAGTGAGGAAGCTATTGTTCGCCGACAACTGGGAAGATGCAACGGGTTTCGTGGCGGATACCTATGTCGATATAACTTCTGTATTCGAGCGATGGTCGAATGCATGCAGCGCATTTCCCATGTGGCGGGGCGAAACCGGGTTCCGTTACAACGATTACTATGGCAGCCTCGCTATTGCGCGTGGCTGTTTGAGCAATTTCAAGCGAGCCGTAGCAATGATGTCGCCCGCGGAGCAACGTGTTCAGCGCGTTCGAACGCCGTAGTGAGGCAATGCCCCTCTCTTGATACTCTGCACTACGGTGGCTTTCGTTCTTGAAATACAACGCTCCTCAATATTGCTTTGTTGTGGGATCTCGTCGGGAGTGCCTTTTCTACTGATGCCAGGATCCCGAAGGTTTTCGTCTTTTATCCGGCACCAAATTACCAACTGACTAAGCGGCGATTGAAAGGTGAAGCGTGGCGAAAACCAGTCGGCGGAAGGTTCTGTTCGGAGGAGCAGCAACGGGGATCTTCGTCTTTGGCATAGTGATGGCAGTGCTGGGGACGCTGTTTGGGTTGCCGGAGATGCGCCAGCGGTTGCAGATCGACCTGTCGCAGCAGGGAAATGTTTTCCTTTTGCTCTACCTGGGAATTCTGCTGGCGACGCTCCTTGCCGGGCCGGTGATCGATTCGATGGGGAACAAGCTCATTCTGGTGACGTCGGCGGCTCTGGTGGCGTCGGGTATGGCGGGGTTCGCGTACGCTCATTCGTTTGGCGGCGCCGCAATATCCGCGGTGCTGCTGGGACTGGGCGGCGGAGGACTGAACACTTCGACGAACGCGCTAGTATCCGATTTGTACGGCGAAGATCGGGGCCCAATGTTGAATGTGCTGGGGATTTTCTATGGGATTGGCGCGCTCGGCATTCCGTTGCTGGCGGCGGTAATCGCGGGAAATTTCCCGATTGCCCAGCAACTGCTGATCTGCGCGGGGTTGGCGGGAGCCAGCGCGCTGCTGTTTTTGGGGGTGCAATTTCCGGAGGCGAGCGGAAACCGGAGTTTTTCGTGGCGCGAGGCGTTACAGGTCGCGCAGTTCCCCGGTTTGTTGGTGCTGGGCTTTTTGTTGTTCTGCGAATCGGGCAACGAAGCGAGCATCGGCGGGTGGTCGTCGACCTATGTTGCGGAAACTGGGCTGGGAGCGAGGACCGCGACCTTGATCCTGGCAGGGTATTGGGCGGCATTGATGGTGGGAAGATTGTTGGTCGCGCGGATGCTGAAGTTCGTGGGGAAACGGCAACTAGTTCTGGGAAGCGGACTGGGCGCGCTTGCGGGAGCGGCAATCTTATTGACGAGCCGGTTGGAAGGGATGTTGGTGGCGGGAGTGCTGTTGTTGGGGTTCTCGTATGCCGGCGTGTTTCCAACGGCACTGGCGGTCGCGGGAGACAGCTATCGGAAGATGACGGGGACGGTGTTTGGATTGTTGTTTGCAATTGCGCTCGTGGGCGGAATGTCCTTCCCCTGGGCGGTCGGACAAATTTCTCAACGATTCGGAGTGCGCTACGGGATGTTCGTGCCGCTTGCGGGAGCTGCCGGGATTTGCGTATTGGCAGCTAGGACTTTGTGGGCTGAGAAGCGGGAAGATGGTTAGTAAAAAGGCGAAAAATCGACGGGCAGTGAACTGCGTGTTGGCGGTGGACTTGGGCGGAACGAAACTGGCGGCAGCGCTGGTAACCCCCGATGGAAAAGTGCTGACGCGGAAAAGCGTGCCAGTGGACAGGAGTTCCGCTCTGGCGCCAGTGAAGCAGATCGTGGAATTGGCCCGGGAATTGGCGGGCGCGAAGAGTCTGCGAGGAAGAGTTGCGGCAGCGGGAGTGGCGATACCCGGACTTGTGCGACGTGACGGAAGCGTGTGGGCACCGAATTTGCCGGGATGGAAGAAAATGTTGTTGGCGCGGCGATTGAAGAGCGCGCTGCGAGTAACAGTGATGGTGGAAAGCGACCGGAACGCAGCGGTTCTGGGGGAAGCATGGCGCGGGGCCGCACGGGGGAGGAACGACGCGATCGTACTGATTCTTGGAACGGGCATCGGCGCGGGGATTTTGAGCGGGGGGAGATTGGTGCGTGGCGCGCATGAGTTGTCCGGGTGCGCCGGCTGGATGGTGGTCACGGACGAACCTGCGCCGAAAGGGCAACGGGTGGGCCAGTTGGAATCGCTGGCGGCCGGTCCGGCGATTGCGGGGGCGGCGCAAAAGGAGTTGGCGCGAGGCAAACGCGGATTGTTGAAAGAAATTCCCATGGACATGATCGACGCGTCCAAAGTCGCGGAGGCAGCGCGACAAGGCGATATGCTGGGGATAGAGGTGTATCTAAAGGCGGGGAGGCTGCTCGGATACGGCGTAGCAAACCTGGTGAGCCTGTTCGATCCGGAAATAGTAGTCATTGGTGGAGGATTGGCTGGCGCGAGCGATTTGTTTCTGGACACAGTGCGGAGGACAATGAAGGAACGAGGGCAGCCGATTGCGGTGAAAAAAGTGAAAGTCACGGTTAGCCGGTTGGGTGGCGAAGCAAATCTGTTGGGAATGGCTTGGGCGGCACTGGGAAGAGGTTATCGGAAGCCAGGAAACGGCAAACAATGAACCGCGATTTAGGCAAGCTCACTTATGTTGGCCACTGCGACAATCGGGCGATTACACTACACCCCGTCATCGGATCGATGACTGTAGGCTATTTCTCGCTAATTGAGACGATTGCTTACCAGTTGGCAGATGGATAGCTTCGGTTTGAACGTGGCCGGGGAAAGACAGTGTCGTACCGTCAGTTTCTGCCGTGAGTCGAGCCTTGTGTGGCAATATGGTTGATCACCGTGCCAGTTTCCTCCCCACAGCTGCGCCCTAGTTTCCCAGCCTTCGTGGTGCTGGCCGCCTGCCTAGTAATGGCCAGCGCAGCGCTGGGCCAGAATCCGCCGGAAGTCCCGGTTAGAGAACAACAAGGCGGCATGAGCACGGGTATGCCTCATCCGCCGGTAAAGGACGCTCTCTCTCGCCCGATTACCGCCGGCGGCTTTGTCGATAGGGCGCCCGTGGTGTTCACCGATATTACGCATGCGGCCGGCCTTGACAAATTTCGCCACAAGTCCGGCACCCCCGAAAAGGCTACGATCCTCGAAACTCCGGGATCGGGGGTGGCCCTGCTCGACTACGACAACGATGGCTGGCTCGACATCTACCTGGTGAACGGTTCGACGGTTCGGGCGCTGAAGGGCAAGGAGGCTGTGCCACGGGCCATGCTGCTGCACAACAATCACGACGGGACATTCACCGACGTGACGGACAAGGCTGGCGTCGCCAACGAGCGCTGGGGATTCGGCGTCGCTGTCGGTGACTATGACAATGACGGCTGGCCTGATCTCTACGTCTCGAACTTCGGCAAGAACCGCCTCTATCACAACAACCACGACGGCACCTTCACTGACGTGGCGGAGAAGGCCGGGGTGACCTTGGGAGGCTGGTCGACGGGCGCGACTTGGGGCGATTTCGACCACGATGGGTTGCTCGACCTTTTCGTGCCTGGCTACGTGAAGTTTGACGTGGACAATCCCCCCATCTCCGGCAAAGGTGGCTTGCCGTCCGGCTTCTGCCAGTTTCGCGGCATCGAGGTCATGTGCGGCCCCAGGGGTCTGACGGGCGAAGGAGATCATTTATTTCGGAACAATGGGGACGGCACCTTTACGGATGTGAGTGTGAAGGCAGGTGTCTCCGACCCCAAAGGCGCCTATGGGCTGGCGTCCGTCTTCGTCGATGTGGATGACGATGGCTGGTTGGACTTGCTGGTCGCAAACGATTCCGTGCCCAAATATCTTTACCGGAACAAGCACGATGGCACGTTCGAAGATGTCAGCTACCTCTCCGGATTTGCTCTGAACGATGAAGGACGAGCGCAGGCTTCAATGGGGATCGCCGTTGGCGACTACAATCGCGACGGGAAGGTCGACTTTTACGTCACGAATTTTTCCGACGACTACAACACGTTGTACCGTAATGACGGCGAAGCTAGCTTCACCGATGTGAGCTTCCAGGCTGGAGTCGCCAACCTCAGTGTCCCGTTTCTCGGCTGGGGAACCGGCTTTCTAGACTACGACAATGACGGCCTGCTCGACATCTTTGTCGCCAACGGACACGTCTATCCGGGAGTGGACAAACAAGACTGGGGCACGACCTATGCGCAGCGTCCGCTGCTGCTGCGGAACCTGAACGGGACGAAGTTCGAGGAAGTTCCCCCCGCGACGAACAGCGGTCTTGCAGTTGTGGTGAGCGCTCGCGGCGCCGCCTTCGGGGATCTTTTCAATGACGGCCACATCGATGTAGTGCTCAACGTCATGGATGGGCCACCAGTGCTGTTGCGCAATGTTGTGAAGAACGCGAATCACTGGCTGACACTGAAGCTGGTGGGAGGTCCAAAGAGTCCACGGGACGCCATCGGAACCAAGGTATTCGTCACGACTGGGAACGTGCGCCAGCGAGCGGACGTTTTCAGCGGAGGGAGTTACGCCTCGAGTTCCGACCCGCGTGTGCATTTTGGCCTGGGATCGTCGCAGAAGGTAGACAAAGTGGAGATCCACTGGCCAAGCGGGGCCAAGGAAGAGGTACGCGTACCGGCGGTCGATCGGATTCTGACTGTGGTGGAAGGCAAAGGGATTGTTGCACCGTGAAGAGACCGGCCGAGCATCCAGATCTTGTTATGGTCGCGGCACATCCTTCAGCTCCGGCTCGATCTCAAAGGCTTTGTCGAATTCTGCGCGTGACTCGGCCTCGTTTCCTTCCTGATGGAGCGTCAGTGCCAGGTTATAGTGCGCCTCGGCATAGCGTGGCTTGAGGCGCACCGCATCGTTAAACTCTGCCTGCGCGTCGCGGAGGTTGCCGGTTTGCAACAACACTAATCCGAGATTATTGTGACCTTCCGCGAAATTCGGATCCTGCCGCACGAGTTCGCGGAAAACATTAATGGCGGCAGTAGTGTCGCCTTTCTGGCTGAGCGCCAATCCCAGTTGCACCCGCGCATCCGTGTACTTGGGATTGAGACTGACGGCATCACTCAGCTCGCGGACGGCTTCGTCCAGACTTCCCGATTGCGCGAGCGCTAAGCCAAGATTGTAGTGCGCCTCCGCCAGATCGGGATCGGACATGACTGCTTTGTGGAACTCCTCGAGGGCGCGCGAGCGATCGTTCTGGCGCCAGTAGAGTAGCCCCAGGCTCGAGTGGGCCCGGGCATAGTCCGGTTGCAGTTCGAGCGCTTTCTCATAGGCTGCCAGGGCCTGCCCAGCGTCGTTCTTGCGCTCCCAGGTGAGACCCAAATAGTAATAGCCGGTCGGCAGTTCGGGGCTTTTCTCAGTTGCCTTTTGAAAAGATGCAAGTGCGTCGTCAAGCCTTTGCTCTTCGAGGGCTTGAACGCCCTGAAGGATCAGCAATTTTGCCTCCGCCAGGCGCGCACGGAACTCATTCAGTGCGCTGATCTCTTTCATTTCCCTTTGTGCGGCCTCTGTTTTGCCTTGGGCGCGCAGCGCAAGACCGAGGTTGTAATGCGCATCTTCGAAATCAGGCTTTAGCTCAATCGCGCGCTGGAAGGCAGCGATCGCGCCCGCCAAATCGCCGCTGGCTTTGAGTTCCTTGCCAAGATTCAGTTGTGCACGCGGTTCGTTGGGATCGATGGCTACGGCTTTGCGGAATTGAGCAAGCGCGCCAGCGTGATCACCTTGCCGGCGCAAAGTCTCGCCCAGCAGCAGGTGTGCCGGCGCAAGCTGAGGATTCAACTGGAGGGCGCGACGAAACTCGGCCGCCGCGCCAGGGAGATCGCCGAGCTGCCCTTCGGTCAGCCCCAGCTCGGAGTGCAACTCGGCCGATGGCTTCGACGCGAGCGCCTGCTGCAGTTCAGTCTTGGCGTCCGAAGGGTCCTTCTGCTCCAAATAAATGCGAGCCAGCATCCGATGCGCCGCGGCGTTCGCAGGGGTGAGTCCAACAGCGATACGCAGTTCCTTAAGCGCGGCGGATTGGTCGTTTAGGTCGTACCAAGTGGCGCCTAATCCGTAGTGAGCATCGCCCCACTTCGGTTTGAGGCGCAGCGCCGCCTCGAACTCCTCGACCGCCTGATGATCATCGCCTTTATATTTGAGCGCGAGGGCTAAGTTGTAGTGGGTCAGCGCGTCGTTCGGTTCGAGCTCCAGCGCCTTGCGGTAGTTCGTGATGGCCTGGTCCCAGGATTTCTGACGGGAGTCCACAACGGCCTGCTGGCGGTAGGTTTCAGCCGTTTGCGCAAAGCACGAGGCCCCGAGGATGAGCAGCAGAACTGGGACAAGCCGCATGAATTACAGCCTAGCATGTTGGGCCTGGCGAGCAGAGTAACTGGCGTTCGCAGACGGCGCCTCGCCAAAAGTTTCGGGCGAGGCGTGTTCCAGCCCCGCCCGGATGGTCACTTTTCCATTTACCAGACAAATTTCCCGCTAAGCTGGCCGATACGCGGATCGTGGGCATTCGTGATATTTCCGAAGCTGGCGCTGCTGACGTCGCCGCTCGGATTCATGAATTGCGCGTGGTTGAAAATATTGAAGAATTCAGCGCGAATCTCGATAGACTTGGCCTCTGTGACCGGAACGACCTTCGTTATTCCGAAATCGGTGTTGTTGAAGCCCGGGCCATGGAAGAATCGGCGATTCGCCGTCCCGAAACTCCCGCAATCAGGACCGGTCAAAACCCCCGCCGACGTTAGAGCGCACTGAGTTGCCATAAATGAGCTCTGGCTGAAATATGTGAATGTACCTGGAGTAGAGCGGGGATTATATTTGTGAACTGGACCCACGAGATTGGGCATATCGGTGGACGGGCTACCGACAAGCGAAGCATCTCCCGGGCAGTTCCCCGAAGGACACAACGGCCCCTGATTCACGGGATTTGCCTCACCCATCTGAACCGGGAACCCGCCGGCGAACCGGGTGATGCCCTGCAGCTGCCATCCTTTCGTCAGCCTTGGCAAAGCGTGGAAAATCCGATTGAACGGCAACTCCCAAACGTAGCTGACGACCAAGTTCTGATGCACGTCGGTCGACGACAAGCCACGGCTAAGCTTCGCATTTGAGAAGTTGATCAGCTCGCCGAAGGCTGAGGAATCATCAATGGCCTTCGCGAGCGTATAAGCGGCGAGAAAGGTTACATCACCCGCTTTTCGCTCGACCGTCAATTGACCAGAGTGGTAAATCGAATTGGCTACCAACTTGGTAAAGGTGTTGCCATAACCAAAACAGAGGCTACCCGCCGCGGGACAGTAATTCGGATTCAAAAGAGCATCCCTGGTGCCATAAACCGTATTTGCGCCGAGGGTATACGTATCCTGCGAAGCGTTCGGTCCGCATCCGGGGACACCTTGTGACGCATCAGTATACCCTTGCGCATTGAGCTGCATACATAACGCGGGATCGCCAGGGTTGGCCTCGGTCTGCGCGATAAGCCGATGACCTGCCGTGCCGACATAAGACAGAGTCAATACGGTGGATCTACTTAACTCACGCTGGATCGAGAAATTGAAGTGCTCGGCGTACGGGAGCTCATTGTGAATGTCGTATCCAGGGAAATAGGACATCGGCTCGTAAACCGCGAAACTGAGCGTCTTGTTTGCCGGGCTCCCCGGGGTCGGGATGGTGAACGGGAAGCGCTGTCCCTCTCCGTCGGTGCCTCCGTCCAGCCGATTTCGAAAAGGCTCGGAGAAGTCAACCGAACCCGGACTGGTCCAGTACAAGCCAAACGGAGCATCGGCCACTTCATAGAAGAGATTCAGGTCCTCAACCGATGTGTAGTAGATGCCAAAGGACGCGCGGATGCTGGTCTTGCCGGGTCCGCCAAAGACCTTGCCCAGGACTCCGTCGCTGAAACTCGGAGAATAGGCAATGCCGATGCGCGGTCCGAAGTTGTCATATCTGGTCGGGGCCAGGGTCTTGGGAATGCCTGGATCGCCCGGATATACGAGACCCTGGGGAGAATTCGGAAAGACCGTTGATTGCTCTCCCTTAACCCAAGTCTGGATCTTGCCCTGAGTGTCATACCAAGGCATGCTCACTTCCCAGCGGAGACCGAGGTTCAGCGTCAGGTTTGGGGTTGCCTTCCATTGGTCTTGCACATACGCACCGCCGTAGCGCGTGCGCGAATCCAGGAGTTGTAACGCTGCCTGCGTGTACCCACCTCCAGCGCCCGTAGGCGCCCCGATGAGGTAATCGGCGAAATCATTGCCGGTGACAGTAGCGTCGAAGATAAAGGCCCCGTCCTGGCTTGCTAAATTGCGCTCGTTGACCTGGAGATAGCGGAATTCTCCCCCCAACTTAAGCGTATGTCTGCCCATTACCTTGGAAAAACCGTCCGATACGGTGTAGGTGTTGTCGGGTTGGAAGGTGATCAGAGATGGCGCGCCGATGGCGAAGTTGTTGAAATAGACTTGGGGCACATACTCCGGGTATCCCGGAAACGCATCGGGGATAATCCCAAGGGTACCCGCACCGGTCACGAAACCGAGAGAGGAAAGCGACGCCTGGCCACCTTTCGGATTGTCCAGATGGGTCGCGGTGCGGAAAAAGGTGGCCCGCGCCTCGTTGACGGCGGTGGGTCCGATCACCTTGGTGTTACTGATGACGAACTCCTGGGCGCGGGTTGGTGTCTGCGCGGGGAAGCCTGGCACGTTTGCGCCGCCACTGGGCAGGTTGCTGAAAACCGTAGAGTCGTCGTAGTGGTAGTAGAACGACCAGTTGCCGGTTTTGCGGTTGTTAAAATCGACCCGCTCCCCAATCTTATCGTCGGTAATTGTATCTTTGTGGCTGTTGTCGGAATACGTACCTGCGACGGGATCGATGTTGGGCATTGGAATGTACGGGAGAATCCCACTCGCCGCCGGCGACCACGCAGTCTGCGGGATGACTCCGCCAGGAAAGACGCACTGCGACGTCAAGGTACAGCCCACAAAACTGTATTGCTCGCCGGCTGTGACCGTGTACCCCAATCTGTTTGAAAGCGTCGTGGGCCAGTCCAAGCAGGGCGCGGCAGCCGCGGGACAACTGCTGGCGCCGGGAAGAGCACCGGTATCGACTGTCAGGGTCAAGAGTGACGGATCAAAATTCCCCTGAAACTCGGCAGCGGGAGGCAGGTTCACGATTCCGGTTTCTGCGCCAGCGGTTCGCCTGGTGCCCTGATAATCTGTAAACCAGAACAGCTTGTCCTTCCAGAATGGTCCTCCAGCAGTGAACCCGAACTGATTTTGTCGCAGCTCGGATTTGACAGGTGTGAAGAAGTTGGCGGCATCCATCGCGTCGTTGCGGAAGAACTCGAATACGTCGCCGTGGAAGCCGTTCGTACCCGACTTGGTGATGGCGTTCATAACCGCGCCACTGAACTTTCCGTACTCGGCATCGAAGCTGTTGGTGATAAGGCGGAACTCTTCGACGGAATCGAGGTTCGGAACTAGTCCTGCTCCCAGATTGCGGCCCTCGCTGACATCGCCCCCGTTCACCAGAAATGCGTTCGCAGTCTCGCGCTGGCCGTTCACTGAGATATTGCCCGCACTGGTGATGTAACCTGAGACCGGCCGGTCGCCGCCAATCGTCCCTGCGGTACCAGGCGCCACTCCTGCCTGCAGTCCGAGCAGGTCAAGGTAACTGCGTCCGTTCAGCGGCAGAGCGAGCATCTTCTTCGAATCGATTACGTCCCCCAACTGCGTGCTTTCTGTTTCCACGTGCACGGCGTTGGCGGTGATATCCATCTCTTCCGTGACCGTACCGACTTGCAGCGTAATATCGATGCGGAGTTGATCGTTCACCTGCACCGTGATGTCGGTCGCGACATAAGTGCGGAAGCCAGCGGCCGCTGCAGTGACCTTGTATTTCCCCGCCGGCAACGCGAGAAAGTGATACGAACCGTCGGAAGCTGAGGTGGTTGCCTGGCTGAGATTGGTCTCCACATTTGTGACTGTGACCTTGGCGCCCGTAACCACCGCCTGGGCACGATCACGAATCACACCGGTAATCGATCCAGTCACATCGGCGCGCGCCGCGCTCGAGGCGAAGACGAGCAGTGTTGAAACGATTAAATACGACAGCAACAGCCTGAACCGCCGATTTTCGTTCATAAGACACCGCACCCCCAGAGTCTCAGTACAATGCCACAATAAATTGGCAGTATTCAAGCTGGAATGTGACGCAGCTGATTTATTTTCATAGGATGAAAGAGCGCTGGCGCGTAAACGTGGCCGCAACTGGCAATTCAGATCAGATGCCAATTGACCCAACGGACGAGCACACTCCAGAATCGCAATTCGATGTGAGCGCGACCACGGCACGGACTAATCCGGGACGACTCCAAAGCGGATTATCTGGCGGTCCAGCCGCCATCGATGAGGATGGTATGACCCGTAATGAGCGACGCGGCTGGCGAAGCAAGAAAAACCACGGTCCCCGCCACCTCCATTGGCTCGCCGATACGGTGTAAACCCGCAATACGCTCGATCACGTCGGCCCGGAAGGCTGGGTCCGCTAGAGCGGGCTCCGTACCGGGCGTGCGGATGAATGTAGGTGCGACGGCATTAACTCGAATGTTGTGCTTGCCCCACTCGAGGGCAAGACATTTGGTCAAGTGTGCAATGGCGGCTTTGGTCATGCAGTAGATCGATTCTGTCGGAAGCGCCACAAAGCCGGCTTGTGAACTCATATTTACGATGCATCCACGCTGCTGGCGAATCATGACGCGCCCGGCCGCCTGGCTGGCAAAAAATGTTCCCTTAAGATTCACAGCGAGAGTCAAGTCGAAATCGTCCGCGCGCACGTTTTCCGCAACGTTCTCCGGTCCCACGCCGGCGTTGTTTACGAGGATGTCGAGGCGACCGAAGTGCGCAACGGTGTGATCGACCGCCGCTGAAATGTCCGCGAGCCGTGTCATGTCCATCTGCAAAGGCAACGCGCGTCGGCCGGTAGACTCAATTTCACTCGCCAGTTCTCTTCCGGTGATCACATCACGCAAACCGAGGGCCACATCAGCGCCGGCGTGGGCGAGGGCCAGCGAAATCGAGCGGCCCAAGCCGCGAGCCGCTCCAGTTACTAATGCGACTTCGCCCGTCAAGTCAAACCGGGGAAAATCATTCGGCATGGCAACGCTCATTCGAAACCGGTGTCCGCACTGAGGTTCTCAATATATATCTATATCTCTTTCAGCGCAGACAACCAGGAGGCGCCGTTCTTTCGCTTAGATCAGTGGCGCAGTCGGGACCACAGCTCTAAGGTGGCCGTCGAGTTCAGGGCTTTGCAAGCGGCCGTACAACCGTTGCGAGAGATACTGCCTGGGGCGCCGGGGAATGGTCCGTAAACAATTCGTTAGTGCATAATCTTGAACAGGCCCTGATACGGAACGCGTTTCCGTAAATCGTAACTATCGTATCGGTATTCGGTCGAGTAGGTCATATTCTTGGTCCCCTGGGGGTGGTTTGCTTGAAAACATTCATCACACTCTTCCTTCTCTTACTTGCGGGCTCCGCGGTTGCCCAGTCGGTTCCACCGCAATTGATCAACGGCCTCAGATGGCGACTCATCGGCCCATTCCGTGGAGGTCGAGCGGTCGCCGTGGCAGGAGTGCCTGGCGACTCGACCACTTTTTATTTTGGCGCGGTCAACGGCGGCGTCTGGAAAACCACGGATGCTGGCACGGTCTGGATGCCGATCTTTGACAAACAACCGGTGGCTTCGATCGGGGCGATCGCGGTGGCGCCATCTGATCCTAAGACGATCTACGCGGGAACTGGCGAGTCTGATATTCGCTCGGACTTGTCTTCCGGCAATGGAGTTTACAAATCCAGTGACGGCGGCTCCACGTGGACGCACGTGGGCTTGGAGGATGCTCGCCAAATCAGCCGAATCGTGATTGATCCGCGAGACGCGAAAGTGGTCTACGTAGGTGCTCTCGGTCATGCCTATGGACCAAACGAACAGCGTGGGGTTTACAAGTCCGTCGACGGAGGAGCGCATTGGGCCAAGGTCCTATATGAAGGACCCGAAGTTGGCATTTCTGATCTGGCTATCTGTGCTGGCAGCCCGCAGCTGTTGTTTGCCGGCGCATGGAATACGCATCGTCCACCCTGGAGCACCTATGCTCCTATCGACGGGCCCGGCGGCGGCCTCTACCGCTCGCAAGATGCAGGCAAAACGTGGTCTCGTCTCAACAATGGTTTGCCTGAAGGTGATTGGGGGCGCATCGGAATCGACGTTGCTCCAGATGGTAAACGCGTTTACGCGCTCATCCAGGCGAAGAAGGCAGGTTTGTATCGTTCCGACGATGGCGGCGACACCTGGACTTTGGAGAACGCAGACCCTCGACTCACCAGCCGTGCCTGGTATTTCAACAGCATCACCGTCGACCAGCAGAATCCCGATGTGATTTACATTCCAAACGTCGCTCTTTATCGATCGGTCGACGGAGGGAAAACAATTTCAATTGTTCGGGGCGCGCCCGGCGGTGACGATTACCACCAGATCTGGATCGATCCCAAGAATTCCAACAGCATGGTTCTCGGAACGGATCAGGGCACTACCGTCAGCCTCGACCGCGGCCAGACCTGGAGCACCTGGTACAACCAGCCCACCGCACAGCTCTATCATGTCATCACCGACAACCAGTTTCCTTACGTCGTGTACGGCGCGCAGCAAGATAGCGGAAGCGCCGCCGTCCCCAGCCGGACCGATCACGCTCAGATCACTCCGCGGGACTGGTTTCCCGCGGGCGAAAGCGAGAGCGGCTACATGGCACCCGATCCCAAGGATCCGAACATCATTTATCTGAGCGGGACCTACGGGACGGTTGACCGTTACAACAGGCGCATTGGACTCAGCCAGGATGTCACTCCGTGGCCGGGGCAGACGTTTGGTTCCGAGATCAATCACCACAAATATCGGGATCCCTGGACTCCGGTTCTCATTTTTTCTCCCGCTGACTCCACAACGCTTTACCTCGGGACGCAATATGTGATGAAAACCATCGATGGTGGGCTGAACTGGCAAACCATCAGCCCCGATCTCACTGGGGCGATGCAGCAGCCGGGAGGCAAAGCGGAAGGAGCAACGACGACTGAGAACGCGAAGCAGCGAGGCTATGGCGTGGTATTCACGATCGCGGCCTCTGCTCTAAACCGCGACACGATCTGGGCAGGAAGCGATACGGGATTGATTCATCTCACCCGCGACGGAGGGAAAACGTGGAAAGATGTCACGCCCGCCGGGCTGACCGTCTGGAGCAAGATCTCGTTTATCGAAGCTTCGCATTTCGATCCAGCAGTCGCTTACGCGGCCGTAGATCGCAGCCGGCTGGATGACCAGACACCCTATCTCTATCGAACCCGCGACTATGGAGCTACCTGGCAACTGATTACAAACGGCCTTGCGCCGAATGCTTTTCTGCGCGGCATTCGTGAAGACACTGAGAGAAAGGGACTGCTCTTTGCCGCAACTGAGTTGGGAGTTTACGTGTCATTCGATGACGGCGGTAATTGGCAGTCTTTGCAATTCAATCTGCCGGTGACTTCCGTCCGCGATCTCACGGTTCACGGCGACGATCTGGTAGCGGCTACGCACGGCCGCTCATTCTGGATTCTGGACGACATCACGCCGCTGCGCCAAGCGCTCGATGCCGAAAAGGACAATGCGTTGTGGCTTTACCATCCGGCGCGAACATATCGCATTGATAACGACCCCTTCCCGGGCACTCCGCTTCCACCAGAGGAACCGACAGGCGAGAACCCGCCCGCCGGCGCCATCATTTACTATTTCCTTCAGTCTTCTGCCAGCGCTATCTCGCTCGAGATTGTCGATGCGCAACAGAAGCTCGTCCACAGATTCTCTTCGGAAGACCAGCATCAGGAAGATCAGCATCCGGAAAAGCGCCCGCCCCTTCCCATAGCCGAGCGTTGGTTCCCCAAGCCTGAAGTCCTTAAAACCGATCCTGGGATGCATCGCTTTGTCTGGGATCTTAGTTGGAGCAGCTCGGGAAGGCCGAGCGTGGATGAAGAAGCCGAATTCCCTAATCCCAGGGGGCCTAAAGTGCTGCCGGGGATCTACACAATCAAACTCACTGTTGACGGAAAGGTGCGGACTCAGCCTCTGGAGGTCCTCATGGACCCCCGTTCCCCTGCAACTCCCGAGATACTTCAACAGCAGTTGCAACTCGGCCAACAAATGTTTGCCGAAGCCAGAGAAGCACAGCGCGCGCTGGCTGAGATCGCCTCGCTACGGAAACAACTTGCCGATCTGGAGCAAAAGATCGGAGAGAAGGATTCGGCTGTGAAATCGGCGCTGGCGGAGGCTCAAACTGAAATTTCAACAATAGAATCCAAGCCCGGAGTCGTCGGGCAGGCCTCAGGACTGCGGGACGCTTTCTCCGATATGTCATCGGCACTGCGCGTCGTTGAAGGTGGGGATCGTGCGGTGCCTTCGCAGGCGATAACTCTTTACAACGATTCGAGCCAGCGGGTCAAAAGCGCGATCGCAGAATGGAGCGAGTTCAAGACGATTAAACTTCCACGGCTTAATCAGAAATTGTCCGAAGCAAATCTCGCTCCGATCGCGATCTCGGAAATCGAACAAGGAATCCAATTTCTAATGTCGCGCTAAAACTGTTTGCCTGAGCAAGCGGGAAGAATCCAATCTGTTTACGTTTCCGGCGGCTCTCCGTCGTGGTGATTGTGAGGGATATGGTGATGTTTCAACGGTATTGCGACGATAGGCCCAGGCCGTAGGCCGCTAGTGGATATTCAGGTCAGCGTAATGAGAGAAGCTGGAGAGCGCAACTTCGTCGCTGCCAGCTATGTAGAGGCCAAACTTGCCCCGGCTGAGATCAGCGCCCGGCTGTGTCCAGCGATCTAGGACGGTCCAACTGTCACCGTGCTTGACCTGATTGACGAGCGCTGTGGGGCTTACGCGGATTCCGAACGTGCGGAAGCTTTTCTTGTCGCCTTTATCGGGAACTTTGACCTCGTCCGTTTTCTCGCCATTGCGAATGACAGTGCGGTAGAAGTTGTCGTCGTCGATTTGGTAGAGGACGTAGTTTTTGGGGTCGCTGTAGTTCAGCACCCACTGCAGGAGGTGGCCCTTGGTAAGCATTGCGGAAAAGATAAATGTGCCCGAGGCGGGAACGACTCCGTATAGAACGAAGTCTCCCCCTTTGCGAAGGAAAGAATCTCCCTCATGCTTCCATGCGCCTGGGTCGTCCCACTTCGACATGCCGCTCGGGGCGAGAGACAAATCCAAAGTCTTGGATTGACCGGCTATGACTTCGAGCGTGGACGAGCGCGTGAACCTTTCGGCAGTTCGGGCGGTAAGAGTGTAGGTGCCGGCTGGGAGATTGAGCGGGACGCCACTGCTTACCGTTTTCAGAAGATTGCCTTTGGCGATTGCAACATTGGCGTCCGCGGGCGTGAAGTTAATTTTCAATTCGCTGGGAGCAGCTTCCAGCGTGACGTCCGCAGTGGTGAGAGATACGGTTCCGCCGGCCTCGAAGTGTTTCTTGAATTGCCGGGAGTTGAATCGCTCGTTGCGCAATTCAACCGTATGGTCTCCGGGATTGATGGTGGGGACAGAGAGCGTGCCATCGGGCTGAATGGTGCCGACGAGACTTTGATCAACGAGAACCGTAGTTCCGGGTGCGCCGCCCTGGATGGCCAGCGAGGCCTGGCGAGGCTGCGGTTGAGGCTGAGGTTGGAGGTTGAAGATAAGCCTGGCCTGTTCGCCCTTGCGAATGCGGATCGTTTGCTGGGGGGGATCCTGAAAGCCGCTTTTAGAGACTTGTACAACGTAGTCCGTGAGTTCCAGATTCGGCAGGCGCAACTGGCCGGCTCGAGTAAGTTGGGTCTGAAGTTCCCCGTTGAGAAAAACCCTTGCATCGTCCTGACCGGTAACCACAAGGAGCGTGCCCAGGTCGTGACCCGACTCGGCGGGCGGCTGATCGTCGGGTGTAACTTTGGGCGTAACTTTTCGAGCGGCGGCGTCGGAAGACGTGCGCAAAGCAGGTAGAGATAGTTCGGGGGTTGTTTGTGTCGGCACCGCTTGAGCGGGAGTTGCTTCTGTGGGAGCGGCTTGTGCCGGGGCAGGGACGTCTTGAGCAGAGGCGATGGGAGCATCTGGCTGGGACTTCGCCACCGGCGTGGCGTAATGTCTTCGCGTGAGGAAAAAGGTCGTGGCGACCAAGATGATCGCAGCGGCGGAGATGACGGACAACGTTGTGGCGTTCGAACCTGCGGACTTTTTGGGGCGCGATGATGGAGATATGATTCTCGCTGGCGATTCGGAAGACTCGCTGGCGGGAGGAGTGGCGGCTTGTGGAGGAGTGGCCGGGACTAAGCTCGCCGGAGCAATGTCCGGCGCAGCGTCAGGTGGACGAAGTTCGCTCGCCGGAACTTTGCTGGGCGGAACCTTGTTTGGCGCGACCTTGTTTGGCAGAACCGTGACGGTCCGAACGTTCTCGGTTCGAACCGGGCTTGGCGGAACCGGGCTTGGTGGAACGGGGTTTGGCGTAGTCTGGTTTGGCGCAATCTCGCGGGTAGCATCGTGTGAAGCCTCGGGAGCGGTCGGCCGCGGGACGTGAAGAATTACGGTTGCGCCTTTGCCGCGTGGCGAGGCGCCGGAACTCTCCTGGGAGACTAATCCCAAGCGGAGGAGCAGGGCATTGGCGATGGATAAGATTTCGCCATCCGTCCAATGCTTGGCGGCGATCGTTTGTATGCGCACGGCTAACGCTTGTTTTGCGGCAACGTCGGTGGTCCCATCGATTTCGCGCTGCAGTCGCCGCAGGTCTTCCACGTCGCCGCGGCGGGCCTGGCGCCGCAGAGCGCCCTGGTCGCGCTGGATTGCATCGTGAATCTGAAGCAGCTTGGGAGCGTCGGGATGAACGGCCAATCCCTCTGCCACCCAGGCCAAGGCTGCGAATAGATCGCCGGAGGCCTGCAACTTGTGCGCTCGCGCAACCCAATCCTCCACGGAGCTTGTTTTTTTCTGGTCTACGATCAGGTTGCGAATGGTCTTGGCCGTGGGATGTGCAGGGTTCAAGTCGAGCGCCTGATTGGTCAGCGTCTCGGCTTCCAG
Source organism: Candidatus Sulfotelmatobacter sp. (assembly GCA_049280095.1). Classification (GTDB taxonomy): domain Bacteria; phylum Acidobacteriota; class Terriglobia; order Terriglobales; family Acidobacteriaceae; genus Sulfotelmatobacter. The sequence continues at coordinate 154,261 of JBAPPL010000045.1, read as the reverse complement.
CCAATCGGTTTCTACAACGGACTGCGCGTGCTCGACCAGGGCATTGGCCAGAATGGCGCGGGCGAGAGCATTGCATTTATCCAGTTCGTAGGCTTTACGCAGCAACTGAAGGGCTTCTGCAGACTTCCGCTGCGCAAACAGTTCCTGGCTTTCCGTGATAAGGCGGTTAGCTTCAGCATTGCGCTTGACGCCATCCTGGGCGAGCTTTTCCAATTCGGAAAGCTCCGCATCGTCACGGAATTCGCCGGCTTCGTCCCGTAGCAAATCCAGGGCGCGAGAGTAGTCGCCCGAATGCAGACAGATGTTGATCTGCTCAACGAGCCGGGTTTTGGATTCGGTGCGGGTTTGCTGGTCGCGTATTTTCTCCAAATGCTCTAACCTCGAAAGTCAAACACAGTTACCTAAAATCTTACTCGATTGGGCGGGAAAGGGGAGTGTCCTAGTAGTTGCGCTGCTGGCTGTGCCCCTTGAACATAGCCACAGATCTCGAATCCAGAACGTGGAGCGACGATGAAAACGGAATTGCTGCGATTCAGCGGCGCTGTCCAGCGCGATCCCGCGATTGATGCGTGGATGAAAGCGCATGCAGGAGGATTGGGAGCCATCGCGCAGGAGTGGTTTGAGGTGATGCGAAAATGCGGGGACGAAGTCCGGGAACTTTTGCATGACGGCTGTCCGGTCGCATGTTTGGGCGATGCGCCGTTCGGCTACGTCAACGTATTCACTTCGCACGTAAACGTGGGGTTCTTTCACGGGGCAGCGCTGCCGGATCCGGCGCGCTTGCTGCAAGGCACCGGCAAGTTCATGCGCCATGTGAAGTTGGGATCCGGAACGGCCATGAGCCTCACAGCGTTAAGCAGGCTCATTGATGCGGCGTACTCGGATATAAAGGCGCGCGTCGAAAACGGCTAGCTCAGAGAAACGCATTCGGAGCACGATGCGGATGCGAGCCACAGGTTAGTGACAGCATGTCGCATAGGATTTGCCGATCGCAGGGGGATAACAGGCAACTGTTCCCCAATCCCGGTAAGGTAAAGTGGGCGGCTGCTCAGCGAGAACTGCCTTCCATTCTCCATCGTGCTGCAGAGAGTATAACAACGCCCACGCATAGCTCTGACGTCCGGCGGGAAACTCGGCCCATCCATTAGAAAGATCGGCGATCTGTTGGGAACCAACTGATATGATGACGTTCGACAAACGCCCGGTGGTCCCCTTCTGTAATTGGGTCTGAAACCACCAAAACGGTCATTTAATTTCAGCCATTGGAGGACGCATTGACTGATTCGAACCATAACGCTTTCAATCGTCGCGAGTTCATCCACGGGGCGCTTGCTGGAGCAGCTTTCGCAGCGCTACCAACCTCTGCTTTCTCTTCATCTGGTTTATCTCCTGACGATCGCAGCATCCAATCGGTCCTGAGCCAGATACCGAAGATGCACGATGAGAATGTGAAGCGACTGCAGAATTGGATCGCTTTGCCCTCGATCGCGGCCGAGAACCGCAACTATCCGCAAGGCCCTGAGTATATGGCGCAATTGGCTCGCGATGCAGGATTCGCGAACGTTGAAATTGTGCCGACATCGGGCAAGTCTGGGGTCTTCGGCATTCTGGATGCGGGCGCGGCCACTACTGTCGGCATTTATTTTATGTACGACGTAAAACAGTTCGACCCTTCGGAGTGGTCTTCGCCGCCGCTCGAAGGACGGATCGTAGACAAAGAAGGGCTAGGCAGGATTTGCGTCGGCCGCGGCGCGGTGAACCAGAAGGGGCCTGAAACGGCCTTCCTCGGCGCGCTTCATGCCTTCAAGGCAGCGGGGAAAAAGCTGCCGGTAAATCTCGTGCTGGTCTGTGAAGGTGAAGAAGAGATTGGCTCGACCCACTTCCCCGAGGTGATCCACCAATCCAGGATTACCGATGCGCTGAAGAAATGCATGGGGGTGTTCATGCCGGAAGCGGGCCAGGACGCGGATGGAGGTATTCAGATATCACTAGGCGCGAAGGGAGTGGTTGAGCTCGAACTGGTTTCCAGCGGAGAGCGATGGGGACGCGGGCCAAAACACGATGTTCACTCGAGCCTTGAGGCGCAGGTGGATAGCCCGGCGTGGCACCTGGTGCAAGCGCTCAACACGCTGGTCGAGTCTGATGGACACACGCCGGCTGTGGCGGGCTTCTTTGACAAGGCCAAGCCGCTTACTCCCGCACAAATGAAGATGATTCAGGAGGTCGCCGCTCGCCGCAGCGAAGCCACGGTGAAGAAGCAGCTAGGCGTTGAGCATTGGGTGCACGACACCAACTGGCTGGATTCGCTTGTGCTGCTCGAATCCAAGCCCACGATCAACATCGAGGGCTTGGTCGGCGGATACACGGGTCCCGGTGGCAAGACGATTCTGCCGCATCGCGCCGTCGCAAAGATTGACATGCGGCTGGTGCCTGACATGACGGCCGCCGGAACGCTGGCGCTTCTAAAGGATCATCTTGCCAAGCACGGCTTCGGCGATATCGAAGTAAATATGACTGGCGGCTACGACCCGACACAGACCTCGCAGGATTCGAAGCTCATCGAGGCGCAAATTGCGACTTACCGCAAGCTGGGGATGGATCCCGTGCTGTGGCCTCGATCCGCCGGGTCCTGGCCCGGATACATCTTCACTTCCGAACCTCTGAATCTTCCCGCCGGACATTTTGGACTGGGGCACGGGACCGGGGCACATGCTCCGAATGAGTACTATCTGATCGATTCCACGAACGCAAAAGTTGGAGGGATTGATGCGGCCGTGGGTTCGTTCGTCGAATATCTCTACGCCTTGGCTTAGAGCAGAGTGAGGCTCGAATCAAGGCAGGACGCCTGCATACGCAGGAATCGCGCCGCGTGCGACGTTCTTGTAAACCACGCCGCGCTTCATTACAAATACAACGCGCCGAACAGCAGTGATGTCTTTCAACGGGTCTCCATCGAGCGCGATGATGTCCGCTTGAAAGCCGGGAGCGACCGAGCCAATCTGATCGCCCAAGCCCAGCGCCTCGCCTCCCAGCGAGTTGGCAGAGACCATGGCTGCCATCGGATCCACACCGCAGTCACGAACGCGATCGATGAACTCCTCGGCGTTTCGCCCGTGCGCGCCGGCCACGGCGTCCGTACCGAAAACCATTTTCAGTCCCGGAGTTTTTGCGGCGTGCTCCACGATCTCGTGATCCATGGGCAGGATCTTCTCCATCGCGGCAAATCCCTCGGCAGTGTAGCCTTGCGTGCCGAGATACCTGTCCCGGTTCTGCAAATAGTTTTCAATGACCAGCCCGCATTGCGGATCGAAATAGGTGCCGTTCTCCGCCATCAACTTTAAGTCGTCGTCTGGGGCCAGCGTACCGTGCTCAATCTCAGTACAGCCCGCGATAGTCGCCGCGCGCACCGCCTCTTTGTAGGCATGCACGAGCGTGCGCAGTCCCTGCTTCTTGGCTTCATCACACGCCGCGTTCAATTGCTCCTGCGAAAGAGTCATTCCTCCGCCCTGGCGAATGGATTTCGACGCGAAGATTTTGATCAGGTCCGCGCCGGCTTGCTTTTGCTTCCTCACGTAAGCGCGGATTTCATCGGGCGTACCGGTCGCTTCGCCTCGTCCTTCGAGCGGTTCGTTGGCTGTCAGGATACGCGGGCCGGGGAATATTCCTTTGGCGATAGCATCGCGCAGCGGGATGTCGTTGGGCGCGCCCACACTTTGCACCGTCGTGAAGCCTGCCATCAGAGTCACCCAGGCATTCGACGCCGCTTGATAGGAATCGTCTGGGGTGGTCCCTTCTGTGCCTGCGTTTTTTCCATCCTTGCCGAAGATCCACGTCATGTGCACATGCGCGTCAATCCAGCCGGGCAACACGGTCAGTCCGCGCAGGTCATAGTCGACCGGCCCTTCAACCGTAGGACCAATCGCAACAATCTTTGACCCCTCGATCGCGATCCGAACGTCATGGAGTGTCTGACCCTTGCCATCGATCACCACGCTCGCGGCAATTACTGTGCGGTGACTTGGCTGTTGCGCCCACGAAACGGCCCCAGCCGAAGCCAAGACGGTTACCAACGCAAACGTGAAGGCTCGAATGCCTGCTGGCATGCTTTTGCACCTCATTCCCGAGGCAGGTTACCACAGCGACAGAACGCTGGTGCCCGTGCAGGCGGGATTACCCGCTGCCCTGGAGACCCGGAAAGTGGCTGAACCGCAGGAGAATCGGCGCTCACATCGCTGGTACTTGAAGAGTTTGTAAGTGGCTGATTTTCTTGGGATCTTGCTAACTCCATCCGGTTACTTCAGTTCCGTCCGAGACGGAATTAGGCTAAGGGATTGAACAAGATAGAAGATATTATCGGTCTGTGGGCTGTCCAAAAATCGCGCGCTTGCTGGCCGTGCTGCTGCTCGCGGCAGGGGCTCTTTTTGCCCAGGAGTATAGTTTCCGGGCCTTCGGGAACGCCGACGGGCTAGCAAACCTTGCAGTGCGGCAAATTTACGAAGACCGCGAAGGCTTCATTTGGGTGAGCACGGAAAACGGCATCTTCCGCTACGATGGCGACCGTTTCGAAGCTTTTGGGCCGACACAGGGAATTCCGGCCACCTCAGCGGCCGCGTTTGGCGAAGCTCCCGACGGTTCTCTGCTGGCCGGCGGAAGCTTTGGGCTCTATCACCTGCGCGGCAATAGCTTCGAAAAACTTCCAGTCCCCTTCAAGACAGTGAGTTGGGCGCAAGGCATTCAGTCGGATGGGAAGGGACACACTTTCCTCGGCACTGAGTCCGGACTGAAGGAACTCTATTCCAAGCCCCGACAGGATGGATTTGCTGTTCGCGCGTTTCCCCAAGTGCCGGGAACTTCCGCGCCAAGTGTCGACGCTGTTTTAGTGGATGGCGACATCCTCTGGTACGGATGCGGACGGAAACTCTGCCGCAGGGAGCTGGATTTCACGCGTGTCTTCGGATCCGAAAGCGGACTTCCCGATTCAGCTGTGATGGTAATTCGTAAAGATGGTGACGGTAATCTTTGGGCGCGAGCGAGGAACGCCGGCGTGTTTGTGTTGCCTCCGGGCCAGAGCAAATTTCGCAGGCCCGACGTGCCCACTCCAAGTACGGTGGTTGGCGTTCCCGGCATTGATTCCGCTGGGCGCATTCTGTTGCCGTCTCCGGCCGGGTTGCTGATTCGGGAGGGGAAACACTGGCAAAAGATCGACCGCACTCTCGGTCTTCGCGGAGCAGTGTATTCGGTTTTCGAGGACCGGCGGCACTCTCTATGGATCGGGCTGGCGGGCCGGGGACTGGTCCAGTGGCGTGGATATCAGGAGTGGGAGAGCTACTCCACTGCCAGCGGTCTGGCGAGCGATATCGTGTATGAAATCCTGCCGAGGGCCGACGGAACGATCTGGGTCGGCACCGAGGGAGGGCTGCTGCGAGGGCAGCGCGGACCATCCGGAATCCGGTGGAAGAAAGTTAAAGGGCTGGACGGCTTCCCAGTACACAGCGTTCGCACTGGCCCCGGCGGGGATCTCTGGATCGGAACCGAAGCGCATGGTGCAGCTCGGCTTCACGTAAAAACCGGTGCCGTGCAATGGTTTGGCGACGTCCAGGGCCTCACGGGAAAGTCCGCATACACTTTGCGCTTCGACCATCATCGAAGGCTCTGGGCTGCGACCGAAGCTGGGCTATTTGTGGCCGTGTCCCCGTATCAAAAGTTTTCCCGAGTTTCGCAATTCCCAGCCGCACGAATTTGGGCGGTCGCCGAGGGAAGCGATGGCAGCATGTGGGCCGGTGGCGCCGACGGGCTTTTCGTGTTGGCGAACGGGCGCTGGAAGAATTTCACGCGCAACAACGGGCTAAGCAATCAGGAAGTGCTGGCGCTCGGTGCGGGTGCGAACGGGACAATCTGGATTGGGTATCGTTTCGGGGGCGGCATCGACCGCGTCCATCTGAAGCGCGGCGGTTTGGCAGTCGACAAAGCCGTGCAGAGACCTGGCACGGATGGATTAGTGTACTTTCTTGAATTCGACGCATCGAGTCGCCTATGGGCTGGCACGGAACGGGGCGTGGACATGTGGAATGGTTCCCGCTGGAGCCACTATGATACGAGCGACGGCTTGGCCTGGAATGACTGCGACCTCAACGGTTTCGCCGAAGAATCCGACGGCACAATCTGGATCGGAACCAGCGGAGGACTCTCTCGATTCAAGCCTCGTCCGCGTCTCCTGCCCGAATTGCCGATCCAGGTTGTTTTCACCAAGCTGGTGGTGGGAGGGAAGGACGTTTCCGGGCAGAACCATCCGTCCTTCAGCATCCATGCAAACTCTCTGATCGCGCGATACTCGGCGTTGAATGTTTCTAACGACCATCGCATTTTGTTTCGCTATCGGCTCAACGGCGCGGATTCAATTTGGACCGAAACGACGCAAAGAGAACTGCAGCTTGCAGAACTTGCACCCGGAGCCTATCGCCTGGATGTAGAAGCGCAGGACGGTGACGGGATTTGGAGCGGGCATGAGGCTGAGTTCGCCTTCAGAATCCTGACTCCATGGTATTGGTCGTGGTGGTTTATAGGCATCTGCGGGCTCACGCCCCTGCTGATCGCAGCAGGCATAACCCGATTGCGGATATTAAGCGGGCGGAGAAGGGAGCGCGAACTCCAGCAGCTCAAGGCGGCACATGACGAGATCACAAATCTCGCATTCTTTGACCCCTTGACCGGCTTGCCCAATCGTCGCCTGCTGCTGGATCGCTTACGGCAGACTCTGGCCGCCAGCATCCGAAGCAAACGCAAGCGAGCGCTGCTCTTCGTCGACCTCGATGATTTCAAGACGTTGAACGACACCCTCGGCCACCACATCGGCGATCTCCTGCTGCAGGAGGTTGCCCGGCGCATCATCGCCAGCATCCGCGAAACCGACACGGTCGCGCGATTGGGCGGAGACGAGTTCGTGGTTTTGCTCCAGGAGCTTAGCGAAACGCCCGAGGATGCAGCGGCTCAAGCAAAGACCGTCGCCGAAAAGATTCTCGCTACCATTCACCAGCCATACCTTTTAGATGGCCGCGAGTGCCGCAGCAGTTCCAGCGTAGGAATTACCGTCTTCGGAAATCCAGAAGACAGCACAAACGAAGTTTTGCAACAGGCGGATATCGCGATGTATCAGGCCAAGGCAGCAGGCCGCAACACCTTGCATTTCTTCGCCCCAGCCTTGCAGGCCGCCGTCAACGCCCGCGCCGCGATGGAAGAAGACCTCCGCCAGTCGATAAGAACGAAAGATTTCCAACTCTACTATCAGGCGCAAGTGGATCGCGGCGTCTTGATCGGGGTCGAGGCGTTGCTGCGCTGGAAGCATCCGAAGCGCGGCCTCTTACCGCCCGACGATTTCATTCCCCTGGCCGAGCAAACCGGGCTGATCCTTTCGTTGGGAGACTGGGTGCTGGAAACCGCTTGCCGGCAGATTGCAGCATGGACGGCCCGAAAAGAGACGGCTCATCTCACGGTTGCCGTCAACATCAGCGCTCGACAGCTGCTCAACCCAGACTTCGTGCCGAATGTGTTGAAGACGTTGGACCGAACCGGAGCCAATCCACGCAGCCTGAAGCTGGAACTCACCGAGAGCATGTTTGTGGACGACCTCGAGGATGTTATCGCCAAAATGACGACGCTCAAGTCTCACGGCATAAGGTTCTCTTTGGACGATTTCGGCATGGGCTATTCTTCCCTCGCCTACCTACGGCGCTTGCCCCTGGACCAGTTGAAGATCGACCAGGAGTTCGTCCGGGACATTCTCGTCGACGCCAGCAGCGGCGCCATTGCGCAAAGCATCATTTCCTTGAGTAAGGCAATGGGCTTGTCGGTAATTGCCGAGGGTGTGGAGACGGAAGGACAACGAGACTTCCTTGCTCGTCTCGGCTGCCATTCGTTCCAGGGCTTCCTGTTCAGCGGTCCGCTGCCACTGGACGAGTTCCAAATCTTGCTAGCAAGCTTGGCCGAAAACTCTCTGCGAATTCAGCCGTAAAGAATCGTCATTCTGTGAAGAGAGCACCGAACTAGCCCGGTTTATCCAAGTTGGTTTATCTACTCTGGTCTATCACCCTGTTAATTTTCTGAGAAAGCTTCTGCGAGGTAGCGGGAAAGCACGGCGGCCAGTGTTACATAGTGAGTTGCGATCATTCCCAGATGATCGCCGGGTACAGTTTCGACCTCGAACGTTTCGGCTAACGGCGCCCAGACTGCCGCAGCGTCATCGGGGAAAGCCGTACCAGTCTCGGCCCGCACGAACTTTATTTTGCCGGGGTAAAACCTTGGCCGGTAGCGGGTGAGGGCCAGAAACGCGCTGTCCCGCACGCGTTGCGTCGCCGGGGTGAACGAGACCCCAGCGGGCGGTTGATACGGCGCGCTTCCGCTGAGATTCCCAAGTGAGCGCAATCCCCGTCGTGCCTGATGCGCGATGAGACGAGCACGCTGTCCTAACGACAGATAGCGGATGTGCGGGTATGCATCGAGCAGGGCCAGCAGAGCGACCTTTTCCCCGTTCGCCGAGAGGCGTTGGGCCATTTCGAGCACAACTAGGCCCCCGAGCGAGTAGCCTGCGAGGACGTAAGGTCCACGGGGCTGCAAACTCTTGACCGCATGAAGATAAAACTCGGCCATATCCGCGATGCGCGCCAACGGTTCGTCCAGCCCATCGATTCCTCTCGCTTGCATCCCGTAGATAGGATGGTCGGTTTCGATGTGCTTAACGGGTTGAAAGAAATCCATAACACTGCCACCCAGGCCATGGGCGACAAAAAGCGGCGGCTTCTCAGCGCCCGGTTTCAGCAGTACAAGAGTGGGGAAGCGCGGTGTGGTGGGTTGCTCCAGCAATGCGGCTAGAGCGGCGATCGTTGGCGCCTGATAAATCGTGACCGGGGGCAGTTCTCGATCGCACACTTGCGCAATCTCGTTAAACAGCTGAAGCGCCAACGAAGAATCGCCGCCCAGATCGAAGAAGTTGTCGTTGACATGAATCGAGGGCAGTTGCAGCACGCGCTGCCAAATCGGGGTAAGCGCTTCGACCATCGTTGATGTGGCTTCAGGCTTCACACGGCACCGGATCGGCGGGATTCAATGAGAGCATGAGTGCGCGAACGCCCAATAAAGTTCTCGAGCCTTGGTGTAGATCGGGCCGAAGGGAAGAACGCGATCGCCGATGCGAGTCACCGGAACCACTTTGGAATAATTTCCGCTCGCGAAAATCTCATCAGCCTTTTCGAAATCCTGGTAAGCGAGAGTTTTCTCGACCACATTCACGCCATCCTTCCGCAGTTGCCCGATTACTCTTTGGCGTGTAATACCCGCCAGGAAAGTTCCGTTCGGAATAGGCGTGAACACAATGCCATCTTTCGCCATGAAAATATTCGAAGTAGCGAGTTCAGCGACATTGCCCAACATGTCGCAAACAATGGCGTTGTCGAAGCCGCGCAAGTGCGCTTCAAAAAGCGAACGCGAGTTGTTGGGATAAAGGCATCCAGCTTTGGCATCGACCGGCATCGACTCTAGCGTCGGCCGGCGATAAGGAGACAGCGTGATCGAGAAGCCTTTGGGTGCACGCATCGGCGCCTCGTAAATCGAAAGGCACCATTGCGTAGACTCCGGATCATGCGCCTGCACCCACGGTCCTTCCTTCTCAGCCCAATACATGGGGCGGATGTAGAGCGCCGCATCTTTATCGAAGCGTTGTATTCCCTGGCGCGCAAGCCTGACCCATTCTTCCGTCGAGACCGTCGGCTTCAAGAAAAGCTTCTTGGCGGAGTCATTAACGCGCGCACAGTGGAGGTCAAGATCGGGGGTAACCCCTTCAAACGCCCGAGCGCCGTCGAACACTACAGAGCACAGCCAGGCGGCATGGGTACGGGGCCCCATGATTCCGATGTTGCCCTCGTGCCAGTCTCCTTCGAAATAGGTCCAGGTCTTGGACCAGCCGGCTCCAACCGCCATCAACTCCTCCTGCCTGATTTATTTCGCTTTGTGCGGTATGAATTCATTTCAGATTCAGGCTGTGCCGTTGCTTCATTTCGAACGACTCTCGTACCCAAAAATCGCCTTCAACTCGAGGAATTCCTCAAGGCCAGCTTCGCCCCATTCCCGGCCGTTGCCCGACTGTTTGTAGCCGCCAAAACAACCGCCGAAGTCGATTCTCGCTCCGTTAATGTGAACGTTACCGGAGCGAAGGCGCTTCGCGACTCGCACAGCCCGCTCCTTGTTTCCCGATGTTACAAAACCCGACAACCCATAGGGAGTGTCGTTTGCTATTCGCACCGCCTCATCTTCGTCCTCATAAGGGATGATGCAGAGAACAGGTCCGAAGATCTCCTCGCGAGCGATAGTCATGTCGTTGCTCACGTCGGCAAAGACGGTGGGCTTCACGAAGTAGCCCTTGCCGATCCCCTCGGGACGGCCAGGACCACCGGCAATCAACTTTGCGCCTTCATCGATGCCCTTGTTAATCAGGCGCTGCACTTTATCGAACTGGGTCTTACTTGCGAGCGGGCCAACGGCTGTGTCTTCCGCAAGCGGATCCCCAACCTTAGTGTTCTCACTGGCCTGCCTCGCTGCCGCGATCACCTCCGCCATGTTGGCGCGCGGAACCAACATGCGCGTCGGCGCATTGCAGGACTGTCCGGTGTTGCGGAAGCATTCTTGTACGCCCTGCTTGACTGCCTTCTCGAAGTCGGCGTCATCCAGAAGGATGTTCGCTGACTTGCCCCCGAGTTCTTGCGCCACTCGCTTCACCGTGTGAGCCGCGGCAATGGCAACAGCGACTCCGGCTCGCGTGGACCCAGTGAAGGAGATCATGGCCACGTCGGGATGCGACGAAATAGCCGCACCGACCGTGGGTCCATCGCCGTTCACCAGATTAAAAACTCCCGGAGGAACAGTAGCTTCATGCAGAATCTGCGCAAATAAATAGGCGGAGAGCGGAGCAAATTCACTAGGCTTGAGAACCATGGTGCACCCTGCAGCGAGGGCAGGCGCCACCTTGCATACGATCTGATTCATGGGCCAATTCCACGGTGTGATGAGTCCGCACACCCCGATGGGTTCTTTCCGCATGAGGGTTGAACCTTTGAGCTCTTCGAACTTGAAGTGCTCCAGCACCTTCACCGTTTCCAGCAAATGTCCAAGCCCGGCAGGAGCCTGCGCTTTTCTGGATAGCGAACTGGGAGCGCCCATTTCCTCTGAAATAGCCGCCGCCATCTGTTCCATCTTCGACTGATACACCTCAATGATCCGGCGCAGAAGATCCAGGCGTTCCTGCGGACTGGTTTCCGAATACGACTCGAAAGCGCGCTTGGCTGCGGCCACGGCCCGGTCAACATCCGCGCCACTCCCGAGCGAGATGGTCGCGATGGGCTCCTCGTTGGCAGGGTTGACGACCGGGAAGTCATTGGCCTTGGCCGGATCGACCCACTTCCCATCAATGTAGAATTTTCTGCAGTCTTTCATGCGCTCCTGTCTAGTTTACGAAGGGACATTCCTCAGTGCTTGGACGCCGACGCTACCTGGCTCGCTGTGCGTTGGTCGTCAGTCAGGGCGATCACGGCAAAAGCAGTGGCTGCGTCGCTCATAAAGCGCCCCGTATCGGTGGATTTGTGTCGCTGTTTATTTACAGAGGAAGCCGGCCACGAACCGTCCGTTGCGTTCTGGTTACCCATCAGCCAGGAAACTCCATGCCTGACTTGGGCATTATCGCGGGGCACGCCCGCGTCTTGCAGGGCAAGGATCATCAGGCTGGTGGCCACTCCGTCGCTTTTTCCTTCGATGGGGGTTCCATCCTCTCGGAGCCACATGTTCTCGAGTGACGTAAGAGTCCAACCGTTCCACCTCCAGGCGATGGAAGCCAGCCTCCAGCCGCCGTCTGACTGTTGCTTGCTCAAAATTTCATGAATGATCGCTTTTTGTTCTTCCGGCGCCAGAATCCCGGGCAACTTGGTGGAAGCCCAGAGCAGGAAAACACGATTGATTGTCGATTGCCCCGCGCGCTCCCGGTTCAGGTATTCCCGCAAGCTCGCGAGATTATCCTGAATTTCAGGGGCCGCTGCATAATTTCCCGGGGCTGTTCCCACTGCCATCGCCGCCAGGGTTGCGCCGTAGTAATTGGAATCATTTGCTTCCCAAGGCTCCTGGTCGAACTGAAGCCAGAGCCATGAGCCCTTATTTTCTCCCGTGGTCTGTTGCAACGCCCACATGTTGTCGAAGGCGGCGCGAGTGTCGTCGCTGAGTTGCCCGCTCTGGGAGTCGTGATTGGCAAGGATCAGAGCGTTTAGGACCGATTCCGTTCCTCGTGACTCGGCAGTTTTGTGGTCGTATCCCTGGTCGCTGTAGTAGGGCCCGATCTCCTTCCAAAGACGAACGCGTTTGGTAACATTCTCGATCAGTTTGCGTTCATTGATGGACGGCCCTTGTTCGGCGAGTGCGGCGCGCAGCGCCGGCCGGGAAAGAGCATAGGGCAGAGCCGTATGACACGACACGCAGAAGGTGCCGTGGTCGCGAGCTGACCCCGTCCATCCCATCCACCAGCCTTCCCGGTAGTCAAGGTAAGCGGCGGCAGCTTTCGGATTCCATGAGTCGTGAACTTTCGCAGCGGAATGCGAACAAGCCACCATCGATGCGGCCGCCAGGCACGTCGATAGTATGCCAATTCCTCGCATGCCGGTTTTCATTGGAGTCGTGCCTCCGACCGTTCTAACGATGATTTGACCACTTGCTGAAGAAAATGGAGCGAGGCGAGAGGCGGCCGGATAACGTACCGACCCTCGAAAACTGACTCCATTATACAAGAACGCAGCCGATCTTTGAATCTATGAGCGCGCGTTCGCGATGTGAAATTTCGCGGGATTGGATGTCGCTCTTCGACCGCAAATTTGGTAGTTCGTAGATAGGCCTCGGCAAGACTCGCCGCTACGCGGGAGTGACAGACCCAATCCGCAGACATCGGAAACAAAAGGAGATCGTCCGCTGCAACGCCTGCCTCGCCACCAGCACAACCCAGGCCGATCTTCCAATCGACGGCTGGCCGGCCGTCTTCCACATGGCTGAAAGCAATCGCAGGCGTTCCCTGTGAGTCACTCGAATCCTCACCCCCTTGGATGCGATGATGTCGTACGCCTTTCCTTCCAGGTAAACTGACCGAATATCTTTCCGGAGGCATCCGATCAAAGATAGCGGGATCTCATGTTCGACGATGGCCTCAGGGACGAAGAGAGGGAGCTTCCCGGCCTGCATTAGATTGGCCAACAAGAGAGTATCCTCAGCCCTGAGCGCGACTGGATCGAACACTCCCGTATCAATATCGGCCCGGGCGCGTCGCATGGCGAATCCAGCCGTATTCAGGTATCGAATGCGACCGTCCGTCTGAAGCATGTGCTCTTGAAAAGTGATGAGTCGTAATCCTTCTGCTCTGCCGACCAGATTCGAGCGACGCCCCACGATCCGGAGTTGAAAGTAATCGTGCTGGGGCGAGTCCGCGATCGTTGAACTCAGGGCGGCCAGGCAGTTTGTCTGAAGTCTGCAGTCCGCATCTACGAACAGCAACACTGCGCCCCTGGAAGCCCGAATTCCTTGATTTCTAGCGGAAGGAATCCCTGAGTGAGATTGTCGGATCAGGGTTAATGGGTAACTATGAGCCGGACTGCGAATGAATTCTGGGGCAGCAACTGTGCTGCCGTCGTCGACAAGGATAACCTCGAAAGGCGGCGCGTTCGTTTGCCGCGCCAGCGATTGCAGACATTGATCGAGCGGTATCCAATCGTTGTAAACAGGGACGACAATGCTAAATAGTGGTGACGCAGTGGAGTCCAATTCGCTTTGAGTCATGGGCCGTTCGATTCGTCAGAAGGCGCACCTTGAGCAATTCAGGATTTCACACTCAACCCTGAAATCAAAGTTCGCTAGTGGGTACTCCGATTACGAGGTGTGGAGTCGCATGCTCGTTGCGGCGAAGAGTGCCGGGCATTCCGTTCCGTCGGGCTGGGTCGAGTCTGCCGTCCCGAATGACACTGATAGTGATCGCCGTCTGGCGTGAGTTGTATAACTAGAGATGCAATCTTATGCTCGACAGGCTCGGAGTCAGGTCAAATCATCAAATCCTTGCAGTGGTCCTCGGCATCGCCGGCACATTCCAGGTCGGATGCACAAGCTGCCTGAGTGCTCCCAGACCAACGCCAACGCAGCGGCTGGAGGAAGCGCTCCGGCAGGACGCCCTCCGGAAAGCTGGGACGCCTACTGGTCCCCCTCCAGTCACCCTTTTGGTCTGCCCCGCTTTCGGCTCTTCCGCCGCGGCCACCGTGCTCTCGGCGGAAAGCGAGCATCGTGTGATTCTCTCGTGGAGAGCCAGCGCCCCGGCTGACCCCAAGCACGCCCCAGCCGTCGGCTATTGCATCTATCGCGGCGTGAAGCAAAAGGATCCGTCACCCATCCTGGTCAACAATATCCCGTTTCCTGGCACAAGTTGCGCCGACGACTCGGTCGTCAACAACACGAAGTACTACTACGTGGTGCGGGCGATCAGTGCCAAAGGAGTCACGAGCATCGTCTCCAACGAGGCAGCTGCCAAAATTCCGAAGCAGAGCCCCGCCCCTGATTCTGCGGCTTCGGCGCTTCTGTGCCGCGAACCGGCCGGCTTGAAATAGTCTTCAGCGTTCCCCTGAAGGTGCCTGAGCGAAACAAAACGCCGGTACTTGGGCCTCGGAGGGCACAGACGACGGCCAAGGCTTGGATGGAGCGTTCGATCTCCAGACTTGACAGTTGGGTGTACAATTTCGGCTGCCTGTCATCTGCACCGTTTTTTGTGCATATTCAAGGGTCAAGTCGGCAAACCGGGAGGGTAAAAATGGATCGCTCTGCGCGCCTGCGTTTAGTTGGGAGGATTACGTATTACATTGGCTGGATTTCGTTGTTGTGCGGGGGCCTGGTGCAACTGAACCTTGCCAAATCCCTATTCACGGCGATAAACCTGACTAAGCGGAATCTCTTCGAAATCAGCATAGCCTGCTTCATCATCTGCGTGGCGTCCGAGGTTCGCGCCCTCGCTCAGGATGAAAAAGGGCTCCCCAGTGAGGTAAAGAGACAAGCCGCCTAGCCGGTTCCTTCGGAACGCGTGATTGTCGGAGCCCTGAGCCGTCGCCGGTGACATCTGAGGAACCGGCCCGTCGAGGTATCTTTCTGGCATCTGGGCGTACCTGCCCAAAACTTGCCAAGCTGTCTGGTTTATGCGACCCCCCGGTCGAAAGCCCGACTCTTGTCCGCGACTGCCATTTCGGTGGCAGTGCTGTCCATTCTAGTGGCGATGTCCCAGCAGGCGCTGCCCTAGCGCTGCCTTAGAGCCATGTTTCTGGTGAAGCTCGCGGAGGGTGGACGACCAGCAGGTTAGAATTAAGCGTGCCCAGTGCTCGAGGCCGAGAGTCGTTCTTCGAATCGTCGTCCTTACCAGTTTTTTCAGTTCTCGTCGCAATATCGCTTGCGATCTGGTGGTCCCCCCTCACGTCCTCGTTTGCTCTGGCTCTCCGCGACGAACAGCACACGCACATCCTGCTGATCCTCCCGATTAGTGCCGCCTTGATCGTCATGGATTGGAAAGCGCCCGAGCCTTTCAAAAGATTGAGTGTGGGCCTTGGTGCGGTTTTGCTGGTTGCGGCCGCTTCGGTGCCTTTCTTCATGAGGCGAGGAGCGGCGCTGTCCCTGGATGTGCGGCTTGCGGTGAACATGCTGGCACTCGTGGTGTGGTGGATGGCTGCTTTTGTTTCTTGTTTCGGCGTTCGTGCCTTCCGGCGTTCTCTCTTTCCTCTTTGTTTCTTGCTTTGGTTGGTTCCTTTTCCCGACTTCGTGTTGAATTCCGTCGTGACCTTGCTGCAGCGTGGCTCCGCAGCAGCGGCTCATCTCCTCTTCGCCGCGGCCGGCGTTCCGGTGGAGCAACGGGGCCTGTTGGTTCACATCCCGGGGTTGACGGTTGAGGTTGCCCGCGAGTGCAGCAGCATCCGTTCCAGCTCCATGTTGATTGTCACAACCATGGTTCCGGCACAGCTGCTCTTGCGCTCACCCTGGAGAAAAGCCCTGCTTATTTTGGTGGCGATCCCGCTCTCCGTCGCTAAGAACGGACTGCGCATATTTACCATCGCAATGCTCACAACTCGTGTCGATCCCAGCTTCCTGACCGGAAAGCTGCACCGGCAGGGCGGAATCATCTTCTTTCTCATCGCTTTGGCGGTGATCTTCCTGCTTCTTTGGATTCTTCGCAGGGGCGAAGAGACGAACCATGGGATCCGGACGACAAGGGCTGTTTGAATGAAGATCTGTCTATCGGTGGGCCAGGTCGTAAGTTACGGCTGCTCCTGAGGCACCGATATTCAGCATGGAGACGGCGCGTTCGAGCTTATGATGTCCCGTCTTGTGGAAGATGTAGCTGAGCCCGACCACGCCAGCGGTCTCACCGGCGAAATTCACTGCCAATCCAGCGGTACTGCCGGTGAACACCCGGGTCACGGGGTTCAGTTCCTGGCCGCCGGCTCGCAGGTTGTCCTTAGTGACGACGAAATCGGCGGCGCTGAAGGCCGCGCTGGTCGCAAACAGAACGCAATTCTCGCGGTCCAGAAATCGATGGCGGGGAGCTTCGGGGTACGTCGTCGGCTCGAACGTCTTCACCATCGGGGCTGCTGCTGCAATCGGGGCGGGTCGTATCGCATCCGGCCGCAGCAGCGTGGCGGAGACTTCTTGTGACAGTGCGGGCCGGCACAAACCAACAGCTGCCAGCAGAATGACTACCCTGTATTTGAGAATCGCGCGAAGCCAGTTTGTCCGCATGACCTTAGTAGGGGCCCAGCATTGGCCACCTGTACCTGTACTATCGCAAATGCCGGGCCGGGGCAGTATGGCCCCTAGGTGCCACTAAGGCGTTTAAAATGATTACTTTGTGTATGACGGAGGGTTACTGAAGTGACTGGCCAGAGTGCAAACTATTGCATGTTAGGGCGTTTTAGGAACTCTTCAATGGTGGCAGCGGATACTGTCAAGCGCAGTGGGCTCCCAAAGCTCGCATCCCCCGGAATTATAGCGGCAGCAGAGCTGCCGCTCGATCCCGACTCATGCCGTGCTTCGGCTTTCCTCAACTCACCGCTAGCCGAAAGCTATGGGATCGCAACCTGCACCGGAGGAGTTGAGCGCGCGCTCTCCGTTCCGCTGGCGCTCACTGACGTGGCAGCATAGTAGTACGTCTGGCCGGAGACCACTGTGCTGTCGGTATACGCGGTTCCTGAATCCATCGCAGGATTGATCTTGGAATAAGTCCCGTTGGCAGCCGTGCTACGGTACACGTTGTAGCCCTCCACGCCCGAACTGGAATTCCAGAAGAGGTTGACGCTGTATTGCGGCGATGTGCCCGTACCCGTGAGAGGTACGGCCACCCCGGGACCGGAAACATACAGGATACCTGCGTCCGCGCCGGTTGCCTGCGGCGCAAAGGTCGCGCTCAGCGTGACGCTCTGGCGCGGGCCTAGAGTTATTGGAAGCGCCGGACCGCTGATCGAGAATCCGCTGCCCGTTGTTTGGAGCCCCGAGAGAGTTAAGTTCGAAGACTTAGTGTTCGTAGCACCACTGGCACGGTGGAACTGGTCCCCATCGCCACCTGGCCAAACGACACAGTCGACGGGCGCCAATAGGCCCAAATTTGGATTTCCTGAGGATGTCTGCCAGGTTCGCGTGTGCAATTGCATCGCTGCCGGGTAATGACGTGCAGTTTCTCTGCTTTCGGAATCGATGCAGAGACGAGCAAGACGGGAGGCAGATGATGGCGCCCAGAGAGTCTAAGATGCCACGCGCTCGCAGGAGCCCTAGTTTCCTCGGGCGTTATTGGACCCTCTGATGGGCCCTATAAGAAATATGAATTGGACTCAGTGGATGCGTACCTTTATCTTCTGCGGATTAGGGAGAAGACTGTCGATTGAACGCACCGGCGCTCTTCGGCTCGGTTAACTTTCCCGGGCCAGCTCTTGCTTCCAGATATATGCCAGGCATATGAAACTTCGGGCGTATCGGCAGTTGCAGACGCCGTTCCAGCGCAGGTACGATCGCCAGAGAATTGCCCACCCTTCAGAAACAGGAGCAACCAGACATGAGAAAGCGAGCCGGCAGGTACTCTCTGCGCCTGTCGTTATCCAGGGCGACATTCAGGGCGACATCAGGGGCGACAGGCAGGGCGACCCTGTCGGTGAAAGTAGCGGCCAGCGCCGTCATATTCTTCGCAGTCGTACTTTTCGCGGGGCTCACCACGCCCTGCTTCGCCGACGACGCACCCAAGCCAGATCCATCGGGCGTAGCCACCGGGGACAAGACGTCTGCAGTCGACGCCGCTGGCAATCCCTTTGTGGTTCCCGAGCCCGCCGACAAGTCTGCTCCTGACTATGCCGCCAATAAGAAGGCGTTCGACGACTATCAGGCTCAGTCGGCAAAAGAGCCTCTAGCCCTAAAGCTGGCAGACAGCGTGGGTCACGTCCGCGTGGCGACTAACTTTGCATGGACCCTGAACACCGGCTACCTCGTGCTATTCATGCAGGCAGGGTTTGCCCTGCTCACCTGCGGCCTCGTTCGAAAGAAGAATGCCGCCCACTTAATGATGTTGAATTTCGCGGCCTATGTGTTCGCCTTTTTGGCCTATTACGCGGTCGGATATGCATTTCAGTTTGGAGCCGTTGCCATCAACGCCGCGCCCACCAATCTTGGCGGCATCCCCACGCTCAACCATTTTCTGGTGGGAAGCGGCCAGTGGGGATTTGTCGGCGGGAAGGGATTTTTCCTGACCGGCCCGGCCTATGACGCGGGCAGCAACTGCCTGACCCTGTTCGAAGTTGTGTTCATGGAAACTGCAGGCTACATAATTGTAGGTGCTGTCTGTGAGCGCATCACTTTCTGGGCATTCCTGCTGTGTGAGCTTTTCATCGGTGCGATCCTGTACCCGATTTCCGGTTGCTGGACCTGGGGCGGAGGCTGGCTCTCGCAGGTTGGATCTACGTTGAATCTCGGCCATGGGTACGTCGACTTTGCCGGCTCAACCGTAGTTCATGCCGTCGGCGGTTTCTGCGCCATGGCTCTCGCCATCATTCTCGGTCCGCGCCTTGGAAAATATGGCCCCGGCGGCAAGATCCGTGTCTTCCCCGCGCACAACATCGTCTACGTAGTGACCGGCACATTCCTCCTGCTCTTCGGATGGATGGGATTTAACCCTGGCTCTACCCTGGGAGCGACCGACCTTCGCATCTCCGTAGTCGCAGTGAACACGAATCTGGCCGCAGTCGCTGGCTCCGCAGCTGCGATGCTCTTGTGGTATCTCTGGTTCGGCAAGCCCGACATAACCATGGCCTGCAACGGAATGCTGGCGGGATTAGTCGCGATCACGGCGCCCTGCGCCTTTGTTTCTCCGACCTCATCCGTAGTAATTGGCGTATTGGCCGGATGCCTGGTTTGTGCCGGCGTTCTCTTCAACGACCGAGTTCTGAAGATCGACGATCCCTGCGGCGCGATTTCAGTGCACGGCTATTGCGGCTGGCTCGGCGCCGTCAGCGTGGGCATTTTTGCCGACGGCGCCTACGGTGCCGGTTGGAATGGCGTCGGAGCGACCTCGTACCTGGGACGAGCCGGACAAGGTGTTACGGGCTTGCTCCATGGGGATACGCGCCAGTTCGTCTGCCAATTCATGGGAGCAACTCTGTACGCCGCCTGGGCATTCGGCGCAACCTACGCCGTCTTCTGGTGCGTCAACAAGGCGAAAAGCATGCGAGTAGCACCGGAAGTGGAAGCGGAAGGTCTCGACGTCCCCGAGTTCGGCATGCCGGGCTATCCTGAGGACGCCGTGGTGACTCCGTACTAACAGCGGTGGTTCAAACCTGAGCGGTCGAAACGTGATCGAGGTCTGCGCTGACCCCCTAAGGCTTTTCACTTTTTTTTGACAGGACCCACTGCTTTTTCTAACCTTGCGGACTTATAGTAATGTGTGTGCTGCGACACCATGCCAAAAGCCTAGAGAGGCCATTCTCTTGGGAGGAGCATCTTCGCGTGCCACGCAGCATCATCTACGAATACTGAACGTTTTGTCCTGAATTCATGAGCGAAGAAAATCGCGACCGGCAGTTGGGAATGCAGCGCCGCATCACACGGCGCGATTTCCTCAACGGCATTGCCGTAGGCGTCGGGGCGCTGGGTTACGCCAGCGTGCCCGGCCTGGCTCACGGTACGTCTGCTGCCCTCCAGGCTGGTGCCGATTCCGCCAACTTCTATCCGCCCGCTTTGACCGGAATTAGAGGTAGTGCCCCCGGCTCATATGATGTGGCGCACGCGCTGCGCGATGGGGACTTCTGGGACACCGCGGGAACCCCCGCAGACACGCACGAAACCTATGATTTGGTCGTGGTTGGTGGCGGCATCAGCGGGCTGGCCGCGGCCTACTTCTGCCGTAAGAATGCCGGCAGGAATTCGCGCGTTCTGGTCCTCGATAACAACGATGATTTTGGCGGGCATGCCCGGCGCAACGAGTTCCGTGTGGGCGGACGGCTGCTGTTGAGTAACGGCGGGACCCAGTCAATTGAGAGCCCCTCGGAATACAGTGAAGTCGCCAAAGGCGTTCTCCGGGATTTAGGTGTCCAACCGAAGACGTTTTATAAGGCCTACGATCAGGAACTGTACTCGCATCTCGGGACCGCCTGCTTCTTTGACAAGGAGACCTTTGGAGAGGATCGCCTGGTAACTGGAATGGGCTCGACTCCCTGGTCCGAGTTTCTCAGGAAGAGTCCGCTGCCGGAGAAAATGCAGCAGGCGATTGCCCGTCTCTATGACGAGAAAAAGGACTACCTCTCCGGTCTCTCGAAAGAGGAGAAGTACGCCCGGCTGGCAAAGATCAGCTATGCCGGATTCTTGACGGAGATTTGTCAAGCTGATCCTGGTGTCTTGCCGTTTTTTCAGACCTATACGCACGATCTATATGCCGTGGGAATTGATGCAGTCTCGGCTCTAGCCTGCTATAGAAATCCGGACGACTACGGGGCATGCCACTATGCAGGCTTTGAAGGAATGGACTTAGGCGGGGACGAAGAGAAAGAAGAACCCTATATTTTTCACTTTCCCGACGGGAATGCCTCCATTGCCCGCTTGCTGGTGCGGAGTCTCATCCCTGAAGTGGTTCCAGGACACACGATGGAAGACGTTGTTACTGCAGGTGCTGACTACAGCAAGCTCGATCAGCCATCGTCTCCAATCCGAATTCGCCTGAACTCAACCGCGGTTCGAGTGCATCACTCCGGGCAGCCAGAGTCGGCAAAAGAGGTAGAAGTCTCGTATGTCGAGGAAGGAAAGCTGAAGAAGACAACGGGGAAATCCTGCATCCTGGCCTGTTACAACGCGATGGTTCCGTATCTTTGTCCCGAGCTGCCAGAAAAGCAAAAAGAAGCTCTGCACTATTGCGTGAAGGAGCCGCTCATATATACGCACGTTGCCATTCGCAATTGGACAGCATTCCAAAAACTGGGGATACGGCAAATCGTATCGCCGGGAAGTTACCACAGCTTTACCATGCTCGATTTTCCTGTCAGTCTGGGTGCGTATCAGTTTCCCAGCAACCCCCAGGAACCAATGGTGCTCTTCATGTTGCGGACTCCCTGCAAGCCAGGGTTGCCACGCCGAGATCAATACCGGGCGGGCAGGTTCGAACTCATCAGCACGCCATTTTCAAAATTTGAACGCAATATCCGTGAACAGTTGAATCGCGCGCTCGGGCCGGCTGGGTTCGATTCCGCCCGCGACATTGCCGCTATCACGGTAAATCGGTGGGCGCACGGTTACGCCTACGAATACGATTCTTTGTCTGATCCGCACTGGGCACCGGAAGAGCGACCTTGCGTCATTGGACGGAAACAATTTGGCCGAATCTCAATTGCGAATTCCGACGCCGCTGCCAGCGCTTATACGAACGCGGCAATTGACCAGGCCTACCGTGCGATTCAGGAACAGGCGAAAGGTGCGTAGAGAAGTATCGGCTGACCTCGAATGAATGGCGGAGAGGAAGGGATTCGCTTTACGCCATTTCTAGCAAGTCCTGATGAATCTTACTGTTGACGATAATACACAGTGTTTATGCGGCTTTCAAGCACATTCTCACTGTAACGTCGGTTGCCTATGACGACCTCTAGCGACCTCCATTGCGCGTGAAAACAATATCATGATATCAGTAGTCAGCCGAGCGAAACGGAGACGCTGTTGCCTCAGCGTCAGGCTATTTCTCTAAATCCGCAACACGGAAAGGATTGCTGGGGAAAGTGAATTTGGGATTTCCCCATGCAGTTGCCCTATGTTCGGGTCTACGTTAATACTGGAGACCCGATTAAGGAAGGGGACCTAATGGAATTCCGTCTGCTTTACCAAGGCGAACTACTGCCAAGCGGAAATACAAAGAGAAGAGCAACCGAAAAGCATGTGATAAGGCGGGCATTTCATCCTCAGTTACGGAGACTGTGGAGCGTAAAGCCGATTTTGCGGGCGCTGGCAGATAACAGGGGATTCCTGAAATCGCCTGAGATTTATCACCAATCGACTGTTACTAGGACGCCAGAGGAGAGATTTGATATTGGAATCCGCACCATCGGGAAAGAGTTTAATCGAGCAGGCTTTGATCTAGTTCCGTTAGTTATGAAAGAGTTTGCGTTGCACTGCGCCCTAGACGTTCTCCTGCTCAGGCCAGAGGAAGAGAAATACATATTTACACAAGGGGACATTGATGGACAGGTCAAAACTTTGCTGGATGCCCTCCGAATGCCCGGGCGTCCTCGTTGGGAGATTCAAGGAGTTTCGGGTCGTGGATGCACGCTACTTTAAGCCCTGGAAGGGCAAGAAATTCAGCACTACAAAGCTGTTGATTCTCAGCGAATCAGCCTACAACTGGTGCGATAACGGAAAGCTATGCACTCCCTCGCCCGAACACCCCAAGAGATCGCTTCTCTGGAACATTAAGAACTTCGGCAAGGTCCGGTATTTTACTCAGATGAGTCGGGTGCTCTGCGGAAGCAAGAACCCCGCAGTTGAGGAGATGTTGACCGCGTGGAATGAATACGCCTACACCATATATGTACAGGGTACCGTCGGTTTCGGCGCTCGAAGCAGGCCTACCCCAAAACAGTTTCGGGATGCTGGACCTCATTTCCTCAAGCTAATTGAGAAAACTCACCCCTTGAAAGTCATCGTCACTGGAAAGACCCTGTGGAACCACCTGCCACCCCCCTCTGTCCATCATCGGGATCGAAAGGCGTATAGACTCTCAGATGGAGCCCTAGTTTGGTGCTTGGCGATTCCACATCCAGCAAATCGAATCACCGGGTTTAACTGGAGAAGGCTCAGCAAGCGTATCCGCCAGTTCAGGTCGTCCAAATTTCCACGGCGAAATTAGGACACCACCGACACCAACTAGTGATTGAATCGTGATCTTTTGGATGATAGATTTATCAGGAGGGACATTTCCCTCTAGGAGAGTGTTCCGTGAACAAAGTCACGGCCTACCTAGTGAGAGAGTCCCGCTGTCAAGCGTGCAGGTAGCGTCGGGATCAAGTTCCCCCGCGCTGAGCTACGGAAAACTGCTACCTTGCCGTTGATCTTAAGGCAACGCATCCAGCGGTACTGAGATGAACTTCCGCCGGGACCGTGACCCGTATAAAACGTCAAGAAGGAAACCTCAGAGGGACCGTTTGACACACTCAGTCGTTGTGGCGGGTTCTGGGCCCGATCTTTCTAGAAGATCGGAAGGAACCGCAGCCCACCGTTAAGGGGCCTCCATTACTCCGAGAGAGCACACTCGGAGTGAGGCCCCGAAATTATTTTGTGGAGGTCAAAAGCATGGAATACCCTACCTACGCACGTTATTGCCTTTGAGAGACCGTGTCGGGCTCGTCACTGTTAGAAGGTGCTGGGCTGATGCCTCGTTGCTTTTGTTCCCATCGGGCGTACGCATCCAATTGACCCGTGTCGTCTAGAAAATATGTCGCCCGCATGACAATGATATTCGAGGCACGGGTCACGCTCCAAGCATAACCCTTATGATGCCTGTCCACGGCGATGCACGCCTCCGCTAATGGTGGAATGTCTAGCAGTTCGTCAGTGCTCATTGTGCGAAGCCCTGCAGCAAACGGGCAAGCGGGAGAGCCGTCGCCATCATGCGTGTTACATGCGGGGGAAGCGAAAGCATTGCGGAACAGCGGAATCCACTGCTTTAGATTCGCCCTGCATTCCTTGACCGTGGGTTTCGGAGCGTCTTGTGCGAAGAGTTGCCCAAGGGTGAGCAGAACGATTGCAAGTGCGAGTTTCATAACACCTCCGATTCGAACATCGCGTCGCTAGCTTTCCAAGATGACCAGAGCCCATCTTCCCGTTCGTCTATACGGACACCCCACTTTTAGGCTACTCGTGCCTGAGAGCATCTCCCATCCCCAGAGCATCGCGCAAAAGCTGAACACTCGAATCTAGGCGTAGGAGAAGACGGAGGATGTTGCGTTGACGGGGAGTAAGGCTCTCGATGAAAAATGCGATACTGGCGATAGCCATAGGTTGCCGTGTCCTTTGCACGGTAGCTTGCGGTTAGGGCCTGTCGGGTGCTGATACACTCGTCAGGCTCGTTATGTGAACTACGCTCCAACTCCAACAGCAGCGCCAAACGCAAAAGCCTTTGCCCGAGCGTTGTCTACTTCATCTTCAGACGCATTCATGTAAACCGCGGTTGAATTGATATTCTTGTGGCCGAGGGCAAGTTGGATAGTCTTTATGTCCGCGCCGTTTTTTCGCATGAGCGTTCCGAGACTGTGTTTGCAGCAATGGGGGTGAAGCCGATCTTCGTCGATGCCTGCCAGCCGTCCGTATTTCTGCACGAACGAATATACCTGCCAGCGAGTAAGTAAGCCGCCGTCCTTGTCAGGGAATAGCAAATCGTTCGGGCCCAGCTTCGCCGTGTATTCCGTAACAACCGCCCGCTCATCGAGCAAAAGGTCTGCGTTCTCCTGGAGCCGTTGTGAAGTCGCCTCTGATCCTTTCAGCCGATTGACACTCAATTTCGGGCAACCCCCAGAGATGTCCCGCTTGCGAATGTTGATAGCCTCAGATACGCGCAATCCGTGACAGACTGAGACGAGCAGTAGGACATAATCCCGCGTGCTATGACTTTTGGCCGTCGTCAATAACAGTTTAAGTTCGGGTAGCGTCCAAGCTTTGGGCGTCATTTCGAGCCTGCTTTCTGTAAATACTCCGCGAGTGCGCGTCGAACGAGTTCAGACATCGGGGCTCCAGTCTTGGCGTGTAACTTCTCCAGTGCGACACGCTGTTCTGGACTGACGTGAATGACCAGCTTGACTTTGCTCATACTTCCTCCCTTAGGTCCCAGCATAACCCAGTATGCTCCTAGTTGACCCACAAGTCAAACCCTATCTTAGCCGCGTGCAGCGTCCTACTATAGCGAACATAAAGCGAAACTAATGAACTCGGTCGGCCACGGATTTCGGGCACATTCGGGCACCATTCAAGGACAGGCACGTAAGGAACCTGACCAGAGGAGTGTCGGGTGTGGTTATCGCCGCCCGTGATCTGCTTAATCTTCGGCTCGTTTGGGCCGAACCCACAATTTGGCAGGCCGAAAAAGCGAAAGGCTCCTAAGATAGACGACACACCCTGCTGCTCCGAGTCCCCGCTCGCCCGGCGGACACACCCCTCGGTTACCTAGCACGTCTCCGAAGCTGTGGTAGAAGATAACAATTGGGGAGGAGTCACGGAAAATGAAAAAGTTAATTCTGATTATGTTTATCTCGGTCGCTGCGCTGGCGTTCGGTAAAGACAAGCCGACAGTAACTATCCAGATCGTGGACTCGCAAGCGAGCACACGAGAGTTTACCTATACCACACCCGGCACAGAGGGGACATCGAACACAACCTGTAACACTAACGGAACTGCTGACACCTCTGGGAACGCCACCAGCAATGGGGATAACACCAGCTACAACGGCTCCACCAACCTGAACGCAAACACAAATTGCACCACCACGTCCACACCAGCAACCCCGGCACAGGCGCACGTCATATCCATTGCGCAAGAGAACGTGCACGCCATCATGCCGGACGGCAGTCATGTCGCTCTCTGGTGTCAGGCTGGATGGCGGCGCTGTGCGAATCTGCGCCCCGGCAAGTACACTGCGGAAATCGATGGCGGTTCTGTACGGATAAATGCCTTTGACCTTTCACAGAAAGTCCACAAGATAAAGTATAAAGATGTTGGCGGTTGGTAACGCACGGGAACCTGAGAGACCTCCGGAGGAGTGTCGCGTGTGGTTAGAGATCGTTGAAGTGTATGAAATACCACATCCCAGAATAGCTATGAACAGCACGCCGCGTGCAGGAAGCCGCCGTGGACTACGCCCCCGCCGCTTTCAACACGCTGCACGCGGCTCGTCTCAAGTTGAGAATACTAAAAGTGGGAAATCTCTCGCATTAGGCCGTTAAAGTGGAACACGCGGCACGCGGCACGTTCACACCATACGAAGAAATGTGTGATTAACCTTGTAAGTCTAATAATATCAACACCCCAGCTCTAAAAGTTTATTATTAAGTACACGGTAACCACACGAAGATAAGGCGAAGATTACCACACGCTGCGTGCCGCGTGCTGGAAAGTGGACATTCGCGCCCCCTCGGGGATGGTCACCGTCTTTATGCTACATTTCAGATTGCCCGATCCCAAATGGACATCCGAATAGCTCCGGGCTCTCGGGGGAGAGCAGAATCGATGAACGCGGCACGGAGCACATAACAAAGGAGTTAGGTACCCCTTCGAAAAAAGGATTGTTATTTTTGGCAAGAGGCGTGCCGCCCAACCCCAAGAACTTGTTCCAGCGGTCGTCTGCTTGGCCACAAAAACGTTGAACTACACAGTTAACCGCATAAGAACAGGAACTTATACCGACACCTTGACGATTACTTCGGGTGGTTCCTCGACGACTGTGGCTATTACGGCCCAGTTCGGATATGGCGATTTGCTCGACGCTTTCCCGAATATAAGCCACGGGATGGTAATTCAGCCAACAAGCTAATTCTTAGAATTCTGTATCCGTACCGCAACGGGTACAGAAACAAACGGCGGCTTAGAGCGCCTTCGGGTACTCAGCCGCGGATTGTATTTGTTTGTAAGGAGACAGCATGGCACGAAATCAGCAATCACAATTTCCTGATGATAGTCCAGAAGACGCAGTGCCGATGAATACTCAAGGCATTCAGCGCCAAACAACGAACGCGCAGACGGGACAGTCCGCATTGACGCGGGCAAAAGGAACACCGAAGGTCAACGCTGCACGGCCCGCGGGTGGTAATCCGTACAAATCAGGCGAAGATTCTTGGGGGGACCACGCAGGACTCCTCGGTTTTTGAATGCTAACGGAGGCTGACATCCGGGATATTGAGGCTGCGAAGGCCTTACTCGGGCGTGTTCTTCGGAACCAAGAGATGCATCAATCGAGAATTCGTCGTGAAGAGCAGGAAGCCCGCGGAGTCTTGAGAGCGCAGCACACGGACGTAGAGCCATACGAGGAGAGGAACTAAATGCCTAAAACGGTTACTACCTTGTGTGGAAATTGCTGTCAGGAAATCGGACAGATACTGACGCCGCGAGGGCCTGTGTGGGTACATCGCAATAGAACCCCCGCGTGCGTGTTCGACCCGTTTAAATCGAAGGAGAATTATGAATCAGGAATCGTATCAAGTGCAGAGACTAATCTGGCACTTATTGAATAGAAAGACGCCGTGCAAGAAGTCCCGATAGTTCCATACCGACGAGCGACCGAAGTTTGCGAGCGATGCGAAGCCGAGGATTGCATTGTTTATTACAGCCGTGCTGAAGGGAACCGTTGCGAGTCGTGCGTAAAAATAGGAGGAGACGATGGAAGACACCGAACAGATAGAAACGACGGATCAGGAACAACAGAACGAACCGGGCAAGCCCAAGAAGCAAACCCGTGCTCGGAGCGCAGCTAATCAACTGCAAGAAGTTTTAGACGCTTTCGACGAGCTTTTGGCAAATCCGAAATTGAAGGAAGCGAAAAGGGCAGACCTTCTTATCGAAAAAACTCATACCCTTTTACAACTAGTCGAATTGCAAAAGGATAAGAAGGAATCCGAGATCGCGGCAGAGAATGCGACGCTCAAGCAGGACCTCGCCGCGGCTAATACGCGGGTAGCGGCTCTCGAAACTGAAGTGAACGCGTTGAAAGCCTCGCAACATCCGATTCAGACGGTTACAGTTCCTGCATCAGACGATGCAGAGATTCGGGCGAACCTCGCCAATACCCGAGACCTTATTCAGAATGCCGCCCAAGCAATCCGTGAGAATGTCGAAGAACCGACACGGCTGAAAATCGCTGCGGTATTGTGTACACGAATGGGCAAAGGCGCACAACCCCTAGTCTCGGACATAGCAGATTGGGCGAGTATTTATCGAGCAAGCCAGCTTTGTACCGAAGAGTTGGAGAATTGGATCACACGCGCCGCCCCCGGAGCACGTGGTTCGGGTATCCACATTTCGAAATCTGTTTTAGCCGCACGTGGCGTGCCGATCCCCGAGGTTGGGTCTTTTTCAACGAGGCCCGCCTATGCGGATGTATTCGACCAGATCGACAGCGGAACGTTTTAAGAGGGGGAGAAATGACGAAACTTGAAATTGCGGTAAACGAGTTGCTGGACGAAGGACAATCGTTTCAAGACGTGCAAAATGAGTTCAATTGCATAATCACACGGCGCGTATGGACAGATAAGCAAAGAACTAACGCGGCACAACGAGAGTTTGAAGCCGTCCAGAACGCCGAGGCTGAACGTGTAGCGGCTGAAACACAGGCGCATGTCGATTCTTTGAGAGCGCAACTTCGGGACCAGAGGTAGCTATGGACTACTTCGATGAGATTGATATGGGGGGAAGCGTTGCTGGAATTTGCCATATCCCCCCGGAGAGAATTCTTGGGGATTGTCCTGAATCCGACGTTCTGCCCATAAAGAAACAGACTCTTCCGAGTTCGCGCAATCCCATCGATGTTCGAAATTGGGATGGAGAAAATTACGTTCTGACGCTTACTGCGGGCGTTAGGCTTTCACGCAAAGCGTTGAGCGATTGCATCGCGGACTGGCGAATCGCACACCCGAGAATCGACCGTGTGCGCTGTTACGTACCCCGCCATCCGTTAATGAATCTCCCAATCCACGTTCTGCATTATTGTAAATTCGCACGCACTTCAGGTGAACTTTTGTGGGAGAGGGATATGACGAAGCCCCCTGCCTCCAAACCAGAATCGAAGCCCGAAGTGAAGCCCGAGCCCGTGTGGGACGCTTGGACATCGGAACTTGCCTCGCTCCGCGAAAGACAGACGTTCTGCAAGCAGAACCGCATAGCGTTTTTGCAACCTGACCTCGACCGTATTGAATATTTAGAAGCGAAGATCGAGGAACAGCGGGCGTTCCGCGAAAGTCCCGCTGTAAAAGCAATTGACGATGCTATCGAAGCCCTTCAACGTGAAATCGACAAGAGGACAGGCACGTCATGATTCTTATCGCCCGCGGCGTGGCTCCAAAGTCAGGAACCTGCCGGTATAGCGCAGCCCTGATCTTTCGACAGAGAGGGCCTAATCGTGGCGAATCCCCTTGATGAGCGTGATTTGGAAAACGAACTCCTTCGACTCTACGAAGAAGGAGGTAAGCTCGGTTACTGGGCGAGATATTTCTATCGATTGTTCATGCCTAGCTCTGATTTATACGTTGGAGGAATTGCAGCGGTACGGAAGATGCTTGAGGCAGGAGGCGCAGCGTCGGGGCTGGCGATGGTGTTGGAAATAGAAAGGCCAGATTTGGCAGTGGAAACTATTGTGCTAAGTGAGAAATGGAGTCACCTGTTCAAACCATGGGACCAGAGGCAAGCGCGAGAAAAGTTACGCCTTGCTAACGCTCTGCGAAGAGCAAGAGCAAGGTAACGCATTCCTATAAACTCTGCCTTCCTTCCTGAATCGTTAGTGTTGCACTTCGTCGAAAATCTCATCGTTCCGGGGAGGTTCGACGTGCTCAACGAATCTCTCCACACTCGTGATCAAGTCCTCAATGATTTTCTGACTCAAGACGTGCTCTTCACCTTCTTTGGTCTTTCCGTTCCGATGAACAAGGTCGTGGCGAATCACGATTGCTCCATATAGGTCCTTGAGGTCGGTCGGAAACTCCACGCCGAGTACATCCCGAAACATCGGAGAGACTTTATCCAAGCGGTGCCACACGAGTTCCGAAAGATGGGTCTTGACCTTCTGTTCGATTCCTTCCGACTCTTTGAAAATGTCGCTCATCAGGATTTTCGTTCTCTGAAACTCAGGAGTTGTTTCCACAAGTTTTCGCAGGAGAGCTGGGTCCCCTTTGATGGACGATTTGATCCTGTCTGAAAGGTACGACTCTAGAGCTGTAATGACATTGGCATATAACAATCGAAGGAAACACTGGTACTCCGCTGCATCGACTTTCACTTCGAGCAATCGCTTTACGTTGAGAATGCTATTCTCGAACCCGTCGAGAGGAGAGTCAGCGACCGAGCCGTATAGGTATTCATCGAACTGGTCCGAACTGTCTGAGTCATTTGAATTACCTGACCACTCAATTGCAACGTCGGACAGTTCGTCCGCAAGTTCTTCTATTGCTTCATCGGGAACAATGCCTCCAAATTCTTCGCTGAGTTGCTCCCGTGGGTCGTAGGGTCCTCCCCAGATGAATTGGTATCCTCCCTCACCCGAATCATATGGTGTGTTCTGTGCGGGGTCCTCAAAGTTCTGAAGAAACCACTCGCGCATTGCCTCAATCTGTGTGTCCCGTTCGGCCTTTGAAAGACTGGTAGACTCAATAGACCCGCCATCGTGCAGCGGATACTTCTGCGGCTCGGGCCGAGGGAAATCGTCAAATAGAGAATCTTGGTCCATGATTTATCGTGATTCTCTCAAAAGTATGGTCCGCCTGTCATGAGATACATACATACTACCCTCACCTTGAGCGCAGGATAGCCAACATTTCAACCCGCTTGGGATGAGCAAGGGGACGTTTGTGGTTTTCCGTGGCTATATCGATGAGAGCTTTGACAATGCACAGAGATTCTTCGCACTGTCTTGTGTAACGGGTTCCGGGAAGCATTGGCTGGAGATGGAGCGCATCTGGAAACTTCATCTTGCCTCGGTTAACAGAAAACTCAAGAAGCAAGGCAGACCGCTGATCTCAAGGTACCATGCGTCGGATACGAGTGGACGACGTGGAGACTTCAGCGGGTGGACGCGGGATGAGCGAGACGAATTCGTCAGGGGATTGCTTGGGAT
The DNA here is from genome assembly GCA_049280095.1 of Candidatus Sulfotelmatobacter sp. Taxonomy (GTDB): domain Bacteria; phylum Acidobacteriota; class Terriglobia; order Terriglobales; family Acidobacteriaceae; genus Sulfotelmatobacter. Next base: position 122,855 of record JBAPPL010000045.1, on the reverse strand, counting down.
TTTCAAACGCATTCCCCTGCACACGGTTGCCTTGGATGCGAACTTGGATGACTTGTGCGAGGTATTCCCAGAGGCGACGGCTGATCGACTGAAAGCAGCCTACTTCATAATGACAGTGGCTCTAATTCAGAGCCTCGCAGAAGATTACTTTGGAATGTCTCACGGTCGGCCAGTGAAGATAACGCTGTTCCATGAAAGAACAGCGAAATACGATTCCACCATTTTGCAAGCGTTCAACAGAACAGTGCTTGCGCCGAACTTTGTTCCTTATCGATCTTACTTCACAACAATCACACCCGTATCTTGGGAAAACTGCATCGCGCTTCAACCCGCCGATTTACTGGCGTTTGAAGCGTTCAAGGAATCCGAGGGCAGAGAGGAAGCGAGGCAGATAAGGAAATCCCTTGGGGCGCTGATGAAGATGGAGGACTTCGGAATTCACTCAAGAAGATTTCCCAAGGCTGGGATGCAAGAGTTGAAAAAAGAAATGGAGCGCGACGGAACCAAGATTGTTCCGTGGTGAATCAAAGAGGAATCGCATGATGTAGCTGCTTCTCTTTTCTTGCCGACTGTAAATTGTAAGACCCGAGTGGCTGGGTACGATCTGTGGCTTGATCCGGGGATGCAAGACGTAAGAGCAGTGTCCGACATGCTGAAGCCGTTTGATCCTCGGCTGATGCGATGCTATCCCGTGAGCAGCCGGGTCAACCACGTTGCCAATGACGACGCCGAATGTTCGACACCCGTCAAGTTCGATGCAGTTCAAACGCAAACGAGTCTCTTCTGATATGCCGAAGCGACCAGCGAGGAAAGAAGCACCCGTCACTCTGAAAGGCTGGCAACAGATCGCCGACTTTCTCGGTGAGCCTCAATCGGTTGTGCAACGTTGGGCGACTGAGGGAATGCCAATCCGCAAGGTGGGTCGATTTGTCTCGACTTCGCCGGATGAATTAAACGCATGGCTTGGCAAAGAATCGGGCAAGCCAGTTCATGCTGTGACTGAGACGACAGACTTGACGGCTGAACTCAAACGAGGTCTGTCCTATGTTCGCCACGAACAACAGTCAGAAAAGCCAAAGGCTCAGACAAAGAAGAGGAAGTGAAGGAGAGTCATCTTCGTCTTGATTCTTCCTTCTCGGGGTTGTCGCCCCTTAAGGTTATAATCGCGTCGTGATGATTAGATCATCCTTCGTCGCGCCGCTCATTGTGTCTATCACATTGGCATTCGGGGCATGTGACGAAAACACTTCCCCACCTGCCGCGACTCCCAAAGAAGTATCTGAACAGGACCTAAAGATCACTTACGGCGGTTTCATGCACGACGGCCCAGAGGATCAACTTCTGGACGGAGTATGCGGAACAGACACGACGCGAAACACTGTGAACTGCGATGTTCACAACGGATTGATGGGCTGGAGCGTAACTGAGATTACATTTCAGGTCATCCGCACCGGAGACGACCAGCAACACTACTATCGTGAAAGAGTGTCAATCGCCCCGCTGCAAACCCAGCATGTCACCCTCAACCTTGGGATGCAGCTTCCGGCTGACACCTATATCAAGTACCATGGCAAAGCCGGTGGACAAACAATGACTCATTGGAGTTGGCTGATTCTGCAGGCGAAGGGAACGCCCAGTAAGTTATAAATTGCAGCAACGCCACTCTCGTTTCTTTTCATGCTGACACCCTCCAGCTCCGGTTGCTCTTTGGTTTTTCCTCACAATCATGTCGATCAAATTTGCTGAGCAGATATTCCTGCGCTCCAACGGGATCACCAGAGTATGTATTTGGCGTGAAGAATTTTCGCTGGCACTTGACGCAGGATGCCATCGCAGGGACCTTGCCTTGATACCGTAGGATCACGAAGTCGCGTTCAGCCATGACGCGGATAGTCTGGCACAGTTCCATGGGTTGCGCCAGAGCTAGCTCCGCTGGCCTTTGGAAGCTCCCGCTTACCAACTTCCCGCTATCTTATAGTGGTTCCTCATCGGTTCGTGAGTGATGGGCATTCTGTAGCTAACCCAAATGCCGTCGCCCTTCCGTTCACCATAGTACTTGCCCGGACTGATGGTTGCACACCCGGTACGATGTTCATAACAATCCAACAATGCGTGCTCGCCGTTGAAAATAACGTATATGCTGGAACTGTCTGTATGGGTCCTCCTCCCTGTGGCGCTATTTGCGACGGCAGCCACAACGCCGGGGCCCTCACCCCGAACATCCACGGACTGGGTTAGGTTTTGCGTGTCCACTATCTCGACCATTACAAAGGTCTCAACGGCGTGGCATAGACCTTTCAGCGTGTGACTGAGGGACTCGTCTGACTCGGCGCTGAATGTGTTCCCGTCGCGGTCAAAAAGAGTAAGGTAGAAATCGTTGACGTGCCCGATGCTGAGACTTGGACGTGTTCTCTTTTTGATGGCCTCTAGCGTGTAGTTGCTCTTGGTTGGGTCATTCGTGATGCTGACATTAGGGCATTTCTGCAGTCCCTTCGCTATGTCGCTGGCGGGAACATTCGATTTATCGGTTAGGGCGATAGTCTTGGGAGTGTCTTGAGCGGATAGCATAATGGCGCATAGCGAGGCCAGACATGCGAATGACTTCGAGGGCATCATAGAAATACTCCGACCTTCGTTTGAGAAGTCTATTGAAAAACAAGCAGCGTCGCAAGGCAACCTACCCGCCGCACCCGCCGCTCCCTCTGTCTTCAAGGCTGCCCGACGATACTATCAATTTTCTCCATGATCTTCTCTGCCCACTGAATGCTCGCGGCAATCAGCTTGTCCGTTCGTGGGCTTCCCATCGGCCCTCCAAACAAATCATCGGCTCGTTCCATGTGCAGACTGGCCAGAATCGCAGCCATGATGCCGATCACGCGTTTGCGGCCTTCGTCCATGTCCCGAAGGATGGTAACAGATTCGCCGTACATTCGCTTTATTGAATTCTGCGGTATTCCAATAGCTGTTCAACTGCGCGCACTTTCCGAACAATTAGACGCGCACGACAATCTGAAAAATTAGGCTGCCTTTACGAGTTGTCGTGGTTTCCCCTAAGCACACCTTTGGTCCTTGCAAGGGGATTGTGTTACGATCCTGCCCGCAGTCAACGAACCTAGGGGGAATGGGCCAATGCCGAGTGTGTCTGGAATCGTGAAACAAATAAAGAAGGAGCGGGATCGAGTAGAGCGGGAATTGACGGGATTGAATGCTGCACTTTCTGCTTTCGTCGGAGTGTACAAAGGGGCCAAACCGACAGGCAAACGGAGCACGATGTCCGCTGCTGCGCGTCGCAAGATCAGCTTGGCACAGAAAGCACGCTGGGCAAAGCAGAAGGCGAAGCCTCGCCGCACAATGTCCGCCGCTGGACGTAGGAGAATCGCGGCAGCCCAACGCGCACGCTGGGCAAAGGTGAAGTCGCAACAGAAGGCCGCTTAATCCTAGCGAAGCGATGAACATAGGATTGACCTCAGGCTGAGTTTACCTTCGTTAGAGGAACCTGAACAATCAGTTGACAACCCCTCGGAGCCGCTCTAACTTTGCCGCAGGGGTTTATTGTGTTCTGTTCTAAGTGCGGTACTGAAACCTCTGATGATTCGCAGTTCTGCCGCAAGTGCGGTAAGGGACTAGCGGTGTCCGCGACATCAAGCGGAGCAGGGGCCGCAGTCGCACCCGCACGAGTCCCAGACCCGCCGAAATCGAAGCCTCTGGTGCGTGCTCCCTTCGTAATTGCGGGAGTCTTGCTCCTCTTGTTGCTGATTTACGGATACAACGCCAGTCAGCGGGCAAATCCCAACCCAGCAGTGAATCCGATTGACAGAATGGTCAAGCAACAACGCACGGTGACCGTCAAGAATCCCGACTTGCACATCAACGCACTCAGCTTCTCCTCTTTCAAATTCGACGTTCCTTTGGGAGCGACTAGCGTCAATATGCACGGGAGCTTCACCGCAAGCGGCGGACTCACAAATGACGTGGAGGCCTTCGTGCTATCAGCGGATGACTTTGTCAATTGGCAAAACAGGCACGAAGCGAAGACGTTTTATAACAGCGGAAAGGTCACGGTCGGAACGATCGACGTAAATCTGCCCACCGATGCTGGGACGTACTACCTTGTCTTCAACAACAGGTTCGCAATACTTGCCCCGAAGACCGTTCTCGTCGATGCTGCTCTCACCTACTACCAGTAAGCCCCATGTATGACCCTTTAGAAGACATCGACTCCTACGAGGATGAGTACCAACAGTTCCAACGGGACGTTTACCTCCTCATCGAAGGAACACTGAACGCGAGCAAGCAGTATCTGGGCAAAGAGTGCGAGACGGAGTTGGCGAAGATCAAAGCCGCGATGGACAAGACTGATGACCCCGACCATCACTTCTACATCCAAGAGGAATACGGCGACGTTCTGCTGACGAACATTAGCCAAGAGCGGTTCCTGCGGAACATGGCACTCGTGGCTCTTGCGTCACGCCTGACGCACGCCCTCCGAAACATGACCAAGTCTGCAGAGTTGTTCAACCCTCGGGTCAAGCGATACGAAAAGATGACCAATCTGAGTGAATTCAATCGCCTGTGGTTGGAATATAGCGAGAGGTTTGGTATTGATTTCACCGATAACACAGACCGCATTGCCTTCGTCGAGCCGATGCGCGAGGTCAGAAACCAAATCGTCCACGAGGGTGCCGAGGCTCAGACGTTTAGATATCTGGGCGACACTGATTGGAACGATGGCGTCCTTGCATTCATGGATACTTCGTTTGCTGAGAAGTATCCCGCCTACGTGTCCGAAGACGGTAATGAGGTCAACGTTAGTGAACCACAGTTGAAGAACGCCGTCGAATCATCTGTGAAACTAGTTGGATGGTTGGCGACGGAACTGAGAGCGAAAGAACTAGCTTTCATCAAAACTCGGAAGCATGATAAAGACCACGCTTGACCGTTCGCGAAATTACCGAATGCGCTTGAAAGAGAATCCCCCACCCGCTGAAAGTCACTGCTTAACCCAGCACCCTTTTTCCTGTGTGACTCCATTCTGCACTGTGGCTTCTTCACGCCAGTAGAATCCGTGTGACTGACATGCCTCTTTTGTGTGGTAAGAACGCGCCTCTTCTCTAAACGAACCGCACTCATCCATGAGGGGACTGTTGTCAGCCTGACAGGCAGCCCATGCGGCTTGCCGCTTCCGTTGTGGCGCTTCTTTGTCCCATTTTTCAATTCGCTTGAGAATGGTCGGAGGTAGATTCCATACTTCATACTTCACCGTGTCGGGAATCTTCTGATACGGCGTGTACTCTACGGTCATGTACCCGCCATTGTCGCGGACGGCTTTGAGAATGCCCATCGGATCACTAAAGAACAACCCCGTATAGTCTGCCGAGCGGGATACACCATATCGCTTCACGGGTTTATCGTTGAACTTCACCAACACCGAGTCTTGATCCTGAACGAGGGTATGACGATCTGGGGTGAAATACACTTCGCACGCTTTAGAGCAGCGAACGACTAGGCTCCCCGATGCAACAGTCTCTGTCACCTTCCCTGTTATGTCAGTCTTGGTGCTGTAGTCCCATGCGGTATTCTGGGCGAACGCGGACTCGATCAGGATCAGCAGTGCGATTGCTACCAGTGAGCGGTTCAACTACGGCTTCTCCAAGGTTGGATCCATGGTCCCGAAGATATCACGACCGACAAATGTTCTCGACTCAATTCTCGGCTTCGTGCTAGCTTAGCCGCATGAAGCGGGACATGGATTTGTTGCGTGCGTTGTTGCTCAAGATTGAAGAGTTACCTCCAGCGGGAGACTTCACGGGCAACATTGAAATTGAGGGTCATACACCAGAGGAAGTCGCTTACCATGCGCAGCTTGCTCAAGATGCGGGGCTAATCGTTGCGAGATTCCTCCCACCAACGAACTACTTCTTTGCGCAACGTCTCACGTACGCTGGACATGAGTTCTTGGACGCTGCGAGAGAAGAGAAGCTGTGGAACAAAGCGAAACAGACCGTCCTGAGCAACGCAGGGACACTCACCCTTGAAGCGTTGAAGACCGCACTTTCTCTCCTGATGCAACAGGCGGCGAAGGGTATGATTACCTAATGGCGAAGCAAAGAGAACCCGCTGATGTGCGTCGTTATCGGGAAGCCCAAGAAGCCAAAAAGAGAAACCGTCAGAGGGACGAAGCTGCGCTCCAGCATGTGAGGGACGCTCTCACGAAAGCTGAAAAGGAAATCGAAGAGGAAAAAAGGGAGCAGAAGAAGCAGCCCTGAAGACCGCCTACTTTGCAGACCTGACCGAACCCATGTACCACCCATCCCCGGATGAAAAAGGTATCGACGGCGTTACTTTTTCGGAGTCTTGGCAGGTGTCGGATTGGACATCGACTGCACGCCCTGTTGCATAAGCCACTTGGCGATATTAGCCGAATCGAATCGGACGCAGGAGCCAACACGAAAGGACGGGATGGTGCCCCGCTTCGCCCGTCGAAGAATCGTGAGTCTTGAGACTTGGAGCAATTCAGCAAGCTCTTCAGCCGTTAAAGCGCGGTGCATCGCGTTGATTCGAGACGCAAGACTCATCAATCGATGCGGATTTGGACTATCGAGAACACTATTCATTGTTGAGCCTCGAATGTCGAATTTACCTTATCTTTGACTGTCTGACTTCGCGACGGCTTGAGGTAGCGCATCGTGCTCTCCATGTCAGAATGCCCAAGCCACATTTGGACCGTGCGGAGGTCTACCCCGTTCCACAAATGCCGGGTTGCGAATGTTGCTCTGAACTTGTGGAGCCAAAAGTTGTCCTGATCGAGATTGGCCCGCTCCGCGACGGCCTTCAGATCGTCCAGAAAATTCATCTTTACATTGCACCCCGAGGTCGGAAACACGAAAGGGCATGTCTTATTCGCTTTCGCCTTCCACGCCTTCAAACTCTTGACCAACTTTGCAGGGATGGGAATCTCGCGTTCTTTATATGCCTTTGGCGTCCATCCTCGATCCCGTTTGTGGCTGACCCGAACTGTCGCATGCGTGAAGTTGATATCGGTGAAATACGTGTACATGACTTCCTGCTCTCGCATTCCCGTCATCAGGAAGAACTCGTACCAAAGCCGCTCTTCCTCATCGCAAGCCGCGAAGAGCTTGTCGAGTTCCTCTTGTTCGTAAATCTCCGGTTCCTCTTCGGTATACCGCGGCCAGTCGTTCTTGCCGACAATCCCCCGGATATTGTTCGCTTTTAGGAACGTTATGACGGTCTCGAACTTGTTGTGAACAGAACGCGGGGCCTGCCCTTTCTCGTCCCGCAAGAAGGCGGCGAACTTAAGGAGGTCTCTGCGTTCAATGTCTTCGAGGTGGAGTTTGGGGCAGGATTCCTGAAAGTAGCCCAGAGCCGTCCTGTACGCGGCCAGTGTCTTCGGTTTTTTCGTGAGTTTCGTTTCCTCTAGGAAGTCGGTGACCGCGGCTGCGAGGGAATGGTTCCCGTTATCGCCATTCTCGGGCGTCACCTCAAGCCCGTTATTTGTAGCGTTGAGTTCGGCTTCCTTCTGAAGACGACGGGCGGTTGCTGTGGACGCATCCTTGCCGACCGAGAGGCGCATGAGGCGTTTTCCTGCGTACCACGAGATGTAATACGAGCCTTCGGGGTGCCTCTCCTCCTTGCCGTTGATCAGGACTGCGTCAGGCTTGACGCGGCCATTTGCGGAGAGCACGACGGGACAGTATCGGAGACCTTGGGGCGTCTGGATTCGTTTGGAGACGCTGCACTCGCGGTTCAATGGTGATCCTCCAACTTGATATCAGTTGTAATATCACCACGACGTAAGTGCTAGATAACAAAAGTAATGGCGGAGAGGAAGGGATTCGAACCCCTGATACCCTTTCGGGTATGCCGGTTTTCAAGACCGGAGCCATCAACCACTCGGCCACCTCTCCGCTAATACAGTTTTACTATAGTTCCACGGTCTCGGGTCACGCCAGCGTAACGCAGCCTGCCAACATGCCCAACCCATCAAGTCTTAAAGTGTGGGGTGTGTGCACACTTACATCGTGTCTATTTGTCGGCAGAATCGGCTTACAAAATCAAGCAAGCCTCATCGAAAGGCAATCGCGGGTTGCGTGGGTAAAGTTTAGCCCCGTCTCCGTAGCCCAAATTGCAAAGAAAATTCGCTTTCCACTTGCCGTCGGGGAAAAACTCAGCGTTGACCTTGGCGGCGTCGAATCCGGACATCGGTCCACAATCGAGGCCAAGAGCGCGGGCAGCCAGTATGAAGTAAGCCCCTCCAAGCGAGCTGTTTCGGAATGCCGTGGCTTCAATGAGTGCGGGGTTGCCAAGGAACACTGAACGCATATCTCTTTGCGGAAAGAGCTTTGGAAGTTTCTCGTGGAACTCCGTATCCCATGCAATGATCACGGTGACGGGAGCAGCCATGGTTTTCTCGACATTGCCGGACGCAAGCGCAGGACGGAGACGCTCCTTGGCTTTGGCCGTAGTAAGGAAGACAAAGCGCGCGGGTGTAGTGTTAGCGCTCGTTGGACCGAGGGCGGCAAGTTCATACGCTTGACGCAGCAACTCGGAGGAAACTGGTCCAGGAAGCCAGACATTGTGGGTCCGGGCCTCGCGGAAAATCTGGTTGATGCAATCGTTGGAGACGGCGGTTCTTGCTGGCATGTGTCGAAGTTCTCTCCTGATGAAGCGAGCTTTTAATTGGTGGATTGGATTGTGCGGGAAGGCGGTTGGATGCAAAACGCTGGTCAACTTATCGAAGACCGAATGCTCGTGAATGAAATTCCATGACCTCGGTGAAGTGAGCCAGGAAATAAGTGAGGCTGTGGTCGCCGGGATAGGGATGGTACTCGTGCTCTACCTTTTCTTTTTGCAGCTGTTCATGTAAGGCGGCTGCACCCTTTTCGAATCCGTAGTTGTCATCTTGACCGCAGTTGAAGTAGATGGCCATTCGCCGCAGGGCGGTCTGGTTCCGGTTCGCCAGAACGAACGGACTATTCTCGTTCCAGTGTGCGACCTCGATCGGGCTGCCGAAGACCGTCGCGAGCAGCTTTCCCATCGGAGCACCGGATTTAGCCGCGGTGTCGAGTTCTTGCGGAGATTCCGTCATTAATGCCGCACTTTGCGCGCTGACCGCCGAGAACATTTCCGGATGCGAGAAGGCAAAACGGAGCGCCCCATAACCACCCATGGAGATGCCGCTGATCGCGCGATTCCTTCGACCCTTGCTGATGCGGTATTTGGTTTCGATCAGTGGGATGAATTCCCGCAGGAAAAAATCGCTGTAGCGCACAGAGCCGTCCGCAGAATTGATGTAGAAAGTTCGCCCGCCTTCCGGTGCGGCGATTAGGAATTCTCCTATTTTGTGTTGCTGCCGGAGATCGTCAAGCAGCGTCCATCCTCCGCTGTTAAAGAGAGTTTGCTCGTTGTCGCCCAAGCCGTGCAGGAAGTAAAGCACGGGATAGCTTTGTGGAGGACGCTTGGTTGCGCTGGCATCGTAGCCGGCCGGAAGATAAACGCAATAGTGGACCTCGTGTTTCAGGATCCGGCTGTTCAGCGCGTTGCAATCGATGCGGCTTTGCGCATGAAGCGAAAGCGAGACAGCCAAGCTTGCGAACAGGAAGATGATTCGGAGACAGCGACCCATCTCTTCAGTTTACTCGTAGCGCAAGGCCTGCACGGGATCCAGTCGGGCCGCGCGTGCCGCCGGGTAAAGGCCGGCTGCGAGACTCACGAAGAAAGAAAACACGATGGCGAATGCGACCAGCCACAATGGGACCGACCAGAAATGTTCCGGCGGAAAAGATTGGCTCTTGAGGTAAATGTTCGTCCCAAGGTTGATGACCTGCCCGATCGCCCAGCCCAGAGCGACTCCAACGATGCCGCCGAGAATGCCCATGGCGCCGGCCTCGGCAAAGAAGAGCCTCTTCACATCGGCGTCGCTGGCGCCGATGGCTTTCATGATTCCGATCTCGCGGCGGCGCTCGAGGATTGCCATTACTAGCGTGTTAACAATCCCGATGAAGGCGACCGCCAGGGCGAGGCTGCCGAAGATTCCGAGAAACACGTCCAGCACTTTGAAGAATTGCTGGATGCTGCGGCTCGCGTCAAGAATCGAGAAAGTGTTGAAGCCCATTTTCTTGACCGCGTCTTCCACCGTCTGGATCTGGCTGGGATTTTTCACGCGCACGCTCACTGAGGAATAAACCGGCTCATCGGTGGCCGCGCGCGAAATTTCCCGCAGGTCTGTGGGCTGCATCACATGCAGACTCTCGGCCAGCTTGAGCGGAAGAAAAACCCGCGCCCGCGTTGGTCCTCGCATGCTTTCGGGGTCGAGATCGGCAACTCCGACAATCTTCAGCTTCTGCTCGCGCGAGATCACGGAGTAGGCAGCGCTGGCGAGACCCTGATCCGCGGGCCTTGCGGAATTGTCATTAGCGGACTTCAAAGGCGCAGTTGGTGCTGCCTCACGCTCGGCATAGCGCATGGTCAATTCCTTGCCGAGAAGCGGAGCGGCCAATTCCGCCACGTTCGTTTCGTCGACGCCGGCCTTAGGCGTTTTTCCCAGCAGTTCCTCTGCGAAGGTCTTCTGGAGAATCGCTTCGGGCGCCGTGTCAGACGAGAAGAAATGTCCCTGCACTGCTTCGAAGGCGTCGGTCGATTGAGCAGAAGGAGGCAGCGCGGCCACCATCGTCAAGTGCGGCTTATCTTCGTAGCGGAGCTCGGTGATAAAGCGGATATCAGGATACGCCTCCTGAACATTCGGCAGGCGCTCGATCTCCCGGCGCGTGGACTCGTCGAGAATTCGGCTCTCGGCGGGAGCAGGACCGTTGCGTTCTTCTTCGCGGTCGCGGCCGAAGTTGCGTAGATCCCGCCGGGAGGTGACCACGACCGTATCGAACAAGCCGGACTTCATCAAACGCCGCGATGCCAGCTGCTGCAGACCGATTCCCAGAGAAAGCATCGCGACCAGCGACGCGACGCCCACCGAGATGCCGATGGTGGTTAGCGAATTTCGCAGAACGGATTCGCGCAAGTTGCGCAGGGCGAGTTCGGTCAGATCAGGAAGCTTCACACCGCGCTCCGTTCTCTCGACCACCGGCAGCGACGACCGAATTCGATTTCTCGCCAACCAGTTTGCCATCCGCCAGGAAGATGAGGCGATGAGCGTAGCGCTCGGCCAGAGCGCGCTCGTGTGTTACCATCACGACCGTCATTCCCAATTCCCGGTTGAACTCGCTAACCATGTTCATGATTTCCGTTCCGGTGTGGCTGTCGAGATTGCCCGTGGGCTCGTCGGCGAGCAGCAACTGAGGGCGGTTGATGAGCGCTCGCGCCAACGCGGCGCGTTGCTGTTCCCCACCAGAGAGTTCGCTGGGCCGATGGTTCATGCGCGCTTCGAGGCCAACTCTTGTCAGGGCTTCGCGTGCGAGGCCGTCACGCTCCTCGCGATCGACCTCGGCAAAGCGCATGGGCAACTCGACGTTCTCGGCGAGCGTCATGCTGGCGATCAGGTTGAAGGATTGAAAAACCATCCCGACCGTGTGCAGCCGATACTTGGCCAGTTCCTCGCGCGAGAGTTGCGCAAGATCGCGTTCCTTGACAATCACGCTACCCGAGGTCGGGCGATCCAGCCCAGCAATCAGATTCAACACAGAAGACTTTCCGGAACCAGAACTGCCCAGCAACGCAACGAATTCGCCAGTACCGACGGTAAGCGTTACGCCATCCACAGCGCGGATGAGAGTCTCGCCCATGCGGTAATAGCGGCAAAGTTGGTCCACGTGAATCGCGGGAGCGCCGTTTAGCGAGCTTGGGCCGGTGCTGCTCATGAGGCTAGCGAACCTCTCCCTTGAGCACACCCAAGGCGTCGGCGGGTTTGGCGTCGCCGTTGCGGGCCGGACCGGTGCTGCCGTTCCCGTCTGCCTCAAGCCGGTCGCCCTCGCCCGGCGCGAGAAAGAGGTTATGCTCCAGGCCATGCTGCCGGGTGTAGAGATCGTAGTAGCGGCCCTGCGCTTCGTAGAGCTGTTCATGCGTGCCGCGCTCGACGATTCGTCCTTGTTCCATCACCAGAATCTGGTCAGCGCGGCGGATGGTTGAAAGCCGGTGCGCGATCACAAATGTCGTTCGGCCCTGCATGAGATAAGAGAGTCCATGCTGAATCATCTGTTCGGATTCCGAGTCGAGGCTGGAAGTTGCTTCGTCAAGGATCAGAATGCGGGGCTCGGCGAGAATGGCGCGGGCAATCGAAATGCGTTGCCGCTGGCCGCCCGAAAGCTTCACGCCGCGCTCGCCGACCACTGTGTCATATTTCTCGGCGAAGGATTCGGCGAACTCATCCACTCGGGCGATCCGACAGGCACGCAGGAATTCTTCTTCAGTCGCGCCGGGACGTGAAAACATAACGTTCTCGCGAATTGTTCCGTCAAACAGAAACGATTCCTGCAACACGACTCCGAGACGCGTGCGGTAGGAATCGAGGCGAACCGTGCTTAGGTCCGTGCCATCCACGAGAATTCTGCCTTTAGTCGGCACGTAAAAAGCGGAAATCAGCCCGATCGTCGTCGATTTTCCTGAGCCGGAGGATCCCACGAGCGCCGTAACCGTGCCGGGTTCGGCGCGAAAAGAAATATCATGCAGCACTTCGTGAACGCCGTCGTAGCTGAAACTCACATCGTCGAACTCGACGGTGCCGCGAATGTCACTCAGCGCCACGGAGCGTTTCGGGTCCTGGTCCTCGGGACGTTCGTTCAGGATTTCCTGTGTGCGCTCCAACCCCGCCAGAGCTTCGGTGAGTTGTGTTCCGATTCCCACGGCCTGAGCCATGGGCGCAATTAGAAAAGCCAGCATGGCGGTGAAGGAGACGAGGCCGCCGATCGACATGGTCCCCGCCATAATCTGGCGTGCGCCCACAAACGTGACCACCGCACCGACCACGCCTAAAAGCACGCTGGCGGAGAGACTCATCACCGACGTTGCGGTGAGCGTGCGCATTACGTTTTCCAGCAGGCGTTTCACGCCATGGGCGAAGACCGCCTCCTCGCGATCCTCGGCGTGATAGCCCTTGATGACACGAACGCCGCCAAGAGATTCCGTGAGGCGGCCGGTCACTTCGGCATTGATCTTGCCCCGCTCACGGAAGATTGGCCGGATCGTGCCGAAGGCTTTGGTCAGAGCGATGGCAAAGCACAGCAAGAAGCCCAGCGCGAGAGACGTCATCACCGCACTGATGCGAACCAGAAGCACAAGCGCGATGGCGGAGGTTAGCAATCCACCCGCAAAGTCGACCAGCCCTGTCCCCAGCAAGTTGCGTACGCCCTCCACATCGCTCATGATTCGCGACACCAGCATGCCGGTTTTGTTCGCGTCGTAGAATGCGACCGGAAGCCGCGAAATGTGCTTCTGCACCCGCTGGCGCAGTTCTGTAATCAGGCGCTGCGCCTCCTTCGACAACAACTGTGTCAACGAGAACGACGTGATTCCCTGGATCAGCGTTGCCCCCAGCACCACCAGGACGAGCCGGTCGAGCAAGTGCAGAGAGTGCTTGGGGATCACGTTATCGAACAAAAACTTGGTGGAATAAGGCAGAACAAGGCTAGCGACCCGGTTCACAATCATCAGCAAAAAGCCAACGCTCAGCAAGCCCACGCGCGGACGGGTCAACTCCCAAACGATAGGCAGAACCGCGCGCAACCGCTGGACTTTTGGTGGCTTCTCGGCTGCTTTAAGGTCCGTACTCAATCTTTATTGGACTCCGCCGGGGCTCGATTCGCTTCTTTAATTACTATTACTGCATTGTGACATGTCTGGGCGGAGCGTTGTATCCTCGGGGCGTGGCACGTCCGCCTTCTCCGGAGCGCTCTCCAACCGTGGGCCTGTTGCTCGGGCTGATCATCACGCTTGCGGCGGTGGTGGCCTACTCCGCCTATATCACCTGGCAAGTGGCCGGCCTGCGCAAGCTTCAGTCTGATCTGATCGACCGCAACCGCAAGGATTCTCTGCAGTTGCTCCGCATCCAGAATGACTTGAACCTGCTCGCGGTCGCCATGCGCGACATGATCGACAATGACGAACCTTACCCGCTCACGGCTTGGTCGGCCCAGTTCCAGCGCATTCGCACCGACCTCGATGATGCCATGCGCCTCGAAGCCGGGCTGACCCCGACCAGCCGGACGCCTGAGCAGCGCGCTTCGCTCAGCAGTTCGCTGACGCAGTTCTGGGATGCGGTCGATCGTGTGTTTGCGCTGGCTGGTTCTGGGAAAGGAAAAGAGGCGAGGGCGCAGATCCAGCTTTCGCTGCAGGCGCGGCAGGCGGCTCTGAGCACGACCGTAGCCCGATTGCTGGTGCAGAACAGCGAGAACGAAGACCAGGCGGCGCAGCGTATTGTCCAGATTTATAACGGGGTGCAGCGGCAAGTCTATGTATTTCTGGCCGCGACCCTGGCGGCGATCTTGTTGACTGGATTTTCCATGATCCGGTGGAACCGGCGGCTGTTCGCGCGCATGGCTGAGCTTTCGGAGCGGCGCAGCGAACTGGCGCAGAAACTAATTGCCACGCAGGAATCCACGCTGCGCTATATTTCGCGCGAACTGCATGATGAGTTCGGACAGATCCTCACGGCGATGGGATCAATGCTTGGCCGAGCCGGAACTCACGCTCCCGAAGGTTCGATCTTGCGGAGCGATTTGCAGGAAGTCAACCAGATCGCTCAGGACACGCTCGACCGGGTTCGAACGCTCTCGCAGGCGCTGCATCCTGTGATGCTCGACGAGGCCGGGCTGGAAACTACGCTCGACTGGTACATCCCCACCGTGGAAAGACAGACCGGGATTACCATATCCTATGAGAAGCAAGGCGCACCGTTCGATGTGAGTGGGAGCGCGGCAGTGCAAATCTACCGCGTGCTGCAGGAAGCGTTGAACAACGTGGCGCGCCACTCCGGCGCAAAACAGGCTTGGGTGCGATTGCGTTTTCTGCCTGCGACGCTAGAGTTGGAAGTGGAAGATCATGGCGTGGGCTTCAACCACCGGCCTGCGAAGCAAGGCATCGGACTGGTTGCCATGCGCGAGCGTTCGGAATTGATGGATGGACGATTAATCTTTGCGACTCCCGCCGCGGGGGGTACGCTGTTGCACCTGACGGTGCCTCGCGAGAAAGCTGGGACACGTGACGGAGATCCCAGAGAGAAAGGTCAAAGTCAGAAAAGTGAAATATGACAAACCGAATATGACAAAAAAGATCACTGTGTTGCTCGTGGATGACCATAGCCTGGTGCGGAGGGGCTTTCGGCGGATTTTGGAGGATGAACCGGATATGGTAGTAGTCGGCGAGGCCGGCGACGGCGAAGAAGCGGTCAAACTGACGCGCGAGTTGAAACCGCAAGTTGTCGTGATGGATTGCGCATTGCCCAAAATGAACGGACTTGATGCAACGCGGCAGATTCTCGAAGATTTGCCCGAGACCGCGGTGCTCATGCTCAGCATGCATTCCGAGAACACCTGGGTGCGGCAGGCGACCGAGGCCGGTGCCAAGGGATACATTCTGAAGAACGCGATGAATCTGGAACTGGGCTCTGCGGTGAGACGCGTGGCCGGCGGGAAAACAATCTTCGATCCCCAGGTCGAGCAACCCTCGGCGCTCAAAGGCGAACGCAGCGGCGGCCTGACCCCGCGCGAGCTTGAAGTTTTGCAGATGATCGTGGGTGGGAAGTCGAACAAGGAAATCGCTATCGCGCTCGACCTCAGCGCCAACACGGTTGCAGTCCATCGCGCCAATATCATGAACGCGCTCGGCATTCACAAGACGGCCGAGCTCGTGGTCTACGCGATCCGCTCCGGGCTGGTGAATGTTCCGTGAAACGTTCCGTGAATCGCAGATCTTTTCTGCAGGGCATGGGCCTGGTGTCGGTGTCACAGTTGCCGCTGCTGCGGGCGCTGGGCGCGTCTTCTGGAACAGCGGCTTCACCCGGCTTTCGTTTGGTTGATGTTACATCCAGCGCCGGCATTCAATTCCAACACAACAGCGGCGCCTTCGGCGGGAAATACTTGCCGGAGACTCTGGGCTCGGGTTGCGCCTTTCTCGACTACGACCGCGACGGCTGGCAAGACATCCTTCTGATAAATGGCATGGACTGGA
The DNA here is from genome assembly GCA_049280095.1 of Candidatus Sulfotelmatobacter sp. Lineage (GTDB taxonomy): Bacteria > Acidobacteriota > Terriglobia > Terriglobales > Acidobacteriaceae > Sulfotelmatobacter. The sequence continues at coordinate 106,724 of JBAPPL010000045.1, read as the reverse complement.
CGGGCCATAAGCAGCGGCACTCCACGCTGCGGCTCTACCACAACAACGGGAACGGCACCTTCACCGACGTCACTTCCCGCGCCGGACTGGATGTTGAAATGTACGGCATGGGTGTGGCCGTCGGCGATTATGACAACGACGGATTCCCAGACATTCTCGTGACCTGTGTGGGGCAGAACCGGCTGTTCCACAATACTGGCAAAGGAACTTTCATAGATGTGACCAACGCCAGCGGATTGGGAAAGCGCGTCGCGTTCAGCACGTCCGCTCTCTGGTTTGATTACGATCGCGACGGCCGGCTCGATCTTTTTGTTTGTAACTACGTCAAGTGGTCGCCGGAGCACGATGTGTTCTGTAGTCTCGACGGCAAGCACAAGTCTTATTGCACGCCCGAGGCGTATCGCGGCGAAACCTGCTGGCTATTTCACAATCGCGGCAATGGCACCTTCGAAGACGTCACGGCCTCGAGCGGCGTCTTCGACAGCAGTTCCAAGTCTCTGGGCGTTGCCATGCTGGACGAAAACCAGAGTGGTTGGCCAGATTTACTTGTCGCGAACGACACTCAGCCCAACAAGTTGTATCGAAACCAGCGCAACGGCACCTTCAAAGACGCCGCAGTCGAGGCGGGACTGGCTTTCAGCAACGAGGGCAAGGCGCGAGCCGGCATGGGCGTGGACGTCGGCGATTTCACGAATTCCGGCCGCTCCGGTGTGGCCATCACGAACTTCGACAACGAAATGACGGGCCTCTACGAGTTCAGCGGTAAAACATACGAAGACATCGCCGCGCAGGCAGGCGTGGGATTAGCTTCCAAGAACAGTCTGGGCTTTGGATGCGTTTTCCTCGACGCGAATCTTGATGGCTGGCTCGATCTCACGGTGGCCAACGGCCACATCGACGAGACGGTGCGCAACATCCGCGGCAATGTCGGCTATGCTCAGCCGCCACAGCTCTTTCTCAACAACGGCAAGGGAAGCTTTCTTGACGTCGCCGGGGAAGTCGGCGGCGGATTCGAGCAGCCGAAGGTGGGACGCGGACTGGCCTATGCCGACTTCGATCGCGATGGCGACCTCGATCTTCTGCTCACCACAAATAACGGTCCAGCCTATTTGTACCGGAACGATCAACTGGCTGGGAACCGCAGCATTCGTTTTCGGCTAGTCGGCACCAAGTCGAACCGCGACGGAATCGGTGCGACCCTCCGTATTGTTTCCGGCGGCTTGAGTCAGTCCCGCATGGTGAAGAGCGGTTCCAGTTATCTATCGCAATCGGAATTTCCGGTTACGTTTGGATTGGCGAAGCACGATCGCGTGCAGAGCGCCGTCATTCTCTGGCCGAGCGGCCGAACTGAAGAGTTCACGAATCTAGCAGCTGGGCGATGCTACGAATGCACCGAAGGAAAAGGAATTTCGCCGCTCGGCGGATATTGATTCGCTTTCCGGCAAAGTTATTTCAAGCCGGACTTTCAAGGCCGGTCCATCAAGGCCGGACCATGGTCCCGCCCGCAGTCAGATCAATATCGACCGATTCACTGACGCGCAGGAAGAACGTGCTCGGATTCTTCATGCCCCACTTCACGTAAGGCACTGCGAAGTGAAGGGTCGCGGCCCAGTGGTCGGGAAATACCTCGACCTCGGCCGGGACCGTTAGTTCATGATCCGATCCGTGGATGGTGAAGATTCCGTGGACTCGCACTGAAGATTTCCCCTGCAGCGCGACAGTCCCGTCGACACGATCGGGACGGAATACGATTTCCGGATAACGGTCGCTCTCCAGCACTTCCCCATGCATTTTGTGGTCACGCATTCCGCTGCCGCTCTCACCGCTTCTCGCGTCCACTATGATTTCGCCCGCCAGCTTGCCGGAACCAGGATCAAGGCGCAGCGCCCCTTGTTTCAAGCGAAAGGTTCCATGAACCATGTGGAGCACGTCGCCGAGCGTAAAGTTGATGGTGGTGTGCTGAGGGTCCAGCTGAAATGCCACGCCCTGCGCGGCGGAAGCGACGCCGGCAACTGCAAGAAACATAATCACGGCCAGGAATTTACCGTTTACACAACTTCGGCGAAATCCCTGGGCCTTTTCTTTCATCGGGCTATGCCGTTAACAATCCCCAGCCCAGGGTGAGTCCATCGAGCGCGAGGTGAAAAGGCGACAGACGTCCAACGTGCAGAGCCAGCAATCTGCGAAACACTTCCGGATGCCCGCGAAAAACCCGGAGAGTACGTCGTTGAAACCTGGGCCGGCCGTCGAGCGTAAGCATCAATCGCGCCATTAACAGCGGCCGCAACGCCAGGCGGCGGTGTGCGTCCTGATAACCACCGAGATTTCCGGACTTGAAACAGCTGGCCAGCACCGCGGCCTGACTGAAGGACAGGCCCAGGCCTTCGCCCGTGATGGCATCGACGGTCCCCGAAGCATCGCCGATCAGCGCGACATTGCCTCGCCACACGCGTTTCAGTTTGCGGTTCGCGGTTACAGATCCCTTTTCAGCAGAAACCGCTTCAGCCCCACGAAGCCGTGCGTCCAATTCGGGTAACCCGCGCAAAGCTTCTTCCAGGCGAAGCCCGGGATCGCGCGAAGCCACCGCCACACAGATTAGTTCACTGCTCACCGCTGTCGCATAGCCTTGAACGTGCTTCCCCCAATATATTTCCATGCGGTCAGTCCACGGCACTACGCGGTAATGCCGGCGAAAAGCATACCGGAGACCAGTCCGCGAGTGCGCCTCGAGATTCGCCCAGCGGCGTACGCGCGAGTTGGCGCCATCCGCGCCTACAATCCACCGCGCGCGGATCGAGTGCTCACCCAACTGGACGCCGTCGTTTGAAATCCCAGTGACGGTAGTCTGCCACAGCAGATCGGCTCCCAGCGCTGCAGCTCGTTCAATCATGATGCGATGCAACGTGGTCCGGCGAATGGAGAGTCCGGAACTGTCAGAAGGGAAGATCGTTTCTGCGGACAATCCAGAACTAAAGAAGCGCACTCCGCGAAGAGGACAAGCATCAGCGGCGGGCACCGCAATCCCAAGCCGTTCCAGAACCGTGATCGCGTCCGGCATGAGCGCTTCGCCGCACGCCTTGTCGATCGGCGGCTTGGCGCCATCGGCAACTACGACGCGTAATCCTTGCAGGCGGGCCGCAATCGCTGCTGCGAGCCCGGCCGGGCCGCCGCCGATTACAAAGACGTCTGTCGAGTTTGCCAACTACGCGACCTCACCATTGCAGAAGCAGAAGCTCGGAACAAAACCCGGGTCCCATCGCGGCCAGCAGACCCAGCGTGCCCGGCTCAGGGCGCCGGTTTTTCATCACGTCTTCGAGCACACACAGCACGGACGCCGAAGAAAGATTTCCTACCTTGCGCAGGCAATCCCAGGAAGCATCGAGCTGTCCATTGTGCAAGCCCAATGCGTCCGCCGAAGCGTCGAGCACTTTCGGTCCGCCGGTGTGGAGAACGAAGCTCTTCAGATCGCTTCGCTTGTGTCCGTTGTCCGCCAGAAACGCGTCCACATCGCGGCCGAGGTTTTCTCGGATCAGGGTTGGAACCTCGGTGGAAAGTATGATGCGGAACCCTTTCTCCGAGATGTGCCATCCCATCATCTCTTCCGTGCTGGGATAGAACACGGAACGAGTCGCGAGGATCGTCGGCCCGGGAATCTCCGGCTCCGGCGCTTCAAATTCCGGTCCGGTCACAATGACAGCGGCAGCACCATCGGCGAATAGTCCGGAAGAGATCAGGTTGGCTACCGACAGATCTTCACGCTGCAAGGTAAGCGAACAGAGTTCGACCGATACCAAAGCCGCAGCCTGCTTCGGATAGGCGCGAACGTAATCCGAGGCGCGCGCAATGCCGGCGGCGCCCGCCACGCATCCCAGCCCGAAGATCGGGGTGCGGCGAATGTTTGTAGGGAGCTTCATGCGGTTGATCAGAAGCGCGTCGATCGATGGGCTGGCGACACCAGTGACGGTGGTGAAGAGCAGGCACCCCAAGTCGGAGGGCTCCAGTCCGGCATTGTGCAGCGCCAGGCAGAGGGCCTTCTCTCCCAACTCCTGCGCGACCCTGATCCAGATGTCATTGGCCTGGCCCCAGGTCTTGATATCTACGTATTGCTCCGCGGGAATCGCAAGGTAGCGGCCATCCACCGTTACGTTGCGGTGCAGCCGCGCCAGCAAGAGGGGATTCTTGAGTTCGGGTCCCCAATAGTCCTGGAGGCGTTCGAGAAGAACTTTCTGAGAGTAGTAATGTTCCGGGAAGGCGCTCGCTGCGCTGGCAATCCTCATGGATTCTGTGTCCTGAATTAAGTCTCGGCACGGAATCGACCCCCAAGCCGACCGAATCGGGAGGTTCTCCGCGATTCGATGTTCAGTCCCGTGATGATTACACAGGGGGGCTCGCGCCGGATTAGTTATTGTCGCAGAGTTCGGAGTTTTTGTGTGTCATCGGCTTGTTAACAGAAAACTCCGTCGCTCGTGAACCGGCCTGTTCCCAGGCGTGGCTCATGGCGGACATTCATGTGTAGCCGCCCTGAGAAAACTAACCTATTCCGGCTTGTTCGTCCAGTCCTGCGCGCTGGGGAAAGCTCTACCGAGTCGGTCCGAGCTCAGCCGTGGCTGGTTATCATTTACTGCGTCACCACGATCGAACTAGGCGTATTCCCAACCGCATACGTTAAGAGAGGATTCAGATTGCCGCTGTTGACACCAAACGCCTGAATTCCAGCAGGCGAGCCTTGGTTCCCCACAAACAGATAATTTCCGTTCGGGTCCTCGATCAGAAAACTAGGACTGCCTTCAGTGGCGAAAGCGAAGGCGCTGGTGGAGGTGGTAAGAGCCGTAGGCAATCCAGTCGTAGAGTCAATCGAATACACCGCAACGTTACTGGATCCCTGATTCGCCACGTAGAGGTACTGCCCCTTGGGATCCAGTAGCAGCGCAAACGGATCGCTATAGATATCGTCCAGCGGAGAACCCTGAACGTTATCTTCCAACGCGCCCGAGGGAAGAATGGAGAAGATGGAAACGGAGTCTGACTGGGTATTTGCGACGTACAGATAATTGCCGCTTGGATCGATGACGAGTCCGTTAGGATTCACCCCATCGGCACTGGTCAGAGGAGGGTTGAGCAGTTGAAGTGCTCCCGAGGCTGCGCTGAAGCCTAAGATCGACCCATTGTTGGTTCCGATTTGTCCGCCTGCGACGCTGACGTAGAGAAAATCGCCGGTCGGCGTGAGCACCATATTAAGGGGCGTCAAACCGATGAAGAACGGCGAATTGGGCACCTGGGTGAGCGCACCACTGCTGCTGTCGATCGAGAATACCGAAATGTTGTCCGATCCGGTATTCATCACGTACAGGTAATTGCCCGCAGGGTCCATCGTCAGCAACGCCGGTTGCGTGCCGTTAGGAGCCACCGACGTTCGGGGGGGGACCTCGTTCAAATAGCCGTTGTTGAGGATGTCGAACAGAGAAATATCGTTCTCGTTTTGTCCGGGATTCGCCACATACAGGAATTTTCCCGAAGGATGGATCGCAAGGGCGTGATCGCCATCCCCCACTGTGTACGGCGTTCCCGCGAGTTCCGTGAGTGTACCAGAGTAGGGGTCCTCGCGGTAAACTGCCAGCTCATTGGCAGCTGGAAGAGTGGCGTAGACATAATGGCTCGTCGTGCTGCAGCCGACGCAACCGGCAATCCCTGCGACGGCAAAAATCAGGATCAGTGCTTTCTGAAGCATCCGTGACTCCTACGAGAATTTGAAAGCGAAATACGATCATACCGGGCACCGGGACAATTGGGTGTCCGAACGAAACCACCATCATACGATTTCCGGAAAGAAAAAGGGGTATTCTACTCCACCATTCCGTCGCGCGTCGGCTCGGGTCTCTTTCGGACCACCGAAAGCCAGGTTGCTTCCGGGTGTTTGGCGCGCCCACCTCTGCGATGCAGCATGCCTGAAAACAGGTTGCACGCGGCCTGCCGCGGCCGCCGAAATCAACCTTCACGGATTCTCCAATTAGGGGCTTCAGAAACCGAGCGGCTCAGTGCGCCGGACTCGGCGTGGGAGTGCCGGAAGAATCCTGCATCAGCGGCTTCGCTTCTCCGCCGCGCAATGCCAGACGGAAGCGGTCGAGATACACATAGACAACCGGTGTGGTGAATAACGTAAGCGCCTGGCTGACAATCAGTCCGCCCACAATCGTAATGCCAAGAGGCCGGTGTAATTCGGAACCAGTGCCCGTGCCCAGTGCGAGAGGCAGACCACCCAGCAGGGCAGCCATTGTGGTCATCATGATGGGACGGAAGCGCAGCAGGCAGGCGTCGTAAATGGCCTCCACCGGCTTCTTTCCCTGCGTGCGCTCCACATCGAGCGCCACGTCGATCATCATAATCGCGTTCTTCTTCACGAGCCCGATCAGCAAAATGATGCCGATGGTCCCAATCACGTTGAGTTCATTGTGAGTCAGCAGCAGGGCCAGCAGTGCGCCCAGCCCCGCTGAAGGAATGGTCGAGAGAATCGTGATGGGGTGAATGTAGCTCTCGTAAAGCATCCCCAGTACGATGTAAACCGCGATCAGGGCGGTGAGAATCAGGATCGGCTCGCTCGATTTCACGTCCTGGAACGCGGCCGCCGTACCCTGGAAACTGGCTTGAAGGGTCTCTGGAAAGCCGATGGAACTTTGGGCCTTCTGGATGGCTTGCGTAGCCTGACCCAGAGAGATTCCGGGAGCCAGGTTAAAAGAAATCGTGACCGACGGAAATTGACCCTGGTGATTCACCGCCAAGGGTATGTTCGAGGGCTCGAAATGAGTGAACGCCGCCAGGGGTATGGGTGTGCCGCTACGGGAGCGCAGGTAAATATTCTGCAGCGCTTCAGGCGTTTGCTGAAACTGTGGCGCCACTTCCATCACCACGTGATACTGGTTGAGCGGACGGTACATGGTTGAGACCTGGCGCTGGCCGAAGGCGTCGTAGAGCGCATTATCAATGTCCTGCGCGGCTACGCCCAAACGGCTGGCAGTATCGCGGTCAATCACGAGTTGTGCTTGTAATCCCCTATCCTGCTGGTCGGTATTCACGTCGCGCAGTTCCGGCAGTGGACGCATTTTTTCCAACAACAGCGGCGCCCACCGGTTGAGCTCATTTAAGTCTTCACCCTGCAGCGTGTATTGGTATTGCGCATTTCCATAGCGTCCGCCAATGGTGAGGTCTTGATAGGATTGCAGATAGAGCGTGGCCCCCGGCACCACCGCCAGCTTGCCGCGAAGGCGGTTGATCACATCATCCGCGGTGACGGTGGGGCAGGACTGCCAGAAATGATGCGGCGGACATTTGGCGCGTTCTGCCAGCGGCTTCATCATGATGAAGAACCGACCCTGATTCGAGACCGTATTTCCTCCCGCAAACCCCACGACCGTGTTCACGGCAGGATCGGTCATCACAATCTCGACGTAGCGTTCCATCTTGTCGCGCATCCCCTGGAACGAAATATCCTGTGCAGCTTGTACCGATCCCCCGATGCGCCCCGTATCCTGCTGCGGAAAGAAGCCCTTGGGCACGATGATGTAGAGATACACGGTCAGGCACGCCACCAGGATGGTCACGACCAGCGTGACTAACTGGTACTGCAGCACCACTTTCAGAGAATGGCGGTAGGCCAACAGCGTCTTGTCGAAAAACCATTCGCTGACGCGATAAAACAGATTGTGGTGCTCATCTTTAGCGGGCCGCAGAAACTTGGCGCACATGGTGGGAGTCGTGGTGAGGGAAACTAACAACGAGACACCGATCGCAATGCTCAACGTGACCGCGAACTCGCGAAACAGCCGGCCCACAATTCCACCCATCAGCAGTAACGGGATGAACACCGCGACCAGCGACGTGCTCATGGAAATCACGGTGAATCCAATCTCGGACGCCCCTTTGAACGCGGCCTGCACCGCATCCATACCTTGCTCCACGTAACGCGTGATGTTCTCCAGCACTACGATGGCGTCATCGACCACGAATCCCGTCGATATCGCCAGCGCCATCAGGGACAGATTATCCAGGCTATAACCCAGCAGATACATTCCCCCGAACGTGCCTACCAGCGAAAGCGGCACCGCGATACTGGGAATGATCGTCGCCCGCACAGTGCGCAAGAATGCGAACACCACGAGGATCACAAGAATGATCGAAATAATCAGCGTAGCTTCAATGTCTTTTACCGAGGCCCGAACCGTGACTGTGCGATCCATGGCTACGGTGAGCTTGATCGCAGGAGAAATCGAGGACTGCAGATATGGCATCAAGCGAAACACGCGGTCCACGGTCTCAATGACGTTGGCTCCGGGTTGGCGGAAAATAATAATCAGAACGCTGGGCTTTCCACCTGACCCGTGTGCGAGGCTCTCCGGATTGCCCAGCAGTCCAATGTGGCGAGTGTCCGAGACTGAATCATTAACCTCGGCCACATCGCCGAGCCGCACGGGGGCGCCATTCCGGTAGGCGATGATCAGCGGCCGGTACTGATCGGCGGTAAAGAGTTGGTCGTTGTCGTTGAAAGTCCAGGACGTAGTGCTGTTGGACACTTCCCCTTTGGCCTGATTCGCATTGGCCAGATTGAGCGCATTGCGAACCGTGTCCAAGCCAACGCCCAGCTTGTTCAGCAACATCGGATTCACTTCCGCGCGCACCGCTGGTTGGGCCGACCCACCCACATAAACCGTGCCCACTCCCGCGACCTGAGACAGCTTCTGCGAAAGAATGGAGTCGGCTGCGTCGTACATCTGCGCCACCGTTTCCGTATCTGAGGTCAAGGCCAGAATCAGAATCGGCGCGTCCGCCGGATTAGCCTTCCAATAGGTTGGATTGCTGGGCAGGTTGGCAGGAAGTTGACTGCGTGCGGCATTGATCGCCGCCTGCACATCGCGTGCGGCGGCGTCGATGTTCCGGTTCAGATCAAACTGCAAAACGATGCTGGTCGAGCCCAGTTGACTCGTCGATGTCATCTGGTTGATCGCCGCGATGCGTCCAAACTGCCGCTCCAGTGGGGTCGCTACGGCTGAGGCCATGGTCTGCGGATCTGCGCCGGGCAGTTGCGCGCCCACGCTGATTACGGGGAAATCCACTCGGGGCAACGAGGACACCGGCAAATAATTAAAGGCAAGAATTCCGGAAAGCAGCAGCGCCGCCGCCAGCAGCGACGTGCCAACCGGACGCCGGATAAATGGAGCCGAAATACTCATGTTTTAATCACTGTCATCCTGAGGCGGGCGTTCTTTGTCCGCCGAAGGATCTCAGCGAGCCGTACGACTCCACGGAGCCTGCCCTGAGAGAGCGCAAGCGACCGAAGGGTTTGGCTCGCATCCCTAATCCGCCGGCATTTCCTGCGGAATCGGATTGCCGATCTTGTATTTCTCAAACCGATGACCCAGCCGGTCAAACCACAGATAAACCACCGGTGTGGTATAGAGCGTGAGCAACTGGCTGAGAATCAAACCGCCCACGATCGTGATGCCCAGCGGTCGCCTCAACTCCGCGCCCGTTCCCGATCCGAGCGCCAGCGGCAAACCTCCAAGCAATGCCGCCATGGTCGTCATCATGATGGGGCGGAAGCGCAGCAAACAAGCTTGAAAGATTGCTTCTTCCGGTGGCTTGTGCTCTTCGCGTTCGGCCTCCAGTGCGAAGTCGATCATCATAATGGCATTCTTTTTTACGATGCCGATTAGTAGGATGATGCCGATCAACGCGACCACAGTAAGATCGTTCCCCGTCAGCATCAGAGCCAGGATCGCGCCCACTCCGGCTGAGGGCAAGGTGGAGAGAATCGTGATCGGGTGAATGTAGCTTTCGTACAGCACCCCCAGGACGATGTAGACGGTGATGATCGCCGCCAGAATCAGGAACGGTTCACTCGCCAACGAATTCTGAAACGCGGCCGCCGTTCCCTGAAAAGAAGCGTGAATGCTCGGCGGCAACTGAATCTCTTTCTCCACTTGCTGAATCGCCTTCGTGGCGTCGCCCAGCGAGGCTCCCGGTGCGAGGTTGAACGACAGCGTGACCACCGGGAACTGCCCCTGGTGGTTGACGGCGAGAGATGTACTTGTCGACTGCATCTTTACAAAAGTCGAAAGCGGAACCGGAGCGCCGCTGGTGTTGGCGGTCGCAGCATTCGCAGTGGGCGCTCCCGAAGTTGGTATCGTACTGCTCGGGCGAACGTACACATCGTTCATCGCGTCGGGTGTCTTGGCAAAGCTTGGCAGGACCTCCAGGACCACGTGGTACTGGTTCAACTGCGTAAAGATGATGGAAACCTGCCGCTGACCGAAGGCGTCGTAGAGCGTGTTGTCGATGGCCTGCGGCAGGATTCCCAGACGCGACGCAGTGTCGCGGTCGATCGTGAGATTGGTCATGAGGCCGCCGTTGAGCTGATCGGTGGCTACATCGCGCAAGGCGGGCGCCGCTTTCAGTTTCTCCACAAGCTTGGGCGTCCATAGCGCCAATTCCTGGGCGTCGGCATCTTCAATGGAGTATTGGAACTCCGTGCGGCTCACCCGATCCTCCACCGTCAGGTCCTGCACGGGCTGCATGTAGAGAGTGATTCCCCCTACTTTGGCCAAAGCAGGCTGCAGTCGCCGGATGATGGCGGAAGCGTCCGCATCGCGCTCATCGCGCGGCTTCAAATTAATTTGAATGCGGCCGCTGTTGGGAGTCGTATTCGTGCCGTCTACTCCGATAAAGGACGACAGACTCTCCACGTCTTTATCCGTGAGAATCACCTTTGCCAGCGCCTGCTGACGCTGCGACATGGCGTCAAACGAAATGTTGTCCGGCGCTTCCGAAATTCCCAGAATCACGCCCGTATCCTGCACCGGGAAAAATCCCTTGGGCACAATCACGTACAGAACCAAAGTAAGAATTAGCGTTCCGAAGGTCACGAACAGGGTTGCTGTTTGATGTTTCAAAACCCACTTCACCGTGCGGCCGTAAAATGCAATGACCCGGTTGTAATAATCTTCGGTGACCTCGTAGAAGCGTCCCTTTTCCCCCTCTTTGCGATGCTTGAGCAGTTTGGCACACATCATCGGAGTCAAGCTCAGCGAGACTGCAGCCGAAACCAAAATTGTCACAGCCAGCGTAACGGCGAACTCGCGGAACAACCGGCCTACAATGTCGCCCATGAACAGCAGCGGAATGAGCACAGCAATTAAGGACACCGTCAGCGAAACGATGGTGAATCCAATTTGTTCCGAGCCTTTCAATGCCGCTTCCAGCGGCGATTCCCCGGCTTCAAGATAGCGGTCGATGTTTTCGATCATGACGATCGCGTCATCCACCACGAACCCGGTGGAAATCGTCAGCGCCATCAGCGTCAGATTGTTAAGGGTGTATCCCAGCAAGTACATCACGCCGAACGTTCCCACGATCGAAAGTGGCACGGCGACACTGGGAATGACCGTGGCCCGCAGGTTCCGCAGGAAAAAGAAAATAACGATGATCACTAGCACGATGGTCAACGCCAATTCGAAATAGACGTCCCTTACAGATGCGCGGATCGTCGTAGTCCGGTCAGTAAGAATCTGCACCTTTACCGCCGAGGGCAGCGAAGCCTGCAACTGCGGCAGCAGCCTCTTGATGCGGTCGACCACGCTGATGATGTTGTACCCAGGTTGGCGCTGAATGTTGACGATGACTGCCGGGGTCAGATTCATCCACGCCGCGAGTCGCGTGTTTTCCGTGCCGTCGATTACGTTGGCCACATCGCTCAGCCGCACCGGCGCACCGTTGTGATAAGCAACTACCACCGGCTTGTACTGCTCGGCGGAGAAAAGTTGATCGTTAGCTCCAATCGTGTACGACTGCCGGGCTCCGTCGATGACACCCTTCGCCTGATCGACGTTGGCCTCGGCCAATGCGGTGCGTATATCTTCGAGGCTCAAGCCGTACGATGCGAGCGCCGTCGGGTTCACTTGCACTCGCACGGCGGGCTTCTGTCCGCCGCTGATGGAAACCAGTCCCACGCCCGGCAGCTGAGAAATTTTCTGTGCCAGAGCGGTGTCGGCAAGATCCTCCACCTTGGAGAGGGCCAGCGAATCCGAAGTCATCGCAAGTGTGAGAATCGGCGAATCAGCCGGGTTTACTTTGTTGTAAATCGGAGGATTCGGCAAGTCCGCCGGCAGGTACGTTTGTGCCGCGTTCACCGCAGCCTGAACCTGTTGCTCCTCCACATCAATGTTCTGGTCGAGCCCGAACTGCAGCGTGATCACCGAACTGCCAAACGAACTCGTCGAGGTCATCTGGCTCAGCCCGGGAACTTGGCCGAATTGCCGCTCCAGCGGCGAAGTCACCGACGAAGCCATCACCTCGGGATCCGCCCCCGGATAAAACGTTACGACTTGAATGGTTGGATAATCGACCTCCGGCAGGGCGGAGACGGGCAGTTGCATAAACGCAACCCACCCCACCAGCAGGACGCCAATCATCAAGAGCGTGGTCGCCACCGGCCGGAGAACGAATAAACGTGAAGGACTCATGAAGCCGGAATTCCTGATGCTGAAGTTCCCGAGGCTGAAGTTCCCGAAGCTGGAGCACGGCTGCCGCCGCCCACCGTGTTGGTCGCGCCCGTGCTTCGCGGCTCGACGGAGCTGCCGGTTTGGAGTTTGTCCTGGCCGTCGGTCACCACCGTGTCTCCCGGGTTAAGGCCGGAAAGGACTGCCGTGGTCGTGCCCTGGGTAAGCGCTATGGTCACGGTGCGCGCTTCGACTGTCTTGTCGGACTTTACCAGATAGACGAACGCTCCCTGCGGCCCGCGCAAGATTGCGGCCGTGGGCAGTACAGTGCTGTTCTTGCGCGTCTCGAGAAGCAGGTTTGCGTTCACGAACTGGTTGGGCCAAAGCTGGTTGTCTTTATTATCAAAGACCGCTTTCAGCTTGGCGGTTCCCGTCGTCGGATCGATTTCGTTGTCAATCGTCTGCAGTTTCCCCGTCGCCAGTTTGGTCTGATCGTCGCGGCTATAGGCCTCCACCAGCAACGTCGAGTTCTTCATGTGTTGCGCCACCATCGGCAACTCATCCTCGGGCAGAGTAAAGATCACCGCGATCGGCTGCAATTGCGTGAGGATCAGCATGGGATTGGTATCGGTCGCGTGCACGATATTCCCCGGATCCACCTGCCGCAGCCCGACTCTCCCGGTGAACGGCGCCGTGATGTTGCAGTAGACGAGCTGCAGCTTGGCGTTATCGATTTGCGCCTGATCGGTGCGCACCTGGCCGTCGAGCTGGTCCACCAACGATTGCTGCGTGTCCACCTGCTGCTGTGCAATGCTGCCGGAAGGAATCAGCGTGGTATAGCGCTGCAGGTTCAGTCTCGCATCGCGCAGCGTAGCCTGGTCCTTGAACAGCTGCGCCTGCATCTGTTCCAGCTGCACCTGGTAGGGGCGTGGATCAATCACGATCAGCAAATCGCCTTCTTTCACGACCTGCCCTTCCCTGAAGTTGACGCGCATGATCTGCCCGTCCACGCGGCTTTTTATGTTCGCCGTGTAGAACGCAGTTACCGATCCCAGCCCAACCAAATAGACGGGCATGTCCTGTCGTTGAACCTGGGCTACGGCCACTGAAACCGCATGTGGGCCCGCGGCTTGCGCTTTCTGCCTGGAGTCAGCGCCCGTGCAACCGGAGAAAGATGCACAAACTACCAGCAGCATCACAGCCGGTATCAGCCAAACCCGAAAGCGCCAGAAAAGCTGCCGTTCTTCTTGAAGAGAACTCGAGTCGATCGTTTTCACAAGTTTGGTTGTTTGCACCTTTCCACAAGCTCGGCGTAGGACGCGCCCTTTATTAGACGTATCGCTTTCGATTCGGTCGCGGCACTCCTGTCCGGAAGGCAGCCGATTGTCTTACGACTAAAGTCCTCCCGCCGGAGAGGCTCAGGTAGGAACTGGAACGCAGATGTAATAGTAAGAGCCCTACCAAACTAGCATCAACCGCGCGCCGCGACTGGTCAAGTACCGGGGCGAATGTTTTACAAATCTTTACTCGCTTTTGCCTATATTTACCCTCGTTTACTATTTTAGGCCCACGGTTTGAGTCTAGTGTCCGGCCGACTGCGGCGCCACCGGCGGTGAGTGCAGCGCTTCATAGGCGGCAATCTCGGCTTCGTGTTGCAGCGTGAGCCCAATATCGTCCAGCCCATTCAGCAGGCAGTGCCGCACGAATTCATCGATCGGGAATTTTGCCCGAAAGTCCCGATCGTCTCGCACCTCGCATTGCTCCAGGTCGATGGTGAGCTGGTAATCGTCGAACTCGAGAGATCGCCGCATCAGTTCGGCGGCATCAGCCTCGCTCAGACACACGGTGAGGAAGCCGTTCTTGGCGCTGTTATTGGCGAAGATGTCGGCGAACGAAGCGGAAATCACGGCGCGGAGACCAAAATCCGCTAGCGACCACACTGCGTGCTCGCGCGACGATCCGCAGCCAAAATTCTTTCCTGCAACCAGAATGCTCGCGCCTTTATACCGCGGCTCGTCCAGAACAAAACCAGCATTCTTCTTTCCGTCTGCGGAGAACCGCCAGTCGTAAAACAGAAACTGCCCGAAGCCCGTGCGCTCGATCCGTTTCAGAAACTGCTTAGGGATAATCTGGTCGGTGTCAACATTGACCCGGTCCAAGGGAGCCACGCGCCCACGATGTGTACGAAACGGCTTCATATCCTTAGCTCGCCACTCCTCTTATCCCGAGGCTCGTCACTTTGAGGCTTGTCATCCTGAGGCGACGGGTTTTTGTCGCCGAAGGATCTCCGTCTCCACGGTACAAGCAGGAAAAAGTACATCACTGAAACTTCCAATCCCGAATATCGGTGAAATGCCCGGCAATCGCCGCCGCCGCCGCCATCATTGGACTCACCAGGTGCGTCCGCCCACCGCGTCCCTGGCGTCCTTCAAAGTTCCGGTTGCTGGTGGAAGCGCAGCGCTCGCCCGGTTGCAAAATGTCAGGATTCATTCCCAGGCACATCGAGCATCCCGACTCGCGCCACTCAAACCCCGCTTCCAGAAAAACCCGGTGCAGGCCTTCCTGCTCCGCCGCCCGCTTGACCGTCTGCGATCCCGGCACAACCATCGCCCGCACTTTCGCGCTCACGTGATGACCTCGAGCCACGCGAGCCGCCGCCCGCAGATCCTCAAGGCGCGAATTGGTGCACGACCCGATAAACACACGATCGATGCCGATGTCTTCAATGCGCTTCCCCGGCTCCAGCCCCATGTATTGCAGGGCAAGCTCAGTCGACCGCCGGTCGGACTCTTTCAGGCTTCCAACATCCGGCACCCGCCCCGTCACCGGAGCAACCATCCCTGGATTCGTGCCCCAGGTCACGAACGGGCAAAGCTGCGCCGCATCAATCTCCACCACCTTGTCGAATGTCGCCCCTTCATCCGTGGGCAGGCTTCGCCAGTATTCGACTGCCTTTTCCCACTCGCCGTCCCTCGGAGCAAATCGTTTGCCCTTCACGTAGGCAAATGTGATTTCATCCGGCGCCACCATCCCCGCCCGCGCTCCGGCTTCAATGCTCATATTGCACAGCGTCATGCGCCCTTCCATCGAGAGCGCCCGCACCGCTTCGCCCGCGTATTCGATGACATGCCCGGTCGCGCCGTCTGTGCCGATCTGTCCAATAATTCCCAGCGCCAGATCTTTCGCCGTCACACCTTCCGCCAATCGCCCGCGCACATCGATCTTCATCGTCTTAGGCGTTTGCTGGGCCAGGCACTGCGTCGCCAGAACGTGCTCCACTTCCGACGTTCCTATGCCGAAGGCCAATGCTCCGAAAGCCCCGTGCGTGCTGGTGTGGCTGTCGCCGCACACAATCGTCATCCCCGGCCGTGTAAGCCCCAGCTCGGGCCCAATCACGTGCACGATCCCCTGCTCGGGCGAATCCATATCAAACAGCAGGACGCCGAATTCCTTGCAGTTCGCCTGCAGCGCCGCAATCTGCTTGGCCGCAATCAGATCGGTGATGGGAGTTCCCCGCGGCTCGGTCGGAATGTTGTGGTCGACGGTAGCCACGGTGCGCGAGGGCTGCCGGACCTTTCTTCCCGCAGCTCGCAACCCATCAAAGGCCTGCGGCGAAGTAACTTCGTGCACCAAGTGCAGATCGATATAAACGATCGGCGAACGCCCCCTCGGCTGCGCGACCAGATGCGCATCCCAGATCTTCTCGAAGAGTGTTCGCGGTGCCGGCATAAGTCAGATAAATGAATCTCCAGTTTTTCACAGCCGCGCGGACTTGAGCAAGCCGCCGGCTGCCGGCAGAAGCGCGATTCCGCAAAATCGTGTCGGCAGACCCTGCCGTCAGGTATTATGGAACGCCACTCATGATTGACGGAAAACGCATTGCGGTCGTCATGCCCGCCTACAACGCGGAGAAAACCCTCGAGGTCACGGTGGGAGAGCTCCCGGACCTGGTGGATATCCGCATCCTGGTCGACGACCACAGCTCTGACCAGACGGTCGACCTGGCCCGCCGCCTCGGCCTGCTCGTTTTCCAGCATGATCGCAACTACGGTTACGGCCGCAATCAGCAGACCTGCTATCGCGAGGCGCTGGCCGCAGGCGCCGACGTGGTCATCATGCTTCATCCGGATTATCAGTACACGCCGCTGCTGGTCACGGCGATGGCCAGCATGGTGGCTTACGAAGTTTATGATGTGGTGCTCGGCTCGCGTATTATCGGTGGGACGGCGCTGCGCGGCGGCATGCCGCTCTACAAATATGTCTCGAACCGGCTGCTCACCGCGTTCGAGAATCTTTTTCTGCGCGTCAAGCTCTCCGAGTACCACACCGGCTATCGCGCCTTCAGCCGCAAAGTGCTCACCGAACTGCCATTGCTCGAAAACTCCGACGACTTTGTTTTCGACAATCAGATGCTAGCCCAGTGCGTGCACTTCGGCTTCCGCATCGGAGAAGTGTCTTGTCCCACGAAGTATTTCGCGGAGGCCTCATCCATCAACTTCCGCCGCAGCGTGCAGTATGGTTTCGGAGTGCTGGCCACGGCTCTGGAGTTCGCGTTGCAAAGGGCGGGAGTGATCCATCTGCCCCGCTTTAGCGACAAGGGCCGAAAACTCGAACCCGGCTATCCCACCTACTACGCCCGCAGAACCGCTCGCCCGGCGTGATATTGGAGTTCCTGATTGTTGAAACGGAAGGAGTGATTCCGGCTTACTTCTTCTTCGACAGGAATCCCAGCACTCTGCTGGCGAACTCGTCCGAGAATCCGAACCGCGCCTTGGCTCGCGAGTAAAGGTCGACGGCTTTCTTATCCAGCCAGATCATCGCCGATTTCCCCCAGCCATCCTGCGGCCGCGCAAAATAATCGGTGGAATGTCCGGTAACTTTCTTGCCCTGCTCAACCGTGTAGTAATACAAAGCGAGACTCTTGCGGGACAGTCCCTCGGGGCACGTGAGAGAATCAGGGAAACCGTGCAACGACCGCTCGTCAGTGGTAAAAATGAGCGCATGGTTCAGCAGCGGCGGATACTTCGCCGCACAGCGCGCCATCTTCCCATCCTTCCGCTCCCACAATTCGATGGCTCCTCCCCACTGCTCTTGCCATCCCGGATTCAGATAGAGAATGAGATTCACGCGCCGGTGCAGGTGAGTGTGGAAGTGGTGCATGGAAAAATCCGTATGCACGTTCAAGTAGCCGCCCGGCCCGGATTGATGCAGGCCGCCGCCCTCCAGCATCGGGTCGGCGATCAGATTGGGGATTCCAGTCAATTCCGAAACCCAGGCCACAAACTCCGGCGAATTCAATTCGTCGGTGACCGCCCCAATCGTCGCCGGGAACAATTCGCGCTTCGGCATGCCCAGCTTGTTTTCGTTGGCGTGCTTGTACTGCGTCCAGGCGTCACTCGCGGCTTGAGGAAACTGTGCCGCCATCTCCCTCGCAACTTCGGGATCAAGAAAATCCTTCAGCAGAAGGTGCGGACAAGGATGGTTCTCGCGATATTGCCTGGCCAGCTCAGGCAGCGGGGATCCCCATCTTTCATAGGGAAACAGCCGGACGGGGGTTTGAACGGCCGAAGCAGTCGACATCATTTTGCATTGTAAATGATCGACTGCCCGGGAAATTGGATTTTCGTGGAGAGAGCCGTCGCTGTCATCACTGCGAAGGAATCCGGCAAACCCGCACTGCGGCATTCTGGTAGGCACAGTCGAGCCCCGCAACTCCAGGCTGTTGCACGATCACCCAGCTAACGCCATATTTGTTTTTCAACCGCCAAAAATCTTCCGCATGAAAACTCTTCCACGGAGTCTGCGCCTGCACCTGAGCCCACCATTCCTCGGCTAACGGAGGAAACATGCTCACCGCGCCACTATCCTTCGACAAATCCGCCAGCCTGCTCCGCTGTGCCAAACCACGGAACCCGATCGTATCTTCTCCCCGTACCTGCATAAAATCGGGATCCAGTGCAAACACCGCATCCACGGGCGTGTTATCACGAACCCAGACAAATGCCTGCGCCCACTCATTTTTCGGAGCAGCCCCCGGCCACTCGATGTGAGCGCTCGCCGGAAAAAGATCTCGCTGCGCAATAAACATCCCAACGCCCAGCGGAACAAAAAGCGCCAGCCAGCGCCACACTCGATTCTTCAGCACGAACTCGCCCAGCAATCCGCCCACAATCAAGAACAACAGCATGTAGAGCAGATGCAAGCTGCGCAGCGGCTGCAGTCGAGCCAGACTTTCGAATCGCGCCGGCAAATCGACTACGAGCGCGGCGAAAAAGTAGACAAGGTCATAGACGATGAGCGCCCGGCACACAAGTTCCAATCGATGCCATTGCCGTTCCCGCGCGATGCGCGCAAACCACCACAACAACACCACCGGGGCCAGAATGCCCAACTGCTCATACCAGCGCCACAGCTGGATGTAGTGAAACTCATGCCGCATCGCGGCCGCGTGGTAAGCGGGCGAAGTCGGAGGGTCCAGTGAGATCCCAAATGGCATCAGCCCGGCTGCACCAGTTAGCGCGCTCCGGGCGGCTGGTGCAGCCATTCCCTTTTCAAATTTCTCCGCGATCACGAGGAGAAAGCAAAATGAAAACGCAAACGCGGCCATCAGCGGATGGACGCTTCCCGCAAACCCCAGCCACACCACGGCCCGCACATACTTCTTCTCCAGGATTCGCGCCACGGCAAAGATAACGGCGAACGCCGCCAGATTCCGCGGGTTCAGGTACTGGTCCATGATGTACAGCGCGGTTCCCGCCACCGGAATCGTTAAGAGGCCGGCTACAAGACAGACTCCACCCCACCGCGCCCGCGCACTCGGGAAAAGCAAACCGCTCAACTCCCAGCACGCAAGCAGAATAAGAAAAACGGACGCCACATGCCATAAGAAAAGCCCGGTCTCGAACGGAAAGTGAGTCACGCGTAGGGAAAATGCAATCAGGTTAGGGAAGATCGTCAGGCTGGCATGCGACGCGAAGAATTCCTGACCGACGGGAAACAGTCCCGGATGCAGAATCTTCTCCACTCCGGGCAGATAAATCTCCGCATCCTCGGCGTAAGGATGGTATCCGTGCACCAACAGCGCCCCAGCCGTCAGCAACAGCAAAATAACCGGCGTCTTATATTTTTCAGAGAGAATGAAGTTCACTCTACCGTCGCGACCTTGGCCGGGATGTTCGCTCGCCTTCGCTTCCGCTCCGCAACCCACGAAGCGACTGCGTAAGCCGCCAGCACCACGTACTGCGGATCAATCGGTCGCCGATAATAGTCTTCAGGATGCGTCAAGTAATAGATTATAGGAAAGAAAAAGAACACGATGACGTAAGGCATCGCGATGTTGTCGTCGAGCCGCCACGCCCGGCGGAGTCCAATCAAAGTCAGCACAGTAAGCCCGGTGCAGAACACCATATTCCACGGATCAGCTGGCTCTTCCTGAAGATAGCGGTGGCTGAAGCTCCAGAATCCCGTCCACAAGTAAACCACGCGCCGCAACGTCTGCTTCACATAAAGAAGCCGGTGCGAATTAATAAACGCCAGCCCTTCATGAAACTTCTTCGACGTGTAAGCGATCTCGCCCAGTTGCTGATATTCCCGCCACTCGTTCTCGTTATCCGAAGGATGATAGCCCGGAGGTCCCCAGTGCCACGAATCCTGATTGTTACCAAAATAAACTTCCAGCCCCAGACAACTGCGGAACGGAATGAACTTGTGAAATGTCACGTAGTTTCGGATGAACCACGGAGAAACCACCAGCGTCACAGCCAGCACCGCTCCCAATCCCGGAGCCAGCCAGCGTCGCCCACTCCTATAGAGGCGATACCACGCCCACGCTCCCAGAAACGGCGCCACTGACATTACGACCGGATCCGTCAACCCTCCCAACCCGCTAAGCGCGCCGAACCCTACCCAAAGCCAAACTGAAGACGAGTTTTCTAAATAAATCGCCACGAGAAAAACGAGGGTCATCAAAAGAGTGGTCAGAGTCGTCGCCCAGATAAAATCTGCCGAGAAGTAAATTCCATAAGGAAAGAATGCCCAGGCCCATCCCGCCCACGCCGCCGTCGCCACGCCAAAGTGTTTCCTCGCGATGAAGTAAATCGGAATGCAGGTCAGCGCCGAGAATAAGCAGTCCAGGGCCAGAGCCACAATCGCCGAGGCTTTGCTGTAAACGCCAAATATCTTGAAGATTCCCGCCAGCAAATAAGGAAACACCGGCGCCAGCCACGCCGTCGGCCCGGTCTTGCCAAACAGAGGATTGCTGAATCCCTCGCCCTGCGCGATCGATCGCGCGATGCGGCCGCTCTCGCCTCCTAATCGCCAATGATCGCGATACGGGTCCGTCCGCTCCGGATACAGAAATGTCATCACAACAAGCCGTAGCACCAGCGCCACCACAACCATCCAAAACAACGAACGCCGGGCGTTCTCCGCCGTCCCCGGTCCGCCCGTGTTAAGTTCGCTCGTTGTCGCAGAAGAGGCCATTCGCTCCAATCGAACCCTGAATCCGAACCCTGAATCAAAGAGATGAGCCTCTACTTTGCCACAACCAAACCCTTCCGGTTGGTTTTTCCTCCTAGTCTCCGAGGTTCCCGCTCTTGCGCCGCTTATCCCCCGTACGTAGCATCTAACTAGAATGGCCGCTGCCCTCATGCCCGACCGCCCGCGACCCAACATGGCCTTCGGCGAGATTCTGAGTTTTTCCTACGACACTTTTTGCAGCAACAAAGTACGCTTCATCCTGACCGCGCTGGGCATGGTGATCGGCACTGCATCGCTCATCCTCGTAGTCACCATCGGCATGACCGGCAAGCAATACGCCCTCGGCCAGATTCAGGCCATCGGCACCAACGAGATTTGGGCGGAATACGAAGGCGCGCAGCACATCAGCAATTCGAGCCTCGATCCGCTGACCGTGGAAGACGTGCAGGCCGTGCAGGAACAGGTGCCCGGCGTAGTTGCGGCTTCGCCTGTGGTCACTCTGGGCGAGCGTATCCCAATCGGAAACGGCGACGAGAAGGACGTGCAAATTCTCGGGGTTTATCCCGAGTACCGGCTCGTGCGCAACCTGACCGTAGTTTCCGGACGCTTCTTCGATCGTGAAGACTCGCAGGCTCACAACAAAGTCGCAGTGATTACGGAAAAGATGGCCCGGTCAATCTACGGTTCACCGCAGGCGGCCGTAGGAAAAATCATCAAGCTCACCGGACTGCCCTTCACCGTAATCGGCACCTTCAAAGAGAGTGGAGAAACCTTCGGCGAGACCGAAGTCAGCGATAACTCCATGGCCATCCCGTACAGCGTCAGCCGTTACTTCCAGGAAACCCCAAGCATTAAGATGGTTTATTTCTCCATGGAAGACGCTGACATGGTGCTGCCGGCGACCGCGCAGATCAAGCGCGTTTTGCAGTCGCGCCACCGCGCCGAGTCGGTCTACAACGTGCAGAACCTCACCGCCGTTCTCGCCATGATGGACCGCATCGCCACCGGCCTGACCTGGGTTCTCCTCCTGATTTCGATGGTAACGCTGGTGGTCAGCGGCATCGGCATCATGAACATCATGCTCGCCACCGTGACCTCGCGCATCCGCGAGATCGGCATCCGCAAAGCCGTTGGCGCCACCAATCGCGAAATCCGCTTTCAGTTTCTCGCCGAGGCCATTCTGATTTCGATCATCGGAGGCCTCGCCGGCATCGTCATCGGCCTCGCTATCCCTTACTCGGTTCGCTTCCTGACCGAGTACCGCGTACCAATCAACGGTTGGTCCGCCGTCATCGCGATCATCGTTTCTTCAGTGGTCGGAGTGATTTTCGGCACCGTCCCTGCCGCCCGCGCCGCCCAACTCGATCCCGTCGAGAGCCTGCGTTACGAGTAGGGAAAGGCCCTGGCCCGGAATGTGGGAGAATTGGTTCGCGCTTTGGATCGAACCGCAGGAGATCCCATGCGATCTTCGAATATCGCTCTAGTGATTCTCGGCATGCTTGCCGTCTCCGCCATGGCTCAAAAAACTCCCGCACCAGCGCCGGCCGAGAACAAGCGAATCGTCATCGCCGCGACCACTGTACTCGATGGCAAGGGCCGCGTGCTGCACGACACCCGAATCGTGGTCGAGGGCTCAAAGATTGTCGCCGTCGACAAAATCGATGACGCAAAGTCAGCGCCCGTGGATTACGACCTGCGCGGCCTGACCGTCCTGCCCGGCTGGATTGACGCGCACGTCCACATCACCTGGAGCTTCGGTCCGGACGGAAAAAACGCCGGCCAGGGAGGAACAACGCCGCAGGCCACCTATGGCTCAGCCTCGAATGCATGGCTGACCTTAATGGCGGGATTCACCACCATCCAGAGCGTCGGATCTCCCGCCGATGTTCACTTGCGTGACGCCATCGCAAAAGGCTCGCTGCCCGGCCGCGTATCCTCACGGCCATCGAACCGATCATGGGCCGCAGCGATCAGACGGGCACCCCGGACGAAATCCGTGCCTTTGTACGCAAACAAAAAGCAGCCGGCGCAGACCTGATCAAAATCTACGCCTCCGGAGGCATGACTCGCGGACCGATGACGATGTCCCAGGAACAGTTGAACGCCGCCTGCGATGAAGCGAAGAAGCAGGGCCTGCGCACGCTCGTGCATGCTTATAGGGATGCGGTCCGCGCCGCGACTCTTGCCGGTTGCACGGAAATCGAGCACGGTCTGGGAGCGTCAGACGACGATCTGAAGTTAATGGCAGAACGCGGGACGTATCTCGATCCGCAAGCCGGGCTGCTGCTCGAAACCTATCTCCAATACAAGGACAAATATCTCGCTCCGCCTTATTACACGGAAGAGGGTTTTGCCGCGATGAAAGCTCTCATCCCGGCGCACCAGGAATTCATTCGACGAGCCGTCCGCATACCTGGACTGAAGATTGTTTATGGCACAGACGCCGTGGCCGGTGCGCACGGTCGCAACGCTGAAGACTTTATCAACCGCGTACGCGACGCCGGAGTCGACCCCATGGCGGCAATGGTTTCCGCCAATTCACTGGCGGCGGAAGCACTCGGCATGGCCGATCAGATCGGCTCGATCGCGCCCGGCCTTCAGGCCGACATCATCGCGCTCGACGGCGATCCACTGAAAGACAGCACGGCCGTCCGGCGGGTCGTATTTGTGATGAAGGGTGGCGTGGTTTACAGGAATACGACACACGCGGCGGAGCGTGCTCATGCGGGTGTTCTTCTATAATCTGACCGTAAGTCATACCGAGTCTTCGCGCCAAGCCTGCTATCAGGTCGAGCCCTGTAGAATCCACAGCGATGCCTCCTGCCACGAAAAAGTTGCATTTTCGAGTCACTCCGAAGTAATATGCACTACGGAGCTTGACAGTAAAGCATTCCCAGTTTCTAGACCCTGTACCGCTCGTTTCTAAACTCCAACACTCGCACTTCAGCTGGTTGCGAAAAAACAAGATAAGAGGTGGTAGGTCCGCCTCCGTCCCGGTTCGGAGAGTTTATTATGGCGTGGTACGCGTACTGCCTTACCGAGCACCAGACCCTTCCCAACGGCACCCGTTCCCGACGCCCTTTCGTAATTGAGAATGTTCAAGGCGTGAACGGAGCCCCAGTCCTCAGCTATCCCAGCGGCGAGTTTGCTGTGATTGTGAGCGAATTCGACCAGAACACAACCCAACTTGATCAGAAATCCGCCATCGAGCACGCCCGCGTAGTCAGTGGCTGCTTCCGCAATTCCACCGTGCTGCCTTTCCGCTTCGGAACCATCTTTGAAAGTGACGACGCCCTCCGCCAGGCTGTCCGGGTGAACCGGCGCGCCTTCGGCCTGAGCGTCGCCCGGCTCCGCGGCAAGTCAGAGATGCACATCAAGCTGACCGTCACCGATGGCTCGCTGCGCGAAGCGATGATCGAAGTCGTCCTGCCCGACACGGTCGGCGGTGACTATCTTTCCAAACTGCGCGTCAAGGCTTCCCGCGACCGCGAGCGCCAGACCAAGGCCCGCGCCCTTTCGGTGCAAGTCCACAAGCTGTTTAACCCGCTCGAAGAGGAAGTGAGCTGCAAGAAGGTTGCGCCCCAAGGCATGCTCATTGACATCGCCCACCTCATTGATTCCAAGTCGGTCGAGAAATACCAGAACCGTTACAGCACCGCCGCCAAGCAGCTCAAAAACTGCGAAGTGGCCATCAGCGGGCCCTGGCCCCCGTACCACTTCCTGCCCGGGAAGCTGCGTACTGTGGCCGGCAACAGTTAGTCCAGCGGATACTTTGGGCCGCCGTTTGCCAAGAGGCGCCGGCGGCCCGGATTGCCCCCATCCTTGTGCATTCAATGTGCAGGCTTATGCACTTCCCGTCTGCAAACGCTTCAACGCTGAATCGCCGGTGCGATCTCAACGCCACTCTAAATCAGCCTTTATCAATCACTTACGGACTGCGACACCAAACCACCAACGGCTCTCCTATTTGGTTCGGCAAATGCTTCTTCTGAAAGTACTAAAGAGGCCGCAAACCTACAGCAATGACCTTCACTCGATTCTCTATTCAACATTTCCCGAAGGACCGTCCCGCCTTGCGGGACGGCAGCTTCCATCGCCTTTCCTGACAACCCACCACCTTGACCTCTTTGAAACGTGGCCCCAGCAATGGGGCCGCTTTTTTGTCCGGATCTCATAAGCGGGAACAGAAATGTGGGGACAGCCGCCCTCGGCTGTCCACTGGGCGCAGCCCAGTTCCGCTGCGTGCGGCACCCTGGACGCTAGAAAACCCTCCACACAAAGTGCGCCAGCAGCGCGAACAGCAGCAGCATGAACACCCCGCCAATCCACACCAGGAAGTTCACCGTCAGCTTCGTCGAGTTGATTTCTTTCTTATCCATGCCTCAACCTAGCACAGCCGCTTTCCCCCAGACTGCTCACTCGGATACACTGCCTAATCTATGACCAAGCGCCTTTTCTCCTCAATCGCACCCTCATCCTTATCCTCATCCATCGGAACTTCGCTCGCTCTTCTGCTACTGGCCTCCACCGTCGCCGTCGCTCAAACCCCTCCCCAAACGCAGCCCGCCGCGACCCAAATGATGTCCGAGCCGCAAACCACGCAGGCTGACAAACTGAATTTCCCTCCGCTTCTTCTGCAGCAGCTTTCCGCCATCAAAGCCGCTGCGCTGAACGACGACTACGCCTACCGCGAACTCGCGCACCTCACCGAGAACATCGGACCCCGCCCCACCGGCTCGCCCCAGGCCCGCGCCGCTGCAGAATACGTAGCCGAAGAACTTCGCCACCTCGGCCTCGACGTCCGCCTCCAGCCCGTCACCGTGCCGCACTGGGTACGCGGCGCCGAAACCGCCGCCCTGGTCGAGTATCCCGGCATGGTGCCCGCCACCACGCAAAAGATTGTCCTCACCGCCCTCGGCGGAAGCACGGCTACACCCGCAGATGGCCTCACCGCAGACGTAATCACCGTCGACTCCTTCGAAGAACTTCAGGTTCTCGGCCGCGACAAGGTCGCCGGCAAGATCGTCCTCTTCAATGAAATCTTCGACAAGCAAAAGGCCGTCGGCGGACAAGCTTTCGCCGCCTACGGCGAGGCCGTCCGCTATCGCGGAGCCGGACCCAAAGCCGCCGCTGATCTCGGCGCCGTTGCCGCCCTGGTCCGCTCCGTAGCCAGTGCCGACTATCGACTCCCGCACACGGGATTCAGCCTCCCCGCCGGAATCCCTGCCGCCGCCGTCACCGCCGAAGACGCCGACCTGATTGCCCATCTCACCGCGGAAGGCAAAGTCCGCATGCACCTCACTCTGACACCCCAGAAGCTTCCTGATGAAATCGGTTACAACGTAATCGCCGATCTCAAAGGTTCCGAACATCCCGAACAGATCGTAGTGGTCTCCGGCCATCTCGATTCCTGGGACCTCGGCACCGGAGCCATCGACGACGGAGCCGGCGTAGTCATGGCCATGCAGACCGCCGAAGTTCTCCAGCGCCTTCACCTGCGCCCCGCCCGCACCCTCCGCGTGATCGCCTGGATGGATGAGGAAACCGGAGGCTCCGGCAGCAAAGCCTACACCGCCGAATACGCCAAGGACTTCCCCCATTATGTAGCCGCCATCGAGAGCGACTCTGGCGCTGCCCATCCATTAGGCTTCGAGATCAAAGCCGCGCCCGCGGCCATCGACGCTCTCCGCCCCGTAGAAGGTGTGCTCCAGAGCATCGGCGCGACAGTCTTCCAACCCACCACGTATCCTCCCGGCGCCGACATCGAAGCCATGTCCGAAGCCGGAGTCCCCGCCTTCGGCATCATGCAGGACGGCCGCACCTACTTCAATTACCACCACTCCGCCGCCGACACGCTGGATAAGGTAGTCCCCGCAGAACTCCGCGAAAACGCCGCCGCCATGGCAGTGATGGCCTACGCCCTCACCAACATGAAAGACCCTCTGCCCAGATAGGAAACGCCGAACGGCCGATGCTGCTCATGTGGGGACAGCCGCCCTCGGCTGTCCCGGAGCGAAGCTCCGCGGCAGTGGCACGATGTTCGCTGTTCGTTTTTCGTAAAAAACTCTGGCTCAGGTTGCAACGTCGCTCCCCAGGCTCTTTTATTCCCGCCGCAGCCTTCCCCCATCGCCACACTGGGCCCTGATTTCATCCTGAACCGGGATCCTCGCGGATCCTTTAGCGCCACGCCCGTTGGCGCTCACCAGAAAGGAACTCACCCATGTCCGTCAAGATGCTCACCACATTCCCCGACGCTCGCAAGAGCGTCATCATGAAGCCGGACCCAACCCGAATCGATCCCCTCAAGCTGAAGCTCGGCAAACAACCAGCGCGCCACGATCCGCGCACTCTGCTGTTCGCCACTTACGCCACCGCTGCTCTGCCCGCTCCACCTCCCAGCCTCGACCTGACCGCCAAGGTGAAAGTTCCGTGGGGCATGATGGATAACGCTCAGGTGGGCGACTGCACCTGCGCCGCCGCCGGTCATCTCATCATGGAGTGGACCGCCAACGCCCAATCCAAAACATCCACCCCAACCGACGCGCAAATCATCGCCGCGTATTCCGCCATCACCGGCTATAACCCCAACACCGGAGCCAACGACAATGGCGCACAGGAAATCGATGTCCTCAACTACTGGCGGCAAACTGGAATCGCCGGTCACAAGATTCAGGCCTACATGGCTCTCGAACCCTCCAACCACACCCACGTCATGGATGGGACCTGGATCTTCGGCGGCTGCTACATCGGACTCGCCCTGCCCAAGAGCGCGCAAGCTCAGACCAGCAACAAGCAGATCTGGTCCGTCCCTCCGTCAGGCACCGGAGGCGACGGCGCACCCGGCTCCTGGGGAGGGCATGCCGTCCCCGTCGTCGCCTACGATTCCCGCAGTCTCACGGTCGTAACCTGGGGTGCGCTTCAAACCATGACTTGGGGCTTCTGGGCAGCTTACTGCGACGAGGCCTATGCCATTCTCAGTCCCGATTTTCTCAAGCAGAAAGACGGTCAGCCCGTCGCGCCCAGCGGCTTCGATCTGGCGCAATTGCAGGAGGACTTGGCCGACTTGAAGTGAAGAAGCGAACTAAGGACGGCGTTACAAAGCTGGGATACCAGTGGGCCTCACTTGTTTCGATAGAAACGCGAGGCATGATCTCCCACGAACTCATAGGGACCGCTGTGGTTTAGTTTGCTGGCGGCATCAATCCAGATCTCGCCTCCGATCCGCCGCCAGCGCAGGCAGAAGGAATAATCCTCACTCAGATACGCGCCGCTCTCCGGGTCGATGATGCAATCGAAAAGCGCAAAGAGATTTGAACTCCGCACCACATCCCGTCGCGAGCCCTACATCGGCAAGTCATGCACCCGGCCGAACCGAGTTTCCGGATGAGCCGCAATCATTTGCTCGAGCGCACCCCGCCGGATCAGTTGAAAACCGCCGCCCGCGTAAAGCCCCGTAACAAAATCTCCCTCTTGCTTACGTTCCGCCTCCGGCAAGAAAGTTCCCACATAGGACAGCGCAGCCTGTCGTAAGTTTTCGCCGCGCTCGACGCAGCGCCGCGGGACCAGATCCCAATCCATCGCCTTGAGCGGGTAAAGCGCCCCAGTAAAGTCCTTATCAAACCGCAGCATCCGCTCAACCTGCTGCGGCTCAAAGCTGATATCGGCATCGACGAAGAGTAGATGGGTAGCTGCGGCATCGTCCAGGAAAGCGGCGACCAGCGTGCTTCGCGCCCGTGAGATCAGAGCATCGGAACCCAGCATGGTTAGCGACACGTCAAACGTAGCCGATTTCGCGTAGCTCATCAGCCGTATCACCGACAGCATATAGTTCTGCGAAACCATGCCACCAAAACATGGCGTAGCGACGAGAATCGAAGGCCGGCGCATCAAAGCCTGCGCTTACGCCCAGTCCGAAATCGCGTTGCCCGCATCGTCTGAATCCACCCGCCCTTTAGTTTTCTTTCTGCTGCCTTGCTTCCTCTGATTCCGCCCCTTCGCCTGTTCCTCGGCTTCCTCGCGCGCCCCCTGCCTTACCACGCAACCATCTTCGGATTCCGCTTCGCCCGCCAGTTCCGAAGCAAACTCCAGCAGTTTCTTTCGAGTGCCCTCGGCAGCTCGTTTCGCAGCAGCCCGCTCGGCAGCGTAAAGAGCATCCGCCTGGACATTGGGATTAATTTGGTTGGGGTGAACGTGCATCAGGTCGCTCCTCCGAGAACACACCCCAGCAAGAGGCATGCCGAAGTTGGTCCGCGGAGCCCATCCCTCGCCCTAAGTGCGCCGCCTCTCCTCGTTCCGGTTTAGAATGTTCTCTCCATGGCCCAAACGAAATCGAGGAGTCCCATTCCACTTTGCGTCTGACCCGCCGCGACTTCGCCCACTCCGCTTTCGCCGCCGGCATCGCCGCCGCGCTGCCTGCCACTCTGTTTTCCGGCTGCACTGTCTCGAATGCTGAGCGCGCGGCGAGTTCCGCAGCTCCCGCCGGTTCCCATGCCCCGCAGTTTGATTCCTCCTCCGAGATCCAATTCCCCAAGGGCTTCTTCTGGGGAGCAGCTACCGCCGCCTATCAGATCGAAGGCGCGTGGAACGAAGACGCCAAGGGCGAGTCCATCTGGGACCGTTTCGCGCACACTCCCGGCAAAATAAAGAACGGCGACACCGGCGACACAGCCTGCGATTCCTACCACCGCTTCGGCGAAGACCTCGCGCTCCTGCGGGCAATGAACTTGAACAGCTACCGGTTTTCGATTTCCTGGCCGCGCCTTCAGCCCGCCGGCTCCGGTCCCGCGAATATCAAGGGGATCGATTATTACAGCCGTCTCATCGATGCCCTGCTCGAAGCCCGAATCCGCCCGTTTGTCACCCTCTATCACTGGGACTTGCCCCAGGCTCTCGAAGATGCCGGAGGCTGGCCCGCCCGCGACACAGCTTCCCGCTTCGCCGATTACGTCGACCTCACCGCGCTCGCCCTCGGCGACCGCGTTTCCGATTGGATGTTGTTCAACGAGCCGCTCGCTTTCACCTACCGCGGATATCTCGAAGGCTCTTACGCTCCCGGACGGCAAAGCCTGCTCGACTTCCTGCGCGCTTCCCATACCGTGAACCGGGCGCAGGGCGCCGGTTTCCGCGCCTTGAAAGCAACTCGACCCTCCGCCCGCGTAGGAACAGCATTGAGCATGTCGCCGTGTGAACCGGCAACCGGCTCCGAAGAGGACCGTCAGGCAGCCGAGCGCGCTCACGCCGTCACCAACCTGTGGTTTCTCGAACCCGCGCTCAAAGGGCGCTATCCCGAGGCGTTGGTGTTCACTTCGGAAACCGCCATGGGCGTCAAGTCCGGCGACCTCGAGCAGATGCGCGCGCCGCTCGATTTCATCGGCATCAATCTCTACTACCGCACCATCGCCTCAGCCCCGAGCGCGTTCGAACGTATCTCCCACACGCAGCAGTGGCTATTCCCGGTGAAGATGACGGGAGGCCTGCAAGGTCCGAAAACCGATAACGGATGGGAGGTCTGGCCGCCCGCTCTCTATGACATGGTCATGCGCATCAGCCGCGACTTCAACCGGCCCCAGATCGAGATCACCGAGAACGGCTGCGCCTACAACGACGGCCCCGACCCAAGCGGCGTGATTCGCGACACTCGCCGTATCGCGTATCACCGCCAATATCTGCAAGCGCTCGCCCGCGCCATCACTGATGGTGCCGACGTCCGCGGCTATCATGCCTGGACTCTGCTCGATAACTTTGAATGGGCGGAGGGTTTCAGCCAGCGCTTCGGCCTGTCCTATGTGGATTTCAAGACGCAGCAGCGCACCCTCAAAGACTCAGGCCGCTGGTATGCGAAGGTGGCCGCGAGGAATGCGCTGCCGCCGACCACCTAGTTAGGAAGTTTCAGCTTATCGCGCTGCTCGGCAAGCTTTCTCTGCAATGACGGATTGATCAGGGATACCGGAACGCTGACGTCACCCACTTTAAATTCCGTCGGGTCAAACGTCGCATATCCATCTTTTGAACCCATGTGGCCCGAGATGGTCACCCACACATCCTTCCCCGCGATCTCGGTGAGAAACCGTCCGTGGACTATGTCGCCTTCATAGGTGACTTGCTGATCTTTGATATTGGGCTCTCCATCGCCCACTTCCGAGTCCGGCGAAAGTCCCCCGCCACCAGCAGATTGTGCAGCCTGCGCCAGCAACGCGCTAATTCCGTCAGAGCTGGAGTGAGACTCAGCTTTCGGCTGAGGATTGGAAGCGACAGCCGGCTGACTCTGCGATGGCATCTGAGTCTGCGCCGGAGCTGCCGCGTAGCTTCCGCCGGATGCTGGCAAAGCCTGCTGCGCGGCCTGTTCACGCTGCTCCATCGGTTGCCCAGACGACTGGGCGGGAGCCGTGGTTGCCGCCGGAACCTGTACCTGCACCACCGGCGCCGGTCTCTTCAGTACAAGAATAATTGCCAAAAGTGCGGCAAACAGCGTCGCAATGCTGATAATGCGGTCAAGCTTGAGTTTCATGAGAACTCTCGAACGGTCAGCCAGACAGACAGGCCCAGCATCATCCTACGGGGACTAGGAGCCAGGAAGCAGATGGCAAAAGTCACAACCCAGGATGGTACTTCAGTCACATTCAATCCAGCTTTTTGACCAGCAACTCATTCACCACCTGCGGATTAGCTTGCCCTTTGGACGCTTTCATCACCTGCCCAACAAAGAATCCGATTACAGTCTTCTTGCCGGCGCGATATTGTTCAAGCTGCTTGGGATTCGCGGCCAGAATTTCGTCGACAATCTTCTCCAGCGCAGAGGTATCCGAAGACTGCTGGGGGCGTCCCTCTTCTTCGTAGACTTCAGGGAAGTCTTTGCCGCGCTCGAAGCATAGGTCGTAAAGATCCTTCAGCATCTTGCCGGAAATAGCGCCGCTTTCGACCAAATCAGCAGATATCGCCACGCCCTTCATCGAGATCGGAGACAATTCGATCTCGATCCCCTTGGCTTTGAGACGCCCCATCAGTTCGCTCTGCACCAGGTTCGCCACGCGCTTGGGATTCCTCGCCGCCTTGGCCGCAGCCTCAAACTGATCGGCCAGCGCCTTCGAAATCGTCAGCACCTGCGCGTCATATTCGGTGATCCCATATTCCTTGGTTAACCGCGCCCGGCGCGCTTCTGGCAGTTCGGGCAAAGTCTTGGCGATCTCAGCCTTCCACCTTTCATCGACCACCAGCGGCAGCAGATCAGGCTCGGGAAAGTAACGGTAGTCGTGCGCCTGCTCTTTCGACCGCATGCTGTAGGTCTTACCCTCGTGCGCATTGTAGAGCCGCGTCTCCTGCACGATCTTGCCACCCGCCTCGATCACCTCCACCTGCCGCGCGATCTCGTAGATCAGCGCCTCGCGGATGAAGCGGAACGAGTTCACATTCTTGATCTCGGCCTTCGTGCCCAACTCCTTCTGCCCCCGCGGACGCACGCTCACGTTGGCATCGCAGCGCAGCGACCCCTCTTCCATATTGCAGTCGCTCACGCCGGTGTAGAGGATGATTTCCTTCAGCCGCGTCAGGTATTCATAAGCCTCGTCAGGCGTGGCAATCTCGGGTTCGCTGACAATCTCGATCAGCGGCACGCCAGTGCGGTTCAAGTCGATGGCCGTCTTTTCCTCGGAGCCGGCAAAACCCTCGTGCAGGCTCTTGCCCGCGTCTTCTTCAAGATGCACGCGGGTGATCCCGATTTTCGTGGCGCGGGCGCCCCCGCCCGCGTCTGTCCCGCGCAATGACTGACCGCTGATTTCGATGTATCCAAACTCAGCCAGCGGCTTGTCATACTGCGAAATCTGGTAGCCCTTGGGCAGGTCAGGATAGAAATAATTCTTGCGCGCGAAAATCGAAGTCTCATTGATACGGCAATTCAAGGCCATCGCCGCCAGCGTGGCAAACTCGACCGCCTTCCGGTTCAGCACCGGCAAAGCCCCGGGCATACCCAGGCAAACCGGGCAAACATTGGTGTTAGGCGCAGCGCCGAAGCGCGTGGAGCAGGAGCAGAATATCTTCGACGCCGTCAGAAGCTGAACGTGCACTTCGAGGCCGATGACCGGCTCGTAAGCCGTGCGGGCGTTCACGGAAGCGTCGGCGGAGGTCGACATGTCGACTGATTATAAAGCGGGCGGCACCCTGGGCCCCGGTGCCCGTCAAGTCTACTTTAGTTGACATTCGACGTACTCGAAAGTAGACATTCCTTCCACAGCCTAACCCCTTGATTCCATTCGTTTGTCGAAAAGCCCGCACAAAGAATCAACAACTTAGGCCCCTGATTTTCGCCATTTTCAAATGTTCCAGTCGGAACATTCAGCACAATGTTCCGACTGGAACATTGGAGCGGGTTCCATCCCGGCCTCCTGCGCCTTCGCTGAGAACTGAAAACTGAAAACCGAGAACTGAGAACTGAGAACCGCCTCCCTACTTCCCCATCGGAATCTCAAAGTACATCAGCTCATTTCCTTTGGCATCATTAACCCCGCTCACATACATGCGCGCGCCGGCCAGGGGCGCGTCGATGTCTTCCACATCGAAGAAAAGAAATCCCGATTGCGTGGTGTGAGGCTCAACCGCTCTGGCAGCGAATTGCGCGGAGTCGATCTCGTCCATCTGCTTCCGGCTGATGGTACCTTTCACATCCTTGTGCGGAATGGGAAGTGGCAGCGGCGGGGCTGTATTGGCGCGAGGATTGGTGATGCGGCGGTAGATATCATCGTTCGCAACCGGCGTCAGTTTATCGCGGTTGCCTGTGGTCAGTGTCACCTGCATATTGGTGACGGAGATGGGCTGGTTGCCGTCGTTGGTCACGACGAAGAAGACGGGCAGTAATCCATGCTCGTGAAAGTTTATGGAGAAGATCTTGGCCTTGTCGGCGGTGTCGTAGGGGTCGGCGCCGATGGCAACTTTCTCGTCGGTGTGGTCGTCGTGCGCGGCATAAGTTTTCGCGGGCTGTGCCGCGGGCTTGATGAAGTCCTTGGCGGCCAGGCAGAGGGCGAACCCAGCAACGGCACATGACACGACGAGCCCACGGGAGAACCACGTTTTCAGCAGATGCATGCTCCTGATTATAGAGGCTAACGCAATCCCCTTCCGCGCCCGGAGTTTGTTTAGAATGGCTGAACTTGATCACATCTCTTTACAGCTTCCTCTACAGCGTTGCGCTGGCGCTGGGGATGTTGGTGAGCCTACCCTACTGGCTCTTTCAGATGGCCCGCCACGGCAAATACAGCAAGGGGCTGGCTGAGAGGCTCGGCCGGCTGCCTTCGCGGCTTGTGTTGCCGAAAGAACAAGAGCCGGCGATCTGGGTTCACGCGGTCTCCGTCGGCGAAGTGCTGGCGGTCGCCGGCCTGGTGGAGGAACTGCAACGCCGCTTTCCACAGCATCGCATCTTCATTTCAACCACGACGGATACGGGGCAGGCGCTCGCGCGCAAACGCTTCGGAGAGGCGAACGTATTTTACTTTCCCATGGATTTCGCATTCGCGATTCGACCTTACCTGCGGGCGCTGCGGCCGCGAATGGTGGTGATCGCGGAGACTGAGTTCTGGCCCAACTTCCTGCGTCTGGCGCATGCCGGCGGGGCGCGGATTGCGGTGGTAAATGCGCGCATCTCAGATCGATCATGGCCAAGCTACCGGCGATTCCGCGGATTGCTGCGAAGATTGCTGGCCAACGTCGACCTGTTTTTGGCGCAGACGCCGGAGGACGCAGCGCGGCTGCGAGATATTGGAGCGACACCGGAACGCGTGCGGGTCACGGGAAATCTGAAGTTTGACGTCCCTGCGCCGGCTCCGCCCGCGATTGTGGAGAGCGTGCGGAAGTCGATTGCGGCAACTGGAGCCGCGCCGGTGCTGGTGTGCGGCAGTACTGTCGACGGGGAAGAATCGCTGCTGCTGAAGGCGTTTGAGAATCTGCTGGTGCAGCATCCACGGGCCGTGATGATTCTTGCGCCGCGGCATCCGGAACGCTTTGCTGCCGTGGCCGCGCTGTTGGAGCAGATGTCGATCCGTTTCCTGAGACGATCGCTGTGGAATGGAGAGGCCTTGACCAGCGGAGTTTTGCTGCTGGATACAATCGGAGAACTGGCGGCGCTGTATGCCCTGGCCGATATTGCGTTCGTGGGAGGAAGCCTGGTGCCGCGCGGCGGGCATAACATTATTGAACCGACGCAGCATGGCGTGGCCACCGTAGTAGGCAATCACACGGAAAACTTTCGCGACATCGTGAGCTTGTTTGCGAGCCGGGATGCGGTGCGGATTGTTGGTCCGGCGGAGTTGCCGCTGGTGTTGCTGGAGCTTCTGGGCAACGATGAAGAGCGCAAAGTTTTAGGAAAGCGCGCCGCCGAAACTATGCGATCGCAGATTGGCGCCACGGTGCGGACTGCCGACGAGTTGCAGGAGTTGCTGGCGCGGCCATGAACTGGAATCCGCCATCCGCGATCTCATCGACAGTCTTATCCACCATCTATAGCGGTGTGGTCGGGGCACGCAATGTGTTCTACGACCGCCGGTGGTTGCGCGCACGCGTGCTGCAGGGACCTGTGATCAGCGTAGGGAATCTCTCGGTCGGAGGTTCGGGAAAGACTCCGTTCGTCATTTTGCTGGGTGAGTTGTTGAAGGCACGCGGAGTGCGCTTCGATGTGCTTTCGCGCGGCTATGGGCGCACCACTCGCGGCGTGCTGCTGGTAGACCCGGGCGGCCTGCCACGGGATTTCGGCGATGAGCCTCTGCTGATTGCGCGACGGCTGCGGGCGCCGGTGATCGTGGGGGAAGATCGCTACGAGGCTGGGCGGTTTGCCGAAGCGCGATTCGGTCCGCAGATTCATTTGCTCGACGATGGGTTTCAACACCGCGGATTGGCGCGCGATTTTGAGATTGTTCTGGTGACGCCGGATGATGCGCGCGATCGTTTGCTTCCCGCAGGCCGGCTGCGAGAGCCTTTGCGATCGCTGCAACGGGCCGACGCTGTGGTGCTGACCAGCGGGGCCTCTTCGGAATTGTTTCCGGTCACGGGCAAGACGGTCTGGCGCGTGCGGCGAGGGATCGCCGCTCAGAATGTTCCGCTGCGGCCCGTGGTGTTCTGCGGGATTGCGCGGCCGCAGAATTTTCTGCTGCAGTTGCGGGCCGCGGGCGTCGATCCGGTTGCCGAGGCGTTCTTCCGCGATCATCATGCCTACACTGAGAAGGACGTTAACGACTTGCGGCAACTGCGGCAGCAGAGCGAGGCTGGCGGCTTTGTGACCACCGAGAAAGATGCGGTGAACCTGGGCGGCTATCTGGCGGCGTTGGCGCCGCTGGCCGTGGTCCCGGTGAAGATGGAGCTGGCCGACGCGGCTAACGCTGTGGATACCATGCTGCGCCTGATTGAGGAGCGGCGGAGCCGCTCGTGAGAAAATGCCGGAGGAGGCGAGCGATAAGGATGCGAGCCAAACCCGCCCTTCGGTCGCTTGCGCTCTCTCAGGGCAGGCTCCGTGGATTCGCGCGGCTCGCTCATATCCTTCACTGCGCAAAGAACGCTTGTTCAGGATGACAACGACATCTGATGACGAAACATCTGAAGGAAGTTGACCGGCTGCAGAAGATTGTCGAGGCATTCCCCAAGGTCACGATTACCGTGCTGGGGGATCTGGTGGCCGATGAATTCGTGTATGGAGAAATCTCGCGGGTGTCGCGCGAGGCCCCCGTGCTGATTCTGAAACACCGCGAACGCACGGTGGTGCCGGGTGGTGGCGCCAATGCGGTGAACAATCTGGCTGACCTGGGAGTGAACGTGCTGCCGGTTGGCGCCATCGGCGACGACGAGCCGGGACGACTGCTCGTGAAGTTTTTCCGCCACAAGCGGATTCCGGTCAGCGGCGTGTTGAAGGATAAGGGGTACACGACGGTTACGAAGACGCGGATTCTCGCGGGCATGACGCACAATTCGCGGCAGCAGGTGGTGCGCGTGGATCGCGAGCCCGAGAACCCTCCCAGCCAGCATTTAACGCGCGAATTGTTCTTGGCGGCGAGGGAATATATGCGCGCTTCGGATGCGCTGCTGGTTTCCGATTACGGCTATGGATCGGCGAGTCCGGCGATCGTGAATGCGCTGCGGCAGAGCGGGCGGCGAAGGGTTGTGCTGGTGCCCTTGATCCTCGATTCGCGGTACCGGCTGCTGGAGTATTCGGGCGTGACTGCGGCTACTCCGAACGAGCCTGAAGTGGAAGCGGCGCTGGGCGGCCGCATTGGGCAGGACTGGAAGAAGGTGACGGCGGCGGGACAACAAATCATGGAACGGATGAAGCTGCAGTCGTTGCTGATTACGCGCGGGCGCGACGGCATGGTGGCTTTCGATCAAAGACATGCGCCGGTCGACATTCCGATTTTTGGCTCGGACGAAGTTGCTGATGTGACTGGGGCGGGCGATACCGTGATTGCGGCGTTCAGCGCCGCGCTGGCCGCGGGAGCCAGCACGGAAGAGGCGGCGCAGTTGGCCAACTACGCGGGCGGAATTGTGGTGATGAAGCGCGGGACGGCCACCGTTTCGCGAGAGGAGTTGCTGCGAGCGATCGACCAGGCTCCGCCGTCGACCAGACCTCACTGAACTGAGGCTGCGTTGGGAAACTGAAAATGAGCAACCATAAGATTCTTGAGCGGCAGCAGCTTCGCGCCTGTGTGGAGGAGTGGCGGCGCGCGGGCGAGCGCATCGTGCTCGCCAATGGCAATTTCGATTTGCTGCATGTGGGCCACGTGCGCTATCTGCGAGGCGCGAAGGAACTGGGCGGGAAGCTCGTCGTGGCCATTAATTCCGACGAGTCGGTGCGGGCGCTGAAGGGCGAGGGGCGTCCCATCATGCCGGAGGAGGAGCGCGCTGAAATTGTTGCCGCGCTGGCCGATGTGGATGCTGTCGTTGTTTTCCCCGATCTTGATGTGCGCGCTTTGATCCGCGAGATTCGTCCGGATATCCAGGCCAAGGGGACCGACTACACTGCGGATTCGGTGCCGGAGCGCGATGCAGTCGGCGAATATGGCGGGCGGGTCGCGATTGTGGGAGATGCTAAAGATCACTCCACCAGCGAGATTATTCGTTCGCGGCTGTCGCCGAGGCGGCCGTGAGTTTCGAGGGTGCTAGTTTCGAGTCGGATCGTATCGATATTGCGGCGAACATGAACCCAGGCCGCCTCCTAATTGTCCGGCTCAGCGCGATGGGGGATGTGATCCATACGCTGCCTGCGGTTCATGCGCTGCGGCAGGCGTTTCCG
This sequence comes from Candidatus Sulfotelmatobacter sp., assembly GCA_049280095.1. Taxonomy (GTDB): domain Bacteria; phylum Acidobacteriota; class Terriglobia; order Terriglobales; family Acidobacteriaceae; genus Sulfotelmatobacter. The sequence goes on along the minus strand of JBAPPL010000045.1, from coordinate 68,504 downwards.
CGGGCGTTCATCGGCTGGCTGATTGAAGAGCGCTGGGCGGAATTGCTGTGCGCGCCGGGATCTCCGCGGCGTGGCGCACGATCTCCGCTGCGGCCCCTGGTCGATGAAGTGCACACCGTGAATCTGAAAGCCTGGGGGAAGTCGCCGTTTTCCATTGCGACTTTGCAGCGGGCGGCTACGGTTTGGAACGATGTGCGGGACGCGGGCTACGATGTTGCGGTGGATTTGCAGGGAGCGATGCGGTCGGCTGCGCTGGCTCGATTGTCGGGGGCGCGTGTGGCGTACGGAGCCGCGGAGCCGCGCGAGTCTCCTGCCAGTCTTTGGTATACGCGGAAGGTGGTCACTCATGGCCGGCATGTGATCCAGCAGAATCTTTCGGTGGTCGAGGGGCTGGTCGGGTGGGAAATGAAAGGCGCGGGTGAGGGAACTCCGTCGGACTTTCCTTGCGATCCCGTAGCCGAGGCACGCATCGAGGAGGAGCTGGCGCAGCATCATGTGCGCGACTTTGCGATTCTTAATCCGGGTGCGGGATGGGGAGCAAAACGCTGGCCTGCGGAACGCTATGGTGAAGTTGCGCGCAGGCTGGCTGATCAGGGGGTGCGTTCGATTCTCAATTATGGTCCGGGAGAAGAAGAGTTGGCGCGCAAGGCGGACGCGGCCAGCGGTGGGATCGCTGAGGCGATGAGTTGCAGCGTCTCGGAATTGATTGCGTTGACGCGGCGGGCGCGGATTTTTATTGGCGGGGATACCGGGCCGCTTCATCTGGCGGCGGCGTTGCGAGTTCCGGCGGTGGCGATTTTTGGGCCTACAGACCCCGCGCGCAACGGGCCTTATGGCACGCGCAGTGTTGTGCTGCGGAGTGCGGAGAGTGTTACGTCGCATGCGCGGCGGGCGGAGCCCGATGAGGGATTGTTGACGATTGGAAGCGATGAGGTGCTGGCGGCGGCGCGGGAGTTGTTGAGCGTCCAGGCAGGCGTCGGGTGCCGTCCCTGACGGGACTGGGTTCTGTCCGAGTTCGCTTTCCCCGCACTTACGTGCGGGGCTAATGAATGCTGTCGCTTCGCGACTTTTCGCACGGCAAGGACCAGGCCCGAGTTCCTGCGGGTGCAGGCTATCGCATGGCAGAGTGGTCACAAATCGCGCGGCGGATTCGCGTGCCGCTGGGGTTTCTGTTTGCCGTTTTTTACTTCTGGGTGGCGCGGCCTACCTGGAGGTCGATGGCGCTGGGGGCGCTCGTGGTGGCGCCGGGGCTGCTGATTCGGGCGCTTGCTTCCGGACATGTGCGCAAGAACGAGTCGCTCGCCACTTCGGGTCCTTATGCTTATACGCGAAACCCGCTTTATTTGGGATCGCTGCTGATGGGGTTGGGATTTGCCGTGGCGGCGCGCAGTTGGGCTGTCGGCGTGGCGTTGGTTGTGATGTTCTTGGCGATCTATCTCCCAGTGATTCGCGATGAAGAGGCATTTCTGCGCCGGACGTTTCCGGAGTTTGAGGATTATGCGCGAAGGGTGCCGAGGATGTTCCCGCGGCTCACGCCGCGCTTAGATAATGAGAACGAGGTTGGGGCGGGGTTTTCTTTGGATCTGTATCTGAAGCATCGCGAGTACAACGCGCTGCTTGGAGTCGTCGCCATGATGGCGGCTTTGATCGTCAAGCGGACAGTGTTTCGGGGCTAGGCTGGTTTAGTGGTGGCGCGATTCGTTTTCAGATGAGGCCCTTGCCTACCTTCCACAGAAAATCCTCGGCATCGGCACGGACTTTTTCCATGAAGGTGCGGTCGCGGCCGTGCTCAATCTCCATCTCGTCGAGCGTGAGTTCCACGGCAACCTTGGGTTTGTATCCCCGCTTGATGAGAGCGCGGGCACGCTCGGCGAAACCGGTGTCAGCCTGCTTTTTGGCCGGTTCCTTCGGCGGGGAAAAGGCGGCGTGGGCTTCGCACTTGTGGTCGCGAAACTTGGCGGCGGCCAGGCGATCGTAGGCGGCCATGGCGTCGTCCCCGCTTAACAGGGTGGGGACGGGGACGGTCCATCCGCAATTGGTGCAGGCCCAGCCGCTGTTGTCGCCTTGGATGCGGATCAAGGAGCGCTCCATATCTACAACCTCAACCCGTTGCGGCAAATCAAGAATGCCATGTTCATCTTCGCTCAGAGGATGGAGCTCGTAAGTTATTTCCGCGCCACTAACTCGCGTGCGCGGCTCAGTTCGGGACGGGTGGAGTTCGAGCCGGCGCAGACTTTGAGCAAGAGCGCATAGTATTCGGCGGCGTCCGACTGTTTGCCGGCGGCTTCAGCGGCGCGGGCGGCGCCGGAGAGGCCGTCGAAGCGGTTGGGGTTCAGTTTTAAGTCAGTCTGGTATTCGGCCAGGGCTTGCTGGGGACGTTTGGCCTCGAGCAGCATGTCTGCGATCATCTCTCGCGCCGGAATGCCTTCTGGCTCTTCTCCAAGAGAATCTTCCTTGTCGGCGATGCGACGCATTGCTTCGACTGCATCATCATCTTTGCCTTCGGCGAAGGCCAGCCAGGCCGCCGCTTCTTTTCTGTCATCTTCTACGGCGCCGGCAAATTCCGACTTCGCGGCCGCCAATTTCTTGTGAATGCCTTCAATCGCGGCCAAATCTTTGCTGACGTCCTCCGGCTTGCGGAGGTGGGCCGAGCCGATGGCACGCGCCCAGTAGATTGTGGAATCTTCCGCCGTACCCTGGACCTCGGTTGGAGGCAGAGCTGCTGCCGCGGGCCAGTCATGCATCTCGATGGGATATAGAGCGGTCAGGTGGGCGAGCGCCGCGGCGTGGGGATCGAATCCTGCGCCGTACATATCGTCTTTCTTGTTGGGCATGGCTCGGATCTCTTCGATCAGGGCTCGGGCGTCGGCGTCGCGTCCGCTTTGCATGTAGGCGTAGAAGAGAAAGTCCATGGCGTGGAACTGGTGGCCCTCGCCGCCCATGCCCATGGCAGCGGTTTTGCGCGAGGCGGCGATGGAGGCGAGGTTCGAATTGATGTCATCCTGCCAGAGGCCGACGCGGGCGAAGATGTGCGACGGCATGTGCAGGGCGTGGGGAGCGGCGGGCGCGATCTGCGCATAGCGGCGAGCGGCGGGCAGGCCCAGCTGCGCGAGTTGCGGCTTGTCATAGGCGTGGATGAGGTAGTGGGCTACGCCGGGGTGATCGGGCTCAGTGGCGAATAATTTTTCGAGGATCGCAGCTGCCTGCTTGCGGTTGGCGAAAGTTGGATCGTCGTGCGGTTCGGACGCGAGCAGTGATAGGGCGTAGAAAACCGCGGCTTCGTGATCGTCCGGGTAGGTCTCATAAACCTTCTTCATCGCGTCGGAATAGGCTTTGGCGCGAGCGTCGTGGTCGAGCTTTCTTGAGTTGCTGTAGAAGGCTGCGATCGCGGCGATGTAGGCCTTCTCGCGCGGGGTGATGGGGCCGTCAGTGGTTTTTGCGAGGTGAACTTCCTCCTGGCCGTGCTCGATCACTTTTTTATCCGGTTCGTTCCACAGCTGGTGCCACAGGCTCATGGCGACGCCCCAATGCGCCATGGCGCAGTTCGGAGCCCTGGCGGAAATCTGGATGAATTCTTTTTCCGCCTCCTCGTACCAGAAGGAGTGCAGCAGGGCTACGCCACGCTCGAACGACTTCTGCACGGCTGGGTCGCAGGAAACCGGGAAGGTGACCGTTCCTAGTTGCGTGGCAGTCAGGTCTTCGTGATGGTGGCCCTCGTTATCGTTATCGTTAGCAATTGCCGTTTCGGCGAACACGATCAGCGCGAAAAATAGGGAAAAGAGCAGCGGATACGCGATACGTTTCATGGGAACCTCGCTGAGAAGCGAGTCTAGTTGAGCGGGAAGTGCAGGGTCAAACGAAGGGCAGCTTCACCACGCCGAGCTTTGTGGTTTTACTGCTCCTCGCCCGGATCCCGAATCTAAATATTTCGAAAGGGGCGGCCGGAATCGCCACGGAACTGGTGCAAATCCGGCACGCTTCTGGTACACTTCGCCGCAATTCGGATTTGGGTCGCGTCATGGGCCACTCGGCGTGCATTCCGTACCCGGCAAGACAGCGGCGGAAGTAGAATTCACGCATGCAATTCAAGCAGCCCAGTCCGCAGGGAAGCCAGCTATGGATCTGCACCCTGGGACCAAGACGTATCGCGTTGCTGAAGTAAAGTTTGCCGACCTGGATTCCATCCGGCAGGCTCTCCACGAAAATGCAGACTGGTATCAGGATCTGGTGGAACACAGCCAGGACCTGCTGTGCATCCACGATTTGCAAGGCCGGTTACTGTCGGTTAATCCCGCGCCGGCGCGAGTGCTCGGCTACAGCGTTGAGGAATTGCTGAAGATTCCGATGCGGGAGTTGATCGTCCCGGAGTTTCGGGCCGACTTCGACGCTTATCTGAAAGACATTGCGATCACCGGCGAGTCCCATGGCTGGATGGGCGTGGTGACGCGATCGGGAGAGCAGCGCATCTGGGAATACCACAACACCTTGCGGACCGAGGGCGTAGCTTCGCCGATCGTGCGCGGCATGGCGCGCGACGTGACCGAACAGAGGCGCGCGGAGCAGTTGGCCCGTGAGGCCAACGAAACTCTGCACAACCAGGCGCGCGAGAACGAGCGCACGATTGAGGAACTGAAGTTGTTCCGAACGCTGGTTGATCAGAGCAACGATGCCATTGAAGTGGTGGATCCGGAAACGCTCCGCTTTCTTGATGTGAATGAGAAGGCTTGCTCCGCTCTGGGCTACAGCCGGGAAGGACTATTGTCTCTGCGGGTTTTCGACATCAATCCCGCCGTGACGGAATCTTCAATGGTACCTATAAGGCAGCAATGGCGGGAAACGGGATGGCTGGTGCTGGAAGGCGTCCACCGCCGAAAGGACGGATCGATCTTCCCGGTGGAAGTGAGCACGAAGCAGGTTCGCGCGGGGCGCGATTATATCGTTGCCATCGCCCGCGACCTTACCGAGCGCAAGCAGGCCGAAGAGAAACTTAAGGTCAGCGAGAGCCGCTATCGCGCTCTTCATGAAATTTCCCCAGTCGGCGTCTGCTGGATTGACAGCCAGACGGGCCGGTTCTTTGGGGTGAATCCGAAATATTGTGAAATTGTCGGGCGTACGGAGCACGATCTGCTGGGACGGACTTTCCAGAGCATCACTCATCCCGAAGACTTGGCTGAGAACCTCGAAAGGCTGCGACAACTCAAGGAAGGGGAAGTCAGACAGTACCAACTGGAAAAAAGATACGTGCGTCCCGATGGATCGGTACGCTGGGTCGATCTCGAGGTGGTGCCCATGTGGCCCGAGGATCACGATCCGGTTTGGCACATGGCGATTGTCCAGGACATCACCGAACGCAAGCAGGCTGACGCGCGGTTGCGGGAATACGAGAGGGTTGTCGAAGTGTTGGGAGACAGGATCATGGTGGTGGACCGGGAATACCGCTATGTAATCGCCAACGCCGCGTTCCTGAACTACCGGGGTCTGGGAAAGGAACAGGTTATAGGGCGTACCGTCGCCGAAGTTGTGGGTAGAGAGGTTTTTGAGGCGGATATCAAGCAACAGTTTGATGAATGTTTCCAGGGTAGAGTCGTCCGATACGAGGTCAGGTACGCGTACCCGAAGCTGGGCGAGAGAGACGTATCGGCCTCATATTTTCCCATCCAAGGACCGACTGGCATCGATCAAATCGCCTGTGTCTTGCGAGACACCACCGAGCAGAAGCGCGCGGAAGAGGCGCTGCGGCAGAATCTCGCCCAACTGCAAGAGGTTACGGAAGAACTTAGGGTGGCCAAGGAGAAGCTGTCTGAAGAAAAGCTTTATCTGGAAGAATCTATCGACACGGAACTGGGGTTTGGAGAGATTGTCGGCCGCAGCAGTGCCTTGAAAGAGGTGATGCGGAAGGTGGCCAAGGTGGCTCCGAGCGACGCCACGGTGCTGCTGCAGGGTGAGACCGGGACGGGCAAGGAGTTGGTGGCCCGCGCGATTCACCGCATGAGCCGGAGGGAGGGCAATAGTTTCATCAAGCTGAACTGCGCTGCCATCCCCTCAGGCCTGCTGGAGAGCGAGTTGTTTGGGCATGAGAAGGGAGCTTTTACAGGCGCAGTCGCGCGGAAACTTGGCCGCCTCGAATTGGCTGACCGGGGCACCCTTTTTATGGACGAGATAGGAGAGATTCCGCTGAGCTTGCAGCCCAAACTGCTGCGGGTGCTGCAGGACCTGGAGTTCGAGAGGCTCGGCGGCACGCAGACTCTGAAAGTGAATTTCCGGCTGCTGGCGGCGACCAATCGGGACCTGGTGCAGAGTGTTAAAGGGCGCGAGTTTCGCAGCGACTTGTATTACCGGCTGAATGTGTTTCCCATCCTGATTCCGCCGTTGCGTGAGAGGCGCGAAGACATCCGGCCGCTGATCGAACACTTCGTCAGCAAGTTTGCCGCCCAGATGAAGAAATCGATCACGAGCATTCCTTCAAAGACCATGGAAATGATGGTGCGGTGGAATTGGCCGGGCAACATTCGCGAACTGGAGAATTTTGTGGAGCGTTCGGTGATTCTGACGCCGGGATCGGTTCTGCAGGCGCCGCTCGCGGAACTGGAAACGGTGGTTGAGCAGGGCAGCGCCGGAGCCAGCGGCAGCGTTCGCGACAAGGAGCGCGAACGCATTCTTCGCGCTCTCCGAGACTGCCACGGTAAGCTGGGTGGACCGGACGGAGCGGCTGCACGCCTCGGCTTCAAGCGCACCACGCTGCAATCCAAACTCGACCAGTTTGGGATCAAGCCGGGATCGTATCGGGCTTGAATTCAAAGCGGCGGTTGCAGTTGTCGCAAGCAAAAACCAAGGTCCCTCGCTTCGCTCGGGATGACAGGTAGTCTGGTCATCCGCACGCACGAAAAAGCCCCTCGCTTGCGCGAGGGGCTTTCTCTGGGGGAGGGACTTGGGCGAGGCGCCCTTGGTCCCTAGCTTTGGCAATTTCCAGCTACTTCGGTTGCTGTTGCTGATCTGCGGTGGTGACCGGAGCGGAAGAATTGCTGGAGAGTTGCTCCAGATCATTCTTCAGCAGGCTGATTTCCACGCGCCCGCCGCTGATGTGCTTGGCCTCCGCACCCTCGACTGGAGCATTTCCCATGCCTACGAGGTAAATGCGGTAAACCGGAATCTCGTGGTTGAGCACCATATAGCGCACGACCGACTCGGCCATCTTCTGCGAGTTCTGGATCGCGATCTGGCCCCTGCCGGAAGAGAAACCCTGCACTTCGATGATGTAGCCGCGCTGTCCCTTGACCGTGTTCGCCATCTCGTCGAGGGCGTCTTTGGCGTTCTTGCTCAGCATGGTCTGGCCGGGCTTGAAGCGGATCTCGGTCTGGTTCGAGGCCTTGTACTGATCGATGTTGCTGACGACGGTCTCGACGGTCTGGATGCGGGTGGTCGCCTGCTGCGCGGTCGTCTGCGCCATGGTTGCCTTATTGCCGGCATCGATGGCGTGCTCATCGGCTTCGTTGGCCTTGTCTGAAGCCAGCTTGATGCCGGCCTGGGCGCGGGAGTCGGTGTCTTTGATGGCCTTGCTGTTGGATGCGGTCAAGTCATCGAGTTCGTTGACGCGGTCGCGGATGGGGTCGGTCTGCCGCTTTACATAAGTCTTGCGGGCGAACGGGTTCACGCGGCCCCAGAAACCCTCGCGGGCAGGCGCCTGCAGAGGCTGCTTGCCGGTAGCGGTGTCGGTGGACTGAGTGGTGGCGGGAGTGGGGCTGGTTTGATCCTGAGTAGACGAAGTTTGCGCGAAGGCCGGAAATGCGAGCACAGCGGCCAGCGGCAAAGTAGCGAGAATACGAGTGTTCATAAGGAACTTCCTCCAAGTTTGGGAGCGCTCTAGGGCTCGCTCCGGCACGCCGAAACGGGCGTGCTGCGTGATTTTTATTGCGTCCCTCACAACAACAGCAAATATAAAAAGCAAGGGGTGATCGCCCTGCCGGCCGGCGCTGACGCCACGCAGGCCTGAAAATCCTGAACTTTACTTCGAACTCCGGGCGCCGGAAACCTGCCAGCGCCTGCCCTTTCTATTACAGGTTGGATGCCAAACCCGGCTTTGGGGTTGAAGAGCTAAATGATTGAAATCTAAAGACATTGTACCTCTTGCTCGGGGGTAAGGGTGGCGCTGGTCGTTTCCGGGAGGGTAATTTTCACAAACCTGATATAAAAACTGCGTGAATGGGTGAAGTTCTGGAAGGATACCTTTTGGGATCGACCGGGCTGGGGTGGGTTGGCGGGTGGAGCGAGGGTTCAGAAACAGGCAATCATAGAGACACAAGGGATCAAAGCGTAGTGCTTCCTCCTTTGCCCTTTGCCGGCTGTGGCGGTGTCATTTTACCGCCGCAGTGCTTTTCGTATTGCTCGATGATGAAATGATCGGTCATGCCGGCGATGTAGTCGCAGACCACGCGGGGCAGGGATTCCTGCGTGGCTTTTTCCTGATAGTAGTGCGGCAGGGCTGAGGGGTTTTCCATCCAGAAGGCGAAGAGTTCGCCTACGATGCGTTCGGCGTCGTCTTTTTCTTCAGCTAACGACGGGCTGTAATAAAGATTTTCGTAGAGGAAGTCTTTGATCTGCTTGCGCTCGGCTTCTACTTCAGGGCTGAATGCTGCCAAGCGTTCTTTGTGAAGACGAACATCCGACAGAGTTTTGATCCCGGACTGCTTCAGCCGCGACTGCGTGTTAGTGATTAGATCTCCGGCTAGACGGTTCAAAACTCCTTTTAGGGCTTCGTTGAATTTCAGCTTGGCGGCGACATCGGGATAGGTCCGCTCGACCTCGCGGGAGAAACGCTCGAAGACAGGCACTCCCTCCCGGATTTGCTCGAGCGTCAGGAGATGGGCTTCGTAGCCATCGTCGAGGTCGGCGGTGTTGTAGCCGATTTCGTCGGTCAGGTCGATTAGCTGGGCCTCTAGCGGGGGGCGCTGGTCGAGCAGATACTCGGCTAGTTCCGGATGTTTGGACGCGTCGTAATCGCGCGAGTGTTTGATGATGCCTTCGCGCACTTCGAAAGTCAGGTTGAGACCGCGGAAGGCGGCGTAGCGCTGTTCGAAATCTTCCACGATGCGCAGGGCGTGCAGGTTGTGGTCGAAGAAGAGTCCGTGAGCGCGCATGGCGGCGTCGAGCGCTTTTTCGCCGGCGTGGCCGAACGGGGGATGGCCGAGGTCATGGACCAGCGCAAGCGCTTCGGCTAGATCGACGTTGAGTGCGAGTGCGCCCGCGACGGTGCGCGTGATCTGTGCCACTTCGATGGTGTGGGTGAGCCGGTTGCGGAAGTGGTCGGAGTAGCGGCGGGTGAAAACCTGGGTTTTATCTTCGAGGCGGCGGAAGGCGCGGGCGTGGATGACGCGGTCGCGGTCGCGCTGGAAGTCGTTGCGGTACGGATGAGGCAGTTCAGGGAAGCGGCGTCCGCGGGATTGTTCCAGATGCACCGCGTAGCCGGCCAGCATTGGGACAGTCTAGCATTGTTGATTGTCGATTTCTGATTGTTGATTGAACAGCGCCTGTGCGGATGCCTATTTCGGTGCATCCGCTGCGGGCGAGGGTGGGGCCGTCAGTGCCTTCAGGCGCGCCACAATTGTGTTCATCGCTTGATCGAAATTCTTGTCGCGGTTCCCCAGCAGCAGCGCTCCTCGCACGTATTCGGTGAGGTTCCACAGTGTGATGCGGGTTTTGGGATCGATAATCACCAGGCGCAGCTGTCCGAGTACGGGGAGTCTTAATCCAGTATCGGTGAGGGCCCAACTGATTTCGAGGACGAGGTCGGCATCGGAGGGCGAGGGTACGACTTCAAATCGACCCCAACTCTTCATCGCCGCATAGAACTCGTTGTAGGGACGGTCGGGGCCTCCGTTGAAAACCGTCTCATCGATAACCGTCTCAAGGCTTGCGCCGCCGGCATTGGAAATGAATACCTTCTGGGCAGCGCCGATCTGCGCGGGCTCGGGAGCGGGCGCCTGTGCTTTTGGCTGCTCTGCGCTCGCAACCTGGACGCACCCCAAAATCGCGATCGATAAGCAGAAGGCCACGAGTTTAATGGTCTTCAAGACAGCCCTCCGGTTGAGAATGCGCGCTTACTGGCCCGAGCCTTCCTTGGCGAGGCGGACCCTGGCGGCATCGAGCTTCTTCTGCGTGGCCGCGAACAGATCGGCGTCCTGTTCCGGAGCTATGGTTTTGTTCCACTCTTCGACGGAGCGCTCCCAGTGAGCGGCGGCCAGCTTCAGGCGGCCGGTCTTCTGATAGAGATCGCCGAGGTGATCTTGCACCGTCGGGTCCGAACCCATGCGCAAGGATGCTTTGTTCAGGTTCTCTTCGGCTAGGTCGTATTTGCCGAGCTTGAAATAAACCCAGCCCAGGGAATCGAGATAAGCGCCGTTGGTGGGGTCCAAGCTTACGGCCGTCTTGATGTAATTCAGTGATTCTTCGAGACGGATGTCGCGATCGGCATTCATGTAGCCGAGATAGTTGAGGGCCGCGGCACTCTGCGGCGTGATGGCAAGAACTTTCTTGAACTGAGCTTCGGCCTCGTCGTATTTCTTTTCGTGCTCGTAGGTGTCGCCGCGGAGGAAGTAGACGTACTCCTTATCGTCGGGCTTGGTGGAGAGCTGCTCGGCTTTGTTAAGCGCCTCCTCGGCGTCGCTGAAGCGCTTCAAGCGGGTATACATAATGGCCAGTCGGAGATAGACGTCGCGGTCTTCGGGCGTGCCCTTGAGCATGGAGCGCACGTCGGCGAGAGGCTTCTCGGGGTCGCCGCTGTCGGCGAGCTGGCCATCGAGCACCATGCGCAGTTCGCGGTCGTTGGGCAGCTTCTGCACGGCCTCTTTGGCGGTGGCTGTAGCCTGTGACCATTGCTTGGCGTCGCGGTAAGTGTCGATGATGTTCTGATAACCGGAGCGGGCGTTGTCGTCGCCGAGAGCGATCATCTGGCGGAAGGCTTCAACCGCCGCGGGATAATTCTCCTGGTCGCGGTAAACCATGCCGAGGCGTTCGATGAAGATGCCGCGATTGTTGCGGTCAGATTGAGAGTAGCTGCTGTCGGCTTTCTCGGTTTTCTTCAGCAGATCCTGCAAGATTTTTGCGGCTTCGTCGTAACGGGCCTGAGCCTCGTAAACCACCGCGATGTTGTAGGGAACCTCGAGGGCATCTGGGACCATGGCCTGCGCCTTCTTCAAGCTGTCGAGCGCCTCGTCGTACTTGCCTTGGCGGCGGTAGATTTCCGAGATGCGCAGATACGTCTGTGCGTCCTCGGGATTCGCGTCGGCGATCACTTTGTATTGATCGAGGGCGGCGTCGATCTGGCCATCGTTCAAGAGATTTTCCGCCAGGCCGCGGATGGCATCGAGGTTATCGCGATCCAATTGGATGGCGTGCTTGTAGGCGTCGATCGCGCTCTTGTAATCCTTGCGCTGCTCGTAAGTCGCGCCCAGCGCGGCGTAGAGCTTAGCGGAGCGGCCGGTGTCGGGTACTGCACTCAGCACCTGCAGGGCGTGCGAGGTGTCGCCTTCATCGCTATAGAGCAGAGAGAGCGTGGTGACGGCTTCTTCGGAATCGGGATCGAGCTGGACTGCAGTTTTGAGTTCGGTTTCCGCCTTCTGCAAGTCGTTGTTCAGGCGATAGAGGCGGCCGAGTAGAAGGTGATCGTCCACACTGTTGGGCTCGATCTTGACGATCTGTTCGTACTGCTCGATGGCCAGCTTGAGCACATTCTCAGAGCCGTTGCCTCCGCCGGGCAAGTCGCCGAGCGAGCGCAGGTAAATCCGGCCGAGCAGCTTGTGGGCTTCAAGATTGTTGGGGTCGCGTTTGAGGATGTCCTGTGCCTGGAGCACGGCGTCGCGGATGCGTCCAGTCTTGACGTAGAGCTCGGCGAGGCCCGAGGTCAGGAATTCAGAAGAGGGGTCGGCCTCGATGGCGAGCCGGTACTCTTCCATAGCTTTGTTCGCCAACTCACTGCGTCCGTAGACCGTGACCTGCTCCTCATACATGTGCGCGAGGGTGTAGTGGTAATAGGCGACGGCGCGGTCGACTTTGCGCGGCGAGGCTTGCGCCACTTTGGATGGAGCGGCCTTCGAGTCCGGCGCTGCGGACCCCGCTGGCGTGGTTGGGCTGGTTTGCGCGGCGGCAGCCGCTGCGAGGGTGGAGAACACTATGACGCCGCGAAGAATTCTATTCATGCTTAACCTGAGGACGCTGGACTCGATTCTACCGGAATTGTATCTGTTAGAGCCGTTGCTATTAGAGCTGCGTGCACTTTCCGAAACCATACCCACTTGGATGCAAACCGGCGGGGGTAGTGTGCTTCAATTCTAACCCGGTGCAGGCAGGATTGGGGAAAAACAGTGCGTTTGACAGGGCTGCGGCGAAAGCGGAAGTACAGGGACCGCGGGGACTTGCGGGGGCGAGTGTCAAGTTTGGTAAAGCGTAGGAACTTAGCTGTTGCGATTGCCGAAACTAATGCCGGAAATGCCGGACCCCAGTAAAGAGCATGGCCAGCCCCAGGCGGTCGGCGGCTGCGATTACTTCGGGATCGCGCTGTGAGCCTCCGGGCTGGATGATGGCAGTCGCGCCTGCCTTCGCAATTTCCTCAACGCCGTCGGGAAATGGGAAAAATGCATCGGAGGCGGCGACCGTTCCCTTCAGAGGCAGTTGCGCTTTCATGGCGCCGATCTTGGCCGCATCGACGCGGCTCATCTGGCCGGCGCCGACGCCGACGGTTTGCCCATCGCGTACGTAGACGATGGCGTTGGACTTGACGTGCTTGCAGACCTTCCAGGCGAACAAGAGCGCGCGGGTTTCTTCGGGAGTGGGGACGCGCTGGGTGACGACTTTGAGGTCAATATCTTGCAGCGGGCGTGAATCGCTGTCTTGCAGCAGGATTCCACCGGAGACGTTTTTGAGAATCCACTTCTGGGGCGCGGCTTTTACTTCGACAAGACGGAGATTTTTCTTGGTGGCGAAGCGGGCCTTGGCGGCTTCGTCGAAGGCGGGTGCGGCGATTACTTCGAGGAAGAGCTTGTGCATCTCTTCGGCGGCTTGGCCGTCGATGGGGCGGTTCACGCCGATTACGCCGCCGAACGCTGAGACGGGGTCGCATTCGAGAGCACGCTTGTAGGCTTCCGCAAGAGTTTTGCCGGTTGCGGCGCCCGCAGGATTGGTGTGCTTGATGATGGCGCAGACGGCGGCCTCGTCCGGATCGAATTCCTGAGCGAGATCCCAGGCTGCCTGCAGGTCGACGATGTTGTTGTAGGAAAGCTCTTTGCCCTGAATCTGGCGGGCGTTGGCTACGCCTGCGCCGGAACCGTCGGAATACATCGCCGCCTTTTGGTGCGGGTTCTCGCCGTAGCGCAGGTCGAGGGTTTTCTGGAAGGACAGGCGCAGGGTTTGCGGGAAGGCTTCTGCGGCAGGGAGTTGAGGACTCTTGATGTCGGGAATGCGTTCGAGCGTCGAGGCGATTGCGGAATCATATGCAGCGGTTGTGGCGAATGCTTTCTGCGCAAGTCGCCACTTGGTCTCGAGAGACAGCGCGCCCTGGTTGCGGGCGAGTTCTTCCGCGATGGCCGGATAGTCAGCCGCTGACGTGACAACGGCGACGTCGTGAAAATTTTTGGCGGCGGAACGGATCATGGAGGGCCCGCCGATGTCGATGTTCTCGATCAACTCCTCGAACGCGACGCCGGGCTTGGCGGCGGTTTTTTCGAAGGCGTAGAGATTTACCACGACCATGTCGATCGGCTGGATGCCTTGCTCGGCAATGGCAGCGACGTGCGCGGGATTCTCACGGCGATGCAGGATGCCTCCATGCACCTTGGGATGCAGCGTCTTGACCCGGCCATCGAGCATTTCCGGGAAACCGGTGAGTTCGGAGATGTCTTTGACCGCGATGCCGGAATCGCGCAGCAGCTTAGCGGTGCCTCCGGTGGAGATGAGTTCGATGCCGAGGCTGGAGAGCTGGCAGGCGAAATCGACGAGGCCGGTCTTGTCGGTGACGCTGAGGATGGCGCGCTGGATGCGGGTGGTGCTGCGGGACATGTGAGGCCTCGGATATGAAGGATGATTGGGTAGCGACCGGAAATTCTATCAGCAGAGGGAACGGCGAGCACACCCTCGAGCACATCTTCGTTCCTGCGGTGGGCTGGGAGGTACAATTTACTCAACTTGGAGGACGGTGATGGATAGACGATTTGGGACACCGCTGATCCTGCTCGCTTCGTGCTCGTTGCTGCTAGCCCAGAGGGCCGAGCAGGAAAACAAGGTGCCAACTGCGGCTGAACTGCGGGCCATAACCGCGCGTGGAAGGATGCTCGCTGAGTACGACGTCGCTTCGTGGCACGCGACAGATGTGGTTCAGGACTTGAAACCGGAAAAGGGCAGTACGCGCTATTACATCGCGAGAAAGTCCGAGGCAGGCTGGGTCGTTGTGTTTGGGCGCCTCAACGATACGCATGACAAATTCTTGGCCGTATACCAGGCCACGCAGGGCACAAGACCAGAGTTTTTCACAGCGAAGAAGTGCGATCCTCCGCTCGCGAGTACGGACTTTTATCTCTACGCGGCTAAGGCCTTTGAAACATCTCTGAAGGATCTCGGCCCGGTGAGCCGGCCCTATAACGCCTACGCAATTCCATCGGAGACAGGCCAGCTGTACGTATATCTACTACCAGCGCAGACGGAAAATGGCATCTACCCTCTCGGCGGAGACGTGCGATATACCTTCACTGCAGACGGTGGTTCGATGGTTGAGAGGAGGCAAATGCACAAATCGATTCTTGACTTCGCTATCAAGAAGGACACGGTGTCTGGCTACCATACACACGTACTCAGCCTCACTCCTGAAGACAGCGATGTGTTTTACGTCCTAACTAGGAAACCCTCTATTCCCGAGTACGTCGGAACTCTCGACGGGAAGATCTACGTCATACAGACGGACGGGACGATATTGCTGGGAAAATAACTTTAACAGGAGCCTACGCTTTCGCCTTGGCCTTAAGCTTCACATGCCCGTCGGCGAGTTCCACGGAGAATTCCACGTCCTGGCAGCCATACTGCTTGCGAATCTCGGCGGTCTTTTTCTGCACGAAGGTGGAAAACGAATCGAGGTTGCCGGAGACATTTTCTCCCGCCTTCTTCTTGGCCGCGACCAAGGTGTTGAACAGGCGCTCCACCTGCTCGTGCTCAGTTTTGTCGGCGGCGGTGTGCATGGTGATGGGCTGAGAGCTGACTGCGGGCGCGTCTCCGGCAGCGGCTGCGGCGGCGTGGCTTAAGCCATAGACCGGGTTGTGGTGTTGCTTGTGCTCTTCAACTTCGGGGCGAACTCCCTGCACGCCGAGGAGCGCATCCTGCGGGCGGCGGTAGCCTTCTTCGCGGACGCGTGACTTCTTGCGCCACAGATCGCTGTACACCGCGTAGCGTTGCGCCATTTCGTTGTAGCGGTAGCGCTGGGAGAAGCTCATGCGTCCGCCGTCGGAGAATTTGCGCAGCAGGGAGAGGACCTTCCACTCCACGTCGGTGGGCGGCCGTTTGGTCGGATTGCTGAAGTAGACCTCGTACTCGATTTTCAGCCTTCGCAGCTGGGTCTCGAGCAGGTTCAGTTCTTCATCAATGGTCACTCAGGCATCTCCCAGTCAACAGTTTAGTGAGAAGCGGTGGCGGGGGCGAGGTGCCTGGCGGTCACTGAGGTCATGGTACGAAAGTAAGCAGCTGAGAGCCCCGGGTCGCGAGTCGTGAGCGGACGCGTGGTGCTCCAAGTAGCGTTTGCTCGGGACTCGCGGCTCGAGACTCGCATCTACTTGCTGGAATTCGACGCCATCTTCTTGACCATGGCGAGAACCAGCTTGCGGTCGCTGTCATTGAGGTTGGTGGCGTAGCGGCGGACCTGGCTCAGGAAGCGGACTTCGTCGTCGGAGAGTTGCGGCAATCCCTTGGAGCCGTTGCTGTGGCCGGATTCGGAGAAGAATTGCGAGAGCGCGATCTCCATGGCTCCGGCAATTTTTGAGAGCGTGTCGAGCGAAGGAATGGTGTGACCGTTCTCTACGCGAGACAGGTAGCAGCGCAGCAGGCCGGTGCGCTTCTCGATGTCTCCCTGAGACATGCCCTTTTGCAGCCGGTAGTTTCGGATAGTCTCGCCGATGTTGATCTGGGGGAGCATTGCAGGATGCGACATAGTAACCAGATCGGGATTTTCTGGCAAGTGGAAATTAGTGCCATAGGCAAACCACTTTTTTCCTACTACTTGACGCGGCGGGGCAGGCGTAGCTTAGACACTGTACAACAAACAATTCGTCTCGACTGCGGCGCAGGGCGGGGTTTCCGGAGCGAATTGCTCTACAATTCCAGCTCCATATACATTGCGCCCGCGATTGGGTTCGGGCGATAGGGAGCGACCTCTTTGAACCCCAGCTTGCGATACATTGCGACTGCGTCTTTCATGACCGGCTCGACCGTGTCAAGGCGCATTCGCTCGTAGCCAATCTGGCGCGCTTCGGCGATGATGCGCTCGGCTAGGGCGCGTCCCAGGCCTTTGCCGCGGAACTGCGGACGCAGGTAGAGGCGCTTCATTTCGCAGATGCCGGACCCTAACTTGTGGAGAGCGACGCAGGCTGCGAGTTGACCTTCGCATTCTGCGAGCAACAGGCGGCCTTCCGGTGGAGCGTAGTCTCCGGGCAATCCTGCGAGTTCTTTATCAAAGTTTTGGAAACACAGGCTGAAGCCGAGGGATTGCGCGTACTCCAGAAATAATTCGCGGGCCTGCGCGATCTGTGCGGGCGACTCGGCTTGAAAAATCGAAAGGCCTTTCACCGCCGAGGACGCAGAGAACGCCGAGGGGATCATGGTTTTTTGCGCTCGCTCTGAATCAATCTTCATTTTTCTCCGCGCCCTCGGCGTATTCGGCGGTGAAAGGTCCTTCTATCCCATCAACATTCCGCCGTTTACGTTCAATACATGGCCGGTAATGTAGGAAGCCTCATCTGACGCGAGAAAGGCGACGGCACTGGCTACATCGGCGGGCGATCCTACGCGGCCGAGCGGAATCTGCTTGGCGGCATTCTGCTTGAACTCTTCGCCAAGCACGTCTGTCATGGGAGTTTCGATGAAGCCCGGAGCGACCGCGTTGCAAGTAATGTTGCGCGACCCTAGCTCGCGGGCGATTGCCATGGTGAGGCCGATCAGTCCGGCTTTCGACGCGGAGTAGTTCGCCTGGCCCGCCTGCCCCATCTGACCGAAGACGCTGGTGATGTTGATGATGCGTCCCCAGCGCTGCTTGAGCATGGAGCTCGCGACCTGCTGGATGCAGAGATATGCGGAAGTGAGATTGGTTTGCAGCACGGCGTCCCAGTGAGCCCGCTTCATCCGCATGACGAGTTGGTCGCGGGTGATGCCGGCGTTATTGACCAGGATGTCGATTTTGCCGAATTGGCCGATGGCTGCTTTCATCGCCGACTTAACCTGCTCTTCGTCGGTGACGTCGAGAGCGAAGGCCGCGGCTTGGCCGCCTACGGCGGTGATCTCCTTGACCAGTTCGTTCAGCTTCTCCTGATTACGCGCGGCTACGGCTACCGCCGCGCCCGCGGTGGCGAGCTTCAGCGCGCAGGCTCGTCCTATGCCTTGCGATGCTCCGGTGACGAACGCTACGCGTCCGGAAAGCGACATTGGGGTCTCCCGATGGTTCTCACGAGTCTTTGCTGCTGCTTAGTCTTCGTCGGAACGTGGAATTATACGCGCAGGGGATGATCATCTTTGCAAACGGATTGCGCAATGTGCGTCCGCCGATTAACATTCAAACACTCCCATGCCTCAGACTGTGACCAATGAAGTGCTCGCCATGCCCGAACCTTCTAGCCAGAAAACATCTACATCAGATCCAATCCCGTCGGGCGCGGGACATCGCTCGCCGCTGCGGGCTTCGGCCGGGGAGGATTCCGCGACGGCCGAAAAATTACAGACAGAGGCGCCTTCCACTGAAGTGTTCGCAGTTTATGGCGTCGAGCCGGAGATCCAGGCTTACGCCATGGCCAAGTACTCGCGTTCGGCGCTGTCGATGAAAGAGTCGCTGCGGGAGATCAGCGCGCAGAAGGCCGAGAAGTTTCTCAACACGTTTTACTTTCAGTACGGGCACCGCTCGATTGCCGACCTGGCGCACATTGCGCTGGCCGTTGAGCGGCTCTCGATCCTGGCAGCGATCGAACTGGCTGACGAGCAACGATGGGACGGACAGGAGCGCTCGACTCGCTATCAGGACTTCAAAAAGAGCGGCTACTACGTGCCTGATTTTGGCGCTGACGAGGAAGCTCGCACGCTCTACCGCGAGACGATGGATTTTCTTTTCTCCGAGTACCAAGCGCTCTCGGCGCACATGACGCAGCACCTGATCAGCATTACTCCCAAGCCGGCCGAGATGAAGCAGGAAGCGTATGAGCGCACGCTGAAGGCGCGGGCCTTTGACATCACGCGCTATCTGCTGCCGCTGGCTACGAATACGTCCCTGGGAGAGATCATCAACGCGCGGACTCTGGAAACCCAGGTTGCTCACTTGCTCTCGCACACGCACAAAGAAGTGCGAGTTCTCGGGGAATCGTTGAAAAAGGCGGCGACTTCGGCGGCTTACAACGTGAATGCCGAGTCTTTGCGCGGGTTGGTGGACGAGATTCGGAAAGTCAGTCCCGAGCTCGGCGCGCGGGCTGAGCACGAATTGCTACACGAAGTTCGGGTCGCGCCCACACTGGTGAAGTATGCGGACCCGAATCCGTATGAGATGGAAACGCGGCGCGAGTTGCGGCAGGCGGCGCGCGAACTAATGAAGAGCGAGCCGGTGGCGCCCTCGAAGGCGATTGTTGATCTGCTCGACGAGGAGCCGCTTGAAGTGGAAATCGCAACCACTTTACTGTATGAGCACTGTCACCACTCTTATCGGCAAGTCCGGCAGGCGCTGCAGGTTTCGGGCGAGCGATTCCGGCGCGAGATCATCGACCTGGGCCTGCGGCATCGCGGCAAGCACGATGAAATGCTGCGCGGCTTCCGAGCCGGGCAACAGTTCCGCTTCGACATTCTGATGGATACCGGCGGCTTCCGCGACATGCACCGTCACCGGCGCTGCATCCAGGTGATGCAGGGGTTCACCACGCAGCACGGCTACGAGATGCTGCTCGATCTCGAAGACGCTGGCGTGCGCAGCCGCTTCGATGCCGCCATGCGGCGCACGCAAGCCGCGGTCGAGAAGCTGGCCACGCGCAATGTGCCCGAAGCGGAAGAGAATTCGCAGTACGCGATTCCGCTGGCCTATCGCAAGCGCGCCCTGTTCAAGATGGACTTCGCCGAAGCCGTCTACATCTCTGAACTGCGCACCACGCCGGCGGGGCACGTTTCCTACCGCAACGTGGCTTACGCAATGTACGAGGCTGTGGCGCGGAAGTATCCCGCACTGGCTAAGTATTTTCGGGTGCACGATGTTACGGCGCCAGTGGATTTGCTGCAGAGGTAGAGTCAATCCAGGGGCTAGTCACTCGTCTCGTTTGTCATCCTGAGGAAGCGGAGTCCTCGGCAGAGCCGAAGTGTCCTAACGAAGGACCTGTGTCCCTGGCTGGCGCGGTTACTGCTGCCGACGAATCCATAGGTCCTTCGGCCCGCAAAGAACGCGGTCCTCAGGATGACAACCTTTGGGGGCGCCCTTGCCGGGTAGTCATGTGGCCGGGCGCGGCGGATCGCGGCTTGGCCGTTTCTTTTCGCTTCGGCTATGATCTGAGCCTTGCTCACTGGAACCAAGCCGGCATCTCTCTTGTTTGCCCTGTCGCTGGTCCTCTCCATGTTCGGTCCGGCGTTGTCTGGCGCCTCGGGGGGCGGAGGCAAGTCTCCCGGCTCTAGTGTTCAGACTAAGTTCTCGGCGGACGACTTCGACTGGCGCACGATGGTTCCTTATCTTTCCGCCGCATCAGCGCTACCCCCAGAGCAAGGTATTGAGACTGTGCTGCAAAACTCGCGAGTGCTTCGCGCCTATGTCGCGCAGCAGGTTCGGATGGAATGCACCCTTGATAAGAGACTATGCGTCGCAAAGGACGTACTTACACTGCAGGAGGAAGTGAGCAAGAGGATTGACGGGATCATACGGGAAGGGATGGTCCATCAGCACAAGAGCGACGTAGTGGATTGCCCCCTGACGCAGCCCTTTCCGTTCTCTGAGATTTCAGTTCTCAGAAGCGAGAAACAACAGGATGCTTACCTCGTGTTGCAGCTTGCCGATCGCGGTTACACTGCTGCGCAGGTGCAGGCCAAGTACGGTGCCCCGTATGACACTGATATTTTTCAGCAGCACAGCGTTTTCAAATACCGGCAGGACAGCTCGGTTTATACCAGCAGAGCAGTGTTCGAGATCGATCCTGTAGATGGCGCCGTGGTGAAAATAGCGATCAGCCTGAAAGCCAGGAGCCATCACTAGCCTTCAGCCCTGAGCCATTTTGGGAAGCCTTTTCGCCAACATATTTAGCTTTCGCCTTTGTTTCGCTTCGGTCTGTGTGTATAATCCGGCCAGATTAGTTTCTGCACCATAGTTCGGCGATCTTGAATAAGGAGCCATACTCCCATGGCGGATGAACGGGGCAAGGCAATTGAGTTGGCGGTTTCACAGATTGAAAAGCAGTTTGGCAAAGGTTCGATCATGCGGCTGGGATCGAAGGAAGCGATCGTCCCCATCGCGGTGATCTCGACCGGAGCGATCTCGTTTGATGCGGCGCTCGGCGTGGGCGGCTTTCCGCGTGGGCGCGTGGTCGAAGTCTTCGGGCCGGAGTCCTCTGGCAAGACCACCATCACGCTGCAAGTGATTGCCGAGGCGCAGAAGACCGGCGGCATGGCTGCGTTCGTGGATGCCGAGCATGCGCTCGATCCGGGCTACGCTAAGAAGCTGGGCGTTGATGTGGATAACCTGCTGGTTTCGCAGCCGGACTATGGCGAGCAGGCGCTCGAAATCACCGAAGCGCTGGTGCGCTCGAATGCCATCGATGTGCTGGTGGTGGATTCGGTGGCGGCGCTGGTGCCCAAGGCCGAACTCGACGGCGAAATGGGAGACAGCCACATGGGGCTGCAGGCGCGGCTAATGTCGCAGGCGCTGCGCAAGCTGACGGGAACGGTTTCGAAGTCGCGCACCTGCCTGATCTTCATTAATCAAATCCGAGAGAAGATCGGCGTGATGTTTGGCAATCCGGAAACCACGACGGGCGGCCGCGCGCTGAAGTTTTATTCGTCAGTGCGCGTGGATATCCGGCGCATTGCGGCGATCAAAGATGGCGACGTGGTCACCGGCTCGCGCACCCGCGTGAAAGTGGTGAAGAACAAAGTGGCGGCGCCGTTCCGTGAGGCCGAGTTCGACATTCTGTACGGCGAAGGCATTTCGCGCGAAGGTGATCTGATCGATATCGCGGTGAACAACAATCTTCTGGAAAAATCCGGATCGTGGTTCAGCTACAAGGGCGAGCGCATCGGCCAGGGGCGCGAAAACGCGCGACAGTTCCTGAAAGACAACAAAGACACCATGGCGAAGCTGGACACTGAAGTGCGCAAGGCGCTCGGATTGATTGTGTCCGCCGCAGCGGCACAACCGGCCGCTGCTCCAGGACAGACTCCGCCGCAAGGGGCGCGAGTCACAACCATGCCAAGCGCCGTTCCCGAGGCCGTCAGGGTGCCGGTAGCGGCGAAGCGTTAAGGGAATTCTTAGGACTGTCATCCCGAGCGAAAGCGAGGGACCTTGGTGTTTGCTTGCGCCGGCAACGATTTGCGCCGCGAGCAAGAACCAGGGTCCCTCGCTGCGCTCGGGATGACAATCCTTCGAGTTAACGAGCGCGAAAGTCATTCCCCAATTGCCATCCTCACTCCTGCCCGCATAGAATCTCTATTCAGCTTCGCCTGTTCCTGTGAGGCCTATTGCATAAGGGAATCGCCATCTATCCCGGGTCGTTCGATCCGCCGACCAACGGGCACCTCGATTTAATCGAGCGGGGCGCCAAGATTTTTGAGGAACTGGTGGTCGCGATTCTGCGCAACTCGGAGAAGAGTCCGATGTTCAGCGTCGCCGAGCGGCTGGAGATGCTAAAGGAACTCACGGGGCATCTGAAGAACGTCCGCATCGACACGTTTGACGGACTGATGGTCGAGTACGCGAAATCGCTGGATGCGACGTGCATCTTGCGCGGCATCCGGGCCATCAGCGACTACGAATACGAACTGCAAATGGCGCTGATGAACCGCAAGCTCGAGCCTACCCTGGAGACTGTTTTCATGATGCCGGCCGACAAGTACTCCTACGTGAGCTCGCGCCTGGTGCGGGAAGTGGCGCAAGCGGGAGGACCGGTGAAGGGCTTGGTCCCGGAAGTGGTGGAACAGAAGCTGCGCGAGAAGCTTGATCCTGCCTACAAGCTGCGGGACGCGCGTCTGATTGAAGTTTTGGGCAAAAGAGATTTGGACAAGCGGGAAAAGAAAAGGAAAAAGAAGGCATGACCACTGCGACCAGCGAAGCGCTAAAACTCAGCAACCGCATCAACCGCATTCAGCCCTCAGCCACGATGGCAGTCGTCGCGGAGGCTGACAAACTGCGCGCGCAGGGCATCGACGTGGTCGACTTTGGCGCCGGCGAGCCGCACTTCGCTACGCCGCAGCACATCAAAGATGCTGCCATCGCTGCCATCCAGGGCAACTTCACCAAGTACACGGCTGTGCCCGGCACGCCCGAGTTGCGCGATGCGATCGTACACCGTCACGCCGTGGATTTCGATTCCGATTACCGCAGAGAAGAAGTGATCGCGTCGACCGGCGGCAAGAATGCGCTGTTCAACGCGATCCAGGTACTCGTCGATCACGGCGACGAAGTGATTTTGCCGGTGCCCTACTGGGTCTCGTTCAAAGATATCGTGCGTTATGCCGGCGGCGACAATGTGTTGCTCGAGACGGACGAATCGCAAGGCTTCCGGGTTACAGCTGAGATGGTTGCTCGGCTGATTACGCCGCGGACCAAAGTGATCATTCTTAATTCGCCGTCGAATCCCTCGGGCGCGGTGATGAGCGCGGAGGACCTTACGGAAGTTGTGCGCTTGGCGCATGAGCGCGGAATCTGGGTACTCTCCGATGAGTGTTACGTCTACCTGAATTACACAGGCAAGAATTTTTCTGTGGGATCGTTACGCGAATATAAAGAGCGCATCGTAGTGCTGGGTTCGCTCTCAAAAACCTATGCCATGACGGGCTGGAGGCTGGGTTACGCGCTGGGACCGGCCGCGGTCGTGAGCGCGATGTCGAAGTTGCAGAGCCAGTCCACATCGAATCCAACGTCGATTGTGCAGAAAGCCGCCGTGGCTGCGCTGAAAGGACCGCAAGATTGCGTCGAGCAAATGCGGCGCGAGTACATCGTACTTCGCGACCATGTGGTGAAGGGCTTGCGCTCGATTCCAGGCGTGACCTGCACGCTGCCGGAAGGAGCGTTCTATGCCTATCCGAACGTGTCGGCATTTCTGGGGCGCGGCACCGTGAAGTCCGCGTCGGACGTGGCGGGAAGGTTGCTGAGAGAAGCGCACGTGGCCACCGTCCCGGGCGAAGGATTTGGCACCGGCGACCATATTCGCGTCTCCTACGCGACTTCGCAAGCGGAATTGGATCGCGGACTAGAGCGCATGCGCAAATTTTTTGCCACGCTGTAGTCGCGGATTTTAGACACAGTGGTCGTGGAAGTTTAGGTTCGGCTGAGGCCGTCCGTTCGCGAACGGCCTTTTTTATGTAGATCATGAGCCATGGGCAATCTCTATCCATTCTTGATGCTTCCGGGTTTCGATCCGCGTCCGTGGGGAGGGCATGATCTGTCGCCGATTTACCCGAATCGTAAATTCGAAGACAAAATCGGCGAGGCCTGGCTCACCGGCGACAATTGCAAGATCGCGAATGGGCCGCTCACCGGGCAGACACTGGCGCAGGTCAGCGAGAAATATCAGCGGGAGCTTGTAGGCGACGCCGCGCGCGATGCGCGGCGATTCCCTTTACTGCTGAAGTTTCTCTTTCCCCATGAGAAACTCTCGGTGCAGGTTCATCCCGATGACGAGCAGGCTCGCCGCGTCGATCAGCCCTGGGGAAAAACAGAGTGCTGGTATGTGGCCCATGCGAAGCCCGGAGCGCAGATCGCACTGGGATTGAAACCGGGCGTGACCGTCGCGCAACTCGAGAAAGCGATTCACGAGGAAAGCGCCGAAGGGTTGCTGAACTGGATCAACGTCTATACCGGCGACATGATTTACGTTGCCGGAGGAACCGTGCACACGCTGGGGCCCGGCTCGGTGATCGTCGAGACGCAACAGCAATCGGATACAACCTATCGTCTGTATGATTATGGCCGGCCACGCGAGTTGCACCTGAAAGATGGCATGGCCGCGGTGAAATTGAAAGTCGCGTCTGGAAAAGTAGTGAGGCCAGCTCCAACGCAGGTTCCCGGCAGCGGAAACCGCCTAGCGCCGCTGGTGGCGGCTCCTTACTTCGTGGTGGATATGTTTGAGTTGAAGGATGCGCAGGAGTTGAGTACGGGCAACGAATCCGGCATGAGTTCAGTCCAGATCCTCGTGGCAGTGGAGGGATGTGGAGTTGTAGAAGCGGCCGGGACGGAGCCCGTTACTCTGGCAAAGGGCGATGCGGTGGTAGTTCCAGCGTCGGCGGGGAAGTTCACGATTCGGCCGCAGTGGACGCTGGAGTTTTTGAGAGCACGGGTTCCGGGGAAATCTTTGCCCGAGCCGGAAACGCGGCTGTAGCGAGTGAAATCTGAGAAACGTGGCTAAGAACTCAAACTTCTATCCTGTGATCCTTGCCGGCGGGCGCGGTACGCGCTTCTGGCCCTTGAGCCGGAAAAGGCGCGCCAAACAGTTACTGGCGCTCGATGGCAAACAGACGATGATCCAGCAGACGGTGGCCCGGCTGCTTCCCTTGGCGCCGCCGAAGCAATTCTGCATCATCACCAACGATGATCTGCGTCCGGCGATCTTGAAGCAGCTCCCAAAATTGCCGAAGCGGCAAGTGCTGGCCGAGCCGGTGGGTCGCAACACCGCACCCGCGATTGGCCTCGCCGCTTTTCTGCTGTTGCGCGAACATCCTGACGCGGTGATCGGGATGTTTCCTTCCGACCATGTGATCGGGGATGAAAAAAGTTATCGAGCGACTATCGAGCGCGGCGCTGAAATCGCGGCCGCGGGCGAAAACATTGTCGTCCTTGGCATCCGGCCGAATCGGGCAGAGACCGGTTACGGCTACGTCGAGGTGGGCGGTGCGATCGCCGGTGACGCGCTACGAGTGCGACGTTTCACCGAAAAGCCCGACGCCGAAAAGGCCGCCGCCTTCGTCGCAGCGGGCAATTATTTCTGGAACAGTGGAATGTTCTTATGGAGCGCGCGCACGCTGGCCAACGGGCTGCGTGAGCATCTTCCGAGGACCGCTTCTTTGCTGGAGGAGATTGCGTCTACTTTCGGCACACGAAAGTTTGCGGCGACGTTTCGCAGACTGTATCCCAAGTGCGAGAACATCAGCGTCGATTACGCCGTGCTCGAGCCGCGTTCGGCAAAGGGCGAGAAATCAGGAAACATTTTTTGCCTGCCCGCCGATTTCGGATGGAACGATCTCGGCTCCTGGACCGCGCTGCACGAACATCATGACGCAAAGAGCAATCCGCCGGAGGGCAACCTGATCAATAGCGCTGGTGTATTCGTCTTGAATGCCCACGGCAACTACGTGCACGCTCCGGGAAAGTTTGTCGCGGCCGTGGGCGTGAGCAATCTGGTGGTGGTCGAGACCCCGGATGCTTTGCTGATTACCACCCTGCAACACGCGCAGGACGTTGGGAAGGTAGTGAAGCATTTGGATGAGAAGAAGCTGCACAGACTGACCTGAAGAGTGCTCACTACCACTGGACGCTGATCTTCTATGGCTCAAGAAATCAAGTTCGGGACTGACGGCTGGCGCGGCATCATCGCGGACGACTTCACGTTCGATAACGTGCGCCGAGTGGCCGGCGCCATCGCTTCCTACGTCTTGAAGTACGAGGACGCCCAGCAGGGTGTAATCATCGGCTATGACACGCGCTTCGCTTCACAGCGCACGGCGCAAGTGGCCGCGGAAGTGATCGCCGGCGCGGGCATTCCTGTGAAGCTGGCCAACGATTACACGCCGACCCCGGCTGTTTCCTATGCCGTAAGACACCAGGGTGCTGCGGGCGGAGTGATGATCACCTCCAGTCATAATCCGTGGAACTGGAACGGCGTGAAGTTCAAAGGAAAGTTTGGCGGGTCGGCCACGCCTGCCATCATGAAAAGAATTGAAGAAGAGTTGCGCGAGGGCGCGATGCCGCAGGGTTCGAAGGCGGCGATCGACGAGGTCGACCTTAAGTCGCAGTACGTCGCCGCTATCTGCTGCTTTGCCGACATGGATCTGATCGCCAAAACCAAATTCAAATTTGCGATCGACTCGATGTATGGCTCCGGCAGAGGAGTTCTTGCCGGAATCTTTCGCGACCGAGGTGTTCCCTTCGTTGCCATTCGCCAGGAAGTGAACCCTCTTTTCCCTGGTATCAATCCCGAACCCATCCTCCCGCATGTCGCTCTCCTGCAGGAAACCGTTGTTAAGGAAAAGTGCGACGCTGGCCTGGCTACCGATGGGGATGCCGATCGCATCGGTGCGGTCGCGGAAGATGGCAGCTTTGTGGACTCCCACAAAATATTCTGCGTTCTGTTGCGCTGGCTGCTGGTGCGCAAGAAGTGGTCCGGAGACGTGGTGCGGGCCTTCAATACCACTCGCATGCTCGACCGCATTGCCTCCAAGTATGGCCGCAAGCTTTACGAAACGCAGATCGGATTCAAGTACATTGCCGATTTGATGATGGAGCATGACATTCTCATCGGCGGTGAGGAGTCGGGCGGCATCGGCTACTCGCGCTTCTTGCCGGAACGAGACGGCGTGCTGAATTGCCTGCTGCTGGCGAACGCAATGGCTGAGGAAGGCAAGCCGCTGGGGCAACTGGTTGCGGACCTGCAACGCGAGTTCGGCCCGCACCATTACGGCCGTCGTGACCTGCACATTCCGGACGAGATGAAGCACAGCGCGATTCAGCGGGCTCGGTCCGAGAGTACGCAGAGCCTGGGACGCTATCGTGTGCTGAAGAAAGAAAATCTCGACGGCATTAAGTTTTTTCTTGATGCGCCAACGAATGGTAGTGGAGCGGAAGCATGGATCCTGTTCCGCGCTTCGGGAACCGAACCGTTGCTGCGTGCGTACTCGGAGGCCGCATCGCCGGAGTTGGTGGAAGAAATCCTGACCGCCGCGGAGAGTTTTGTTAAGAGCGGTGCATAGCGGGTTTCCCCGTCTGCCTAAATCTCCACATTTGGCGCGGCGATAATGCGATACTTCTATTTAAGAATGACTTTCGCCGGAAGCCCAGCATCGACGCCAGACGACTCGCCGGAGGCGCGCCGTTACAATCGGATCCACCGCTGGCTGGGGGTCACCGATTTTGCTGTCGGCTCCGCTTTCCTGATTCTTTTGCTGATCACGGGTTGGACGGGCTGGCTGCGCGATCTTGCCTTGCGTGAGGGATTCCGCAATTACACTCTGGCGGTTTTCATCTATCTGTTCCTTTTGCTCCTGATCAGCAAAATGTTGAGCCTGGGCCTTGACTATTACGGATTTCGTCTGGAGCGAAGGTTTCAACTTTCCACACAAAGGCTGCGCTCGTGGCTGTGGGATGAAGTCAAGGGCTTTCTGGTGGGACTGGTGCTGGCAGGGATTGTCGTAGAGTTGTTGTATTTCATGATTCGCGAATTCCCGCAGCATTGGTGGATCATTACCTGGGCGCTATTCATGGGGCTGTTCATCGTGTTGGCCCAGCTTGCTCCGGTCGTGCTGTTTCCAATTTTTTACAAGTTCGAGCCTCTGGACAATGAAGATCTGCGCCGACGCCTGATTCAGTTGAGCGAGCACGCGGGTACGCGCGTGCGCGGAGTCTACCGCTGGAAGCTTTCGGAAAAGAGCAAGAAAGCAAACGCGGCACTTACCGGACTTGGCCGGACACGGCGAATCATCTTGGCCGATACGCTGCTGGACAATTACGCTCCCGAGGAAATTGAAGCGGTTCTCGCGCATGAGCTCGGCCATCAGGTCCACCGGCACATTTTGAAGAGCATTCTGGTGCAAGCTGGAATTACCTTACTCGGTTTCTGGGTCGCGAACTGGGTGCTGCACTACGCGGTCGATCACCACATGTTCGAAGAGCTTTCCGATTTCGCCAACCTGCCCTTGCTGGCCCTGACGGCGACAGGGCTCTCGCTGTTGCTGATGCCCGCGCTCAACGCTTACTCGCGCTACAACGAGCGGCAGGCCGACCGCTACGCGTTTGAATCAATCGCCAGCGTGGAGCCATTCATTTCATCGATGAACAAGCTGGCGCAGCAAAACCTGGCGGAGCGCACGCCGTCGAAGTGGGTGGAATGGC
This sequence comes from Candidatus Sulfotelmatobacter sp., assembly GCA_049280095.1. GTDB lineage: Bacteria > Acidobacteriota > Terriglobia > Terriglobales > Acidobacteriaceae > Sulfotelmatobacter. The sequence continues at coordinate 40,003 of JBAPPL010000045.1, read as the reverse complement.
TTTTCCATTCGCATCCTACGATCGCAAAGCGCGTGGCGGCCGCGGAAGCGTGGGGCCGCTTGCAGAGCGCGGGACCGCAGGCGTAGTCCCGAGTCCCGATAAAGTCAACGGTTGCTAAGGATTTCTGCCACGCGCTGCAAATCTTCTTCCGTGTCGACGCCAACTGAGTCGTAAGGCGTTTCGCCAACATATATTGGCGTTCGGTTTTCGAGGAAACGCAGCTGTTCCAGCCGTTCGGTTTTTTCGAGAGTTGATTCCGGCCGGCTCACAAAAAGATCGAGCGCAGCTTTCCGGTAGGCATAGAGGCCAAGATGCTTGAAGTAGCGCGGGCCAGTGTTGTCGCGGTCGAAGGGGATCGTGGTGCGGGAAAAATAGAGAGCGCGGCCGTCCGGAGCGGTGACGACTTTGACCGCGTTGGGATTGCGAATTTCTTCCAGTCGACATGGCGTCTTCACGGTTCCCACCTGGACTGACAAATCTTTCATCACCTCAAGCAGAGCGGCGATTTGTTCCGGCCGGACCAGCGGTTCGTCGCCTTGCACGTTGACATAAACATCCGCTGTCACGGAGTTTGATATTTCATGTACGCGCTCGGTCCCGCTGCGGTGAGAGCCCGAAGTCATTTTCGCCTTCCATCTGTGTTTGCGGCAGGCTTCCAGGATTTCTTCAGAATCGGTGGCGATGATCACATCCGAGAGAAGAGGAGACGAGCGAACCGCCTCATAGACCCAGCCCACGAGTGGCTTTCCCGCGATCTCGCGCAGCATCTTGCGTGGCAAACGTGTGGAGGCCAGGCGAGCGGGAATTACGGCAATCGTTTTCATGAGACGACTAGTTTCCAGTTTCCCGCTCGAACTGGCAAGTGGCGATTCTGCGAATGGAATTGGCGCGCGCTGTTTGACACCTTCTGACAGCGGCTCTTAGAATCAGACTTTGGATCTGACGCGCTATCCCGGCTCGTTGTATCCAAGGCGGCGAGAGTTCGCGACAGTCGCGACTAGTCCCTCTCGTTGCGTTTCCCCAGCTCGGCGGCGTAGCTCAGGTGGCTAGAGCGACGGTCTCATAATCCGTAGGTCCGTGGTTCGAGTCCACGCGCCGCCACCACATTTTAAGGTTGTGTTTTCAAGAGATTAGAAAGGTCTCCCACTGGACGCAATTGCTCCATTCTTGGTGCACTGTAATGTAAATTGTAATGAAAGTGTAATGTTGAAGCTCGACGTTGAGGTCTTTTTAGCACCCATGAACGCCCTAGTTTATTAGGGTTGGGCCCTTCCCGACGGACTCCTCGATCGCTTCGATCGCCGGTAGGCTGGACTGCCCTTTCTTAGCGCTGCGCTGTTTTTCCAACAGATTGACCGCGTCTCGGAGATATTCGGGAACTAGAGCCGTATAGAACCGGAGCACATCTCGCCGCGCATGCCCGAGCAGCTGGTCGATGATCGTGTCCGACACACCCAATCCAGCCAATCTTGTTGCGAAAGTGTGGCGACACTGGTAGATGGGGAATCCCGGGATCCCCGCCAGTTTCAGAGCACTATGCCAAGATTTTTTAACGCTTTGGATATGCGTACCCGGACGTTGCGGGTTGAAAAACACATACTCGGACATCCCCTCTGTGGTGGCGTGCCACTTTTGGAGTTCGGCTGCTACAAACTCGAAAACGCTATCGATTGTCGCAGAGAGCATTATCACCCCATTGCGGAACATGTCGGATCACCGATGTTGACGCTTTCACATTCGACCGCTTCAAAGAATTCAGAATAAAGCAGGGTGTCAGCCCCGCAGGCGTAAACAGGGATTTGGCGCCCGCGAACAATTTCCTTCCTTGAGGAACAAAGAATCCTCATGTGCTGCGATGTCAGATTGCGGTTGATTGTGATCGTGCTGCTCTACACCGGAATGCGGGTTGGAATCGAGGCCCTTAGACTCAAGTGGGTCTCCGGTGTTTGGTTTCGTTGAATAGCTTCACGCCATCAAGGGGACTGTGGACAAGCATTCTACTCATTGGCAACGCACGGAGGCCAGCTGCGGTTTTGGACTGGGCAACCGTAATTATCGATCCGTCGAAATCAATGTCCGACCAATCGAATCTTGATTGTTGAGTTAGCTTTGGACTTTTCTAGGATCGGCAATGGCGAACCAACGCCTCCCCCTGTAAACGACGCATTCGTGCATGCTAGATTCCTGCGCGCCTTCTCACTGCGAGAGTTGGCTCGTAACCTTGCCTAGAAAAGTCATTCTATGAGTCCCGTACTAGAATTCCCTTGACAAGGGATGTCAGGGGATGTAAAAGCCATATGTTCTAACAAGAGCGAGCGCTCGCTTTGATGCGAGAGTATTGTAATCGACTAGGGAACGAATGCCCAAGCTGCTTCACCGCACCGTCGAGAAGAACAAGCTCAAGATCGAGCGCGCCGCCCTTCAGCTCTTCACTCGGAAGGGGTTCCACGGCACTACCGTTCGCGAGATTGCGAAGAAGGCGGGTGTGTCGATGGGCAAGCTATACATCTACTACGACACAAAAGAAGACATCTTTATAGATTTGGTCCACCACTTGGGACGCAAGATGGAGGCGATTCGGCAGAAGGAGCTTATTCCTCTGATGGCTTCCCTCGATCCAGATTCACTCAGAAATTTGGCGCGCGCAATCGGGCGCATTGTCTCAGAGAACCTGGATTACTGGCGCCTTATGTACATCGATGTCGTTGAGTTTCGGCACAAGCACTTCATTCATAGCTTTCGCGAAATCGCGGGCGGTCTCCGAATGTACGCAAACGCGATGATCCATAAATCAAAGGTCACCTTCCCGCCGGGAGTGGACGCCTCCCTCGCCTACACCGCCATTTACTTGCAATTTTTTACTTACTTCCTGGCGGAAGAACTTTTTGGAGCCAAGCGGCACCTGGGTATGAGCGATGAAGAAGCTATTGATCAACTCGTTCTTCTCTATACCGGAGGTCGCGTCACACCGGGCAAATGAATTTAACAGCGGGGGCTTAAGGAGAAGAGTATGCAATTGCGCAGAGTGTTCCCACTTTCAACCTTGGCGGTTTTCTTCCTATTTGCCAATCTCCTGTCGGCGCAATCTCCAACAACTGGGCAGATCATAGGAGTTGCGAAAGACTCGAGCGGCGCCGTCATCCCAGACGCAAAAATTACTCTGACCAGCGCCGCCGGAGTGCAGCGGGAGACCACGAGCGATGGGACAGGGCACTATGCGTTTTCGCTGGTCCCCCCTGGGCCCTATCGCGTTGAGGCAGAAAAGGCCGGATTCGGCAAGGCGACAGCAGAAGGTGTGGTGGTGCGCATTACGGAAACGACGACTCTGGACGTCCGTCTGAAAGTGGCGGCACAGACGGCGACAGTTGAAGTTGTGGTAAAACCACCGCTGGTGCAGATCGAGAATGCGGCTCAGGGCACGGTTATCGAACAGGAGCAAATCCGCCAGTTACCGCTGCCGACGAGAAATTTCCAGCAACTGTTGACGCTCACTACAGGCACGTCAGGTCCCGTGCAGAACTCATCCGAGTTGGGGCGGGGTGCAGCGCCCATTTATGTCGATGGGAACCGCGCCACTTCGAACTCCATAGTCATCAACGGCACTGACGGAAACTCGATTGGCACCGGTTCCACACCCAATCTGGCCGTGCCGGCCACCGATTCTCTGGAAGAGTTCATCGTCCAGACCAGCCAATTTGATGCGTCGCAGGGGCGCGTGGCTGGCGGAGTTGTCGCGGCAGTTACCAAGTCAGGCACCAATAATCTACACGGAAACGTTTACGAATTTTTCCGCAACGACGCGCTCAATGCCAACAACTATTTCCTGAACCAAGTGGGTGCTCCGCGTCCGCCCTACAAACGCAATCAGTTCGGGGGAACGCTGGGTGGGCCCGTGATCAAGGATCGCATGTGGTTCTTTGCGTCCTACCAGGGAAGCCGGGAAATAAATGGCACGTCGCTCCTCAATTCAATCGGCAGCGTTCTGGTGCCAGGAAACCTCTCGAACGATCGATCGACTGCGGCCATCGATGCGTTTGCGGCAACCTTCGCCAACCCTGCCAGCCCAACCACGTTATGTCTGCCCGCTTGTTTGAGTCCTACGGCGCAGTTTCTGCTCCAGGCGACTCTGCCCAATGGCTCTTACGTAATCCCTTCAGCACCGAATCCCGGCGCGTCCAATGCTCCGGTTTCGGTGCCCGTGGACGCCCTATCAAAATTCACGGAAAACCAGATCAACACGAATCTAGACTTCCAGTTGACCTCGGCGAACCGTCTGTCCGCCAAGTTCTTCGGCGCGACCAACCCCGCAACGCAAGGGTTGTTTGACTTGTTCGGGCTCGCGAACGCCCTTCCGGTTCCGGGTTTTGGCGGCACTGCCAATCTCAATCAACGGGTACTCTCGCTCGACGACACGGACGTTCTCACCTCACACGTGGTGAATGATGCCCACTTCGGATACAGCGTCATCACCACAGGTTCCCAACCCCAGGAGCCTTTCACTGCTTCACAACTGGGAATCACCTCGCCGCTCGGCAACCTGTTCGCCGGCATGCCGGAAATCTCGGTAGCTAACTACTTCGATTTGGGCGCCAGCCCATTTGCCGACAACAGTGGAATCGAGAAGACCTACACCGCCGGAGATACATTGAGTTGGCAGAGGCATCGCCACAGCCTGAAGTTTGGCATGGAGTACAAACATCACGAGTTGAACGAGACTTTCAACCTCTATACCCGCGGTCAGATGTTCTTCCTCGGATTCTCCGGTAACCCCTTCGCTGATTTTCTTGGAGGCTATGGCGATACGGCGGGGCTTACGATCATGGGTTCCGGCGTAAACAACCGCGATGTGCTGGCACACGACTGGAACGGGTTTTTCAATGACGACTGGCGTGTTTCGGACCGTTTTACGCTTACGCTGGGCGTCCGCTACGATTTCTTTGGTCCCTTCACGGAATCGCAGGGGCGCTTCGTAGGATTTGATCCGACACGGCTCACAACCTTTGCCATACCCGTGGCCGAGGGCGGCGGTGTGGCGATTACCGGGGGATTTGTGCAGGCCTCCAACGCCAAGAATCCGATCGCCGGAATCCCCACAGTGCAGCCTTCGCTGGTCCCTTCTGACAAGAACAATTTTGCCCCGCGAATCGGCTTTGCCTGGCAACCTCGCTCCGACAACCGGCTGGCGGTGCGCGGTGGCTATGGGATTTACTACGACCGGGCAAATTCCCGCCTGCTTAACAATCAGATCCTGGACTTTCCCTATTACACACTGGCACAAGCGTTCCTGACGCCCATCGCCACTCCATTCGTAAATGTCCCCCAGCCCAGTGCCTTTCCCCTGGCCTTCAACAACCCTACGATTTTTCCCTTTGGTGGCCCACCAGCGATCATGACGCAGGCGCCAACTTTAGTTTCTCCTCTCGGAATCGCGGAGGTTCCTGCCAACGGCATTTACCCGGACCTCCACGACTTTCGCACACCCTATATCCAACAATACAGCCTGGGCATACAGGACGAGATCGCCAACAACTGGATGTTGAGTCTGGGCTATGTTGGCTCAGCCGGGCGTAAATTGTACCGGCTTATAGATCAGAACCAGGCCGTCCTCCAGACTCCCGTAGGCCCTGTTGGTGCGTATTATCCTGGATTGTCCAGCCTTGCGGTGCAGGGCTTTGGTGTTCACACGATGCAGAGCTCTTCGGATTCCAGCTACAACTCTCTGCAGGCGAGCATGACCAAGCGTTTCTCGCATGGGCTGATGTTGCTCGCATCCTACACCTGGAGCCATTCGCTGGATGATTATTCCGGCGATCCAACAGGAACGAGCGACGTCACAGTCGTGCCTGGAAATCAGGCACCTGGCTTCCTGGATAACTATGCCAGTTCCGACTTTGATCGCCGCCACCGGTTTGTGTTCAGCGGCATTTATGATCTGCCGAAGTTCTACCAGGGCAGTTCCGGTTTTGCTCGACAGGCAGTGAACGGATGGGAACTGGCCAGCATCGTCACGCTGCAGAGTGGCGCGCCGTTCTCGGTTCTGACCAACGACACAGCCTTTGTGCAGGCGCGCGCCGACTCAGTCGTGGGGTGCAATCCCGCAGGAAGCGGCAGTGTCGAGTCGCGCTTGCACGATTACTTCAATGTTGCATGCTTTGCGGCTGCCCCTGCTACCGCCGCGGGGGGCTTCGGCGATAGCGCACGAAATATTCTGCGCGGTCCCAATCAGCGGAACGCAGACATCTCGATCATCAAGTACTTTCCCGTCACAGAGCGAACAAAGATTGAGTTCCGGAGCGAATTCTTCAACGCATTTAATCTGGTCAGCTTCCAGAATCCGGTCAATGTCCTGGCCGCGGCCAATGTAGGACAGATCGTCGAAAACAGCACAGGACCAAGGGTTATTCAGTTCGCGCTGAAGGTCAATTTCTAGGGTGAGGAACACTCTGGCCGACAACGAGTACTATCGGCTCAAGCGTATTTCATGAGTCTCGGCTTGCACGACAAAGTGGTGATAGTAACTGGCGCAGCCGCTGGGATCGGCCGAGTCACGGCACGTCGGTTTGCCGAGGAAGGGTGCCGCGTCGCTGCCTGGGACCTGAACGCTACAGCGCAAGGTCAAATCTACCGCGGGCTGCGATATGAAGAAAACCGAGGATTGTTCCGCAAGACGAATGTCGCGGATGCGGCAGATGTGGAGATTGCGGTTTCGGAGGTGATGGGCCGTTGGGGACGCATTGACGTGCTTATCAACAACGCGGGCATTGTGCGCGACGATCAGCTCGTGAAGTGGAAAGACGGCGAGATTGTCAAAGTCATGACCGATGACACCTTCGATTCCGTGATCTCGGTCAATTTGAAGGGCGTGTTTCACTGTGCGCGGGCCGTCGTTCCGCACATGATCCGTTCAGGCGGGGGTATCATTCTGAACGCCGCCTCCATCGTCGGCCTTTACGGGAATTTCGGGCAGACGAACTACGCGGCAGCAAAGGCTGGAGTGATCGCGTTTACCCGAACCTGGTCGCGCGAACTCGGTAAACGTAATATTCGAGTGAATGCTGTCGCGCCCGGCTTCATCGCCACGGAACTTGTTCGGAGCATGCCGGAAAAGGTCATCCAGAACATGGTGTCACACACGCCGCTGGGAAGGATGGGGTCTCCCGAAGAGGTCGCCGAAGTCTACCTATGGTTGGCTTCCGATGCCTCTTCTTTCATAACTGGCGCCGTGATTTCCGTGGACGGTGGGTTGGTTCTGGGCACATAAATAATTGCCGTGAAGCGTGCTCAAAACAATAATATGATTCGCGAAGCCGATGGACCAGCAGGCTAGGTCGGAGAAGATGCTTCCGAGCGATTTCATCAAGGTGATTCGTCCGGCGTACGGTCGCGTGCCGGGGGATGGTGTGGGACTCGCCTTCGGTTATTGGCCAGGCCGCGCTGCCCCGGTCGTGGCTCTGCACGGCCTGACCGCTTCCCACATGAACTTCATCGGCATTGCCGAACGCCTGGCAGGCCGATGCGCGCTCTTCGGCCTCGATCTCAGAGGCCGTGGCGATTCCGACAAACCTGAAGGACCCTATGGCTTGGCCCAGCACGCGCGCGACGTGGCCTCAGCGATGCGTGCCATGGGACTTGGCCCGAGCATCATCGTGGGTCATTCCATGGGAGCCTACGTGGCAACTGCGCTCGTTGCTCAGGACCCCAGTCTCGTCTCTGGTCTCGTTCTGATCGACGGAGGATACGTACCCGACACACCAGTTACGAATTCTCCCGGGCAAGGCATTAACGCGGCGCTCGCGCTGCGCATCACGCAGTTACGGCAAAGCTATTCTTCACGTCAGGACTATCGGGACTTTTGGCGAACTCAGCCGCATTTCCCTCCCCACGACTGGAATCCCTGGGTGGAGGCCTTTCTGGACTATGAAGTCGCCGGCGATTCGCCCGTAAAACCGAAAGCCTCAGAGGCAGGAGTGCGCGCCGACTTGGGCGAGGCGTTTAATGGCGACGCGGTCAACGAGCGCCTGAAATCGATCGCTGTTCCGACGCTGTGGGTGCGCTCCGAGAATGGTTTCACTCCAGGGCAGCCACCCCTGTTTCCGGATGCAGTTGTACCGGAATTCCGGACCTATGTTCCCCATGTCGAGGGCCACAAGCTCTCCGGCACCACTCATTACACGATTGCATTGGGCGAGTATGGAGCGGCAAGGATCGCGGATCTGATCAGCGAACTTGCCAGCCGCCCCCATCCGAGTTGAAGGTTTAACGCGAGTTGCAGCCTGCCCCGGGAAGGAACTTACGTCGTGCCACAAGCAGGATGGACATCCGGCACCATTCGCGCGGTTGGAGGGTCGCGGAATTTTAAGCTGTGGACACCCACGACGCGGGAACCAGGACGGCCTTGGCCGTTGCTGGTGCTGCTGCACGGTTGCAGCTTGGATGCCGAGCACATGGCAGCGATCTCGGGAATGAACCACGTTGCGGAAGCAAACCGGTTCCTGGTGGTTTACCCGGAACAGTCGCGCCGAGCCAATCTGCTGAAGTGTTGGAACTGGTTTCGCCCTGAACACCAGAATCGTGGAGCCGGTGAACCGTCGATTCTCGCAGCTATTGTTGGCCATATTCGCTCTACTTACAACGTCGATCCAAATCGAGTTTACGTTGTGGGCGTCTCGGCCGGTGGTGCGATGGCCGCCATTCTTGCCGCAACCTATCCCGATCTTTTCGCTGCCCTTGCGGTCTTTGCCGGAGCGGAATTCAAAGCCGCCTGCACTACCTCCGAGGGATTCGCTGCGATGAAACGAGGCGGGCCGGACCCAACCCGGCAAGGACAGCTTGCTTTTGAAGTCATGCGCAGCGGACTCGGAGAAACGAAAAGGCGACGTATGCCAGTGATTGTGTTTCACGGAACTGCGGATGACCGCGTGAGTCCGGTTAATGCCGATCAAGTCATTACCCAGTGGGGCAAAACCAATGCATGCCTCGCGGAGGAACATGCAGAGACCGGATTCTCCCTGAGGGAGAAGGTCATCGACGGCAAAGTGGAAGGCGGTTATGCCTACCAGAAGCATGTCTACGTAGAAAATGATTCCCGGCTGTTGCTGGAAAAATGGTTAGTTCAGGGTTTGGGTCACGCCTGGTCAGGTTCGCCTAAATCCAGCAAATACGGTGACCCTAATGGTCCCAATGCCAGCGCGGAAATCTGGCGCTTCTTCTGTGAAGCTTGCTTGAACTCGACGGCTCCCCCGCCATCTCCAGGCTCCTCGCGCCCATCATCGAGTGAGATAACAAAATGAACATCGGCTCGCTTCTTCCTCACCACGCCCGCTATCGCCCAGATCACATAGCCGTTGTTGTTGAAGACGACCGGCTGAGCTTTCGCGAGTTCAACCGTCGAGTGAACCGGCTCGCCAACGCGCTTTCGAGTCTGGATGTAAAAAAAGGGGACAAAGTAGCCACTATCTTGCCTAATTGTCTGAGCTTGCTCGATACGTATTGGGCTGTGGCAAAGATCGGTGCGGTCGTCGTGCCGCTCAGTCCTCTGCTGCGTGAGAAAGCCCTGGCCACACTCATTCAGGACTCTGATACGGGAACGATTATCGCGAGTCCCGATTTTGCCGCGCCACTTGCCTCCATGAAACGTGGACAATCAAGCGTTCCCGATGAACGCTTCATCCTCACCGGTTCATCGCCGGCGCCGGAATTTCAAAGTTATGACGAGCTTACGCTTCGAGCCAGTGAGACCGACCCTCCACCAGTAGAAATTGCAGGCAGCGATCCTTACAATATTATTTACAGTAGTGGGACGACCGGTTCTCCGAAAGGCATTGTACTCACGCACTTCATACGGGCCATCTACTGCACGCTTTTTGCGTCGACCTTCCGCATGAGCCCCGAGAGCGTAGTGCTTCACTCCGGCTCCATCGTTTTCAACGGCGCCTTTCTCACGCTTATGCCTTCGATGTATCTGGGCGCGAAGTACATTCTGCACAAGAGCTTTGACCCGCAGAGATTTGTCGAAACCGTAGAGCGCGAGCGAGTAACTCACGTCATGATGGTCCCCTCGCAGATTGTCGCTCTTCTCGGCTCGCCGCACTTTTCTCCGGAAGCACTCAAGTCCCTCGAAATGATTGGCACCGTCGGTGCTCCATTGCACATGGAGCACAAAGAAAAGCTGAATCGTTGTCTCCCCGACAGGTTTTACGAACTTTACGGGCTGACGGAAGGTTTCATGACCGTTCTCGACAAGAATCACTACGCGTCGAAGCCAACTTCTGTGGGCCCGCCACAACCGTTCTTTGAGATGCGAATCGTGAGTCAACAAGGTAACGAAGCATCTCCCGGAGAAATCGGGGAGATTGTCGGTCGGGGGCCAGCTCTGATGCCGGGCTATTACAAGCGGCCTGATTTAACGGCTCAGGCAATTATTGGCGGCTGGCTGCATACGGGCGACCTGGGATACGTCGATAAAGATGGATTTCTATACCTGGTCGACAGAAAGAAGGACATGATCATCAGCGGCGGCACCAATGTTTTCCCGAAGGACATCGAAGAAATCATCGTGCAGCATCCCGCCGTTCGTGAAGCGGCAGTATTTGGCATTCCGAGCGACAAGTGGGGTGAGACGCCACTGGCTGCGGTCATTCTGCATCAGCCTGGCGCCGTCGCGGAAAAGACGCTTTGCGACTGGATTAATGAACACGTTGATGCCAAGAATCAACGCATCAGCTCGGTCGTGATTATGGAGGATTTTCCTCGAAGTACTGCTGGTAAAACGCTGAAGCGAGTCCTCCGCGAACCCTACTGGGCTGGGCGAGACGAGAAAATGTAGCGCTCTTAGCACTACTCCGCGTTTTGGGCGGAGTCGGCAATCCAGAAGTACTCTGCCGGAAACACCGCGAATCAGATGTGACTCGCGTCACTGACATCCGGTGCCCGGTAGCGCACATTAGTGTGTCTCGAATACAGTCCCGCCTCCCCGAAGAGCAGTTCCCACGATTGGGATGCAGCACCCCCGTAGGCGACCTGGGATTGTCTCCCAGTACTCAACCGAAAAGAGGTTGTGCACGGAGGTGCCCATGCATCGGCAAGAACGACGGTCAATGCTAGTTCTGTGCCTGGTTCTTCTACCGGCTGTTTTGTTGCCGGCAGTTCAGAAACAGGAAACGATGACTTCGTCGGAGCGTAACACCGTCGAGGGAGCGAAGATTTTTCACTACCACTGCGTCGCGTGTCACGGAACTGATGGACGAGGGCATGGACCGGCATCAGTTGCCCTAAAGCATCCAGTTCCGGACTTAACCCTAATCTCCGAGAGAAGTGGCGGAAAGTTTCCGTTCCAGCGTGTAAAAGAAATCATTGAAGGGAAAGAGCCTGGACTGCTGGCCCACGGCGGTCGAGAGATGCCAATTTGGGGACCAATCTTCCATGAAGTGGAATCGGACCAGGACTGGGGAGAAGTAAGGTTGGACGCAATCACCAGGCAAATAGAGGCAATTCAGCAAAAATAGGTAGAGTGCGATCGGGGCACATCAAGGGTAGGCGATGTCAGACCGTTGTTAACAAGGCAATTAAACTCAAAAGGCGGCTGGATGGGCCGTCCGGGACGGTGCGGGACCACGCCAAGTGGTATCCCTACCGATCTCATTGAGGATTCCTGGCGGAACCGTGCTCACGTCAGCGAGGGCGCTTGTCGCTGGAAACACTCTAGTAAAACTGTAGTAGTTCCATGTTCAAAACGCGGCAGAACGGATCATGACGAGACAAGTTGGTAGTGTCCTAATTTGAAGTTCTCACGCTTCGAGACTGGCATGAATCGTGCTCCGAATCCACTCTGAGACATTTTGATTGCTGGCTTTGGCCTGTGCTGCGATAGCCTTTAGATCATCCAGCGCGAAGCGTACGGGCACGATCTTGCCCTTTGCTTCGCCCTTGGGAAGTTTTGGTCGCCCGATTTTAGCTTTCTTCTGAGCCAAGGTTCCTCGCCTCTTGCATGATTGCGGCTCTTACCGCATCCGTAGGTCCGTGGTTCGAGTCCACGCGCCGCCACCACTCTCTCGTTTTCTTCACCCTCTCAGGACGAACGAATTGACATTCCTGCGCTGCTCTGGAAACATCGAAAAACTCTTCAGCCGGGGGGTCTTGCGCCTCGGGTATTCTCGAAGGCTGGTAAGGTACTGGTTATGGTTGGAATTCGCACGCGCGAACTGCGCAAGATTTATAGCTCCGCTCCGCCGTTCGGTGCGGGCTCTGGTCCGCCGGCAACGCGCGACAAACGCAAGACGCAGTCGAAGCCAGAGATTGTGGCGCTAGATGGTCTGACGCTCGACATTGCCCCGGGCGAAGTTTTCGGACTGCTCGGACCGAATGGTGCGGGCAAGTCTACGACGGTTGGGATTCTCACCACGCGCGTGCGACCTACCGGCGGAACTGCCTGGATCGGCGAGCACGATGTCTGGAGAGAACAAGTTGCGGTGAAGCGCCTGATTGGCGTGGTCGCGCAACGCCCGAACCTCGATTTCTCCCTCACGGCGCGTGAGATTTTGCTATTTCACGGGGCTTATTTCGGCCTTGATTCCGAGGCGCGTGCGGCGCGCGCTGAGAGTCTCTTGGAGCGGTTCAAGCTCCGCGACCGCGGCGATCAGATGGTGCGCGGATTTTCCGGCGGAATGATGCAGCGGCTATCCATCGCGCGCGCCATGATGCACGACCCGCAGCTTCTTTTCCTGGACGAACCCAGCGCTGGCCTGGATCCGCAAACGAAGTTGCTTTTGTGGGAAATCATTCGCGAGTACAACCAGACCGGCAAGACAATCCTGCTGACCACGCACAACATGGAAGAGGCCGATGCACTGGCCAACCGCCTGGCCATCATCGACCACGGTCGGAACATCGCGTTGGGCACGCCTGCGGAGTTGAAGGCCTCCGTGCCGGGCGGTTACTTGCTGCGCCTGCGTTTCGGCCAGCATTCCGCCGACTTGTTGCAGCAGTTGCAGTCTTTACCCGGAGTGCGGGAAGTGCGCGCCAACGATCAAAATGGCGCCGATCTGTACTCCGACCACGGGGGTTCGCTGATCGCCGGGATCGCCAGCCTGGCCTCGGCTGCGGGCGTGGAGTTGCATGACGTTCACATTTCCGAGCCCAGCCTGGAAAACCTGTTTCTGCACCACACTGGAAGGAGTCTGCGGGAATGAACTGGAAGACGTTTTTCGCCATGCTGGCGCGCGATGTTCACGTGGCTCGCCGCAATTTCGTGGTGCTGCTGTTGCAAACTTTTCTGCAGCCGCTGATGTTTGTATTCATCTTCGGACGGGTGATGGTGCGCAGCGGATATATGCCGGAGTCGTATAAGAGCTTGCTGCTGCCCGGCATCATGGCCATTAGCATGGTGTTCACAGGAGTCTGGGCTGTAGCTATGCCGCTGATTGCGGAATTCCAGTTCACCCGCGAGATCGAAGACCGCCTGCTCGCGCCCATGGAAATTTCCTGGGTTGCGGTGGAGAAAGTGCTCGCGGGAACGCTGCAGGCGGTGATCGCAGGGCTGGTCGTGATTCCGGCGGCATGGGTGATTCTGCGGCCGGGCGTCAGCGTGACGGTGCACAGTCCTCTCACCTTTGCCTGCGTTACGCTGCTGGTGGCGCTTTTCTCCGCGTGCGGTGGTCTCGCTTTGGGCTGCAGCGTTAATCAGCAACACATCGGTTTGATGTTCAGCATGGTGTTGACCCCGATGATTTTTTTCGGCTGCACCTATTATCCCTGGAGCGCGCTGAACAGCTTTCCCATCCTGCAGAAGGTAGTGCTCGTGAATCCTCTGGTATATGCAAGTGAAGGACTGCGCGGAACGCTGGCACCGCAGTTTTCGCATCTTCCCTTGCCGGCGGTGTTGGTTGCGTTGACGGCGTTTGATGCACTGCTGCTCACAGCCGGGCTGCGACAGTTCTGGGGGAAAGCCGTTAGTTGAGATGCCCCCCGGTCACACGTTCCTGGTTACCCTCGTGAAAGTTGCCTCGAATGAGCCGATTCCATGCATTACTGAAGTTTCCGTCTGCGCCCACAAATCATTGTTACTAAACCTGTTAGCTGGGTATTCTAGTTCGGGGGACGACTACGCGCTGGCAACAGAGCGGCGCGCCGTTGACCCGCAGACGAATGTCCGCCAGCACACACTCGTGGAGAGGCCTGCCCATCGGCGCCAAGGCTTTCATTGGCTTGGTTATCGCTGCCGGAATGGCGTCCCTGCTGCAAGCTGCGATTCACCAGAGCAGCAAGAACATCGCAGAGTTTATCTGTTATCTGGGCATCGCGATTCTGGCTTCGCGGCTGCGCGTCACCCTGCCCGGGATTACGGGCACGCTTTCGGTGAACTTCTTGTTCATCCTGGTGGCGGTTGCGGAGCTGAGTTACTCAGAAGCGCTTACCTTGGGCGCGGTCTCGATGCTGGCCCAGAGTATTCACCCCAACCGGCCCGGCGCCATCCAGTTGACGTTCAATGTCTGTGCGGGCTCGCTGTCAACTGCTCTGGCCTACTTTGTCTACCACAGCAACCTGGCCAACGAGATCATCGTGAACCGGCCTCTGGTTCTCTGCTTGGCGGCTTCGACATATTTCATCGTCAATGCTGGAAGCATCGCGGTTGTGATTTCAGTCAGCGATGGAAAACCTCTCCGGCAAATCCTGGTGGATTGCTATTTCTGGTCTTTCCCTTACTACCTGGTGGGAGCCGGCATCGCCGGAGTGATTGGCTGGTTCAACCACAGGTTCAACTGGGAGAGTTCGCTGCTGTTCGTCCCGGCTATCTATCTCATCTACCGATCCTACCGCCTGTATTTGGGAAAGCTGGAGGACGAGAAGCGGCATGTGGAAGAGATTGCAAACCTGCACTTGCGAACCATCGAAGCGCTGGCGCTGGCCATCGAAGCCAAGGATCAAACCACACACGATCACCTGCAGCGCGTCCGCATTTATGCGATTGAGGTAGCTAAGGAACTGGGCATGACCGGAACTGAACTGGAAGCCTTGCATGCTGCTGCTCTGCTGCACGACATCGGCAAACTGGCGGTTCCGGAACATATCATCTCGAAGCCTGGCCGGTTGACGCCGGAAGAGTTCGAGAAAATGAAGATTCACACTGTGGTGGGCGCGGAGATTCTGGAGCGAGTTCGCTTTCCTTACCCAGTGGTGCCGATTGTGCGCGCCCACCATGAGAAGTGGGACGGGTCTGGCTATCCCTACGGATTGAAGGGGGCGGAGATTCCAATTGGAGCACGCATTCTCTCCGCAGTCGACTATCTGGACGCACTGGCTTCCGACCGGCAATACCGGCGTGCCATGCCGCTGGATGAGGTGATGACGCGCCTCACGGCAGAGTCCGGCAAGTCTTTCGATCCGAAGGTGGTGGAAGTCCTCAAGCGGCGCTACCGCACTTTGGAAAATCTCGCGCTAGCGAAATCAGCGGAAGATGGCAGCCTGATTCTTCCGACGGACTTCAAAATCACGCGGGGACCGGCGCCGGCCGCAGGATTCGAGAATGCCACCGTTTCCGATACGCCGGGGAGGGAAGCAACTTTTCTGTCCTCCATTGCGGCGGCGCGGCAGGAGGCGCAGTCTTTGTTTGAGTTGAGCCAGGACCTCGGAGCGTCGCTGAGCCTGGGTGAAACGCTCTCCGTGTTTTCCGTGAAACTCAAAATGACCGTCCCCTACGACGCGATCGCCATCTACATCCGTCGCGGTGATGAGTT
Organism: Candidatus Sulfotelmatobacter sp.; assembly: GCA_049280095.1. Classification (GTDB taxonomy): domain Bacteria; phylum Acidobacteriota; class Terriglobia; order Terriglobales; family Acidobacteriaceae; genus Sulfotelmatobacter. The sequence continues at coordinate 24,272 of JBAPPL010000045.1, read as the reverse complement.
GATTCCGGAATATGTAAATGGCGACAACTACCGCCTGTTTGCTTCCTTGCGGATTCCCGTGGGGCATGGGCTTTCGGGCTGGGTGGCGCAGAATAAGAAACCGATTGTGAATGGAAATCCGTCGGTTGAGCCAGGTTACCTGAACGATCCTGACAAGTTCAGCACGTTGCGCTCCGCTCTGGCCCTGCCTCTGGAGGGAGTAGCAGGGGTGATCGGTGTTCTCGCCCTCTACCGCGCCGAGAAAGACGCATTTACTTCCGATCATTTGCGCATCCTGCTGGCCGTGAGCGGCAAGATGGCTCTGGCCATTGAAAACGCTCTCAAATATCAGCAAGCAGAAAGCTCAGCTACCACCGACTACCTTACCGGCCTGCCCAATGCGCGTTCGCTGTTTCTGCAACTGGACCGCGAATTGGCGCGGTGCAAGCGCGACAACGTTTCGCTCACGCTGATGGTCTGCGACATGAACGGGTTCAAGAAAATTAACGACCGCTTCGGGCACCTGGAAGGGAATCGCGTTTTGCGCTTGTTTGCCCAGGCTCTGAAAGACACTTGCCGCGAGTACGACTACGTAGCGCGCATGGGCGGAGACGAGTTCGTGGTGATTGCTCCTGGTCTGCCCGCTGACGCCGCGGCCAAGAAAGTTGAGCAGATTCGTCCTCTCGCCCGGCAAGCCGGGTTCGATGTTTGCGGAGAAGAAATTCTCTCACTGAGCGTGGGGATGGCCGTTTCTCCTGAGGACGGCAACGACGCCGAGCAGCTTCTGACCCAAGCCGACCGCCGCATGTATCTGGAAAAGCAAAAGCAGCCTTCGCAGAAAGACCAGCGGCTGCACACGCGGATGAAGTGCCGGCTCACCATCGAGTTGCACCCCCAGTCCGGGGGCGGGCCGATTTTCGGCAACATGATCGACCTCAGCCTGGGAGGCTGCTACGTGGAAACCAGCGCCATTCTCTCTCCTGGTTCGAACGTTAAGCTGGTTTTCTCCATCGATGACGGCACCCTGAGCAGCGAAGGCACTGTCGCTAGGATTCATCCTGGATCTGGTGTGGCGATTCAGTTCAAGGAGATGAGCCGGGAGTCGCGGGAGAAAATGTACCGTATTCTGGAGTTTGTGCAGAACTCAACTACGGTTTACAACGACCGCTATCTGCAGAATCTTTTCAAGCGCTGACCGTTAAGTTTGTCATCCCGAGCAAGCGTTCTTTGCGCAGTGAGGGATCTGGGCGAGCCGCGCGGAGCGTCGCGTTCTTTGCGACGCGATACTCGCGCGTTTGGCTCGCTTCCTTATCGCGACTTGAAGCCCCCCTTTGCCGCCCGTACACTTAAAGAATGCACGTCCACGTTCATGGCGCAGGCGGTCCCAAGCGGGTGCTGAAGATCTCGCTTGGCGTCACCCTGGCCTACATCGTGCTGCTGGTCGTGGCCGGCATACGCTCCCACTCGCTGGCTTTGCTCTCTGAGGCCGGTCATAATCTCTCCGACTTTCTGGCTCTGCTGTTGTCTCTGGTTGCCGTGTATTTGCAGGCTCGCCCGGCCAGTTCCACCAAGACTTACGGCTACCACCGCGCGGGCGTGCTGGCCGCGCTGGTGAATGCCGTGTCGCTGGTAGCCGTTTCTTTTTTCATCTTCTACGAAGCGTTCCGGCGGCTACAGCATCCCGAGCACGTTCAGGCCTCGGTGATGATGTGGGTCGCCGCCACGGGCGTGGTGATGAACGGGGTAATCGCGCTGTTGCTGTATCGCTCGGGCCGGGGCTCCGGAAACGACGTCAACATCCGAAGCGCGTTGCTGCACGAAGTTGGCGACACGCTCTCGACCGCCGCCGTAATTGCCGGGGGCTGGGCAATCCTGGTGACGAGCAACTACTGGATCGATTCGGCGCTTTCATTTGGGATCGGTGCGCTGATTCTCTGGTCCGGATTCGGCATCGTGCGCGAAACCCTGAATATTTTGCTGGAAGGCACGCCGCGCGGCGTGAAGCTCGAACTGGTCGAGACCGCGATTCGCTCGATCGACGGCGTCAACGACGTGCACGACCTGCACTGCTGGAGCATCGGGTCAGAAACTCGCGCGCTTTCCTGCCACATCTCGATTGCCGACATTCCGCCTTCGGTCAGTGAGCGCATCCTGCGCGACGTTAAGGAGTGCCTGCATCACAGCTTCCACATCGACCACACCACGATCCAGTTCGAGCACGTGGAATGCGAGGTCGCGCATGGATGCGTGATTCCGGTGGGCGAGAGCGAAGAGCACCACCACCACAGCCACTAGACGCGATCTAGACCTTACCAGGAATCGTCTTACGAATTCCCGTTCTGCTTCGCGAAAATCTCCCGCACTCGTTCAATCGTATCAGCGTCATCCGCGGTCTTATCTGGCCGCAACCGCACGATTCGCGGAAAGCGCAACGCGTATCCACTGTCATGCCTGTCCGAGCGCATCATGTTGTTGAACGCCACTTCCAGCACAATCTTCGGCTCGACCGTGCGCCGGAAGCCCTGATCTTCAATCGTGTGTTCGAGAAACCACTCTGTCATCTCGGCGATCTCGGCGTCGGTCAGTCCGGAGTAAGCCTTGCCGATATTCACCAGCCGGTCTCTATTGGTATCCCAAACGGCAAAAGTGTAGTCGCTGAGCACGCCGACGCGCTTGCCATGTCCGTATTCGACCGCGGTCACTACAACGTCGAGCGTTGCGAGTTCACGTTTCATCTTTAGCCACGACTTGCCGCGTTTCCCTGGCGTGTAGGCCGAGTCGAGGTCTTTGATCATCAAGCCTTCGTTGCCTCGTGCCTGTGCGGCAGCAAACAGTTCTTCCAGTTCGTCAGGCGAGCTGGCGTAAAACACCGGTGCGCGGGTCGCTTTCGCGACGGCAGTTCCCTGGTCTTTATCCTCGAAGAGCAACTTCCCTTGGCCTATGCTCCTGTGGTGAACGACTTTCTTTTTCGCCGCTAGCAGCTCATCCAGAATCCGCCCCCGCTCCCGCAGCGGGCGATCGATCAGCAACTCCCCGCCCGCGTACAGAACATCGAACACCATATACGCCACAGGAATCTCGCGAAGCATGCGCTCGCTAACTTTCTTCCGGCCCAATCGTTGTTGCAACACGCTGAACGGTCGCGCCCGCCCCGGATCCTCCCACGCCACGATCTCACCGTCGAGAATCGCATCCTGCGCTAGGCCTGCAAGCGCGTCGGGCAACTCCGGGAACGATTCCGTGATCTCATCCCGCGTCCGCGAAAACAGCTTTACCTCTCCGCCCGAGACGTGCGCCTGGGCTCGAATTCCGTCATATTTGTCTTCCACGGCGGCATTTGCGAAATAACTTAATCCCTCTTGCGCCGAATCGATCGGGCTTGCCAGCATGAAGCCTATGGGATGAAACATCCTCATCTTTGCATCCGATAGCTTGCCTTCGACCGCCAGCCGCAGTGTTTCGCCGATATCGCCGAGCAGCATGTTTGCCCGCTGCACCTCTTGCAGCACATCCCCATGCGAACCGCCATAAGCTTTTGCAATCGCTTCTTCAACGAGACTCTCCTTCAGCCCGATCCGTAAATCGCCAGTCATGATCTTGACGATGTACTTGGCTTCGAGCAGCGTCGCCCGGGTTAGCAGATCGCGGACCAACGCGGCCTTTGCCGCCGGCCCACGCGCCGCCGCAATCTGCCGGAAACTTCTGGCAACTTCGAAAGTGTTCAAGCCCTGTTCGGATCGCTGCGCAAGAACCTCCCCGGACACCGAACCCAAGTCGCCATGCTTTCGATAGGCAGCCGTCAGCGCGGCCTCATCTTTTCCGGAAAGCTCCGCAACCACACGCCACAGCAATGAGCCGCCCACCTGCAGCGTCGTCTCCTCCCATGCGGGAAATGCCCTGCCGGAGAGAAACACCGCCGATACTGCGGCTTCGTCCGGGGTGCACGAACTGAAATAGTCAGCAACGATGGCCGTCTTCCGCAGCTTCTTAGTCGTGGCTGCGATCGCCTCACAGGTCTCGGCAAGTTTTCGCATGCTGTTCAAAATACTTCTGAGAATAGACGAAAGACTCGCGGATTGCCGAGCGCTTCTCTGTGACTCTCTTGATAAATCCAGGTCCCTCTGTTGCTTAGGCGCACTGCCTTGTAGCGCTGGCAGCCTGTGATAACCTAAAGGTTGACGCTTTTCTGGCCCCTGGAGCATCCAAACATTTTGCGTTCTGTGAGAAATTTCGTGCGTTTTCTGGTGGCTATCCAGCTTCTGCCTGCGCTCGAAAGCGGCGAGGAAACCCTGGTCGGCGGACAGGCGGTGCTCGAAGGCGTGATGATGCGTTCGCCGCACGCCTGGGCAATCGCCTGCCGCAAGCCTTCGGGCGAAGTGGTGACGATGCGCGAGCCGCTCAAGCGTCCCTCCGAAAAACACAAGTGGATGGCCTGGCCCATCGTTCGCGGAGTCATGACGCTCGGTTACGCCATGTCCCTCGGGTACCGCGCCCTTCGTTTCTCAGCCAACGTTGCCATCGAAGACGTGATGCAAAGCGAAAAAGCTGATGAGGAGACAGCCGCCTCGGCCGTCCCCGCCGAGCGAAGTATGGTGGAACAACCACCCACCACTGATTCCACCAAGACGCAAGCCCGTGAAAAAGCCGCCGCCATCAGCGGTTGGCTGGCAGCTGTCAACGTAGTCATCTCGCTCGCCTTCTTTATCTTCATGTACAAATACCTGCCGCTGGTGGCGGCGACGGAACTTAAGAAGGTTGATCCCGCGCTCGGCGGCCAGATCGTGTTCAATCTGATCGACGGTGCAGTACGCCTGATCCTGTTCTTGCTGTTCATCTGGGGAGTCTCGCTGTTCGCGGATATTCGCCGGGTTTACGAGTATCACGGCGCCGAACACAAGACCGTGTTTGCCTTCGAAAACGGCGACCCGCTTTCGACCGCTGCGGTCCAGAAGTATTCGACATTCCATCCCCGCTGCGGCACCAGCTTTCTGATGACAGTGATGCTGATCTCGATTGGCTTTTATATGCTGGTTCCGTTTACCTCGTTCTGGGCGCGCTTTGCGGCGCGGATCGCGCTTCTGCCCGTGATCGCCGGCGTTTCTTACGAGATCATCCGCTTCGCCGCCAAGCATCGCGGTTCTTTGTTTGCCCTGATGACCGCGCCCGGCCTCTGGCTGCAACGCATCACGACCAAGCCTCCGTCGGACGAGCAGGCGCAGTGCGCTATAGTCGCGCTCGACCAAGCCATGGCCTTGGAAAAGGAACACGGCGGCGAGTTGGTGATTGCCTAGCGGCGCCGCCGCTAAAATTTCCTCTTCCCATCCAATATCACTAAAATGCGCTAGAGACGTAACTGGTTACGTCTGGCCCCGTCTATGAACGAAGACGAGCGCGCGACCGAGACGTAGCAACCTGCGTCTTTATATAAGGATCCCGATGTTTGAACGTTTAGACCGAATCGAAGCTCGCTACGAAGAACTGACCAAGGCTCTGGCTTCGCCGGATATCGTCAACGATTCGGCGAGATACCAGAAGACCGCCAAGGCGCACAGCGAAGTCGCGCCTGTGGTCGAGAAGTATCGCGAATACAAAGATCTAACGCGTGGCATAGCTGAGAGTAAAGCGATGCTCGCCGATGAAAAAGATCCCGAGATGCGCGCCTACGCTCAAGAAGAACTCGACAAGCTACAACCCCGCGTCGCTGCCATCGAAGAAGAATTGAAGGTTCTGCTTCTGCCCAAAGATCCCAACGACGAGAAAAATGTCATCCTCGAAATTCGCGCCGGCACTGGCGGAGACGAAGCCACTCTCTTCGCCGCTGAGATCTTCCGCATGTACACACGTTATGCCGAGATGCAGCGCTGGAAGGTTGAAGTTCTTTCGTCATCAGAATCGTCGGCCGGGGGGTTGAAAGAAGTGATTGCCATCATCGAAGGCAACCGGGTCTATTCGCAGCTCAAATACGAAAGTGGCGTGCACCGCGTGCAACGCGTTCCCGCGACCGAGCAACAGGGACGCGTCCATACCTCGGCTGTGACTGTGGCGGTACTTCCCGAAGCCGAAGACGTGGACATCAAGATCGAAGCCAAAGACCTGCGGATCGATACATTCTGCTCTTCCGGCCCCGGAGGCCAGTCTGTGAACACGACTTACTCGGCTGTCCGTATCACGCACATTCCCACTAACACCGTGGTGAGCTGCCAGGATGAGAAGTCGCAGATCAAGAACCGGGAGAAGGGAATGCGCGTACTGCGCTCTCGTCTGTACGAAATAGAAATGGAAAAGCAGCAGCAGGCGCTGGCCAAGGAGCGCAGGGCCATGGTGGGCTCCGGCGACCGCAGCGAAAAGATTCGTACCTATAACTTCCCGCAAAACCGCCTGACTGACCATCGCATCGGATTCACCATTCACCAACTCGAAGCCGTAATGGATGGCAAACTTCAGCCGCTGATTGAAGCTCTCACTACCTATTACCAGGCCGAAAAGCTGAAGCAGGAAGCCGCCAGCGCAGTTTAAGAGCGTCACGCGGGTGCCTGGCCCGCGAGGAGGGACATGTCGGAACTCAACGAGACACTCACGTCGGTTCTCATAGAGCGCTACGCTGCGAACGCCACCAGGATTCGCGAACTCGCCGCGCCTCTTACCAACACACAATTCTGGCAAAAGCCTTTCTCTTTCGGCAACAGCTTCGGCCATCTGGTTCTGCATCTTACGGGTAACTTGAACTACTACATCGGAACGCAGATCGCGAAGACCGGCTACGTCCGCGACCGGCCACGTGAATTCAACGATCCGAATCCTCCGTCAAAAGACGAGGCGCTCAGCCGTCTTGACGACGCTGTGGGCATTGTTCTCAAAACCATCAGCGCGCAATCGCCTGAGGATTGGTCGGCGGAATACTCAGCAGTCGGCTCCGATGCCGAGGACCGTCTCGACATTGGGTTCATTTGCGCCGCCCACATGCAGCACCACATCGGCCAGATGATCTACCTTGGTTATCAGTTGCGTAACTCTGCGGTGAAATGATTTCGTGCAGCTAAAGCAAACCCTGGCCTCTGCCGTTGCGCGCCTGACCGCGAATCACGTTCCCTCCCCGGGTCTGAACGCCGAATCGCTTTTGATGTTCACCCTCAACTGCGACCGGGCCCACCTCTACGCACATCCCGAGCGCGAACTTACACACGACGAACACGGTCGCTATGATGCTGCGCTCGCCGAGCGCGCCCGTGGCGTTCCAACGCAGTACGTCACCGGCCATCAGGAATTCTGGGGCATGGATCTCATCGTCTCGCCCGGGGTCCTGATTCCGCGCCCTGAGACCGAGCACGTGATCGAAACCGTGCTCGAGTGTGTAGAGCGGGTACCCCTTCGGCAGGCTCAGCGCAAGCTCTCGCCCGCCAGCCCTCTGCGCATCGCCGACGTAGGAACCGGATCTGGCTGCATCGCGCTGGCTCTCGCCAAAGAATTACTGCAAGCGGAAATCCACGCTAGCGACATCTCCGCTGCCGCGCTGGAGGTCGCGCGCGCCAATGCAGCCCGCCATCAACTCGAATCTCGAATCAAATTTCGCGAGACAGACCTGCTGGCGGGATTCGAGAACAATGCGTTTGACTTCATCGTTTCCAATCCGCCCTACGTCGGCGAATCGGAAGAAGATCAGGTGCAGATGGAAGTCCGGAAATTCGAGCCGCGCGATGCTGTGTTTGCAGGTCCGACGGGGATGGAGGTCATAACGCGTCTGATTCCGCAGGCCCGCGCCGCACTTAAGCCCGGCGGGTGGCTCATCACTGAAATCAGCGGATCGATTTCAGAACAGGTGCGACAGGTGCTGCGGGATTGGAATGATGTTCGGATCCGGCCTGATCTGCAATCGATTCCCCGCGTGGTGCAAGCGCGGAAATAGCTAACGCGGGACGACCGCCGGCAATATCTCTTCCACGTCGACAATGCTGGTAGGGTACTTGCCCGTATAACAAGCGGAGCAGTAGGAGGTTTTCTCGCCCTCGCCACAAGCTTTCTTCAGCCCCTCCAGCGAAAGGTAAGCCAGCGAATCGGCTCGAATATACTCGCGAATCTCGTCGACCGATTTGTTGGCGGCGATCAACTGATTCTTCGAAGGCGTGTCCACACCGTAGTAGCAGGGCGAAATCGTGGGTGGGCACGAAATGCGCATGTGGACTTCTTTCGCCCCAGCATTGCGAATCATGCGCACGATCTTGCGGCTGGTGGTGCCGCGCACAATGGAATCGTCAATCAGCACCACGCGCTTGCCTTCCAGAAGCGCCCGAACGGGATTCAGTTTCAGCTTCACACCAAAGTCGCGCACGCTCTGGCTCGGTTCGATAAACGTGCGCCCGACGTAATGATTGCGGATCAGACCAAAGCGGAATGGGATACCGCTCTCTGCGGCGTATCCGACGGCGGCGGTGACGCCCGAATCCGGCACTGGGACCACCAGATCGGCCTCCACCGGCGCCTCGCGCGCCAGCTGCCGGCCAAGCTCTTCACGGCTGGTCTGCACCGCGCGACCAAACACAATGCTGTCGGGCCGCGAAAAATAAACGTGCTCGAAAATGCAACTCGACTGCGGCGCGTTCGTTGAATAAAAACGAGACGTGACGCCCTCAGGACCTACAACGATTAACTCGCCGGGCTTCACGTCGCGCTCATAAGTCGCGCCGATCAAATCGAATGCGCAAGTTTCCGAAGCGAAGACGATGGTGTCGCGCTTTTGGCCTTCCAGGGCCGGGATGCGTCCCATCGCCAGTGGACGGAAGCCGCGCGGGTCACGCGCCGCGATAACCCGGTCGGGACTCATCAAGACCAGCGAAAAGGCGCCTTCCACGCGACGCAACGCATCCGCAATCGCCTCGGGCAAGGTGTGCTCTCGGGAAAGGGCGATGAGGTGGACGATCACTTCGGTATCGCTGTTCGTCTGAAAGATGGAACCCTCACGCTCCAGCCGGGTCCGAAGCTCCACCGCGTTCACCAGATTGCCGTTATGCGCGACTGCGATCGAACCCTTATTCGACTGCACCAGAATCGGTTGCGCGTTCAGCAACGCCGAATCGCCAGCGGTGGAGTAACGTGTGTGGCCGATGGCCAGCGTACCGCGAATTTTCGAGAGCACATCTTCGGTGAAGATGTCGGCGACCGTGCCCATCGCCTTGTGGACGCGGGAAGTCAGGCCATCGGAAGTAACAATCCCGGCCGACTCCTGCCCGCGGTGCTGCAGCGCATGCAGGCCCAGGTAGGCGAGTTTCTCCGCCTCGGGATGAGCGAAGATCGCCACCACGCCGCACTCGTCGTGAAATTTGTCAGTTCTTGGCATTCAGCACTCAGCTGTCAGCATTCGACCAACACCTCGTTCAATCTGCCGCTACAAGTTCGGGATCTGTCCGCAACGCCGATTCCAAAGCACTCTCATACGCTGCGCTTAACCCCGAAACCGACGCGGATACAACTACCTGTCCATCCAGCGAAATCTCCAACTGCTCCGGAATCGTTTCTCCCAGTAGGTCGGCGGCGATTCCGTATTCCTCCGCAATTTGTTGGATTCGCGCAACATTGCCCGGGTCGCAGGAAAGCACGATGCGGCTTGCATCTTCACCAAAGAGGGCAAACTCTGCAGGAAGTCCGTGCGATGCAACATTCGCCCGCGCGCCGACACCTCTCGCAAATGTCTTCTCGGCCAGCGCTACTGCCAACCCGCCATCGCTGCAGTCATGCACGGACTCCACCAATCCCTGCTGAATCAATTCGATCACGACCTTCTGAAGCGCAGCTTCTTTCTCCAGATCGAGTTCTGGAGGGTATCCCCATAGCGAGCCCAGAATTTCCTTCGCGTATTCCGACGACCCGAACTCACTCTCTACATCGGTGATATCGGCTGCTTCACCGGCGCGCAATAGCACGATCGTGCGTCCCGCCGCGGCGAAATGCATCTTTGCAGTTTTGTGCACGTCATCGAGAATCCCTACAACGCCGAGAACTGGCGTGGGATAAATGCCTTCGCCCAGCGTCTCATTGTAAAAGCTCACGTTGCCGCCGGTGATGGGAATCTCGAGCTCCTCGCAGGCTTTGGTGACGCCGTCGATGGTTTGCGAGAACTGCCACATGATGTAGGGCTTCTCGGGATTGCCGAAGTTGAGGCAGTTGGTTGCGGCCACCGGAGTCGCACCCGAGCACGCCACCTTGCGCGCTGCCTCAGAGACGGCGTGCATCGCACCCAGCCGCGGATCGAGATAGCACCAGCGGCTATTGCCATCCAGCGCCATCGCCAGGCCACGCTGCCGTTGCCCGGAGTTTGCATTCTTGATGCGAATCACGCCCGCATCGCCCGCGCCCGGCGCCTCGACCGTGTTGGTCTGCACCATGTGGTCGTATTGCTGCCAGACCCAGCGCTTGCTGCAGATGTTCGGGCTGGCCAGAAGCTGTTTTAGAATCTGAGTAAAATCACGGGCGCCCTTTAGCTGAATGTTGTTCGGCATTTCGCGCGGTACGGGCGGCTCCCATCGCTCAAGCGGACGTTTGTACACAGGTGCGTCGTCGGTAAGCGCCTGATTCGGAATCTCAGCGACGATTTCGCCGTGCTGCAGCACGCGCAATTTGTTGTCGGTCGTAACCTTTCCGACTTCCACCGCATCGAGCCCCCACTTTTCAAAAACGCGAAAGACTTCCTGCTCACGGCCTTTTTGCGCCACCAGCAGCATGCGTTCCTGCGACTCGCTGAGCATGATCTCATACGCAGTCATGCCCGTTTCTCGCTGCGGCACACGGTCAAGCTCAATCTCGATACCGACACCGCCGCGCCCGCCCATCTCGCAGGTGGAACAGGTAAGGCCAGCCGCGCCCATATCCTGAATGCCGACAATAGCTCCCGTTTTCATGGCTTCGAGGCAAGCTTCGAGCAGCAACTTTTCCAAAAACGGATCGCCGACCTGCACATTCGGCCGTTTCGCTTCCGAGGCTTCGCTGAATTCTTCGCTCGCCATCGTTGCGCCGTGGATACCGTCGCGTCCCGTCTTGGCGCCCACATAGATCACCGGATTGCCTTCGCCGGCGGCACGCGCGTAGAAGATCTCGTCTTTGCGAACCAAGCCCAGAGCGAAAGCGTTCACCAACGGGTTGCCGGAGTAGCAAGGCTCGAACTTGGTTTCGCCGCCCAGGTTCGGCACGCCGAAGCAGTTGCCGTAAGAAGCGACGCCGCTTACCACTCCTTCCAGGATCGAGTGATTGCGGTGAATCTCAGCCTGTGTCGCAGATCGAGCGGCGATTGGACCAAACCTTAGCGAATCCATCACCGCCACCGGCCTCGCTCCCATGGTGAAAATGTCGCGCAGAATCCCGCCTACGCCGGTGGTTGCGCCTTGAAACGGCTCGATGAATGACGGATGATTGTGCGACTCGATTTTGAAGGCGCACGCCCAGCCGTCGCCGATGTCAATGATGCCTGCGTTTTCTCCCGGTCCTTGCAGGACGCGCTTGCTGCGTGTGGGCAGGCGCTTCAAGTGAATCCGCGACGACTTGTAGGAACAGTGTTCGCTCCACATCACACTGAAGATGCCGAGCTCCGTAAGCGTGGGTTCGCGTTGGCCAAGAAGCTGCTTGATCCTCTCGTATTCATCGATAGTGAGGCCATGCTGCCGGAGGGTTTCCGGAGGGAAGGCAGAAGTTATGGATGTGGTCATGGGGGAAACTCTATTGTCGCATTTAGCGGGGCGGCTGGGTAGGGCCAACTTTGCCATTTTCTTCCGAATTCCCCAGTCGCAAACACCTTTCCGGTAAGATGGCGACCCAGATGAAATCCATCATTGTAGGAACGGCGGGCCACATCGACCATGGTAAAACCGCGTTGGTGAAGGCGCTGACCGGAATCGATGCCGACCGGCTGGAGGAAGAGAAGCGGCGCGGCATCACCATTGACCTCGGCTTCGCGCACACGGATCTGTCTGCCCCGAATGGCGAGACTTTCCGCCTCGGTTTCGTCGACGTCCCGGGGCACGAGCGCTTTGTCCGCAATATGCTCGCAGGAGTGGGCGGCATCGACCTGGTGCTGCTGGTGATTGCGGCCGACGAGGCGATCAAGCCCCAGACGCGAGAGCATTTCGACATCCTGCAACTGCTTGGAGTACGGCGTGGCATTACTGTGCTAACCAAATCCGACGCGGTGGATGCTGAAATGCTCGACGTGGTGCGACTGGAGGTGGAAGAGTTTCTACGCGGGACATTCCTGGATCGGCCAAACGCCATCATCGCTGTGAGCTCTTTGACAGGTGCGGGACTGGACGAACTGAAGCAGGCAATGGTGGCAGCGGCGGCCGAGGTGCAGCCGCGGGACTCGCTGGCGCTCGCTCGCCTCCCGATCGATCGTGTATTCACCATGAAAGGCTTCGGCACGGTGGTGACGGGAACGCTGGTGGCCGGGACGATACGCCGCGAGGAAGAACTGGAAGTTTTTCCAACTCGGCAACTAGTGCGTGTGCGCGGAGCTCAGGTGCACGGGCAAATAGCGGAGGCGGCGGTCGCCGGACAACGGACCGCCTTGAACTTAGCAGGGGCGAGTACACATGACTTGTCGCGTGGGATGACCCTCGCGCCTCCGGGAATGTTTGAGGCCGCGCGGCGGGCCGATGTGAGGTTGCGATTACTGCCTTCGGCGCCGCGTCCTTTGAAAAACCGCGCGCGGGTGCACTTTCATTCCTACACCATGGAAATGGTGGTCGACGTAACCCTGCTTGGGACAAAGGAAATTGCTCCGGGCGGGGAAGGACTTGCACGCTTGAAACTGCCGGAATCCGCACTGCTGCTGCCAGGAGACCGGTTCATCATCCGGCAATTCTCGCCGGTGGTGACCATTGGGGGCGGAGTTGTACTGGATGCCGCACCGATTCCTCGCACGCCGCGGCCGGTCGACTTCCTGGAAACGCTGGCGGGCGCTGATGTGCAAGCGATTCTGAAAGCGCGAATCGCACGGCGGCATCAGGAAGGAATCTCGCTGTATCGACTGATAGCCGAAACTGGCTGGACGAAACCGGTGATCGAAACTCAACTGGCTTCAGCGATGCTGAGCGGGGACGTAGCGCTGGCCGGTGGGCAGTTCCTGCATTTACCTGCGCTCGAAGTGTTGAAGGCGCGCATCGTGAGCGCCGCCCTGGAGTTTCATAAGAAAAATCCTCTGGTCGGCGGGATTAGCAAAGAAGAATTGCGGGCGCAGGTGGACGTCACTCCCGAAGTATTCGAGGCGGTTGCAGCCATGCTGGTTCGAGAGAGAAAGCTCGAAGTGATCGGTGACCTGGCGCGGCTGCCGGGGCACGGTGTGGTGATGAAGGACGAAGAGGCTGAGTCAAAGAAGAAGATCGAGGATACGTTTGCCTCGGCCGGGCTCAAGGTTCCCGCGCTGAGCGAAGTGATGGCCGGGCTCAAGGTCGACAAGGTGCGGGCGCAGAAGATCGTAACTTTGCTGCTGCGCGACAAGGTGCTGATTAAGGTCTCCGACGAACTAGTTTTTCACCGCAGTGCGCTGGAAGCATTGCTGCGACAGATGGCGGCTTACAAAGTTAAGTCGGCGAAAATCGATGTGGCGAAATTCAAGGAGTTGACCGACGTGACCCGCAAATACGCTATACCTCTGCTGGAATACCTGGATCGTGAGCGAGTCACGCGGCGAGTCGGAGACGCGCGCGAGATTCTTTAGCTTCTCAGCTAGGCGAATTGGGTGTGCGCGGTCAGCCAATATACACTAATAAGCCGTCAGTGTTTTCAACCCTCCGATGCTTTCCATTCGTCCTGCTACGATCGATGATGCAGAGCTGTTGCGGACGTTCATCCGCGAGTTGGCCGAGTTTGAACACGAGCTGCATCTTTGCGTGATCGAAGCTGCCGACCTGGCCCGAGATGGTTTTGGGCCGGATCCGAAGTTTCGCGCGCTGATCGCAGAGTGGGATGGGCAGCCTGCGGGGTACGCTCTATTTTTTGGACACTACTCGACCTGGGCGGGGCAGAGATTATTCCTGGAGGATCTGTTTGTGCGCGAGGTGTTTCGCGGCCGGGGGATTGGCAAGGCCTTGCTGACTTCCGTTGCTCGCATTGCGGTGCAGGAAAATTGCAACGGAATGCAGTGGGAGGTGCTCGACAGGAATGAGAAGGCGATCGAACTTTACAAATCGTTGGGGGCTGAATTCCTCGATCAGTGGTGTCCGGTGTTGCTGAAGGACGACGCACTGCGGCGGCTCGCAGGGAAAGCATCTTGAGCGCAAGGGTTCGAATTATCGGCGCCGGGCTGGCCGGGTCAGAGGCGGCGTGGCAGTGCGCACGGCGAGGCGTGGAGGTGGAATTGTTTGAGATGCGGCCGGTGCGGTCGACGCCGGCTCACCAGACGGCGGATTTTGCCGAACTGGTGTGCTCAAATTCGCTGAAGTCAGATAGCGAAAATACCGCTCCCTGGTTGTTGAAGGAGGAGATGCGGCGCGCGGGTTCGCTTTTGTTGCAACTTGCTCGCGAGTGCGCAGTTCCGGCCGGCCATGCCTTAGCAGTCGATCGGGTAGCGTTTGCAGCGAAGGTGACGCAGGCGATTTCCGAGGAGCCGCGGATCACGGTGCGGCGGGAAGAGGTGACTTCGATTAAAGAATCGGGTCAGCAGATCACCGTGATTGCAACTGGGCCTTTGACTCCAGAGCCGCTGGCCACCGAGATTGCGAGACTCAGCAATACCGCGCACGACTCTCCTGCACACAATCCTCACCTGTATTTTTACGATTCGATCAGTCCGATCGTGGAGGCGGATTCCATCGACATGTCCCGCGTATACATGGCGGCGCGCTATGACAAAGGATCGGCGGATTACATTAATTGTCCGATGACGCGGGAAGACTACGACCGGTTCTATGACGCGCTCCTGGCCGCGCAGTCGGTTGAGGAGCGCGATTGGGAGAAGTTGAATTACTTCGAGAGCTGCCTGCCGATTGAGGAGATTGCGCGCCGTGGCCGCGATACGCTGCGCTTTGGGCCCATGAAGCCGGTGGGTCTGAAGGATCCGCGCACCGGGCGGATGCCTTACGCGGTCGTGCAGTTGCGGCAGGAAAATCTGCGGGCGGATTCCTACAATCTCGTGGGCTTCCAGAATCACTTGAAGTTTGGTGAGCAGGCGCGCGTACTGCGCATGATTCCGGGCCTGGAAAATGCGCGCTTCCTCCGCTACGGGCAGATTCATCGCAACACTTATATCAATGGCCCGGCTTTGTTGCGGGAGACGTTGCAGATGAAAGCGCACCCACGAGTTTTGTTCGCCGGACAGATTTGCGGAGTAGAAGGCTATGTGGAGTCGATTGCGACCGGGTTGCTGGCCGGGCAGCAAGCGGCAGCCCTGGCGCTCGGAACTGAGTTGGCGCCGCCACCACGAGCTTCGGCGTTCGGATCACTCATGCATTACGTGACTCACGCA
Source organism: Candidatus Sulfotelmatobacter sp. (assembly GCA_049280095.1). Taxonomy (GTDB): domain Bacteria; phylum Acidobacteriota; class Terriglobia; order Terriglobales; family Acidobacteriaceae; genus Sulfotelmatobacter. The sequence goes on along the minus strand of JBAPPL010000045.1, from coordinate 8,851 downwards.
GACGCTAAGAATTTTCAACCGGCGAATGTCACCTTTGATCTTTTGCCTGCCCTGGAAAAGAAAATTCGCGATCGGAAGGAGCGGCACCGATTGCAGTGCCAGTTGGCCCTGAAGCACTTCGAAGAGTGGCTGGAGCAGACCGCGGCGACGGCCGCGAGGGGCTGAATTTTATAAGCGGGCGGAGAGCAAACGCATTAGCGGTGAGATGCCTGCGGCAACGCAAATCGAGATTCGTCGCGCGGGTCCGGAAGATGCCCCGGCGATCGCCACGGTGCTGCATGAGTCCTTCGTGCAATTCAGAGCGCTTTACACCAAGGGCGGCTTTTCCGCGACGGCCCTAAGCAGCGACCAGATCCTGAAGCGCATGCAGGAAGGCCCGGTTTGGGTGGCTCTAAGCGATGGCACGATGTTGGGCACCGTAGCTGCGGTTGCGAAAGGCGGCTCAGTCTACATTCGAGGGATGGCGGTGCTCCCAAGTGCTCGGGGGTCGGGTTGTGGCACCAGACTTTTACAACAGCTTGAAGTGTGGGCCTGCAGCGAAGGCTGCCCCCGGCTGTTCCTGAGCACGACGCCGTTTCTCGACTCGGCCATCCGTCTGTATGAAAGATTCGGCTTCCATCGAACGCAGGAGGGCATGCACGATCTTTTTGGAACGCCGCTGTTTACCATGGAGAAGATCCTTGGCGCCTCTCCAGAATTTATTTGACCCGCCAGTCGGTTTGCAGTACCTTCCTCCACATTCGACCGACGCCGAGGTGCGCGCTTGACATTCTCCGCCGTGGACGCCATCTATCCCGCCATTGAACATACCAAGAAGCAGCTTTTCCAGCCTTTCCGTATCGGCCAATGGACAAGGCTGGCGCTGGTCGGCTTGCTGGCCGGGGAGCTTGGCTCGAGCGGCGGTTGTAATCGCAGCACCTTCAACCTGAATCAGCATCCGGGAGCCACACGCCACTTTATGGATTCCCCATGGTCGGGCATTGACCCCGCCTTGTTAGCCAGCCTCATCGCGGTGCTGGTCGTTGCCGGCTTAGTGCTGGGGATCATCCTGATGTACATAAGCAGCGTGATGCGCTTCATTCTGTTTGACAGCGTCATGGCGAAAGAGTGCCACATTCGCGAGGGCTGGAGCCGCAGGCAGGGCCCAGGGTTGCGATACTTCCTCTGGAAGTTGGCCTACCTGGTGGTTACGCTGGGCGGCCTCACCGTACAGGTTGGAATTCCAGCGGGGTTTGCCTTTGCGGCAGGATGGTTTAAGGACCCGAAGGCACACATGGTTCCGCTGGTGTTAGCCGGGATCGTCGTGTTCTTTGCGGTGCTGATTTTCGTTTTAGCGCTGGCCGTTATTTTCGTATTGACCAAAGATTTCGTCATCCCGCAGATGGCTTTAGAAGACATCGGCGTGATGGAGGGATGGCGACGATTGTGGTGGATGATCAAGGCTGAAAAAGGTGGCTACGCCGCCTACATCGGAATGAAGATTGTGATGGCCATCGGCGCGGGCATCGTCGTCGGTATTGCCACGCTGATCTTGGGTTTGATCATTGCAATCCCCACAGCATTGTTCAGCATCCTTGCCATCGTGACCGGGAAAACCGCCGGGCTCACTTGGAATGCATACACGATAACGGTGGCGGTCGTAGTGGGCTGCATCTTGCTGGCAGGTTTTCTCTACGTGATCGCGCTGATTTCTGTGCCTGTGATCGTGTTCTTTCCCGCATATTCCATTTATTTCTTCGCGGCGCGCTATCCCGCATTAAGCACCGCTCTTTATCCCCCGCCCGCTCCGGCCACGCCCCAGGGTCTTCCAGGGTCGGCTCCTCCGCGTCCAACAGAGCCTCCACCCTTGCCGCCCACACCCGAGCCAATCGGATAGAGTTTCCCGGGCCATCCATGTGTGTTGTCATTCCGAGCGAAGCGAGGAATCCGCTGCCCGCCTGCACTCGGGAACTCCCACGCCTCCTCGGGTGTCTGATGTTGCAGACACGCGCGTGCCAAAGACGAAACAGGAGCCGGGGAGCTTTCTATGTCGTTCTCAATGGCAGGCCGTGGTGCGCGCGGGCCCGAGATCAACGTAACACCGCTGATCGACGTTCTGCTGACTCTGATCATCGTTTTCATGGTCGTGGTCTCGATGGACAAGGAACAGGGGGAGACTGCGCAGATTCCGCAACAGGATCAGAAACAAACTGCGGAGTCGTTGCAATCGCGCACGGTTATCATTCAGGTCGTGTGGACCAAAGAAAGTCAGCCGCCGACCGTGAAGATCAATCAGGAGGACGTGCGCTGGGACGATCTTGAAACGCGCCTCGCGGAAATCTATTTGAGACGCGCCGAGAAAGTGGTCTTCGTGCGCGGCGATGCCGACGTCGATTTCCAATACGTTGCCGACGTGATCGACGTAGCGCATCGCGCGGGCGTAGAGCGGGTGGGGTTGCTGCCGATGGATCGGGAGGTGGCGGGGGAGTAATGGTGCAGGCTGCCGCTAAGCGTGCGAGTTCTAATTCCGTGCCCGGTTCTTAATCCAAATGGGCGTCCCCAAAAAGCCGAAGGCTTGCCGGATCCGGTTCTCCAGGAACCGTTGATAAGAAAAGTGCAGCTTGACGGCGCGGTTGGTGAAGAGCACAAACGTCGGCGGTGCCACCGAGGCTTGCGTCATGTAAAGAATTTTCACCCGTGAGCGCATAGGAACCGAGGCACGCTCGAAATCGACAGTCTCAATGAATCGGTTCATCGCAGAGGTGGAGATGCGCTTGCGCCGCTCGGTGGCAACCTGTTCGAGCAGCGGAAAGATTCTCTCCGTGCCTTTGCCGGTGTTTGCAGAAACAAAAACGATGGGTGCGTAATTCAGAAATTTAAGATCGTGGCGCAGACGCTCTTCGTAGGCGTCGCGGTCGCCGGGGCGCTTGCTTTCCCGCATCCGCATGGCTTTCGACGGTCTTCCGGGATTTAGCGCGCCGCCGGTGACGAGATCCCATTTGTTGACGACGATAATCATCGAGCGTCCGCTCTCGTGGGCGTAGCCGGCGATCGCGGCGTCGAGTTGGCTCACTCCTTCGGTGGCATCGATCACCAGCAGCGCGATGTCGGCGGCTTCGAGATGCTTGCGCGCCATCACCACAGAAAGTTTCTCTGCCATCAAATGCGTTTTGCCCTTGCGGCGGATGCCGGCGGTGTCGATGAAGCGGAAACGCCGGCCATCGCGTTCAACAATTTCGTCAACCGCATCGCGCGTCGTACCGGGAGTGGGCGAGACGATGGCGCGATCGGAAGCAGTCAGGCGATTCAAAAGTGTAGACTTGCCGACGTTGGGATGGCCGATGATGGCAACCTTGGTCTCATAAACCGTTTCAGGTTCGACATCCACCGCAGTTCCGTCAGTCTCATTTGTCCCGCTTGCCTTCCGTTCCTCTGCGACCTCGGCGGTAGAGCCTTCCGCCGGCGGAAAGACCTCAAACACAGCGTCTAGCAGATCATCAATCCCACGCCCATGTTCAGCAGAGATGGGGAACATCTGCTTGATTCCCAATTGATGGAACTCGTCAACGATGTGCGCCTGCTTCTCGGTATCAGCCTTGTTGACTGCGAGAAAAAGCGGACGCCCGGTCTTACGCAGAAGCCGAACCAGTTCCAGGTCCGGCCCGGCGAGCGCCGAGCGGCCGTCGACGACCATGACGATCGCAGCGGCTTCATCGAAAGCGACCCGGGCCTGGCGGAATATCTCCGAGGGAATGAAATTCTTGTCCTCCGGAATAATGCCCCCGGTGTCGATGATGCGGATGCGCCGTCCGCGCCATTCCGTATCGCCGTAGAGGCGGTCACGAGTGATGCCAGGCTCGTCGCCGACAATCGCGCGCCGCGACCCGACAATGCGGTTGAATAACGTCGACTTCCCTACGTTAGGCCGGCCCACGATGGCTAGCGTCGGAACTCCGGCTGCGGTGGTGGCGGCAGTGCTGGTCGAGTTGTAGGTAGGCTGGGTCAAAATGGAGGCAATCGAATACTGAAAGCCGGGAACTGTTTATTATAGAGACTCCCGTGGCTTTAAGTTCCCAACCCGTGTCTCCCGCGGCGCCAGGCGGTTCCGCGCCCGGCGTGAAAGACGCATCTCTCTACCAATTCTTCGCTCCGGGCGGAGTGCTTGCGCGCACGCATCCTGCGTATGAATTTCGTCGCGGGCAGTTGCAGATGGCGCAGGCCGTCGAACAGGCGCTGGAAGAAAAGCGGCACCTGATCGTGGAAGCCGGCACCGGCACCGGAAAAACCTTGGCGTACCTCATGCCGGTGATTCGCTCGGGCAAGCGCATCATCATCTCGACGGGAACGAAGAATCTGCAAGAACAGCTTTTCTACAAAGACGTTCCATTTCTGGAGCACGCGCTTTTTGGAGACAATGCGGGGACACCCGACTCGGCTGCCCAGCTTGGGCAGGGCCCGGGGCAGCTACCCGTCTGTTACATGAAGGGTCGCAACAACTATTTATGCCGCAAGAAACTCTACGACCTTACCGATCAGCCGGTGCTCAGCGGATTGGAGGAGATTGAACAATATCGCGCGATTGCCGCGTGGGAAAAGACGACGGGGACAGGGGATCGCGCCGAACTCGCGGAACTCCCCGAGGCTAGCGCGCTCTGGCACAAACTGGACGCACGAGCCGAAGCCTGTATCGGGCAGAAGTGCAGCGAATGGGACCGCTGCTTCATCACCCAAATGCGCCGCCGCGGCATGGAGAGCGACATCATTATCGTGAACCATCATCTGTTCTTCGCCGATCTCGCCATCAAGCTACAAGCAGACGGAGCGCCCGACGCCGGAATCCTGCCAGAAGCCGCCGCTGTGATTTTCGATGAAGCGCATGAGTTGGAAGATGTGGCAGGAAACTATTTCGGAATCTCGGTGAGCAACCGGCGGGTGGAAGACCTGGCGCGCGACGTGGAAACTTCGCTGCAGCATAACCGGATGTTTTCCGCGTCGCTTTCGGGGGCGCTGGGAAGTCTGCGGGAGCGCTCGCAGTTCTTTTTTTCGCTGTTGCCGCCGGGCGAAGGACGCTTTGCTTTCGAGACGCGGCGCGAGTTTCTGGAAGAAAACGGGGACGAATTCCTTGCGCTCAATCAGGCTCTGACGCGGCTGGCGGGCGAACTCGAAGGCCTGCCCCAGAAGCCGGAGGAAGTTTTCAACTTCGTGCGGCGAGCCCAGGAACTCCAGGTGCAGCTCAGCTTCGCCATGGAGTCCGACGATCGTAATACTGTCTTCTGGATCGAGCGGCGTGGCGGAAGAAACAATTCACCACAGAGACACCCTTCGGCTTCGCTCAGGGCAGGCTCCGGCGCGGAGAAAAGCGGAAGGCAAAACGTTTTCTTGCAGGCCACGCCGATTGATATCGGACCGATCTTGCGCGAATGTCTGTGGTCGAAGCTTGAGTGTGCAGTCCTGACCTCGGCGACGCTCGCCGTCGGGGGAGGATTCGAATATATTCGCCAGCGCCTCGGGCTCGAGCATGCCCGCGAGTCGGTCCTGCCTTCGCACTTCGACTACGAGAATCAGGCTCTGTTTTATGTCCCGCCCGATCTGCCTGACGCGCGGACCCCGCAGTTTGCGGCGCAGGCCGCAGAGCGCATTCGCAAGCTGCTGGAGATCACGCGCGGCCGTGCCTTCGTGCTTTTCACCAGCTATGCCCAGATGAACGACGTTTACCAGCGTTTGCTGGGAGCATTGGAGTTCCCTATGCTGCGCCAGGGCGATGCTCCAAAGAGCGCGTTGCTCGAGGAGTTTCGGCTCACACCGAATGCTGTGCTGTTCGCCACTTCATCCTTCTGGCAGGGCGTCGACGTGCAGGGCGAGCAACTGAGTTGTGTGATCATTGACCGCCTGCCGTTTGCCGTGCCCAGCGACCCGGTCGTTGCCGCGCGCGTGAAAGCAATCGACGCCGATGGCGGCAACGCCTTTTTTCAATATCAGGTGCCAGCTGCGGTGATCACGCTGAAACAAGGCTTCGGACGCCTGATCCGCTCGCTGCACGACCGCGGCCTGCTGGTGCTGCTCGACAACCGCATCCTAAAAAAGCAGTACGGCCGAGTGTTCATCGAGAGTCTGCCGAATTACAAGAAGACCACGGAGATGCACGTGGTCGAGGAGTTTTTCGGACGAAATTAGGTGGTGGCGCATCTTAAGTTCTTATTCGGCTTCGCGGCCGCTTCGTCGCACGGACCATAACAAACTCGCCCCTCTCGACTGCGACGAAGTCGACACTATCGCCGGCACGCAGCCGAAGCCCCGTGCGAATTCGCTTAGGAATCGTGACTCGCCCCCCGGTGGTTATCTTAGGCATCGAAGTGTTCCTCATTGCCCCGCAGTAATCCCGCAGGCGTGGGTCGAACGCATTTAGCGAACCCCAGTAGCGAGGCGAATGGCCGTCGTTGTACCGCAGAGTCCGGTGGAAATGCCCATGCCTTGGGCGGAACCCTATTTTTGTTCCTGTGCCATTGCCGGACTCGGCAGAACTCCCACGACGATCCCCGAAGCTTCGCCCTTGGCGTGATACAGGCGCTCGGTGGCTTTCACAAAGTCCGATGGCTTGGCGTCAGGAATTTCGACAAAGGTCTGCGGGTTGCGGTCGGTGAGCGGGAACCACGAACTTTGGATCTGCACCATGATGCGGTGGCCGCGACGGAAGGTATGATTCACATCCTGCATCGTAAAATTAACTTCTTCGACCTTGCCCGGCGTGAAGGCCTCAGGCTTTTCAAAGCTGTGGCGGAACTTTCCCCGGAAGGGCTCGCCGCGCACCAGTTGCTCATATCCACCCATCGTGAAACTGGGTGGACCTACGTCGGTTGAGGGTTTGTCCTTATCCTCCGGCCGGGGCGCATCGAACTTGCTGTCGGGATAGTCGACCGCATACACGTCGATCAGTTTTACGTCCCAATCAGAATCGGTGCCGCTGGTTGAAACGAAAAGCCTTGGCGAAATGGGCCCGGCAATGGTCAGATCTTCCTGCAGCGCCGGAGTTTCATAAACCAGAACATCCGTTCTGCTGGAGGCAAAGCGCTGATCCGAGAGCATATATTCCTGCGGCACGCGCGTCGAAACGTAGTTCACAAAAGGCACCGGCTTGGCCGGATCGCTGACGTATTCATCGAAGACAGCGGAGTCGGTTGCGGGTGGATCGAACGAAAGTTCGCCCCCGGCGCGGAAATAGAGGGTCTTGGCCTGTGCCTCCTTCGGAGGCCACGCCGAATATTGTCTCCATACATTCGTGCCGGTCTCGAAGACATACGCTTTCGGCAGTTTGGCGTCGCCATCGCCTTTGAGGTACTGCTCGAAAAACGGAAAAAGGATGTTCTTCCGGTAATAGTCCCCGGTATTTGCGGCGAACTCCACCCGTCCCAGATGTTCGCCGTCGTAGCGCGCCCAGCCGCCGTGTACCCAGGGGCCGACCACCAGCGCGTTAAAGATTCCAGAGTTGTTCTTGTCGATGGCGTGAAAAGTGCTGAACGGACCTTGCAGGTCCTCGGCGTCGAACCATCCTCCCACGGTGAGCACCGCGCAGTGAATGTTCTTCATATGCGGCGCCAGATTGCGCGCCTTCCAGTAATCGTCGTAAGTGTTGTGGTGCATCTGGTCGTCGAACAGCGCACTCTTGCCATCAAGGTATTTTGAAAGGTTCCCAATCGGACCGGCATTCAGATAGAACTCGTAGCCGTCTTTTGTGCCGTAATCGAAGGGCACGGGAGTCTTCGGCGGCAGTTGGGGATTCTCTTGCGGCTTGAAAGAAACGTAGAATCCGAAGTTGGCGTTCAGCATGAACGCCCCGCCATGGTAGGCGTCGTCGCCCATAAAAAGATTGGTCATGGGAGCCTCCGGCGAAGCCGCCTTGAGCGCCGGATGCGAGTCGATGATGCTGGCCGAGGTGAAGAATCCGGGATACGAAATGCCCCAGATCCCGGCATTCCCATTATTATTAGGCACGTTCTTCAGCAGCCAGTCGATCGTGTCGTAGAGGTCGGTCGAATCGTCCACATCCTGCTTGGATTTCTTATTGTCGATGTGCGGACGCATCTCAACAAACGTACCCTCCGACATGTAGCGTCCACGCACATCCTGGTTGACGAAAATGTATCCCGCCTTGTCAAAGTCGGGCGACGGTCCGAGCCGCGTGCGGTACAGATCCACGCCATAGGGAGCCACGCTGTAGGGAGTTCGGTTGATCAGAAACGGGTAGGTGCGGGAACTATCCTTAGGAACATAGATGGAGGTGAAAAGATGCACGCCGTCGCGCATCGGAATTCTGTATTCGTATTTTGTGTAATGTTCCTTGATGCTGTACTCCGGCGCCTCGGGCTTGCTCTGGGCAGCAAGATTGCCGACTAACGCCAATGTGACGAAAATCAGAACCGAAAGATTGCGACGCATAGATGCTCCTTGGTCAACAAAAGAACGAATAGGCAACCTATCTTTAGAAGCAGGGGGGAGTCAAGCTGCATTGCGGCCAATGCGCGTTACAATAGATGTTTCGCCACGGAGCGCAGCTCGGCCCGTATTCGCGCCGAGCCGCTGAGGGATGCATGTTCGAAGTAACGGTTGACGATACGTTTGCAGCAGGCCATTACCTGCGCAACTACAAGGGCAAGTGCGAAAATCCGCACGGCCACAACTACAAGATTCGGGTGACGCTGGCCGGTGCCGAACTCGACAAAGCCGGTCTCCTGCTCGATTTCAAGGACCTGCGTGAGGTCATGAAGCACGTGATCGAGCGACTCGATCACCAGATGATCAACGACATCGAACCTTTTACCGTGATCAATCCCTCAGCGGAAAATCTGGCCAAGTATTTCTATGACGAGTCAAACAC
>JBAPPL010000044.1:0-2183 GCA_049280095.1 Candidatus Sulfotelmatobacter sp. | reverse complement strand
GATCCGCATGGCGGTGCTGGAACGCAGGGCGCGCCTGAATGAGGAAGAGCGCGCCTTTATGGCCGCGAAGTTTCCGACCATGAGCCGTTCAATGGCACGCAAGCTCCTGAACGCAGGCAACTGGTACGACGCCAAGGCCGGCACGCTCCTCGTGACGGAAGGGGAACGCCTGGGCGGCCTGATCTATCTGGCAAGCGGTGAAGCCGAAGTCACCCTGCGCGGGCGGCCCATTGCTCAGTGCACCGCGGGTAGTTTTATCGGTGAAATGAGTTGCTTTGACGGTAGCCCAGCGAATGCAACAGTGTCCTTGCGGCAACTGTCTCGGTATTTCCTAATTCGCACCGAGGCGCTCAATCGGTTGTGCGCGCGCGACCTGGACATGCGCAGAACGGTGGAGAATGGTGTCGGGAACGACACCCGCCACAAGCTCATGGAAACGGATCTCAGATTGCGAGAAGCCGCCGGGGCGTAAGGGCCGCGCCGCCGGCACACGGACAAGTCTGGAGAGACAAGATGTTCGACGGAACTCGACCGCGTGATGATCCCGAACCGCCATTGCAGATATTGCGGGGTGGCAGGCCGTGGCAGCTTGCTTCTCATGTTGTTGCTACTCGCCTCTTTGGTGTGGTTATCCGCCCGGATGCGTTCAGCAGTCCGGGCCTGCCCTTTTGAGCCAGCGGGAAACGGCCAACTGCAGACGGAGCCGGGGGCCAAAATCGGCGGAAGGCTGGTGCCGGGTGAGGGATTCGAACCCCCGACCTTCGGTTTACAAAACCGCTGCACTGCCACTGTGCTAACCCGGCAAATCAACAGGTCATAGCTCATTTCGAAAGTCTATGTCTCAGGGCTATCTCAACCGACCTGCGTGAGGGTTGGAGTTCGATCTAACGGCTTGGGTAATCCGGCGCTTCGCGTCATCGCCCTGGCAAACCAAATGCCATTCTCTGGCAGCAAAAAGAAGTTTGGGCGGGTTCGATCCAATTTTCTCCCTGCCGAAATTGGCAATTGCTGCCGCTAAGCGACGCTGGTCCCGCTCGATACGCAATCGCTCCCGAGCGAATCCTCGTCGTCTATGAGGTCGAAGGCGCCGGGTCGTGAGGTTCTGGCGCACGCGTGCCAGCGTGTCAGCTTCTCGTTCCCCTCGACTGCCGAGTTGCCTTATGAGCCAACCGTGGGTACGAGATTTGATAGCAGAGCCTTCAACCCACCCACATTGACGAAGCCATTCCAATATTGCGACGACTTGACGCGGACCAGCATCGATACTTGCCGTTTCGCGCCGAGCCTTGACACCCGATGGCGCCACCAACTAGGGTATCAAGAGGTGCTTGTTCTCGATCTGTCCCAGAGACCAACCTCATGGCTGAGCAACAAAACCGCAAGTTTTGGACTTGTGGCCAAGAACGGATGATCTATTTCAACTACGACTCCATCAAAGGGTGTTGTGCGAATTTAAAGACCGGTGCGTCGCCGCATATGGGCAACTATGGCGCCGACGGGAGAATAAATCTTGAGGAGCTGATTGAGGCGAAAAGGGAGCATCTCGCCGCGGTCCGGCGCGGAGAGACCCCCGAGGCCTGCGTTGACTGCCCGTCGTGGAAGCTCAACGAGTGGCCCGAGACACCGTATTTGTTCAATGACGTCCAGCTGGGCCATTTCACGGCCTGCAATACCGATTGCTATTATTGCCGCAGCAATTCGAACAGCGCCCGCATGGCTGTGGCGGCGCGCAATGCGCCCCGCCTGTTCCCACCTTGAAGCAAATGATCGAACTCGACACCATCGATCCGAACGCGATCATCCGCTTCGGCGGCGGGGAACCGACGATCATCCCCGAGTTCGAGGAGCTCGTTAACTACTTCATCGACATGAAGCGCCGCTTCTGGATGAACACCAGCGGTGTCAGGTCAATGCCGTTCTTCACCGGCTGTCCGGCGGACAGATCGCCATGGACATCTATGCGTCAGGCTTCGCCGTCCTGAGGAAGAAATTGCAGCCCCTGCGCGACGGCGCGCCCGTCGACTGGGGCCGTCGCGACGCGGTCACGATCACGCCGTTGAATTTCGAGCCCGGGGCCGTCTACCTCCAGGAAGACGACAGCGAAACAGTCCATCGGATCGAGCAGGCCAACATACCGGTGGTGGCCGGCGAGCCGTGCACCGTCGAGGTCGTCGCGCGGGCGG
>JBAPPL010000043.1:0-5716 GCA_049280095.1 Candidatus Sulfotelmatobacter sp. | reverse complement strand
TGGCCCTGGGTTCCATAGGAAGAAGGTAAGAACAATTGCCGGGGGGGGGGGACAGTCGGTTACGCGGTTGGCAAGCCCAGAGATTATAGGAGCTAGCTACCCTCGCATAGAATGGCACATTGGTGCTATGCCGGCCCGAAGCTACGGGCGCATCGATCCCGCTCGTCCCTGTTTCCTGGTGCGTCACTAAAAAGACCACGTCACCGGCCAGAACGCCGTTTGTCGTGACCACGCTTAATGAGTAGCAGGCGATTAGAGCTGGATTGATTGTGACGGATGGGTCGCGATCTTTGCGAAGGTGGGCACGCGAAGGTGGGTACGCGACGCCGCCGGCTGGTCCATAAGACCCACCCAGCCCTGCAAACCGGGAACTACCTCGCCTACCCTCGGACGCTAATCCGCGAGAATGACAGCACCGCCCGCGACGAGATCGGCCGTCCCATCGACATCGCCGGACGGAACGTCGTAAAGATCAGCATCCTCTTTACCTGCGGCAACAGTTCCTGAGATTCGCCGGGATCGGAGAGAATCTTGTAATCGTCCACCCGCCCGCGCGAATCCACGTAGGCTTCAATCACCAGCGAATCTGTGTTCATCCCGCTCAGCGTCGTGCCAAAGGCGCTCTGCTGCAGCTCCGGTCCGGTATTCAGCACCAGGGGCACATCTTGATTATTGGCCTGCACTTCGCCCGGCATTGCCAGGATGGCCGTGACTAAACCAAAAATCAGCACAGCGCAGACCAGCCCGGCCGTAGCCGGAACCATAAACGCGTTCACCGCATTTTCCAACCGCATGCGCAAGCCTTCAAATCGCGGACGCCGTCCCTCCGCCGCTTCGCGCGAAATGGCCAGACGGAGCTTCAGCCCAAGGTCCGCCGGCTGCTGCACACGCCTCACGCTCATCAGCAGTTGTTGGGTCTGCCGCAGCGACCGGTACTCCACGGCGCACGCCGAACATCCTTCCAGATGCGCCTGCAACCCCTGCATCTCAGTCCCCGTCACCACCCCATCCAGATACGGCGACAACAATCCCTCCACGTCGGCGCATTGCATGGTCGACTTCGCTGAAACGGATTTCATGGCCACATACCTCATGGCATCACCTCGACCCTTCTTCCCCCTCCAGCAACCTGGTCCTGCAAATTTCGCGACCGCAAACTCGTCTCTTTCTTATCTTTATCCGGGGCAGTAAGTCCCAGTTCTCCGCCCACCTCGCGCACATACGGCGCCAGCCGCTGCTTCAACGCCTGCCGCCCCCGCGTGATTCTCGACTTCACCGTCCCCAGCGAAATCTGCAGAACCTCTGCAATTTCTTCATAGGACATCTCTTCGAGATCGCGCAGAATCAGCGCGGTTCGGTAAGGCTCGGCTACACGCCGCAACTCCGCATCCACGCGCTTCTGCACTTCCCGATGCGCCACGCTGTCGAACGGCGAATCGTTGCGGTCGGTCAGGGCGTTTTGCATCGCTGTATTCTGCATCGAGCCATCCCCGTTCGCCAGTCCGTCCGACTCCACCGGCTCGATCGAAGTCTCGTGCGCTTTATGCCGGAACCACCACCGCTTCCGGTTCGCGGCCTCATGCAACGCAATCCGGTAAATCCAGGTCTTCAAACTCGATTCGCCATGGAAACTCTTCATCCCGCGGAACACTTTCAGGAAAACATCCTGCGTCGTATCCGCCGCATCCGCCGGATCGCTCACCATGCGGTACACCAGCCCGTACACCGGACGTTGAAATTCACCGATCAGCCACGCGTAGGCTTCTTCCGATCCGGCCTTCAGGTCCGCGACAATCGTCGCCTCCTGCGCCCGTGCTCCAATTGCGCTCGCCAGATCTCCCAAGGTGGTTACTCCCCGCCTTACTTCGCGTGCTGCGTGACTAAAAGATGATTATAGAATTTCCCGTCTCATCCCCAACCGAAAAATCGCCCGCCGCCCCTGGTTTCTGGATTAGAGGTCACCGCCGCAAGTTACCGGCGCACACCCCTAACCCACATAGACCCCGCCCAGCCGTTCCAGGTTCCCGCCCGTAAGTGGTTTATTTGCAATGGCTAACTAGTCGTGGTCTTCGCGGCTTGAGGATGGCGGCTTGTTCCTTCTTCCAAGCCGATTTCGCTGCGGCGCTGTGACCGGTTTACCCGGGGGATTGAAGTAGGCATCGCTGAAGACGACGTCGCCCTGAAAGGCCTTCATGCTGTCGCGATAACGCTGGCTGGAAATCGTGGTACGGATCTCGGTTTTCGCCTCTTCCAGCGTCAACGTGTGCTTGTTGATCATTTTGTAAATGAAGTGCGCGCCGCCCGGGTCGGAGAATACTTTGGAAACTTCTCCCGGCTTCAGGTCCATCACCGCCTCATGCTGTGGCGGCAGCGTGTCACGGCGCACTTTCTCCATCTTCGTGTTGGAGTTGGTTCCCGGAATTCCGGCTTCCGTGTAGGCCTCGACTTGCAACTTGTCAGGATCTTCCCCGTTAACCGCCCGGGCTCGTAGATCGGCGGCGACCTTCGTCATTGCGTCCTCATCAGCCTTGGTCTGCGCGTCTTCACCGACCGTGTGCGCTGCCGCGGATTGCTTTGCGCGAGGAACAAAGATACGCGCCAGCGTGGCTTCCTCAAAGGAGGCTTCGTTCTTTTTGTAATCGTCTTCGAGATCGGCGTCGGTGATGTTATTGGCCTCGGCCTGCAGGTCGCGAGCCAGGTCCTGAGAAAGCAGTTGCATGCGCGCGTAGCGCATCTCTTCTTCGAACGTCGGCGTTTTGTCGAGGCCGCGTTTTTCCGCCGCCGCCGACATCCTGAGATTGCGCGCATAGGCATTCGCTACATTGAGCCGAAGCGACAGCGACATACCCGGTTGCAGAGCTTCCGTAAGCTTCTCAAATTGAGCCCGAGTGATCACGGTTTTGCAGGGCGTGCCGATCTGCGGCGGATCAGTGCAGAAATCATTCACAGTAATCACCGCTTCGTCGGGCCCAACCTTTATTTGGGGAACGTCTCCAGTCGCGAGAGCTGTTGCCGGCGAGGCACCTTGCGCGGACGACAGGCTGGCGAGCACGAGACAAACGAGACCTGCAAGACACGAGTAACGCATGGTTCAGTATCCCCGGTGCCGACGTTGCCAGGCAAATAAAACGGGCACGCAGCCAGGCTGCGTGCCCGAGTGGAAGCTGCGAATCATTGTTCAAAGGCTCCCATGTTGATTTGCCCGTTGGCGTTGACCCGCGGATTGCCGTTGAAATCCACGGTGCCGAAGTCGGCCGAACCCAGACTGGCGTTGCCCGTGTTCTCGGCCGGGGAAGTGGTCGGGATGTCAAAATTCGGTGTCGGCGAGCAACTGGTGAGCGGAGTCGGAGGCCCGCTCTCCACGGTCGACGTGCAAGTCGGAGCGGTGAGGTAATCGGGATTCGCAAATACTGAATTTGCATCCTGCCCAGTCGCTGACTTGTACGATGCGAACGAGGAGTAGCTTTTGTTATTCAACTCAAAAGTGGTAGTGGAGCTGGTGGTGTAGAAGTCGTTGTAGTTTGAAGTGACGCTGCTGCCCGTCGTGAAACCGTGAATGAACAGGCCCTGCGCACCGGCATAGACAATATTGTTCTCGAACACAATCCCGGTGGCGCGGTACTGAATCTGGAACTCGCCACTGCCGGTCTTTTTCGTGTCGTTGTCGTAAAGGCTGTTGTTCACGATTGTGATGTCGGTGCTTCCTCCGGTCCCGGTCTTGGCATATCCGCCCACCGAGACGCCGCACGAATTCGCCGCGTAGATCAGGTTGTTGCGGATGATCACGTTGCTCGACACTTCGCCCGAGGTTTCACTCGCGGCCTCGATATTCAGATCGTTGCCGTAAAGTGTGTTGCGCTCGAATGTCACGTCCGTGCAGCCATCGCAGTACAGGCCATCCTCATCGTAGGAGTTACCTTCCCCGGGGTTCTTGAACGCGCTGTTGTTGTAGATAAGGTTGCCAAAGACGTCTCCGTTCTTCGCCTGATCGTAGCCCGTCGGTCCGACTCCCTCGAAGCCAATCGCGTCCATGCCGATGTTGTCATTGTCATAGATCGTGTTGTTCGACACGACAAAGTTCTGCACGTTGCCGTTGTAGGTAGTCGTCTCGCTTTCGCCGGTGAGGCATCCGGTGACCGTGTTGCCGCTGACCGTCACGCTGAGGGGAGTGGAACTGGTACCGAAAACGCCGATGCCATAAGCATTGCCGCTCCTCCCGGCCGTAGTCTGAATGTTCTTCACTGTATTGTTGAGTATGCTGATCCCGCTTCCGCTGCCGGCGATAAGGATTCCCGCGGGAACGTCCGCCTTTTTCGCAGTCTTGTAGTTTTGGATGGTGAACCCTTCGATGGTCAGGTAGCTCACCCCGCTCGTAGCGCCGATCGTAAAGAGCCCTTGCGTATTGCAGCAAAGGAAGCCGTTGCTGGTTGCGAAACTGGGAGTGGTGCAGCAGGCGACGCTCGTGCCATCCACAATCGCAACGCCCTGTCCGTTGAAGACGATGGGAGCCGAGGACGTTCCCGAGTTGGCGAACAACACGCTCTCGCTGTAGGTTCCAGCTTCGACATAGACGGTGCTGCCGGCCGTCGCTTCGAGCGCCGCGTGTCCGATGGTGAGCCAGGGCGCGCTCGCGCTGCCGCTATTGGAGTCGCTGCCAGTTTTGGCAACGTAGTACACCGAGGCCTGTGCGCAGCAGCAAAGCACGAGGCAGTTGGAAACGAAGAGAAACAGAGCGCGAATCAACTCACGCTTCAGCGTGAGTTGCGCATTGCCACGAAAGCGATTGGTCATTGCAAGCCTCCTGTTGAATTTTGTGATTTTTCCCCGAAAATCTGACCCCTCCGCGCGTAGCTACAGTCGGTGAGGTTACGAATGATTCTTTTTACTTTCGTTTCGTGAGGCTTGTCAAGGAAAAAGAAACAAATGGAAGGCTGGAAGGGCAAGGGCAATAGTTCGGAGCCAAATAATGAGCACGTCCTCGAAAGTAGCTGGGCCTGGTAAGCCGACTAGGTTTAGCCCGTTGGAGGCTATGCCGTCGTGGTTCGCGTGCGCTCGGGAAGTTTCTTGAGAATCTCCTGCACCGCCGCCAACAGCTTCTCCGATCCTTTATCCAAATCGAGAACGGATTTTTCCAAGAACGCTATGGCTCCATCGCCCTGTAACCGGGCCGCATTCTTCTGAGACAGGCCCGTCATCACCACCACCGGAATCTCCTTGGTCAGCGGGTCTTGTTTCAACGCCAGGAGCACATCCCGGCCGCTCATCTTCGGCAGCAATATATCCATCAGAATCAGATCCGGCAATTCTTCCCGCGCCATGCGCAAGGCTTTTTCCCCGTCGGTCGCGCTGCTTACCTCATACCCGGCACGCGCCAGCGCACGCTCCGCCGTTAGTCTCAGAAACTTGCTGTCGTCCACTAATAGAATCTTGGTCATCGCCCGCAGCCCTTCCGATTTGTCTCCTTAGATACTGGTTCTATCGGCAGATTCGGAATTCCGATAAAAACAGAAGGGCTGCACCCCACTGCTACAGCCTAAGAATTTCCTAAGAAATGAGGAGTAGAACAGAACGGGCCAAGCACGCCTGCCCTGTCGGTAGCAAGTTAAAATGTCCGCTTTTTGTAGCAAGTGAAATGTCCGGTTTCAAAGTTGTGCCCTCGCCGGTTGGGTTGGGTTGGTTTTGGGGATGGGGTTGCAGGGGAAGGGGGCAGTTCCCC
>JBAPPL010000042.1:0-41102 GCA_049280095.1 Candidatus Sulfotelmatobacter sp. | reverse complement strand
GGGGAACTGCCCCCTTCCCCTGCAACCCCATCCCCAAAACCAACCCAACCCAACCGGCGAGGGCACAACTTTGAAACCGGACATTTCACTTGCTACAAAAAGCGGACATTTTAACTTGCTACCGACATGGAACAAGTCCTGTCGTCCTCGTTCAAATTGTTACCGTTGTCATCCTAAGCTTATATTTCTTGTCTTCTTCTCATGGTGCTCGCCTCAGGCTTTTCCTTCAATCTGCCGATGTTTCCACAATAGGCGCGTCCCTGGGAGACCTATGTATCGACGAATGCTCGGACCGACGTTTTTCTGCGTCTTTTTTCTTGCCGGTCAGATCGACCTGCGGGCACAGGAATTCAAGCTGTTTGACCGCACGGTTCAGGTGCATGGTTTTGTCTCGCAGGGATTCGTGTACACCGGCGGGAACAATTGGCTGACGATGAACAGCAGCGGCGGCAGCGCGGCCTGGACCGATTTCGGGCTTAATATGTCAACGCAAGTAACCGACAGGTTGCGGATCGGAGCGCAGGGTTATGATCGCAACCTCGGCCAACTTGGCCAATATCATCCTTCTCTGGACTGGGCGGTCGCGGATTACCGTTTCAAAAGCTGGTTCGGCGTTCGCGGCGGCAAGGTCAAGACCACGCTGGGTCTGTATAACGACACTCAGGATCTGGATTTTCTCCGCCCTTTTGCTCTGCTTCCGCAGAGTGTCTATCCCATCGACCTGAGGGACGCTACCATCGCTCACCTCGGCGGCGATGTCTATGGCAACATTTCGCTCAAGCGCCGTCTTGGCGATCTTTCCTATACGGTTTTTGCCGGACATCGCAGCGACAGTATTTATAGTGGCTATCCCTATCTTTTGTCGCAGTTCGGAACGCTTTTCAAGAGCTTCGGGGGCTTGCAGTACGGCGCTGATCTGCGCTGGAATACGCCGCTGAAAGGCGTGCTGATCGGAGCCTCGCGCCTCGACCAAGACACCACCGGCAAAGGCACGGGCCTGGCCGACCCTCTAAACCCCGCGTACGGCACGATTCCATATTCTGAATACTCCAAGGCGGACTGGACCAACGAATTCTATGGCGAATACGCGCACGGCAAACTGCGAATGGATTCCGAATACCGTCGTTACGTCCGTGACCAATTTATTTTCGGCGGCACTTCAGAAAACCTTGATGACGTTCGCGGTTGGTACGTCTCCGGCGCTTATCGGGTTTGCAAGCGGCTGGAAGTCGGCTCCTATTATTCCCGTTACACGATCACCAACATTATCGAGGGCGCTCTTGCGGCGGAATTCCGCTCCCAAACCGACACGACCCTCCCGGCCAACCACATCTATGACAAAGTCATAAGCGGGCGCGTTGATTTAAGAAGATTTTGGAATGTCAAGGTGGAAGGTCACTTCATGAATGGGTATGGAAGCAGTACCTACCCTGATGGGTTCTACCCACAGGTCGACCCGCAGGGCTTCAAGTCCGACACCAATGCGTTAGTCATCAAGACCGGAGTTATTTTCTGACGCCACACAGGCTAGGGAGAATGAAAATGAGGTGTCCAAAAATACTCCTCGCTGCCGCCGGGTTGATGTTCATTGCGCCGCCGAATACCCTCGCGGTCGACGTCAAGTTGATCGCAAATCCCAGCGTTAAGGCAGACACGATTTCGCCCGAGGAGATTAAAAGAGTATTTCTGCAGGAGAAGACCTCCCTCGCCGACGGTAGCTACGTCGAACCGGTGATCGAGAAGGATGGACCGTCCCACGAAGCCTTCTTGAAAATGTACATGGGCAGGACTGACGACGATTTGCGGACCTACTACCGCGCATTGGTATTTACCGGCAGAGGTTCGATGCCGAAAGAGCTAGATTCTGATAACGAAATGGTTGCCTGCGTGGCCAGAACAAAGGGCGCGATCGGATATGTGAGCGCAGAAACTAGCTCTGAAGGTGTGAAGATTCTGGCCGTCGCTCATGCCCGAGATAGCGCACAAAGAACGCTAATCACACGGGTTGAGCCGCAATATCCAGAGACCCTCAGGCGCCTGAACATTGGGGGGATCGTGCGCTTGCGCGTAACCATCTCAGCCAAAGGCAACGTCGAAGAGGTCCAACTGCTGGGAGGCAATCCGATTTTGGGTGAGTCTGCACTGTCCGCTGTTAGGCGATGGATCTACGCTCCCAGCCACTCGCGTACGGTTGCCGAGGTTAGCATCCCTTTCGATACAAGCCACTGAAAAATTCCAGCGAGATGAATCAATTACTTGGTCACCGACGCTGCCGGCTGCTGGCCTGCATAGTATCCACTCTTGGTTCGTACGACAAGCTTTTTGTGTCCCTTGGCCTTGGCCTCGACGCGGATCTCCCGGAAGCCGCCGCTGGCGCGGGGATTGGTCGGTTTGTAGCCAATGGTGTATTGATTGCGGATGTCGTGCGCCACTTGACGGCTGATTTCATCTACCTCGTCGAGGGTGGCGGGAAAGAAGGCGAGTCCACCAGTCCGTTGCGCGATGATCTCCAGGGCCCTCCGGGCTCGCTTGGGATGCTCTTCATCGCCGAGGAGCCCGATCGCATATACCGACGGACCGTTTTCCTCCTGCAGATGCTTCACCGTCTGTTCCAGGGTGTCACGGCTGGCATTATCCTCGCCATCAGTCACCACAAACAATATTTTTCTCTCCAGCCGGGCAAACTTGAAATTGGCCGCTGAGGCTTCTATCGCGTCGTAGAGCGCGGTTCCGCCCTTGGCGTCAATTTTCTCCAGTGCTTCTTTGAGTAACAGCAGGTCGTTGGTGAAATCCTGGTCGAGATAGTATTCGTCGTTGAAATTCACCACGAACACTTCATCCTGCGGATTGCTCGCCCGCACCAGGTTCAGCGCCGCCTGGTTCACCTTGGCCCGCTTCTCGCGCATCGAGCCGGAATTGTCGATCACGATTCCCATGGAAACAGGAATGTCTTCATGCCGGAAGGAAATGATCGTCTGCGGTTTCCCGTCTTCGAATACGGAGAAGTTGTTGCGGTCGAGGTTGGTCACAATATGTTGCTTGTCATCAACCACCGTCGCGTGCAGCAAGACTTCGTCAACATCCTTGCGGATGACAAAGGTTCCGTTTTCGTTGGACGGTTGCTGGCTTGAAGCAGCAGGGGGTGGGGTAGGCGTGGATGCGGGCGGCTGTGGCTGGCTAGGTTGGGATTGTGTCGGTTGAACAGTTTGTGACTGGAGGTAGGAGGGGGTTGACGCCGGCTGTCCGGCAAAAGTTTGCGTCAGCACTGCGACTGCGATTGCGGCCCAGATCGCGTAGCTTAGAACACGAAAAAAGTTCCCGTCGCGGTTATTCCTGGGGCCCGTAATATCCGGTCCTGGCATACACTCGGAGTGGCGGCAATCCTTTCGGGGGCAATAGCTTCACCCTAATCTTACGCCATTTGCCGTCCCGCACTACTATTTTGGGACGATAGCCCAGCACATACTGATTGCGCAGTTCGACTCCGATTTTGGTGGCCACATCAGCCAGGTCGTTTGGATTCTCCACGGTAAAGGCCCGTCCACCGGTCAGTTCCGTGATCTCGCCCAGCAGCGCCGGACCCAGGCGCTCCTCCTCTGTGGGGAAATACCGGTCGTAAATGCCGATGGCATAGATCATTACGTCCGCTTCTTTTACCAAAGCCTTGATCTCGTTCTCGGTATAGCGGCTGTGATTGTCGCCTCCATCAGAGATGATCAGAAGCGCCTTCTTCGCGTACTTGGCCTCCCTCATTTTCGTGATGCCCATATAAATGGCATCGAGCAGGGCCGTCCGCCTGCGCGGCACTGTAAATACGAGTTTGCCTTGGATGTCATCCACCGAACTCGTGAAATCGTTGATCACCTCAGGCTCGTCGGAGAACGTAATCATGAAGAATTCATCTTGCGGGTTGGCGGTCTTGAAGAACTCCATCACCGCGTCTTTGGCGCGGTCCATCTTGCTGCTCATGCTTCCGCTGGAATCGAAGATCACTCCCAGTGAGACCGGAGCGTCTTCACTGGAGAAAGACTTGATCTCCTCTTTCGACCCGCCTTCAAAAAGCTCGAAGTTGTCTTTCTCAAGCCCCGTCACCAGGCGATTCATGGGATCGGTGATCGTAACCGGGACCAGGACCAAATCCACGTCCACCTTCAGGGGACGCACGCGAGTATTCAGGGAGGGGGAAACCAGGCTCTGCTTCGCGACCTCCTCGGTCTTGTCTTTATCCACGTTGCGGGGCTGGATGTGGACGTCATTGACCTCCGCCTGCCCGAAAGCCGGGACCGGCGAGGCGCAGGCTGCGGCAAGCGCGAGAAATGAAATGAAGAGGCGAGGCAGAGTCGCGATTCGGTGCAGCGCGGCAGAAGCTGGGTTCCAGGGTCGAACCGGGCGAGAGTTCCCAACTAACTTCCGCGCTGAATACCGACCTAGGGCCTTGGGGCGAGAGAGCCGGCGCTCATCCAGGAGGGCCATAAGCACCTCATTTGGCCGCGATAGTATCACAGCTTGGCTCATCGGGTTGCGGTTTTTTTTGTCAAATGTTCGTCACAATCCCGAATCGGCGGCCTATTCCGGGGCAATGGGTTCCGATCCGGTAAGCTCCGGAACAGAGACCTGATGCTACCTTGTTACAATCATTGGTTTCTATGGCTGACGTCCATCCTTTTCGCGCATTTCGCTACGATCCGCCGCAGGCACCCCCTTCCCGGGTCGTCACCCAACCTTATGACAAGATCACTCCCGAGTTGCAGGATCGCTATTACGAATCCAGCCCGCATAACCTCGTGCGCATCATTTTTGGGCGGAGGGAAGAGAATGACAATGCAGTGAACAATGTATATTCCCGCGCTGCCGGGTATTTTAACGACTGGCGTCGGGACGGCATTCTGCGCCAGGATTTGGATCCTTCGATCTATATTTATTCGCAGCGCTTCACCCTGCCCGGTTCTTTGCCCGGTTCAACGAATGAGCTGGAACGCCGGGGGTTTATCGGTCTGGGACGCATCGAGGACTACTCGGCTGGCATCGTTTTCCGGCATGAGCAAACCCTGGCCAAGCCAAAAGCTGACCGCCTCGATCTGCTTCGCTCTACGCGAGCCCATTTTGGGCAGATCTTCATGCTCTACGAGGATTCAGGACAGTTTGAATCGTTGCTCGCCACGAATGCCGATCCGGATATTTCCGTGACGGATGAATATGGCGTGGTTCACCGCGTGTGGCAAGTCTCGGATCCAGGCGCGGTCGGCGCAATCCGAGATGCGATGAACGACAAAAAACTAATCATCGCCGATGGCCACCATCGTTATGAGACCGCCCTCACCTACCGCAACGAACGCCGTGCCGCCAAAGCTTCCGCCCCCGCGTCTGATTCCAGCACGGCGCCTTACGAATTCGTCATGATGACGTTCGTCAACATGAACAGCCCGGGTCTGCTGATTCTGCCGACGCATCGCCTGGTGCATAGCCTCGCATCCTTCTCAGAAGAGAAATTCCACAGCTCGGCACGCGCCTTTTTTGATATCGACGAGGTCGATGACACGGTCGATGCTCCTCGCGCCACCGCGATCCTCCGGGAGTCGGGGCGAACCGGAACATCCATTCTCGCTGTCACTGCCAACCGGGCTTTCCTGCTGCACCATCCCAACCCGAACACGCCAGAGGTGTTCGCTGGCTTATCCCTGCGCCAGCAGGCGCTTGATGTGGTGCAATTACATAAGTGTCTGCTGGAGAGAGTGTTGAACCTATCGGAAGAATCGATCCGCAACCAGGAGAATATTTCTTACGTCCGCGATGCGGATGAAGCTTTGTCGCGAGTACGCGGCGCCGGAGGCACTCCTGCCGATATCGCTTTCTTAATGAATCCCTGCCGCATAGCGCAGGTCCGAAACATTGCGTTTGCGGGCGAGGTCATGCCTCAGAAATCTACTGACTTCTACCCTAAGCTGCTGAGCGGATTGACAATCTATGGGCTCGACTAGAACGGGGAGTTTCGGGCATTCTGCTGTCGGGCAGTCGATTCGCAGATGGCGAAGCGGCGGTGCTGCAGTCTGCATCCTCATGTCGTTTGCTGGCCTGCTGGCTTCGAGTGCGGCTCCCGAAAAGCATCTCGCCGTCTACTCGACTGCCGCCAACTATTCTTTGCCCATCGTGCAGCGGCAGGGACATGAATACATTGGTTTGCTGGAACTGCTGGATCCCCTGGGAACCGTCAGCGCAAAATCCGACCCGCCGCGCTGGCGCATCCACTACAACAACATCCTCGGCGAATTTACCGTTGGCCACACCCACGCCCGCGTCCAGGGGCGCGACGCCGACCTTGCTGGAAAATTTCTCATCGAGAACGGACGCGGTCTTGTCCCGCTAGCCTCTCTCGGTTCACTCCTGCCACGCTTTCTGGGCGGTCCCGCAACTCTGCACCAGGAGTCCGGACGTCTTTTCATCGGCAACGTCGCCACTCACTTCACGGCTTCAGTGTCTCCGGATGATGCTTCGCGTCTGGTGTTTCGTTTCACAGCGCCTGTCAATCCGTCCGTCGCCACGGAACCCGGCAAGTTGCGCATGACATTCAGCCACGAACCACTCATGGCTCCAGCATCTCCCACGCTTACTTTCGGCAGCAAAACAATTCCCGAAGCCACCTATGCGGAGAGCAACGGCACAGCCCAGATCACGGTAAACACCACCATTCCGCTGATCGCGAGTTTTAGCCACGATGGCAGGACCATCACACTCGCCCCTGTAGGATCTGAAAAAGCTGCCACTACAACCGGAACGGTTGCTACCCGAGCCGCTGCACCCGTTGCGAGCGCCCCCGGACAAGCGCCGACCGGCAGTGCGGCCGCGGCGCCACAAAACGGTGCGACTACGCAGCCGCCGACGCCCAAACCTTCGAGTTCGGCTGCGCGCCGTTACTTCGCGATTGTGGACGCCAGCCATGGCGGAAATGACCGTGGCGAAGCGCTCAGTTCCACACTGGCGGAAAAGGATGTAACGGTTGCCTTTGCCCGCCGTCTGCGCCAGGAACTGGAGAATCGTGGAATCTCGACGCTTGTCCTGCGTGACTCAGACGCGACGGTGTCGGTTGATGACCGGGCGTTTTACGCGAACACAACTCACGCCGCCGTCTACGTGGCCCTGCACGCTGCGTCGAACGGCCACGGCGTGCGCCTCTACACCGCGCTGCTGCCCTATAGTGGCGAGGACGATCGCGGTCCGTTCCGCTCCTGGACCACCGCTCAATCGTCCTTCATTCCTCTGAGTCAAGCGGTTGTGGCGAATGTGGCGGCCGAGTTAAGAAATCAGCAAGTTGCCGTGCGCACTCTTATTGCCCCACTCCGCCCACTGAATAACATCGTCACGGCCGCCGTCGCCGTCGAGGTTGCTCCGCTAGGGTCCGATGTTTCTCAACTCATGTCGCCCGACTACCAGCAACTGGTTGTCGTGGGCGTCGCCAACGGAATTGCAGACATTCGAACCCAGCTGGGAGCTGCTCCATGATGAGGCAAACCACGATCAGGCAAACCATGATCGCCCAGAAAATGACTAACCAATAATGACTGGTCGAGCATGATTCCGCGTCATCTTTACATCGCGATCTCGGTGCTGCTGCTGGCCGTGCTGGGCATGAGCCTCTACGCGTGGCGCATGCGAGGACGGGCGGCCGCGGGTCCCGCGGTGTCCATAGATAGCCGCCCTGTGGGGCCTCCCGTGGCCGGAGCCACCGAGCAGGTAACGCTGTTTGTGGCCTATGACGATACTGGTGTGCTGCTGGCGCAGTCCGCCCACATCCCGCTGCCCTCGGTTCGCCAGCAGCGGGCTGAGGAATTGCTGCGGTCGCTGCTTGCCTTATACCTGGACAAGGCCTCGCCTCACCCCTTGCCGCCGGGGTCGGATATCCGCAGTGTTTACCTCGTCGATCCCGGACTCGCCGTTATCGACATCAACGCCGCTTTCGCCGATGGCCACCGTTCGGGCGTACTCTCTGAAGAACTCACCGTGGCATCGCTGATCGAGACGCTCTCCGCCAATCTCCCGGGCATTCTTCGAGTGAAGATTCTGGTGGAAGGCAAGCAACGCGATACTCTAGCCGGCCACGCAGATCTATCCGGCTTTTTCGATGTATCCGCCGTCCATCGGTTAAGTACGCTGCTGGAATCGGGCCAGTAGCCTTCCTCACTAGGCTGGTCGAGTCATTCGGAGGAGTCTCCCGCCGACACAGATTCTGCGATCCATTGCAGATAGGAGGGTGATCCGTCTTCAATCGTCAGGCAGATGCATTCCGGAAGTTCGTAGGAGTGAAGCTCTGCGATCGCTGCACGCACTTGAGCGAATGCCGCAGCCGTTATTTTGACGATCAGAAGCCATTCGCGTGTTTCTTCGATTTTTCCGTGCCAACGGTAGATGGACGCAACCTGCGGGACGATATTGACGCAGGCGGCAAGGCGCCGCTCGACTAAGTGGCGCGCAATCTTGCGGGCTTCTTCTTCGGAGGAGCCGGTGGTGAGGACAATTCGTTTGTCGGTCATATATAAAATCGACTGCTTGCCTACCACCCAGCAGTCGGAGAACCAGTTCAGAGGGTAGCACTCAGGGAGCAAAAAGGTCCCGCGATAACCAAGTTGGTTCCTGGTACCTCGCCAGGAAGAACTTCCGCTTGACGGCTGAGCTGAGTAGAAGTCCACTGAGAGGCTGAGGTTTGATCCGCGAAGTTCGTCTGGGGTGGCCACAAGGAATGGATTTTCGAGTGAAGGATAGTCCAAGAATTCGGCGATTTCCCAGCCCGCAAGACGGATTGCGCGCGGTCGTTGAAAGAGCACCGCGGGCTGAGGCACTGGCAGCATCATGGATGGTCCGCGTGCGACCGCTGGCGACGCGAGTGTATACCTTGCGGCGGCGCATTGCCACGATCACGGTTGCGGTGCTCGCCGTTTTCCTGTTCGCGCATGTGATGCTCGGCGCCAATGGCATGATGGTCTACAAACAGAAGCGGATGGAATATGAATCGCTGAAGAAACACATCGCGCAAGAAGAGAAAGAGAACGAACTCTATACGCAGAAGATTCAGGCACTGAAGACAGACGCAAAGGCAGTCGAGAAGGAAGCTCGCGAGCAGTTGCGCTATGCGCGTCCCGGAGAATACGTGTACGTCGCGCCGGCTCCGGCGAATCAGCCGCCGGCTGCGACCCGCTCGGCAAAGAGGTAAGCTTTCTGCTGCCCTTGTTCCAGTGATCCCGATGCAATATACAAGCGTGTGACAATCGGCGGGTTTCGCTGTGGTATAGTTCGTGACGTTAATCGACGGCCGGTGCGTTGAATTGCTGCCGGACTTGCGATTAGAATTTCTTCCATACCTGCGGCTGGGCCGCAAGCGGAACATCGAAAGAGGAGAGAAACCGGCCATGAGAAAAGTTCTAATGCTTTGTCTTGCAATTTGTTTCGTGTTTGCCCTGTCAGCGTTGGCGTTTGACAACATGGGCAAGAGCACGACCGTGAACGGATGGGTGAGCGACGCAAAATGCGGCGTAAAGATGGCAAGCGCCAGCGGTGCGGCGTGCGCCCAGAAATGCGTGGCCGCAGGCCAGAAGATGGTGATTGTCACCGACGGCGACCAGAAAGTCCTGGCCGTGGATAACCAGGACGCTCTGAAGGGGCATGCGGGACATCACGTAGCCGTGACGGGGATCGTGACCAACGATTCCATTCATGTGGAAAGTGTGAAGATGCTCTGAGGGAGATTGGATAAAGACAGGGGCGGCTGCGGCCGCCCCTTTTTTGTTTGTTGTGGATACCGGCGTTTCGGTGGCACGCCGCTCTACCGAACTACGCCTTCGAGCGGGGAACTGGCGGTGGCGTAGAGCTTCTTCGGCATGCGACCTGAAAGATAAGCTTGACGTCCCGCGAGCACGGCGTGATGCATGGCTTCGGCCATCATCACGGGATCTTGCGCAGCGGCGATGCCGGTGTTCATCAGGACGGCATCGGCACCGAGTTCCATCGCAATGGCAGCATCGGAAGCAGTGCCCACGCCGGCGTCTACTATCAGCGGCACGCCAGTGATCATTTCTCGCAGGATGCGGATGTGGGCCTGGTTCTGAATGCCCATGCCGCTGCCTATCGGCGCGCCAAGCGGCATCACGGCGGCCGCACCGGCCTCCACCAGACGTTTGGCGTAGACGATGTCGTCGGAGGTGTAGGGCAGGACCGTGAAGCCCTCGCTCACCAGCACGCGCGTGGCTTCGAGCGTGGCTTGCACGTCTGGATAGAGCGTGGCCTGGTCTCCGATTACCTCGAGCTTTACCCAGTCCGAGAGGCCGACCTCGCGGCCCAGGCGTGCTGCGCGGATCGCTTCGTCCGCGTTGTAGCAACCAGCGGTGTTGGGCAGAAGAAAATATTTCTTCGAATCGATATAGTCGAGCAGCGACTCTTTGCTGCGATCAAGGTTGACGCGACGCACGGCTACCGTAACCATCTCGGCGCCACTGGCCTCGAGGGCGCGTGCGGTTTCCTGGAAAGACTTGTATTTTCCTGTGCCCACGATCAGGCGGGAGCGGAAGGAACGGTCGGCGATGATTAGGGGATCGGTCATGACAGTTTCATTGTAAACGCTTCGGCACGAATCGAGTGTGACAAGTGTCGAGCTGCGCTCGACGGACAGCCGGGGCGGCCGTCCCCACACGATTTCACGTTGCTTATTGCGCGGCTGCGGCCTCTGCCTGGGCGTAGAGTTCGTCGATCTGGCGGCGATAGCGTTCTTCGATTATGCGGCGGCGCAGTTTTAGCGTAGGGGTGAGAGCGCCGTTGTCGGCCGTGAATTCTTCGGAGACTAGCAAGACGCGTTTCAGCTTTTCGAATCTTGCCAGATTCTGGTTTACTTCCTCGACAATTCCCTCGTAGAGCGCCTGGACTTTAGGCTGGGCGACGAGTTCGGCGCGCGATGAGAAACTGACATCGTTGGCGTGGGCCCAGTCTTCCAGCATCGGAAAGTTCGGCGAGACGATGACAAAGGCAAACTTGCGCTTGTCGCCGATGATAGCAGCCGTTCCGACCAGAGGGTTGAGCTTCAGGGAACTCTCGATCGGCTGCGGGGCGATGAACTTGCCACCTGAGGTCTTGATGAGTTCCTTTTTACGATCTGTGACGGAGAGATATCCATCCGCATCGATGTTGCCGATATCTCCGGTCTTGAACCAGCTGTCCTGAAACGCGTTCTGCGTTTCTTCCGCGCGATTCCAATATCCCTTGAACACGGAGGGGCCGCGGACCAGAATCTCTCCATCTTCAGCAATGCGTACCTCGAGGTTGGGAAGGATTTTGCCGACCGTGCCGATGCGATGGTTCACAGGCGTGTTGACGGCGATCACCGGGGAAGTTTCGGTCAAGCCGTAGCCTTCATGAATGCGGATGCCGACGGTGGCGAACCATTCGGCCAGTTCGCGTCCCAGAGGCGCTCCTCCCGAGATAAAAGTTTCGACATGGCCTCCCAGACCTTCGCGGATTTTCGAGAAGACCAGTTGGTTGGCCAGTTTCCAGTTGGCCGCGGTGGGGATTCGTCCAGCAAGAATTGCAGGCTTGTTGGCCCGGCCCACCGACAACGCCCAGCGGTAAATGGCACGCTTGGCGAAACCGCGGGCCTTCGCTTCGGTCTTGGCATAAATTTTTTCGTACACTCTGGGCACAGACACGCACAAGGACGGGCGTACTTCGAGGAAAGTTTCGGTGAGGTTCTCCATAAAGGGACAGTAGGCGAGAGTCACACCGTGGTAAAGCATGGAGAAATCTACGTGCCGAGCCGTGACATGCGAAAGTGGAAGAAACGAAATGCTGACCAGCCCGGGACGCATGTCGAAGCCGAGCAATGAGCAATTGATGTTGGACGCAATATTGCCGTGAGTGAGCATCGCGCCCTTGGAGGTTCCGGTGGTGCCGGAGGTGTAGATAATGGTGGCAAGGTCGTCGGGCTGGATGGAGCGCGCGATCGATTCAGTGTGGGAATCGAGGGAACTAGGGCCCTGGCTCATGAACTGATCCATAAGCGCGCACGTTCCAGAAAGATCACCGGGGATTTGGACGCGATCCATGACTACGATTCTCTTGACTTGCGTCTGGTTGAGAATCGTGCGGATCTTGCTTAGTTGGCGTTCGGTGGAAACGAAAACGATGCTGGCGCCCGAGTCGCGCAGGGTGTAAGCGGTTTGTTCCGGCGTCAGAGTGGAGTAAACGGGAACGGTGACGGCGCCGAGCAGCAGGATGGCGAAGTCGGCGGTCGACCATTCGGGCCGGTTCTCGCCGAGAATGGCCACCCGGTCGCCTTTCTGGACGCCCCATCTCTGCAGTGCGCGAACGGTTCCAGCGACGTTGCGGCGGAGATCGGACGAGGAGATGGGAAGCCACTTTCCCGCCTCCCGGTAGAGCATGGCGCGGTCGAGACGGCGCTCGGTCGCGGCGAAGAAAATGTCGTTCAGCGTGGCAAGCGGCATCGAATGATCGTCGGTCAGTCTGACCGTGGTCTGCCTTGAATTTACTGGTTGCGCTTACTTTCGGCAATGCGGAAGGTGCAAGGAGAGATACTGATTGGCTTTGCGACGAGGCCTCGTCCAATCAGCGGCGCGGCGATTCCGCCGTGAAGTAAGCTATCATTCGAGCAGGAGGATCGTAATGCAGCAGAAATTACCTAATACGTTGGCAGCCTTACTGCTCGCCGGCGCGCTGGCGGTGGCGAGCGCAGCCCCTGCAGCGGCGCAAAGTAACCAGCCAGGGTCGATCACCATGCCCAAGGTGGGCGACATGGCGCCGGATTTCACGCTTAAATATTTCGACGGAAACGATCTGAAGGCCGTCTCCTTGAGCCAGTACCGTGGCAAGAAGAACGTCGTGTTGGCGTTTTTCATCTTCGCCTTTACCGGGGGTTGAACGAAGCAGATGAAGGCCTTCCAGCAAGACTTGCAAAGGCTGGAAGCTGCCGACACCCAGGTTCTGGGTGTGAGCATGGATAGCGCATTCGCCGACAAAGCTTTCGCCGACCAAATTGGAGTCACGTTTCCCTTGCTGAGTGATTGGGGCGGAGACGTTACGCGCCAATACGGAATTTATGTGGACAAATACAAGGCCGCGCGCCGGGTGAACTTTTTAATCGGGAAAGATGGGAAGATTCTGGAAGAGCAAGTGGATAAGGATGCGATCGATCCGACGAAGATTGTGGATACTTGCGAGCGGCCGAAGATGAAGAACTGACTCTCGTCCGCTCAAGCTGCGGGTAGTTCGAAAGAAAAGACCGATCCACGGCCGAGTTGGCTGGTGACCCCGACAACTCCGTTGTGGGCCTCCACGATGGCCTTGGCAATGGCCAGTCCCATGCCCGTGCCTTGCACGCTGTAGCGCTGGTCGCGGCCGCGGTAGAACTTATCGAAAACCAGCGACTGCTCGAAGTCATCGATGCCGTGTCCGTGATCGGTGACGCTGGTGACGATTCGGTCTCCTTTCTGCTCGGCGGTAATCGTGATCGGCGAAGTGGGCGGAGAATATTTGGCGGCATTTTCCAGCAGCTGCTTCAATACCTCAGCAATGCGGTCGGAATCCACGCGGACCTTCGGCAACGACGGAGCTACGCGAACTTCGAGTGGATGCTGGCCGATGAACGTTCTGGACTCCTCCACCGCGCACTCGATTACCGTAGCGATATCTACCGGAGCCATGTGGAGCTCGACTTTGTGGGCATCGAGCTGGGACATTTCCGTGGCTTCGCCCACCAAACGGTCGAGGCGATCGGTTTCCTCATTGATCACTGTCAGCAACTCGCGGCGCTGCGCTTCGTCGAGGTTGTATTCCGAGAGCAGGCCGGTGACTGCGGCCTTGATGCCAGTAAGGGGCGTGCGCAGCTCGTGCGTCACGGAATCGAGCAGGACGGCGCGCAGATTCTCGCTTTGGTGCGCGGCCTCAGTCTGCGAGAGTTTTTCCATGGCTCCGGCGCGCTCGATCGCGATGCCGATCATGCTGCCCAGTGCCTCGAGAGTGGCGCGCGAGAGCGCTGGTCCGGCAATGCCCACCGCTCCGGTGGTGCGCGTTCCCAGGTGCAAGGGAGTGAGAGAGATTCCGCGCTGGGCATCGATGACCGGCTCGCCGCGTGAGCTGACGATTTGAAGATCCTGCAGAGCAAGCCAGGTTGCTTTTGGATCAGTGCGGTAGACCTGTTGCGAACTGAGCAGGTAGATAGCGGCGGCTTTAGCGCCGAATCCATCGCATACGTAAGCGGGAATCGCGTTCAGGAGTTCGGCTACGTTGTCAGTGGCGAGCAGGCGCTGGCTGAAGGCGTAAAGACGCTCCACGTCGCGGCGGCGCTGATTGGCATCTGCCGTCTGGCGGCGGGCGCGGTCGGCGAGTTGGCTGGCGATTCCCGCGGTCACAAGAAAGGCGAACAGCGCCACCCAGTTCTGTGGATCGGCGACGGTTAGGGTTCCGACGGGGGGAAGAAAATAATAGTTGAAGGCGAGTGTGGCGAGCAACGCGAGAAAGACTGAAAAACGAAATCCCCAGTAGGCCGCTACCCAGAGTACCATCAGCAGGAACGTCAAAGCTACCGTGGTGGGGTTTACGTGGATGATGCGCCGATAAATCTGGACCGCGAGTTCCGTCGCCACGAGGCAGGCGGCATAGCGGAGCAGGTGCTGTGGCCAGCGGGCTTTCACGGGCACGATTGTAACCGGAATGAAGGTTTCAAAGTTTCAAAGTTTCAGGGTTTCAGGGGCGGCGATGGGTTGTGAAACCTTGAAACCATGAAACCTTGAAACTTGCTTTCGTCCAGATTCGACAATTGTCGCGCCGGCGTGGAGAATAACGGCGATGCCCAAGACTCCCGAAGAATGGCTTAAGGAAGTGGACACCGCCCAGCGGCCGGCGGTGTTCAAGCTGTTTCTGGGCTACGCCCCGGGCGTGGGTAAGACGTATGCCATGCTGAGTGAAGGTGTGCGGAGGGCGAGCCGCGGCGAAGAAGTGGTGATCGGCGTTGTGGAGACTCACGGGCGCAAACCGATCGTGGAACTTTCGTCGCGGCTGGAATCGGTTCCGCGGAAGAAACTGGAATACAAGTCGACCATTTTTGAAGAGATGGATGTGGACGCCATTCTGGCGCGCAAGCCGCACGTTGTTTTAGTGGACGAACTGGCCCACACCAACATTGAAGGCAGCAAGCACGCGAAGCGCTATGAAGATGTGTTTGAACTGCTCGATGCCGGGATCGACGTTCTTTCCACGCTCAATGTGCAGCACATCGAGAGCCTGTCGCCGACGATCCGGAGCCTGACTGGGGTGCAGGTGCGGGAGACGGTGCCAGACTGGGTGATTCGCCGCGCGGGCGAGATTGTGATGGCGGATCTTACTCCGCAGGCCCTGCAGACGCGCATGAAGCGCGGAGATATCTATCCGCTGGAGCGGGTGGAGCGGGCGCTGGCGAATTTCTTCCGCAATACAAACCTGGTGGCGCTGCGCGAGTTGGCCCTGCGACAGGTGACCCAGGCCGTCGACCGCACGCTTTCGGAACTAAAGAACGAAGATGGCCAACTACTGCAGGTGCGGGAGCGGATTGCGGTGTGCTTCAGCTCGAATCCGGCAGCGCAGTATTTGATCGCGCGCGGCGCGCGCATGGCCCAGGCCATGGACGGCGACTTGTATGCATTCTACGTGGATACCGGTGCGGACGAGAGCGATGAGAACCAGCGAACCTTGGCTGACAATATCCGCTTCGCCGAGAGCGTAGGAGCGAAGGTGGTGAAGAGCGAGGGCAAGATTGTCGCCGAAAAGGTCGCCGAGTTTGTGCGCGAGAATCACATTACGCAAGTCGTCTTCGGGCGATCGGCGACCAAGGGGTGGAAGAGATATTTCTATCTATCGGCAATTCACAAGTTTCTGCGCGATACCCCTGCGGTGGATGTGCACATCGTGACCCAGGAAATGCGGTGAGCGCGATCGACGAGAAGAAGATGAACAACGACAATCGGCGCATCCTTGTGGTGGATGACGAGCCGCAGATTACGCGCGTGCTGCGCACTACACTTTCGGCGCAGGGCTATGACATCCGCGTGGCCAACGATGGGGAAATGGCGCTCGAGTTGATGAAGAACTGGACGCCGCACGTGGTGGTGACGGACCTGGCCATGCCGAATCTCGATGGTGTAGGCCTGTGCCGGCAAGTCCGGCAGATCTCGCAAGTGCCGATTATCGTGCTTTCGGTTCGCGGACAGGATCGCTCGAAGGTAGAGGCGCTCGATGCCGGAGCCGATGACTACGTGACCAAGCCATTCAGTATGAATGAATTGCTGGCGCGAATTCGCGCGCAGTTGCGCCGAACACCGGCGGCCGAAGAACAGCCCTGCGCGATTACGGCCGGAGATTTTGGCATCGACTTGGATGCGCGGTCGGTCAAAGTCGCGGGACACGAAGTTCATCTCACGCCGAAGGAATTTGATCTGCTGCTTTATCTGGCGCGGCGTCCGGGCAAAGTGGTGACACATCGGACCCTGCTGGCCGCGATCTGGGGCGCGAATAGCGTCGAACAGCCGGAATACTTGCGCGTCTTCGTCGGGCAGTTGCGCAAAAAGATCGAGTCTGATCCCTCCTCGCCGAAATATCTTCTCACCGAGCCCTGGGTTGGGTACCGCTTTGAACCAGGCTCGTGAATCCTGCTTTTCGTTGATCCCAATCTTTACGAACATTTTATGGAGCCTTTATTCGAACTTTGCGAGATTGTGTGTCCAATAGTCCATGTCCGATAGAGCCGGGTTTGAAAAAGTGTCCCGGAGAACAAGCAGGTTCAAGGAGATCGAAGATATGTGGATTCATGAAGTAGCGCCGGAGCGGTTGGCTGAACTTTTCCATCACTATCACGAGGCGCTGACGCCGGACAATCACGGTTCCGAACGTGAATCGTGGAAAGAAGTGACGCAGACCGAAAAGAGCCGGTTGGTGGCAGCTGCGCGGTTGGCGCTGTTGGAGTTGGAATCGATGACCAGGGAGCGTGCGAGTTCGCGACAGTATTTTGCGCAGCCCGGGGAAGCCGAGTGGGGCTGCTGAACGGGCGCGCGGGTTTCTCGGCGCTAACCAGAATTGTAATCTTTACGAATTCCTTAGAAATTCCTTAAACCACCTTTACACCCGAGATGATCCACTAAAACGTTTGCGTGGGAGGTCTGCGCAAAGGCGCAGAAAGCAAAAAGTATGTGGGCAACGTGGGTGGTTGCAGGCGTCGGCTTGGCCGCGGTCGCGTTCATGCTCAGGTTTCTGGCGGCCTTGCTGAATGAGAACGCGCCGTCGGTCTGCTACTGGGTTGTGCCAGTCCGCCAGAAAGCTGAGAAAGAGCGCCGCGTCGGAGTTCTGCGCGCGATTTATCTTCATGACGATGGCCGCGCGACGGAAAGTGGCCGCGACGATTACTGCTGCGAATTATTGGAGAACGAACATCATGCTAAAGAAGAATGTACCTCAGGTCTTGTTGCTCTCGACGTCTGTCCTGTTTCTGACCGCTTGGGCTGGCGCTCAGTCAACGCAGGGCGGGGCTACGGCTTTCGCGAACGTCAGCTCTAGCGTGGCTGCGCAATCGGAACAGCAGGAGATGCGGGAGGAGTTGAGAGCGCTGCGAGCTGAGGTGGAGCGTTTGCGCGCCGAAGTTGAGCAACAGAAGTCTGGTACGCCTTCGACTGGTGCGCTCTCGAACGATCGCAGCGAGGTGTCGCCCGCCCCAGCGAGGACAGGTCCCGGGCCAAACGTTCCCGCCGTGACGGTGGCAAACCTTGCCAGCCCGACTGCCGCAACCAGCGCTGCTCCCGTAACGGGTAGCACGACAGTCGCGTTGGCGCAGCCCGCGAGTCCGTCTTCCGCAAGTCAATCTTCCGAAGCCGCGCCCGCGAAAAAAGAAAAGATCGATCCCTTTTCCGACTGGGACTGGACCTGGCTAAACGGCAACCCGCGCACCAAAGAAGCCGCGTTCGATTCGAAATTCTTCACCCCGGAGATCCGCGCCGACGTCACCTACACCTACGACTTCAACAGACCCGTAGACAACACGATCAGCGGATCGAGCGAAATATTCCGCTCCAACGAAGTCCAGTTGGAGCAACTCGGTCTCGGTGGCGATTTTCACTATGACAACGTGCGCGCGAGATTCATGACACAGTTCGGCATGTATTCCGCAACCACGCCCCGCAACGACCCCAGTCCGGCGAAGGGCCAATGGGATCTCCCCACTGCCTATCGCTACCTGGCCGAGGCATACGGCGGTTACCACATCAATGCCTTGAACGGGATCAACGTCGATGCCGGTATTTTCCTTTCTTACATCGGCCTGTTCAGCTACTACAACTTCGATAACTGGGCCTATCAGCCCTCGTACGTATCCTCGAATACTCCATGGTTCTTCAACGGGTTGAGAGTTCAGATTTTTCCCAACCCTCATTTGAAGATTGAGCCGTGGCTCATAAACGGATGGCAATCGTATGGGTCCGCCAACTCGCGTAAAGGTCTGGGCGGACAAATCAAATGGACTCCGCGACCCTGGGTGAACGTGATTTCCAACAATTACGGTTTGGGGCACGACGATTTGTACATACCGAACCGCGGGCGTATCCACACCGACGATAGCGTCGAGATCAAGTATTACGATCAACCGGAAAAGGTTCTCGACAAGATGGCGTTCTCGTTCACCGGCGATATGGGTTGCGAATTTGGCCCCAGCACCACGACCTCAACAGGCGTATATCTACAAGGCGTGAGCTGTCACGGGAACACCAAGGATGCGAAGTCCGTGGGGGCCAGCTCCGCTGACGAACATTTTGCCGCGGGCATCAATCCCAAGCAGAGCTTCATCGGGTACATGCTGTACAACCGCTTCTGGTTCAAGAAAGACCACTACGGATTGACGGTCGGCGGCGGCCAGATCAACAATCCCGGACGCTATCTGGTTCTGAACCCTCCCATCAACGGAGAGACGGCGGAGTCGGCGGCAATCAATGCTCCGTACTTTACGGGAAACCCTTCAGATCCATTCAAGGCCTGGGATTCGTCGATTACGTTTGACTACATGCCCAAGCAGTACATCACGTTCCGCTGGGAATACGACTATCGCCATGCCAGCGTGCCGTACTGGTCGGGCCGCGGTGGAGTCACGCCGCCGGGTACGGGGGGAGTGCCTTATACCAACAACGGATATCCTCAATACTTTGCCTGCATGAACGGGAATTCGTCCATGCAAGAGAGCCTCAGCGCCGCGGAAACGGCTTGCGGCAGCCCGGGCAGCACCAGCAGTGTGTGGTTCCCAGACCTGCGCCGGGACGAGCAGTTCATCGACATGGCTATACTGGTCAAGTTTTAATGAGTCGCGTACGGGAAAATGTTGTTTGGCGATCTAACACGCGGCAGCTCCGAGAAATCGCGACCCGGATGGATTGAAAGGAACCGGTGATGCAGGACGTAATCTTTCTTGGTGTGACGATTCTATTTTTTGTGATTGCGCTTGCTTACGTGCGTTTCTGCGAGCGGGTGCGTTGAGACAGATTATGAATTCTGAACCCATCATCATGCTGATCATTTGCGCGGGTCTTCTGGTGTATCTCGTATACGCCATGTTGCGGCCGGAGAAATTCTGATGACAGCAAATGGATGGCTGCAAATCTTTTCTCTCTTGCTCGTGGTGTTGCTGGTCACCAAGCCGCTAGGCGGGTTCATGGCGCGGGTGTTCGGGCGCGAGCGCACCTGGCTTGATCCGGTGATGCGGCCGGTGGAACGAATCCTCTACCGGCTTACCGGCGTCGATGAAAACCACGAGATGGAGTGGAAGGAATACGCGCTGTCGCTGCTTTTGTTCAGCGGCGTTTCCATGGTCTTGCTTTATGTGCTGGAGCGACTTCAATTGTGGTTGCCCGGGAATCCGCAGAAGCTTGCAGGAGTGCCTCCGGCGCTGGCCTTCAACACTGCGGCTTCGTTCACCACGAACACGAACTGGCAGAATTACTCGCCTGAGACCACCATGAGCTACCTGACGCAGATGGTCGGTCTCGCTTATCACAACTGGGTTTCAGCAGCAGCCGGAATGGCCTTGGCGATAGCATTTATTCGCGGCATCGCACGGCGTGAACAAAAGACCATCGGCAACTTCTGGGTCGACATGGTGCGCGGCACATTGTGGATTCTGGCTCCGCTGTGTCTGGTGGGCGCGCTGGTTCTGGTGTCGCAGGGCGTGGTGCAGAACCTGAAGCCTTATGACACGGTGCAACTGCTCGATCCCTATCAAACGCCGCAACTTGGTTCCGACGGCAAACCAATGACCGGACTTGACGGGAAGCCCGTCATGCAGACGGTGAGCCAGCAAGTGATCGCGCAGGGGCCGACGGCGTCACAGGAGATCATCAAGGAACTGGGGACGAATGGTGGAGGCTTCTTCAACGCCAACAGCGCGCATCCGTTTGAGAACCCAACTCCGTTCTCGAATTTTCTCGAGATGTTTTGCATCCTCGCGATACCTTCCTCGTTGACTTACACGCTGGGAAAGATGACGGGCTCGCCCCGGCACGGATGGGCCGTGTGGGCGGCGATGGCTTTGCTGTTTCTGGCTGGCGTGAGCACGGCATATTGGGCGGAAACACGGGGGAACCCGTTAGTGACGTCTGCGGCGCAGCATGGCCTGCACCGTCCAGCTTCCACTCTGCAGGCTGCGGGCAACCTTGAAGGGAAGGAAGTGCGATTCGGAGTGGTCAACTCGGCTTTGTTTGCCACTGTGACTACTGACACGAGTTGCGGGGCGGTCAACTCGATGCACGATTCATTCACGCCGCTCGGCGGAATGGTTCCTTTGATCAACCTCATGCTGAGTGAAGTGATCTTCGGCGGAGTCGGCGCGGGCATGTACGGAATGCTGGTCTTCGTCATTCTCTCCGTCTTCATTGCGGGCTTGATGGTGGGGCGCACGCCGGAGTATCTGGGGAAAAAGATCGAAGCCTACGACGTAAAGATGGCGATGCTGGTAGTGCTGATCTTCCCGCTTACCATCCTGGTCTTGGCGGCGATTTCGGTTTTGTACAGCTTCGGCACATCTTCCATATCGAATCCGGGGCCGCACGGATTTACCCAGGTGCTCTATGCCTTTACTTCCGCCGTGGCCAACAATGGCTCCGGGTTCAACGGAATCAACGGAAATACGCTTTGGTACAACACGTCGATGGGCATCGCCATGCTGCTGGGGCGTTTCATGATGGTTCTGCCGGTGCTGGCGATTTCCGGCAATCTGGTGGGCAAAAAGCAGACTCCGGCAACGCTGGGCACTTTCCCGGTGACCGGGCCGCTGTTTACGGTTCTGCTGATCGGAGTGGTGGTGATTGTTGGGGCACTGACATTTTTCCCGGCACTCAGCCTGGGGCCAGTTCTCGAACACCTTTTGATGATGGCGGGCAAAACTTTCTAGGCAGGCTTTCTAGGAAAACATGGCGAGCAGGAAATCAAAACGCAGTTTGTGGGACATGAAGATCGTGCGCCGCGCGGCGTGGGATTCGCTGATCAAGTTGCATCCCGTGACCATGATGCGCAATCCGGTGATGTTCGTGGTGGAGGTGGGCAGTGTAGTGACCACGGTACTGCTCATTCTCGAGCGAATGCGCGGGCAGTCGGGGTTCGGATTCAACCTGCAGATCACACTGTGGCTTTGGTTCACGGTGCTGTTCGCCAATTTTGCCGAAGCCATGGCGGAGGGCCGCGGCAAGGCGCAGGCCGATGCACTGCGTCGCGCAAAAGCCGAGACCATGGCGAACCGCCTGCTGTGCGACGGTAAAACCGAGACCGTACCAGGGTCGAAATTGCGCTCGGGAGACATGGTCTTGGTGGAGGCGGGCGAGTTTGTTCCCGGCGACGGCGAGATTGTGGAAGGCGTAGCGTCGGTGGATGAGTCGGCGATTACGGGAGAATCAGCGCCCGTGATTCGCGAAGCCGGCGGCGACCGCTCCGCGGTGACGGGCGGAACACGCGTGCTTTCGGACTGGGTGAAAGTGAAGATCACGTCGAATCCTGGCGAGACTTTTCTTGATCGCATGATTGCGCTGGTGGAAGGCGCGGAGCGGCAGAAGACGCCGAACGAAATCGCG
This sequence comes from Candidatus Sulfotelmatobacter sp., assembly GCA_049280095.1. Classification (GTDB taxonomy): domain Bacteria; phylum Acidobacteriota; class Terriglobia; order Terriglobales; family Acidobacteriaceae; genus Sulfotelmatobacter. Next base: position 18,990 of record JBAPPL010000042.1, on the reverse strand, counting down.
CTGAACATCCTGCTGGCCGGGCTGACGATCGTGTTTCTGCTGGCTGTGGTCACGCTGCAGCCCTTCGCCATTTATGCCGGCGCCCCGCAGACGGTGTTCGTGCTGGTCTCCTTATTAGTGTGTCTGATTCCGACCACGATCGGCGGATTGCTTTCGGCGATCGGCATTGCGGGCATGGATCGACTGGTGCAGCACAATGTGCTCGCCATGTCAGGACGCGCGGTCGAAGCCGCCGGTGATGTCAACACATTGCTGCTCGACAAGACAGGAACCATCACGCTCGGCAACCGTCAGGCCACGGAATTCTTGACCGCTCCGGGTGTGACCGAGGCGATGCTGGCAGACTCTGCACAGCTTTCTTCTTTGGCCGACGAAACCCCCGAAGGACGGTCAATTGTAGTCTTGGCGAAGGAGAAATACGGACTGCGCGGGCGCGAGATGAGTACCCACGATGCCGAGTTCATTCCCTTCAGCGCCATGACTCGCATGTCAGGCGTGAATCTGGATGGACGCGCCATCCGCAAAGGCGCGACCGATGCGGTGGCCAAATATCTGGAAGACCAGGGCAGTACGCTTCCCGCCGAAGTGCGGGCTTCGGTCGAAGCGATTTCCCGCTCCGGAGGAACGCCGCTCGTGGTGGCCGAGAATGGCCGCGCGCTGGGAGTGATTCAACTAAAAGATATTGTGAAAGGCGGCATGCGGCAGCGTTTTGATCAACTGCGCGCGATGGGAATCAAGACGGTGATGATCACGGGAGATAACCCGCTAACCGCGGCCGCGATCGCGAGCGAAGCGGGTGTGGATGACTTCCTGGCGCAGGCCACGCCGAAAGACAAGCTGGACTTGATTCGCCGTGAGCAGGGGCAGGGCAAACTGGTTGCGATGACGGGCGACGGTACGAATGATGCGCCGGCGCTGGCGCAGGCCGATGTGGGCGTGGCCATGAATACCGGCACACAGGCGGCGAAAGAAGCCGGAAACATGGTCGACCTCGATTCGAATCCCACGAAGCTGATTGAGATCGTTGAGATCGGCAAGCAATTGCTGATGACACGGGGCGCGCTGACCACCTTCTCGATTGCAAATGACGTGGCGAAATATTTCGCGATCATCCCGGCAATGTTCGCCGGGACGTTTCCGGTTCTGCAGGCGCTCAACGTAATGCACCTGGCGACGCCGCAGTCGGCAATCTTGTCGGCGGTCATCTTTAACGCGCTGATCATCGTGGCCTTGATTCCGCTGGCGCTACGCGGGGTGAAATATGTTCCGCAGGGAGCGGCCATCCTGCTGCGCCGCAACCTACTGGTATACGGCCTGGGCGGCGTGATCGTGCCATTTATCGGGATCAAACTGATCGACCTGCTCATTGTGCGGGCAGGGTTGGCCTAGGGATGACTGGCATAGGGGCGACTATGAAGAAGAACCTGATCACTGCAGTGCTCATGACGGTCGTAACGACCATATTGTTTGGCCTGCTCTTCCCCTTGGTAATCACAGGAATGGCGCAGGTTCTGTTTCCCAAGCAGGCGAACGGAGAGCTAGTGACGCGCAACGGTAAGATGGTCGGATCGCGCTTGATCGGACAGTCGTTCTCTTCTCCCGGTTATTTCCACTCGCGTCCGTCCAGCGCCGGAACAGGGTACGACGCCACCAGTTCCGGAGGATCAAATCTTGGGCCGACCAATCAATCCCTCATCGCGCGGGTGCGAGGGGATGCAGACCGATTGCAAAAGGAGAATCCTGAGACTGAGATTCCAATGGATCTGCTGACGACTTCAGGCTCAGGGCTTGATCCAGACATCTCCCCGGAAGCGGCGGAATTTCAGGTGCCGCGTATTTCCAGAGAACGTGGGCTGAGCGAGGATGTAGTCCGCGAAGCAGTTCGCCAGCATACGGAGTCCCGTCAGTTTGGATTTCTCGGCGAGCCGCGGGTCAACGTACTGGAATTGAATCTCACTCTGGATGAGATCTCGCCGAAGCCTGCAGTAACCCACTGAAGTTACTTTCGAAACTAACCTGTCGCCCTGCCAGACCTCGGCCAACCTTGGCCCCAAGAGACCATCTCAGCCAAGAAACTAAAGGTATCTGTCGTGTTCATAGAGGTATGGATACGATCGTGGCAAACGCGCTCGGAATCAATTGGGGAGCTTATGAAGAGAATGAGGCAGTCGTGGGCTTGGACACTGGTGCTGGTGAGTCTGGCATTCCTGTTACCCCCGCTTGGGGCAAGAGCGCAGGATGCGCAGGTCGCTCCTGACGCGCAAAATGCCGACACGCAAGATCCTCCGAGCCGGGTCGCCCGGCTGAATTACATGGAGGGATCGGTATCGTTTCAGCCCGGCGGCGAAAACGACTGGGTCACTGCCGAACTCAATCGTCCGTTGGTGACGGGCGACAATCTCTGGGCAGACGAGAACTCTCGCGCGGAGCTGCACATTGGATCGACCGCACTCCGCCTCGGTGCCAAGACTGGGATCACGTTGCTCGAGGTGAGTGACGGGGCGGCGCAGATTCGTCTGGTGCAAGGCTCGCTGATTGTGATGGTCCGGCATGTGGACGACCAGGATTCTTATGAAATCGATACACCGAACGTGGCGTTCGTGGTCTCGCAGCCGGGGGATTACCGCATGGATGTGGATCCAGACGGCAGCCGAACAGAAGTGACAATGTGGCGCGGACGCGGCGAGGTCACGGGCGGGGGCAATACTTACGCGATGGCGGCGAATCAGCATGCCGCATTTACCAGCGGCGAAAACGATCAACTGAATTACAGTGTCGGAGACATTCCCAATCAGGATGGATTCGACAGTTGGGCGCAGGATCGCGACCAGACTGAAGATCGCTCCGATTCCGCAAACTACGTTTCGCGTGACATGACCGGATACGAAGATCTCGACCACTACGGCAGTTGGAGCTATCAGGACGGTTACGGCGAGGTCTGGCAGCCTGCAGGAATCGGGGTGGGATGGGCGCCGTATCGCTACGGAAATTGGGCTTGGGTCGCGCCGTGGGGCTGGACCTGGGTGGAGAACGAGCCCTGGGGATTTGCGCCTTTCCACTACGGACGCTGGGCTATGGCCGGCAACGGTTGGGTGTGGGTTCCGGGACCCAGCATGGTGCGGCCAGTGTACGCACCGGCGCTCGTGGGCTGGGTCGGCGGTGGGCCGGGATTTCATTTCTCAGTTGGCGCGGGAGTAGGTTGGTTTCCCCTGGCTCCGGGAGAAGTATTCGTTCCGGGTTATCGTGTGAGCCGTGCGTATGTAAACAGCGTGAACGTCACCAACACCGCCGTGAATGTCACGAGAGTCAGCAGCGTCTACAACGCGGCAATCGTGAACCGGGACTTCAGCAAGGTCACTTATGCGAACCGGAACGTGAGCGGAGGCGTGACGGCAGTCTCCCAGGATACGTTTGTAAATGGGCGATCCGTGGCGCGAAATGTGATGCCGGTTTCGCCAAAGGAACTTGCCGCCGCACCCGTCTCGAACTCGCTTGCGGTTGAACCGGCTCGGAGCAGCGTCTTCGGTGCAAGCAAGCCGGTGGCGATTAAACCGCCGGCCACCGTCATGAGCCGTTCAGTGGTGGCGGTGCGGATGCCAGTTCCTTCGCCTCGCTCGATTGGACAAACACCGGTTGGACAAACCTCGGTCGGACAAATCCCAGTCGCGCAAACACAGGTCGGACAAACAACGATCGGACAAGGGCTAGTCCGACAGCAGGCACCGGGACGGCCGGTGGCGATAACGCGTCCTCTGCCAATGACGCGCCCGGCGCAATCACAGACCCAAGTTGGTTCCCATACGATCGGGCAGACCGATGCCGAAAGCCCCGGGGTGAAACCGCTGCCTCGCGTGTGGGAGGAGCAAGGGACTCCGGAGCCAGAGCCACAGACGAACAGGCAGAGTTCAGTGAACCGGAACATGCCATCGTACCCATCGCGTGGATCGCAGCCAGGCACGCGGCCGCCAGCACCGCAGGGATTGCACTCCCCGGCCCAGCCGGTTGCACCGGTTCGAGGGACGAGCGAGCAGCAGGTGAGACCCGCGCCTGCACCGCCGCAACGCCAGCAGAGTTCGCGTCCGCCCGCCCCAAAGCAGGAGACCACGCCTCCGCCTAAGAAAGGACATTGACGCCAACTGGCGGCGTGCGGTCTGATAGGTTCGCATGCCGCGCAACCTGCCAGGGGTTCGAAGTGAAGGTAACGAGATCGCGATAGCGCCGGGTAGCCGGGCAGTCAGCCCGCTCCCGGCGCAATTGTTTTTCCGGATGCTGCCATGAGCCGGCCAATTCATACCGAACAAAATCGTCCCGTCATCAACTGGATGGATGGTCTGTGGTTTCTATTTCTGGTCGGGCTAGCTTTGCTGCCGCCTCTGGCTGAGGTTCACAAGCAGCTCACGCTCCTGGCGATCGGAATTGTGCAGCTTGGCGAGGGCGTGCTGGTGCAGCGCTGGCCGACCCGAGGTCCTTTTTGCGTGGTTCTTGCGAAGATCGCTCTAGCCACGATTTTGATCGACCACACGGGCGAGATTGGAATCAACAGCACTTATTGGCCGATTTATTTTCTGCCAGCAGTCACGGCGGCGGAGTACTTCCGTCCTCTGTCGACGCTGTTATGGACGGCGCTAGCCTCTGCCGCATACTGCTCGTATCTTTACCCCGCGTTGCAGGATTATGAAATGACGAGGGAGGGTTACGGAATTCTCGCAATCCGGATTCTCTTCTTTTTCCTCGCGGCCATGGTGGTGAACCGGTTCGTGGTGGAGAATCGGAGTCAGACGAAGCTCTATCAGGAGTTGGCCGAGACACTGAGCGAGACTAATCGCAAGCTGGAGCAGGCGCAGGAAGAAGCGCGGCGGTCGGAGCGGCTGGCGGCGCTAGGGCAGATGTCCGCCGGCCTAGCGCACGAAATTCGCAATCCGCTCGGGGTGATCAAAGGGTCGGCGGAGATGCTGCACCAGAAGTTGGGGGAATCGAATCCGCTCGCCAGCGAGCTGGCAGGTTACATCTCGAGCGAGACCAATCGTTTGAGCGCGCTGGTCACGCGGTTTCTCGATTTTGCGCGGCCGTTGCATGCCGAGCTGATTCCACAGGAAATTACGGTGGTCCTCGATCGCGCGCTGCATTCGGTATCTTTATCATTGGCGCAAAGAGGCGAAGGCCCGCCGGTGCAGGTCGAGCGGCAATACGAAGCGGACTTGCCACTGGTTCCCTTGGATGAGAGCCTAAGCGAGCAGGCGTTCGTGAATCTGATTCAAAATGCTTATGATGCGATGGGCAGCGGCGGAGGCACGTTGCGGGTCGCGGCAGTGAGAGGAAGCGGCGCCGGTCGGGACGGAGTGGAAGTGCGGATCGAAGATACGGGACCCGGAATTCCGCCCGAGCTGCGGGAACAAATTTTCAATCCGTTCGTCACTACCAAGAAAACTGGCGTGGGGCTGGGTCTGTCGATCGTTTCCAGGATTGTGGACGGGCATCATGGCACGATTCGCGTTGACGGTGACAGGGAAGCGAGTGGGTTGCAGGGGGCAAGCTTCATCGTCTTTTTCCCCACGAGTGAAGAGGCTGCTACCGCACGAGCATCTTAATGAGTTGCGTTTCACCGCGTAGCATTCAGGCCGAGGTCAACGAAGCGGCGAGCAATTAAAGAGTATGCCAACAGTTTTGATTGTCGAAGACGAAGCCAAGATGCGGCGGCTGCTCGAGTTGAATCTTGGCGAGGACGGTTTTACCACGCTCTCCGCCGGAGACGCCGAGAGTGGGCTGAAACTTCTGCGCGAAAGCACGGTTGATCTTGTGGTCACGGATCTCAAGCTGCCCGGAATGAATGGCCTGGAATTCCTGCAAGCGATCAAACGACAGAATGCGGCATTGCCGGTGGTAGTGATGACCGCGTTCGGCACGGTGGAGACCGCGGTCGAAGCCATGAAGGCCGGAGCCAGCGACTATGTTCTGAAACCATTTTCGCTGAGCGAAATGCGCATGGTGATCCGCAAGGAACTGGACGTCCGCGACCTGCGCGAGGAAAACCGCTCCCTGCGTGAGGCGCTGGGCAAACGCTACGCCCATCCCAACGTGGTGGCGCGCAGCGTGAAGATGCAGGAAGTGTTGGCTACGGTCGAGCGCGTGGCGCCCACGAATTCAACGGTGCTTTTGGGCGGCGAGAGCGGCGTAGGCAAAGACCTGATCGCGCGTGCCATTCACGAGAAATCGCGGCGGGCTTCCGGGCCTTTCATCAAGATCAACAGTACGGCGATTCCAGAGAACCTGCTGGAAAGCGAATTGTTCGGCTATGAGAAGGGCGCCTTTACGGGCGCCAACGCGAGCAAGCCCGGCAAGTTCGAAATGGCAGATAAAGGGACGCTGTTTCTCGATGAGATTGGCGATGTGCCGCCGGCGATCCAGGTGAAGCTGTTGCGTGTGCTGCAGGAGCGCGAGTTTGAGCGGCTAGGCGGCACGCGCACGGTGAAAGTGGACGTACGTCTGATCGCGGCCACCAACCGCGACCTGCGCGAAGCGCTGGAGCAAGGAACGTTCCGCGAGGATCTTTATTATCGTTTGAACGTTGTCCCCATCGACATCGCGCCTCTGCGCCAGCGCAAGGAAGACATTCCGGACCTGGTGAATCTTTTTATCTCGCGGTTTGCCGGAGATTCCGGCAAGCAGGTGAAGAGTATTTCGCCGGAAGCGATGCAGATTCTGGTGAACTATCACTGGCCGGGAAATGTCCGCGAGTTGCAGAACATCATCGAGCGGGCCTGTGCACTGGCCAAAGGCACAGTGATTCAGCCCGACGATATTCATCTCGATGTGCGTCCATCAAAAGCGGCGAACAGTGCGAGTGGATTTCTTCCCGAGGGCATGACCCTCGAACACTGGGAGGATGAAATGATTCGCGAAGCCCTGCGGCGAGCGAACGGAAACAAGAGCCAGGCAGCGCGGCTGCTGGGGCTGTCGCGAAACGCCCTGCGCTATCGGCTATCGAAGATCGGGATTGCGGATGAGGAGAAAGAAGCTTAGACCTCACCGGCTGAAAACCACCACCGTGGCTCCGCGCGGCCACCAGTTCCAGATTTCGCTATTCATTTCCGCCCACGATTCCCACTTTCCTATCTGAAAACAAATGAGTTACCGGACTTCCCGCCGGACCAGCATTGGCATGGCACTTGCATCTCCCTATAACGCGTCAAACATCCGGATTGAGGGTTTAACTTATGTGGGATAGGCTGGGGAAGAGGTGGGTATGAAAAACCGGCTGATAGCAAGTTCGGCAATCCTCTCTCTGCTACTGGTTGGTGCGTTGTCGCTCAGCGTTCAGGCTCAGACCACCGATGAAGGTGCTGGCCCCTCAGAGCAGCCGAGCGCGCCAATGGAGATGGGACAACCCCAAGCCCCGCAACCACCTCCGCCCGGTCGGCCCCCGCAACAACCTGGGCAGCCTCCTCAACTCGGTCAGGAAGCTCAGCCTGGAGGACCTTCGGGCGAGGGTCCCGCAAAGACTGACCAGGGTGTCGGCCGCGTCAGCATGATTCACGGCGATGTATCGACGCAGCGCGGAGATTCCGGCACATGGTCGGCGGCCGTATTGAATCAGCCCGTGATGAACGGCGATAAGGTTTCCACGGGAGCAGGCGGCCGCGCGGAAGTCCAGCTGGACTACGCCAACATTCTTCGCCTCGGCTCGAACGCGCAAGCCAATATCGCAAACTTCACAAATAAATATATACAGATTCAGATCAGCCAGGGCCTAGCCAACTACTCCGTGTTCGGCGAGAGCGAAGCGGAGCCCGAGATCGATACACCCAACGTCGCGGTTCACCCCGCGCACGTCGATGGCGTGTTCCGCATCGAAGTGCGCCCTTATGGCGACTCGATCATCATAGTGCGCAAGGGTCAAGCCCAGATCTCAACGCCGCAGGGAATTGCCGATATCAAGCAAGGTGACATGGCGACAGTGCGCGGTTCCGGCGCCGACGCGAGGTACAAGATCACCCCAGCTCCCGAACGCGATGACTGGGATCGCTGGAACAGTGAGCGCGACCACATGATTCACGAAGCGGCCGCGTGGCAACACACGAACAAGTATTACGTTGGATCGGAGGACCTGGACTCGAACGGAACCTGGGAAGACGCGCCCGACTACGGTCAGGTTTGGGTGCCGAATGAACCGGATGGCTGGGCTCCGTATCAAGATGGCGACTGGACTTGGGAGCCGTACTACGGTTGGACGTGGGTTGGCTTCGAGCCGTGGGGCTGGGCGCCGTATCACTACGGGCGCTGGATGTGGTACGGCAATTCCTGGGCGTGGTGGCCGGGACCGGTGTGGGGCGCCGGTTTCTATCGTCCATTCTGGGCGCCGGCGTATGTGTCGTTCTTCGGATTCGGAGGTGGTTGGGGATTGGGCTTTGGATTTGGATGGGGAGGATGGGGCGGCTTCGGCTGGTTGCCTCTCGGACCCTGTGACCGCTTCTTCCCGTGGTGGGGCGGATATGGCGGTCGGTTCGGCGTGGTCGGCGTCAACCGGTTTGGCACGCTAAACCGCTTCGGCGGAATCGCGCCGCTGCACGCGGGAACGCGGTTCTCGAACGTGACGCACATCAATGATCCGCACATCGGAGGCGCGCTCTCGACTGTTGCCGCAGGTAAGTTTGGAGCAGGCCGGACGACGGCAGTCGCGGCCACTCGCGCGCAGTTGAGTGGAGCCCGCATGATGACCGGCAACATGCCAGTCGTGCCCACGCGCGCCAGTTTGTCGGCGAGCGGCAGGGCTGCGGCTCCTTCCACAATTCACAACCGCGCGTCCCAGCATTTCTTCGGCACGCAGACCGCGTCGCACACGGAATCATTCCAGCAGCAGACGACGCGCCTGCAGCAATCCATGCAGCAGAGCCACTTCTCGCCGGTGGCAGCTGGCGCGCGTGCGACCGGTCCAGGTGCAACCGAATCTCGTGCAACCGAATCTCGTGCTGTGGAGTCTCGAAGCGCGTCGACTGCCGGCAGACCGAGCGCTGCTGCCGCATCGCCTGGCAGAGATGCGAATAATTCTGCGACGCGGAGTGCCGCGAATGACGCGGCCACGAACGAGAATCGCAGTGAGCAGGCCTCGTCCACCCAAGCCTCATCCACCCATGGCGACCCGAACCGCAGCGAGTGGAAGACGTTTACTCCACCTTCTCACAGCAGCGAATCCGCGAGTCGCGCCACCAGTGCCGCTGATACTCTGAGGGGTGATGGCGGAAGCTATTGGAACCGGACCGCGCCGAGTTCCAGCTACTCCCGCGGATCCAGTGCGAGCAACGGTGTGAGTAATTACGATCGCGGCGCTGGTTCGCGTCCACAGCTCAACATGAGGCAGCCCATCGTGCAGCCGCGGTCTTCGGGAAGCTACGGTGGCTACCGCGGCACTCCGAGCTACGGCGGCAGCCGCCCCGGCTCTAGCGGCGGCGCGTCTCACAGCGCTCCCAGCTCCGGAGCCGGAGCTCATTCCTCCGGGGGCGGACATTCGGGCGGCGGAGGCCATCACTAAATCGCAGACTTGCCAGCAGGGTTGTAAATGAAGTGAAGGTCAGAGGCAGGAAGGGCGTGCTAAGCGGCACGCCCTTTCGTATATTGGCGCAAACGCCTGGCCAGCCCCTTTTCTTTGTGTATTCTGACTTGAGGAATAGCGGTGCGCACCGCGGAGCAATGCACTGAGAGTCCCTAGCCATGTGGGAAAACCCCAAACGCGTGAAAGCAGCAATTAAGCGATTAGCCCGCGAGATCGAGGAAATTGATAACCTCTTCTACGGGTTCCACGAAAACGATGACCCCGTTCTGTATGCCGGCATGCTCGAACGGAAGCGCGATGATGTGGTCCGCTCACTCGTGTTGCAAATGCACACGTCGATAGAAGACCTTCTGAATTCGTACATCACTTTCGAGATTACCGGGGGCACTCGCTGGCGGTCCCCGCGCAGCCAATCAGGGCGAGCGTTGCGGAGAATGCTTGCTGGGCCTGGCAGCAGCCTGAGTTTCGAGATGAAACTCAACTTTGCCCTAGCGCTTAGGATTATAAACAGCAAGACAAAGGAACGGCTTGTCGTCTTGAACACCTTACGAAACAAGTGCAGTCATAACTGGGTGCTCAAGGCGTCTGTGCGCTTCGGAAAACGACCGGCTCAAAAAAAGCCTCCTCTGCTTCTCTCTGAAGGTCGCGATCTTCACAGCGTCGCGACGCTCAAGGACTTCTTGGATGAGTACGCCCCTATTTATCTCAAGCTTTACATCAAATATCCCTGACCTTTAGGAAAAGAATTTGGTCCCGCCGATTCGTGCGCGAGAGAATGGGGCTGGCCCATCTTTAATGTCTCTTGCCCGCACATCGGCGGAAGAGGCTGCCCGGCTTTGCAAAGCTGGGCACCACGGACCCCGGACTCGCCGGTAGTTTCACACGATCTCCCAGACCTTTAGCTCCACCTTCCGCGGGTGGCCCATCCTCTCGCGCTCTCCGCGAAAGAGCCTGCCCTGAGCGGAGCCGAAGGGGTGGCACCGCGGAGCGCTCAACAATTTCCACAGGCCCATTGTGACATCTGACCTTGCGCGCAAAATTAATTCGCGCAATCATGGTCGAGGCCGTTACGGTTGGCAGAGGCCAACTCGCGACGCCCTCAAGTCCTTTGTTGTCTAGATTTTAGTATCTAAGTTCTTTGACATCCGGATTTTGCGGGCGAAAACCACTCTAACCTCATAATTCCAGAGATCGAGGGGGGAGGGGGGATACCCTAGCTCGAGCACGAGCGCAGACCAGCGATCCCGCTCCGACAGTGCTCGTCGAAGATTTATTTTCGAGAAGAAATCAACAGGCCATCAGCCGCGAAGCGGCGCAAGAATGCAGCCCAGGGCGTAAGCCCTGGGTAAAAAGGCGGCAGAGCAGCAAGCCCCAGCGGGGCGGAAGAGTAGCGGGCTCGCCAACACCTCCGCTTCGTACCGTCCTCGCTCACCTAAGGTCGCGCGTAGGCCGGGCTGTCAGGCTGCGGGGGATCATAGTCTCGGCCGTATTTGTTCTTGTGCGCGAGTTCGAGATTGGATTCAGCCAGGCTGAAGCTTCCAAGGAAGGTATCGCCGGGAGTCACCGTAATTTCCCTTTCCACGGCATGCAGCGCATCCGGCGAAACCGAGGAATGGAACACATGCATCTGGTAGCGGCCGGGGATCACGTTGCCGATGCTGATCTCGCCATGCCCGTTTGAGATCGCGTAGTACGGAGTGTTCAGCGCGATCACCACGGCGCTCATCTGCGCATGAATGTTGCAGAAGATAAAAGAAATTCCCGGCTTGTCGAATTTAACAAATTGCGTTGTGCCGCTCTCGTAAAGTCCGAGATCGAAACGCTTTCCGTCGAACAACGAAAACACGTTGTGAAAAAAAGGATCCTGATTGGGAAATTCGACCTGCCCTCCCGCCGGGATCACCAGCAGGGAAGGATGGAAACTCTTGTCCTTCTGCACCAGTTGCGGGATTTGCGAGCGCTGCTGAAGCAGAAGCGGAGGCGCAGGAGTCGTCCCCAGCGGTGTGAGCCAGACCACAACTTTCGAAGCATCGTTTACGCGACGCCCGTTCCTGATGAGCTGCACTTTTCCTCGGAGATCGGTACCTTTGAAATCTGTACCCCGATTGCCGCTCTGCTCCACGTCTTGCGCCATGCCGACCACAAAGAGAAGCGGCAGCAACAGGATGCAACCGACCACCCGGCGATAAACGAAGTTAAGCATGTTCAGAACAGTATCCCCATGGCAAGATTGATCTGGTTGGTGACGCTCGCACTGTCATAGACGGGAAACGTGTGCAAACGTCTGAACTCGGCGGAGAGCAACAAATCAGACCGCGGCCGATAGACCAGATTGCCGAGCGCCCCGCGATTGCGCCCCAGAATCGAACTGAAGTTGTTCGCGTCAGTGGCGAATCTTCTTACGTCGCTGGCGTAAGCATTGTCTTCAGCGAAGACTCCATTCACTTCAAGCTTGGGAGTGAGTTGGAACTTCAATTGACTCCATCCTCCCGCGGAGTCGAGCCCGCGAACGCTGGTCGTCGCATAGTAAGGATCGCCGTTGAAGAGAACGGCGCGGCCGATGCCTGCGCCCAATCCTCCCACTCCACGTCCGCGATAGAACTCGCCGGAGAGTGCAAGCCGGCGGAGAATGGGAATCTGCCAATCTGTCATACCGGCCCAGGCGTCGACATCGCGACCCCACGACCAGTTCTGCCGCCCATAATATCCCGCAACGCCAAAGCTCAACGGATGATCGAGCACAGGCCGGGACCACGCAGTGCGCATGGCATAAGCCGGCTGACCAGATTGTTCGCCCGCCGTCGCGTAGCGGTAGGAAGAGTTGTAGGGCGTTTCCCAATCCAGATTGTCAAGAATTCCGCCTTGCCATGTCAGTGTCTGCTGGTCGGAAAGATCGAAGCGATGCTCGACGCGAAGCTGGGGCGTCCAGCCCCACAGGTTCCCCGCGTAGGCAAACGCCGGAGTGGCGAGTGAGGCGAACGACGTTGGAGAAAGCGGCGAGATGAACAGCGAATCCTGTCCCGCGATCACCGAAGTATGTTGCCAGTCGAGTCGCACGCTGGCAGTCTGCATGCGAACCACACCGAAGTTCACGCCGTTGGGAGTCGAGGGAAAGCCTCCGGCAAAATCGAACTGCACACTGGCGGAACTCTTCGCGCCGGCCAGGGTCGGTCCAAAGATTTCCAGGCCAATCTCGGATTGCCGCAAGGTCGCACCGAAACTGGACTGAGGACTGCCCGCTGCAACCGGTTGCGCGTAGTCGGGAATATCCAGGTTGTCGGAACCTCCTACGTTGTGGAAGGCATTCATCAAGACAATGCCGGAGAGCCGGGCGCGATACTTGGCGGCGGTTTCCACCTTGGTCTGGTATTGCTCGTCAATCTTCGAGCCCAGCAATTGCGTGGATTCTTCCAGCTTCTGAACCCGGCTTCCGAGATCGGCGGCCGTCGATGTCTCGGAGGTATTGCTGGAGACTTGCGCGGCGGATTCCGCCGGGGTGGATGAAGACGCGGACGAAGACGAGATTGCAGTCGCAGCCGCGAGCGGGGCCAGTAACCTGCGCGTGTCTTGTAATTCCTGGCGCAACTCCTGCATTTCGGCGCGCGACTCTGCATTCTCGGTGCGCATCTGTTCGATCACCGCGCGCAATTCGCGCACTTGCGAATCGAGCTCACGCAGCGAGCCATCCGCCGGCTGAGATGCCTTCGCGGATTTGCCTTCCTGCGCCTGGCTGTAGGCGCTCAGAAGGAAAAAGGCGGCTGCCGTCATGGTAGCTTTCCAAAGCGCGAGGGTCCTTGGGTTCTTCACACATCCTCCTGCGTGACATGCGGATCGTGAAACGAAGAAAATGGAAACGGGTAACTACGTATCCGAATGCCGAATTGAGTTTTCAGTGGCTCGATCGGTTGTTACACGCAACAGAGGACGGGCCGTTGGCCCGTCGTCGCCCTCCGATCCTCCTGGAGCGCGTCCCGGTATCGTGATGCGAAAAACGGTTCGGGCATCGGCAGTGCGTTCCATCAAAACCTGGCCACCGTGATCTTGCACGATTTTCTGCACGACGGTAAGTCCGAGCCCCGTTCCGTTTTCCTTGCCGAAGCTCACGAAGGGATGGAACAACCGATCCAGAATCGGTTCCGCGATGCCGGGCCCATTGTCTGACACCTCAATCGTGACGGCGGAGCTGGTGCCGCCGATCGTGACTTGAACTCTGCCCTCGCCGCCGGGCGCCGCTTCGCAAGCGTTCAGCAGAAGATTGTAAAGAGCGCGCTCCAGTTTGCGGGAATCGAACCAGGCCAAACTCTGGCCGTTGTTGTTGATCTCGATTAGTGTGCCCTGATGCCGTGGATGCAAGCGCACTGCCTGCGTGGCCCGCTGTACGGTTTCAACTACGCTGCCGTAGGCAGGGTTCAGGGACTCTCGAGTGCGGGCGAACTCGAGCAGGGAATCGATGAGGTCGGTCATCTGGTTCACGCCGGTGCGCACCTCCTGGTACAGCTCTTCACGCTGCGCCGAGGTCAAGCGGCCGTCGCAAAGAAATTCGGAATTAGCGACCACGGCGGCGAGTGCGTGGCGAAGGTCATGGGAGATCGAACTTGCCATCCGTCCGATCGTCGCCAATTGTTCAGACTCGAGCAATGCCTGTTGCGTCTTGAGCAGACTGGCGCGCATTCGATCGAAGGCTGAGGTCAGTTCCGCCACTTCGTCGCTGCCCCGGCAATCGAGGGGATGGTGAAAATCACCGTGCTCCAAAGCACGCACGCCTTCGACAAGGCTGGCCAGGGGGCGAGTGAACGTGTGCGAGATCAGGAACACCAGACCGCTGCCGATCAGAACGGCCGTGAAACCCAATAGCAGCAACAGGCGATTCAGATTATCGAGGAACTTCGCAGCCTGGTCGTACGATCCCAGCACGGTCAATCGCACGGGAGTTTGTTGCTGGCTCGACAAATCGAGCGAAGCGGCCACAAAATTCTCTTTGCCCACCTCAACATCACGCGGTGCGCTCTGCGACAGTCCGCCGGCCAATGCGCGTACGCCCGGGCTCTCGGTCTGCGAAGGTGTCAAGGTAGTGGCAACAATTTCGTCCCCGTAGGAGAAAACAACTTGACTCGCCGAAACCTTGCTGACCTCGCGAGCCAGCCGGTCATCGATTTCATAGCCGATGATAAGGAAGCCGAGCAGCGGACCTTCCGTCTTCGAACCAAAGTAAACCGGCTGCACGAACGTCTGGAAAAGATGGTGGGCGCCAAACCACCAGTGACTGGAATCCTCCTCGTTCAGGGACCGCTGGAAGTAGCTTTGCGCCGCATCGCGCGTGAAACCAGGCGATTTCGTATGCAGAGCGACAACCTTGCCATCGCGGTCGGCCAGCACCAGAAGATCGCTGCCGGTCAGCGGCCACACATCTTTTGAAGCATCCTGGATCGTAGCCGGATCGTGAGCGGTCAGGATGGATCGCGTGATCGGCAGGTACGCCACCAATTCGGCAGAGTGGGTGAGCATGACTTCACGATCATGCTGAAAATTCTGAAAAGTAGTGACGGAGTTCCGCAAGTCTTGCGCGATTCCTTCCCGCACGTGGCCGCGAACACTATGCCGCACGACCAGAAGACTTAATGCCGTAAGGCCGGCGGTGATGACCAGCATCGAGAGTAGAAAACGCGTGCGCAGGCTGGTGCGAGGCACCAGTGCGCTTCCGGACTGTACTGGAAAGGTGTGCGAGACGGGCTCAAATGAAGGGACCAAGGGATCTCAGCGAACGAACTTGTAACCCATTCCGTGTACTGTGCGGAAGTGTACCGGACTGGCTGGGTCGCGTTCCAATTTTTGGCGAAGCTTCAGGATGTGGTTGTCCACGGTGCGCGTCGAGGGATAATTCTGATATCCCCACACTTCGTTCAGCAATTCATCCCGGCCGATCACGCGGTCCGCATTTTGCACGAGAAACTGCAGAGTCTTGAACTCTTGCGCCGTCAGCACCACGATCTTGCCGTCGCGCAGAACTTCCATTTTCTTGAAGTCGATCGAGATGCCGTCGAAGCTCACCAGGTTGACGGGGGCTGCTCTCGAGGTATGCCGCAGCGCGGCGCGCACCCGCGCCAGCAGCTCCCTGGGGCTGAAGGGCTTGGTTACATAATCATCGGCGCCCAACTCGAGCAGCAGAACTTTGTCGGAGACGTCACTGGTTGCGCTCAGTACGACGATCGGCAAAGTGGGAGCCTGGGCCTTTACCTCCTTGCACAAGTCGCTGCCGGAAAGTTTGGGCAAGCGCAGGTCGAGAATAATAACCGCCGGAGGAGCGGCCTGAAAGCTCTCTAGCGCCGACTTTCCGTTGGCCTGAACTTCAACCGTATATCCCTCGGATTCGAACAGCCGCTTTAAAGCCTTTTGGACAGCGGGGTCATCCTCGACCACTAGAATTTTTCCCATCGGACGCACCGAGTTCATTGCATCTGCCGATCTAGCCGCGCTCATAGGTGTTACGATCTGACCCATAATGCCATCCTTGCTCGATTCGCATCCATCTTCTTGAATCGGTGTGCTGTCTACCGGAGTCTGAGGGTTCAAGGTTGCAATGTTTCAAGGTTTCAAATTCAACCCCTCATGCTGCCCGCTACCAGGGAAGCTTACAACGTTTACGCCCACTTTCTTCGTGGGGATGAAGGTTTGACAAATTTTTTACATTTACACATCCGGGCGCGAGAACTCTACGGCAACAGGCGTGCAATGAGTCTGCTTCTCATGAACCTGTCTCCAAGCGGGTCGCATTCGTCGCAAACCGTGTACGCCGGGCTGCCGTAGAATAGAGACAGCTTGCCGGCTTCCGCTGAATTCGATCAGTTGCGCGTCGTTTTGGTGGACGCGCGCAATCCTCTCAACATCGGCGCCGCCGCTCGGGCGATGAGCAACTTCGGATTCCGCCGTCTGCGGGTGGTGAATCCTTACGATGTTGCGTTTGAGGGCGCTCGCTCTGCGGTGGGCGCCGCCGCCGTGCTGACTACGGCCGAGAAGTACGAAACCGTGGCGGAAGCGGTTGCCGACTGCTCGCTCGTGGTCGGAACCACCGCCATCGGGCATCGCGACCTGCAACATTCCATCCAGCGCCTGGAGGTTGGGGCGCCGGTCATTCGCGGACATCTTGCAACCGGCGCTTGCGCGCTGCTGTTCGGGTCAGAAAAATTCGGGCTTTCGAACCAGGACATGAGCCACTGTCACTGGCTGATGCATATCCCGACTCGTGACGAGCATGCCTCGATGAATCTGGGGCAGGCGGTGGCGATTTGCTTGTACGAATTGGCTCGCGATCCGGCCGCCCTGGCTGAGCCTGAGAAGGGAAGTCCTGCGTCGGCGGCCGAGGTGGAAAGAATTACTGAAACCTTGCTCACCGCGCTCCGCGCCAGCGCCTATCCCAAGCTGAACTCTTCAGATTCTTTTCATGGCGCGCTGCGCCGTCTGGTGCGGCGGCTTCATTTGCAAACCGGCGACGCAGAATTCTTCCTCGGCATGTTGCGGCAGATGGTTTGGAAGATGAAGAATGCTGGTGATGAACCGGCAAAACGGAAAGAAAAACAGGGAAACGCAAAACCATGACCGCTTCGCTCACGGATGTTTTTCCACTGGGAACACCTCGATGGATGTTTTTCGAAACTGAAAACGCAGCACCCACTCACTCGGGGCGGCTCGTCCGTTAACCTGCGGCGGATTGAATTTCCAGGCCCGCGCCGCTGCCAGCGCCCGATTTGCAAAGTACGTGCTCGGTCCCCGAGAAACGAACTTTGCATCCGAGACGTTGCCGGATGCATCCACCGAAACGTCGACCACGACTTTAAGACGTCCCTGGATCGTGTTTTGTGCGTTCTGCGAAACGTCAGGCATGACCTGATGCAGAACACTGCCCCGCGCAGTTCCCGTTGGCGTGGGCTGTGCCTTCCCGGCGAATGGCGCCGGCGATTGCTCTGCGGGGATGTCTTGAGACTTAGTAGGGCTAACTTCCGCCGCCGGCACGGACGGCTGATGCGAGATGAATTTGCTGCCCACCCACACCACGAGGACGAGCGCCGCGGCAGCGATGGGCACAGCAATCCAGCGCTTGGAACGCGATTCTGATGTGCGCGTCTCGACTGCTCCCGCACTAACGGGGACCGGGGGTCGGCTAGCCTGAGGTTGAAGCCGGTTCAGAATGTCGCTCGCCGTGCAGCGCTGTTGCGGATCGATTTGCAGGCACCGTCGCGCGATTTCGCGAATCGCTTGCGAAACGGTTTCGGGAACGACCACCGGTTCCCGAGCCAAGTTCTTAAGATTCGGCTCGTTCTGAGTCAGGACGGCAAGCAGAGTGGCGCCGAGCGACCAGATGTCGGCAGCCGGAGACGGTCCAGCCATTACCAACTCCGGCGCATCGTAAACGCTGGGTGTGCGCGCGTCGCCACGCTCCCCGGACTTGCAGAGTCTGTCGGCAGAAATCTTCAACTGGTCGCCGACCGCCATGATGTTCGAGGGTTTGATGCGACCGTGCACAAATCCAGACTTGTGAAGATAATCCAGGGCTTCCGCCGCAGGCCGGAGCATCTGGGAAGCCTCAGCCGCCGAAAGGGGCCGCAGTGGAAGAATCTCCGCTAGATTCTCTTCAGCGTATTCCATGACGACATAGAGCAGCCGCGTTTCGTCGATCTGGCAGCATCCGAATTCGAAGAGCCGAATCAGGTGGGGATGGGACAGTTTCGCGGCGTCGGCCCAGCGGGAAAGCTGGGCGGCCTCGCGTGAGTCCGCGGGAATCAACTTGATGGCAGCCTTCTGAGGTTCCGCGCCGGTTCGCTCCGTGAGAAATACAGCGCTGTGATCCGAGCCTCCCAGCCACTGCCTCAGCGGGAACTTTCCATCCGCTACGCGGCCTTCCCAATTTTTCCAGAGTTCGCTCTGAGTGCTCATAGGCCAAGCCTTGGCGAAGCGTTATTCTATTCCAGCAACGCCGTCAGCGCTCCTGAAATCGCGTGGGTCGGGCTTGTATGCGGCAAAACTCGAGTTCCCGCAGTCCGCGCAAGGGGTGCTTGGGAATATGTTAGATTGAAAGAAGGATGGGCGCGTAGCTCAGTTGGTAGAGCAATGCCCTTTTAATCGGCTGCTCCGAAACGCAACCTAGTCGGATCAATCACTTGCCGGCGGACTCTCACACGATAAATGGGGTAAAGGGCCGGTAGTCGGCAGTCATTGTGCGCTGAATCGTGCGCTGGGAAACCCCGCCAGCCGAGGTCAATGAGTTCTATAAAAAGAGATGTCAAGAGAAAAGTTTTCCCTCGACCGGAGGGCGAGAAGATTTTGTCTCGAGATCCAGCCCACTTCACTGTAAGAGTGCCTCTCGATTTGCGCGAGAGGTTTTGCTTCTGAGTTGTCTTCCATTCCTGTAGCTTTCATCGTCCGGTGGTGACCACGCCAATCAAGTCTTG
>JBAPPL010000041.1:0-57801 GCA_049280095.1 Candidatus Sulfotelmatobacter sp. | reverse complement strand
GTTCTCAGTTCTCAGTTCTCAGTTCTCAGTTCTCAGTTCTCAGTTCTCAGTTCTCAGTTCTCAGTTCTCAGTTCTCAGTTCTCAGTTCTCAGTTCTCAGTTCTCAGTTCTCAGTTCTCAGTTCTTTCCGCAGCGATGCATTCCGCCCAATTTGGGATTCACAGCATCCGAGGATTTGGGTGTTCAGATGTCACAGCCATTGCTGGGGCGTGAGTGGGAGGATCTCTGTGGAGGTTTCAGATGGGCCAGTCTTACAAAGACCTTATTGCATGGCGCAAGGCGATGGACTTGGTTACGAACATCTATCGGGCGACCCGAGGGTTCCCACGAGATGAGTTATATGGACTGACCAACCAACTGCGAAGAGCCGCTGTTTCGATACCGAGCAATATCGCCGAAGGCCAGGCCCACTTTTCCCAGAAGAAGTTTTGCCATTTCCTGAGTCACGCGAGGCTCCTTGGTGGAGGTTGAGACTCAGCTCGCGATTGCTCAGAACCTCGGCTATCTGAATCCGGAGCAAACCCAGCCCTTGCTCGACAAGGCAGCCGAACTAGGAAAGGTACTCAACGGGTTGATCACGTCCATCAAGTCCGCGGCTTGAAGTTGACAGATGGTCGCAGTGGGTTTTGCCTTTTACTGAGAACTGAGAACTGAGAACTGAGAACTGATCACCGCCTTTTGATTTATCCTTTCTGATCACGTCTCAAACCATCACCCTCATGACCCGACCTAAACCGCTGTGGAATGCGGACGAGCAAAAGGCCCGTCTAGCCGAACTTACGGCTCGCTCCGACGATTCCGCGAAGGATCGTGCGCTGCGCCGGGATGTGCGGTCGCTCGGCGCTTTGCTCGGGCGAGTTCTGGTGGAGCAGGCGGGCAAGGAGTTGTTCGAGGCCGTCGAAGAGCTGCGCAGGTTGATGATTCAGCATCGCGAGCCGGGCCGCGGCAGCAATTCCGCGGACGAACTCATGGCCCGCGCTGAGGCCACGATTTCAAGAATGGATCTGGGCCGCGCTTATCAAGTCACCAAAGCTTTTGCAATCTATTTCGAGCTGGCAAATCTAGCGGAGACCAACCATCGCAAACGCCGCCGTCGCGCCCGCCAACTCGACGAGCAAGGAGCGGTTCTGCCGGGATCGTTCCGCGGGACCTTGTTGCGCCTGAAGAAGGCCGGGATCTCCGCCGAAGCGGCACTGGCGGCGCTTCGCCGGGTGGTGGTGACGCCGGTGTTCACGGCTCATCCCACGGAAGTCGCGCGTCAGACTGTCCTGTTGAAACGACGGCGCATCGCCGAACAACTGGAGCGGCTGGACCGTCTTCCCCTTACCGAGGCAGAGGCTCTGCGCTGCGAGCAGGCCGTTCACGCCGAAATTACTTCACTCTGGCAGACGGACGAAGTCCGGCAGACCAAGCCCACCGTCGCTGACGAGATTCGCATGGGCCTGCGCTATTTCCGGCTCTCGCTCTTTGAAACGCTGCCTCGTATCTATGCTGAAGTGGCGGAATCGATGCGCGATGTTTATGGCATCGCTCTCGACGTGGCCGAGTTGCCGAACCTTCTGAGTTTCGGATCCTGGATCGGCGGCGATCGCGATGGCAATCCGCTGGTCAAGCCCGAATGCCTGAAAGATGCCATCGAGCAGGCGCGAACGATGATTCTCCGTGAATACGTTCGCGATGTGGAGTTCTTAAGCGATTGCCTGAGCTCGTCGGTGCGCCAAGTGGCGGTTTCGGCGGAGATCGTGTCCCGGCTGGCGCAATATAAAGGATCGCTGCCCGGAGCCGCAATGCTCTGGGGACCGGGCAACACGACGGAGCTTTATCGCCGTTTTCTTTCCTACCTGGTTTACCGGTTGCAACGCAGCCGCGAGGGCCCGGACGTGCAGGGCTCGTATAAGGATGCGGCGGAGTTCGAGTCCGATCTGGTGATGCTGCGGTCGAGCCTGATGAAGAATCGCGGTCAGCGGCTGGCCGAGGCCTACGTCGATCCATTGCTGCGACAACTTCGAACCTTCGGCTTCCATCTTCAGGTGCTTGATGTCCGGCAGCATGCGCGGGTGCACGCTGAAGTTCTAGAGGAGATCGGCACAAGAACGATTGACCTGAGCAAGATCGGGCCGGGAAGCACCGAACTGAGAAAGACCAAAATAAGGAAGACCGAATTAAGAGAGACCGCGCCGGCGCTGGCGGCGGGGGCTGCTTCTTCCGACCACAATGACGTTTCCCCGCAGGCCCAGGAGCTAATCGAGACTCTCCGCACAATCCGGCGGCTCAAGCAGGTTTATCCTTCCCAATCGATCAGTCAGTACATCATCAGCGGGGCGGAGTCCGAGGACGATGTGCTTACCCTGGTCCGCCTGGCGAAAGCTTGCGGCGTACGACTGGCTGGTTCCGGCGATCATTATTTGGGCGATCGTGACTCCGGCGATCATGACCCTGGCCTGATGCCGGTGCCGCTCTTTGAATCGATCGATTCTCTGCGCGCGGCGGGCGGGGCGATGCGGCGGCTGTGGTGGCATCCTGATTATGAACCGCTGCTCGATTCCTGGGGACGATGGCAGGAAGTAATGCTGGGCTACTCCGACTCCAATAAAGATGGAGGAATGCTGACCAGCACCTGGGAGCTGCACAAGGCGCACCGCGATCTGCATTGCGTGGCGAGAGAGTGCGGAGTGAATCTGCGCCTGTTCCACGGTCGCGGCGGTACGGTCGGGCGCGGGGGTGGGCCGACGCATGCGGCAATCCTGGCCCAGCCGGAAGGATGTTTTTCCGGGCGCATCCGCATTACCGAGCAAGGAGAAGTTCTCAATTGGAAGTACGCCGACCCGGTGCTTGCGGAATGGAATCTGGAACTGATGATTGCCGCCAGCTTGGAAGCGTTCACGCGCTCCGGCACGCAGCGAAAGGATCAGGCGCTCTGGGAAGAGGCGATGGAAGAAATGTCGGCGGAAGCTCATCGCGTTTATCGCCGCGACATCGCGGAGAATGCCGAAGTGCTGGAATACTTCGAGCAGGCCACGCCGGTGCAGGAACTCGATGCTGCACGCATCGGCTCACGGCCATCGCGCCGGACCAGAGGTCGTCGTTTGGAAGATCTGCGCGCCATTCCGTGGGTGTTCGGATGGATGCAGAGCCGCCATGCCGTGCCGGCTTGGTATGGAGTGGGGCAGGGATTGCGGAGCTTCGCCGGGAAGGGAAGAGGTCACGAGCGGCTGCTGCGCGAGATGTTAAAGCATTTCACGCTCTTTTCGGACCTGGTGCACAACGTCGAGCTTGGCATGGCCAAGGCAGACCTGCACATTGCCCGCGTATATTCTGGATTGGTAAAGGATAAGGGGTTGCGCACACGTGTCTTCACCATGCTGGAAGAGGAGTTTCTGCGGTCGCGGCAGATGATTTTGCGCATCTCCGGACAACGGGAGTTGCTGGCCCGCAACCGGGTGCTGGCGCGGTCCATTCATCTGCGCAATCCGTATGTGGATCCGATGAGCCTGATCCAGGTGGAGCTTTTGCGGCGCAAACAACTCGGACAGGATCTGGGGAAACTCGAATATCCTCTGGGCGCGACCATCAACGGCATTGCTGCCGGACTGCACAACACGGGATAGTCGTTAAGTGTCTCCGCTAACCGCCCCAGTGGTCGCGCGTCATATATTATGTTGTTTGCAAACGCGCGGAGTTTGCCGCTTCGTTCCGGCGCTGCGCGGAACTTTCATCTTCCCATGTGCGTACTTTTCAAGGAGCTCCTGCTCCTAATCCACTCTCGAATACTTCCGGAAAGAGGCAAAATGTTTATTTCCAGAGTCATCTTAAGTCTTCTGTTGCTGCTGACCTTGCCCATGGCTGTGCTGGGGCAAAATGCCATACCCAACCCGGCCCACGGAGCGGCGACCGAAACCGCGGCGCCCAAGCTTGAACATTTTGATCCTAATCTGATCGACCAAAGCCTGAATCCTTGTGAAGACTTCTACAAATATGCCTGCAACAAATGGCTTACGGCCAACCCGATTCCAGCCGACCAAGTGTACTGGGACACGGGAAGCAGCCTGCAACTGTGGAACGAGAACGTGCTGCGCGAGACTCTGGAAGCGAGCAGCAAGAACGATCCGGCTCGCAGCGCGGTACAGCAGAAGATCGGCGACTATTGGGCGGCCTGCATGGATGAAAGTGGCATTGAAGCAGCCGGTTTGAAGCCCCTGCAGCCCGAGCTGGACCGCATCGCAGCCCTCAAGTCCAAGAAAGAAATCACGCTCGAAATCGCTCACCTGCACCATGGGTTTCCTGGCGCTTGGGAGCAGTCCGACAACCAGACAAATGCTCCGTTCTTTGGCTTCACTGGTCAGCAGGACTATGACGATGCCTCCAAAGTAGTGGCGCAACTGGATCAGGGCGGGCTGACCCTTCCCAACCGCGACTACTACATCAAGACTGACGCGAAGTCGGTGGAGACCCTCAAGAAATACCGCCTGCATATGCAAAAGATGTTCGTGCTGGCGGGGGAAACGGAGGCGCAGGCCAGCAGCGACGCCGGCACGGTGATTGAACTGGAAACCGCTTTGGCCAAGGCGCAGATGGATAACATCAAGCGCCGCGATCCTAAGAACGTTAACAACAAGATGAGCCTGGCCCAGATTCGCGAACTCACGCCGTCCATTGATTGGGATGCTTATCTCAGGGCCGTAAAAGCTCCGGCCAGCGACCATTACATCGTCAGCTCGCCGGACTTTTTCCGCGCCGAAGAAAAACTTCTGGAGGAGCGTCCCCTCGAGCAGTGGAAGACCTACATGCGCTGGCAGGTGATTCACCGGGCAGCGCCCTATTTGAACAAAGCAATGGTTGATGAGAATTTCGATTTCTTTGCGCACACATTAGCCGGTCAGCAGGAGATGCTGCCGCGCTGGCGGCGCTGCGCTCGGGCCGCCGACCGCGATTTGGGTGAGGCGCTTGGCCAGGCTTACGTGGATCGCGCTTTTCCGCCGGAGAGCAAGGCGCGCACCATTGAAATGGTGCACGCTATCGAGCGCGCCATGCATGACGACATTGAAAGCGTGACCTGGATGACGCCTGCCACCAAGGAGCAGGCCATCGTCAAGCTGAAGGGCATCGAAGACAAGATCGGATATCCCTCGCACTGGCGCGATTACTCGAGCGTGAAGATTACGCGCGACAGCTACCTCGGCAACGTGGAACAGGCCTCGGACTTCGAATTCGAGCGTTGGGTCGCCAAGATTGGCAAGCCCGTGAACCGCAGCGAGTGGACCATGACGCCGCCTACCATCAACGCCTATTACGATCCCCAGTTGAACACCATTAACTTTCCTGCTGGGATACTGCAGCCGCCATTTTTTGAGAAGGACATGGATGATTCTGTGAACTACGGCGCCATTGGCGTGGTTATCGGTCACGAACTCACGCACGGCTTCGACGACCAGGGGCGCAAGTTCGATGCTTACGGCAACCTGCGCGACTGGTGGACGGCGGAGGACGCCAAACAATACGACGAACGTGGCAAGTGCATCGCTGACGAGTACACGGAGGAGGTTCCTGATGCGGGCTCCGGGGTTAAACAGAATGGCTTGCTGACCCAGGGCGAGGATACGGCGGATAACGGCGGCATCCATCTCGCGTTTTTTACGCTGGAGGACGCGCTCAAAAAGCAAGGCAAGTCGCTCGACGACAAAGGTCCGGACGGCTGGACCTATCGCCAGCGCTTCTTTCTCTCCAACGCTTACTCGTGGTGCGCCAATGTGAGGCCGGAGGTGGCGCGGCTGATCGTTACCACCGATCCGCACTCGATGCCTATCTTCCGCGTCGACAACGTAGTTTCGAATATGCCGGAATTTGCCCAGGCCTTCGGTTGCAGGGCCGGTCAGAAGATGGTGCGGGCGAATGCTTGCCGGGTATGGTGACGAGAGGGGGCGAAGGTTGTGGGTGGACAATGGCGCAGTGGTAGCCTCGGTAATTGTGGAAATGGGTGAAGTCTAGGTTAATGGGTATGATCGGATGATTTCGACCCTTGCCGGTTTGTAGCAGCCGTTCGTAATGGAAGGCTCGCGGTGCATAAGGTCGCTCGACTCCACACCGACATGTTAGGCCACTCATGGATTGGGCGCTTCATCAGCAGCAAGTGCGCTTCGATATTCGCGCAGAACGCGCCGAATATGAGTATCTATTCAAACATCAGGCGAGAGTCCTCCAGGACCGACTTGCGCGGCTCGGGGGTGGCGACCGAACAAAGGAAGTTCCTATCGCCGAGTGGGAGAGAGTTTACCGAAAACAAGCACAGGAGCGGAGACTGCTGCATCAGGCAAGAGTTCTAGGCTGGGGAAAAGAGAAAAGGCATTACTACGCTCATAAGGATAAGGACGGTCATCTGTCGCTTTTCGTAACAGCCTCGTAGCATTCATCGATTCGATCATTCTTGTAGATCATTCTCGTGATGAGCAACCCCTCCAAATGAAATGGACCAGCCCAAGCTGGCCCATCTCTTACTGACCACGGTTTGTCTTTCCCCACGTCTAGCGGTTGAAGTCCTCGTTGGACTGCGCGCGCTTTATGTATTTCTCCAGATTTGATCGGTTGGCACCATCGGGCACACCCGCAAGAGCGGTTTGCAATTCCTTGACGGCTTTGTCGTAATCGCCCTGACCGCTATAGACGCGGGCCAGCCCAACGTGAGATATCCAAAAGTCGGGATACTTTTTCGCGTTGGAGAGGTAGAGAGCGAATGCCTCTTCCTGTTTCTTCTCCCCCTGAAGCTGGCGGCCGTAGAAATAAAGTTGCAGGGCGCTGGCTTTCTCCAGCGCTTTGTTGAGGAATGTGGCGGCGTCATCTTTGCGACCCATGGCTTCGAGAATCTGCGATTTGGCGTGCAGGTTGTCGTAGCGTTCTTCAACCCGGATGGACTGGTCTTCATCTTTTAGAGCCTCGTCGAGATTGATCTTATTGGCGAGGTAGTAGTTGGCGGCTTCGTCCCAGCTCTCCCAGTAATATTGGTTGAGCCCGCGTATTTGCCGATTGAGGCTGGCTTCGACGATGTCGTCTACCTTGACCGCAACTTTGAAGGGCACTGCAACCTTTTCCCAGCGCAGAGTGACTACGGTGGAGTCAGGTTTGAGGTCATCAAAGTCATAAGTCAGAGCATCGTGGAATTCGGCGGTCTGCGGCTTTACCGTGACGCGCAGTGCGTCCTCATCCTGTTTGTAGCTGAAGCTTCCCCACGCGGTAGACATTTTCGAGAAGATCACGGTCCACTGATTCTCGCCGGGAATCATGTGCAGACCGTAAGTGCCTTTATCGAGCGGCTGGCCTTCAATGGTGACCGGATCGGTGAACGTGACAGTGGTATTTTCGTTGGCTCCGGCGCGCCAGACCTCTCCATAAGGTACGAGTTTGCCCCAGACTGGGCGGTTATTCACCAGCGGCCGATGATAGTTGATGGTGATGTCGGTAAGGCCAATGCGCTGCGTGACCAGGGCGTGCTGGCTCTGCAGCGGCAGATCGAGCATTATGCCCTGGGCCTGGCAAAGACTGGCCAACGCCAGAAAGCCGGATAACAAAACAAGCAGACGAGTTCTGTGCATGGAAGCTCCTCTTCTCTGGTGGGAATCGAACAGCGAATTCAAGCGCAATCATTCAGTCGCAATCCTGATCGAGCACGTAGTTGGGCACCTGCGCCTGGCCGCTGCACTGTTTGGCTTAGACGGGAGATGGATGCCAAGGTAAGCAATGGTGGCATAGGGCCGGCAGGATGGAAGACTCAGCTTGACAATCTTTGCCGCCGGGCGCATGATCCTAATAGGCGAATAAAAAGCGAAACAGCCTCCGGGCTTTCTGTCCCGGCGTTCCCTGAAATTTTCCCGAGGAATCTATGTCTTCCGCAGTGGTTTCCACTTCGGCGGCCCAGTGCCGCCCTTTTGTTTTTATTGAAAAAGATGCCGAAGTTTGCCCGCAGCCTTCTGGGGCAGAGCTTTTCGTCGAAGGGCGCCCGCCGCAGCGAGCTTTTTCTACTTCCGTTTTTTCTAGTTCTACTTCTAAAGACGCGAGGCTTGCCGGGGTGACTCCGGCTTCGCAGTTGGCCGTGCGGCCTGCGCCAGAAATGGTCTCCAGCGGCATCGCCGCCATGGATGCCCTTACCGGAGGTTTGCCGCGTGGTTGCCTGACGGAAATTTGCGGTCCGGCTTCTTCCGGCCGCACCACCTTGCTGCTCGCCGCACTGGCCGCTGCCACGCGTCGCGGGGAATGCTGCGCTCTGGTGGATGCCAGCGATGCTCTCGATCCGCAGTCGGCCGCGGCCGCCGGGGTGGAGTTGGATCAGCTGCTGTGGGTTCGCTGCGGGGAGAATTCACCGGAGAAAAGCCTGGTACAACTTCTGCGCGCTACCGACCTGCTGCTCGAAAGTGGAGGCTTTGGATTGATCGCGCTCGATCTTGGCGATCTGCCGCCGCAAGCAGCGCGCCGCATCCCGCTGACCACGTGGTTCCGTTTCCGTCGCGCCGTGGAGCATACCCTGACCGTGCTGCTGGTAGTCGAGCGGCAGTCGATCGCCGGAAGCTGCTCTTCTTTATTGGTCAAGCTCGGAAATCGAGCAGACGAGCCCTCTACGGATTCTCAATTCCAGACGCCTTCCCACGCGCAATTGCTGACGAGATTGGAAATCACAGCGGAGTTGGTGCGATCCCGTCTGGATCGCAAACCAGTTCGTTCCGCCGAGATCACATTTGCCAGCAAGACTGCCTGGGCGGGATGAAAAACAGGTTTCAAAGTTTCAAGGTTTCAAAGTTGAGCAGTTGTTTTTGAAACCTTGAAACTCTGTAACTTTGAAACCTGTTTTTCTGAGTACTGACAACTAGGTACTGGGTACTACTCATGTATGCCTGCGTCCTCGTGCCGAATTTCCCTGTGGCCGCGGTGTTTCGCGCCGAG
The DNA here is from genome assembly GCA_049280095.1 of Candidatus Sulfotelmatobacter sp. Classification (GTDB taxonomy): domain Bacteria; phylum Acidobacteriota; class Terriglobia; order Terriglobales; family Acidobacteriaceae; genus Sulfotelmatobacter. The sequence continues at coordinate 48,877 of JBAPPL010000041.1, read as the reverse complement.
CCGGAGTTGCGCTCGGGTGCCGTGGCTATTTTCGAAGGCAAGCCTCCACTGGAAAAAGTTTTTGCTGTGAACGAAAGCGCAGGCCGCGCGGGTATCGCGCCAGGGATGACGAAAGCCCAGGCAGAACTTTGTTCGGAGTTGACGCTGCGCCCGCGTTCTTTGTTGCAGGAATCTGTGACGCATGCCGCGCTGCTGGATTGCGCGCAGTCTTTCTCGCCGCGCGTGGAAGATGCTGCTGCCGACGCAGCTCTGGTGGATCTCGAGGGCATGGAAACGCTTTTCGGATCGCTGCCGGAAATTGGCCGTAGTCTTTTCCGCCGTGCCGCCGACCTTGGACTTGATGCGAATGTCGCTGTGGCTTCGAATCTCGATGCTGCCGTGCTCGCGGCTCGCGGCCTTTGCGGTGTGACTGTGATTCCACTCGGGCAGGAAGCAGAGTCTCTGGGAGCTCTGCCGGTGGAAGTTTTGTTTGCCGGCAGGGATGAAGATGATAAAGAGCAGGGAAAGGAATCAATCTCTCTGCTCGCAACTCTCGAGTGCTGGGGCATCCGTGATCTGCGCTCTCTGGCCGCGCTACCGGAAGTTGCATTGAGCGAGCGTCTGGGACAGGAAGGCTTGCGCTTGCAGCAACTGGCGCGGGGCGCGGCTTCTCGCACGTTGGTTCCGGTGGAAGCGCCGGGGGTGTTTGAGGAAGCCATCGAGTTGGAATATCCCATCGTGCTGCTGGAGCCGCTGGCCTTTCTGCTGAATCGTCTGCTCGAGCAGATCTGTGCGCGCTTGGCTTCGCGCGCTCTGAATACGCAGGAATTGCGGCTCACGCTGAGACTCGAAAACTTCTCATCCTGCAAGCAACAATCAGAAATCAACAATCAACAATTTCAGCGAACTCTACGTCTTCCGCTTCCCATGCTCGATCCCAAACTTTTTCTCAAGCTGCTGCAACTGGACTTGAACGCGCATCCGCCGGGCGCGCCCATCCTGAAGATTCATCTTGCCGCGGAGCCGGCGCGGCCGCGGTCGGCCCAGGGTGGCCTGTTTCTGCCTCCATCGCCGGAACCGGAAAAACTGGAACTTACTCTGGCGCGCATTGCCGGGCTGGTCGGCGAGCCGCGCGTGGGCTCGGTGGAGTTGCTGGATACGCACCGTGCCGAAGGTTTCCGCATGCGGCGCTTCACTCCTGAAGCAGCGCCGAAAATAAGCCGCCAAAAAGCGGCAGAAGAAAAATCGGCTGTCGCCGCTCTTCGCCTGTTCCGTCCGCCACTGCGGGCCACCGTGACTTTGCAGAACGGGGAACTAGCGCGAGTAGTGTGCCTGAAGAAAAAAGAAGTTCAGGGCAATGTGCTCTGGAAAGCCGGCCCGTGGCGCAGTTCCGGGGACTGGTGGGAGCGGGAAGCCTGGGCGCGCGATGAATGGGACATCGCATTGCAAAATGCAGACAGTGTCGCTCTTTACCGATTGGTGCACGATCTGCTGGGTGGAAGCTGGTTCGTGGAAGGCACGTATGACTGAAGAACAGTTCTCAGTTCTCGGTTCTAAGTTCTCAGTAAAATCTTCACACTACAGAGTCTGGGATGTTTTTAACTGAGAACTGAGAACTGGGAACTGAGAACTTGTACATCGAGTTTCACGCCCGCTCTGCTTTTAGCTTCCTCGAAGGATCTTCCTTGCCCGAGGAATTGATATCGTCCTGTGCCCGGCTCCACATGCCCGCCATGGCGTTGCTTGACACCGACGGAGTCTATGGTGCGCCACGTTTCCATATGGCAGCGAAAAAGTTCGAGCTCAAGGCGCACATCGGAGCAGAGGTAACCGCGTGTTTACTACGTAACAAGTTCCGTCTTCCTCTTCTTGTTTCCTCCCGCACCGGGTATCAAAACCTCTGTCGATTGATCACGAAAATGAAGTTGCGTGCAAAAAAAGGTGAAGGTGCAGTCCAGGAAGAAGAGTTGGAAGAACATGCCCAGGGTCTTGTCTGCCTGACTGGCAGCGCAGATGGGCCGCTGGCCGCGGCTTTGCAGCACAATGGAATCGAAGAAGCTCGCAAGCAAGTCGAGCAACTGATTGACATTTTCGGCGGTGGCAATGTGTACATCGAGTTGCAGCGCCATTTCCATCGGGAAGAAGAAACGCGCAACCGTGCCGCTATCGCAATTGCGCGTTCGCTCAGCCTTCCTCTGCTCGCGACTAATGGCGTGTGCTACGCCGCTGCAAAAGATCGCGAACTCTGCGATGCGTTCACCGCCATCCGTCATCATCGCACGCTGTCTACCGCGGGCCGGTTGCTGGCACGCAACTCTGAGCGTCACTTGAAATCTCCGCAGGAGATGCAGCAACTCTTCGCCGACCTGCCCGAAGCAATCTCCAATACGCTCGAACTTTCCTCGCGCCTCGAATTCACGCTGAACGACCTGGGCTACCAGTTCCCCCGTTATCCCGTTCCCGAGGGCGAAACCATGAACTCGTTTTTGCGCGAGCGCGCATGGGAAGGTTTTCGACAACGCTATGGCCGAACTTCACCTGATATGCAGATCCGCGCCCGGCGCCAGATTGAGCGCGAACTCGTGCTTATCGAAAAACTAAAGCTCGCCGGATATTTCCTTATCGTGTGGGATCTGGTTCGCTTCTGCCGCGAGCAAAACATTCTGGCGCAGGGGCGCGGCTCGGCCGCCAACAGCGCGGTCTGTTATTCGCTGGGCATCACGGCTGTCGATCCGGTCAGCATGGAGCTTCTTTTCGAGCGCTTTCTATCGGAGGAGCGCGGCGAGTGGCCCGATATCGATCTTGACCTGCCCAGCGGCGACGAGCGCGAAAAAGTTATCCAGTATGTGTACCGGCGCTATGGCGAGCGCGGCGCGGCTATGACTGCGAATGTCATCACCTACCGCAACCGCATGGCGGCGCGCGAAATGGGCAAGGCGCTCGGGTTCGATCCGGAAACGCTTGCCAAAATTTCGGCCGCGGTCGCCACCTGGGAATTCCGCGACGAAAACGATGCGCTCGACCGCCGCTTCCGCGATGCCGGTCTCGACCTGAAACATCCGCGCCTGCGCAAATACTACGAGCTGTGCCTTGCCGCGCAGGACATGCCCCGCCATCTTGGACAGCACTCCGGCGGCATGGTCATCTGCCAGGGACAGCTCGACTCGGTCGTTCCTCTCGAACCCGCTTCCATGTCCGGCCGCGTGGTGGTGCAGTGGGATAAAGAAGATTGCGCAGACATGGGTATTATCAAAGTCGACTTGCTCGGCCTGGGCATGATGGCCGTGCTCAAAGACTCGATCGAACTTATTAGCAATCACTATCGCGAGGAAGTCGATCTGGCGCATCTTCCACAAGATGATCCTGAGGTCTATTCTGCGTTGCAGCAGGCCGACACCATAGGCCTGTTCCAGGTGGAAAGCCGGGCGCAAATGTCGTGCCTGCCGCGCCTGCGCCCGAAACGCTTTTATGACATCGTGGTGCAGGTCGCAATCATCCGGCCGGGGCCGATCGTCGGCCAGATGGTGAATCCGTTTCTCTTACGCCGACAGGGACGGGAAGATGTTACGTATCCTCATCCGTCGCTCGAACCTGTGCTCAGGCGCACGCTGGGCGTGCCGCTTTTTCAGGAGCAACTGCTGCGGCTTGCCATGATCGCCGCCAACTTCACAGGCGGCGAGGCGGAAGACTTGCGCCGCGCCATGGGTTTCAAGCGATCGCAGGCGCGCATGAAAGAAATTGAAGCCAGGCTGCGCGCCGGCATGACGCAGAACGGAATTCCGCCGGAGGCGCAGGAGAAAATTATTCTTTCCATCACGTCTTTCGCACTTTACGGGTTTCCGGAATCGCACGCGGCCAGCTTTGCGTTGATCGCTTATGCCAGCGCTTTCTTGAAGTGCCATTACCTGGCCGCGTTCACCGCCGCCCTGCTCAATAACCAGCCTATGGGATTTTATTCTCCGGCGACGATCGTGAAAGATGCACAACGCCACGGATTGAAAATGCTGCCGGTGGATGTGACTTGCTCGGAGTGGAGGTGCACGCTGGAAGCTGTACCGAGTACCGAGTACCCAGTACCCAGTAAAACCTCTGTCATTCCGACCTCCGAGCGCGTGCGAGGGGCGGAGGAATCTCGCAACTCGGTACTAGGTACTGGATACTCGCGACTCGCTCCGGCGCTACGCTTGGGATTGCGTTACGTCCGCGGGTTGCGCGAGGAGGGCGCTCAGGTTCTGGTGCGCGAGCGCATGTTTGCTCCGTTCGCCTCTATTGAAGACCTTACTCGCCGGGTTCCGGAACTTCGCAAAGATGAACTCACCACACTGGCGGAAATCGGCGCGCTGAATGCAGTAGCCAGTACCCAGTACCTAGTACCTAGATTCCTCCGCCCCTCGCATTCGCTCGGGGATCGGAATGACAAAAGTAGTACCGGGTACTCGAAGCTTCACCGCCGCGACGCTCTCTGGCAGGTGGAGCGTGCGGTGCGTGGTTCCGGGCCGCTGCTGGAAAATTTGCCCGAACCCGATGCGCCTTCGCCGCTTCAACCGATGAACCACGAAGAGCGTCTCGTCGCCGATTTCCACGGCACCGGCCTCACCGTGGGGCCGCATCCCATGGCGTACCGCCGCGAGTGGCTGAATGCCATGGGCATTCGCCGGGCCAGCGAACTTCGCGACATTCCCAACGGGAAGCGTCTTCGCATCGGAGGCTGCGTCATCACGCGCCAGCGTCCGGGAACCGCAAAAGGTTTCGTGTTTGTCAGTCTGGAAGATGAAACGGGAGTAGCCAACGCGATCATTACACCTGATCTTTTTCACCGCAACCGCCTGCTGCTGACCTCAGAACGATTCCTGGCCATCGAAGGAATTCTTCAAAATCTTGACAACGTGATCTCTGTGAAAGCGGAACGTGTGCAGCCCCTGTTCGTCACGAAAGCCGAGACCGTTTCGCACGATTTTCACTGAATGGATTCTAGAAACTGGAAATTGAGACAACCGAACCTCCTTACTAGTTTGGAGGCGGTTCTTCCGGTCTGCCACTCTCCGGCGGCGCGAGCGGCAGCCGGGTGGCTCCGCGCATGATGTCGCGTTCCTCCGGGGAGAACATACCCCTGAAACGGTTGGAATCGATAATCTGCTCGCGCTGTCCGGGGGGCATGGCGCGCAGGTCGCCAACCGCGGTCCTCACCATGCGCTGACGGTCGGGAGGGAGTTGCTGCATCCGACTGTGAAGCTGCCGTGCCTGTTCTTTTTGTTCCGGAGTCAAATGCGCCCAGCGGTCCATGCGATCAAGCATGCGTTCTTGCTGCGCCGGCGGGAGGCTCGAAAAATGCTGCAATCTCTGCCGCAACACCTGTTGCTGCGCCGGAGGCAAGCGGCGGAAGCCGGGATCATTTTCCAGCGCGCGCTGCCGCTCGGCGGGAGACATATCCTTATGCCGCCGCAACCAATCCCCCGCATGGTTGTGCTGCGCCGGGGCCACCATCCCTTGCCTGCGCTGCTGCGCGAATACTCCAAAACCGTGGCGCTGCGCAAGGCAAGGAGAACCCAGCAGACCGAGCATTACCAGGCCAGCCGACATCCATCCCGTCATGAAACACGCCCGAGTCATTCTCTCCGTTACACACTTCCCCAATCCGTCCCAACCCTTCACAGCAGGCCTTACGAGATCCTGCCGCAACCTTACGGATTCGCCGCCACGTCCTGCTGCACTTGCAAATCATCCAGAAGATCAAAATCAGAGTAGAGCTCGTGATTTTTTTCCAGCGACTGCAAATCGCTCACCGCCGTTCCCTCCGTCGTCGCCGACAAAGTATCGTTGACCGCGACCTCGTCATCGCCTTTGTAAATAGCGCTGCCCTTGGAGAAGAACAGGCCCACCCCAACCGCCATCAGCACCGTGAGTGCCGCGGCCAGCACCGGACGCCGGAACCACGCGAGCCAGCCTGCCTGCGGCTTGGCCATCTCTTCCCGCAACCGCGCCTGCAGGCGCACATCAAAATACGGCGAAGGCTCCGGCGCACGCCATTCATCCAGCAACGCCATCGTCTGCCGAACTTCTTCCATCTTGCCCCGGCAGGCGGCGCAACCCGCCAGATGACCGCCGATCTCCGGCGTCATCCCCATCAAGCCGGACGCCATGTCCGGCATCATTTCGCGAATCTCCTCGCACTTCATAACCCCGCTCCCTTGTTTTCTCTTCGCCCTGTCACTTCCGGCCTATCACTTCCACCAGAAAGAATGTTTTCTATAGAAATTCTTTTAACTGTTCCCGCAAAGTCTCATACGCCCGGAACAACAACGATTTCGTCGCCGACTCGCTCAACTTCAGAACATCGGCAATCTGCTTGTAATCCATCTGCTGGTACTTATGCATGATGACCGCCAGCTTCTGCCGTTCCGGCAGAGCTTCCACCTTGCCACGGATCGCCAGCATCCTCTCCCGCCGCAGCAAAGCTTCTTCGGCTGTAATCGTGCCGTCGGCTACGTCCAGCGTCGTTCCGGTTTCCTCATCGGGCTCATCGAGGCTGACCGTCACTTCCGGCCGTTCGTGGCGCGTATCACGCGCGTGGTTCACCGCCAGGTTGGTCGCGATGCGATATAGCCAGGTGGTGAACTTGGCGCTGGCTTCGTAAGTCTGGCGCGAGCGGTACACCCGCAGAAAAACTTCCTGCGCCAGATCCTCCGCCGCCGCCGAGTTGCGTGCCATGCGGTACATAAAACTCACCAGCGGCCTGCGATACTTCTGCACCAGGTAGTCGAAGGCGGACTGGTCTCCCGCCTTGACTCGCAGCATGACTTCGGCGTCAGTGTAGCTTTCGGCGCCGGCCATCGCCGGCTGCAAAGTGGCGGCTGGGCGTGGCCCCAGCGAGGCCATCAGGACGCCCCGGTCCATGGCGGCAGTGCTCACACTAGATTGAACCCCGTCAGGGAGGGAAAGTTGCTCTTCGTCACGGCCGGGCGAATCCCCGGAAGTTCCCCCAGATGAGGTGGATACGGGGGGTCGAAGTGGCCTGTTTTCGTCCGGCATCAGCGTCACTTAGGACACAGGTGCCGGCGGACCCGAAGCCGCCTTGCCCCCTGCCGATGATAGGCTACCACGGCTGGTTGAGTCGTCCAAACGCGATCTCCCCGGCGCGAATACACCTAGCCTGTCAGAAGCGCGTCCAAGGTGGTGGGTTGCAGGAACCGCGCACTGATGTTTGAATAGAAAAGGGTTGGGCGCTTAACTCAGCGGTAGAGTGCCATCTTCACACGGTGGAAGTCATAGGTTCGAATCCTATAGCGCCCACCATTTTTCTTCAGCCCGGCCTCTGGCCTGGTTACTGATCTAGGTCTTCGGGGATGCCCTTCACTTCCCCTGGTAGCTCACTCTCCAAATCGAGTCGGAGCCGTCGTCGCTTACCAGCAGTGAACCATCCGGGGCCACGGTTATGCCCACGGGGCGTCCCCACACGTTGCCATCAGGCAGCACGAAGCCGGTGAGGAAGTCTTCATATTCGCCGGTGGCGTGCCCGGTCTGGTGCAGCGGGATGCGGATCACTTCGTAGCCCACGCGCACCGCTTTGTTCCAGGAGCCGTGCTCGCTGGCGAAAATGTCTCCCTTGTACTCGGCCGGAAACTGCTGGCCTTCATAGAAAGTTAATTCCAGCGAGGCATTATGGGGCTGCAGCAGCACATCCGGGACGATCACTTTATCTTTCAATTCCGGATGCTTCCCCTGATGCCGCGGATCCTGATGTCCACCCATGTACCACCATGGCCAGCCGTAAAATCCGCCTTCCTGCACGTGCGTGATGTAGTCGGGAACCAGATTGTCGCCGAGTGCATCGCGCTCATTCACCGAGCACCACAACTCGCCGGTCTCGGGATCCACAGCGATCCCGCCGCCGGCATTGCGAATGCCGTAGGCATAGACACTTAAAATGCAGTTCGCGGGATCGCAAACCAGAATGTCGGCGCGGTCCTTCTCAGCAGGATGGGTGTCAGGGTCGTTTATGTTCGATCCCGAGCCCACGGCGACAAACAATCGCTTGCCATCCTTGGAAAACGCCACCGCTCGCGTCCAGTGCCCGCCCGTATCCGGGAGATCGGCAATATGCTCGGGAGTGCCGCTCGCCTTTAGATCGCCATTGTGATAAGGGAAGCGAACCAGTTCGCTCGTGCTTCCTACGTAGAGCCATTGCGGGTCAGGTCCCGGAGGATAGAACGCCAGACCATAGGGACGCTTCAGACCGCTGGCGAAAACGGCTGACAGCTCGGGTTTGCCGTCGCTGGTGAGCCCGCGATACACCCGGATGCGTCCGGGGTCGCTCTCGGTAAGAAAGATGTCGCCGTTTGGAGCCGTACGTAACGTTCGAGGGTTGTCGAGAGCGCCGGCGTACAAGTCAACCTTGAATCCGGGAAGCGCCACCGGCAAGACATTCGGAGGCCGCGCCACCAACTCCGGACCGTTCTCCGCCGATTGCGTGGCATAGGGCCGCGGAAGATCGGCGACGGTTATCTTGTGAACGGTGCCCGGCTTTTCATAGCGGAAGTCGGTAAAGGGTGGCGTGGGCGGCGGAGCCTTGAACGTTGAGGTGCTGGTGTCGACCGGAGCCGGGGTACTTGCTTCCCGTGTCGCCTGCGGCGCTTCCATCGACTTCACATAGGTGACAACCTGCCAGCGCTGGCGGACCGGCAACGATGCCCACGAAGGCATCCCGTTATCCTTGTCGCCGCGCGTGATGAACCAAAAGATTTCGCCCGCCTTTACGGAATCAAGCTTGCCATCTACCAGCGAGGGCACGTTGCCTGTGCCTTGCAATGTTCTGCCATGGCACGAAAGGCAATTGCGCGCATACACTCGTTTTCCAGCGAGCACGGCCGCTGGCTGTCCCTCGTACGGATTCACCGTGGCCCGGGCTGAAGCCGGCGCGCTGTGGAACTTGGGGTCTACATCCACGGCCAGAAGTACCGCCGGCAGCAGAATTGCAGCTGTGATGAGGGCGTATGGATTGGCGAAAAAGCGCATAAATCCCTCCGCGGAGATTGCAGCAGAAAATTCAATCCTGAAACTTTGGATGCAAGCGGTCTGCGCTTCGATGGTGCGAAAAAAAGGCGCTCTCAGGTGGGCTTGGTCAATCGGATCGCTTCATTCCGTGGATTTTCCTTTCGTGACCTGGTCGTACCAGAGCCGGTGATGAGTCTTCGCCCAAGCCGTGGAAACCTCGCCGCGAATAATTGAAGTGAAGCCGCCGCGGATCATGGCCGTTCCCATGTAAACGTGAATAATGAAACCGCCGATCGTCGCCAGCGCTGCGACTACGTGTACTGTAATCGCCAGATCACGCAGCCAGCCGAGACTCCCCGGAATTGACTCGACGAACCACAGCCCTAAGCCGGAAATCAGCAGCAGGATCACGCCATAAAACATCAGCCAGAAGAATATTTTCTGGCCGTAGTTGAAGCGTCCCTCGGGAGGAAGATTCTGGTCATCGTTCTCGATGTAGTGCTTAATTGCCTTCTTCCAGCGCAAGTCGGCTTCGGTCGTAGCCATGTCTCCGCGCCACATCTTGTACATCCAGAACATGGAGAAGCTGAAGGCCAGGCCGAACCAGGGGTGCCAGAAGCGCGCTGTCGGTCCGCCGCCGACAATGGCCGCGAGCCAATACATGTACGGAGACCAGAACGCCAGACCAGTGACCAGACAATAGATGTAGAACAAGGCGCCGGCCCAGTGATGAACGCGCTCCACCAGCGTGTAGCGGAGGATGCGTTCTCCGGGTCCGCCCGTCGTTCGTGGCGAGGAAATGGCGTTCGAACTCACGGCTGGCCTCCGTTTTCATGGGTTTCGGAATGCACTTCCTTCGGACCGTAGCGGAAATAGTGCAGGGTGACGCCGAGAAGGCCGCCCAGCATAGCTAGGTTTCCAATCCACTTAGCCGGTCCTTTCCAGAACCGCACCACCCAGGGAATGTGAGGATCTTTCGGCAATCCGCCGTACGCTTGGGGGTTGGTCACGTCGTGGAGCACGTAGATGACGCCAGTTCCGCCCACGCCCGCCGGATCATAGACTCCAGCCTTCTCCATCCCGTAGTTGTCACGAAGTTGTTTGGCGCGAGTTTCGGCCAGGCCCACCATATCGTCCTTGCTTCCGAAGTGGAGGCATCCCGTGGGACACGATTTTATGCACGCGGGTTCCAGGCCCACGCTTACCCGATCGGAACAAAGCGTGCACTTGAACATCTTTTTGGTCTGAGGGTTGAACTTGGGAATATCGAACGGGCAACCGCTGACGCAATAGCCACAGCCAATGCAATTCTGCTGCTGAAAATCCACGATGCCGTTGGTGTACTGCACGATGGCGCCGTCCGCGGGACAAGCCGCCAGACAACCCGGATCGGCGCAATGCATGCACTGATCTTTGCGCATCAGCAACGTGACGCTGCCGTCTTCGCGCTCGTGCTCGTTGAACTTGATCAGGTTCCAGTAATTCCACGTTGTCTCCGGCATGGTTTGATAACTGTTGTCGAACACCGTGTCGGAGAAGGTGTAGCCATTCCATTCGAGACAAGCGACTTCGCACGCTTTGCAGCCGATGCAGGTCGTGGTGTCGACCAGTTTGCAGACCTGATAATCGCGCTCCACATTGTCGCCGGGAGCAGCTCCGGGATGGCCGGAAATTCTGCGGATTGCTAACGTAGCCTCGCTCATTTTCGTTCTCTACGCTTTCTCGATCTTCACGAGGAACCCCTTGGATTCGGGCGTGTGTGCGTTTGGATCGGTCACCGTGGGCGTGAGAAGATTGGCCGGTGTCCGCGCGTCTTTGCCCTCATCCTCGATGATTCCGCGGAAGCCCTGGTGGATTGGCAACCCGATCTGGTAGACCTTCTTGCCGTCGATCATCATCGGCTTCAGCCGGCGCGTAACGAAGGCTTTCGCGATGTAGGTTCCGCGCGCACTGATCACCTTGATTTTGTCCGTTCCCCGAATTCCTTTTTCGTCAGCCAGCTCTACCGGAATCTCCACGAAGGGTTCGGGGATCAATTGGACATTCATGGGATTATTTTTCGTCCAATAGTGATACTGCTCGGTCAATCGATATGTGGTGCAGACGATTCCATACTCCTCAGGAGTTCCGAACTTGTCGAAGGGGGTCGTGAACTTCTTCACCAGCGGATTATTCGACCGCTCGGGATGCAGCGGGTTCTTGATCGGGCTTTCGATCGGCTCGTAATGTTCCGGGAATGGTCCGTCCGCGATCACTCCGATGGGCGCGAACAGCCGCCCCACTCCTTCCGGGTTCATGATGAATGGGCCCAAGTGATCCTTGGGAGGAGAATCTGGCTTAAAGTCCGGTACATCGTTGCCTGCCCATTTTCCCGCCGCTTCATTCCACCACACTTGCTTCCGCTCAGGATCCCATGGCTTCCCATCCAGATTGCAGGAAGCGCGGTTATAGAGCACGCGCCGGTTGGCGGGCCAAGACCATGCCCAGTTGGGATAAACGCCCATCCCGGATGGATCTTCCGTGCCTCGACGCTGGACCTGCGATCCGGCCTCGGTCCACATGCCGGAATAGATCCAGTTGCCACAGGCGGTCGTACCATCATCTTTCAGCCAGGCAAAACCGGGTAGCTGCTGCCCAGCTTTGATCACTTGTTTTGTGGTCGGGTCCGTGAGATCCGCCAAGGCCTTGCCGTTTAGTTCCATCGCCACCTGAGAGAGCGGAGGATGAACCGCGTCTGCGTAGGCCCAGCTCAGGTTCAGAACGGGGTCGGGGAATTTCCCGCCTTCCTTCTTGTAAAGATTCCGGACGCGGAGGAAAATCTGCGCGACGATGTCCTGGTCGAGCCGCGCCTGGCCCGGAGGCGGTACCGCGGCATATTTCCACGTCACCCAGCGCGCCGAGTTGGTCATGCTGCCGTCTTTTTCCGCGAAGCCCGCGCAGGGTAGCCGGTAAACGGTCGTTTTTATGTTCTTCTGTTCATCGGTTGAAATGCCCGGAGCTTTCCAGAACTCGCTGGTTTCGTCAGGATAAATCTCGCCCACCACCAGCCAGTCGGCCTTCTTGAGCGCGTTAATGTTCTTGTTCGTGTCCGGCCCGATCATGACGCCATTCATTCCGAATGCCAGCATCCCCTTGACCTTGCCGTTGTACATGTCGTCCCAGATGTGGGTCCACGAATAATCGCGGTCGATTTTGGGCAAGTAATCGAAGGCAAATTCATTTTCTTTTGTTGCCGCATCGCCGTACATCGACTTGAGCAGCGAGACCATGAATTTCGGCGTGTTCGCGTAGTAGTTGAATGAATTCCACGGCGTGGGTTTGGATGATCCTGGGGTAGTGCGCTTCAGAAACCCAGCCAAATCCGTGTCGGTGGGAATCGGAGCCTTGAGATAGCCGGGCAGAGAGTCATAGAGCCCGGCCATGTCGGTGGCACCCTGAATATTCGAATGTCCGCGAAGTGCGTTCACGCCACCGCCCGCCCTTCCGACATTGCCGAGGAGGAGTTGAATCATGGCGGCGGTGCGGATGATCTGCGTTCCGAAAGTGTGCTGCGTCCAACCTACCGCGTAGATGATGGTTGCGACTTTCTTCATGTCGCCATCTTTGCGGATCGAGGTAAATAGATCGACGGCCTTCAGGTACTGGTCCTTCGGAATGCCCGTAATCCGTTCGACGGTTTCGGGGGTGTAGCGGGAGTACTGGTGCTTCATCAACTGGAAGACGCAGCGCGGATGTTGAAGCGTGAGGTCGTAAGCGACATTCGGCGGTAACGCTGGCGGAGGCGCGGGCGTCGCCGGGTGCGAAGCGGAGGTTGCGTGCGCCGAAGTGGCCGCGTCGGTCTTGCCGCTGAAGTCTCCGCCCTCTTCATAATTCCAAGTGGTCTTGTCGTAGCTCCCCGATGCTTCATTAAATCCGGAGTACAAGCCGTCCTCAGGAAGTTTGAAACCCTCCTTCACAATGAAAGCCGCATTGGTGTAGTTGACGAGATATTCTTTGGCGATCCGGTTGTTCTCGATGGCGTAGCGGATCACGCCGCCGAGGAATGCAATGTCAGTGCCGGCGCGGATTTGTAGGAACAGGTCGGCAGTTGCAGATGTGCGCGTGAATCGAGGATCAACAGAAATCAGCTTGGCGTTGCGGTTGCGCTTCGCCTCCATCGCCCACTTGAAGCCGCAGGGATGGTTTTCGGCGGGATTGCCGCCCATGATCAACATCATGTCAGTGTTCTTTATGTCGATCCAGCCATTGGTCATCGCCCCGCGTCCGAATGTTGGTCCCAAACTTGAGACCGTGGGGCCGTGTCAAACACGGGCTTGGTTTTCTAAATAAACCAAGCCCAACCCCCTCATCGCCTTGACGACCAAATAATTGAACTCGTTTGTATCCGTGCAACCGCCGATGAAAGAGATGCCTTCGCACCGATTCACGGTATGGCCGCTGGAGTCCTTCTCAACGAAAGTATCGTCACGTGTCTTCTTGGTCCAGCGCGCAATCTCATCCAGAGCGTTGTCCCAGGAGATATCCTCCCACTGGGTCGCGCCGGGGCGGCGCACCTGCGGCTTCAGTAGCCGTCGCGGGTTCAAGATGTCCTGCTCGAGCGATGCTCCTTTGGGACACAGCGTTCCGCGATTGGTAGGATGGTCGGGATCGCCTTCGACATGGATCACCTGCGGCGTGACGTTTTTCGCCCGGTCGCCAATCGTGTAGATAAGGACGCCGCAACCAACCGCACAGTAAGGACAAGTCGAGCGCGTCTCACTGGCACGGGCGATCTTGAGTTCTTTGAGTTGCGCCACAGCGGGCGTCAGATCGAATCCCAGGAGTGAGAAACCCGCTCCACCAGCGAGCGCGCCTTTGAGGAAGATTCTGCGGGAGAATTCCATTGTGTCCTCCGACTACTTCCGCTTTCAGCCGAACGGAGCACCCCAGATTTCACAAAACTATAATCCCAGAGCAGGTGCACAGTCAATGCAAGCCGCACTTTAATCTGAAGATGAAACCCCAGACCACTTGGTTGCATGTTTTTGTGTCGAAGCCCCATAATCGCTCGGTGGCCAATACTGCCTGGCAACAGCGCATCCGGCGCGCGCAGCACCTCGCCGCCCAGCATCCCTTCGCTACGGAGATCCTGGGTTTCTACATCCATATAGCTCGCTTCCAGGAGGGTTTTTATCAACGCCTGGAACATGCGTTCGGCAAGAATCCAGTCTCCTTATTCGATCCAAATTCTGATGAGCTCGCCGCCAGCTTTCCTTCATTTCTATCGCTGGTCGAAGAGCGCGGCCCGGCGCGCGTGGCCTACGTCGCGCACGGTCTTCGCGCCTCAGATCCTGATTCCTGGACCGACCTGTTCACCCAATACTGGACTCACATCGATGCGCCCAGCGATCCCCAGGAATTCCTCGTGCTCGCTTTTTTTCAGCCCTACGCCGAACTCGCCCGCTCCCGTGCTTCGCTGCGGCTGGAGGGTTACACCTCTCTGCTTTGCCCTTTTTGTAATCGCAAACCCGCGCTGGGCGTGCTCCGCCAGCAAGGGGACGGAGGCCGCCGCAGCCTGCTGTGTGGGGTCTGCATGACGGAATGGGAGTTCCGCCGCGTCATCTGCCCGGGATGCGGCCACGAGGACCATGCCAAGCTCCCCGTCTACACCGCCGCCGAGATGCCCTATATCCGCGTCGAGTGCTGCGACGACTGCAAAACCTATATCAAGTGTGTCGACCTCACCAAGAACGGTCTCGCCGATCCTGTGGTCGACGAACTCGCCTCTGTCCCGCTCAACCTCTGGGCGCAAGAGCACGGATATGCCAAACTCCGTCCCAACCTCCTCGGAATGTGACTCGAGTTACCCAGGCCCGTTACCAGAGTTGTTACCCAGATCTCGCCCTGGCGCGTCTGACGCGACCTTGTAACTTTACTTCTCGGATACAACCTTCCCTTCTGAAACTTGATCAGACAGCAATAAAGCCGTATAAGCAAAGGAACCAAGTACCTCAAACCCGACCCTGCAGACGGAGCGTTTCATGCGAAGTTTTTTCATGCGATCTTTGAAGTTGCTTCTGCCCCTACTAGCTTCAACTGTGTGCTTCGCCGGCCAGACGGATCGCATCCCCGGTGCCATCGATTCCAGCGAGATGGTCACGCTCCAGAATCACGTATCGCCCTTTGCCCAGCTTAGATACGAACAGGGGCTGATTGAGCCCTCTCGCCCGCTGAACGTCACCATGATGTTCACTCATACCGCGGAGCAGCAGGGCGCGCTTCAAAAGCTACTCGGGGAGCAGCAGGATCCTGAGTCTGCGAACTTCCATAGATGGCTGACTCCCGAGCAGTACGCCGAACAGTTCGGTCTTAGCAAGAACGACATTAATAGGGTCACTGCCTGGCTCCAGTCGCAGGGTTTCAGGGTCGTCTACGTCGCGCGCGGTCGTGATGCCGTCACCTTCAGCGGAAATGCCGCGCAGGTGCAAAGCACCTTCGGGACGGAAATCCATAACTACGACGTGAATGGCAAGATGCATTTCGCAAACTCGACCGCGCCCATGATCCCGGCTGCCTTGAGCGGCATCGTTGCCGGTTTCCGGGGCTTGCACAATTTCTTCCCGCGCCCTCAGGTCCGGCCCCACCCGGACTACAGCGTTGCCGGCTTTTCCACTCACTTTCTTGCACCCGGCGACCTTGCTACCATCTACAACATCGACCCGCTGTACCAGCTCACCACGCCAATTGACGGCACCAACCAGAAGTTGGTCGTCGTGGGACAGACCGACATCTATCTCGCCGATATCAACGACTATCGCGGTAACTTCGGACTCTCTACCATCCCCAGTTCCACTTCCTCCTGCGCTCCAAGTGCGAGGGCTGGCGAGGTTGGCGTGATCTCCACCCCTTGCGACACCACTAACTTTCAGCTCGTCGTCTCAGGTACTGGGAGCGATCCAGGCCTCAGTCCAGGCGACATCAGCGAATCGGACCTCGACATTGAGGTGTCGGGTTCGATTGCCCGCAATGCGCAGATCATCTTCGTAACCTCGTCAGGCGGCGTGGGCGATAGCTGGAGTTGGGCCATAGACCAAAAGCTCGCGCCGGTCATAAGCATCAGCTATGGCCTCTGCGAGGCTTTTAACACATCCCCGCCTGTGGCAACCGAGGACGAGGAATTCCAAAAGGCAGCCTCGATGGGCATTTCGGTTTTCGCCGCTGCCGGGGATGGCGGTGCAGCCACTTGTGACGCGGATGTCGGGAACTCCACCGCAGTATACGGGTTATCCGTCAGCTATCCCGCCAGCAGCCCGGAGGTCACAGGCGTCGGTGGCACAGAGTTCAATGAGAGCACTGGCACGTATTGGAATCCGCCGCCCACGACCAGCGCCACGAATTTTGGCAATTCGGCCCTAAGTTATATCCCGGAGCTCGCCTGGAACGACACGACCTTCCTCTTGTCTCATGGTCTTCCACCCGGAGCTACCGGCGGGGGCCCCAGCAACTGCGAAAAAGTCTCCGGGACGACCACGGTGACAATTGACGGGCAGCCGTATGCATTCAGCATCTGCGAAGCGCCGACCACCGGCGGTTTCGCCAAGCCTTCATATCAGACGGCACTTACCCCGGGTGATGGCGTCCGGGATGTGCCGGACATCTCCTTCTCGGCTTCAAACGTGAATGACCCGTACATTATTTGCACGCCCCAGTCGGAGACCAACGGCTCCGCTTCGACCAGCACCTGCGTCAATGGCATCACCGCCGCGCTTGACACCTACAACTCGGCGTTTGGAGGCACCTCTGCCGCTACTCCGCTGGCGGCAGGAATGACAGCTCTGTTGAACCAGTATCTCGGAGCCAGCGGGTTGGGGAATATCAACACTCAGCTCTACAAGCTCTATGGCACGAACCAGTCGGCGTTTCGCAACATAAACACCGGCACGAGCGGGACCGGGGACGGCGACACGTCCAACAACGTCGTGCCGTGCACGGATGCGACCCCGTCATTCGAGCCTGCGGCCTTGCGGTGCCCGTCCACGGGCAGCTTCGGCTATTCGGTCGTCGGCGGGGCTAGCTACAGCTCGGTTACCGGTCTCGGCTCCATAAACTTCGACGTTCTCTTCCCTGCCTGGAAAGCAACGCTGGCGCCGGACTTCCAGCTCACGGCCAGCACGCTGACTCCCAGCTCCGTCCCCGCTGGGCAAACAGCGTCGGCCACCTTGACCATCTCGCCGATAACAGGTTCTGTCGGGATGGTCGTCAATTTTGCTCCGAGCGGCTGCTCAGGGCTGCCCGCTGGCGCAACCTGCAAGTTTAGCCAGCCCAGCGTCAATTTCGATGGTGTCGATCCTGCCACCGTAACGGTAACCATCTCGACGTTGGCAAACATGGTGTTGCCTTCGGGTGCGCAGCCGATCACTATTACCCCGACCAACTCCTCGAATACCTCGGCTCAGATCAACCTGACTGTGACCACGACCAACCAATCCTTCGCACTCACGACAACTGCCGCCACCTTCCCGGTAACAGTGGGAGGAACGGCTCCGGTCAATCTCACCGTTACCGGTACAGGCACGCCCATCTCTTTTGTGGCAAACAGCGTGACCGCTCTGCCGCTCACCTATACCTGCTCGGGCACGCCTTCTTTGGCCACCGCGGAAATCTCCTGCCAATTCAGTCCCTCCAATGGCCAGTCCGTCACCGCGGCCGGGGTCACGCTGAACCTGGTGACCACCCCCCCAACAAGCGGGCAACTGCGCCCGCCTCTGGAGCGCGGCAGTCGCATCTTCTACGCCGTGCTGCTTCCCGGCTTGTTCGGAATCGTGTTTGTGGCGGGGTCGCGCACTCGCGGCCTGCGCCTGCTCAGCCTGATCGTGGTTCTTGGCTTCTCCACGCTGTGGCTGGGCTCCTGCGGCGGCAGCGGCGGTGGCACCACCACCCCGCCAAACCCAGGGACCCCTGCTGGTTCCTATGTCGTGACCATCAATGCCACCACCGGCGGTGCGAACCCGGTTACCAACAACGGGTCGCCGCTTACGATCACGCTCAACGTGTCGCAGTAGGCAGCACAAAGCGCAAGCGCTCCGCACAGGCAGAGCGCTTTTTTCAGGCACACGCTCCGTCTCCTCTGCCCTCGCCGAAACTGGAAGCCGAAGGCCGAAAGCCGAAGACCTGACAAGGCATGTCCTCCTGTGCAAAAAGGCTCCCACTTTGCCCCTTGCGCGGCTGCGCTGAGGCGAGTACCATTAGCTTGTTCTCATTGGCCTCGTTCCCGCGTAGGCCTTCCGCGCTCCAGGCCGTTCCGGCGGCGCGACGGATTCCGACAACGGATAAGCGATACGCAAAATTTAGAGTTTCTTGTTAGTACGAGTTTGCATCACTAGAGAGCGGTCGATCGCGATTTGCGTTCCAGCCCAACCCGCAGCTCCGCATGGAAAGTGGGCCGTGCCCCCTTCGAACGTGCGATCGCGAAACTTGATGATGAACGTATGTGACTGAGTGGTGTCACCGAGCAAGTGGTAAGGCTCCGCAAGAATAGTGGCTTCGCGCCAACCCTGTGAGAGCCTGCCGCAACCCAAGGGGAACCTGACATCGAGAGATTTTGACGCCCTGCACCGGATCATAGACCCGGCCCAGCAGGTTTGAGAGGACTATGAACGCAGGACCATCAGGACAAGGACAAGGAAGACCTTCCGGCGGTGGAGGCAGAAGACGGCGTCGCGGACGGCGCCCGAACAATCCTCGCGGGCCTCGCCCCGCCGGACCAAGCCAGGCGCGTCATAATCAGGATGGCATCTACACCGCGCCCATGGACCACAGCTATCGCGCCGCGTTGGCCGGCAACGGCAACAATGGCCAAGGAGCGCGTCGCCAGCGTCCTGGCTTCGCCGCCCCCTTTGCACCCGCCGATCCCGAGCCTCTGCCCGCGTTGCGCGAAGATTCCAACTCACGCATCTTTGCCTTCGTCGACGATCTGTTCTTTGCGGCTAAGATTCAAGAGACCGCGCGCAAGCTCAACGTCAAGGTCGAGTTCGCCAAGAACGACAAAGACCTCGCCGATCGCATGCTACAGAACGGCGAAGAGAAGCCTTCCCTGATTATTTTTGATCTCAACAATGCGAACGCCAAGCCGCTGACGTTAATTCCCAAGCTGAAGGCGAAGTTGAAGAAGGGAACCTCGATCATCGGATTCCTTTCCCACGTGCAAGGCGATCTGAAGCAGAAGGCGCATGAAGTGGGCTGCGACATGGTGCTGCCGCGGTCAGCCTTCTCCCAGAATCTGCCTCAACTGCTGCGCCGCCACGGCGCTTCGGAAGACGAGAACCCGACGGTGCAGTAGGGAATGTGAAACAGGAAACTGAGAACTGAGAACTCAGAACTCAGAACTCAGAACTCAGAACTCAGAACTCAGAACTGTTCTCCTACCCCGGAGGCCAGCTCAGATGGCGCCCGCCCAAGAGGTGGACGTGAAGATGAAACACGGACTGCCCGGCTCCGGGCCCCACATTTAGCACTGTCCGGTATCCCTGCTCGATCCCGCGCTGCCGCGCAATCTCAGCCGCGGCAAGATGGCAGCGGCCAATCACTTCGGCGTCTTCGGCCTGCGCCTCCTTTAATCCCGCAAAATGTTTCTTAGGGATGATCAGCACATGCGTGGGAGCCTTGGGGCTGATGTCTTCAAAGGCCAACACGTGCTCGTCTTCGTAGACTTTTTTCGACGGAATTTCGCCGCGGAGAATGCGGCAGAAAAGGCAGTCGCTCGGGGCGTCGGTCATGGGAAACTCCGGCGTGAGCATAACAGAAAAGTGGCCGGTGTTCAGATCCTGGGTAGGCTGGCCGCTGATCACTGATCACTGATCACTGCCCACTGCTTTCAATCCAGTCTTACCAGAAAGACGGCGCCCTCCGGCGTTTCGGTCTCCGCGACCATTTCTTGGGCACGCTGGCGATCGTCGCCGAGAACTCGCACCCGCACCCACCAATCGCCCGCAGGACTGGCAAAGCGCAGCACTTTCGCCGTACGGTAGCGGCGCGTGAGGTGATCGGCAAGCTTCGTCGCTTCGTCTTCGTCGGGGAAGCCTCCGATCTGCACCGCCCACTTCCCGCCAGTTTCGAGAGGCGCGGGCGTCTGCATCACTTCCACTTTCACTTCCGCGATTCCAGGCAGGTAGACATCGACTTTGCGCGCGGCGGCCAGCGACAAATCGAGAACCCGGCCAGGAATGAATGGTCCGCGGTCGGTGATGCGCACCAAAGCCGTATGGCCGGTCTTCAGATTAGTGACGCGCACGATCGAACCTAGAGGCAGGGTGCGGTGTGCCGCGGTCATGGCATTCATGTTGTAGACTTCGCCATTCGATCCGCGACGGTTATGATACGGCGGACCGTACCAGCTGGCGCGTCCGATTTGAGTAGCCAGCGGCACGGAGCCTGCGGGAATCGTAGGCTCGGCAAGGTCGGCGCCGCTTTCTCTAGCGCTACTTTCAGGTTCCGGCCGATGGCCGGCCTTCCCAGTACTCTCGGTAGGGGACGCGACTGGCGATTTGGTCGAAGAGGGCTCAGCGGTCGCGGCAGGTGGGGGCGGCACATTCACGCGCGCCTGCCTGGGATGGCCGCATCCCGCGAGCAAGAGCAAGATCGCGAGCAGCAGAGTGAGAATCACGGCGTTAGGGACGAAGGCGGCGGGGGGCAGCTCTATTTCTGCGAAGCTTTTTGTTGCTCTTTTTGCTGTTCTTTTTGCTGCTCCATGTAGTCGGCCAGTTCGATGAGCTTTACGCTCGCGGTGCGCAGCGCTTTGGTCGAGTGCTGGCGCACGGCGGGAACAACCTCGTCGTTCAGGTACTTGATGAACTCGGGGATCTCTTTCTCGATCCGTTCGGCGGCCTCGGCGACGGTCTTGCTGACGCGCGCCGATGCGTCTTCCACCTTGCGGTTGAAGTCGTTCATGGTGCTCCTCGACACTGCTGGGCGTGGATGAACTCACGCGAATGTTGCGGATGCCAGGCCCGACCATTATTTCGCGCTTGGAAGCGCGGGTCAATGGCGGAGCATATCCCGGCAGGCTGCACTCACGCCGTCATGGCAGCATCAATTCGCCCTTGCAGTAAGGATTCTATCCTTGATAAAGTAAGGATATGCCAAAGGTGACCTCCAAGCTGCAATTGACCGTGCCCAAGAAGATTGCCGACCAGTACGGCATACATCCGGGCGACGAACTGGAATGGATTCCCGCGGGTGAAAGCATTCGTGTGGAATTAATGCGGCGCAAAGCAACGAACGGAATGAGACTGAGCCCGGAGGAACGATTGGAGCTGTTCGATGAGGGCACGAAACGACTTCGAAAGCGGGAACAGGCTCTGCTAAAGGGAAAGCCACGTCCAGAGCCCGAGACCTCGGGTCGAGGATGGACGCGCGAGGAACTTTACAACGACGATCGAGGCCTGCCGCGTGGCTACCCTCGTTGACACCAACATCTTGATCTACCGTTGGGACCCTCGCGATCCGCGGAAACAGTCAATTGCAGAAAATTTGTTGCGCGAATCCGTCAGCGCTGGAGCGCTGTACATCCCGCATCAAGCTATCGTGGAGTTTATGTCAGTAGCGCCCAGACTGCGCTGGATGGGACAGCCTGTCCTGACGGCTGAAGAAGTTTTTCGCGAGGCTGAAGAGTTGCTCATTGAGTTTCCAATCTTGTACCCCGACGAACTGATGGTGAGAACGGCTCTGCGAGGCATGGCTGCCTACCGCCTATCGTGGTTCGACGCTCATCTCTGGGCTTACGCGGAACGCTATGGGATGGGGGAGATTCTTTCGGAAGATTTCGCGGACGGCCGCAGGTACGGCGCCGTGCGCGTAAGAAATCCATTCCTGGCAGCTGGTGCGGCGTAGGCCGGGAAGCGTGAAGACGCCGCCATCTACTCCGCGACTCCTTTCCGTTCTCCAGCAAAGGCAATTTCGTAAGAGAGTCCTTGCGTGGTATGAGCGCCATCGCCGTGATCTCCCTTGGCGCGCGAACCGCGATCCCTACCGCGTATGGCTCTCCGAGATCATGCTGCAGCAGACGCGGGTGGCCGCGGTGGTCGAACACTATCAGGAATTCCTACGGCGTTTTCCCACAGTGAAGAAGTTGGCGGCCGCGCACGAGGCTAGCGTGCTAGCAGCGTGGAGCGGCCTGGGATATTACAGGCGCGCACGCATGCTGCACGCCGCGGCGAAAGTCGTAGTGCGACAGTACGGCGCAAAGTTTCCGGCAACCGCCGAAGCCTGGCGTGCCTTGCCGGGAGTAGGACGCTACACTGCGGCGGCAATCGCGAGCATTGCCTTCGACGAACCGGTCGCAGTGGTCGATGGCAATGTCGAGCGCGTGTTGCAGCGAGTATCAGGGAAGCGGGTGGCCGGAGAAGAGTTGTGGAAAGCCGCTGACTCTCTTCTGGATGCCAAGCATCCCGGCGATTTCAACCAGGCGATGATGGAGCTGGGCGCGGTCGCGTGCACGCCGCGCGCGCCGGCGTGCTTGACCTGTCCGGTGGTCGAGCTATGCGTCACCCGCGGAGAAATGCCGCCGCCGGCGAAGCCCGAGCGGCAGAACATGCGGGAGATTCACTATGCGCTTAATTACCACGAGGGTAGGGTCCTTCTGAAACAGCGGGCGCGGGATGCCTCGCTGATGCCGGCCATGTGGGACCTCCCGGAGATGGCAGATACGAACGGTGCGGCTGGTCCGTCGTTCACGCTGCGCCATTCGATCACGGTCACGGATTACACCGTCCGCGTTTGGCGCTGCGCCGCGCCACCGAGCGTCGACGGGAAATGGATTCCGTTGGAGCGGCTGCGTCAGGTTGCCCTTACCGGCCTGGCGCGGAAGATTTTGCGCAAGGCGGAAATGCTCTGAGGGAAATCGACGAAATCCACGGTACCCGGCCGCTGGCAACATACAGCAGCTCGCATCATCTAAAATAAAAGCAGGTCAGAGCGAGGCCTATGCGCTGGCTGCGAAACATCCTGAAAAGACGAACGGGAGGACGACCGATGGCGGCATTGACCGCGGGCACCAAGACGCCCGAGTTTGAGTTGAAAGCGATGGATGGCAAGCGTTTCGTGCTGCGCGAGGAGTTGGCGCACGGTCCTGTGGTGCTGGCATTTTTCAAAGTTTCGTGTCCCATCTGCCAGTATGCGTTTCCGTTCCTGGAGCGATTAGAGCGGGCGTATGGGCACCAGGGCGTCAGGCTCATCGGCGTTTCGCAGGACGATCCCAAGCACACCGCTGCCTTCACCAAGGAATTTGGCGTTACTTTTCCGGTGCTGCTCGACGACAGGAATGCCTATCCCGTGTCGAACGCCTACGGGCTAACCAATGTCCCGAGCATCTTCTGGATCGCGCGGGATGGCAAGATCGAAGTTTCCAGCGTCGGCTGGGTAAAGGCCGACTTCACCGAGATCAGCCGTAGGATGGCCGAGTCGGGGAAGATTCCCCCCGTCACGGTGTTCAGGCCGGGAGAAGACGTGCGCGATTTCCGCGCCGGTTGAGGCTCGAAGAACTGATCCCGCGGTCGCGGGACTGCTAACCGGAGGGAAAACTACCGAGGACGCCAGGACGTAGAGGGCAAGAATCACAGGTACAACGGGAAACTTGTCGGTAGACCCGGGTGGGCATTGACCCGCCGTGCAGGTGACTTGCGCGGCTCCTTACAACGAAACTCCTCTTGTCCGTTACAATTCCTTCAGCCCCAAAAAGCAAGCATTTCTGGCCCTTAAGGATTGCTCCGCGCCGATCTCACGTCGTCGGGGGAAAGACAGATCTATGCACGCATTCGGGAGAAGAAGTGTTCTGGTTGGCGTGATCGCCGCGCTGAGCCTGCTGGTGTGGGCGGAAGGCGGCGCGCCTCCCGTCCCCGTACCGGCCGCGACCAAGCGCGAAGCTGTTTCGGTTCGCCTGCCGGGCGCGGCGTTTGCGGCAATGGAGACCATCAATCCTGAACACATTCGCTGGCATGTCCGCTTTCTGTCGCACGATCTTCTGGAAGGCCGCGGCACGGGACAGCGCGGGGGCGACATCGCCGCCGAATACATGGCCACGCAATTTGCAGAATATGGATTGAAGCCGGCCGGAGACAACGGATCGTATCTGCAGAAAGTACCACTCGTGGGAATCACCACGTTGCCCGAGACCAAGTTTGCGCTCGTCCCGAGGCAAGGCGCAGCGATGAATCTGAAACCGCTCGACGAGTACGTCGCCTACGATCAAACCCAGCAGGCGGAGTCCGATGTGGACGCCGAGATCGTCTACGTGGGATACGGCATTGAAGCTCCGGAATTTAACTGGGACGACTACAAAGGCGCAGACGTGCGCGGCAAAGTCCTGCTCATGCTGGTCAACGAACCGCCATCGGATGATCCCAAGTTCTTCAAAGGCAAAGCGCTCACCTACTACGGCCGGTGGACTTACAAATACGAAGAGGCGGCGCGCAAGGGCGCCGTGGGCGTGATTCTCATCCACAAAGAAGACATGGCAAGTTATCCCTGGGAGGTGGTGCGGAACTCGAATTCGGGCGAGAAGTCTTATTTGAAGGTGGAAGGTCCGGTGCTGAAGGTCGCGTCCTGGGTGCAGCTCGATGTGGCGCGGAAGCTGGTCGCTGGCTCCGGCCTCGATCTCGATAAGATGATGGCGGATGCACGCACACGGGAGTTTCATCCAGTGAATCTGGGAGCGAAGCTGAAGGCGCACATGGTGAGCAATGTGCGGCACTTCGAGTCGAATAACGTGCTGGCGATGCTGCCGGGATCTGACCGCAAACTTCGAGATGAAGCAGTGATGTACACGGCACACTACGACCACTTTGGGATTCGTCCCGACATGCTGGGCAACAACATCTTCCACGGCGCCGCCGACAATGCGACGGGCTGCGGCATTCTGCTGGAACTGGCACGGGCATTTAGTGTCGCCAAAGACCGGCCGGCAAGGTCGATCATTTTCGCGGCAGTCACGGCCGAGGAGCAGGGACTGCTGGGGTCGGAGTATTTGGGCAAGCACCCGCCGGTTCCCGCGGGCAAGATCGCGCTGGATATGAATTACGACAACGTGCAACCGCTGGGAGCGCCCGAGGAAGTGGAAGTTTCAGGTGCAGAGCGCACAACATTTTATCCGTGGGTGCAGGCCATGGCCAAAGAGTTTCGGCTGGCCATCCGGCCGGATGCCCGCCCTGAAGCAGGACATTTTTATCGCTCCGATCATTTTAGTCTGGCCCGCGTCGGCATTCCGGCATTCTCGATCAACGAAGGCATGAAGTTCAAAGGTCACGATGAG
Organism: Candidatus Sulfotelmatobacter sp.; assembly: GCA_049280095.1. Taxonomy (GTDB): domain Bacteria; phylum Acidobacteriota; class Terriglobia; order Terriglobales; family Acidobacteriaceae; genus Sulfotelmatobacter. Next base: position 23,625 of record JBAPPL010000041.1, on the reverse strand, counting down.
GCCTGGGGTCTGGCGCAGGATAAGGAGTACACCGAGAAGCGGTATCACCAGCCCACCGACGAGTATCGTCCCGAGATGGATTTCGTCGGCGATGGCGCGATGGCGCGATTCGGCTTCGCTCTGGGCTGGGAAGCGGCCAGCTTCACCAAGCTCATCGGATGGCAAAAGGGCGATGAGTTCGAGGCGGCACGCATCAAAAGCCAATAGCGATATCTACTACCGAGCAGTCAGTACCCAGTATCCAGAAATGAGCTTACCTCGCCGGGCACGGCGCTCCCGCCGTTTGCCACTGCTTCACTTTCGTAACAAACTCATCGTGCGGCATGGGAACAGGAGTTCGACCCTCGCCGGGATTCCACGCCCACATTACCAGCTTATCCGCCGTAAGGTGCTCGACGAGTTGGTCGAGGTTGCGGTTTCTGTTTTGTTTTCGATCCTTGATCGATTCGCAGATTTGTGCGTCGGTCAGCCCTTGCCAGATCATGGGCATGCCCGGCGGCGGTAAGCGCCAGCCCGGTGCGCCCGGTGGAAGATGCGAGCCCGCAAGATTGTGCTCCTGATGACAGGTGTTACATTTTTCCGAAGTCACTCCAAACCCCACTGGGCCGCGCCTTACGTTCATGGTGTGCGGATGCCCGTCATCACCCTGCCGGGGATAATCTCCCTGAGAATGGCAGTTCATGCAGCGCGGGTGGCGCAGCACGGGAACAAATGCAGTGAACAGCGCTCCGTCGCCGCTGGCGTCGGCTGCAGCAACTTTTTTCTCGGCTGGCGGTTCCGCTGCGGCTACCGAACGCGAAAGCCACAGCGCTCCGGCGATGCCGAACACGATCAGGCCCGCCAACGACGGCTGAAATACGAGATGCAAGCGCTTCATACCGCCTCCGTCAGACGAATGGGCAACCGGCGGATTCGCTTCCCGGTAACCGCAAACACGGCATTCGCGAGGGCCGGCGCGGCGCACGGAACGCCAGGTTCTCCGATTCCCCCGGCTTTTTCGTTGCTTTCCACAATGTAGGTTTCGATCTCCGGACATTCATCGATGCGCATTACCGGAAAGGTATTGAAGTTAGTCTGCTGCAGTCGGCCGTGTTCGAACGTCAGCTCCTGGAAAAGCGCCGCCGACGCGCCGAAGATCGCGCCTCCTTGGAGCTGCGCCTCGATAATTCCGGGGTTGACGTACTGTCCGCAGTCGACCGCGCAGACCATGCGATGCACGCGAACTTTGCCCTCAGTAACCGAAACCTCGGCCACATGCGCGGAATAACTGCCAAAAGCAAAGTGCACAGCGATCCCGCGCCCCATCCCTTTCGGCAACGGTTTGTCCCATCCCGCTTTTTCGGCGGCGAGATCGAGCACGCCGAGATGCCGAGGCTGTTTCTGTAGAAGCTGGCGCCGGAACTGGTAAGGATCTTTCTGCGCCAGTGCGGCAAGCTCATCCATGAAACATTCAACCGCGAAAGCAGTATGAGAATGTCCCACCGAGCGCAGCCACTGGACCGGAACGTTGACTTCAGCCTGGTGCGACTCGACCGTCAAGTTCGGGATGGCGTAGGGAAGATCGTCAACCCCTTCCACCGACGCGGGATCGTAATCTTTTCCCTTCATCATCATCGCGGCGAACAGCGTACCAGCCATGATCGATTGCCCCACCAGCCGCGATCTCCAACTGACTGGATTACCGCTTGAGTCAACTCCGCCCTCGATGGCATGCAGAAACGCCGGCCGGTACCAACCGCCCCGCATGTCATCCTCGCGCGTCCAAATTACTTTCACCGGTGCACCCGCGGCTTTCGCGACGTGAACCGCTTCCACTACAAAATCTGACTGCGGATTTGCCCTGCGTCCAAAGCCTCCGCCCAGGAACGTGGTGTGGAGTTGAACTTTCTCGTTTGGCAGTCCAGCGATTTTGGCTGCGTTCGCGCGATCGATGGTTTGGAACTGCGAACCGGTCCAGACCTCGCAAGAGTCCGGCCGCAAATCCACCACGCAGTTCAGCGGCTCCATCATCAGGTGCGAGAGGTAGGGAACTTCATAAACGGCCTCAATTCTTTTCGCCGCATTCGCCAGCGCGCCCTCGGCATCGCCCTCTTTGCGAACACTGGTTCCTGTCGTCTTCGCGCGCTTGCGGAACTCCTGCATCATCTGACTGGTGCTGAAGTTCTGCATGCTGCCTTCATCCCAATCAACCTGCAGAACATCTCTGGCCATCTTGGCCTGCCAGAAAGTGTCCGCGATCACGGCGACGCCGGCGGGAACGGCGACGATCTTGCGCACCCCCGCCATCGATCGGGCCCGAGAATCGTCAAAGTTCTTCATCTTCGCTCCAAAGATCGGAGGGCGGGCAATCACCGCTGTCAACATCCCCGGCAATTTGACATCGATTCCGAAGACAGCTTTGCCGTTCAACTTTTCTGGAGTGTCGAGCCGCCGAATCGGTTTACCGACCAGTTTGAATGTCTTTGGATCTTTCAGCACTACATGTTCGGGAGGCGTTAGCTTGGCAGCCGCGCCAACGAGCTGGCCATACGTCAACTTGCGATTCGCTCCGTTGAACACTGCTCCTGACTCGGTGCGGCAGGCCGTCGGGTCCAATTTCCACTGCTGCGCGGCCGCGGCGACCAGCATGGCGCGCGCGGCTGCGCCCGCCTGGCGGAATTGTTCCAGTCCCGACCATACGCTGGAGCTTCCTCCCGTCATCTGCATGCCGAACGCGGGATGGTTGTACTTCGGGTCGACGGGAGCAGACTCATAGCTCACCTTGGTCCAGTCGGCGTCGAGTTCTTCCGCCAGCAGCATGGGCAGCGAGGTATAGACTCCCTGCCCCATCTCGGAATGGTTCACGATGACGGTGATCCGTTCGTCGGTGCCGATCCGCACGAAGGCATTGGGCATGAATGTACTCGCGAATGTCTGCGCCGATGCCAGACTACTGATCCCGGGAAACTCAAAGCCGATCAGCAGGCCGCCGCTGGCCGCTACCGAAATCTTCAGGAAGTCGCGACGTTGCATCCCTTTGCGCTCCGCCGCCGTGCGTGTGAGTTGACTGTTCATCGGGCACCTTCCTTCGCAACCATCTCGGCGGCGCGATGGATAGCTCTTCGAATCCGGGGATAAGTCCCGCAACGGCAAATGTTGCCGGTCATCGCCTCATCAATGTCGTCATCCGTTGGCTGCGGCTTCTCGCGCAGCAGCACGGCCGCGCTCATCAGCTGTCCGGACTGGCAGTAGCCACATTGGGGAACGTCCACTTCCAGCCAGGCCCGTTGCAATGGGTTACTCAGATCCGGAGAAAGTCCCTCGATTGTCGTAACCGCTTTCCCAGTCGCGCGCGATACCGGAGCGACGCACGACCGCACCGCCTCTCCATTGATGTGCACGGTGCACGCACCGCATTGCGCCATGCCGCATCCGTATTTCGTTCCGGTCAGGCCCAGATGTTCGCGGATGACCCAGAGCAAGGGGGTGGAAGGATCAACGTCAAGATCGACGCGTTTGCCGTTAACGGAGAAGCCGACCATAGTAGTTCTCCTGAATTTGTTTTGGGTCAAGTCGGCGGCAAGGCTGCCGCGACGCCATAGATTCTACATCTTGAAGAGAAGACAATCCGTCACCCGTTGCGAAATTGTTTCCCCGGGCAAAATCAGATGTCAAGCAACGTAACTTGCGTAACTTTAGCCGGTGCGCGACCCGTGCTAGCCTCGATATGTACGTGTGTAATCAGCAACTTCCAAGAATTCGACGATTCGCGAAATGCCACGACTACCCATCTTTCGCTTAGGCAAAGAGCCGGAGAAGCCGACGCCGCCGGAGATGATTGCCGCTGCGCCGTCGCTTGCTCTCGAAGGGCTCGCGGTCGGGGTCGACAACCTGCGTCACGACGTGGTTCTCAGCCCGCGCTTCGTCGATGCGGCGCGGGCGCAGATCACGCGGCTGATCGTGCGCCACGGCGAGTTGGAAGGACTGCTGGCGGCCGAGACTACACACAGAGACCAGGGACCTTCCTGGATGAGAAGTGCCGCGACCAGCCAGAGTCGCACCCCCGCCGAAAAAGCCGACTGGAAGCCGGTGCTGGCCGAACTGCACCTGGCAGCGCTGAATCGTGCCAAGCGAGAAGAGAAAATTTCTGTTGACCTGCTGGCCCGGCTGGCGGTCACCAAGTTTCTCCGTATGGAGATGAACCTCCAGTTTGCTCAAGTGCTCGAACGCTGCCGCGTTCTGCTCAAGACTTATGACGGCATACGGCAGGGCAAGGGCGTGGAGTATCGCGAGCGCGTGGCCGGCTTCCAGGTTCGAAAGAAAATCATCCTGCGCAAGACCGGGCAAGATCTGTTTGAGACCCTGCGCGAGATCGAAAAAGAGACGCTGGCGCGCACCCGGCGGTCCTTCTTCGGAGAAGCGCAAACTGCAGAAGCGAGATCCGCAGACGCGAAACCAGAACCGGGCAGTGCAGGCCTCGGCAGTTATGGGCTGTTCGTGAACCGCCTGGCGTTCTCCGAAGATGGCCGCGACGACTACTTGTGCGCCGAACATTATGTGATGCTGGGTAATTGGGATCGCGATCCCGACCGCTACCAGCGCTTGCAGGACGTGGTATGGGGTTTCGTGCGATCGATCTACGGCGAAGAGACCACGAGCGAAACCATTAATTCCTGGCTGTGCGCTCCGGAAAATGCCCGCGCCCTGGTCGGCACTGGCACTCCCGATGATTCCTCGGCAGAAGGTATGGCCAGGCAGGAACGCCTGGCTCAGTGGGTGCGTCTGCTCGAAGACGAACAGGTGATGGAGCACGTCATCGCCTCCTACCATACGGTTCCACTGCTCAGCGAATACGCCCCGCGCATCAATCCGCAACAACTGAAGAATGCGCTGATCTCGCGTCCTGAGTGCGACCGCGTGGAGCGCATGATTCAGGAGCACGGCAAGCTTTCTCCCGCCAGCTTGTATGCGGCGGTGGCGAAAGTTGCCAGTTGCCGCGGCGCAGAGCGGGCCAAGGTGGCGGCGCGGTTTTTGCAGGACTTCTCCCACTACCACCGCGATCTGCGGCGACTGGAAGTGCTCAACGCAGCGCTCGACTCGGTAAACCTGGTGAGCACCGAGAAACTGCGCGAACTTTCCCGGATGAACGGAACGCTCTACGAATTTCTGCTCCCCGAAGAACAGCCACAGCAGCCCGAGGAAGACCGCGTGCTGCGCCACGTTGTGCTCAAGGCCGACGTTCGCGATTCCACGCGGCTTACGCGCACGTTAATGGAAAAAGGGCTCAACCCAGCGTCCTACTTCAGCTTGAACTTTTACGATCCGGTGAACAAGCTCCTTGGAAAATACGGAGCGCAAAAAGTTTTTCTCGAGGGCGATGCCATCATCCTGGCAATCCTGGAACGTGCCGGCGAGCCCGGACTGGCGGTGAGCCGGGCATGCGTGCTGGCTCGCGAGATCATTGAGATCGTGCGCGGCTACAACGCGCTGATGCAGCGCTCGGGCATGCCGGGGCTGGAGTTGGGCGTGGGCATCACGCTGCAGGAGTCGGCACCGCTCTATCTGATGGATGGTGAACACCAGATCATGATCTCGGAAGCGCTGAACCAGAGCGACCGACTTTCCTCCTGCAACAAGCAAGCGCGCAAGGTAATGGAATCACAGGCCGGGCCCTTCCACGTGTATGTCTTTCAAACCGCCGAGACAACTACGGATCCGGCGGCGAATCCCGAAGACTCCATTGTCAGCTTCAATCTGGGCGGCATACGCATGAATGAAGCGGCGTTCCGCAAGTTGGAGCAGGAGATTTCACTGGTGCCGCTGAAAGTAAAGCTGCCGCCTTCGATGGCGTCAGATAAGGGAGAGTACAAGCTCTCCAGCGGCACTGTCCCGGTCGACCGCGATATATTTCGCAAGATCGTGGTGCGCGAAAGCCGCGTGCCGCGAATCAAGGTAGAAGATTTCTCCATTCAGGGATGGACCGAGCGCACCTACTACGAAGTCTGCACTGACCCCGCGATCTACGCCGCGCTGGAAAAGAAAAAAGGCGCGAAGGCATAGAGACCCCAGCAGAAATAAAGTTAACGGACCGTTGCTGGAGCAACCGCGCTGGCGATTCTGGGTGCAAGAAATCAGGGTATCCCCCCTCCCGCCCGAATCTCTGGAATCATCGAGTTTCCGGCTGTCAAAGAACTTAGATACTAAAATCCGTGAAACAAAGCACTTAGGGGCTCGACGATGTGGGTTCACCCGACCGTGGCCGCCTCGACCATGATTACGCGATTTAATTTTGGGCGCAAGGTTAGATGTCACACTACCCTTGTGAATTTCTTTGGGGCTGCCTCCGCTTTTTCTTGTCCCGGAAACACGCGGACCTGCCGCCGCTTGGTCAAAAACGCAACTCCCCATTCCAGGATGACGAAGAACCGGTTCGCGAACCCGATCAGAAAATAAATGTGCACAACGGCCCAGAGAATCCACGCCAAAAATCCCGCGAAGCGCACGAATCGAAGGTCGGCCAGCGCATAAGTCCGACCCACGATAGCCAAGTCGCCCTTGTCCCAGTACCAGAATGGGGCTGGGTCCGGTTTGCCGGAGACTCGGCGCCGGATCAGCCGCGCTACGTACTTCCCCTCCTGGATTGCCGGCTGCGCAACGCCGGGCATGGTCACCGGCTGCTTCGACTTGACACCCAAAAGATTGCGAGACTCGGCTTCCACATGCGCCGTGTCACCAATCGCGAAAATCTCAGGATGGCCGGGCACCGACAGATTGGCGTTGACAATAATTTTGCCCGATCGGTCCATGGCCGCGCCCAACCAGCGGGCCGCCGGTGAAGCCAGCACGCCCGCGCTCCACAACACCGTGCTAGCTGGAACGCGCTTGCCATCGGCTACGATCCCGCCCTCATCCACTGCGGTGACCCGCGTGTTGGTATATACCTCCACACCCAGGCTTTCGAGATGCTGTTGCGCTTTGGACGACAAGACTTGGGGAAACGTGGGTAGTATGCGCGGCGCCGCTTCATACAGCAGAATGCGCGCCGAACCTGGATCGATATGGCGAAAGTCGTGCCTCAAGGCCATCCGCGACATCTCCGCCAGCGTGCTCGCCATTTCAACGCCTACCGTCCCAGCTCCGACCAGCACAAAGGTCAGCAGTTGCTGAACAGCCGCGCGATCCATGTGATCCAGCGCAGCCGTCTCCTCGGCGCGCTCGAACGCTGTTAACACTTTCCCCCGAATCAGGTCCGCGTCGTCCAGCGATTCGAGCCCTGGGGCTACGGCCTGCCAATCATCGTGTCCGAAATAGTTGTATTGAATCCCGGTGGCGAGAATAAGGAAGTCGTAAGGCAATTGATGTTCTCTCAGGCGAACCAGCCGCTGAGCCGGGTCGATCCCGATCACTTCGTCCTGCAGCACCTCCACATTGCGCTGCCGACTCACAATGGATCGCAGAGGGGCGGCAATCTGGTCCGCAGACAACAGGCCTGTTGCCACCTGATACAGCATTGGACGAAACAGGTGATAGTTCCGCTTGTCGATTAGCACAATGCTTACCGGAGCACCAGCCAGCGCCTGCGTCGCGAACAGCCCACCGAACCCACCGCCGACGATCACCACACGAGGTATGGACACGCTCGAACCACCTCCAATGGCGCCGCAATTCTAGCGGCGTAATTCAACCCTGGCCCCACCTTAAACTAGATGCTGGCACCCCTGTGCAGGATCGAAGCAAAATCTTCATACGCTTGCACACAGCAGCGAAGCATCTTCTTGTCAGAAGCACCGTGCCAGCATCAACGAAAACCCGGCCCAAAAAGCGCATAATCACAGAATGCAGCAGCTCTGAGCGGAGGCCGAGATGAAAAATTTCGTACGCGGAATTCTCGTGACGCTGGTCGTCCTTATAGCAGGCGGCTGGCTCTATTTGAGGCTTGGCTACGTGGACATGCGCGCGAAACCCGAGCCCTCAAGGCTTGAATCGGAACTGGCAGCTACCGCCTTGGACGCTTCTGCCGGACGCAGCGCACCCCGGCAGCAGAATCCGATCCCGCCGACCGAATCAAACCTGCTCGATGGCGCGCGTCTATATCGCGACAAGTGCGCCGACTGTCATGGCAGGCCCGATAACTCGATGAGCGATTACGGCCGCTCGTTCAATCCCCGGGCACCTCAGTTCATGATGGAGCAACCCCGCAAACCTGAGAACCAGACCTTTTTCATCATCAAGTATGGCGTGCGTTGGTCAGCCATGCCGGCCTGGGGAAACATCATGGCCGATAGCGAGATCTGGCAAGTCGTGATTTTTCTCAATCGCATCGGAAATCTGCCTCCCTCGGCCCAGCAGGAACTCCACACACCTGCCGGAAGCAATCCGTGACTCTTCGAGGCCAGTGGCGGCCCACTCAAAAGTTTGAGTTCAGCTTCGCGGGATGGAACGGAATCCAGAAAGTTGCTTCCACATCCACGGGAGCGCCGTTCTTAGTTGCCGGCTCGAACTTCCACTTCGCAATGGCGTCGCTGGCGAACCGGGCGAGGCGATCGTCGACGCCGCGCAGCACGCGAACGCTTCCCACGGTGCCGTCCGTGTGAATGACGCCATAAAGGATGACGGTGCCGCCCACGTTCTGGCGCATCAACTCCAGCGGATAGGCGGGATCGACTTTGCGCGTAGCCACTGGCGCGGAGAGATCGGCCGAGGATGAGCCGTCAGCAGGTGGATCGCTCGCTGCGGCACGGGAAGAAGGACTGCCTGGAGTCGAATCCTTCTGGAAAGCGGCGAAGCGGATGATCCAGCTGCCGCCAGCGGAGTTGAGATTCGGCATGTTGAGGCTGAGAGAGTAGTACTTGCGATCGCCGAAGACGGCGCGCTCTACGTCGGAAAGTTTGCTGGCACTTGCTGATGTAGGCTCAAGGCGGGACGGACGCGCACTGGCAATCAGGTTCGGATTCACAGAATAAGCGCCTGAGCTTTTCGCAGAGGGATCGCCGACGTACAAGCCCGAAGGCAGCTTGCCGCTGTTCTTGCCAGCGCCACTTCCATCTCTGCCGTTTCCAGCGCTCGTGCCGGGCGCTCCCGAGGCTCCGCGATGGCCTTCCGGAGTGGCGGCGAAGTTGCCGCGGCGATTACCGGCTGGCGGGTTGGGCGGCGCGACGACTGCGGGATGGAGGTTGAGCGCGATCATCCCTTCGCCAATCATGCCTTGGCCCGAGTGGGAGCGTCCTGACGCGGATAGCGAGGGCGGCGGCGCAATTACCTGGAGCGATCGCTTGCTTATGGCGGTGCTGGGTGGGCCCGGTAGAGTGCGCTGTTCGTCCAGGGAGAGCTGCGGAGCCGGCGCGATCACCGAGCTGTGTCCGATGTTGAGATCACCTAGACGACGGGCAGAGTCGGCTACCACGGTGGGCGGCGGAGCGATCACGGCGCGTTCCATCCGCGGGGCGAGACGGGAAATTTCCGAGGCTGGAACGACAGGAGCTGGGCCGATCGGCATCTGCGGGCTGCCCGGCATTTTTTCGAACAGAGAGACGACGTTCGGCAAGGCGATGCCGTTTTTCAGTTTGATGTTGGGCGGCGTGACGATGGTTTGCGAACGGTTGTCGGCCTCAGGAGGCACAGAAATGATGGGCTGCGCAGAGTATTCGGGATCGGCGGCTCGGGCGCGAGTAGAGGTCGAGCGGCGCGTGTCCAGCGGAGGCAGATACTCCGAAGGCGCGTAGTAGACGACGTCAGCGTGCGTGAACGCGGTCTGCGTCGCGGAATGAGTCTGCAAAGCAAGGAAGCGCGATCCTGCCCAGATTAAAACCAGCGCCAGAACGTGATACACGCCAGACTGCCCGAAGCGGCGCCAGGGCAGTCCGCGTTCGACGAAGACGTCAGGCCAGAAGGCAGCGGGCGCCGTTTCGTGATGCGACGGAACGGTCAGAAGGCCCAACTCCGGGGCAGACTGTCTGGTCTCGGCCTTCTGAAGCGGATCCGGGGCATCGCGCATCGTTCTATGTTAGATGGAAAATCATCTTTCAGGGTAGCCACGAGGACATCCGGCGGGAACGTGGGAAAAGAAATGTTGCTAGAACCTACTGGCCAGCGCGGGCGGGAGTGATGAGGAGTCGGTTGGCAACTTTCTTTTTGATGTCAGGCTTTTCCTGAGTATAGACGAGATCGAGTCCGCCTTCGGCGGTGGTGGAAGCCTCGGCCAAGGCGGCAGCCAGCGCGCGGAACGAGCGGCTCACTTCCAGACCTTCCTGCAAAACTACAGGGGTACCGTGATCGATAGCGGGCGAGATCGAGTGAAACGCGTTCGGAATTTTCCACAAAACCTTGCAGCGCGTGGCACTCTCAATGTCTTCGTCAGTGAACCCGGGAATCTTTTTGTAGCGATTCAAAACCATGCGGAGCCGGTTGCGCCCTGCGCCTTCTTCGAGGAAGGCATGAATGCGGCTGGCGCTCCACAGCGTGACCACATCAGTTTGAGCGACCATGAGCACGGCGTTGGAGAGATCGGAGAGCAGGCGCGTGGTGGAATCGAGGCGGCTGGAAGCGTCGACCACGACGTAGCGATAGTGATTTACCAGCAGGTCGAACAGGCGGGCCAATTCGGCCGGGGTGGGGACGGCGTGATAAGGCTGCTGTGGGCCGGCGAGAAGATGCAATCCGTCCTGGGCAATAGTCATGAGGCCTTCGAGCAGGGAAGCGTCGAGGCGGTGCAGGTTCTCGAGCGCATCAGGCACTCCAAAACTGGGGCGCAGATTGAGATGCAGTTGGGCGTGGCCGACGGGGGCGAAGTCGACAAGAACCACGCTGCCGTGCGATTGCTGCAGGGCAACGGCGGTGTTGACGGCGGCGGTAGTGGCGCCGGCACCTCCTTTGGCGCTGAGAAAAGTGAAGATGCGAGCCTTGCCCGCACTCCCGCGAGTGCGGGTGCGGTTGGAACTGAAACGGGTGAGAGCTTCGAGCAGAGCCTCAGAGCCGGCGCTGTGATCCAGGTATTCCCCTGCTCCGGCGCGCATGCTGGCCACAATCGTTGCCGGCTGCTGCATGCTTCCGTTTGCAAAGATGGCGAGCTGCAGGGTGTTGGCTTGAATCAGTTCAATGGCTTTGATGGCGCGTTGAGGATTGTCGGCAGAGATATCAACCACGACGATTTCGACGCGCAAATCCTGAATCTGGCGCAGGATGGGGTCGGTGGGCCCGGCGGGAAAGCCGACATTGCTGAACACGGCCCGACCCAGGCGGGTTGCCTCCACCCGTCTCTGCAGCTCGGATAAGTGTTCCCCGTCCTCGGTCAAGAGGGCGACGGCGATCCCATGCATGGCGCGATTCTCGCTGATTTCTCTCGGTGTTTGCATGTTAGAAAGAGAAAGTACTATTCGCCAAGTGACCTAAGTAACAGACTGACCAAAAGGGTGTACACAACTCGTGCGAAGGCGGGAGAGTAGCAATCTGCGGGATGGAAAACGTGAACCAGAGGTGCACAGCTGGAATACTCCCCTACGAAGCCGCCGCAAGTGGGTTACATTCTAAGCCAAGGCTCGAAGATTGAAAAGGACTAGAGACGTTGAAAAGAACTTAAGTCAGCCAACCTCGATCCCAGACCGGAATTTTCCTGCGATTCGTGCCGCTGAAGCGATACATTAGGATAAGAATCGGCAGTTGCTCCGTAGATCGGAATTACGATGCATCGGGGGACTAGCTGGCCGCAACGCGCGGAGTGCCGCGCACGGGCGCAGCGGGACGTTGCGTCTCGCCAGGGCTGTGCAAGGCGGAGATGCGGCGAAAGCCGGGAGAGCCGCCCTCAGTCTCAGGCAGATACTCGTAACCCTTCAAGCAGACAGCCACACCGATCTTTGTCTCGCCGATCCTCGTCTCGCCAACCTTCCTCTCGCCGACCTTGCTTTCGGCGGCTTTGATTCCGGCCAATTTCGTCTCGGTCTCGGCCAACGCGGCGGGTTTCCAGCCCTTATCTTTATCTGAGGGCTTGACGATGCGCAGCACGGAGCCCCGGCAGCGTACACGCATATTTTCGCCGAGCGTGATCTCGGAGGGCATTTCTAATGTGAGTTCAATCTCCGCGCCCTCACTCAAGGCCATGTCGGTGAACAGAAAGGCTCCGCGGGAACTGAGATCCTGGGTGAAACCGAGTCCTTCAGAAGCGGTCGCAACTTCACGCAAGGAGACTGGGAGGTTAAATGCGAAGCGTTGTCCAATGCGGCGTTCAACACCAACCGGAGGAGTCGTCATGGTCGTGTCCCTTCCTTGATGGGATCGCCGGGGAGAGAGCAAGTCCAACTGTAGCGCAGTCCGGGCAGTCTGGGAAGTCAAAAGTTCCGCCGGCTCGAAGATAGAACTGATCGGTGGAAAACTCAATTGTAAAGAACATACTTTGGGAAGATTTGTCCGGAGCATGCACGCTATAGTGATCCCACGGAGGCGGAACAGTCATCGAATGAAGAACAATGTCTGAAACAAGAATTCCAATTCCGGAAAGTGCGGCGGGAACTGGCCCGGAAATGGCCCCGGAACGCGGATCGCGCTGGCAGGTGGCTTGGCGGGCGCTGCGTCATCGCAACTTCCAGCTCTTCTTCAGTGGACAACTGATCTCACTTATTGGTACGTGGATGCAGAGCGTGGCGCAATCGTGGCTTGTCTACCGGATGACTGGTTCAGCGCTGCTGTTGGGATCGGTAGGGTTCGCGAGCCAAGTCCCTGTGTTTCTGTTTGCGCCTTTGGGCGGGATCGCCGCCGATCGCTTCGACCGGCGCCATATCGTGATCGCGACGCAGACCGCGTCGATGCTACTGGCCTTCATCCTGGCAGCGCTCACGCTCTTCCACAAAGTTCAAGTCTGGCATGTGTTTGTGCTCGCGAGTTTGCTTGGGGTAGTGAATGCGTTCGACATTCCCGGACGGCAATCGTTCCTGGTGGACATGGTGGGCAAGGAAGATCTGATGAACGCGATCGCGCTGAATTCTTCGATGTTCAATGGTGCGCGTGTGATCGGTCCGGCGATTGCCGGGATTCTAGTGGCAAAGATTGGCGAAGGCTGGTGCTTCTTTGCCAACGCGGTCAGCTACATCGCGGTGATTATCGGATTGCTGTTGATGAGGGTGATCGCTCCAATCCGCGCGGCCATGGCCTCGCCGCTGGAGCACATGATGGAGGGGTTCCGCTTCGTCAACCGGACCGCGCCGATTCGCGCGCTGCTGTTGCTGCTGGGATTGGTGAGTCTGGTGGGTATGCCTTACGTGGTGCTGATGCCGATCTTCGCCGACCAGATTTTGCACGGCGGTGCGCGCGGTCTGGGCATCCTGATGGGCGCGACCGGAGTGGGTGCGCTGCTGGGCGCGCTAACGCTGGCGTTCCGCGAAGGAGTGAAGGGCCTGGGACGCTGGGTGGCATGGTGCTGCGGCGGCTTTGGAGCCAGTCTCATTATATTTGCTCTGTCACGAACGTTCTGGGTTTCAGTGATTCTGCTGCTTCCGGTGGGCTATTGCATGATGCTGCAGATGGCGTGCTCAAACACGCTGATCCAGGTGATGGTGCCGGACGCTCTGCGCGGGCGCGTGATGGCCGTTTACTCGATGATGTTCATGGGCATGGCTCCGATTGGAGCGCTGTTTGGGGGCGCGCTGGCCGAGCGTTTAGGTGCGCCCCACACGGTAGCGATCGGCGGCCTGGCGTCGTTGTTGGGCGCGGGCTGGTTCGGGATGCATCTGCCGAAGATTCGCGTGGAAGCGCGGCGGTTGATTGTCGCGCAGGCCGCGGCCGGTGGCGAGCCATCGGAGATGACGGCGCAGGCCGTGGAAGACTAGGTGTATTCACCGCAGTTAAGCGCCCCAGTCGCAGCTCTAGCGACGGCATGCGCCATTCCCTCTGAGTCGTTGAACGCCAATTTGTCCCATCAGGAATTCTTCTCCGCCGAATTCGCCTCTCCGATGGGTACGCATAGTTCTTGAACATGATTGATCGACCGTGATATATCGGCAGGTTATCGCATTGCGTTATGAGTTACGCCATTACGGCGTTTGAGTGGGCGAAGAAGCAGCGGATAATCGTCCAAATGGAGGGCAAGATGAATTCACTTTGGAAGATAGTGGCATCGAGTCTTTTCCTCGCGCTTTTCACTGGAATGATCTTCGCGCAGGGCGGCGCCACCGGCGCCATCAGCGGTGTGGTTCAAGACCCGACAAGAGCTGTAATCGCTAATGCCAAAGTCAGCATTAAGAGCGAGGCCACGGGCGAAGTTCTGCGCCAGGCGACGACGGATGTGTCCGGTCTTTTCACCGCTACGCTGTTGCCCGTGGGAAGTTACACGGTGGAAGTGAACGCGGCGGGTTTCCCCGACACCAAGTTTCCCGGCATTGTGGTGCGCATCACAGAAACGACACGCATGACCGCGGTCATGAAAGTGAGCACGGTAAAAGAAGTGGTGGAGGTGCAATCGCAGGTGGAGCAGGTCAATACCACGGATGCCACTACGGGCCAATCGCTGGGAGCCCAGACGATTACCGATCTTCCTCTGGCTACGCGAAACTTTCAGCAGTTGCTGACGCTTTCCGCGGGCGCTTCTTCGGACTTGAACGGCGCCGCGCAGCTCGGCCGCGGCCAGGTCTACATGCACGTCAATGGCGGTAGAGAAGATAACAATAACTATCTGATCGACGGGATCACAGTGGCCGACTATGCCTTCGGCGAGTTAACTTACACGCCGCTGCCCAGCCCGGACGCCATTCAGGAATTCAAGGTCAGCACGAGCCTCTACGACGCCACCCAGGGACGTAACGGCGGCGGCAACATTAACGCTACGCTGAAGAGTGGCACGTCCAGCTTTCACGGCGATTTGTGGGAGTACTTCCGAAATACGGCTCTGGACGCAGACGATTATTTTCTAGGCAAGGTTGTCGTCCAGCAGAACATTTTCGGCGGCGACTTTGGCGGGCCGATCGGCCCCCAGGCCAAGTTTGGATTTTTCTATTTCAACCTTCAGGGCACGCGCCAGCGCAGTGGGGATTCGCCGGGAACCTATATCAACATTCCGGGCAACCCCGGCATCCCATACGTTCCGCTGGCCGACCGCCAGTCAATGACAGCGATGGAAGCTGACTGCGGGGTGCCGAGCATTGACCCCGTGGCTTTCAATCTGTTGAACGCCCAGAGCAATCAGTTCGGTGCGCAGTCAGGGGGATACTTGTATCCCCTGCTCACGAACGTACCTGCGGGCACACCCTGTCTTACTGCGGAACCTTTCCTCATCACCGATCCTGGTAAATTCACCGACAACCAGTTCACGGCGAACTGGGACCGCGAATTCCGCGGCGGGAAAGACCGTTTGTCTGAGCGCTTTTTCTGGTCGAATTCCGACACCTTCGAACCCTTCGGAGCTGATTCTTACGGGATTCAGACCGGGGGCCAGCCCGGCACCAACAACCTCAACTTCCCGCTGGACATCCCGCTACACAGCCGGTTTGGCAGCATTACCGAAACTCACGTATTCAACAACAGCTTGATCAATGAGTTTCGTTTTGGGGTCAACATCATCAGCGACAAGCTGAATAATGAGCCGCCCGTCACCAATGCGCAGGTCGGCATCAACCTGCCGACTGCGACTGGCGTGAATGGACAAGCCGGCGATCCCAACATATACCGGCTGCAGTTTGACACTTTCGCCTTTGGCGCGTACCCCACACAATTGCAGTCGGCACTTTCTGACAACTACACATGGGTCGACACTGTAAGCTGGACCCACGGCCCGCATCAACTGCGCTTTGGCGGCGAGATTGACCGCGTGGCCATGCGCCGCAGTTTGCCCATTGCCGATAACGGGCTGATATTTTTTGTCTCGGGCGCGACCGGTCCCTACTCGGACTTTCAGAGCTTCCTGCAGGGCTCCCCGCTTTTGGGCGAGGGCGGCGGGGGTCTCGGCAACCACGACTACCGCATTCCCGGCTTCGCCTGGTTCGCGCAGGACGACTATCGGGTAAGCAAGACGCTTACACTTAACCTCGGTTTCCGAAACGAGTTTCTAGGCGCGCCTTACGACACGCTTTGCCACACAGGCAATACTGACCCGACGCTGGCCATCACAACCGGACAACCCTATGTTTACCCCAAGTGCATTAGCAAGTTTGGTTTGTCCGGCATCACCGGAACGCTCAACCAGGCTGGCCTGAATAATGAATACGCCACCGTGTGGGAGCCGCGCATTGGTTTTGCCTATGACCTTGGCGGGCATCACACCACATCGATTCGCGGCGGCTACGGCATCTACAGCGTGCGCGAGGATCTGGGAGCGGTGGACAATCTCGCCATCGTGCCACCCACATACCCGTTTCTCGTGGGATTCTTTCCCGGACCGGACAGCCTAGCCAACCTGTTTGCCGCCAGCGCCGCCTTTCCCAACGGCATTCCGGCGTTGGGCGCCACTCCCACTCAGACTTATGTGCCTACGGCAGCGATCCTGCAGGGTTCCCCTGCGAGTTGTACGCTGGGCAACACGTTTCCGGGCATTGGCACGGCCTGCGGCGGAACTTTCAGCGGCAACGTGAACGGATTGATCCAACTCGCCGTTCCGCTGCATTGGGTTGTCGGAACTACGCAGCAGTGGAACTTCACAATTCAGCGCGAGTTAGGTCGCGACTGGTTTGCGGAGATCGGATACGTGGGTACAAAGGGTAGCCGACTGCGCTCGACCTACGATCCCGATCAGGGCAACGTGGCCTCGCAGCAGAATCCCATCGTCATTCCCGGACAAGGTTGCGCTAATCTGCAGGCCCAGGTTCCGCCAGTGTCCTGCACGGTCGTCGATACCACCGTGGAGAATGCTTCGCTCCGTGCGCCATATATTGGCATCGCGCCGGGAGATTTCGAAGACTTCGCTCCCAACTCCGACTCGCATTACAATGCGCTGCAGGCCACTTTGGCGCATCACCTTGGCAAGGGGCTCTATTTTCAGAGCGCCTATACGTACTCGAAGTCGATTGACGATGTCTCTACTGCTTCCGTTGCATTCCTTACGAGGGTTAACGATCAGAATGACGCTCGCGCTTCCCGCGGCCTTTCCGACTTTGACCGGCGGCACCGATTCGTGACCAGCGCAGTTTACCAATTGCCGTTCTTCGCTCACTCCAACGGGCTTACCAAGACGGCGCTTGGCGGTTGGGAAGCCAGCGGCGTGCTCGTGCTGCAATCAGGAGCGCCCTTCACCGTGTACGATCCCGCTGGAGGCACTGCCTATGCGCTGGCCAGCACACCATCGTCGACTGCGACCTTCGCTTCGGGCTTCAGTTGCGGCAATGCGCCGAGCAGCGGAAGCCCGGAATCGCGGCTGGCAAATTGGGTGAATCCAGCAGCTTATACGCCTGACCCTTTGGCCCCGACGCTCTCCAACGGTTCTCCCAGCGATGCGACGGTTTACGGGAACACCCCGCGCAACTGCATCATTGGGCCGCCGCAGAAAAATGTGGATTTCACTCTGGACAAGACCTTCAAGCTGGGCGAACGGCAGGATCTACGATTCCGGACGGACTTCTTCAATTTGTTCAACCATCCGTCATTCGCCATTCCGGCCTTGGCATCGGTGTCGTCTGCCGGAGGGTCGGCGCCGATCAGTTCGACTATTGGCACACCGCGGCTGATTCAGTTCTCGTTGAAGTATTCGTTCTAGGAACCGCGCGGTTAGAAGTTCTACTTGTAGGCTTCCGGCGGCAATCCGGTGATGCGGATGCCGCCGTGGCCTTTGTGGCGGATGTTGAGGCCGATGAGCAGGGCGGTGATCTGCTCGAGGATCCGGGCGTTTTCGAGTTTGCCGCCGTCGATGGCGCGGACGCCGGGAATTTTGGCGGCGAGAGTGCGCGTGAGTTGCAGCGCGTTGGCATCGTCGCTGCAGACGATGACGTCGCAATCGAGATCGCCATCTCCATTCAAGAGATCAGCTGACAGATTGTGAAACGCCGCGACGACGCTCACTCCCTTGGGCACAAGTTCCGCCGCCTGCTGCGCGGACGAACCTTGCCAGACGCCGAGTGTGCGGGAGGCGCGTCCGCCTACGCTCGCGGCGAGTGCAACGGTGGCATCGATGAGAATGCTGCCCGGGCGCATCGCGGGCTTGAGTTGCTTGAGCAGAGCGGCCTGGCCCTCGAAGGGTACGGTGAGAACGAGAAGATCTGCGGCGGCGCAGGCGGAGGAATTTTCCATGCCAGAAACG
The DNA here is from genome assembly GCA_049280095.1 of Candidatus Sulfotelmatobacter sp. Classification (GTDB taxonomy): domain Bacteria; phylum Acidobacteriota; class Terriglobia; order Terriglobales; family Acidobacteriaceae; genus Sulfotelmatobacter. The sequence continues at coordinate 5,441 of JBAPPL010000041.1, read as the reverse complement.
CGAGCTTGATCCCCGATTATTTCCTTGATGCTGTCGGCGGCTTCCTGTGCGCGGTGTGCGTCGCGCGAGCCGATGATTATGGTTTCGCCGGCGCGCGCCCAGCGCAGGGCGACGCCGGTACCTGCCGGACCGGTTCCACCCAGGATGGCAATGGGACGCGAGGCGTCGCTCATGCAAATTCCGGCTCCAGCGTTTCTTCCGCGGTCAGTTCCTCAAGCGGCAGCTTGAGCCTAAGGCGCGTGTAGGTCGTGTTGCGTTCGGCGGGGACGCGCCCGATTTCCAGAATGAGCGATTGAAAATCTTCCGGGCTGGTGTATTGGCCGGCGGTGGCTCCGGCTTCGCGCGAAATGTTCTCTTCCATCAGCGTACCGCCATAGTCGTTGGCGCCAGCGTGCAGGCAGAGCTGCGAAAGCTGGCGGTTCAGCTTTACCCACGAAACCTGGATGTTGTTGATCGAACCGGCAAGCAGGAGGCGAGAAAGAGCGTGCACCTTCAAGTGCTCGGCCAGCGTGGGACCGGAGCGTGCGAGTCCCTGGTGGAACAGCAGCGTGTTCTGGTGCACGAAGCCGAGCGGAACGAATTCCGTGAAGCCTCCGGTTTCCTGCTGGATTTCCCGTAGCAACAGCATCTGGCGGACCCAGTGTTCCGGTGTTTCCGTGTGTCCGTACATCATCGTTGAAGTGGAGCGGATGCCGAGGCGGTGGGCGGTTCGGATCACTTCGATCCACTGTGCAGTGGAAAGTTTGTTGGCCGAAAGAATGTGCCGGATCTCGTCGTCGAGAATTTCGGCGGCCGTGCCGGGCAGTGTGCCCAGGCCGTTGTCGCGCAGCATCGACAGATAGTCGGCAAGCGGCATACCGGTGAGTTCGACGCCGTAGACGATTTCCATGGGTGAGAAGGCGTGAATGTGCATGGCGGGCACGGCGCCTTTCACCGCGCGCAGAATATCCCGATAGTAGAACTGAGGCAGGCCATGCGGCAGGCCGCCCTGGATGCAGACCTCGGTCGCGCCGAGTTCCGAAGCTTCGATGGCTTTTTGCGCGACCTGATCCGGGTTGAGGAAGTACGTGTCGGCCTCGCGCGGGCCGCGGCTGAAGGCGCAGAATTTGCATCCCACGAAGCAGATGTTGGTGAAGTTGATGTTGCGATTTACGACGTAGGTGACGAGGTTACCGACAAGCTCAGCACGCAGCAGGTTCGCGGCGGCGAGCACGCCGAGCAAATCATCTCCTTCTGCGTCAGCCAGCATGAACGCGGCTTCTGGCGAGATGGAAGCTCCGTCTTGAGTTTCCAGAATTCTTTCCACCGAAGATCGCAGCGCCAGGGTCATTCGAGGTGCGATTTCGAACCAGTCGAGCGAGGGGAAGCTTTCGAGTTCTGAAATGGACAGTTGGCGGGGCACGGGATTCTCCAAACCTGTTGGTACTCCAAATTACTCCTAGAGACTGCCGTTTGGCGAGAGCTAGCGGAACAAGTCGCTGGCTGCGGGCCGAAGCAGGTCGCGACCGCGGCCGTTGGCGGGCTCGTAGCGAAATCCGCGAATGATGCAGGCGGGCGTACGGTTAAGTTTGCCGCAGACGAGGGCGGCAGCGGCGGCCAGTTCGTCGGCGATGGCTTCGAGGCTGGCCTGCAAAGTGTAGCCCTGCGGGTCGCGGTGGCCGCGATCGTCGCGCAGCGCTTTCATTCCGGCGATGCCGATGCAGAAGTCGACCAGACCCTCGCGCCAGGGACGACCGAAGGTGTCTGTGATCAGGACGGGGATGGAGATCCCCGTCCGCTGCTTGAGTTCGCGATGCAGTTTGCGAGCCGAGCGGTCCGGATCGGCGGGCAGAAGCAGGGCGTGGCGGCCGCCATCGACGTTAGAGACGTCCACGCCACTGTTGGCACAAATAAAACCGTGACGCGTCTCGGTGATGAGCACGCCGTTCTTGCGCCGGATGACGGCACGGCTCTCCCGCGTAGCAAGCTCGATGACGCGGGCATCGAGGTTGTATTTCTTCGCCCAGGCAATCGAATCAGCAGAGGGTTTGACGGTTGCGAGATCGACGACGCAACCCTCTGATTTGGAAACGATCTTGTGTTTGACGACGAGAATGTCGCCGGGCTCGAACGCGAGGTGCTCCCGGCGCAGGGCTTGCAGCAGTTTGTTGACGAGCGAATCACCGGGCTGGATTTCGTCGGCGAGAGAGACCGGAATGAGTTGGAGTCCGGCGCGGGGTCGGGCTTCCGATTGTTTCTCGCTCGCTGCAGCTGGTTTTGTAGCGATTGCAGGAGCCTTGCTCACCGGCCCTCCGTTCCGATCGCCGGAAAGCGATCGTCCAACGCCCAGCGGCGAAGCAGGCTCTGGGTACGGGTTTCGCCGGGGAGTGAAAGCACTTGCTGCAGGTCTTCCGGATTGTCGACATCGACCGCAATTCCCGGCAGGTGCAATACGATGCACGGTTTGCCCGTAGCCTGTGCCGCGGCCAGATGAGGCTTGAAGCTGTCGTTTCCAAAGCGTAAAGGGAACAGACTTGCGGGACGGCGGAGGACGGCGTTGGTTCCGCGCCCGTCGGCAGCGGGCGCCAGCACCGAGCCTTCTTTGGGAGCACGGTTGAGAATTCCTTCGAGTTCACTGCTTTGAATCAACGGAATATCCGCGGGAATGACGAGCGTACTGTCGATGCCGCGCGCTACACAGATGCTTGTCGCCATCTCAATAGCGCCGGTTTCGCCGGAATTCACCGGGTCGGGAATGATTTCGAAATCGTATTGCTGCGCGAGATCGACGGCAAAAGGATCTCCGGTTACCAGCGCGCAGGAAGGACGTCGCGGCCACGCGGCAACTGTTGCCACAACGTCGTGCAGCATGGCTTGCGCCAACTCGGTGCGCGCGGGTTGATCGAGAACTGAGGCTAGACGCTGCTTGGCCGCCGACAGATTCTTGACCGGAATGAGGATCACGACCGATCGGAGGCGGTGCGGGCCGCCGACTTGTCAGAAGCAGGTTTATCCGAAACAGGTTTATCAGAAACTTGCGGGTCAGAAAGCAGTCCGCTTATCGTCGAGGAGAGAACTGCGCGAGCCAGATCGGCGCGGTCTTCCGGCGTGCGCATGATGGTCTGCGTACATTGCACCCGCAAGCCGGCTTTGCGAAGCGCTTCTGCCGGGCGTACGTCGCGGGTATCGCAAACGAGCAGATCGAGAAAATCTTCGTAAGCCTTGGCCACGCCTGCGATCGAGCAGGGCAGTCCCTGCGCGGTCATGAGAATGCCCGCAGGTCCGGCAACCGGGGCGTTTCCGACGATTGGACTCACGGCAGCGATTTTGCCGCGGGTGCTCCGCAGCGCGTCGCGAATTCCGGGTACAGAAAGAATCGGGCCGATGCTGGTGATGGGGTTGCTGGGAGCGATGAGCACGGCATCGGCGGAGGTAATGGCTTCAATTACTCCGGGCGCGGGTTCAGCGTCAGAGGCTCCAGCAAAACGCACCGACTTTACTGGATCCTGATACCAGCGCTGCACGAAATATTCCTCGAAACTCATCTCGCCCGAAGGAGTATCCACACGCGTCTCGACGCGCGAATCGCTCATCGGTAGGATGTGCGCTTTTACGCCGAGCTTGTCGCAGATGGTCGACGTGGCTTCGGACAGCGTTTTACCTTCCGCCAGCAGGCGCGAGCGCAGCAGGTGCACCGCCAGGTCACGGTCCCCAGTGTGGAACCACGTAGGCTCACCGAGTTGCCCCATGGCTTGCAGGCAGAGGAAAGTATCGCCCTTTACGCCCCAACCCCGTTCGCGGCTGAGCAGGCCGGAAAGAACATAAGTGATCGAGTCTATGTCTGGGGAGACGTAGAGTCCCCACCAGAGCAAGTCGTCGCCAGTGTTAACGATGAGAGTGATTTCTTCGGGCGGGATGACTTGCCGCAGGCCATCGACGAACTTGGCGCCGCCGGTGCCGCCGGTTAGAACACAAATCATGCGGCCGTCCTTTGTTTTTGTTTTGCGAGGCCTTCGCCGTCGCGCGAGGCCTGTAGTCTTTCCGAAAGCAATCCGGCTTTCGGCGATCCAGGTCTCGCGACGAGTGTCGGCAGGAATTCAGGGTAGACCGGCAGGCGCTGGCGCAACTGTTGTCCTTTACTCTCCGTGCGCAGGCGGAGTTGTTCCAGATGCGGCCACGGCTTTTCCGGATTGATGTAGTCAGGGGTCAGCGGCGACACTCCTCCCCAATCGTTGATGCCGGCATCCAACAACTCCTCATAATACGGCGCATTCAGGTTGGGAGGCGCCTGAATATTGACGTTGGGCAGTAACAAGCGAGTTACCGCCACGGTGCGCAGCATCTCCGCCTGGCTGGGTTCAGGCACGTGAGCCATGGGGATGGTGGGTTTAGCGCGGAAGTTTTGCACGATCACTTCCTGGATGTGGCCGTAGCGCTCGTGCAAGTCACGGATCGCGAGCACCGTATCAACGCGGTCTTCCGGCGTCTCGCCGATGCCGATCAACAATCCTGTGGTGAAGGGAACTTGCTGCTTTCCAGCCTCTTCAATCGTGCGCAGGCGCTTGGCCGGGAATTTGTCGGGAGCATTGTCGTGAGCGGCACCGGGCGCAAGCAGGCTGTGGTTTGTGGTTTCAAGCATTAAGCCCATGCTGGGCGAGACGGCGGCCAGGCGGGCAATCCATTCGGCGCTGAGCAAGCCGGGATTTGGATGCGGCAGCAGAGTCGTCTCGCGCAGGACGAGTTCGCACATGGCTTCGAGATAGTGCAGCGTGGACTTATAGCCGAGATATCGCAGCGTGTCGCGCATCTCAGGGAAGAGCAGTTCGGGCTTGTCGCCTAAACTGAAGAGAGCCTCGGTGCATCCCAGCTTTTCCCCGGCACGGGCGACCTCGAGAACTTCTTCTGGAGTCATGGTGTGCGCTCCGGGCTCTTCGGGATCGCGGCGGAAGGTGCAGTAGCCGCAGTAGTCGCGGCAGAGGTTCGTCAGCGGCAGGAAAACTTTCCGCGAGTAGGTGACGACGCCGGGCTTGAAGTTCTCTTTCGCGGCGCGCCCAGCAGCCAACAGCAGAGGGATATCCTCGTCACTGCAGCGGATCAGTCGCAGCGCCTGGTCGCGGTTGATGGGCGTTCCGGGCTGCAGGTCTGTTAGTTCTGTCGCGCAGGATCGGCTGCACGTCCAAGTGGCCTTCTTGATGGCGGTTAGGGTCACGATGCTCGCTTCCGCGACGTGCGGATGCATCGAATCATACAACAGTGGTCAGGGACTATCGGTCGGTGCCAGCCAAATGCAAACCTGCCCGTCCGGTTAAGCACTGACCACTGCCTAGCTCAAACGGGGGTCAATGCATTATGAAGGAGCGCCCTGCTTCAGAAGGTTGAAAGCAGATAGTGTGGCGCGGCCTTCACTCCGCTGCGCCGTGTAGGGCTGCGCTACGGCCGCGCTGAGAAGTAATTGCATAGAA
>JBAPPL010000040.1:0-159465 GCA_049280095.1 Candidatus Sulfotelmatobacter sp. | reverse complement strand
CTACGCTGCGGGGCGAACAAAAACCGGAGAAAGTCTCATTATCCCTGGACTAAAAATGGGGGGCAGGTCAGAATCCCACTCTCTCCGCCAGTTCTTCCCCGCATAAACACTGGTGATTGCCAAAGATTCGTTGACGGCGTGTTAGAACATAGCCTCGGTGGACGAAGACGAACCTCAACGGATATGAGGGCACGGCCTCTGTCGAAGATGGCTCTCGCGAGGTGGTGCGCGTTGCGCTGCTCGGCCCGGATGGTCCTACGGGTACGTTCACACGCTGGGAAAACGAAACCATCCCATGGTGATGTAGGCGGAATATCGCACTCCCAAGGTACTCGACGGTTGCTCGAATAATGGGCAATCGGGACGTTGAAGCACGTCTGACCCAGGCGGTCGGCTTCGGAAGATCTCCTATAAGCCCGCTTCTGGATGCTCTCATTGTTTCCGACACTCTCCTGAGATGTACCTCATAGCTGGGGCTTCACTGGTCGTGGGTCTTCACAAGCAGATCCAGTTAGGACGCCCGCTGCGCCTCGCGAGCTACCGTCAAATTGGGTGTTCGTTATGCCGGGTAGCGCTTAAAACAAGCTTAGCGTCGGCTCCGGCTAGTGCGACCCGAATTCGATGCCCTTTTCGCAGAAGTACGGTCGTGGGATACATTGACAAGCATGCGTTGCCGCTGCCTTGGGTGCCAACCGCTAGGCATCTTTGTGGAAGACTGGATGTCAGGCTGTTCTTCTGAGAGGCGAAGTTTTTTTCATTGGAGAGAGGCTCAGAAAGGACTTGGTCACATGGAACCGGGAAAAGTGCGGCACAGGATCCGCATCGTAATGCCAGAAGGCATGGATCTGGCTGCATGTCGTCTTCACTCGAGGAAATTGTTCATGCATGAATTCCGCTACGCAAAGGAGCACGCAATAGCTCGAACCTTTCGTAAGGCCTTCCGGCTGGTAGAGAAGTACTTGCTGTTGGGACTGATGCTGGCGATCGCGCTCCAAGCACAACAAAGTTCGCCGTCTGCGCCGACCTGGGCTGGCGTCGTACGGACGTCTGCCAGCGAACCTGTGGCCGGAGCGAAGGTAACGGTATACACGGCCGCTAAAGAAAAAATGACAGCAGTGACAGGAACCGACGGAAGGTTCGCGATTCCGATCCTTCGACTCGGGCCACATCGCGTGAGCGTGCAAATTCCCGGGCGCGGTCCGACAGCGCAAGTGGTGGTGAATATTACCGGCGTAACAATTGTGCTGACAGTGTCCGATCAAAACCTGCTGTCGATCGTAGTCAATCCCCAAGCTGCTTCTAAAGTCTCGAACGCAGCCAGCGGGACGAGCGATGAGAAACTCTCCAGCCAAAAGGTGAACGAGTTGCCGTTGAATGGACGCGACTTCAGCACGCTGCTGTTGTTAGCGGCGGGCACCATGACGGACGTGAACGGGCAGACGAATTTCACCCAGCAATTCGCAATCAATGGACAGCGCGGCGTGGAGGCTGTGTTCGCGATGGACGGAGCTGATATTAGTGATCCTGAAATGGGCGGCAGTACGTTCACGAATTTCGACGTGGACGCAATTCAGGAATTGCAGTCAAGCTCGGGCTGGATGCCGGCGGACATTGGGCGCGGCGCGGCGGGTTTCACCAATATCGTGACACGGTCCGGCAAAAGCGGTTTTCACGGGTCGTTCTTCGAGTTTTTAAGAAACTCTGCTCTCGATGCGCGAAATTATTTCGATCACCCGTCGATTGCGGACCCGGGCCGTATCCCTCCGTTCCGGCGAAACGAGTTCGGATTTACGAACGGCGGACCGATTGTTCTGCCGAATGTATATGACGGTCGAGGCCGCACCTTTTACTTTGTGCAGTATCAGGGATTCAGGCAGGTGCTGGGAACAACACAGGTACTGGCCGTGCCTACGGTGGCAGAGCGAGCGGGCCAGGATGTGGTCACGTATCCCGACGGCAGCACGGACACGCTGCAGATAACGGGCAGTTCGAATAGCCCGGGAGTAAATCCGGCGATTGCTTCCATACTGGCACGCTATCCACTCCCTAACAACCCAACCGGCGCGTATGGTGCGCGAACCTATGCTGCTCCTTCAAACGTGAACACGGATGCAGATCAGTTTTCTATCCGCATCGATCAGAAGGTCGGCGCAAAAGGACAATTGTTGGGTCGATTCAATTATGACAATCTAACGGGACCGACAACAAATCCAGATCAGTCACTGATTGACCCGAGCTTCGGCGTGCAGTATGTGGATCGGCAGCGGAACGGGGTCATCACTTACACGCGCACCGTGTCTCCGCACTTTCTCTGGTCGTCATCGCTGAGTTTCACGCGGACGACCCCCTCGTTTTTAACACCGAATCACACGGATCCGGCATTGAAGTTCATCGATGGCCTTTATGAGGCGTACAACGGCGCGGCCGGTTCGGTGATGTCTGCGTTCGGGAATTTGTTCCAGGGACAATTGAATTTTACCTGGTCGACTGCGCGCCACGCGGTGAAATGGGGTGCGGAGGCACGACTTAATCGCGACACTACATACTTCGGAATCAGTCCCAATGGCGAATATGATTTTGGCGGCGGAACGGTTTACTCGCCTGTGTTCATTCCTTCGGCGAGCGGACAGCGCAATGTGCAAGTCGGCGATCCTCTACCCGACACGCTAAGCAGTTTGCTGATCGGCTATCCGTACGGGTACACGATCGCGGTGGCGCCGCCTTATTCGTCGGATGGCGCGCACATTGGGCCGGCGGCAATCAACCGGAATGACGTGAACGCGTACGTTGAGGACACGTGGAAAATCAATCCGGAATGGACGCTCGAATATGGGCTGCGATATGAGCTCTACACGCCGATTTCGGAGCGGGCGAACCGAACGTCGAGCTTTCTGAATTCGTTCCCAGCTGTGGGCGTCGGGCAGGAATATTTGATCAATCCGCAGCCTACTTATCAGACCGATTGGCACGGCTGGGGGCCGCGTGTGCAAGTGGACTGGAGCGCCCCGCAGGCAGTGCATGTGCACCTGGGGGGAGCGATCACAGTGATTCCGCCGAATATCTGGCAGGACAATCTTCTTACGGGATCAACGCCCTACGTTGTTTATCCACGTGTCAACGCGGCGCAAAACGGGGAGATTTCCTACGGATTCCAAATCACGCCGAACGAATTGCCGCAGGTCTATAACACCGCTGGCGTGAACGTGCTAGCCAGCGGCAATCCGAAAAACGTCCCGGCGAACACCGTCATGAACGTAAATCGATACCAGCAAGATTTGGCAGCGCTGTCGCCGAGTGGTCAGCTCTCGCTGCTGAGTCTGTCCGGGGTCGACCGGCGCTTCGGCAATGGCTTCCTGCAAACCTGGACGCTGGGGTTGGAGCGGGCTTTTGGCGGACTCACGGCCGACGTCGCGTATGTTGGAACATCGGCGTTTCGACTTCCCAGAATGTCCTTTCCGAACGCGTATCCCGGAGCGGACTCGGAATTTGCTCGGTTTACAAACTTCGACAGCAGCGGAGCGGTGACGGGAGGTTTCGGATTCGAATCCGTGCTGACCGGGACGTCGCACTCATCGTACAACGCGCTCCAGACTTCATTGTCGGGGAATGTTGGGCGCGGCGGCCCGTCCTTGCAAGCAGGTTACACTTGGGGCAAATCACTGGATGATGTCAGTGGCATCCTGGGAGGAACAGGATCCACCGGCGCCGTGACGCAATTCAGCCCACAAGACCCTTTCGATACGCAATCCGAGAGGGGGCCGTCAAGCTTTGACGTGACACAAGCCTTAACGTTGAGCGCGGCGCAGGATTTGCATTTCGAGCATTTGAGAAGTCAGTCGGATCGAACCAAGTTGTTGACGAAGGGCTGGGAGTTGCTCAGCATCTCGACCGTCACCAGTGGTTCTCCGTTCACGGTGTACTCGGGGATCCAGCAGACGGGAGCGGGAACGATTGGCGCAGACCGGCCGGATCAGATCGAAACGCCGGATCTCTCAAGCGCAGGCAGTTCAATGCGGCCGCGCGACGACTATTTCGGGCGGGGGGCGCAGAACGCAAGCTTTTTTTCCATTCCCATCGGGATCGCAGGCGGGACTGGACCAAACTCTGGGCGCTTTGGAACGCTCGGCCGTAACACATTTCGCGGCCCGGCATATTATGATTTCGATTTTGCGCTCATTAAGACGACTCCGATTGGCCACCGGGAAAATGGCTTAGAACGAACGGACCTGCAATTTCGCGGGGAGTTCTTTAATCTGTTTAATATCGTTAACATGGGGCTACCCGCCAATATCATCGAGGGTACAGGATTTGGCATGATCAGCAAGACGGCGGGAACTTCGCGGCAAGTTCAGTTTTCGCTAAAACTCATTTATTGAGGCGCGTCCTGCAGCGGTAACGCGGCCGTGAAAATTGCGGTGCGGACTTGACTTGGAAGCATCCGTTCCTCTTTCCGCCGTACTTCATTCCGCAGACTTCCGGAATAGCTGCAAGTTTTGCCCCGATTTTCCGGGACTTTTTCCGAACGCAGTTGTTCAAAGGGGAAGAAGGGGATGCGCAATCAGGGAAATCGCTTAAAGATCAAGGAAGGCCCGGACCGAGGTTAGATCTTCGTCAGCGCGAACCTTGAAGCCCATGCGCTTCGTGATGACCTGCATCGCAACGTTGTCAGTCAACATTTCTGCGGACACGCGGTTTAGCTTTTCATCGCGGGCGATCTGGATGACACGACGGAGCAGTTCGTACCCCAGGCCAAATTTCTGATATTGATCGGAAACCAACACCGCGACTTCCGCTTCATCCCCGATGTGAAGTTTATTCATACGTCCGACTGCGATGATGCTGTGCTGGCCCGTGCCTGGATCAATGCGCTCGGCGACCAGTGCCATTTCGCGATCGTAATCGCCGAAACAGATGCGCAAGAGTCGCTCATGCTCCACGCGCCGGCTCAGACTAAGGGAGCAGAAATAGCGCAAATAAACGCTGCGGTCGGAAAGCGTCTCATGAAACTTGACCATCAGCGGTTCGTCTTCAGGGCGGATCGGGCGAATCGTAACCTGACTTCCATCTTTCATCCTCCAGGGCGCGACATACTGTGAGGGGTAGGGGCGGATGGCGGGTTTGGGCAGCATGTCCGGGGTTACGGCGGGACCGTGCAATACGATTCTGGCATCGAGAGCCAGCAGGCGCTCCGGTGAAGCCAGCAGAGGATTGATATCAATTTCCGCAATCCAGGGCTGTTCGAGCACGAGCTGACTGAAGCGGACAAGTAGCTGATCCAGCGCTTCCATGTCGACCGGCCTGCGCCCGCGAATGCCCTTCAGGGCCGTGAAGATTCGAGTTTGCTCCATCATTCGCTGCGCCAGCGTGGTGTTCAGGGGTGGAAGCGCCAGGGCTCGGTCTCTATACACTTCCACTAGCTGGCCACCCGAGCCAAACAAGATGACTGGTCCAAACTGTGGGTCGACGCTGCTACCCAGAATCAATTCATAGCCATCCAGCTTTACCATCGGCTGCACCGTGACACCTGAAAACTGGTCCGGGCCAGCTTTCTCGGCCACAGAAGCCTCGATGGCGCGATAGGCAGAGCGGACCGCCGCTTCATCCGGCAAGCTGAGTTTGACCCCGCCAACATCCGTCTTGTGGGTGATTGTCTCGGAAAAGATTTTCAGCACAACCGGAAAACCAATCTCTGACGCAAGCCTGACGGCCTCGTCCTCACCGCCCGCGACGCGGGTTTCAACTGTGGGGATGCCATAGCACGACAGCAACTGCTTCGACTCAGGCTCGGTAAGAAGAGTCCGCCCGCGGTCTCGCGCACTCTGAATGATGTGTTCGACCTGATTGCGGGAGGCGCTTTCCATTCCAGAAAGTTTGGTGAGAGTTGGAGTTTCATAGAGTCCGCGCAAATTGTATGTGTATTGCCACATGTACACGAAAGCCCGGGCGGCCGTGTCCGGATACGAAAAGGTTGGAATCCCCGCCGAATTCAGCGCAGCTTCACCAGCGGCAACACTGTTGCCTCCCATCCAGCTTGCCAGTACGGGCTTGCCGTATTCCTTGGCGTAGGGCTTCAAGCGTTCGGCAATTTGCGCAGGATTGGTCATTGCCTGCGGGGCAAGGATCACCAGCAAACCATCGCTGTTCGGGTCTTGGGAAGCAATTTCGAGGGCGCGAGCATAGCGCTCTGAATCTGCATCGCCGAGAACGTCAATGGGATTGTTGTGGCTCCAGTGGGCGGGAAGGAACTCATCTAGGCGGTGCAGGCTTTCTGGAGAGAGCTTTGCCAGTTCTCCGCCGTTTGCCACCAGCGAGTCGGTAGCGAGCACTGCCGGTCCGCCAGCGTTCGTGACGATGGTGAGGCGCGGTCCGCTGGGGCGCGGCTGCCTCCCGAGCACTTCCGCCATATAAAAAAGATCGGCGATATTGTGTACCCGCAAAACTCCCGAACGACGGAAGGCAGCATCCAAAACTTCGTCGCTGCCCGTCAGTGCCCCAGTATGGGAAGCCGCGGCGCGTGAGGCAGCTTCCGAGCGGCCGGCTTTGATCACGATAATCGGCTTAGTGAGAGCGACTTCACGCGCCGCGGACAAGAACGACCGCGCATCTCCCACCGATTCCATGTAGAGCAGGATGCTCTTGGTGTGGGCGTCGTCGCCAAAGTGATAGATCAAATCACCCCAACCAACGTCAAGCATGGAACCGGTTGAAACGATCGCGCTGAAGCCGACTTCTTCGCGATAGCTCCAGTCGAGAATCGCTGTTAAGAGCGCGCCGCTCTGACTTAAGAATGCAACACTGCCGGCATGAGGCGCATCTTTGGCAAATGTGGCATTCAACCCGATCGTCGGGTTCATGATGCCCAGGCAATTGGGGCCAATGAGGCGCATCGAACCACGGCGCAATTGATCTTGTATCTGTTGTTCGAGGGCTGCGCCTTCCGCTCCACGTTCCTTGAACCCCGCAGAAATTACAACCGCAGACTTAGCGCCGGCATCCACACACTCTCCAATGATCTGCGGCACGGTCGCTGCTGGAGTGACAATGACAGCTAAATCCACGGATTTAGGGATGTCGCGAATGCTCCTGTACGCTTTGAGGCCTAGCACTTCCTCACGCTTCGGGTTAACGGGATACACTTTGCCCGGGGCACCGCTGCGCAGCAGATTCTCCAGGACCGTGCGGCCTACGGTGCCGGGGTGATCGGTTGCGCCGATGACAGCAGCGGAGCTTGGAGTGAATAGTGCGTCGAGGCCGTACTTCGCTGGTGTCCTCTGTTCTTTCCTGTTCAGCGCCTGCTCCGGGTGACCAGCTTCGGTTGAACTCACAGAAACTCCTCAGTGCTGAACGCTGCCGGCTTCGAAAGCCGCCCTGTCTAAGCATAGATCATAAGCGAACGTTTGGATTCGCTCGGCCCCGCCGATTAACGTTTTTCGCCGCCCTCAGTGAGCGACCCTCAAAACGGGATGTCCGGCGCGGCGCATAACCTCACGGGTGCGACGATTCAGAGTGATTCAAGTCACGGAAGCTAGCCTACCGTAAGGACCGCACCCGGTGAGAGTGATTCCCATCACATGCAGCCGTGCTGCTGATCATAGATATCCCGGGCGCTCCGGATCGAAAATCACTACGAGGACCGTTGGGTAGTCGCCCGAGTGAAGAAAGTCTCCTTAGGGGCGCAATGGGGAGGCGGCCATGAAAGGCATCATCGAGATTCCGGAGCCGGAAGTTAAAAAACAACCGCAGACGCAGTTGCGAACTGGACCAAGTTTTCCTCTTGAGCGCCTGATGACTGCTCCGGCGCAGAACCGACCGATATTCGCAGACAGCTTGCTGAAATATGAAGGCCAGAAACGCCGACAAACATTAGCGACGCTCGTATCGTTTTTGTTGGAGTGCTTCCTCATCTTCGGATTGATTCTAATGCCACTATATTTCACCCAGGAACTGCCTAAGTCGCAATTGTTAACGTTTCTGATCGCCCCGCCACCACCGCCGCCACCTCCCCCCGCGGCGCAGCAGGCTGCAAAGCTAATAAAGGAGATTCAAACCGACCTGCTCTCCGGTGGACAACTCCGCACACCGACGAGGATCCCGCAGAAAGTACAAATGATCACAGAAGAAGAAGCGCCACCGCCGCTGCCTGGCGCAGGTGGGGGCGTGGTCGGAGGCGTGCCCGGTGGAATTCCAGGTGGTCAGCTCGGGGGTGTGATTGGAGGCATCGTAAATGCCACGTCGAGTCTGGCATACGTACCCAAGTTACAGCCGGTGGCGCCGCAGCGGATCCGCATCTCGCAAGGGGTAACGAATGGTCTGTTGATCCACAAGATACAACCCCCGTATCCGGTGCTGGCCAGGTCCGCCCGAATTCAGGGCGATGTCGTCCTGAGGGCCGTCATCGATAAACAGGGCAACATTCAGGATCTGCAGTTGGTGAGCGGACACCCAATGCTAGTGCCGGCGGCCATTGAGGCGGTGAAGCAGTGGCGCTACCGGCCCTACCTACTGAACGGGCAACCGGTTGAGGTGGAGACGACCATCACGGTAATTTTCACCCTTACGGGCTAAGGAACACAGATCGCCGAGTCTTCGGCGAAGCGGGGATTCTAGTCCATAGGTTAGAAGGAAGGGGGCGATCATGATGTTTTCCTACAGGTTGGTACGCATGATTGAGACCCATGCGGATGCTCTGGCCGCGGGGTTGGAGAAGAAAGTGTTGTCTTCTGATTATGTAACTTGTTTCCGCACCATTCCTGCCCATGAATTACGGGAACGGGTCTATGAGATCTATCGTCATCTGGGCGATTGGCTACTGGGGAAGAACCAGGAGAACATTGAACAGCGCTATCGGGAGATCGGCGCGCGGCGGGCGTCACAAGGGGTACCGCTGCCCGAATTGATCCAAGCGATCGTACTGACCAAAGAGAACCTATGGGACTTCCTCAAAAGCGAGGCCGTGCTGGACCGCGCGGTGGAGATCATGGGAGAGTTGGAGTTGCTGCAAATGCTGGAGCAGTTCTTCGATCGTGCGATCTATTTCGCGGCCGTCGGCTACCAGGAGCAGATGGAGCATCTGAGGCCGCTAGAGCGCGAGGCTGTTGCAGGCTAAAAACTTTCTGTTCACCTTTGGCTATCATCTTGGGGAGCTGGCTCAATTTCCATGCTCAGCCCCGGCACTTTAATGGGCGACAGTGTGATCAAGATCACACGAAAAAGTGATGGCGAGCATAGCTGAAAATCGACTCCAGGTGTAAAGCTGAAATTGGGCGGGGAGGTGTCAAATGACCGTCCTGGAATTCAAGCCAAACGCACCCGAAACCAAGAAGCAATCCTCAGCAATATCCGTAAGAAACGTGCTGTACGCCACGGATTTCTCGGCCACATCAGAGGCGGCACTGCCCTATGCAACTGTGATCTGCCGCCGTTTCGGCAGCACGTTGCACATTGCCCACGTCCTCTCTGACGCCAGTCTATTAATGATGACCGGCGGCGTGGACTATGTGAGTATCGGAACTCTCTATGAGGACGCCCACACTGAGGCCCAGGAGAGGATTCAACAGGTTACGGCTCGCCTCGGAAACATTCCGCACCGGACCTATGTGCGCCATGGACCAGTTTGGGTAAACCTGAAAGAGATCGTCACAGAAAACAAGATCGATCTGATCGTCGTCGGAACCCACGGACGCACAAGATTGGGAAGGTTGCTCCTGGGCTCCGTGGCCGAGGATATTCTGCGGCACGCCCCTTGCCCGGTTCTGACCGTCGGACCAAAGATTTGTGGCCGGGCCAGGCTGCCGGAGTTTCACGGCAAGGGCGGAGAACTTGCACCAATCGAATTGGAGTTGCAGCAGATTCTCTACGCCACGAACTTTGCTCCCGCGTCGCTGGCGGCTGCGCCGGTTGCAATCGCACTGGCCGAGCAATTTGAGGCGCCGCTGACGCTGATGCACGTCATTGAGAAGTACGGAAACCTGGAGGAGCGTCCGGGGCCGATCGAGGAGGGAGTCCGACGGTTGCAAGAACTCCTTCCCAAGGACGCGGCGCTCGCATATACGCCAGAGGTCCTGATGGAATTCGGTTCAGCGCCGGATTGCATCGTGAGCGCGGCGGTGGAGCGGGAATCCGATCTGATTGTCCTGGGAGCGCGACGAAGCGATTTCACAACCCACTTACCGTGGACGACTGTGCACAAGGTTGTGGCACAGGCACCCTGCCCGGTGCTGACCGTGCCGGCGCAGCGAGGCGATGTATGACGGGAACGATTCTAGTAGCCATCGTCGTACTCGCGCTTGCGGTGGGACTAATCGTTTTCCGTGCGATTCCAGCTGGGCGAACCTACTTTGGATTTCGCGGCAAGCGCCTCATCACCTGCCCAGAAACCCACAAAGCTGCAGCAGTCACCGTCGCAGCCGGCGAGGCTGCGATGGGCGCATTTCTCTTCGAGCCTACCCTCCATCTGAAGCAATGTTCGCGTTGGCCGGAGCGGCAGAATTGCGGCCAGGAATGCCTGCAGCAGATCGATGCAGATCCGGAGAACTGCCTGGTGTGGAATATTGTTTCGCAGTGGTATGAAGGCAAACAGTGCGCGATCTGTCACAAGACTTTCGATAAACTTCACCACCTGGATCATGCCCCGGGGCTGCTAAGCGCGGACCACCAGACGATTGAGTGGAAAGAATTGCGGCCGGAGCAGCTTCCTGAGGTCTTTGGCACCCATCGCCCGGTTTGCTGGAATTGCCATGTCGCCGAGAAGTTTCGCCGCCTCTATCCTGAGCTGGTTGTGGACCGAGAGCCCGAACCTAAGCGTGTGCGGTAAAGCCTGATTTTCACGTTGAGCGCCTGACCCATATGGGGCAGATGCATCAGCTATCACGAACTCACAGTGGCTTGTGATCCCCGTCACTGCCGCTCCAGCCGATTCCACCCACAATCCAAGTGTGATTCTCTAACGGAGCATTCGTGTTCAAGATCGTTCATGCAGAATTCATCGCGCCCGGCATTAAACGGCTCACTCTGGAAGCTAGGCGCATCGCCCGCAAACAGAAACCGGGCCAATTCGTCATCCTTCGTATCTACGAGGAAGGCGAGCGGATTCCACTGACTATCGAGAACTCGGACCCGGTACGCGGCACAATCAGCCTCGTGGCGCAGTCCGCCGGGAAAACAACCCGGTTGCTGAATTCGCTGGAAACGGGTGATCACATTCTCGATGTGGTCGGGCCGCTGGGAAAGCCATCGGAAATCGAAAAATTCGGCACGGTCGTCGTGATAGGTGGAGGAGTTGGAACGGCCATGGCATATCCCTCGGCAGCGGCGTTCAAGCGAGCCGGCAACCGCGTGATATCGATTATTGGCGGGCGCAACAGGGAGTTGGTGATTCTGGAGCAGGAATTACGCGCCGTGAGCGACGCGGTTATGGTCACCACCGACGATGGCAGCTACGCCGACAAGGGCTTCGTTACCGACAAACTTCGCCAGCTCATCGAGAACGGCACCCGCATTGATCTGGTACTGGCGGTAGGCCCGATCCCCATGATGCGGGCGGTGGCGGAGATGACGCGCCGAGAGAACATTCGCACGGTGGTCAGCCTGAACCCGATCATGATCGACGGCACTGGAATGTGCGGTGGCTGCCGCGTGCTGGTCGGTGGCAAGAGCGAGTTCGCCTGCATCGATGGACCGGAATTCGATGCACACAAAGTGAATTTTGAGGTGCTGGTGCAGCGCAACGGAATGTACCGCGATGAGGAGAGGCGTTCCCTGGCCGACTTCGAGTGCCGGACGGCAGAGAAAACGGCAGCTTGCGAAAACCGAGACCGCGAAATTCAGGATCGCGAAATCCAGGTTCGAGAAGTTCAAGCTCCGGAAGTTCAGGAAGCCTGCGCAATTGCGCCAGGAGGCAAGAGGTGAGCCCGGCTGCGAAAAAGACTCTCAATCCGCTTCCGATGAAAGAGCGCATCAAGGTTCCCCGGCAATTGATGCCGGAACAGCCCGCGGACGAGCGGAACAAGAATTTCAGCGAGGTTAATCTCGGCTACAGCCCCGAACTGGCGCGACAGGAGGCGCTGCGCTGCCTGGAGTGCGCCAAGCCAACCTGTACCGACAACTGCCCCGTGGGCGTAAAGGTGAAGGAGTTCGTGGAACTGATTGTGGCCGGCGACTTCCTGGGCGCTGCGGCGAAGATTCGAGAAGACAACGTCCTGCCAGCCGTTACCGGACGCGTCTGTCCGCAGGAGGATCACTGCGAGGGAAAGTGCCTGCTGTCGAAAAAAGTGAAGCCGCTGGGCATCGGCTATCTGGAGCGCTTCGTCGCCGATTACGAACAACGCATGGGAACACATATCCTGCCAAACGTGCAGCCGACAGGAAAAAAAGTTGCGGTTGTGGGCAGCGGGCCGTCAGGCCTGACTGTGGCTGGCGATCTGATTCAGAAGGGCCATAAGGTGCGAGTGTTCGAAGCGCTGCACGAACTGGGCGGCGTACTGGTCTATGGCATTCCCGAGTTCCGTCTCCCCAAGCAGATCATTCGTGAACAGCTCAACTATATGCGGGAGATGGGAGTGGAGTTTGAGACGGACGTGGTAGTTGGCCGTACGGTCACGATCGATGAACTGATGCAAGAAGAAGGCTATGATGCGGTCTACATTGGCACCGGAGCTGGGTTGCCACAGTTCATGGGTATTCCGGGCGAACATCTGAACGGCGTTTACTCCGCCAATGAATTTCTCACTCGCATCAATCTCATGAAAGCCTACAAGTTCCCCACCTACGATGAGCCCATGGTCGACCTGCACGGTAAAGATGTCGCCGTGATCGGCGGCGGCAATACGGCGCTGGATGCGATCCGCTCGGCAGTGCGCCTGGGAGCACGCAAGGCCTATGTAGTGTATCGTCGCAGCGACGTGGAAATGCCGGCGCGCGCCGAGGAAGTGCACCACGCCCGTCAGGAGGGCATCGATTTCCAGATGCTGACCGCGCCCCTGGAGTTTCTTTCCGATGGCAAGGGCTGGCTGACGGGGGCGCGCTGCGTGCGCATGGAACTCGGTGAACCGGACTCCTCGGGCCGCAGGCGGCCCGTACCTATCACGGGCTCAGAGTTTGATTTGCCGTTATCGGTGGCGATTATGGCGATCGGAACGACTGCTAATCCCATCGTGCAAAGCACCACGCCGGGCTTAGGTACAGACAAGCGCGGTTACATCCAGGCCGATTCCGAGACCCAGCGCACTACGCGCCCAGGCGTCTTCGCTGGCGGCGATATCGTGACCGGAGCTGCCACGGTCATTCTCGCCATGGGAGCGGGCCGCCGCGCGGCCAAGTCGATTCACGGCTATCTGACGACCGGACAGTGGTGAGGCGTCCCAGTCAAACCTAAAAATTCTGCAGTCCGCTGCTCTCATTCGATCGCGGACAGGCCGAAGAACCTCGTCCTTCTGGAAAGCGAGAGCCACGCTCAGCCGCAGCGGGCCGAGCAACCTCGGAAGATGGCTCTCCACTGAAGTCACGCCTTAGGGTGACTTGGATCACTGCGCCATTCACCCCAATCGTTGAAACTCTCAGCTAGGCAGCGACGGAATGCTGAGTTCTCTTACATAACAGTTCTTGGAGGCTTAGGTCAGTGTTCACTTTCGCAGCGCAGACGCGAATGCGAGAAGGTCCGCTGCTTTCATCGGGTCGCAAAACTTTACAAGGAGAGAATACGTAATCATGAAAACGACGAAGCTGGTGATGCTGGTAATGACAATTGCGATGACCCTGTTCCTGCTGATCCCCAATCTGTCATGGGCCGCCGACGACGGAGCGACGATCTACAAAGCAAAGTGTGCCATGTGCCACGGGGCGGATGCATCGGGCAAGCCCGCAGCCAAGATTCCAAGCCTGATTTCAGATGATGCCAAGAAGGCTTCCGACGACGATCTGGCTAAGTCAGTAGCCGAGAAAGCGAAGCACCCGGCCACGGTCAAGAGCCTGCCTCCTGACCAGGTGAAGATGGTCGTGTCATACATTCGCAGCTTACAGAAGTAGTTGTCGTTCTCGTCATTGTGATTGGCTGTTCCTCTTCGGCTCGCGACCGCTTTGGCGGCTCGCCTGACAATGGCCGGTGCCCGTCAGATGGAACAGCCCACTAGGGTCCGGATGCTTACTACTCCGGACCCGGCTCTTGAAACATGCAAACGTTACTCCGGGGCGTACTCCATCTGCAGTTCGGCGTCTGCAGTGCTGGCGGGAGTGGTTAATGTAATTGCTCCAAACTCAAGTCCCTTCTCGAAAGCCTTGATGTTTAGATCGAGGAAGCTCGGAGGAACGGAATCCGCAACAGCTTTGCGCACGGCATCGGCACTCAGCAGACGGGTGACCGCGGTGAAGAAGCCCACCATCACTGAATTCAGCACCATGCGTTTTCCGAGCTCTTCGGCGATGCGAGTCGCCGGGACACTGTAGACCTTGATTTCTTTATCGCCTAGATCGGAAACGCGAACCATATCCTGCTCGACGATCAGGATACCGCCGTCTTTCAGCTCGGGCACGAAGCGCACATACGCCTCTTGTGACATTACGACCAGAATGTCCGGCTGCGTGACGTAGGGATATAACACCGGCGAATCGGAAAGAACGAGCTGCGCGCTACAAGCCCCACCACGGGCTTCCGGACCGAAGTTCTGCGTCATAGTGGCGTAAGCACCTTGATAAATCGAGGCTGCTTTGCCGAGGAGAATGGCCGAGAGAATCACTCCCTGGCCGCCGAAACCCGCTACACGAATCTCAGTTAACTGCATACCGTCTCCGTTTGATCTTGTTCTACTTGATATGGTTCCACGTATTTGTCGCCCAGGGACTCGACGAATTGCGCCCGCATCATCGTTCCGTAGTCGGGGCGGTCGCGATCCACAAATTTGCCCACGACGATTTCGCCAGTCATGGTGAGGCCCACTTCGCTAGTGGGCGCACCGTGCCGCACTTTGCTCTTCTCTTTGTAGTACTTCATGGTATCGAGCGAATCGCCCAGTTTGTTGCGACGCTGATAAAGCGTTGGGCAGGGTGAGATTACCTCGATAAACGAGAATCCCTTTTTCTGAAAAGCTTCACTAATGGAGCGCGCCAGTTGCCGCACATGGAAGGTGGTCCAGCGCGCGACGTACACCGCACCCGCAGCTTCGACCAGATGAGGCAAATTGAACGACGGCTCGAACGTGCCGTAGGGATTGGTGGAAGTTGTCGAATGACTGGGAGTGGTGGGCGCGGTCTGGCCTCCGGTCATGGCGTAGATCAGGTTGTTGACGCAGATGACCTTGAGATCGATGTTGCGGCGGGCGGCGTGGATCAAATGATTGCCGCCGATCGCGGAAAGATCGCCGTCACCGGAGTAGACGACTACGTTCAGTTTTGGGTTCGCCAGTTTGAGGCCGGTGGCAAACGGAATGGCGCGGCCGTGCGTGGTGTGGAACGAGTCCAGTTTGACGTAGCCCGCGACACGACCGGTGCAGCCGATGCCCGAGACCAGCGCGAGAGACCGCAAATCAATCTTCGAATCGATAAGCGCGCGAGCAAAAGAGTTCACCGTGGTGCCGATGCCGCACCCCGGGCACCAGATGTGAGGCATGCGGTCAGTGCGCAAAATGGCATCGACGGGATTGCCCGCGCTACCAATATCAGTGATTAAACTGTCTGACATTTGCTTGCCTCCACGATTGCTTTGAGAATGTCTTCTGGCCTGTGAACTCCGCCACCGGCGTGCGAGACAGCGAACGTTCTGGCCTGACCGCCGGCAGCTCGTTCAACTTCATGCACGATCTGTCCGAGGTTGAGTTCGGGAACGACAAACGCTTTCACGGTGGCCGCCAGTTCACGAATTTTCTTTTCGGGGAATGGCCAGGCAGTGATCAGGCGCAGCTTGCCAACGCGCAATCCCTTTCCGCGGGCGGCTTCGATGGCGCGTTGAGCCACTCGGGATGTGATTCCGTAGGAGACCACCACCGCATCCGCACCTTCAAGTTGGTCTTCCTCAAACAAGCAGATCCGGTCGGCGGCATCGCTGATCTTGGTTTGCAGCCGGCGAACCAGCTTGTCCTGAACTGGCGGAGTCATGTTGGGATAGCCGCGTTCGTCGTGCGTCAGGCCAGTGACGTGAAAGTTGTAGCCTTCGCCGGCATGCGCCATTTCCGGTACTCCGTCGCCATTGGTGCCGTAGGGCAAGTAGTCCTCGACTGACTTCCGAGTGTGGCGGCGGGGCGTGATGTCGATCTGATCGGCGGGAGGAATTACTACTTTCTCCGTCATGTGTCCCACCACTTCGTCCATCATGAACATGACCGGAACGCGGAATTCTTCAGCCAGGTTAAAGGCAGTGATGGTGAGGTCGAAACATTCCTGCGGAGAATTAGGGCAGAGAGCGATGATCTGGTAGTCGCCATGCGAGCCCCAGCGGGCCTGCATCATGTCGGCTTGCGCCGGCAGCGTGGGCAGGCCGGTGGAGGGCCCTCCGCGCTGCACGTCGACGAACACACACGGGGTTTCGGTCATGGCCGCGTAGCCAATGTGCTCCATCATCAAAGAGAAGCCGGGACCGGAGGTGACGGTGAAAGCTTTCGCCCCTCCCCAGACGGCGCCCTGCAATGTGATGGAGGCCGCGAGTTCGTCTTCCATCTGGATAAACGTTCCGCCCACCTTAGGCACGCGAGAGGCGAAGCGCTCGACCACCTCGGTGGAAGGAGTAATGGGATATCCGGCGGCGAATCGAGCGCCGGCTGCCAGAGCGCCTTCGCAGCAGGCATGGTCGCCATCGATGAAGTGTGTGCCGGTGAGTACTCCTCGGGGATCAGCTTTCATTTGTCACCTCCCTTATCGGGAGCCACTTTGGTGGCGTAGATGGCGAAATCGGGGCAATACATCCCGCACAAGTCACAACCACTGCATTTTTCCGGATGTACCACGTGCGGCGGATGGTAGCCCTTAGAATTGAAAGCGGAAGAGAGCGCGAGCACGTGGGAAGGACAAAACTCCACACACAGGCCGCAGGCCTTACAGTGCTCGACAACGATGGAAACATGTCCTTTTGCCATGACATCTCCACGCTGGAGGCGGTGAAAGCACCCCACAAAGTGAGATCTCATTATGCTTTGCCCGCGAGGCCAGGGATGTGACATTGATCACGGATGCGTGTGAAGAGGCGCACAAGTTCTTCTGGAACGGCAGGGGGACAACGGACATTCCGGAAAGTTGAAGGTTCCACCTCAGCTGTGGCATTAGACACAACCGATTGTGTTCTTGATCACCGCAATCCGGAAAGGCATAGACTGACAATAAGTAACAAGGAGAAATGCGATGCCAATACGGAAATTGATTCCAGTTCTTCCTGTCCTGGTCGTCTTCGCCTGCATGGTTCTTGCGCAGGGTCAGACGCAGGACCAAAGCAAGCCAACCATCCAACATGTCACGGTCAAGCCCACGTCATCTGCATCCGGTAAAGAAATGTACACGTCATACTGCGCGGTTTGCCATGGAACGGACGGCAAAGGTGGAGGCCCCGCGGCCAGCGCTCTGAAAACCCCTCCCGCCGACCTTACACTTCTGAGCAAGAACAACGGCGGGAAATATCCCGCGATGAAAGTCAGCTCCATCCTGCGGGGAACATCTGATCTCGCTGCGCACGGATCCCAGGATATGCCGGTGTGGGGACCGTTGTTCCGGAGTATGAGTGGTGGACACGAGGGTGAAGTGCAGCAGCGCGTGGCGAACCTTACCCAATACGTCGAAACTCTGCAGGCAAAGTAGGCGCGCGGCTGTGGGGACCGGGCCCAGAACTGGTCAGGACACAGGCTCTGGCTTGTGCCCACGATGCTTTGTCCGACGGCGGGGATGCTCTAGTCCCCGCTAAGAATTCTCCAAGCTTCGTGAGCCGTGACCTGCACATGCTGCATGCTCTTCACCGCTTTCATGTATTGAGCACGCTCGAAAGCTGAGGGATTAGGACAGCGAATCTGACTCATGCTGCCTTTCATCTGCTGAACGGAATCGTATTCGTGCGCTTCCATCCAAGCCAGCAAGCCTTCCTCGATCCGTTGAAGATGACCGATGCCGTTCCGCAACAACGTGGAGCAGAGCATGGTCACGTCGGCACCCACCATCAGCAGTTTGACGACGTCCTCGGGGCCGTGCACACCGCTGGTCGCGGCCAGGCTGGAGTGGATGCGGCCATAAAGAATGCCGATCCAGGTCAGCGGAAGCCGCAGCGCCTGGGGGGTGCTGAGCAGCACGTTGGGCTGGATTTCCAACTCATCGAGATTGATGTCTGGTTGATAAAAGCGATTGAACAGCACGAGTCCATTCGCACCGGCATCGTCAAGGCGCTTTGCCATGTTGGCCATGTTGCTGAAAAAAGGGCTGAGCTTGACCGCGACCGGAATGGTCACCGCTGACTTTACAGCTTTGAGGATCTCGATATATTGCTGCTCGACCGCAGTCGAAGTGAGCTCGGGATCCGTGGGAATCGAGTAGATGTTGCACTCCAAAGCATCGGCGCCCGCCTGCTCGATTAGTTTGGCGTATTGCGTCCAGCCCCCTAGGCTGGTGCCGTTAAGACTAGCAATAATCGGCACTGATACTGCGGTTTTGGCCCGACGGATGTGATTCAGATATCCTTCGGGCCCCAGACGGAATTCATCCGGCTGCGGGAAGAAGCTTGCGGCCTCGGCGAAACTGTTGGTTCCGGAAGAGAGATGGTGTTCCAGTTCGAAGCTTTCTTGCCGTAGCTGCTCCTCGAAAAGCGAATAGAGCACAACGGCAGATGCACCTGTGTCTTCGAGGCGCCGAATGCCGTCAATCTCCTGCGATAGCGGCGACGCCGATGCCACTAGCGGTGTTCGCAGCTGCAGGCCCAGATAAGTGGTTGCTAGGCTGATCATGATTTTCTCCTGCGTCTTCCGCACGCCTTACTTGGTATCGACTGATTCTCCGTTAAACTTCCGCTGCGCCAGGTATTCGTAAAGATGGAAGCGCGTAATTGCATCATGCTGTGCCTCCTGCCAGAGGCGCTTCGCATCTTCCGGTCGGCTCTTGGTGAGCATTTTGAAGCGCGTTTCCATCTGCATGAAGTCCTGAACTTTGCGGGTCGGCGTCCTCGAATCAAGGATCAGTGGATTCTCGCCGTGAGCGGCGCGTTCTGGGTTGTAGCGATAAAGCAGCCACTGTCCGGAGTCGACGGCCGCTCTCTGATTCGACATCGCCGTCGTCATGTTAATGCCGTGTGCGATGCAGTGCGAATACGCGATGATGAGACTGGGCCCGTTGTAGGCCTCAGCCTCCAGAAAAGCTTTCAGTGTGTGTTCATCTTTGGCACCCATAGCCACGCTGGCGACGTAAATATTGCCGTAGCTCATGGCGATGAGCCCGAGATCTTTCTTGGGGCCGGGCTTGCCGCCGGCGGCAAACTTTGCGACGGCTGCACGCGGCGTGGATTTGGAAGCCTGGCCTCCGGTGTTGGAGTAGACCTCGGTGTCAAGCACAAGCACATTGACGTTGCGTCCGCTGGCCAGTACGTGATCGAGGCCGCCGTAGCCGATGTCATAGGCCCAACCGTCACCGCCGACAATCCAGATGCTTTTCTTGACCAGCAGGTCGGCGACGGAAAGAAGTTGTCTGGCGTCGTTAACATTCACACCAGAATTCAAGCCGTGCAGTTTTTCCTTTAGCAAGTCAATGCGCTGCCGTTGTTCGTAAATGTCTGCTTCATCTTTCTGCGGAGAAGTCAGAATCGCCGTTGCGAGTTCTTCGCCAATCGTTCCTGCAACTCGCTTGACCAACTCTTGCGCGAACTCCGTCTGCTTGTCGACGGAAAGCCGGAAGCCCAGACCAAACTCGGCGTTGTCCTCAAAAAGAGAATTGGACCAGGCGGGTCCACGGCCCTCGGAGTTTTTCGTCCACGGCGTAGTGGGCAGGTTGCCGCCGTAAATCGACGAGCATCCCGTAGCGTTGGCGATAATCGCGCGGTCCCCGAACAGCTGCGACATCAGCTTGAGATAGGGAGTTTCCCCGCAACCGGCGCAAGCGCCGGAGAACTCAAACAACGGCTCCTGCACTTGCTGCTGGCGAATGTTCGTGACTTTAATATTGCGGCGATCGAGTTCCGGAATCTTAAGGAAGAAATCCCAATTTTCGCTCTCCGGTGCGCGCAGCGGAGGTTGCGGCACCATGTTGATCGCCTTCAGCCGGGTTTCGGCTTTATTCTTGACTGGGCAAACTTCCACGCAGATACCGCAGCCCGTGCAGTCTTCCGGCGCCACTTGAATCGTGTACTTCAGACCCTGCCATTCCCGGTCGCGCGTCTCAGTCGATTTAAATGTTGCTGGAGCGCTTGCTAGTTCTTTCGAGTCGTAGACCTTAATGCGAATGACGGAGTGCGGGCAAACCATAGCGCACTTGCCGCACTGGATGCAGATCTTCTCGTCCCAGGCTGGAATTTCGAGAGCTAGGTTTCGTTTCTCCCATTTCGCAGTTCCGGTGGGGAACGTGCCGTCCACCGGAAACGCGCTGACCGGCAATTCGTCGCCACGTCCTGCATACATCATGCCCAGAACGTCACGCTCGAATTCCGGCGCTGAAGGTGAGAATGGAGGCGGCATCTCAATCGTGCTGGAGACCGCGGTCGGCACCTTGACTTCGAACAAATGGGCCAAAGTCTCGTCCACAGCTTTCATGTTCTGCTGCACGATCTCATCGCCCTTTTTTCCGTAGGTGTCGCGAATCGATTTGCGGATCGCCTCGATTGCCTGATCAGACGGCAGGACCTTGGAGATGGCGAAAAAGCAGACCTGCAAAATTGTGTTCATGCGGCTGCCCATGCCGGTATCGCGCGCGACCTGGTAGGCGTCGATCACATAAAACTTGGCTCGCTTTGAAATGATCTGTCGTTGCACCACGCGCGGAAGATGATCCCAAACTTCATCTGCACTGAATGGGCTGTTGAGCAGGAAAGTGCCGCCGGGAACCAGAGCGCTCAACATGTCGTAGCGCTCGAGGAATATCCACTGATGACAAGCAATGAAGTTGGCGCTTGAGATGAGATAGCTGGAGCGAATGGGTTGGGGTCCGAAGCGCAGGTGCGAGATCGTCACCGCGCCGGACTTCTTCGAGTCGTACACGAAGTAGCCCTGAGCGTAGTTGTCAGTGTTCTCGCCGATAATCTTGATCGAATTCTTGTTTGCGCCTACAGTGCCGTCCGCACCCAGACCGTAGAACATTGCCCGGACAACACTCTCCGGTTCGGTAGAAAATCCGGCGTCGTAGGTCAAACTCGTATGGCTCACATCGTCTTGAATGCCGATGGTGAAGTGATCCTTGGGTTGGTCACCTTTCAGATTGTCGTAGACCGCTTTGACCATCGCTGGGGTGAATTCTTTCGAGGATAATCCGTAGCGTCCACCCACAACCGCTGGCGCAGTTCGTTGATAGCTCCCGGCCTTCGCTCCTTCGTGGAGTGCGTTCACGATGTCAAGGTAGAGCGGTTCACCGATGGCTCCCGATTCCTTGGTGCGATCGAGAACGGCGACCTTGCGCACGCTGGTGGGCAACGCGGCCAGAAACGCCTGCACTGGGAACGGCCGGTACAAGCGGACCTTCAACAGTCCCAACTTCTCGCCCCGGGCGTTAAGCTGCTCGATGGGTTCGTGAGCAACCTCCGCTCCCGAACCCATCATTACGATCACGCGATCAGCGTCCGGCGCACCCACATAGTCGGCCAGGCTGTAAGAGCGGCCCACTTCCTGCGCGAACTTATTCATCACGGATTGCACAATTTGCGGACACGCCTCGTAGTAGGAATTGGCCCGTTCGCGCATCTGGAAAAATACGTCGGGATTCTGCGCCGTGCCGCGCAGAACTGGGTGATCGGGCGAAAGAGCGCGCTGGCGATGTTCGAAGACACGATCCATGTTGATGAGCGCGCGCATATCGTCTTCCGTGAGCATTTCAATTTTGTTCACCTCATGCGAGGTGCGGAAGCCGTCGAAGAAGTGCACGAAAGGGATGCGCGACTCCAGCGCAGCGGCGTGGGCGATGAGTGCGAAGTCCATCGCCTCTTGCACGGAGTTGGAGGACAGCATGGCGAAACCGGTAGTGCGGCAGGACATGACATCGGAGTGGTCCCCGAAGATGGAGAGCGCGTGCGTCGCCAACGTGCGCGCTGAGACATGGAAGGCTGTGGGGGTGAGTTCTCCGGCAATCTTATTCATGTTCGGGATCATGAGCAGCAGGCCCTGCGATGCAGTGAATGTAGTGGCGAGCGACCCGGTCTGCAGCGCTCCGTGGACTGCTCCGGCAGCGCCGCCTTCGCTCTGCATCTCCATGACGTGGGGCACCGTGCCCCAGATGTTCTGGATTCCCTGAGAGGACCACTCGTCCGCCCATTCGCCCATGTTGGAAGACGGCGTGATCGGGTAGATGGCAATAACTTCGTTCACCCGATAGGCGATGTAGGCGACCGCCTCGTTTGCATCCATGGTCTTGAACTTGCGTTTCATGATCCTGCCTTTACCTTCAACTAGATGTCGACGTGCCGGTTCCGTGACTTGCCAAGCATGGACGCTGCCAGACCCGAGCGCAGCAAGGCAAGTCACAGAGGCGTGTGATCTGCGTCACAACCGCTAAATGTGAGTTGCGTCACATTGGCGTGTGCCGGGCAACACAGCCAAGCGCTTCATCCGGATGGACACTGGCGTCAGACTAGGAGGCTGGTACATGCTCTCGCCCTACGGAATGGAAATTGTGGAAAGCTGTCTCACCTGCAAACTACGCAGTGATCGTATCTTCTGCGATCTGCCCCCCGCTGCGCTGCAGACCTTTGAGAATATAAAGTATGCAACCGCATACCCTCCTGGGGCCGTGCTGTTTGTCGAAGGGCAGATGCCGCGCGGCATCTTTGTGCTCTGCAAAGGCAGCGTTAAGCTCTCCATCAATTCCCCCAGCGGCAGAACGATGATTGTGAAGCTGGCTGAGCCCGGTGAAGTTCTAGGGTTGAGCGCCACCATCTCTGGCAAGCCTTATGAAGTGACAGCGGAGACGATTGACCCCTGCCAGGTTAATTTCGTCAAGCGCGATGACTTTCTCAAATTTCTCAAAGATGACGTGGAGGCTTGCTTCAAAGTGGCAGAGCAGTTAGGCGAGAAGTATCACAATGCCTGCAAGGAAGTGCGTGCGTTGGGGCTATCGCACTCGGCGGCCGAGAAGCTGGCGACGCTGCTCTTGGAGTGGACCTCCAAGAACGGAGAAGCGGCCAAGCCGGAGCCACGGTTGAAAGTTAGGCTTACGCACGAGGAAATCGCGCAGATGATCGGAACCTCGCGAGAGACGGTTAGCCGGCTGTTTGCGGAGCTGAAGAAGCGTCAGATTGTGCAGTCGAAAGGCTCGACGCTGGTCATTCGCAATACGTCAGCACTGCGCGAGATTGCAAATCGCAATTAGTCCAGTCTCCCCTGTCAGCGGCTGCGCTCGCGCGAAGCCGAGTTTCATACCTGCACCACGCTGAAGAAGCGTCGATCTCGCCCCTTACCCTCACATTCAACGAGACTTAGCATCTCGTGACCGGGATCACAATTTCGGGTGATAAGAGTCACCGCTGGAGCATTAGTTCTCCTTTATCGTTGCTGCGTGGGTAGGGGGTAAGCGCAAATGGCTACATCAAGCGATAACGGGCATCATTCCAGTCCAACTCATAAAGATACTGGAACCCCAAACAAGCCTCGACTGATTTTCTGGGAGTTGACTAAAGGCTGCAATCTGCGCTGCATTCATTGCCGGGCCAGCGCTACGGAATTGAGTTCACCGAACGATCTCACGACTGAAACCGCGCGCGACATCATCGATCAGATTGCCGCAGTTTCTGCGCCCATCCTTGTGTTGAGCGGTGGCGAGCCGCTCTTCCGCAAGGACATTTTTGAGTTGGCGCGCTACGGCACAGACAAGGGCCTGCGCGTCGCGCTGGCCACGAATGGCACGCTGGTTACCAGGCAGGTTGCGCAGAAGATCGTCGATAGCGGAGTCCGCCGGGTTGCGATTAGCCTGGACGGCGCTGACGCGCTTACTCACGATACATTCCGCGGGATCCCAGGCGCATTCGATGCCGCCATCACCGGTTTTCACAATCTGAAGGATCTCGGCATGTCGGTGCAGATCAACACCACCATCGCCCGCCACAATGCCCATCAGCTTCCCCAGGTGCTTGAACTGGCAAAGTCACTAGGAGCCGATGCGCTGCACACATTCCTTTTAGTCCCGGTAGGTTGCGGCGTGGATATTGCCGCCGAGCAGATGGTTCCTCCCGAAGAATACGAGAAGATGCTGAACTGGTTCTACGATCAATCGCTGACAGGCGGCATCGAGTTGAAAGCCACTTGTGCGCCGCACTACTTCCGCGTGGTTCGCCAGCGGCGCGCCGCGGAGCACCGTTCTGCAGCCGCAGCCCAGGCTGCGCAGTTGGTGAGTCCATCTGCATCGAGTTCGCCCAACAGAGGTCTGCTCGGCATAGGTCCCACCGACATGACGATGCCCGGCTCAACCGGGATCGAACTAAAACCTGGTGGGGTCGGAAAGGCTGTGGGACATCCGGGCACTCATCCTTCCGACATGAATGCCATGACCAAGGGATGCCTTGCCGGCACCGCCGTCTGTTTCATCTCGAATCAGGGTGAAGTCTATCCCTGCGGATACCTTCCCGCACTCGCCGGCGATTTGAAGAAGCAACCCTTCGCTGAGATCTGGGAGAACTCGGTCGTATTCAACCAACTGCGCGATGTGAACAATCTGCGCGGAAAGTGCGGTTGCTGCGAGTTCCGCAATGTTTGCATGGGCTGCCGAGCACGAGCCTTTGCCGCCACCGGCAACTATCTGGATGAAGAGCCGTTCTGCGTCTACGAACCGGGGACGAAGAGCTTGCAGCAGAAAGACATCAAGCCAGCAGAGGCTCTGCGCTAAGGCCCGAGGGGCTAAAAGACACGATCTCAGCGCCATATGCCGCAATCCCACTCGGCGAATTCTGTAGTTTCTCGCTCGGGGCTTCCGTAGCTGATTGAAAACACGAGACATTCGTCCTCTCCGCACAAACCTTTTCTTTGGCATGCCGGATGCCTTTATGAAGAGGTAGTCGGAAGGAGTTGAAGCTTTGGAACCCACTCTGATGGTCGTTGGCCTGAATTATCGCACGGCCCCAGTGGGGGTGCGTGAGCGCTTCTGGATCAGCGAGGACCGGCGTTATCAGGCCCTGGTGAACTTGTCGCAGGCGGAAGGCATTGAGGAAGTGATCGTGCTGGCCACCTGTAATCGCACCGAGTTCCTCCTCTGGGCGAACGACGTCACTCTCGCCGCGAACTCGGTGATGCGGTTGCTCGGCTCCGAGTACGGACTGAAGCTCTGTGAGTGGAAGCACTTCTACCGTTTGCTGGATGAAGCGGCGCTTCTGCATATCTTCAAGGTTGCGTCCAGCCTCGACTCCATGGTGATCGGCGAGCCTCAGGTGATTTCCCAGGTAAAGCAAGCCTGGCAACAGGCGCAGAAGGTCGGGGCAACGGGCCGCTTCCTCGATGCGGTTCTGCAAAAGGCGTTAACGGTCTCGAAACGGGTGCGCAGTGAGACGGCGATTGGCAACGCGGCGGTTTCGATTCCTTATGTTGCGGTGGAACTCGCGCGCCAGATTTTCGGCACGCTGGAAAACAAGAAAGTGCTTCTGCTGGGCGCGGGCAAGATGAGTGAACTCTCAGCCCGTGGCTTGCTCAATCACGGCGCCAGCTCGGTGCGCGTAATCAACCGCACGCTCGAGCACGCTGCTGAGCTAGCCACCAAGCTGGGCGGAGTTGCGATCCCTTTTGAGGAACGCTGGCAACACATGGCGGAAGCCGACATTGTCATCAGCTCGACTTCGTGTCCGCACACAATTCTCAGCCGCGAGGAAGCCGAACTAATGATTCGCGAGCGTCACGTTCGCGGGCGCAAGGATCAACCTCTGGTGATCGTGGATATCGCGATGCCCCGTGACATTGACTCCGCAGTTCGCGAGGTCAAAGGTGTTTTTCTCTACGACCTGGACGACCTGGAAAACGTAGTGGACCGCAATGCTGGCGAGCGCGAAGCTGCCGCCGCCGATGCACAAAAGATTCTGCAGGCCGAGGCGCAAGGCTTCCGCCGCAGGCTGATGGCCGAACGAGTAGTGCCGACGATCGTGGCACTGCGCCAGCGGCTCGACGAAATTTGCCGGCAAGAACTGGATTCCTTTCGACAGGAGAACGGACCGTTCTCTAAAGACCAGGACGAAATGTTAACTGCAGTTATGTCCCGCATGACACAGAGGATCGCGGGATCCCTGGCCCGTGAACTCAAGGAACTTCCAGAGCGGGTGGAGCAGGAACAGATGACCACTGCACTGCAGCGGCTGTTCCATTTGCAAACGCCGGAACGGGCGCTTGCCGGCACCATATCGACCGTATCGTAAAAAGAACGAGGAGCAGCGAAGAACATGGCTACTGAACAGCGCGCATCTGCTGCCTGGAGCGGAACTCAGGCATACATACTGGCGGTTTTTTGTCTGGTGCTCGGAGTCACTCTCGGCTACCTGTTTCGCGGTTCCGCTTCTCCGGCCGCCGCGGCCTCGGCTCCGGTCGGGGGCAGCGTCGCGCCGGCGCAACCGGCGCCGGCGCAGCCGACTCCCGAGCAGCTTAAAGCAATGGTGGAGCAATCCGTCGCGCCGCTCCTCGCGACTCTCAAGACCAATCCCAATGATTTCGACACGCTGGTTCAAATAGGGAATCTGTACTACGACGGGAAACAATATCCGGAAGCCGTCAAGTATTACCAACTTGGGGTCAAGAGTCAGCCTACGAATGCCGATCTGCTGACCGATCTCGGTACATCGCTCTGGTACACGGGAGACGCCGACGGAGCCATTGCCGAGTTTCAAGCCGCACTCAGGTATCGTCCCAATCATCCCGCAACACTTTTTAATCTTGGCGTGGTTCGGTGGCAGGGCAAGCTGGATCCCAAAGGTGCAGTCCAGGCCTGGGAAGAACTGTTGCGAAGTAACCCGGACTATCCGCAGAAACAGGAAGTGCAGGAATATATCGAACGGGCCAAACAGCACGCCAAGGGTTAAGCGCTGACTCACAAGGTCCTGTGCGCGAGATCACATACGGGTCGCGTTGAAATGCCGATCATAGCCGGGATACCCAGCGAGACCTTGGTTCAGTTTCACTGGACAAACAGTCAAAGAAGCAAAGAGACAAAGAAATAAAACAATACGCCCCACAAATTAGAAAGACGTTTTGCAGTCCAAAGTAAATTCATTCGGAGTCCGTGGCTCCAAGGAGACATAACATGGCAAAAATGATGAAGGCGGCTTTCGTCGAGAAATTCGGCGAACCGTTGAAGATTCGAGAAGTTGCAATTCCAGATCCAGGGCCGGGAGAGGCGCTGGTTGAGATAGTCGCGAGTGGAGTCTGCCACACCGACCTGCACGCAGCCGATGGCGATTGGCCGATCAAACCGACTCTGCCTTTTATCCCCGGGCACGAAGGCGCGGGCTTTGTGGCCAAGCTGGGCAAAGGCGTGACCCATTTGAAAGAAGGCGACCGGGTCGGGATCGCATGGCTGCACAGCTCTTGCGGGCATTGCGAATTCTGTCTTACCGGGTGGGAAACACTGTGTCCCGCGCAGCAGATGTCAGGCTACACCGTGAACGGCTCCTTCGCCGAGTATGCTCTCGGTGAGGCGGACTACCTCGGCCGGATTCCAGACAATCTATCCTTTATTGATGCCGCGCCGATCCTCTGCGCCGGCGTTACCACCTACAAGGGGTTGAAACAAACGCAAGCGCGCCCCGGCGAGTGGGTAGTGATCTCAGGCGTGGGCGGACTCGGCCACGTCGCGGTCCAATACGCGAAGGCGATGGGACTGCACGTCGCGGCCATTGACATTGGGCCGGAGAAACTGCAGTTGGCTCGCACCCTCGGCGCCGAAGTGACCGTGGATGCGAAAGAGGAAGATGTAGTGCAGGCGATCCAGAAACAAATCGGCGGTGCTCACGGTGTATTGGTGACAGCCGTGTCGCTGCCCGCGTTCAAACAGGCGATCGGGACGCTCCGCCGTGGCGGGACCTGCGTTCTGAACGGTCTGCCTCCTGGCGAATTCCCCGTTTCCATTTTCGATTTGGTGCTGAATGGCCAAACCATACGGGGATCGATTGTAGGCACGCGCAAGGACCTCGAGGAAGCGCTGCAGTTTGCTGCTGAAGGCAAAGTGAAGGCGACCATCGAGGAGCAGCGATTGGGTTCGATCAATGACATCTTTGACCGCCTCAAGAAGGGGAAGGTCAACGGACGGATCGTTCTCGACATCGCAGCCGAATCCGGTGCGAAGAAATCTTCCGGCGTCAAGACATCTAAGACTCACGCTGTGGCGTGAACTCTGATTGTCTGAAACGGTACGGAAGACACGAAGACACAAAGCCAGAGGCGGATGGCGGTCGCTCGTCATACCAGGCGAGCCCGCGCACTCCGCCTCTCGCTATTTATTAGCGCGCGTGTCGAGATCACTTCGAGATGTGATGCAGCTCACGGACTCCTGCTACCCGCGGCCGTATCTTCGCAGCGTATGCGGAATCTTCATTTTTAATTCATAGCAGAAAAGGAGACATCGTCATGGCAGTTGGAGATCTCGTTAAACAAACTTCCGTCCAAGAGGCGCTCGAAACGCTTCGCAAGGGCGGCGTTAAATCCAAATATGAAAACTTCATTGGCGGCCGGTGGGTCGCGCCGCTGAAAGGAAAATATTTTACCGATTGCAGCCCGATCAACGGCGAGCCGATCTGCGAGATCGCCCGTTCCTCGGCCGAAGACATCGAAAAGGCTCTCGACGCGGCACATGCAGTCAAGGATCTCTGGGGCCGTACGGCGCCTGCGGTTCGTGCATCCATCATGCTCAAGATCGCCGACGCGATGGAAGAGAATCTGGAGCTTCTGGCCCTCGCCGAAACTCTGGATAACGGCAAACCGATTCGCGAGACTCGCGCCGCTGACGTTCCCTTGGCCATTGATCACTTCCGTTATTTTGCCAGCTGCATCCGCGCTGAAGAAGGCACGGTGAGTGAGATCGACAACGACACCATCGCCTACCACTTCAAAGAGCCGTTGGGAGTGGTGGGACAGATCATTCCGTGGAACTTCCCGCTGCTCATGGCAGCATGGAAGCTGGCTCCGGCTGTAGGAGCGGGAAACTGCGTGGTTCTCAAACCCGCGTCCAACACTCCGTTCAGCGTCCTGATCTTGATGCAACTGATCGGGGATCTGGTGCCTGCGGGCGTGATTAACGTGGTCACCGGACCGGGCGGCGAGATCGGCAAGGCGCTGGCGTCGAACCCGCGCATTGCGAAGATCGGCTTCACCGGCGAAACCACAACCGGCCGGAACATCATGCAGTATGCCTCGGAGCCCATCATTCCGCAGACGCTTGAGTTAGGCGGGAAGTCGCCCAACATCTTCTTCGCGGATGTGATGGAGCAGGACGATGAGTTCCTCGATAAGGCTCTCGAAGGCTTCGCGCTGTTTGCGTTCAACAAAGGCGAAGTCTGCACCTGTCCTTCTCGCGCTCTGATACAGGAATCGATCTTCGACAAATTCCTGGAGCGTGCTGTAGAGCGCGTGGGCAAGATCAAGCTGGGCAATCCGCTCGACCCTACCACCATGATGGGTGCGCAAGCATCGCGCGACCAACTGGAGAAAATTCTCGAGTACATCAAGGTCGGGAAACAGGAAGGCGCGAAGTGTGCCATCGGGGGAGCGCAGGCCCATCTGGGCGGCGAATTGGAGAACGGCTACTACGTCAAGCCAACCGTGTTCGTCGGTGACAACAAGATGCGCATTTTCCAGGAGGAGATCTTCGGTCCGGTGCTTTCGGTGACGAAGTTCAAAACTCTGGAGGAAGCGATTGAGATCGGCAACGATACGGTGTACGGACTCGGCGCAGGAGTATGGTCGCGCAACGGGACGAATGCCTATCGCGTGGGCCGCGAAATCAAAGCGGGGCGCGTGTGGACCAACTGCTATCACCTGTATCCAGCGGGAGCGGCGTTCGGCGGCTACAAGCAGTCGGGCTTCGGCCGTGAAACTCACAAACTTGCGCTCGGGCACTATCAGCAGACGAAGAATCTGCTGGTGAGCTATAGCCAGAAGCCGTTGGGATTCTTCTAACCGACTTGGAGAAACTTTGCAGGGCGAGCGCGCGGCGCTCGCCCTGTTTTTCTTGGGCCGAAGACGGCTGTTGAGTTCTGGCCGAAAATAAAGTTCGGGAGAATCGACGTCGCGGGCGTTAGGGCGTTCTCCCCCGCGGCGAAAATCGGGGTATCCCCCTCCCCCCTCCCTCCTCAATCTCTGGAATCATCGGGTTGGACACGTTTTGGCCCGCAAAATCTAGATGTCAAAGAGCTTAGATATCAAAATCTTGGAAACAAAGGGCTTCGGAGTGCGACGGGTTGGCTTGTGCCAACCGTCACGGCCTCGACCATGATCGCGCGTGGGATGGGCTGTAGACAAGGCTGGATGTCACAATGGGGCTGTGGAAATCTTAGGGTTCTGGTGAGGGCGCCGCCCAAGCAGAAGAATGGAAAGCGTCCCGTTTATCCGCGGACTCCCCGTCAGCCCAAGAGGTAACAGCGTACTTTGAAGAAATGTCACAGTGTGGAGTATACTGTGGAATGAGATCCACATATGCAAATCATTCAAATCGTGCTGGATAAAAAGCTGTTACACGCCGCCGATCAAGCCGCGAAGCGGACCCAGCGAAATCGTTCCGCTTTGGTGCGCGATGCCCTGCGGGAGCATC
The DNA here is from genome assembly GCA_049280095.1 of Candidatus Sulfotelmatobacter sp. Taxonomy (GTDB): domain Bacteria; phylum Acidobacteriota; class Terriglobia; order Terriglobales; family Acidobacteriaceae; genus Sulfotelmatobacter. Next base: position 128,616 of record JBAPPL010000040.1, on the reverse strand, counting down.
TCCGCCGATTGGAACTGCGGGCCAGCGAAGAGCGCGACCGCCAGGGCTACTCACGACATCCGCAAGCCGACGCGGAAGCGCGGGGTTGGGAATCGGAGGCCATGTGGCCGGAAGAATAGCCCGTGGTGACGTCCGGATCTACCATTTTGCACCGCCCGACAAAAAACGACCGGCCCTCGTGCTCACCCGCAACAGCGCCATTGCGTATTTATCCACAGTCACGGTTGCGCCGGTGACCTCCACGATTCGCGGCGTACCGTCGGAAGTGGTTCTGAGTGAGGAGGACGGCATGAAGTCCCCGTGCGCGGTAAACCTGCACAATGCAGTCACCGTGTCGCAGCAGCGCCTGGGGAAACGTGTGGCCCAACTTAGTTCCGCACGAATGAATGAGGTGTGTGCCGCTCTGCGCTTCTCTCTGGGTTGCGATGCAGGCTAGTTATTGATCTTCGGCCACGCTGGGCTGAGATCCTTCTTCATCTCCGTCGCCACGGATCAGGCCGAATTTCTTCAGCTTGTAGCGCAGGGCATCGCGGCTTATGTCTAGCAGCTTGGCGGCGTGGGTCTGGTTGTTGTTGGCCTGGCGCATAGCTAGTTCGACCATGGCGTGCTCGACCTCTTCCAAAGATGTTCCACCTTCCGGAATATAAAGCCGAGGCAGAGTGCGGCCGTTGGCCAAGGGTTGGCCGCCATCGGCGGGCGAGGTTCGTTCAAAGACGGTGCGGCCGCCTGATTCGCCGACGGAGAATGGCAGATACAACGGGCGCAGGAGTGGTTCGTCTTCGAGGATCATGCCGCGCTCGATGGTGTTTTTCAACTCTCGCACGTTGCCCGGCCAGTTATGGCTGAGAATCAGGCGGCGCGTTTCGTCGGTAATCCCGCGAATGGATTTCTTGAATCTGCGGTTGTATCGGTCGATGAAGAACTCGACTAGCGGAAGGATGTCTTCTTTTCGATCGCGTAGCGGCGGGATAAAGATCGCGATGATGGCCAGACGGTAATAGAGATCCTGGCGGAACTGGCCTTCGCGAACTGCCTTCTCGAGATCGCGGTTGGAGGCGGCGATCACACGCACATCCACTTGCATATCCTTTATACCGCCTACGCGGCGGATGACCTGGTCTTCCAGCACGCGCAGCAGTTTGGCTTGCAGCAAGGGAGAGAGTTCGCCTATTTCATCGAGGAACAGCGTGCCTCCGTCGGCGGCCTCGAACAGGCCTTTCTTCATCTGCTTGGCATCGGTGAAGGCGCCTTTTTCGTGGCCGAAAAGTTCGGCCTCCATCAACGTTTCCGGGATGGCTGAGCAATTGATGGCGACGAAGGGTTTCTCCTGGCGGGAGCTTTCGTAGTGGATGGCCTTGGCGATGAGGTCCTTGCCGGTACCGCTTTCGCCTTGAATCAGAATCGTGGTGGCCTCACTCGAAGCAACCTTGCGGACGAAGTTCATGAGCTCCGTCATCTTGCCTGAGACGCTTACCACGCTTTCGTAACCGGCCCCGCGGCGCACTTCGCCGCGCAGAGCTTGCACTTCAGTGCGCAGGCTGGTAGCTTCGAGCGCGTTCTTGATGGTGACGTGCAGCTCGTCGAAATCGACGGGCTTGCCCACGAAGTCGTAGGCTCCCAGCTTGAGCGCAGCTTTGACATCGTCGAGTTGAGGATCGGCGGTGATCATGATGACAGCGCGGGCGTCGCCGCTTTTCTTGAGTTGATCGAGCACCTCGATGCCGGTGAGATCAGGCATGCGGACGTCGAGCAGGACAAGATCGGGTGATTCGTGCTGCGCCAGCTTGAGCGCAGGACCCCCGGAATCGGCTTCGATTACGTGATAACCCCACTCTTCGCACTTCTGGCGTAGCGACCAGCGCACAAGGCGCTCGTCGTCGACAACCATGATTTTTTCGGCAGGCATCGGTGTTTAATTTACTACGAAATGGAGATGGCTTGCTTTGCGGCTTGTCCCGAAGGGAGTTTACGACGCGGCGATGTGAGCGGTGGGCATGTGAAACGGCAGCAGCACGGTGAACTTGCTTCCACTTCCCACAACACTGCTGACTTCGATGCGGCCGTGATGATCTTCCACGATACGGCGGGCCAAAGAAAGTCCAAGGCCGGTACCGTTGCCCTTGGTGGTGTAGAAAGGCCGGAAAATGTTGGATAGAACTTCAGGCGAGATGCCGCGACCGGTGTCGCTGACCGTGACGCTGGCATCCCCGCCTCGTGTATCGATCTCGACGCACACCTTGCCCGGCCCATCCATGGACTGAACGGCGTTGAGGAGTAGATTCAAGAGCACCTGGTGAATCTGATCGCTGTCGTGCTCCACTTCCGGCAGATGGGGCGCTTTTTGCAGTTCGATCTTGATGGGTTTTGAGATCACCTGCTGACGAGCCAGCATTACGGCGTGCTCCACGGTCGTGTTGAGGTTGCTCCGGCGAATCTGTGGCGCATGAGGCCGTGCCGTTTCCAGAAGATCGGTTACGATGCGATTGATGCGTGCGATTTCCTGGCGGACGTCTTTCACAACGGCTCGCGCCGGGCTCGTCGAGGGCAGATCGCGCCCGACGATTTCGATGACGCCGGCGATTCCGGCGAGTGGATTGCGAATCTCGTGGGCCAAGCCCGTGGCCAGCTCGCCGAGCGTTGCCAGATGTTCGGCGCGGGACATTTGCGTGCGATGCAGCCGCTCGATCTCTTCCCGGCTCTCGCGTAACTGCAGCATCATATGATTGAAGTTGCGGCCGAGGTCACCGATTTCGTCATTGCGCCGGGAGAAGCTGACGGCGACATCCAGGTTGCCTTCACTTACCTGCTGCATTTTCTCCTGCAATTCGACCATGGGCCGTTGAATCAAATACGCGAGCACGAACATTGACACTGCACAAATGGCAACCGCACCCGCTCCGGCGACGATGAGCACGGCGTGGCGTTCCGGGTCCCGCAAGGATACGGTGGCCAGGGTGAAGAGCAGCAACCCGCCCAGCAAGACGAACCCCACCGGCAGAATCGCTTTGAGCTGCCAATTGACGCGTACGGAACTCAATCGATACTCCTTCTCCTGCTCGGTCCGCTGCTCCTGCGCCAGAGCTGTGGGGACTGGCTCTACCAGCGGTCCAGCGTCCTTGGCCGCGAACTGTATGCGGCTAGGCATATGCGTGCATGCCGGGCAGCAAGTAAGTTACGCCGAAAAAAGTGAACATTACGACGGCAAAGCCCAGGATGGCGAAGTAAGCAGCGCGCCGGCCGCGCCATCCGCGGGTGATTCGCATGTGCAAATAGCCGGCATACACCAACCAGGTAATCGCAGCCCAGGTTTCTTTTGGATCCCAGCTCCAGTAAGAGCCCCAGGTGCGATTAGCCCAGTAGGCGCCCGCCGCGATCATCAGGGTGAGTAATGGAAATGCGATCGCGATGGTCTTGTAGGTGATGCGGTCCAGTTCGTCCGCACTGGGCAGCATACGCTCGAGATCGGTGCGCCGCCACAGAAGTAAAAGGTAGAGGAGCGAGACAAAGATTCCGCCCACGAGACCGGAGAGAATGAATGGGCTCGCTGCCAAACTGGTGGGAAACAGACCGTCGGCATCGAGCGAAGTATAACGGCCATCGCGCGCGCGCAGGACAAGAAACACGAGCGCCAATACTTGCAGGAGAATACTGAGGAACACCGCTCGATTCGCCATGTCGAGCAGGCCCTCGTTATGGGTTTTACGCCAGACGAGATAGAGAACGAGCGGAGCAGCTACCGCCGCTAACACAAGAAACAGCAACCAGCCGAGATCGGGAATCACAACGAAAAGCCGCACGCCCCGAGACAGGAAGACTTCCGATTTTTCGTCAGCATTCCAAGCCACGACGCTGAGTCCTCCCCATTTTTCAAACCGGGTGAGGACGCCGACATACGTGGCGACCGTAAACAAGCTGGTTGCAGCCAGAAAGGTTTCCGTCTTCATTTTGTCCTGGATCAGGAACATCATCGCCAGGGCGAAACTGAGAGCGCAGGCGGCATAAGCGAGCATGGCCAGGGTGACGTGCACGTGCAGCCAGGTTGATTGCAGCGCCGGCACCAGGGGGTGCACTTCGGTCCGAAGCAACTGCATGAGGATGACGCCGACGATCGCTACCGGCATGGTGATAGTGCCGATGACCTTCACTCCAAACTTTTTCTCCGCAACCAGCGTGAGCACGGCCAGAGTCCACACGAACATAAGGAGCATTTCGTAGATGCTGGCGAACGGCGGATGACCTGCCTCGTACCAGCGGCGTGCGACGGCACCGGTGTTGGCTAGCAATCCCACCCAGGTGGCCAGCGAGGCGTAACGAATATAGGAAGGAGTGCCGGTGATTCCGAATCCGAGATAAAGCGTGCCTGCGCCGGCGTAGAAAATCAGCGCCGCATACAGCAGATTGGAGTCATTAAGCAGGTTGCCGCTCTTGACCACGTTGAGAAATGCCATGAATAACAGGAACGCAACGCCCAATCCCACCATGACTACCAGCGTGGAACCTGTGGCTGCCGGTTGCTGTTCGGCTCTTGCTACTTGTGCCATGGACGCATCCTCCGTGCCGGCTCTTACTTTCCGGCGAGTGCGATGACAGACGAGTCGGCGCCTGCCTGCGATGAAATCTTCAATTCCGACTCGATCTGTTTCGCGAGTTCACGAAAACGCTGCTCAAATACATCTTTGTTTTTGTTGGCAGTTCCGCCGATCCAAAGCTTTCGCTGGCCGCGGGCGTCGCGCACCGGCACCACCCACACCCGCGCGTGAACGAAGTAGAAAACCAACGCCAGGCCGAGACCCATCAAGACCACGCCCGCCCAGACTCCCCACTGGCCGGGCTCGTGCGAAACCTCGAGGCCGGTGAAGTAAGCCATCTCTATGTCCTTGCCTTCGAATGTGTAGGGCGAAGATGCGTTCTGCTCGAAGCCTGGAATTGCGGGCAGCCAGAAGTTAATGGCCTGGCCCGACTTTTTGGATTCGACTACGAGGTGCGCTGCTGGATTTTCCAGATCGTTCGAGCGGGCATAAACCTGGCCATCCCCTACCACATAGTCGGGAATGAATTCGGCGAGGCGGACGGTGGTGTCAGGATCGAGTGCAACGGTTTCGTTCAGACCAATCTTGAGCTCTTTGGGCGGCTCTCCATCGTGGGGAGTCGCGGTCAGAACTAGTTTGTCGACTTTTCCAGTCTTGCCGTAGCTCGCTTGATAGAAGCGAACTCCCTGATACACCAGCGGATCGTTGACGACGATCTGCTTGCGCAGCACTACTTGCCCGTTCTTTAGAACCGACAGATCGGACCACCAGCGCTTCGGAGAGCCGTCAGCATAATTCTCCTGTCCAGCTCCGTCACAGCGGATGGCAAAGGGAAGGTTGCGTTTCGCCCCATTCTGCGGCTGCACCTGGCTCGACTGTTCTCCTTGACCCAGCGTGACGAAGGCTCGCCAGCCATAGAGCGCATCGATGATTCCTCCGAGAAAAATGAGAAGTAGACTTGCGTGCACGATGTAAACCGCCAGTTCAGAAAAGCGGCTACGCTCGCCGAATAGCGAGAAGCTGTTCTCGTGGACGATACGCTCCGGCTTGAAGCCTGCCTTCTGGAATATGCGACCGGCCACGCTCAAGGCCGCTTCCTCATTTTCGATCGGAATCAGAACATGGTGGGGAAGGGCTTTACGGAAAGTCTCGTCAGGGCTCTTGTAGGGACGAGAGAAGAATCTCCAGGCATTGGGGAAGCGCTGAACGGAGGCTGCAATAATGCTAAGGCTCACCAAACTCAGCAGCAAAACGAACCACCAGGCATGAAAGACGTCGGTCAGTCCTAATCCGTCGAGCAGACGCAGCACTTGTGGCGAATAGGCACGCTGCATCTCGTCAACGTCGGTCGCAGGACGCTGCAGAATGACCGTCCCCGCCGCCGAGAGGATGACGACCAGAATGAGCAAAATGACGCCAGTTTTAATTGCGCCCAGGGTTTGCCAAGTTTTTCGAGGTATTGAATGGACAGTTGCCCCCATATGTTTTCCCTTCCCCGTGAAGGGAGTGCACGTTTTGCACCATAGCGACAAAGATCCGCTAAGCCGCTGAGTTTGTTATGCATGCATCAGAACTATGGCTAAGCTAAAGAACAGAAACTGGGGTATATTCCACAGCCGATTCCAGGTCGAATAGCGATTTCGCACTAGCCTTACATTGATGGGCAAACCTTCCGCAAGAAGTTCCTGCCTTGACAGCGACCCTCAGCCGTGAACTCGTGGTTTCAAGTTGTGCTGCCCCGAACATAAAAGTGATGAAGATCACACCAGATAGTGAGGAAAGTCCTTAAAAGAGGATGACGGAAAGGCAATCAGAGCGAGCGGCTCGAAATGCCAGACATCCATTCGATCGCTGCGGGATACCGCAATCCGCTATTGCGAATTACTTGGGTCATTTCACCAGTGCCACTGTGGGAGAATCCTCATGATTGATGAATTTTGCAGCGGTCGCGCTTTTCAAAAAGCCGCCTGAATTTATCAAGCTATTCATTTTAAAAGACTTACAGCTGGTGTGGAAGACCTTCCCGAGTTGGCGATTAGGCCGAACTCGTGCACAACTACGTGCGGAGGTGTTACCCCAACGGTGACCCCGAGCAGCTCCAATTCGGATTGCACAGTCGCACTTGGATGCAGGGCCATTCGATTGCTCGCCCTTGTGACTATTCTTGCCGGGACGGCCCACGCGGTACAGCATCCGGTGCCACTCGATCCGAAGGCCGATTCCTCTACCTGCATTACCTGTCACGAAGACAAGACAAAAGGCAAGTTTGTCCATTCCGCCATCGCGATGGGCTGTCTGAGCTGCCACGAGATCCGGAACGGAAAAGATGTAACCCGGGTAAAGCTGATCACCACTACGCCCTACGCGCTCTGCATCACCTGCCACGCCGACAAGAAAGCAGCCGACATAAAAGGTTCAGTGCATCCGCCGGCGGTCCGCGACTGCCTAAAATGCCACGACCCGCACACCTCCGATAACAAGAACCAGTTGCTGAAGCCAGTCTCCGGCGACCAGAAAGAAAGCCTCTGCCTCGGCTGCCACAAGACCGGATTGAATGTTCCGGCAAAAGGTAGCCGACACGCCGCGCTGGACATGGGCTGCGACACCTGCCACATCACACATAAGACCGGCGAAGTTGGAAAGGTCGAATTTGATTTCCATTTGACCAAGGCGCCGCCCGCCCTCTGCCTCGACTGCCACGATGCCAAGAGTGCGGACCTGCAGAAGGCGCACCAGAACCAACCCTTCGAGACAGCGGATTGCCTGACCTGCCACGACCCCCACCAGTCAGACGTTCCCAAGCTGATGGCGAAGTTCATGCACCCGCCTTTTGCTGACAAACAGTGTGACGTCTGCCACGCGCCCGCAAAGGACGGGAAAGTGGTGTTGACACAGGCGGATGCCAAGTCACTTTGCGTGACCTGCCACTCCGACAAGGCCGAGCAGATCGAGAAGGCGAAAGTGCCGCATCCGGGCGCGGCGGGCGACTGCACCGATTGCCACAGCCCCCATGCCAGTCGGCAGCCGGGGCTTCCCAAGACGAATGGGGTGGACATCTGCCTGGGCTGCCATAGTGACATTGCCGATCTCGGCAAGAAACGAGTGCATCACCAGCCAGCGTTCCAGCAGGGATGCGGAACCTGCCACGAACCTCACGGCGGCGATAATGAACACTTGCTCAGGGCGAGTACCACCAACGCGCTGTGCCTTGAGTGCCACGGTCCGGATGCAGAACCGAAAAAGCTGGAAGCTCAACACCTGGTTACGATCTTCGACGGCAAGGTGAAGCTGCCGGAAAACTACTTCAGCAAGGTTCCTATTCTGCCGCTGAAATACGACCTCGGACACCCCACTGAGCGGCACCCAGTTTCAACGGTGATGAACCTGAAGACCAAGATGCCGATCCCAATGACCTGTTTGACCTGTCACCAGGCGCACGCCGGCAATCAGCCGGGGATGCTGGTGAAAGACCAAAAAAACAACATGAACTTCTGCAAGAGCTGCCATGCCAATGGCTTGGACCTGACGGATGTACAGATGGGAGGCCAGTGAGATGCCAAATCATCGGCCAAATTCAATTCGTGTTGGAACTTTGACAGCTGTCTTGATCGCTTTGCTCTCGCTGCTCATCCTCTTACCTGCGCCGCTTCATGCCCAGAAGAAGAAGGCCGCGCCTGCTCCCGAGGTGAAGCCGGGAGACCAGCGGGTGACAGCTTACTTCGACATCAGCAAGATTGTCTGGCCGAACCCGCCGGCAATCGCGCGCATCAGGTTCCTGGACTTGTACACCGGGGAAAAGATCGACCGCAGCAAGTTCGAGTCAAAGAAGAAAAAGCAGACCTGGATGGATCGCCTGGCGGGCGCGCAATCCACAGGCCAGATCAAGATCACCAGCCTTCCCTTTCAGCTCATCCGCACCTTCGGTGTGGGCGCCGATTCGAAGGGCAGGATCTACGCGGCAGACCAGGCCGTGGGCGGAATCTTTGTTTTCAACCCGGAGAACAAGGATCAGGTCGAACTGATCGGCAAAGATCAGCATGTGCACTTCGACATGCTTGCAGGACTGGCGGTAGATGATAACGATCGCCTCTTCGTAACCGATGTCAAGGCTCGCCACGTCCTGGTGATCAACCCCAAACACGAGACGGAAGGGGTCTTCGGTTCGGACGTGCTGGTGCGCCCCGGTGGTGTGGCCATTGATCGCGAGAACCGGTTTCTCTACGTAGTGGATTCGGGCGACGATGTCGTGGATGTCTTCGACGCCGACAGCTTCAAGCTGTTACGACAGATCGGCAAGCCCAGCAAGAAACACGAGCAGACCGACCCGGGAACCTTCTCCCTGCCCGAATGCGTGGCCGTGGACGCTGACGGCAATGTCTACGTCACCGACACCTTTAACAACCGGATAGAGATCTTCGATGCCGACGGCCAGTTCATCAGCCAGTTTGGCAAGAACGGCGACGGACCTGCCGACCTGGAGCGTCCGAAAGGTATCGCCATCGATAGCGACGGCCACATCTGGGTGGTGGACGCGGCCACGAACCAGGTGAAAGTTTTCAATAAGGAAGGCCGCTTACTTATCTACTTCGGTGGTCAGGGATCCTACCCCGGCCAGTTCATGGGGCCGTGGGGAATCGCCATCGACAAGTTCAACCGCGTCATCGTCTCCGAGACCTTCCCCGGCCGGGTGCAGATGTTCCGTTACGTGACCGATGCCGAGGCCGAAGCGGAGAAGAACAAGCGCGCAAGCACTGATCAGAAACCCAGCGCTAGTTCGGCGCAGCAGGCGAGTGCCACTGCTGCCGCTACGAAAGACGTAGCGCCGAAATAGCCGTCACCCCGCGTTAAGGCGCGGGCGAAAAAGTTTTGGTGGTCCGCGGACCTCCAAGAAAGGCAGGCTCGACGCCAGGCCAGCAGTACAGCAATAAGTACAGCAGTAAATGTGTTGCAGCACAAATCAATAGGAGGTTTTAGAACATATGAAGCGAATCACAGTAACCTTACTCATGGTCTTCGCCGCGTGTGCAGTGGCGATGGCGCAGTACACGGGTACCCCCCCGGGAACGGGCACCACCGGGAGCGTTCCCCAAACCTACACCTACACACCAACAACAGCCTACACCTACAAGGGCGGCCCTGACATTCTGGGCGCTCACAACGGCTACGGCCGTGGCTGCGTCATGTGCCACGCTCCGCACAGCGGCGCGTTGGGCAACGGCGGCGCCACTGCCGATCCGCAGAACGGTATGTACGCTCTGTGGGGCCAGGACGTCTCCCCGCTGTTCGGCGCGAAGTTCAACTTCAGCGGCGACGGCGCGGCAAGGTACCCGGTTACGCTGCCGACTGGTGGCACCATCACCAGCGCGCATGACGCCAACACCGTCATCCTGTTCTGCCTGAGCTGCCACGACGGCGTGGTGACCAAGGTGGGCATGATGCAAGGCCAAACGGTTGAGACCCTGCCAATCGTGGGCGGCACCGCTCCAACGCTGCTCGGCTTGGCGGCTCCAAGCGGCGGAACACCCTATAGCAACGACCACCCGGTGGGTGGCAGTGCTAACGTCGGCTGCGGCGGCGGGTATAACTGGGACTGCCCTGCGGCTCAGGGCGGCAACACCCTCGTTCCGATCACCACGTTCGGGCCGAATATGACGGCTTTCCTGAAAAACTATCCTGCTTCCTTCTGGAATAACGGGGGCAACCCGTTGGCCAGCTTTGGAGGCACGACCGTGAATGCCGTCACATGCACCACCTGCCACGACCAGCACAGTATGACTGCTTTCGTGGCGGGAAACGGTACCACCTACTCGACCATGTTCTTCATTCGGGGCTATTACAACCCCGCTGCCAACGGCAACTCAGTGGCGCAGTTCTGCCGCAATTGCCATGGTGGCGAATCGAACGAAATGCATGGTGTGGCGGGCGTACCCACCGTGTAGTTTGTTCTTTCACCGCCGGGGGAGGGCGGTTTCCCTCCCCCAGTTTTCAGGAGAGACGTTATGAGGCATGAGTTCACCGATCGATTGGAAGTGGAAAAAAACTCTGGAGGATTCGGGAAAAGTTCGCATGAGGGCACGACTTCATACGTACCGGATAGGCGAAATGAAAAGCTTGCAGCACGGCTGAAGCCGCGCCCTGATACGAAACGGATTGATGAGATGAGTTCTCGCATGAATAACCGTCTGAAACTGTACGCTCGGGTGGGGTTGGTATGTGCCGGGCTGCTAGTCGCGTTTTCGTTAGCGACGGCGCAAGTCGCCTCCCACGCTTCCACGGCAGGCGAGGCGACGACCAGGTCCGATTTCAGCACCACTCCGGCATTGCAGCCGGTGGGCCGGCCGGTGGCGCGGGTGAATGGAGCGGCGCTGACTGACCGCGACTTGCTCCGGGAAATGTTCACTATCTTTCCCTACGCACGCCAGCACAACGGTTTTCCCCAGGCCATGGAAGCCGACATCCGCGCCGGCGCTATGAAGATGATGATTTTCGAGGAATTGGTCTACCAGCAGGCGAAGCGCAGCGGTATGACGGTGGCTCCTGAGCGCGTTACCCGCGGCATGGCCGAGTTCCGCAAGCGGTTTGATTCGCCCGCAGAATACCGGAAATTCGTCAAGGAGGAGTTCCACGGTTCAGAGGAGTTGCTGCAGACGAAGGTAGAGCGCTCCTTGCTCATCGACAAATATCTCAAGCTTCAGGTGGCGGATAAATCAGCAGTGCCACTGGCTGAGGTCAAGGCCTACTTCGACCAGCACCCGGAGCGATTCCAGATCGCGGAATCCTTCACCTTCCAGAGCATTACTCTCCTGCCGCCGCAGAACGCGACTGAGTCCCAGTTGAAGGAGGAGCGCAAGCGCGCCGAAGACGCGCTGAAACAGGCCAAGGTGACGAAGAGTTACGAGGAGTTCGGGGTGCTGGCAGAAAAAATTTCCGAGGATGATTTCCGAGTGGTGATGGGCGCCCATAAGGCCGCCGACCGTTCGAAGCTGCCCCCGGCGGTGGTGAACGCACTGGTGGCGATGCAACCCGACCAGGTGAGCGAGCTTGTCGAGTTCGACAAAAATAACTTCACCATTCTGCGGCTAACCGCTCACATTTCTCCCGGCATGATGAAGTTCGAAGAGGTAAAAGACCCGCTGCGTGCGCAATTGCAAAGGAACAAGACGGAGGACTTGCGCCGCAACCTGGATCTTCGGCTACGGAAGAATGCCAAGGTAGAGGAGCTTTAAGTTGCGTGCAGTCCGGGCACATCTCGACCCGTTCTCTCCGGGAGTAAGCCTAACGAAATCAGATTGTAGCGAAGTTTCAGCCAACCTCGATCCCCTGATTTCCCTGTCGGCATTTGTTATGGTGGTCCTATTGATCGTGGCGATGGCGCCGCGCACGGACGCGCAAGTGAATATGGGAGACGCCAGCATGCATCTGACCGGCATGCTCGATGGGGGATACAGCGCTGATTATTCCAACATCGCCAACTCCGATCACAACAACATTGGCGCGGGCGTGGCCGATCTCTCCGGCTCGTACTACAACCCCAATTTTCTCGGGTTCGACATCTCCCCGTTCTACAACCAGTCGCGACTCAACTCCGAATTTCAGTCGATCACAGCGGCCAGTGGCGTAAATGCAACAGCCGCGATCTTCAGCGGCAGCAACTTCCCGGGCACCATCAGCTATTCCAAGGTTTATAACAGCACCGGGAACTATGCTGTTCCGCAACTGGCAAATTTCAACAGTGAAGGCGTTGCACAACCTGCAAGTTACAGCACCAACAACGACACAGATACGCTCGCAATCAACTGGGGCCTCAATTTCGGTGATTGGCCCAGGGTGAATTTCAGTTTTGTCGACGGAGACGCCGACTATTCGCTTTACGGGACGAACGCAAACGGAACGACACACTTTGACACCGTCTCGCTCACATCGTCGTACAAAGTCGCCGGGTTCTTTCTAGGCGGCGGATTCCAGCACAGCGGTTCGAATTCCCTCACCCCGGAGGTGTTGGTGGCAGCGGCTTCGGATCAATCGAATTCGACTACCAATACATTGTCTTTTAATGTGGCACACGCGCTGCCGTGGCATGGGGGCGCTTCCGCAGGCGTCACCAGGTCAACAGTCAATACCGTCGATACCGTATTAGGTGAGTCCGGCTCACGCACAGGTTACGACGCCACCATAGACACGCTAAACGGAGCTCTCAATGTCACGCCGATCGAGAACCTGAATGCAGGATTCAACGCTTATTACACTGACAATCTCGAAGGAACGCTGTACAACTCACTGCTGACGGCAGGGGCGATCGTACCAGGCAGCGAAGCAGAAACCCCGTCGGATGCTTTGAGTCTGACCGGTTATGGCAATTACGACATTGGGACACATCTGCACGTGAGGGGCACCGTCACCCGGCAGGAACAATCCTTCTTGGGCACGTCCTTTGCCTCTGATTCAATCACCGGAACGGTAATGTACAGCAACTCGCTGCTGGGGGGATACTTCACCGCAGTAGCGGGAGTGACGCGGACGTGGCTCAGTGGTTCGACCCAATACCACGCCACCACGGGCACTAACGACTCGATCACTTACACCCGGAAAGTCGCGGGATGGAACGTCAATGGCGCCTTTGGCTATTCGCAAGACGTCCAGACCGTGCTGATTGCATATACCAGTTCGGGTTTCAATTATACGGGCGGCCTCGGACGCAAACTCAGCCGCCATACGTATTGGGGGGCTTACGCGGCCGGCTCAAACAGCCTGATCACCGATCAGCCGGGCTCTTCGAATTCCAGCCAGAGCTACTCGACAACCCTCTCTCTGTACAAATTCAGCGTCAGCGGTTCCTACGGGAAAGCCAATGGGAACGCGCTACTGACGCCCACGGGGTTGGTGTCCACGCCCGTCCCCGAGCCGATCCTGAACCCGGCCTCAGTTGTGCTGTTTAATGGCACGTCGTACTCGGCAGGAATTGGAGCGAGCCCAGTGCCCGGGCTGACTATGACCGCGAGTTTCTCCAAGGGGATAAGCAACACAGAGACCTCAGGCACAAACGCCGCATACTCAAACAACAACAACGAAAATGTGAGCGCTATTCTCTACTACAACTTCCGCAAATTGAATTTCACTGCGGGATACAGTAAGTTAGAGCAAGGATTCAGCATTTCTGGAGTTCCGCCTACCAACGTGGGTTCTTACTACTTCGGAGTTTCGCGATCGTTCAATTTCTTCTGATGGCTCCGGGAAAATGCAAACGCGTCAGGTACGTGGCGGTGGGGAGCATGCTAGTGCTGGCCCTGGTTCCGGGGGCCGGGGCAGGGTCGAAAGCGACAGCTCCCGGGCCTGCAACCGTACCGCAACTTGAACTCGAAGGCGGACGCAAGCTGATATACGAAGGCAGCTTCAGCTCCGAGGCAGATGTCAGAACCAAGCGCGGCTTCTGGAAGCACTTGCTCGATGTGGTCGCGGGCGAAGCGCAGTTGCACCCCATGGTCCTGCCCTATAGCGTAGTTACCGATTCGCATAATCGTGTGATTGTGACAGATCGGGGCGGAGCCGGCATTCACATCTTTGATTTTGCCGAGCACAAATACAAATTCATTTCACGCAACCACGAGAATGACGGGCTGCAAGCGCCGCAATGCGTCGCCGTGGATGCCGCCGATAACATCTACGTCACCGATTCGGAGGCGGGCAAGATCTTCGTCTTCGATTCCAACGGAAAGTTTCAACGGGTGATCGGAAGTCTGAAAGGCGGGGAGGGATACTTTAAGCGTCCAACCGGAATCGCGATTGATTCTCAAGCCCAGCGGATCTACGTAACCGACACCTTGCGCAACCAGATTTTTGTGCTCGATATGCAGGGAAGCGTGCTGCAGAAGATCGGCAAGACGGGCACCGGCAACGGGGAATTTAACTTTCCAACCGAGTTGCGCCTGGACGACGAAGGTTTGATTGTCGTAGATGCCATGAACTTCCGGGTTCAGGTTCTGGATCGTTCAGGAGCGTTCAAATATGCGATCGGGAAAATCGGCGAGGGACGAGGCCAGACGTTTCGGCCAAAGGGAATCGGCGTGGATTCTGAAGGGCATCTCTACATGGTCGAAGGCCTGAGCGGCATGGTGCAGGTCTTCGATCGAGAGGGACAGCTTCTGTATTACTTCGGGCAGAAGGGCACGGGGTTCGGGGAATTTCAGTTGCCCACGGGCCTGTTCATCGATCGAAATGACCGCGTGTTTGTGGTCGATTCCTACAATCGTCGCGTTCAGGTCTTCCATTACTTCGGACTGCACAAGGGAGCCGAAGGAGGGCAGCATTGAGGCTCAGGTTTTTCGCAATCATTATCACGATGCTGGCTGCCGCCATGCTGCCGGCGCAAACCACAGACGTGATAGGTGCGCATGACCTGTCCCCTAGCGGCGCGTCGCCGATCAAGGGGACTCTGTCGGGCTCTTGCCTGTATTGCCATGCCCCGCATTCCGGACTAAATGGGCAAGCCGGGGTCGCTCAAACTCCACTGTGGAACCAAAAGCTTTCGAACGTGCAATCGTATACCGTGTACAGCAGCTCGACGTTAACCAACATGCCCAACCCATCGCCACCGCTGGGGACGGACAGCACACTCTGTCTCAGCTGCCACGATGGTACGGTGGCAGGATCGCCGGGAGCTCTGGTTGCTTATGGGCAGGTTCCGATGAGCGGACAGATGAACGCTTCGGACGTATTTGGCACAAGCCTTTCAACGATGCATCCGGTCAGTTTTGTCCTTCCCTTGGTAGCTGCTCCTGACTTGGTGCAGTCCTTGACCGCAAACCCGCCCACCACGGCCGATACAACTGGAGCAGTACGGCTCATCAACGGCAACATTGAGTGCACCAGTTGCCACAATCCGCACGTACAGAATATCGATCCCAACAACGCAAATTTTCTGGTTATAAACAATTCCAGTAGCCAACTTTGCCTGGCCTGCCACAGTACGATCCCCACAGGTGCGGGGATGGGCCTCACGAACGTGGCGGCTGCAAACTTCGGCACCACTAGCGCAGCTGATTCCTCCGGTGTGGTCGCAAACCATACAAACCAGCTGAAGACGATGAACGGTGGCCCGGAGTTCGGGCTGTTCACACGAGCGTCTTCGTCTGAGCCAGTTACAGAGGATTGGGTTGCGGGAACGACACTGAAGAACATGGGAACGCGATCGACCACGAGCTCAGCAGCGACCAGGACAGACAAAACAAACCCGCTTGCAGGGTGGTCTACTAGCATTCACGCAATGGCGACGAACAGCGTGGCGAGGCAAGTGTCGGTTGAAAACAACCTTGGTATTTCGCAGCGGACGGTGCTCAACACGAAACAGTCGTCCCTTGGTTCCTATGGCACAGTTGCAAAAAACGGCTGTTCGTCTTGCCACACCCAGCATAATGCTCCAGGGGGGAATTCATTGCTTCGCGCGGTTGACGACCAGACCTGCATCATCTGTCACAACGGCAGCTCGAATGTGGCGCCTCCGGCACCTAGCGTCCTTGCTGAAATGGTCGCCCCGAAGAATGGTCATTCATTTTCGCCGGGGAATACGCCACACCGCAGCAATGAAAATGTGCTGCTGAATCAAAACCGGCATGTCACCTGTGTCGATTGCCATAATCCGCATTCGTCCAAGAAGGTTGCCGCTTTCCCCGCTGCGCCCGCAATACGAACGTCTCAAGGCCTTGTTGCTGGGATCAGCGCGACTGACGGCGTGACTGTAATTAATCCAGCAATCGACCAATATCAAAGTTGTTTGCGCTGCCATGGCAACAGCACAGGCAAGCAAGCCAAAGTCAATTTTGGCTATTTGCCTGTGCGATTGGTTTCGGGAGGCGACTCTTTGAATGTTATTCCGCAGTTTAGCAATGCAGCGTCAAGTCATCCCGTGATGCGCGATCGCAGCAGTGTGCTCCCGCAACCCAGCCTGCGACCTAACATGCTGAACCTTGATGGCCGGACGCAAGGGCGCAGCATGGGCAGCCGTCTCCTCTGTACCGACTGCCACAATAGCGACGATAATCGCGAATTTGGCGGCAACGGTCCGAATGGACCCCACGGCTCAATGTTTGCACATATCTTGGAGCGTCGATACGAATTCAGTCAGGCACCGCTTCCGGGCAAACTCATTACGAATCTGTTCCCGAATCCGAGCCTAAGTGCCGAGGGCAGCGCAAGCGGCGGCCCGTATGCTTTGTGTGCCAAGTGCCACGATCTCGCGCAGGTCGTGAATAACAGCAGCTTCAGCGAACACGCGCGCCATATTGTGCAGGACGGATTCTCCTGTTCAGTGTGTCACACAGCCCACGGCACGAGGGTCCAGCCGGGCAGCAGTTTCGGGCAGGGTCTGATCAATTTTGATCTCAATGTGGTAGCTCCAAATGGAGCGAGTCTAATCTCTTACAACCGCGCGACGAACTCTTGCAGCCTGGTCTGCCACAGTCATCCCCACCGCTCCAGTTCACCGGCTGGCGTTGTAAAACCTGGGCGGCGGTAGGATCTCGCCATCTTATGGTCCGGCCGGGCGCTAGGTCTTGCCCTTCATCCGAACGTCTGCCATCAATTTCTGTACCGTGGCTTTCCGGTCTGCGCTCAATTGCGGATTTGATTTCAGCAACTCCTGCCAGGCCGCCAATGCTCCCTTGCCGTCCTTTTTTGCCTGCCACGTAATCATGCCAAGATTGAACAGCGAGTTGGCGCCCTTGGGGTCATAGTGCAGGCCCTGCTGAAGTTGGCTGATCGCTCCGTCTACATCCCCGTTGTAGTACATGCACGAAGCCATCTCGGTGCGAATGGCAACGTTCTTGGGATCAACCTGCAGCGCTTTGTCGAAATAGCCGACTGCTTCTTTAAACTGATGCGCTGCTTCGTATGTGTTTCCGGCTTGGATAAGCAGATCACTGTTCTGCGGATCACTCTTCAGTTTTTCGAGGAGCGGCTCTGCCTTGGTTCAAGGAGGAAATGGCACGAGCTTCGCGCTCGAAGCCGTTTGGCCTCGGAGTTGTCAGACAACCTGTGCTGGCGTTTATTCCTGCTCCGCCCGACACTCGCTTTCTGGCCTTCGGCTTCGGCTCAGGACCCGCCGTAGTTTCTCCCGATGAAACCAGACTGGCATTCACGGCAATCGATCACGATGGGTCAATTAAGGTATGGACACGCTCGCTCAAAGCCGGCGATGCCACCACCATTCCGGGCGCTGATCGAGCGGCTTCGCCCTTCTGGTCGCCCGATGGCCATTCGCTGGCGCGGGTGGATGCTGCCTCACAAGCGGGAGATCGCGGAGAAGTTGCGGTTACTGAATGAGGAATTGCATGATCTTAATGTGCAGTTCATCCGTGAGGGGCTATCCGCAAAACCTAGTTAGAACCCACCGATGAGTGTAATGATTCCATAACAATGTCGGCTCCCAGGCCCGAGTACACTTTGGAGGCGCAAACCAACCAAAGGGCTCGGAGGAAAGGAGCCGAACATGCTGATTATAGGGTGTGACTATCATCCGGGCTTCCAGTAAATTGCGGGGGTGGACAGGGAACCGGTGAGGTCGTCGAACGGCGACTAACTCACCGCGAAGAAGCTGAGCAGTTCTATCAAGACCTCAAGCAGCGAAATGCAACCGTGCGGCTAGGGATGGAAGCGAGCGGGCACTCGCGCTGGTTTGAGCGTTTTCTGCGCGAGTTGCAGTTTGAGTTGTGGATCGGGGATGCCGCGGAGATACGCACCAAACGAGTGCGCAAGCAGAAGACGGATCTGCAGGATGCGCAGCTGTTGTTAAGGCTGATGATCGAAGAACGCTTCCCGCGGATCTGGGTGCCCGACGCCGAGAATCGAGATCTGCGGCAACTGCTGTGGCATCGGCATCGCTTGGTGCAGATGCGCACGCGGGTGATGAATCAGTTGCATGTGGTAGCACTCAACGAGGGTCTGCGGCGCAAGAAGGCGTTGTGGCGGCCGGCGGGGCGCAACGAACTGGAGTCGTTGAAACTGGCGCCCTGGGCCAGCCGACGACGCCAAGACTTGCTCGACTTACTGGATCAACTGACGCCGAAGATCCAGGATCTGACGCGCCAACTGGAACAGGAAGTGGAGAGGCGACCGGTGACGCGGCGGCTGATGACGCATCCCGGCGTGGGCCCGCTGACGGCACTGGCCTACGAGTTAGTGGTCGGAACGCCCAACGTTTTCACTGTGGCAAACAGATCGCCAGCTACGTGGGGCTGGTTCCGACGGAAGAGTCCAGCGGCGATCGGCGTCGACTGGGACACATCAGTAAGCAGGGCAATGTGCTGCTCCGGTTTCTGCTGGTGGAAGCAGCGCAGGTCACGGTGCGCAGCCATCCAGAATGGCGCAGCACATTCTTCCACCTGGCCCTGCGCCGAGGACGGAAGATCGCGAAGGTAGCGATGGCTCGGAAACTGGCGGTGCATCTGTACTGGATGTGGCGCCAGAGGTTGGACTACGGCCAGTTGCACAAGCTCGGTTCGCACGCGGGAGAGCCCGGAAATCCCCATGGTGTGCAGTAAATCACCGACGTAATGATTGGGTATCCCGCTCCCCAAAACTTGGGGAGTTCGAAGAAGTAATCATGATCGCAGTTTAGGATCGAAGAGATGGCTGGGTCGGACTGAGTTCCTGACCCCAACGATTAGAAGCGAGCCCAAGGTTGGAAAGCGCAAACCACCACGAGAGCGAAATGGCGCTCTTCTTTGAGTGCATGCCTAGGTGCGCTTAAAAAGTAGTTGACACGGCCGACATTGTTAGAGATGGGGATTTCGCAACCAGTGAGACACGCTCATCCAAGACGTGCAACCTCGCCCGGTCGAATTGTGGCTCCGCGAGCTTGCATTATCTCCCAAGTCCAAAACGCACGTGCGCTCACTGATGCACGGGCTTGTAGGGTTTGCTATGTGGTCCGGTGTCCGGACATCAGCCGCAATCCAATCTCGCTAGTCCATAACAGCGGAGCAATGCGAAAAGTCCGCAAGGCGCGGAGTCTGACGGTGGAGCGATTCCACGCTCTGCTGAAAGAGCTGCATGAGCCGCTTGCAACGATGGCACTCTTGTCCTTACATCGCCATTTGAGTCGTAGGTGCACGGGCTGTTGCAATGGTTCGTGGTTGCGGAGTAGCCAGGGTTCCAGCTGGTCCCGGTACGACGGAAATTGCGGCTTTGCTGAGGTTATCGTACTGGTCGTAGCTGAATTCTTGTCCCCGGTTGCCGCTCCCACAATCGAACTCGACCAAGCGCTCCAAATCATCGTATCCATACCACACCGATCCCGATGCATTGGAATAGCAGGTCTCGGACCCGCCCACATTGAAGCCGTCCACGCCCGCGAGTTGTCCTAGCGAGCAACGTCTTCGCGCCTGGCTAATTCCCAGTGCGTACTCTATGCTCTCACCCGGAACCGGGTTCTAGTGAGCTAGGCGATTCGCCACTGGTTATGCCTTAGCCTTACTCTTCTGTCCCGAATTTCTTCAGATCTTCTGGTCCATCGGCCAGTGCCACGGCCTCTTTGCCCTGGGCCATTTCCCGGACCTTTTCCACCGCGTCAGGATTGGCCAAGGTCGAGATATCTCCCGTGTTCATGTTGTTGGAAACAGCCGCGAGAACACGGCGCATGAGCTTTCCGGATCGTGTTTTTGGCATGTCCGGAACGATGAGGATCCTTCGCGGTCGGGCAATTTTACCGATCATGGTTTCAATCACTTTATTGACTTTGTCCACGATTGCAGGGCTGGCCGCAACACCCGGTTGCAGAACGATGTAGACTTCGGGCACCCGCCCTTTGATCTCGTCCACCACCGGCACCACCGCCGCTTCGGCCACCTCGGGAACCGTCAGGCACGCAGACTCGATTTCCTTTGTCCCCAGACGGTGCCCGGCCACATTGATGACGTCATCCACGCGGCCCAGGATGCGGAAATAGCCGTCCACGGCGAGCACGGCTCCGTCCGCCGCAAAATATGGCCAGTCATGCCAATCCTTGCTGTCGGGATTCTTGCAGTATTTCCTGTAGTACTGGGTGACGAAGCGATCGCGGTCGCCCCAAATGGTCTGCATGATCCCCGGCCAGGGATTCCGGATGCAGATGTTCCCAGCCTTCCCCGACCCAGCCGCAAGTGGCTCGTTGTTTTCGTCATAGATCACGGGATAGATTCCAGGCACCCCTGGGCCGGCGCTGCCCGGCTTCATGGGATCGAGCGCTGGCTTGGTGCTGCATAGGAATCCTCCGTTCTCGGTTTGCCACCAGGTGTCCACAATCACTGCCTCACCCTTGCCCACAACGTCGTGGTACCAGCGCCAAACTTCTGGCTCAATGGGCTCTCCCACCGTCGTCATGTGCTTGAAATGGTACTTGTATTTGGGAGGTTCATCGTGGCCGGCCTTGCGCAACATGCGAATGGCCGTCGGTGAAGTGTGAAAGATGTTGACATCCAGGCGCTCGGCGATTCTCCATACCCGACCGGCATCGGGGTAAGTAGGAACGCCCTCGTAGAGGATACTGGTAGCGGCTAACGCCAGCGGACCGTAAACGATATAGGAGTGGCCCGTGATCCAGCCGATGTCGGCCATGCACCAGTACACATCCTCGGGATGAATATCCTGAATGTACTTGGAAGTGCCAGTCACATAGGCGAGATAACCGCCAGTGCGGTGTTGGCAGCCTTTGGGTTTTCCGGTGCTGCCGCTGGTGTACATGAGAAACAGCGGCGCCTCTGCATCCATGGGAACGGGAGGCACGATTTCACCGGCGTAGTTCGGAAGAATCTCGTCCACGAAGAAATCACGCCCTTTTACAAATGGGGAAGCAGACGCATTCTTGCCCTGGTGCCGCCTCCAAACCAGGACCTTGTCCACCGCATGGCCTTCCTTCTTGGAAATATTCAGCGCGATATCAGCGCCCGCTTTGTGGTCAATCAGCTTGCCGTTGCGATAGTAACCATCCATCGTGATCAGGACGTGGCTGGCTGAATCAGCCACGCGCATGCCGCAGGCCTCGCCGCTGAAGCCTCCAAACACAACCGAGTGAATCACCCCCAGGCGGGCACATGCCAGCATCGTGATCGGCAACTCGGGGACCATCGGCATATGAATGGTGACCCGATCTCCGCTCTTCAGACCGCAGAAATCCCGCAACAGCGCCGCGAATTCATTCACTCTCACGTAGAGTTCGCGGTACGTCACGGAAACCGGCGCCTCCGATTCCGGCTCCGCGACAAAGATCAGCGCCGCTTTGTTCTTGTACTTGGCCAGATGCCGGTCCACGCAGTTGTACGAGGCGTTGATCTTGCCTCCCACGAACCACTTCCAGAACGGCGGATCGCTGGTGTCGAGCGTAGTGTGCCAGTACTTATCCCAGCTCAGCAGGTCGGCGTACTCCCGGAAACACTCCGGGAAATTCTTCTCGCTGAAGCGTTCGGTGACGCTGGGATCGGTCAGATTCGCTTGGCCGATAAATTTTGAGGAAGGATAGTAGTATTCTTCCTCCCGCCAATGCACTGCAATCTGAGCCTCGCTGGTCTCGATCACCGCACCTTGCGTCTGAAGAGTTCGAGCCATATCAGTCACCCCTTAGCTTTTTGAATTTGTAATGCAATTCCGGCGATTCTTTCGCCAGCGTTTAGTAAGGTTGACGGAGCGCGCCCTCGCGCTCCGTTCAAACCCGTATATGATGAAACATTCCGTGCAGCGCTGCAAGCGCGCGGTTACGAGCGTGGTCGCGCAAATCTAAGAAAGTGGAAGAACCTTTCTCTTGTAGACCGTATTTGCCAGCGTCGCCGTGGCGATATACCAGGCAACCAATCCGGTGAGGAAGATCTCCCACCCGGCCACGGGTGCCGGACATTTGCCCAAAACCACGAAGTCCAGCAAAATGAAAGCCAGCAAAAGCAGCCAGAAAAGCACCGAGAGAAACTTCCCGACGCCCTGGACCGCAATGCAGAAAGCCAATGTGAACAGGGTCCACATCAGGAAGAAACCAAATTCCTCGGGATGGCCAGCCGGGATGCCCGTCTTCGGCTGCACATAGAGCAGTACGAAAAGGGACCACCAAAACGCGCCGTAGGACATGAAGGCGGAACCACCGAAGATGCTGCCTTTTCGCAGGTCCACGATTCCCGCAATGAATTGAGCCGTGCCTCCGAAGGCGATTGCCAATGCCAGGGTTGGTCCCGCGCCCCAGTAGCCAACGTTGTGCAAACCCGTCGCCATCGTAGTCGTACCGAAACCCATCAGCCCGACTACGGCCGGGTTGGCCCACCACTCCTTCAACATACCGCTGTCTGTCAATTCTGCCATATGTTTGTTCTCCTTTTCGGTCGTGTGTTCAGCCACCGCTTATAGCTGGTGGCTGGCGGTGCGCTTGCTGACTGAGCCCACAAAATCTAAACCTTCCGCAACAGCAATCCGGCTAAGGCTGCGTCTTTTGCAGAATAGCCGTCACATTCACTATTCCCGAACCTGCCTCCACTGTAAGCTCCCGCTTCCACTCGACAAAACTTGGCATAGAAAAGACCACGCCATGCGTGCCCGCACTGACCGCGATTTCCGATGGCGTGCTGCCCACATACTTTCCGTCAAGTGTGATTTCCGCACCTGGCGGCGTAGAGCTGAAATCGCACCTTACTTTCTCCACCTTCTCGGGAGGTACTGCCTGCACAGAGCCAACTGCCGGAGCCGGCGCCGGTGGGGCTGGCGCAGGGGTAGAAGAACTCTCCCGTGGCGCAGTCGAGGCCGCAACTGGCTGCACCGCAAATGCAGCCGCAGCCGGACCGGCTTTTCCGCCCGCATCTACCAGCGCGTACAACTGCTTTCGCTCTTTGCCCTTTTCATCCACGTAGTACACGGTAAGGCCGCGTTTCTCTCTCCTGGCGTCGAACCTTTCGCCCTTGGGCAGCGGAATGCATCTTGAGTATCTCGATTCGATCGTGCAGCTGATGCGGAACGGCGGCTCGTTGCCTTCCTGCACCAGCAAGGTGCTGATCATCGGCGGGTTTGTAGTCGAACGGCAATAGGCGTCGTAAGTAAGCTGCTCGCAATTTTGCGGGACGCCATTATTGCTGTCAGAGGTCGAGACTCGAGTTACAGAATCCAGGACCGTGATTTGAACCGTGTCTTTCTGCGAGGCGGCATTCGCGAACATGGCCGCCAGCAGAAGACCCACCTGCAAAACCGAAACTTTACGGATGCTCATCGAACCAACTCCCATTTCAATCATCCGGTCAAGAACTCCAGCGGGCCCGGTTTGGAGCCCGCTGGAGTTCGACGCTCGATCTAGAACGTAAAGATCGGTCCGAATTCGGTTCGGTGATCTTGCCATTCGTTGGATAGCTGTCCAGCAATGGTGTATATGGTGGCGTGGTTCAAACCACGGGTGGCGTAGACCGACTGCTCGAAAGCGAACTGGCACCAGTTGTTGAATTTGTAGTACAGGGTTCCAATCGCAGTCTTTCCCATCAAAAGTGGCAACGGGGCAGTTCCACCGCCGTTGTAGGCGCCAACAAAACCAGGATTATTCAAGTCGTGATCATTCACCTGGTCCTTGCCCATGGTGAACAGAAGCTGCCAGCCCGCGTTGTGGCCATGCGGATCGGCCTTGAACCAGCGGGAAAGCGGCAAGCCCAGCTGGACGAACCCGCCAAACGCTCGGATAGGCCGCTGCTTAGCAACCACAACCGTGCCTCCACAAGTTCCGGGAGTGATCCCGTTCACGGCCGGTCCTCCAGTGGGCGTAAATGCCCCGGAACAACCTAGTACGGCACCCCCCGCCGCAGCCAGCGGACCGCCATCGAGAGTAGGAAACGGTCCTTGTATGCCTGTCAGCCCACTCACATCGGTGGCGAAACTGTTGATCTGGCCGCCGAAGTAAAAGCGCAAGTCGGCTCCTTGATACGCGGTCGCCACCACAGTAAACCAGCGGGTTGGTATTTGCGCTACGATTTGCTCTCCCCACTGATTGCTGGACGCCTCAAAGCCGTTCGGGAAGGTACCGCAATAGTTCGTTGTCGTACACAGAGTCCCGTACGAGGGAGACGAACCGACCGCGGACAAATTGTAAGCGATGGATGTGCGTCTGGAATGGAAACCAGAAATCGCGATTTGCGCCGGAGTCACACCCTTGGCCTTATCGAGTTGGTAACTCAAGGCCACTCTGCCTTCCTGCTCCGGACGGTCGGAGTCGGCGCCCTCGCGTTCGCCTTGCCCGAGCTGCCCAGCGAGACCTAGCGTCCCGAGCTTTAGGATCTGGCCCGTGCTGGGCATCATGATCCCAACTTGCGGCTCGAGGTTAACGTGGTGTTTCTTATCCAGCGTCCAGATGAAGCCGCCCCGCAGTTGCGGCGAGCGCTCCCAGATGTTGCCCCAGAACGCACCATTGAATGTGGTTTCCACTATATTTTCCAGTGCGCCGGACCCGAAAAGCGTCCAGTCCTGCCCCCCTAAAAAGAAAACGTCAAAGGTTTCGCTGGCATGGTAATCGAGGCGGACGAAAGCCAAACGCAGCTGCGGCATGTTGCTGCGAATCGACGATACGTCGCGATTGTCGACTTCGCTGAAGTTGCCTTCGAAGTCCCCCTCGATCTTGCCGGTCAGCGTCAGGTTCTTCGAAATGTCTGGCCATTCCACGTTGAGCCCAAAACGCGTGGACCGCGCCTTGATGTGCACCTCGGGATCCTGTGTAGGGCCGGTGCTCAAAATATTCCCGGAATTCAGCCATATGCCGGGAAACGGAAAATCGTCGCCATCGGGGTCGCTGCTGTCATGGACGAACGTCGCCTTGATAAAGCCGTAAGGCGCGAGCGTGATCGGCCCAGCCTTAATCCCAGCCAGGCCGCCAGTCTTAGGCGGATCGATCGGGAACACCCGCACCGGAATCACCGCCCCTACTACCGTTGCTGGAGGAGGTGGCAGCTCGCCTGCTACCCGCGACGGAATGGGTGCCTGCGGCTGGACTTGGGGTTGGGATTGCGGCGAGGCATCTGCAGCCTCCCGCGACGACGACGAAGATTCCCCAGCCTCAACCGGGGCCACGGGCGCCGCGGGTTCGGCTGCCGGAGTCCCAGCTGTCGACAAATCCGCTGCGCTCAACAATCCTTTGCGGCTGAGCGCCTCCACCAGAAGCTGAAATTCAGCTTCCGGCACGGCGTTCCGGATGGCCTCAGCCTCCGCTGCCCCCAGCACTCCCTTCTTCACCAGCACGCCCAACAGGGCCGTCACGTTCGCCTTTCCAGGGGTCGCACTCAAGTTTGGAGATGGGTCGGGATTCGCCGCAGCAGCCGCCGATTCAGCCTTGGCTGCGCCTCCGGTTGCTGGTTTCCCATCGCTGCTCCCCGCGAGGACGGGTACTGCCGTGAGGGCCAGCATTATCAGGCTCACCAACCACGTTTTCATTTTCAACATAGAGGGGCTCTCCTTTTCTTGCTCGGCTCAGGCTTGGCACATGCGGGGCAACTTACGTCGTATTTGTCAATAGTGCAGTGACGCCAGTCACGTGCGTATGTGATTTGCCACATACGAATTCCCGAATTGAACTCCGATAAGCTGCATGCGACGTGCGGCTTTTCTTTAGTTTCCGGGCATAGTGAGGAAACCCGGGCCCGAGGGTTGAAAATGATCACGAGAAATGCGGGGCGTAGTAATAGTTACAATGCGCGGTAAGCCCACGAGCGCAGGCTCAAGAGGTCTGAAGTTAGCTTAAATTGAGAGAATGAGTAACAACTGAAGCAACGGGTTTCCACTCAAGGCGAGCCCGATAAAATCGAATCGACGTCAGACGCCGGCGGAGCTTTGCTTTGACTGCGCCTGAATCTTAGCTGCCCGCGCCGCGAGTTCCAGAATCGTCGGCACCGATTCCGGAGCAATCAATTTGCTCTCCGCTGGTTGAGATCCAGTGCGGATCGCCTCGGTCAGCATTTCCAGCGCAAGATCCGTATTCGGACGAATAAAGATGGTCGCTGCCAGCGGGACGCTGCGCACCCAGGGCTGGCCTGTCTTCGGCAACCCGGTCTCCCTGCCCCCTGTGCGGGAAGAGTCTCGACGTGCGGCAAACCGAGAAAGAAAACCGGACGTAATCTGTGACCCTTGGGGAACGGGATGCCGCGCAATGTTTCCGGCAACCGATGGAAATTCCAAAACACGCTTCTAAGACTCTTACAATGAGAGCGCTGGCAGAACGGTATGAAGCTGAGATTGCCGTCTCGCTATTCGACTGCGCGAGTATACAAATTTTGGCTTAACGACTATGTACTGCCATATTGGGGCGATAAGTTGATTAGCGAGGTGCAACCGAGGCCAGTTGAGCTATGGTTACGGGAATTGGACCTGGCCCCCAAGAGCAAATCTCATGTGCGGAATATGGTTCACTTGTTGATGGATTTCGCCATGTGGAGTGGCGTTGTGGAAGTCGCCAGAAACCCGATTGATTTGGTCGTGGTCAAAGGCGCGACAAGACGCACACGGCAGCCTCGCAATCTCACCCTGGAAGAGTTTCAGAAGCTTAGTGGTCATCTGAAAGAGCCTTTCGGCACGATGGCGCTGGTCTGCATCTGCTTCGGCCTTCGCATTAGCGAATGTCTCGCTCTGCGATGGTCAGACGTGGATTGGCTCGACTGCAAATTGCTTATCGAATGCGGCATTGTGGAGCAGAACGTTGACAAAGTTAAGACTGATAGTTCCCGCAAGTCGCTGACCATCGCGAAGGAACTTCTCGACGCGCTTCAAGTGTGGAGGAGGGCTACCGAGTTCGCATCTGAAAAGGATCGGATATTCGCCAGTCCTCTGAAGATCGGGAAACTGCCCTATTCCTACACCGGGTTTTGGCGAGAGCTTCAGAGGGCCGCTATCGCAGCCGGGATCGGAGAAATGGGAACGCATACATTCCCCCACACCTCACTACTCGAACGGTGACTCGTGGGATCGCATGCTGCGACAAGGAATCATGCTGTTGACCCGGTTCTGCCAGGACGATCGCATCCAGATCCAACAGCCTCAGCGCAATCTGCAGATCAAATTCACTCGGCCAATTGCTGGAAGCAACGACTTTGTTGCCTATGTCGATGCCATCGGAAAACTCGACGGCACACGCTGCTTACTCGAGTGGAAAACCTCTTCGAGCCGATACCGTGCAGAGCCCGACGGGCTGCTCTCCCTGGACCCGCAGCTGGTTTGCTACTCGTGGATGACGGGCATTGCCGATGTCGCCCAGGTCGTATTCGTTCGCAAACGGCTTGTGGAAGTTCAGTACCTGCGAACCACGATCACCGACGAGCAGCGGCAAGAATTTGGCCACTTGGTGGAAAGCAGGGTCCGTCGCATCGAGATGGCAGACTTTCTTCCGCACAGTGGTATCCGCTTTCCGCAGAATCCCTGCAGCAGCTGTCCTTACGTTGGGCTTTGTCTTGGAAACCAGCAAATGGCAGACGCCAGCTTGATGCGGCGTCCAGGAGCAGACAGTCTTGATTGGCTTGACGAGCTTAATTACTGAGAATCCGCCCATGCCGCCGAAGCTCAATCGCCGCCGCGCCCTGTTCGTACTGGGCAAGATCGACGAGATTCTGGCCTGGGAACAGCGGAAGGAGATGGAGCGCGACACCAAGTTCGTGGAACTGGGGCGTTATCTATGCGAGGTCCGGGCGGAACAGTATTGGCGGCTGGAGGAACTGAAGTGCTTCGACGAGTTTCTGGAGAGGAGGTTTCCGGGTTCGCGGCGGAAGGCATACTACCTGATGTCGATTCACGAACACTTGCCGCCGCAGGCGAGAAAACAGCTGAAGGAACTGGGCTGGGCGAAAGGGCTGGAGCTGGCCAAGCTGGCGAGAAGAGATGGGCAGCGCTTCGATTGTGCAATCTGGTTGCACCGGGCACGGGAAATGCCTCAGAAGCAGTTTAAGCAGGAGGTCGAGAAGGAGCTAACGGGGCGGGAGACAGAACCGTGGGAGATTATCTATTTCAAGCTGTACCAGAGCCAGATGCCGGTCATTGAGAAAGCGATTGAGACAGCGGCTCTGATGTTGGGGAGCGACCGATCTCGCGGCTACTGCCTGGAAATGATCTGTGCGGATTTCCTGGCCGGGGCAAACCTGGACGACGGAGATCCAGAGATGTTGTTGTTCTCGATGACGAGATTCTTTAAGTTCCTTCCCGATGGGCAGAAGCGGGCGTTTCTTGGAGGTCTAGGCGAGGAAGCGTCATGAGTTGGGTCAGCTCAAAATTCCCACACCTGCGGCTGGATCTGCCTTCCTACGAGAGTCTGAGGCAGCAGGTCTTGCGTCGCGATGGCTGGCGATGTCAATCCTGCGGTGCGATGTCGAACCTGGAAGTTCATCACAAGCAGTTTCGCTGTCAGTCCGGTCGCGACTCTGAAGAGAACCTGATCACGCTCTGCACTCAGTGCCACGCCCAAAGCCATCGGTGAAGAACTGAAGTGCCCGCTCGGCGACCGCGCACAGGGAGCCTAATCCTTGGCTCACGAATGATCAGTACCACAAGTCTGGGAGGTTTCACGGGCTAAGCCTGCTCTTGAACGAGGAGTGTTCGTCCTCACAAGTCGGCTAATGAGATGGTCCGCCGGCTTGATCATCCTGACCGTAGGATGATCTCAGCCAGCAGCATATACAGGAGGATCATCACATGCACATCGCTTCGATCGGGATCGATCTCGGCAAGACAACATTTCACCTGGTTGCAGTCGGGGAGCAAAGCAAGGTAGTCGTCAGGAAGAAGTGTTCGCGCAAGCATACTAAGACTCGCCTCGCCAGGGAAGTTTGGAACAGAAATCTCCTTTGCCCCACCCCCAAACATCTACCTGGTTTTTCCCCCGAAGAATGAAATTGCAGAGGATCTGCTTGTCCGGCGGACAAGGCGAGACGAGGTTCGTTGGCGTAACATCCCGTTATCAACAGTTGGCGGCTTGTGATTTGGGTCACAGTCGTCTGTGACGACGCTTCCTGTATTCCCACCCGAGCCCCGTTAAGGTGAGCAAGGTGGGGGAAAGCAGGTCGGAGGAGAAGACGACGAATGCCAGATGAAGCAGTAGAGCAGGCAACAGGCGGATCCCCTTGGCGGGCACAACAGGTGTACGCGATGGCAGTGGTTTGCCTGCTCGCTGGGGTGGCAATCGGCTATCTTTTCCGTGGATCCCAGTCTCCCGCACACACTGTGCAGCAAGCGAGCAGCGCCCAACCTGTCCCGATGGCTGGCGGGATGCGCGGTCAGATGCCGAGCATCGCAGACATGAAACAGATGGCCGACACCAAGGCAGCACCGGTCCTCGAAAAACTGAAGAGCGATCCGCAGAACGGTGATCTGCTTATCCAGGCCGGAAACATGTACGAAGCCGCACACCAGTTCAAAGAGGCGGTCGGCTATTTCGACAAAGCGCTGCAGGTTGATCCCAAGAATATTGCCGTTCGCACCGAGATGGCTTCGTGCATGTATTACAACGGCGATATAGACCGAGCGATCAGCCAGCTTCAACAGAGCCTGCACTATGACCCCAAGGACGCCAACTCCCTGTTCAACCTCGGAATGATCAAGTGGCAGGGAAAACAAGACGCCCAGGGAGCGCTGGCGGCCTGGCAGGAGTTGCTGAAGTCGAATCCGAAATTAAGCGCAGACCGCAAAGCCACGGTGCAGAAACTGATGGCAGATGTCCAGAAAAAGGGCATTGACAACTGACTGATAAAAATCGAGCAACCTCAATCGAACAATGGACAAGCGTGCAGGCTTACGTATTGGCGGTGATCTCTTTCTCGGCCTTCTTTCAACCGATCGAGTGCCTGCAAGAGTGTGTCAAGCCCGATCCCAGCGCCGCCCCCGGTTCAGTCTTCCGCAAGCTCACCTTAGAGATCACGTGCCTCGGCAATTCGCCGAAAGGCGGGAGCACGGATGTCATTCAGAAAGGGGTGACCAGTATCACAGCTTTCTGTGACTTCCATCATCGCTTCCGGGAAGAATCTCGGGTATCAAAGAGCATTGCGGAACTTTGGGCGCAGATCGCGCCGGGCAAGATGGCGCAGGGTACACAAACTTGTTCAAGGATATCGAACACGTCATAAGGCTGGCAGTGGTCATCGCAATCGCGCTGGTGGCGTTCGTGGTCCTGCGGGCTATTGTCGTGCCGCGCAGTTTTGGGGAGTATGGCCACTATCGAGGAGCAGCGATCGGCGAGATCGCGTCGCGACCGATTGCGTTTGCCGGACACGAGACCTGCGAAGGCTGCCACACCGACGTCGTCGATCAGAAAAAACTTGGCAGGCATGTAGTGGTCGCTTGCGAGGCTTGCCACGGGGCCCAGGCTAAGCATGCGGATGATCCTGGTTCGGTGCAACCCGCGAAGCTGGATACAGCCGTCGTATGCGTCCGCTGTCACGAGGCCAACGCTGCCAAGCCGAAGAACTTCCCGCAAGTTGTGACGGCCGATCACTCAGGAGGGATAGCCTGCGACACCTGTCATCAGCCGCATCGTCCCAGGATTGAAACGGCAAAGATTGAGGCAGGGAAGATTGAGTCAGCAAAGACGGAGGGGAAGAAATAATGGATATCACCCGCCGTCGAATGCTGGTGCTGTTGCCCGCGGCTGCAGTGGCGTGGAAGTTCGTGCTCGCAGGAACACCGGAAGCGGCGCCTAATTACAAGCTGACGGAGCACTGGTGGGGCATGTTGATCGACATACCCAAGTGCATCGGTTGTGGCAGCTGTGTGCGGGCCTGCGCCGAGGAAAACGACGTTCCGGAAGGCTATTACCGTACCTGGATTGAGCGCTACCACGTGACTGACTGGAAGATCGAGAGGCCGGAGGTCGAATCGCCCGACGGGGGCAAGCAGGGCTTCCCGCCACATGCGGACGACGACGGCAAGAACTTCTTTGTTCCCAAGCTCTGCAACCATTGTGCGGACTCTCCCTGCACACAGGTTTGTCCGGTGGGCGCGACCTTCATTTCGCCGGACGGAGTTGTGCTGGTTGATAAGAGCTACTGCCTGGGCTGCCGCTATTGCATCCAGGCGTGCCCCTACGGGTGCCGGTTTCTCAATCCCAAGACGAACACGGCGGAGAAGTGCACGCTGTGCTATCACCGGATCACCAAGGGGTTGACGACCGCTTGTTGCGAAGCCTGCCCTACCGGAGCGCGGCAGTTGGCCGACTTGAAGAATCCGAAGGATCCGATTCATGAATTTCTGAGGACGCACACGATCCAGGTTCTGAAACCCCACATGGCAACCGGGGCAAAAGTTTTTTATAACGGCATGGATGGTTCAGTCCGATAAGTTGGTTCGATAAGTTAGGTTCGATAAGTTCAGCCCGCTAAGCCTGTGCAATAAGGAGGCTCGTGCAGATACCGGTGCAAGGTTTCATGTATCCGAACGAAGTGGAGCTTCAGTGGAGCATTCTGATCGTTCTTTACCCGTTCATCACGGGATTGGTGGCGGGCGCGTTTATTCTGGCCTCGCTCGAACGCGTATTCCGGGTAGAAGCAGTGAAACCGACATACCGCCTGGCCCTCCTCACCGCACTCGCCTTCTTGTTGGTTGCGCCTCTTCCGCTGCAACTGCACCTGGGACATCCTGAGCGCGCGCTGGAAATGTACCTTACGCCGCATCGTTCCTCCGCCATGGCGATGTTCGGCTTTGTCTATTTGTGGTATCTGATGGGCGTGCTGCTGCTGGAAATCTGGCTCGACTACCGACGCGAAATTGTTGTGCTGTCTCAGAGTACAAGCGGTTGGAAGCGTCTGGTCTATCGTGTGCTCACTCTCGGTTCCAATAACGTCAGTGAACGCTCGCTGCGCATCGATGAGAGACTCGGGTATTTCATTACGCTGATTGGGATTCCCTCCGCGTTTCTTTTGCATGGATACGTTGGCTTCATTTTCGGATCGGTAAAGGCAAATCCCTGGTGGTCGTCGCCGCTCATGCCCATCGTATTTGTTTTCTCGGCGATGGTCTCGGGGATCGCCGCTGTCATGTTGCTTTACATGCTTACGACGCGGCTGCGCGGGCAGACGATCGATATGCGCTGCCTAGATAAGATCGGGCAATATCTGATGTACACGTTCATCATCGACTTCAGCCTGGAAATGCTGGATCTGCTGCAGCGAATCTACGAGGCCGACGAATCATTCCGCAGCCTGGACTTCATGGTGCATACGCGCCTATGGACTTCCCAGGTGATCATTCAGATCCTGCTCGGTACAGTTACGCCGATTGCGCTGTTGGGTTCGATGCAGGTTCTCAAGCTCACGGACACTGCGCGCAGGCGGATATATGCTTCGGCGGGATGTTTGACCGTAATCGGCATTTTTGCCATGCGCTGGAACGTGGTGATCGGCGGCCAGCTTTTTTCCAAGAGTTTTCTCGGGTACACCACTTATAAGATGGCGTTCGCAACGCGGGAAGGGTTGTTGCCCGCGATCATACTGATGATTCTTCCTTTCTTCATCCTGTGGTTTCTGGTAAAACTCCTGCCACCCTGGCCGGAGTCAGCCTCCTTGCCCGGTTCCGGTTCTGCTCCAGCACACGGAACGAGCTAAGAACCCCCTCAGTTTTCATTGGGGCAGATGCGGAGAATCGAATGGCACAAGCTTTCGACCGAATCGCATCGGATGTGGAACTCCACGAACGAGTGCGGGATCTGGAACGCCGCGTTTCCGCATTGGAAGGCCAGACAGAGAATGCGAGGCCTACCGCTCCCACACCTGCCCTTGTTGCATCTGTCAACGTTGCGCGGACTGAATCGTTACCTCAAGAGCTGGGGCAGGGCTTCTCGGCATCGAACCTGTCTGCCGGGGTGCTTCCCGTGTTCGGCAAAGCAGTTCTGGGTATCGCGGGGGCGTATCTGCTGCGCGCAGTTGCCGAATCGGGGACACTTCCGAAGTTGGCCTTGGTAGTCGCCATGCTATATGCGGGCATGTGGCTGGTGTGGGCAGTCAGAACTCATGCCACCAATCACTTTGCCAGTGTCACCTACGCGATCACAGCGGCCTTGATTCTCTCGGCCATGCTGTGGGAATCCACCGTAAGTTTTCAGGTGTTATTACCTGTTTTCACGGCGGCAGTGTTAGTTGCGTTTGTCGTGTTTGCCCTGACACTGGCATGGCGACAAGGCCTGCAGTTGATTCCGTGGGTGGCAACTCTGGCGGCGGTGGCCACGGCTCTCGCACTGATCATCGCAACGCGCGACCTAGTGCCGTTTACGGTTGGGTTGTTGGCTATCGCCCTGGCTACCGAGGTAACGGTTTGCCTGGGACGCCGACTCACGGTGAGAGCCGTCCCGGCGGTTGCAGCGGATTTCGCCGTGTGGTTGATGGTTTATCTGCTGGCATCTCCGGAGGGCGCGTCGGCCGAATATCAGCCCGCAAGTGCAACCATGATCACGGTGCTGTGCCTGGCACTCCTTGCGATCTACGGCGGAAGCATTGGCCTGCGGAGCTTGGGGTTGCGCCATCGGCTGACGATCTTTGAAATCGGGCAGGGGGTCGTGGCATTTGTGCTCGCGACTTTTGGGACGCTGCGCGCAAGTCTCGGGTCTGCGGCAGCACTTGGCGGCTTCTTCCTGCTGGCTGGCGCAGTATGTTACTGGGGCGCGCTGTCGCGGTTCAACGTCGATGTACAGTCCCGTAATCGTCGCGTGTGCGCAACCTATGCGGTCGCACTTCTGCTGGCCGGGAACTTGCTGCTTTTTCCCGTGAACTTTCAGGTTCCGTTCCTGTCTCTGGCTGCAGTGACGGCGGCTTTCCTGTACGTGCGAACAAGCAAGCTCAGCCTTGGCATGCACGTGTCCGTCTACCTGCTCGCGGCGGCGATCCTCTCTGGCCTTCTGAGTGTAACGGGCAGGGCACTGGCCGGAACCGTGCCGTCCGGCTTGGATCCAAGCGTGTGGGTGGTCACAGCGTCGGCCGGCCTCTCCTACGCAATCGGATGGCGTGCCTGGCCGGACTTAGGGACCGATCAATGGAAACCGCGGCTGCTTTGGATCGTCCCCTGCGTGCTGATTGCTGGTGTGGCGGCTGCGCTGGCGGTGATCGTGGGTGTGAGGCTGGGTTTGGCGAGTTGGGGGTTAAACGCTTCGCGTCTTTCGGTCGTCAGGACATTGGTGACATGCTCAGTCGCTCTCATTCTCGGCTTCGGCGGCTCGCACTTGAAACGCACGGAATTACTCTGGATTGCATACCTAGCCATAGCATTTGGGACACTCAAACTCCTGTTCGAGGATCTTCGTTTCGGCAATGCCACGTCGCTTGTGGCCTCGCTTTTGTTCTACGGTCTGGTTTTGATCTTGATCCCGTGGCTAACCCGATCTGGTCGCGACCGGCCCTGATCTCGGTTCTGCTGTACCCATCTGGCTCCGCAGTGACGTACATCACCAAACGAAAGTGTTTCTAATCACAGCCAAATGTCTTCGTCGACCTGACACTATGCCATCGCTTTGACAAGAACCAGTACTGAGACTGGCCGCCTGAGGATTTGCTGATCAAGTGGCGAAGTCACGCCGACTGCGAATTCAATCTGTCAACCGTGTGTTTGCTCTGACACTTACAATTCCTTACCCTGTCCTCCTCGGGTGCATGGGGTTGATCCTCCAAGTTTATCAACGAGAGGCTCGCCAAGGTCCCAACTTGCCCTATACGGCTAACGACCCGCGCTCTGGATGCCGGGACAGCAACCGCAGCTTGCGCCGGTGGCGCAGGGGATTGCGATCCCCGGAAGAGGTAGCCGACGAGCACGCCTACGAGCAGACAAACTGCAGCCAATCCATAGACTTGTTCGACCCGCCAGGCTGATCCGGTAGTTTTCGGCTCGAGGGTTTCATCCGGCATTCTTAGTTTTCTCCTTACCACTTACAGAGTTTCTCACTCGCGCCAGCCCAACGAATCCCAGCTCAAGATCGTGCCACCAGCTTGGAAGCACAGTTGCGGGAAGAATAGCATGCGTGACCGCAGGCGAATGTAACGTAGATCACCGGAAGGTGGGAAACATCCAGGCGGCAGACCAAGGACATTTCCTCTTCTGCCTCAGAACGCGAATGAAACACTAGGGAGTAAAGAAGCAGCCCTTCAACGTTGCGGATCGTGGTCCTCTGAAGCTCTCATTCTTTCGTCAATATGCCTCTGCAGGCGGTCCCATTCGGAGCGAACCATCATTTCCTTGATGGTGAATTTGGCTTCGTGTTTCGCATCGTCGACGCGAACCGCAACCTCGTTCTTCTGTAGACGGAAGTCGATGCTCTCTGCGAGCGGAATGAGTTGATTGGATGACTTGCCAACAATGAGAAACACGACGCGGGAGGAGACCAGCGTGTACTCGGGGCAGGATTCCTGGCTCGCAGGACCGGCGGGGCCGCCAAATGCCATCATGAATCCGCGGGGGGCGAGAACACAGTCACCCATGTGCATCCGGACAACTGCGCCTTGTTGATAGATGCCGATTTGAGCTGTGAGCAGGCTCGGCAAACTACAGAACAAAAAAATCAGCAACCATCTTCGTCTCGATGATCTGTGTTTCGACAATCTGTGTTTCGACAATCTTAGTTTCATGGGGCCTCCGAACGAGCGCCGCCGTAGTCGTGGTAGTAGCCACGGCGGCAGCGGAATTGCAGATTGAGGTTGTGGGTGGGAAGAATACGAATCGAGTGAAACTCCGAGCTAGACCTCGGCAGTGCGTACGTTACCACGCGGGCGGAATGCAGATCCTCCATGACGTCCTGGAAGATTCGAACTGCACCTTCGCTGATGCGGATGCAGCGTCCGCCCGAGTCGTTGGCAAGCCTTCGGAGGATCGCTGTCCCGTTTGACTCTTGCCCTGGACGGCTTACGTCGATGGCATAAACCTGCGCTCCGCTGGCCAGAATTTT
The DNA here is from genome assembly GCA_049280095.1 of Candidatus Sulfotelmatobacter sp. Taxonomy (GTDB): domain Bacteria; phylum Acidobacteriota; class Terriglobia; order Terriglobales; family Acidobacteriaceae; genus Sulfotelmatobacter. The sequence goes on along the minus strand of JBAPPL010000040.1, from coordinate 92,232 downwards.
TTCCGACGCTTCGTGGAATGAAGATTTGCTGATAGTGTCGTCGCCGTCGGAGAAAAGAATGATTACGGGCCAAACGTCTGGCTGCCGGCGCTGTCTGAGGAGCGTGGCCGCGGTGTCAAGAGCATCAAACAGCGGTGTCGATCCCCCTCTCGGTACCGCGGCAATCCGATTGGCGGTGAACGAACTCCGGCAATCTCCGGCGCAGACCAGGTGCGTCTCTATACCGCTGAACGACAGGACCGATACGCTGTCCCCGGGATTCCACGGCCACTGGGATACCAGCTGGAAAACATCCGCCGTCTGCTCTTTCAAATGCGGCAGAACGGACTCACTGGAATCGCAAAGCACAATGACATCAAGTCTCACCGCAGCAGAGCGGGCAAAGCTGCGGTAGTCTCGAATCACCATGCCGTCGTCGACCACGGCGAAGTCGTTTTTCTGAAGATCTTGAATTGGGCGATCGTTTCCGTCGGTCGCGAAAAATACGAGACGAACCTCCGAAGCGGTGCTGCGATATGTGACATTTGAGGGTCTGTCAGAACTGTCTGGGGTTGATTGGCCAGAGCAGAAATTGCAGGAGAAAATTGACATGACCAGGCATAAGAAGAAGTGCACACGACTGAGCCCATCGCGCATGAATGTGGTTCCTAGAGGTCGGAGCGAATAAGGTTCTCATCGGCAAGAAGTGAGGAGTAGTTGAGAAAAGTCTGTTAATGCGGGATTACTGAAGTTCGGGGAGGCATCGCATAGAACAAACCCCAGGGCACCGGCCCTGGGGTCCGGATTCGTTCGTTCGACGTTTCAGGCGGCCAGCGCCTCGACGAAGTGCTCGCAGAGTGTGGTCTCGAGTTTGTGATAGCTCACATTGACCGGTGTGGTCAGGAAGGGCTTCACAATGTTAAGCACTTTGGGATAAAACTCCCTCTCATAGCGCTCGGCATCCGCCTTGGTGGTCCACAGACTGATGGTGATCACTTTCTCCTCTTTCATTTTCTCCGGGAAAAAGGGCAGAATCTCCAGGAAGCCGGTCTGCTTCTTGAGGATTGGCAGAACTTCGTTCTTGATAATCTTTACGAATTCTTCTTTCTTTTCCAGCTTCACTTCGCAATCGAGTATACGTGCAAACATGGGAGTGCTCCTTTTCATTATCAGGGATAACAACTGGTTCTAGCGGGGGCCCTCGGTGTGGTGAGGCTGTTTCCCGAATGCCGGGAGCTCGGGCCGAGAGAACCTTACCATGATCGGTGTTACTGCTTCAGTGATGGGTGAATGCTCTCACTGTGGCAAAAATCACGGCTTCCATGTTGATCGCGCAGGGGCGCCGATCCGATGCAGCGGGGCTTCGTGGGGGTCGACAGAGAATTTCTCGAGAAGATTTTGGTTATGACTACGATTTCTCTTCGAAGCTTCCCGTTTGCAGGGAAAGATAGCGTTCATAGCCTACTTCTTTGATCTGGTGAAGCTGAGCCTCGAGCCAGTCCACATGATCCTCTTCGTCTTTGAGCAGCTTAACCAGTAGGTCGCGGCTGCCGTTGTCTTTCTCCTGGGTCGCGATCTGCACTGCGGAGTTGTATTGCTTGACCGCACCCAGCTCAAGCGCCAGATCGCTCTCAATCATGTGGCGTACAGTTCCGCCAACGGTTAACTGCAAGGGCTGCATGGAAGGGGTTCCGTCGAGGAAGAGAATCCTCTCGATCAGGACTTCGGCGTGCTTCATCTCATCGATGGATTGTTTCTTGATGTAGTCGGCAAGATTCTTGTAGCCCCAGTTTTCGCACATTTCCGCGTGCAGAAAATACTGGTTGATCGCCGTTAACTCTTCCCGGAGAGCGTCATTCAATTCTTTGATTACTTTAGGATTGCCTTTCATCCGATTCACCTCTTTCGCAACCGAAGTGTACACCCATCACGCCGCTCCTTTACAGAGAGGCAGGTTCCGATTTAGTTTATGTAGCGATAGTTTCAACCGCGGAGTTGCTGTTGTTACCCTCCACCAAACCCACTGAATCCTCTCTCTCAGCCCGAACCGCGGCCGAAGTGCTGTTCTCTGCTGACCTGCTGGAAACGCTTCCCGATGCCATCGTCGCGGTCGATAGCGACGGAACCATTGTTCAGATCAATTCGCAAACCGAAGGGCTATTTGGCTACGATCGCGACGAATTGATCGGCCAGAAGGTCGAAGTGCTGGTTCCGGAGAGTTATCGCCCCCAGCACCGCCATCATCGCGAGACTTTCGCGGAGACGCCAAAGACCCGACGCATGGGAGCGGACCTGGATCTCTATGGGCGGCGGCGCAACGGCTCGGAATTCCCGGTAGAAATCAGTCTCAGTCCGGTCTCCACCGAGAAGGGATGGTTCGTGCTGAGCGCGATCCGCGACATCAGCGACCGCAAGAGAATCGCAGAAGAACTTCGCCGGGTGAACGAAGAACTGCATCATCGAACGACTGAGCAGCTTGGCGAATACCGGGCGAGGCTGGCCTCAATTATCGATTCTTCCGAGGACGCGATCCTCAGCAAAGGCCTGGACGGAACCATCACCAGTTGGAACCGTGGAGCCGAGCGCATCTATGGTTATGCTCCGGAAGAGGCTGTGGGAAAGCACATATCCATATTAGTTCCCAGTGATCGGCCGAACGAAATTCCAGAAATTCTTCGGAAGATTGCGCACGGCGAGAGGATCGAGCATCACGAGTCTGTGCGGGTAACCAAAGATGGACGCCGCCTGGATGTTTCCCTTTCGGTGTCTCCTTTGCGCGATTCAACTGGCGAAGTAGTGGGAGCATCGGTGATCGCGCGCGACGTCACGGCTCAAAAGAAGTCGGAAGGCCAACTCCGCCAGGCCCAGAAGATGGAGGCCATCGGCCGGCTTGCCGGAGGCGTGGCTCACGATTTCAACAATATCCTGGCGATCATCAACTCCTGCACCGAGTTCCTGCGCGACCGCATCGATCCCGCCGCGGAGCCGTCCCTTTATGTCGAGAACATAAGGAAGGCACTTGAACGGGGCAGGTCGTTGACCAAACAAATGATGGCCTTCAGCCGGACTTCAGCCGTCCAGCCCCGCATCCTCGATTTGAACGAGCGATTAAGCGAAATCAGCAAGCTTCTGCGTCCGCTGCTGGGGGAGGATGTGGAAATTCTTATTGTGCCCCGAACCAACTCGGCGGTGGTGGAGGCCGATCCCGGGCAGCTCGACCAGATCGTGGTCAACCTGGCGGTGAACGCTCGCGACGCGATGCCGCGCGGTGGCAAGTTTATTCTCGAAACCGGTGTGGTGAGGTTTGATGAGAACTTCGGCGAGCAACATCAAGTTATGCCAGCCGGGAAGTACGTCGTGCTCGCAGTCAGCGATACGGGCAGCGGCATGGACGAGGCCACCGTGGCGCGCATCTTCGAGCCTTTCTTCACCACCAAGGAGGCAGGCAAAGGAACCGGTTTGGGTCTGGCAACCGTGTATGGCATCGTCAAGCAGAGCGGAGGGAATATTCTGGTCTACACGGAGCCGGGACAGGGAACCACGTTCAAGATCTATCTTCCCAGCGCGGAGCACAAAATCGGGCTCGCCTCCAAGCCCGAAGCGGAAGTCGTCAGTCCGAAACGGCATGGGACCACGATCCTGCTTGTGGAAGACGACGAGATCATGCGCAGCTTGACTCGAAAACTCCTCGAGGAACATGGCTACACCGTGGTCGAGGCCGACGACGGGAAGTCCGCGCTCGAATGGATGCAGTCTCATCAGGATCCGATCGATCTGTTACTGACTGACGTGGTAATGCGTCGCATGAGCGGCCCAGAATTAGCCGAGCGCCTGAGTGCTTCTCATCCCACTCTGAAAGTCATATATATGTCCGGATATACGGGCGAACTGATGGCGAACCGCGAAGTATTGAAGGCCGGCCTAACTCTCCTCGAAAAGCCCTTCAGCCGAACCGCTTTGCTGAACACGATCCACACGACCTTGGGCTAAATCATAAGCTCGGACGAACCGTCAGCCAGCCAAACGACCGTGTTCCGCAACCAGCCGTCCGGTGATGAGGATCACACATTACTGTGGGAAAGCACGCATCTTCGGCACTTTTCGAGCCAGTCGGCAAACCGGCATTTTTCCACGAAATCAACCTAAATCCATTTGTTTGTTATGGTTACATTCATTCTCGAAAGTCGTGCCCCGAGCTTCCAAGAGTGGCGACGCAGTTGCCATTTGTAAGGCTGAGAGCGGAGGCACAAGTGGCCACACACATCGTGAACACCGTCCAGAAGGTCGCCGTAGCGGACAGGATCTTTTGCAATCTTCCTTCAGCCGTAGCCGATGCCATTGAGCAAGAAGCGGTAACCACCACCTATCCCACGGGAGCGGTTCTGTTCGCCGAGGGCCAGGCTGCGCGGGGAGTGTTCATCGTGCGTCGAGGCAAGGTGAAGCTTTCCATATGTGGCAGCGACGGCAGGACTCTGATTCTGCGAATGGTCGAGGCCGGTGATCCGCTGGGAGTGGCCGCAGTTGTTTCCGGGCGCCCCTATGAAGCCACAGCCGAGACCCAGGAGCCGAGCGAGATCAGTTTCCTGCGGCAGAGCGATTTGTTGCGGCTCATGCGCGCCCACGGCGAAATCGCTCTTTGGGTCACTCAGCACATCAGCGCAGACTATGCCTGCACGTGCCGTGAAATCCGTGACTTGATCCTTTCCGACTCGGCCAGCGAAAAGCTGGCTCGACTGCTAGTAGGCTGGCTCGACCAAAACGCGGCCGCCAAAAATCCCAGCCAGATGAAGCTGGCTTTGACTCACGAAGAAATCGGGCAAATGATCGGGACTTCGCGAGAGACCGTCAGCCGCCTCTTCGCAGGTTTCAAGAAGCAGCGCCTGATCCAGCAGAGCGGCGCCACACTAGTGATCCCCAACCGTCTTGCGTTGGAATCCCTTATTACAGCGTAGTGGAAAACCAAGACGAGGGTCGGTCCATCACCGGCCCTTTCCCTGGTTAGGTCTTAGCGGCTGGGTCGTCGCCCGCGGCTTCCTCAGTGCGTGGCTCCTGTACGTACTCGGCAGGCTCAGCAGGCAACTTCACAAGACCGGCCCGTTCCAGGGCGCGGTAATACTCCGGACGGGAATGGCGATAATGATCGGCCGGGACTTTGCCGTCGATCCACGCAGTATCCATGGGATAGACCAGTGGGTCGAAGACGACCATATAGGAATGCCAAATGAGGATGGCGAAGGTGGCCAGCAGCGCTTCGTAGTAGTGCACGGCGGTAGCTGCGTCCGACACCCACTTCGGAAAGTAGCGCAGCGTAAAATTGTTGAACCATAGTAGGACGCCTGATGCTGTCATTATCAGTGTGCCCCACATGAACGCCAGATACTCCAGCTTCTCGGCATAGTTGAATTTAGCGAAGCGCGGTTCAACTTTTGTGATTCCAAGGTTATAGGTAAGTACCTGCACCAGATCCGTCGCGTCTTTGACTTGCGGCAGCATCGCTTTCAGGAACAGCCGGTCTCGTTTGTTCACAGCGAGATGAATCAGGTGGTAGACGGTGGAAGCAACCAAGACAATCGCCGCGCTGCGATGCACGATCCCGCGGAACGCGATGTGACCTTCCCATAACAGAAGCGGACGCGCCCACCACGCCTCGGGATACTTCAGCGCGAACCCGGTGAAGACCAAAGTCGGGAAGCTCAGAATCACGCCGGCATGCGCGATACGGAAATTGCGATTCATGCGCATCACTTTTGCGTTGCTTTCGTGCCGCGGCTGCCGGCGGATGAGCTTGGCTAGAAAGTCGATCAGGTTGTGCAGGATCATGAAGCCCAGCGTCAACGGAATGAGCGCCAGGTACGTCCAACGGATCCACTTTACGACTGGATGTGCGGCCCCGGTTGTAGTTCGCACATGTACTGGTCCGATGAGGAAATGATCGCCAGCGCCAGCGTGACAATTTCCGCAGGTTTTCGAAAGATTGGCTGCATTCACGGTGGAGCGTGCGTCGGCCGAGCGGAAGATATTGTGCACTCCGTGGCAGGAAGCGCAGTTGGCAACACTCTGCGAACCACCCCGCGAGGCCAGCCCGTGATAACTGTCGGCGTAGGAAGGAACGCGGTCGGCGGGCAAATTGTAGCGCAGTTCCAGCCGTTCATCACTGTGGCATCGCCCGCAGGTGACTATTGAGACTCGCGAGGCGTTGACCAGCGATTTCTGCTCTTTTGGCCCCAGGATCAGGTGCTCCCCGTGGCAGTCGGTGCACACTGGTGCATCGGCCACCCCGTTTTTCATGGCTTGGCCGTGCACGCTTTCGAGATATGTTTTGGCAATCTCGGAATGACATTGTCCGCAGGTTGCTGGGATATTCCAATGGTTGATTTTCGAACGAGCATCCTGAGGGGGCAGGATTCCATGGCTCCCGTGACAATCCGAGCAGGTCGCGGCCGCCCCGTCGCCATCGACAATCGCTCGTCCGTGCACGCTCTGTTTGTATAGCTCGACCGGATGCGCGAACGGAATCTTGTGACGCGAGAGAAACTGCTGATTGCTATGGCAGGAGGCGCAAGTGTCAGGCAGATTTTTCTTGGCTACGGTTGAGGCGGCATCGCTCGAGGTCTGAATTTGATGCACCGGGCCATGACAGGAGAGACAGTTCGGAGCGTCCGGGTCGCCGGCCGCGGCCGCTTGTCCATGGATGCTTTGGCGGAATTCCTTTACCTCATCGGCATGGCACTGAGCACACTTCGCCGGCGTCAGCTGCGCGGCAGGCGCGACTTCGTGGTGATTGCCGTGGCAGGATTGGCAGGCGCCATCGCCGAGCGCACTGTGAACGCTATTCGGAACCTGGGAAACCTCATCGGCATGGCAAGTGGCGCACTCAACCCTGGCGACTTTGGCGGGATGCGGATAGTCCTTGATGCTCGTGTGGCAGTCTCTACAGCTCAAAATGCCGTGCACGCTGGCGGCGTGCTTAGCGGGATCGATCGAGATGCTTTTGCCGTCGCCAGAGGTCATTCCCGGTTGACCGTGGCAAGCCAAGCAGCTTTCGTCCTGCTTGAGTGGCTGGGGCGCCCTCACTTGTGCCCGGGCGCGGGCGTGTGCCGGCGCGTTAAGGGAAAGAATGCCAGCTGAGAAAAGCAACACTAAGAAGACGAAACCGAATCGTCGGACCGCCTCATTTGCCGTGTTTGCCGTATCTGCAATCTTTTTCCGCAAGCCCGGACTCCCACTTATCTCGGCTTTATCCTCTTCAATCTTGAAGGCTTTCCCGAGGAAGTTCCGTGACTCGTGTCACGTGTGCTTGTTAGCTACGCACGCGGAAGATAAAGAGGCAGCATAGTGCGCAGGAGCGAGCGTTTTTATCGGCCCTAACTGCCCATGACGATTGAAGTTAGGAATTTCAGTGGGTTCTAAGACCCAGTCGTGTCCCGATTCTTTACTTCATTCCCAGGTCGGTCAGTATCTTGGGATTTTCCTCTCCCACCGCCAGAACGTCGTGGCAGGCTGAACAATCGTTGGTGATGGTTTGGCCGTCGGCGCTGGTATGGCTGCCATCGTGGCAGCGGAAGCAGCCCGGCGAATCGTTGTGCCCAAGATTATTGGGATGGACGCCCCAGGTCACACGCATATCTGGAAAGATGTTCCGCAGGTAGATATTCGCCACTTCCTCGCCCGCCTGCTGCACCAGCGCGCGCCGCGTCTGATAGATTTCCGGGTAATTCGTCCGATAGAAATTGTTGAGTTGCTCCTCGATGCGCTGCTTGGCTACATCGCGGGCGGGATAATCCACTTTAAGAACTTCGACAGCCTTTTTCTTGATATATGGGAGTTCCGAGCTGATGCGCCCCACCGACATCTGCTTGTCCACAGCGTTTTCGGGCAGGTCGAAGACGTGCGTGGGCCGGTTGTGGCAGTCCACACAATCCATCACGCGATGTTCTCCCTTGTCCAATTCTTGCTGCGTGAGTTTCGCATCGGTGGAAATGAATTCGGTGGTCTTTCCTTGAGCGTTGGTGTAGTACACCACTGGGATCGTCTGCCGTTCAGGATCGGTCGAAATGTAGCGAATGTTTACGTTGTCGGCGAGGTGGTGACCATGGATGCCGACCGAACCTTGCCATGCAAGTCCACCAACTTTCAGCAATAAAACGTCAGTCTGAGGTGTGTTCTTTTCGTCGTCCTTGTAGCTGGTGTTCACCAGGAACTTGTCGCCGGTAAAGCGCTGCGGCCAGTGACACTGCTCGCAGGTTTCTCGCGCCGGACGCAGGTACTTTACTGGGGAAGGAATGGGCCGCGAATAGGTATGGAACGTTACCGCAAAGACCTGCCGCAGACCGGAAAGCTTAGAGCGCACGAACCACCCCGCTCCCGGCCCGATGTGGCACTCGACGCACTCGACCCGCGAGTGCGGCGAATTTTGATAGGTCGTATACTCGGGAGCCATTACGGTGTGACAAGTTGTTCCGCAGAAACTCACTGAATCCATGTATTCCACACCGCGGTAGGATGCGGTCCCAATGATCAGAAGATTGAGCACGGTCGCGACGGCCACCCACTCGACAGTGCGCCGCACCACAGGCAGCCCCAGGTCGATCGCCGGATAGACCCCAGGCAGCGTGCCGGCCCCGAGCAGGCTTCGCCTCTTAAGCCAGATACCAATCGGAATCAACAGGAGACCGAGTACGAAAACACCCGGGAGAATGAGAAAAATCAGAAGACCGATATAAGGATGAGGTGGCCCCGGCAGGAAGACGTCATAGAACCAGAAGGCGATCGTGGTCAGCGCAGTGCTTGTGGTGATCACAGCGCCGGTGAGCGTGGTGGGATTCTGCCCCAGAAAATAGATGGGTTGCGTCCAGTTTCGTATGCGTTCTCGCGGACTCATGTGAAACCGATTCTCCCTTCTTTTTACTGCCGCCTTGGCGGCACACCCCACCTTTTGCCGCGGATCACGGGCCGCGGTCAACAATCCCTCTGCACGATCACCGAGCAGAGATTATTTTTTGAGCGTACGAATGTAGGCTACTAATCCCTTGATATCTTCTGGCTTGAGCTTATCCCCATACTTAGGCATCTTGTTCTTGCCATTCGCGATGATGTCTGTCAGCTCCGCGTCTGACATCTTCTGCACATCAGCAGTCGTGAAGTCATGGGCGCCCATCATCTTCCCCATCTTCGAGCCGGTTCCGTCGGCGGCATGGCAGCCCGCACACTTTGATTTGAAAAGGTCGGCTGAGCTTTGCGCGCGTGCCGGTAAGGAAAGGCTTAGAACAACAGTCAGTGCTGTTGCAATAGCAAACACTTTGAAGTCGATTCTCTTCATTGCGATCTCCAGTAGAAGTTTCGTTGCAACATGGCAACGAGAATACATCCAAACGTGTTGCAATATTGAACTTTTTGAGGCGGGAGATTCTGTGACCGAGATCACAGCTTCCTGTTATGGGATTCTTTCTAGCTAGATGTGCCTCGAATCAACTCGGCCCGCTGCGTGATGGGTCTCACCCTACGCTGTGATGACGGTCACGGCATCCTTTGAGGCTTGAGACCAAACTATCGGTGAAGGTGAGCTTTATGCCACGGGATAATCGCGACCTGTTAGAAGTACTGAAGTTCGAACTGGAATTTCTCGAGCAAGGCGGTTACGGGCGATTGCCGCGCGAAGCCTGGCGCGCACGCTTTATTTTCGAGGACTCGCCAACCTGCATGAACTTTAGCTCCAAGGACCGCGAACCGTGCACGGAATGCCTGCTGATGCAGTTCGTGCCAGAGGGTGCGCGCAAGGCACAGACTCCTTGCATTCATATCCCACTGTCGCCGAGCGGAGAGACTCTCGAGTCTTTGTATAGAACCGGGACGCAGCAAGAGATTGAGGAAACGCTCGGCGCCTGGCTGCGGGCGACCATCCAGCGGCTCGAGGCGGAAAAAACAAAGCAGTAGGGGAATCGTGCAAACCGCGCCCGAGGCGTCGTGTATGCAAAGAAGTGATCAGACAAATGCAAGTTTGCGATGCCAACTCTCGATGGGCAAACGCGAAGGCAGCGAAACCCTTGTTTTAACGAGAGCTGGCGATTTAGCTTAAGGCATGCCAATGCGTCACGATCGGCGAGTCGCGGAGTTTTTCATTTCCGGAGCAGCAACGATTATGGAATTCGATTGACGGAGAAGAGCCGACCGTCCTAGTATCCAAGTGTCATGACCCCGTCGAACTACCGCCGCCACCATCACCATCATCATGCGATGAGCGTGTCGGCGGGGGACAACGGATAACAGCCTAAGAGCACTGATAGGAAGTCCAAGCCCGCTGACGCCAACCGCGCAGCGGGCTTTTTGTTTCTGCTGCGGGTATCGAAGCGGCCGGGAGAGATGGAAGGAGCAGTCCGATGGAAATCGACTTCGACAAAATGCAGGGCCTGGCACCCGCGGTAATTCAGGATGCGGCCAGCGGAGAGCTGCTAATGGTGGGCTTCATGAGCCGCGAAGCGCTGGAGATAACCTTGCGTACCGGCTTCGTCACATTCTATAGCCGCACACGAAAACAGCTATGGACCAAAGGAGAAACCTCCGGCAATCGCCTGGAGGTCGTGGCGGCGTGGGCGGACTGCGACCGCGACACGCTGCTGCTTCTCGTCCGCGTGTTGGGCGAGGGCAAGGTTTGCCATACGGGGTCCAGATCCTGCTTCACGCAGGAGCTAAAGCAGTGTGCGGCGGCTGGGGCTATAGCCAAGGAGAGAAAGCGATGAAACTTCGTCTGGGCATCCCCAAAGGGAGCTTGCAGGAGGCGACTCTCAGCCTGTTCACCCGCGCCGGACTGCGCGTCTACACTAGCGCGCGCTCCTACTTCGCCGCCACGGATGATCCGGAAATCGAATGCCTGCTTATTCGTGCGCAGGAAATGGCGCGCTATGTCGAACACGGCGCCCTCGATGCCGGACTGACTGGTCTCGACTGGGTGGCGGAAAGCGGCCTTGAGGTGGTCCGCGTTACCGACCTGATCTATGCCAAACAGAGCATGGGCAAAGTGAAATGGGTGCTGGCTGTGCCGGAGGATTCAGACTTTCAGAAACCTCAGGACCTCGGAGGCCGGATCGTTGCCACCGAACTCGTGAATTTCACGCGCAACTACTTTGCCACCCGGAACGTGTCGGTGCGAGTTGAGTTCTCCTGGGGCGCGACCGAAGTGAAGCCACCGTTGCTGGCGGATGCCATTGTCGAAGTCACCGAGACTGGGAGTTCGCTGCGCGCCAACCATCTGAGAATTATCGAAACCGTGCTGGAGTCGAATACGCAATTGATCGCGAGCAAAGCGGCCTGGGGCGATCCCGTGCGGCGCCGCAAGATCGAAAATCTGGCGGTCATGCTATCCGGGGCCATGGCAGCGCAGGGCCGCGTGGGCCTGATGCTCAACGTCCGCAAGCCGGATCTGGCCGCGGTTCTTGGCCTGCTGCCTGCCTTGAAGAATCCGACCGTCGCCCCTTTGGCCGATGGCGATTGGGTCGCGGTCAATACCATCATCGATGAGCAGGCCGCCTGGACTCTGATTCCCAAGCTCAAAGAAGCGAATGCGCAAGGGATCGTCGAATACCCGCTGAACAAGGTGGTGATGTGATGGGCGATTCGATAAGTGGCGCGATGCGCATTCTTGAGGGAGCCAAAAGAGACCGATTCGTGCGTGCGCTGGAGCAGCGCGGGGCGAGCGACCTGGCTGAGGTCGAGCCGGCGGTGCGGCGCATCGTAAGCAATGTGCGGCGCAATGGCGATCGTGCTTTGCGCCGTTATGCGGCGCGGTGGGATGGGTTGGGCAGCGGCGAACCGGTGCGCGTGCCCGAGGCCGACCTCCATGATGCCTGGGAGAGAACCGCTCCGGATTTACGAGAGGCCATCACCCAGGCCGCAGGCAACATTCGCCGCTACTGCGAGTGGCAGAAACCACAGGAATGGCGGCGAGAAATTCATCCCGGAGTTTGTGTGGGGCAGTTGGTGCGGCCTCTGGAATCGGTGGGCACCTACGTTCCTGGGGGACGTTATCCGTTGCCGTCCACGTTGCTGATGACGGTGATTCCGGCGCAGGTTGCAGGCGTGCCGCAAATTCGTGTGGCGTCGCCGCATCCGGCGCAGGCGACTCTGGCCGCTGCGGGGTTTCTCGGCGTGCGTGAGTTTTATCGCGTGGGCGGAGCGCAAGCGATTGCAGCGCTGGCTTATGGGACAGAGAGCATCCCAGGCGTGAACAAAATCGTCGGTCCCGGCAACCGCTACGTGACCGCGGCCAAGAAGATGGTCGCATTCGATTGCGACATCGAGTTCCTGGCGGGACCAACCGAAGCCGTATTCATCAGCGAACAAGGCGATCCGACGTTCATCGCCTGTGATCTGGTGGCGCAGGCGGAGCATGATCCCGACGCGCTGTGCGTGTTGATCACAACTTCGCTGGGATTAGCGAAATCTGTGCGAACCGAGGTGCGGCGGAGCACAAAGACAAATCCGGTTGCTGCCGAATCACTTTCTCGGCGAGGAGCCATCCTATTGGTTGAATCTCTTGATCGGGCGGTCGAGGCCGCAAACCGCATTGCGCCTGAGCATCTCACGCTGCCGGCAGCCCTGGCGCCGGCGGTGAAAAATGCCGGCTCGATTTTTCTGAACGAGTTCACGCCCCAGTCAGCGGGAGATTACACCTCCGGTCCGAACCACGTGTTACCGACCGGAGCGATGGCACGCGTTCGCGGCGGCCTCAGCGTGCTGGATTACGTACGCATCATTTCTTGCCAGGAGGTCTCCGGCGAAGGCATTCGCCGAATCGCGCCAGCCGCCATTGCGCTTGCAGAAGCCGAGGGCTTGTGGGGGCACGCTGAATCGTTGCGCGTGAGGTGCTCTCATGCTTGAGGCCCGCGCCGCAGTGAAAAGTTTGCATGCTTATCGACCGCCTCTGGCGGACCGGCAAGGATTGCGTCTCGATTTCAACGAGAGCACCATCGGTTGCTCGCTACTCGTATTGGCACGGCTGCGCTCGCTCGACGCCGAAGCGCTGGCCCGCTATCCAGAGCGAGAACCGGTTGAAGCCGAAGTTGCCGCTTTTCTGGGACTCGATGCGTCTCAGGTGCTGCTCACCAACGGTGTGGATGAAGCGATTCACCTGCTTTGCTCAACCTATCTCGAGCCCGATGACGAAGCGATCATCGTCGTGCCCACTTTTGCGATGTATGAGATCTTCGCCAAAGCTGAGGGCGCTCGCGTGATCCAGGTTCCTGCCGGCGAGAACTTCGCCTTTCCTCTGGAAGATCTGCTCTCGCGGATCAGCCAAAGCACCCGGTTGATTGCCTTGGCCAATCCCAACAATCCGACAGGAACGGCAGTCCCGAGTGAAATCCTGCTGCAGGTCGCTCGGGCCGCGCCCCGGGCCGCGGTTCTGGTGGACGAAGCATACTTTGAGTTTCACGGAGAGACGATTCTTCCGCATACTGCGCGGCCAGCGAATCTCTTCGTGGCGCGAACATTCTCGAAGGCTTATGGGTTGGCAGGCCTTCGCATCGGCATCCTCGCCGGAGATGCAGCGCAGATGGCGATCGTGCGGCGCCTAGCTTCGCCCTACAACGTGAATGCAGTTGCGCTGGCGGTGTTGCCGGAGGCGCTTCGAGATCAGGAGTACGTAGAACACTATGTCGGCGAGGTGCAGCGCGGCCGAGAACTATTGCAGCAGGAACTCAGAGCTCTTGGCCTGTACTACTGGGCGAGCCGCGCCAATTTCGTACTGGTGCGTGTCGGTCCCGCCCACGCAGAATTCATTCAAGCCTTGCGTAGCCACGGAATTCTCGTGCGCGACCGGCATACCGATCCGGCGTGCGATGGCTGCGTCCGGCTGACTGTGGGATCTCTCGAACATACCCAGACTCTGATTGTCGCCCTGCGCGCAGTCATTCAGAAACTCAGGGAGCATCGTGAGGTGAGTGCGTGAGGAAAGCCAGGCTGCATCGCAAGACTGCGGAAACTGAGATTCGAATTGCGCTCACCATCGAGGGCCATGGTAAGTACGATGTTTCTACGGGAATCCACTTTTTGGACCACATGCTCGAGCTGTTTGCACGGCACGGCGGATTCGATTTGAAACTCAAGGCGGTCGGCGATTTGGAAGTAGATCAGCACCACACCGTCGAAGATGTTGGGATCGCTCTGGGCGAAGTCTTCGACCGCGCGCTTGGAAATCGTCGTGGCATTTTGCGCGCCGGATATTTCGTCATGCCCATGGACGAGACTCTCGGCCTGGCGGCCGTCGATTTTGGTGGACGCGCGGCGGCCGTCGTCGATACACGGGTCCGCGCAGCGCGAGTTGGAGATCTGCAAGTGGAACTGGTGTGCGACTTCTTCGAGGGTTTTGCGCGCGGCGCTCGCGCCAATGTCCACGCGCGCGTGCTCTACGGACGTTCCAGCCACCACAAAATCGAAGCGATCTTCAAAGCTTTCGCACGAGCCCTGCGCGTGGCCTGCTCCCGCGACCGTCGCTTGGGCAGAATGCTCCCAAGCACCAAGGGACTTCTATGATCGCGATCGTGGATTATGGCGCGGGCAACTTGAATTCGGTAAAGAAGGCGTTTGACTACCTGGGAGCTGACGTTGTGGTGACAGATCAGCTTGAGATATTGACCGCGGCGGACAAGATCGTATTGCCTGGAGTGGGTCATTTTTCCTCTCTGCAAACCCTGGAACGCACAGGCCTGCGCCAAGCCCTGTTGCAAGCCGCTTCCGCGGGGAAGCCTTTTCTTGGGATTTGCCTGGGGATGCAATGGCTTTTCGACGGAAGTGAGGAGTGCACCAAGGTTGCAGGGGCGGGCATTTTTTCCGGGAAATGCCGGCAGTTCCCGTACTCGGTAAAGTCGCCGCATGTGGGCTGGAATTCTTTGACGGTTCAGGAAGGTTCGCGACTACTGCGGGGCATCGCGCAAGATTCGTTCGTCTACTACACCCACTCGTTTCATGCACCTGTGCTTGCCGCAACCAGCGCGGCGAGTGAATATGGGCTGCCATTTACCGCTGCCCTCGAGCGACAAAACATTTTCGGAGTGCAGTTCCATCCGGAGAAATCGGGAGATGTGGGGCTCGCGATTCTGAAGAACTTCTGCGAGGTATGACGTGTTGACCAAGCGCATCATCGCCTGCCTCGACGTGGATGGTGGCCGCGTCGTGAAGGGCGTACGGTTCAAGAATTTACGCGACGCCGGCGATCCGGCGGAGTGTGCCAGAGCCCACGCGCGCAACGGCGCGGATGAAATCGTATTCCTCGACATTACCGCGACCAGCGGGAATCGGCGCACTCTGCTCAACATGGTTCGCGAGGCCGCACGGTCGCTGTTTGTTCCGTTCACCGTGGGAGGTGGAATTCGCCAGGTCGAGGATGCAGCTGCGGTCTTCGATGCGGGTGCAGATAAGATCGCGATCAACTCCGCCGCAGTTCGCGACCCAGAGTTAATTGGCAAGATCGCTGCCTGCTTCGGTTCGCAGGCTGTTGTGGTGGCAATCGATGCCAAAAGGGTGAACGGAGGTTTTGAAGTGTTTACCTCGGGTGGACGCACGCCCACGGGCCGGCATGCAATTCAATGGGCGAGAGAGGCGACTGCTTGTGGAGCGGGCGAGATCCTCCTGACTTCGATGGACCGGGACGGAACTCAATCCGGATTTGACTGCGGGCTTGTGCGCTCCGTGGCGGAAGCCGTCTCGATTCCCGTCATTGCCTCCGGCGGCGCGGGATCTGCACTCGACTTCATCCAGGTGTTTCGCGAAGGCTGCGCGGACGCAGCTCTTGCCGCTTCTATTTTTCACTTCGGCATCGAAAATATCGCTCAACTGAAGAGCGAACTGCACCATGCCGGCGTACCGGTGAGGTGGCCATGCTGATTCCGTCGATCGACCTGATGGGGAGCAAGATTGTGCAGTTGGTTCAGGGTGAAAAGAAAGCTCTGGAGTTCGACAACTTCGACTATTGGATCGAGCGCTTCTCCAGATACCCGTTGGTGCAGGTGATTGACCTGGACGCGGCTCGGGGTACGGGCAGTAACCGGCTGCTGATAAACCAGATTGTCAAGCAGGTCAATTGCCAGGTGGGTGGCGGAATTCGCAGCCTCGCAACCGCACGAGAAATTTTAGACGCCGGCGCATGCAGGGTCATCCTCGGCTCCGCATTGTTGCAGAACGGCAGGATCAACACGCAACACGCCGCTGCCCTGGAAAGTGCACTCGGCGCAGCAGCGCTCGTCTTTGCTCTCGATTCGCGAGGTGGCTGGGTTGCAATCGACGGCTGGCGCAAAGAGACGGCCGTCACCGCGTTCGACATGATTCGAGAACTGGAACCCTTCTGCGAGACCTTTCTCTATACCCACATCGATACGGAAGGCTTGATGGGAGGAATCCCGATACAGACCGTCAGTGCAATACGGCAGGCCACTTCGCGGCGGCTAGCTGTCGCCGGCGGCATCACAACGCAGCAAGAAATCGAGCGGCTCGACGCGCTGCACATGGACGCCGTGGTCGGAATGGCCTTGTATTCTGGCAAGATCTCGCCGTAAAAGCAGATCAGGTATTTAGTGAGCGTTCCGTAACAAATTCTAACCTGGGATGGCCGCGCACTGCCCTTTCGGGAGAAAAACCTGGAGAGGTCGCTCTCGGCGCTCTTAAAGTTTGTTTTTCTTAAAGCCGATATGGCCCTTGGATGGCAAGAACCTTTACTGCGTTCCTGTCAGATCAACCGAATTCTGAGGAGATACCAATGTCGACAGCGGCGATTTCCAGCAGTTCCATTTACCAGCAGACCGAGCAGTATTTTCAAACTCGGCAAAGCGATCTACACCAGCTCGGACAAGCACTGCAGTCCGGCGACTTGCCCGGGGCGCAGACGGCCTATAACAACATCGTCCAGCTCGGCCAGAGCGGCCCGTTCGCCAGCGGGGATCCATTTTCACGAACCCAGCGGGAGCAGGATTTCACAGCCATCGGGCAAGCGCTGCAGTCGGGCGACCTGGCGGGTGCCCAAGCCGCTTTCAGCACGCTCCAAAGCACGTTTGAAAGAGGCAGGCAAAACTCACCCAGCGCCAGCTCCAACTCCAACTCCAACAGCGGGCCCGAGATTATCCTCAACCTCAGCAACAGCAGCGCCGCTTCCACCTCTGCTCCGAGCGCGGCAGCCTCCAGTGCGGCTGCTGTCAGTAGCGGGCCGGAAATTGTCGTCAACCTGGGCAACAGCAGCGGAAGCGCCAGCCCCGAGCAGATCACCATCGACCTCAACCCGACCAGCGGCGGAGGGGAACAAGTCTCGCTCAGTGTTGGCGGCCAGGGTTCGAACGCGCAGGAGATTACGTTCAATCTGGCTCCCAATAGCAACAAACAGATTGTTCTGAATTTATTGGGCGAGTCCTCTTCCGCTTCCAGCAGCAATTCCTCAGGCAGTTCCTCCGCAAGTGGAGGCCTCAGCGTTTCGGCTTGAACCGGCAAAGCCGACGGTGCAGTCCGCGGGAACCACGCCCTCCGCCGCCCGCCTACTGCACCGTCGCGTTCAAAGCCCCCGCCATCTCTAGAAATCGTCTTGCGACGGATTACCTACTGCTAGCATCATCATAAAAGGCGCTCTACAGAAAACGCGCTAGGTCAGACAAGTCTTCGTGTGCGCTCAGGCTTCGCATCGCAAGCGCACGGAGTAAGCTGGCCTTTCCTCAGGATACGTTCGAGAAAGGAGAGACCCGTATGAAGTCAGGGTTACGGATTTTCACTATTCCTCTACTGTTGATTGCGACGCTGGGCTTAGCCCAGGATCGTGACCAGCCCTCAGCCAGATCGGGGGCACGCATCACCAAGGAAGTTCGCCACGAACTTCTCATGCTTCCTTATCTGGATGTCTTCGACAACCTTGCTTACAAAGTGGACGGCTCGACGGTCACGCTACTCGGGCAGGTCACAAGGCCTACGCTCAAATCGGACGCCGAGAACGTAGTAAAGCGCATCGAAGGAGTCGAGAAGGTGGACAACCAGATTGAGGTGCTTCCGCCCTCGCCCATGGATGATCGTTTGCGCATCCGCTTGTATCGCGCGATCTACGGCTACCCTGCATTGGAGAAGTACGCTCTGGGTGTGCAGAAGCCGATTCGCATCATTGTGAAGAACGGCAACGTCACTCTCGAAGGGGAGGTCGATAATGAGGGCGACAAGAACTTTGCGGGACTTCGCGCCAACAGTGTCTCCGGTATTTTCTCGGTGACCAACAACCTGGTAGTTTCGTCGAAGTAGAACTCCCGGCGCGCGGCAGCGTCCGGGTTGACGTTGCCGCGCGCTCGCGCCTTACCACGAAAGCGGCCTCCCGCTGCGCGTTCCTGCGTATAATGGTCAGCGTTCTGAACCAAGCCCGGAGGGAATGCCATGATGAATCGCCGCACGTTCCTGGAAACCGCCACGACCCTCACCGCTGCCACGCTGCTCAGCAATCGCATCGCCTGGGCCGCGGCAGACCACAAGATCGATAAGCTCGGCGTGCAGCTCTACAGCGTGCGCGACCAGATGAAGGCTGACTTCGACGGCACGCTGGCCAAAGTTGCCGCGATTGGTTACCAGGAAGTCGAATTCGCCGGATACTTCGATCGCTCGCCCAAACACGTGCGAGCCGCCATCGAGAGCCATGGTCTGGTTTCACCCTCCTGCCATGTTCCGTGGGATGTGCTCGGCGACAAGTGGCCGGGGCAGATCGAGTCGGCCAAAATCATCGGTCAGAGCTACATCGTCTGTCCCTGGATCCCTGAGGAGATCCGCAACCAGCCTGACGGCTGGAAGCGCGCCGCCGAAACATTCAACCGAGCCGGCGAAGCCAGCAAGAAGGACGGCGTTCAGTTCGCTTATCACAATCACTGGTTCGAGTTTCTCCCGGTCAACGGAAAACTGCCCTACGATTTCCTTCTCGCAAACTGTGATCCAAACCTGGTCAAGATGGAGCTCGACCTGTGCTGGATCGTGGTCGGCGGCGCCGATCCTATTAAATATTTCGATCGTTATCCTGGGAGATTCCCTCTGGTCCACGTCAAGGACATAAAGAAGCTACCGAAGATTTCCGCGGCCGGCGGCCAGGATTTCGGAGACTCGCTCAAAGACATGACCGCAGTCGGAAGCGGCATCATCGACTGGAAGCGGATCTTTGCGCAGTCCGAGAAGGCGGGCATCAAGCACTACATCGTCGAACACGACAAGGCTGCAGTGCCTTTCGACAGCATTACTGCCAGCTACCAGTACCTGCACCAGTTGCGCTGGTGAGGCAGGTCACGCTTTCCCGAACGGATCTTCGAGCGACGGACTTTGCGGAGTGAATAACTCCGCGCCGCTTTCTGTGATGTGCATATCGTCTTCGAGACGGACGCCAAACTCACCGCGAATGTAAATACCCGGCTCATCGCTGAAAGTCATGTTGGGTGCGAGCTTGGTGGTATTGCCGCGAACCAGATAAGGCCACTCATGGCCGTCCATGCCAATGCCGTGGCCCAGGCGGTGAGTAAAATATTTGTAATCCGGCCCGTAGCCCGCGTCGGTAATTACTTTGCGCGCCGCGGCATCGACGGAGCCGCATTCCGCACCCGGACGCGCCGCAGCCAGCGCGGCCGCCTGCGCCCGGTGCACGATGTCGAAAACTTTTCGCATCTTATCCGCTACTTGTTCCGGAGCCTTGCCGAGTACGAAGGTGCGTGTGATGTCGGATTGATACCCTTCCACGTCGCAGCCATCGTCAATCATTACGATGGAACCCTCGCGAATTATCTGCGGCGTCCTCGACCCGTGAGGGAGAGCCGTGTACTCTCCGACTTGTACGCTAGCCTCGCCGGGAAAACCCATCTGTCCGTAGGCCGCTGCGATCAACTCGCCTACATCATGCTGCGTCATGCCTTCGCGCAGCGCCTGATAAACCGCTTCGTACACGGTGAGGGTCACCTGGTTCGCCAGACCCATCACCGTCAGCTCGTGCGCGCTCTTGTTCCTGCGGCAACCCGCGGTCACCGGTGTTGCGCTGGTCAGCGTGGCCTGGGGAGCGGCTTTGGCAATTCCGTCGGCAAAAACGAAACGCACAGTTTCTTCGATCCCGAGTTTGCTGCTGGCCATGCCACGTTCTTTCAATCCTTGCGCCACGCGCTGGTAAGGGCTCTCGTCTTCCTGCCAGGTGCGAACATCTGGATTCTCACCATCGGGTGCGCCTGCGATCTGCTCGTGGGCGCGGCCTTCTTCAAATGCCGGACACACATAAAACGCCTCGCCTTTCACGGGCAGAACCAGCGCGAACAGGCGTTCGCCCCCCCACCAGCGAATGCCGGTGAAGTATCGCAGCGACGTGCCTTCCATGAGCATGATGCCGTCAAGCCCGTTCTCGCTCATCAGCTTGCGAGCGCGCTCCTGACGTTCTTGCCGTTCCTCGCGGGTTATGGAAGTGGCTTCGTTCTTTCGCGACCTTAACCGGGCCACGGACGGCGGCAGGGCAGAGTCGCCGGATTTTTCGTCGGGTGCCGCACCGAATGCCAGCAGAGGACGAGCCACCGCGGTAACTCCTGCCGCCACGCTACCAGCTTCGAGAAATCGTCGCCGCGAGATCATGAAACCTCCGTGCAAAGAAAAGATATGAGATGGGACATTATATGTCCCTCGGGGATTCGTGGGAGATAATTGCCCAATGGAAGCGGGCTTCCAATGCGCAGGTTGTGGCGAGTGGAACTCCACCACGATCGATGAGTCCGCCGGATATCGTCAGAGCTATGTGGAAGATTGCCAGGTCTGCTGTAAGCCCAGCGTGCTGCGCATTGAGTACGATACGGAGTCGCGGGAGTTCTTCATCACCGCCGCGTTGGAGTGAGTTGGTAGCCGGTTCCGTAGTGAGAAAGCCGTAGCAAGCCAGTCCCTACGACTTGTTGATACTATTCGCGATATAGTGAGCTGCCCGGCAATAGGGCGATCGCCGATTTAAAAAGGATAGACCTCGATGGCGACAAACTACACAGGTGGTGGACGCATGGTGGCGCACAATATGGTGACAACTCAGTTTGAGTTGGACGGTTTTCGCGTGACGCGGACTCTTGGAGTTGTTCGCGGTATCGTCGTGCGCTCGCGGTCGATCTTCGGCACCATCGGCGCTGGATTACAGACGCTGGTCGGCGGCAACATCACGCTGCTCACCAACCTGTGCGAGAAGACGCGCGCCGAAGCCTTTGACTTGATGCTGCAGCACGCCGCCGAACTGGGCGGCAACGCCGTGGTCGGCGCCCGCTACGACGCAACAGAGATCATGCAGGGCGTCACCGAAGTGCTGGCCTACGGCACCGCGGTGTTCGTCGAGCCGGCAAGGTAGGCGTCTTCGATTGCCAACTTCGCGTTGCCAATTGTTGTTCTCAGTCTTTGTACACCCAACCCGCGACCAGGGTTGCCAGGATGGCGCCCAACCACATTTCGATCATCCAGCCAAAAGGAAGCCCACGGTCGCCCGCGAACCAGGTGGCTTGCGCGAAGTTCAACGGGAACCCGGCGAAGAAGCCGGCCAGAAAACCAACCTTCAGCGCGGCACCGGGACCGGCACCTAGGGTCTGACGCGACCAAGCATAAAGATGTGCGGCCGCGATCGCGAGAATAAAGAGGAGCACGATCCACTGGACCAAGAAGAGTGGATAGCGCGGAGTTTTCAGAAAAAACCCCGCATTCTGCGCCGCCAGGTAGCGCGCATCGGTGATCACGTACTTGCCTACAAGAAAACTCCAGATCGTCCAGACCACGCCTCCCGCCAGACCCCCCAGCCAGATCCTCGCTCGGTTCAGATGCATAGCGCCTCCGCAAATCGTCGTTGAATAAACGGACGAAGTGTACACCCAACTCTGTGTGCGACCGCGCAGAAACGCGGAATTAGTGAGGCTTGCTGCGGTTTTTCCACAGGAAACTCCGCTATGGACGCGGAGTGCAAGAGAAATGTTAGCGAATAAATAGCGAAGGAACCTAAGACGTAAACCCAACCCCTTGTGGTCGTCTTTCTGGTTAACCACAAGCACTCGTATTTTGCCGAGTCACTCCTAGAGTGGGAGCACTACCTTCAAGTTTGTGCTTGACAATAAAAGACTTACGGGTAAGATGTGGTACAAAGTGGTACAGAGTGGTCAACACAGTTAAGGTCGTGGGAACGGGAAGCTGATAAAGAGGAGCCGGTGGAAAACCGACCCAAAAGCACGACAAACAGCCCGAACCACCCGAGTTTGACCGAACTTTGCGCTGCTTTTACCTCCCTCGTTGCTGTCGTAGTGGCTAATAGGAAGACCAGACCCTTAAAAGAATCCGGCCTCCGAAGAGGCTTTGCATATGTTTCGCGGCAATCACCCAACTCGCGTCGACGAAAAGGGACGGTTAAAGGTCCCGGCGGAATTCAAGCGGGTGATCGACGAGAAGTATGGACAACAATTCTACATCACCAGTCTGGATGGCAAGGTTGCCCAAGTATATCCCTTCGAGGAATGGGAGCGGATCGAGCAGAAGCTGGCGGGGCTCTCCACCTTCAATCCTACGAAGAAGAAGTTCCTGGCCCGAGTGAACTATTACGGGCAGCAGGTGGAAATGGATGGGCAAGGCCGGCTGCTGATGCCGCAGTTGCTGCGCGATGCTGCCAAGATCAAGGGCGAAGTGGCGGTGCTGGGCAATCTGACGTACCTGGAAGTGCGGAACCTGGAGCTGTTCAAGAAAGAGATCGAGGAAGAAAAGTTCACGCCTGACGATGAGAAGACGCTCGACGAATTGGGCATCTAGTGGGCGAGGGTTCAACAGACACCCCTCAGGGGGTTGGGCATGGTGGTGGAAGGGAAGCGAGCCATCTTTCACCAAATCATGTTCCGGTTCTTTTAAAAGAAGCGATCGACTTTTTAAACGTGTGGCGTGGCGGGACCTATATCGACGCCACGGTGGGCCTGGGCGGGCACAGTTACGAAATCGCAAAACGCCTCGGCGCACCGGGACATTTGATTGGGCTCGATAAAGATCCTGCGGCGATCGGAATCGCGGGCTCCAGGCTTCGGCCTTCGGGCTTCGGCGAAGCGGATTGGCCAAGCATCGAGTTGCGGCAAGCGTCATTTGCAAGCTTGGCCGAAGCCCGAAGCCCGATAGCCGACGGGCTGCTGGCCGACATCGGAGTGAGCAGTCTGCAGCTGGACGACGCGGCACGCGGATTCAGTTTTCAGGCGGATGGACCGCTCGACATGCGGATGGACCCGCACTCCGAGCGTACCGCCGATCAAGTGGTAAACCACCTCGACGAGCGCGAGCTTGCCGATGTGATTTACGAATTCGGAGAGGAAAGGAGGTCGCGGAGAATCGCCAGAGCCATTGTCCGGTCGCGGCCGATACGATCTACCGCACATCTTGCGGATGTCATATCAGCCGCGGCCCGGCCAATGAATTCTGAGTCAAGGCGAATTCATCCGGCGACCAGAACTTTTCAAGCTCTCCGAATATTCGTAAACCGCGAACTGGACGATCTGAGGGCGCTGCTCGAAGCGGTGCCCCGGATTCTGAAGCCAGGAGGACGCGTGGTGGTGATCAGTTTTCACTCGCTGGAAGACCGCATCGTGAAGGATGCCTTCCGCGAGGGCGCGAAGCAGGGTTACTTCAGTTTGCTGACGAAGAAGCCTGTGACGGCAACAAAAGAAGAAAGCGATCGCAATCCGCGGGCACGCAGCGCGAAATTGCGAGCGGCGGAAAAAGTTTAGCTCCGGAAAACCTGCCGGAGTTCCCGGCACAGCTGTAATGGCGTGCCGGGCCTTCAGGTTCTGAAAAGAGCGGACAGGAATCAAAAGATCCGCTAGGGAAGCGCGGGTTCCGTGGTAGGAATCCAAAACTTGAGGCTGGGAAATGTACACAGGGACATTGATTCGGGATTTGATGGCGATGGTGGAGCGAGCCGAAAGGTGCGCTCTGCAGAAGCAGATCATCGACGAACTGGAACTGCAGCGGCTGTTCGCGCTGCAGGCTCCAAAAATGCAGAGTGAGCCGATTCTCGTAGGAGCGGCATAAATGGCGGCAGCAGCGGCAATTCGAGGTGCAATCCCGGCGGCGCGGCGAAGTACGTTCTTCACCGGAACCCCTGAAATTTACTTTGCCAAGGCGATCGACAATTCGCGGCTGGTGAAGGTGGAAGATCCCGGGCGCAATCGCGAGATGAAACAGTTTGGCACCGCTCTCGCGTGCTTGTTCCTTCTAGTCTTCACCTACGCCTGGCAGCACTTCCGGGCGATCGAATACGGCTACCAGATCGAGTCGGCGAAGCGAGAGCTCAACGACTTGACCGAGATGAACCGGGCGCTGCGGTTGGAAGATGCATCGTTGCGCGACCCCGAACGAATTGACGTGATGGCGCGGCGTATGGGTCTGGTACCGCCGGAACCAGGGCAGGTGATCCGCATGGATAGCTCATCCGCGGATTCGAGCGCTCCAGTCATGGCAAGCGCAGAGCCAGTCGTGGTGCTGGCAGGACAGTAAGAAATTGTGTGAGGCCGGATCTTTGATCCGGCCGCCGAGCGAAGCTCGGCTGAGTTCGGCGGCGGCCTGCCTGTACCGTGGGCCGCCATGTTTGTCTAAAGCGGCCGCATGGTAACTAATTCTAACCTCGGCAAGAACTCCCGGCTCTATCTGCTGGGCGCGATGCTCTTGTTCTGGTGCGTGGCGATTTGCGGGCGGCTGGTTTACCTGCAGATTTTTCGCTACGGCAGCTTCGTGAAGCAGGCCGAGCACCAGCAGCAGCGCGAGATTCCGCTTTCCGCCAAGCGCGGCGTGATCTATGACCGTGCCGGACATGAACTAGCGATGTCTGTGCTTGTAGATTCTGCTTTCGCTGTGCCCACCGAAGTAAAAGACCTGCCCACGGCGGTCTCGCTGATTACGCGCATCACCGGCGAAGATCGCAACGTGGTGCTCGCGGATTGCCGCAATCACAAGACATTCTGTTGGGTGGCGCGCAAGGCTGATGATGAAACTATCGAGCGCATCAAGTCTCTGAACCTGCAGGGCATCCATTTTCAAAAAGAGCCAAAGCGCTTTTATCCTGCGCGCGATCTGGCAGCCCAGGTGGTTGGAACTGTCGGCATGGAGGACTCCGGCCAGAGCGGCATCGAGCATGAGTTCGATGAAGAACTCAGCGGGCGCCCGGGAAAGATGTTCATCTCCGTGGATGCGCGCCGGCAGTGGTTCTCCGACGTCGAGAAACAGCCCGAGCCCGGCGAAAGTCTAGTCCTGACCATCGACAAGAACATTCAGTACATTGCCGAGAAGGAACTGGATCAGGCGATTCACGATACGCAAGCCATCGCAGGCACGGTTATCGTGGAGAATCCACACACCGGAGAAATTCTCGCGCTGGCGAATCGGCCGACGTTCAATCCGAATCTGCGCAAGGAGATCACGCCCAACGCCCTGACTAACCGCGCCGTGAGCTATGTTTACGAGCCAGGGTCGACCTTCAAGCTAGTAACCATTTCGGCCGCGCTCGAAGAGAAGCTGACGAATCCGAATGAAGTGTTCGACTGCCAGATGGGATCGATCGTCTATAACGGCATGCGCATTCGCGACTCCAGGCCACACGGTCTCTTACCAGTGTGGGGAGTGCTGGCGGAGTCGAGCGACGTCGGCGCCATCAAGATTGCTCTGCGGCTGGGAGAAGATCGGTTCTACAAATACATTCGCGCATTTGGATTCGGACAGCAGACCGGCATCGAGTTGCCGGGCGAAACCCGCGGACTTACCAAGCCAGTGAGCCGCTGGTCGAAAGTTTCAATTGCGGCCATTTCGATGGGGCAGGAAATCGGCATCTCGCCGCTTCAGTTGGCCGGATTGATATCCACGTTCGCCAACGACGGCGTGTGGGTAGCGCCCCGCATTGTGGCGGGAAAAGTCCAGCCAAATGGCACGCCGCAGACGGTGGCATTTCATCCGGGAGCGTCGCGGCGGGTGATTTCGAGTTATACCGCGGCAGAGATGCGGTCGATGATGCAGAAAGTAGTGCTCGAGGGCACTGGACGCAAGGCGATTCTGGAAGGGTACACGTCGGCGGGGAAGACCGGTACGGCTCAGAAAGTCGATCCGGCGACCGGAGCGTATTCGAAAACGAAATACATAGGGTCGTTTGCGGGATTCGCACCCTTGAACAATCCCCAGATTGTGGTCGCAGTCATTCTTGATTCGGCCGTGGGTCTGCACCAGGGCGGCCAGGTTTCAGCGCCGGTGTTTCGCCGCGTGGCACAGCAGGTGCTCGAGTATCTCCACACGCCGCACGATCTGCCGCTCGCGCCCAATCACCAGTTGCTGCTGGCCTCCCGCCCGAAGGATAAAGATCTGGAAGAAGGCACGCCCGACCATCCTGGAGAACCGCTCGAGACGGCCGACGTCAACGGAGATTCCAGTGTGGCGCGGGCGCCCTCGCCCGCGACTACCCATGCAGATGGGCACGTAGTCGAGGCGGCGATGCGGCAAGGGGAACCGGCGCCAGCCGCGTCGAGCAACCCAGGCCAGACGCTGGCAAACAATCCGGATATAGCTCCTGCCCCCTCGAAGCTGCCTGCAACCGGAACCGTAGTGTTAGACGTCGAGCAAGGCGGAATCGAAGTGCCGTTGTTCGTGGGCAAGACCGTGCGCGGTGCTGTGGAAGCAG
Source organism: Candidatus Sulfotelmatobacter sp. (assembly GCA_049280095.1). Taxonomy (GTDB): domain Bacteria; phylum Acidobacteriota; class Terriglobia; order Terriglobales; family Acidobacteriaceae; genus Sulfotelmatobacter. Next base: position 65,594 of record JBAPPL010000040.1, on the reverse strand, counting down.
CGCAGGATGCAGGCCTCGAACTCGAAGCCATCGGCAGCGGCGTAGCCCGGCAACAATCTCCGGCGGCAGGCACGCACGTGGCCGCGGGCGCACGCGTCACAGTGCAGTTCGCGCAATAACGAAAATCTCAACCTCTGTAGAGCGTCTCCTCTGCCTAAGGCTCCTGTTTGACCACCTGAAAAACCGCGTGATACGGTAAACATTCACACGCCGAGCACTCCAACCATCTGCTGGCTGATTGAGGTTTGGACTTTGTCTTCCGTTGAGGCAACACCGACCGGTACCGCAAGCATCATCCGCAAAACTGCGTTGAACGCCGTTCATCGCGAGATGGGCGCGAAGATGGTCGACTTTAACGGCTGGGATATGCCGGTGGAATATCCCGCGGCGATCGGCTGCGGAATCATCAATGAGCACATAGCGGTGCGCACGGGCGTCGGTATCTTCGACGTCAGCCACATGGGCGACATTCGCCTGGCGGGACCACAGGCGCTGGCCGCAGTGCAGCACATTTCCATGAACGACGCTTTGCGGCTGGCAGTAGGGCAGGCGCAGTACTCCGCGCTGCTCTACCCGCAGGGGACATTTGTGGATGATGTAATCGTCCATCGCCTCGGCGAAGATGAATACCTGCTGGTGATCAACGCGGGCACGCGCGAAAAAGACTTCAACTGGGTGCGCGACAATACTCGCCAGTTTGATTGCGCGGTGGAAAATCTTTCGGACGACTTCACCCAGATTGCCATCCAGGGGCCGAAAGGCGTAAATGCTCTGCAGAAGCTGACCGATGCGGATTTGAACGCTGTGAAGTTTTATTGGGTCACGCACGGCACGGTCTGCGGTCTGAAGAATATTTTGATTGCGCGCACGGGATACACGGCCGAAGACGGGTTCGAGATTTACGTTCCCGCTGACGAAACGACCAGTGCGCGCGTGTGGAATGAAATTCTCATCGCGGGCAAAGAATTCGGCATTGTCCCCTGCGGTCTGGGAGCGCGGAACACCTTGCGACTCGAAGGCAAGCTGCCGCTCTACGGCCATGAGATTTCCGATACGATTAATGTCTGGGAAGCCGGCCTCGATCGCTTCTGTAAGATGGAGAAGCCGGAGTTCGTCGGCCGCGCCGCTCTGGAGAAGGCAAAAGCCGCTGGCCTGACGCGGACGCTGATCGGCCTTGAGATGATCGAGCGCGGTATCGCTCGCGACAGCTATAAGGTGCTGGACGGCGGCGGGCGCTACATAGGATACGTCACCAGCGGATCACCCGCGCCGTTCTTGAAGAAGAACATCGCGCTGGCCTACGTGCCGCCGGAGTTCGCCGCGGTGGGCACTGCGGTGAAGGTTGAGATTCGCGGGCAAGGCGTGGGGGCGCAAGTCGTGCCGACGCCGTTTTATAAGCGTCCGAAGAAAGCCGCATAAACGCGCAGAGCTTTTGTTAGCAGCCAGGAGCCAGAAGCCATCATGGCCTATCCAACAGACCGGAAGTACACCAAAGAGCACGAGTGGGTTCAGTCAATCGGGACGACGGCCACAATCGGCATCACCGACCATGCCCAGGAGTCGCTGGGCGACATTGTCTTCGTCGAACTACCCAAGGCTGGCGCGGAACTGGCTTCCGGCAAGACGTTCGGGACAGTCGAGTCGGTGAAGGCGGTGTCCGATCTGTACGCTCCCGCCTCGGGCACGGTCACCGAGACGAACGCTGATCTGGCAACCTCGCCCGAGAAGGTGAATAAGGATGCGCACGGCTCGTGGATGTTGAAAATCACGCTGAAGAACCCGGGCGAACTGGATGGGCTGCTTTCCGCCGCCGATTATGAGAAGTTCGTCGCGGAAGAGGGTGGTCACTGAAATCATGTGACCTTGGACACGGCACCGACCCGGCCGGCACTGTCACAATCCAACTGACCTCGAGTTACATCTAATATCTTCCTGACTATGCGCTATCTACCAAAATCCCCCGCCGACCGCGAAGCCATGCTGAAGGCCATTGGCCTGCGCTCGGTCGACGAACTGTTCGCGCCGATCCCATCAGAATACCGGCTGAGCCGTGACCTCAAAGTCCCGCGCCAAATGGCGGAATCGGAAATCGTGGACTACTTCCGGCAACGCTCGCGTGAGAACGGCGAAGGCTATACCAGCTTTCTGGGTGCCGGCGCCTACGCTCACTACCGCCCAGTCATTATTGATTCGCTGATCTCACGCGGCGAATTTCTCACGGCGTATACGCCCTATCAAGCCGAAATCTCGCAGGGCACACTTCAGTCGATTTTTGAATTTCAAACCATGATCTGCGAACTGACGGGCATGGAAGTGGCCAACGCTTCCATGTACGACGGCTCAACCGCCGCGGCCGAAGCCGTGATGATGGCGGTACGGCTCACCGGACGACGGTCGGTGGTGGTGGCGCGGAGTTTGCATCCCGAATACCGCGAAGTGCTGGCAACTTATGCAACGCATCAGGGGATGCCGCTTTCGGTGGCCGGCTCCGGAGAGGACGGGCGGCTGAGTCTGAAGGAGCTGGAGAGGTCGATCACTCCGGAAACGGCGTGCGTGCTCACCCAGTCGCCGAATTTCTTTGGAACCATCGAAGACGTCGCGGCAATTGCCGAAGTCGCCCACAAGCACGGCGCGATGCTCGTGGTCTCCATCGCCGAAGCGGTATCTCTGGGAATTGTGGATCCGCCGCGAGAGGCGGACGTCATCGCGATGGAAGCGCAGTCGTTCGGTGTGCCGCTGGGATTTGGCGGGCCCTACTGCGGTGTGATTGCGACGCGAGAAAAGTTTGTGCGGCAGATGCCCGGCCGGCTTGTGGGGCAGACGGTCGACAAACAGGGCCGGCGTGGATTCGTGCTTACTCTGGCCACGCGTGAGCAGCATATTCGGCGCGAGAAAGCTACCTCGAACATCTGCACCAATCAGGCGCTGGTGGCGCTGATGGTCAGTATTTTCATGACGGTGTACGGCAAGGTGGGACTGAAGGAGTTGGCGAGGCAGAATCTCGCGAAGACAGCATATGCCGCCGCGCAATTCGCCAAGCACGGCAAAGTGCTGTTTGCGGGCGCGCCCCGCTTCAACGAGTTTGTGGTGCAGACCAAGGAGGATCCGTATGCCATCAACGGCCGCTTGCTGGAACACAAGATTGTCGGCGGCCTTCCGTTGAAGAAGTTCTATCCCGAGCTAGGGAACGCGTCGTTGTGGTGCTGCACCGAGCTAACCACGCGCAACTCAATCGACACGGCAGTGGCGCTGGTGGCCCACAGTGACGGGCCATCATCGACTAAGGAAGAAGCTGGGGTTGAGGAGGTGGCGCGATGAAGGACAGGATTCGCAAGGCCACGCGCCACGTCAATCAGAACGAGGGCCTGATCTTCGAGAAGTCTTCGTCTGGCAAAGCCGCGTGGAAGCTGCCTCCGCTCGACGTTCCGGAAGTCGATACCTCCAAGCTTCTCGGACGATCCGAACGAAAAGACCTCGGAAGCATGCCCGAAGTGAGCGAGATCGAAATCATTCGCCACTTTACGCGGCTTTCGACATGGAATTACGCGATCGATCTCGGCATGTACCCCCTCGGCTCGTGCACCATGAAATACAACCCTCGCGTGAATGAAGCTGTCGCGCGAGTGGAGGGAATCGCAAACGGGCATCCCTACCAGCCGGAGAAGATTTCACAGGGCGCGCTCAATATTCTAAAAACGTTGAGCGAATGTCTCATCGAAATTACGGGAATGGATGCGATCACGATGCAGCCTGCGGCCGGCGCGCATGGCGAGATGACTGGACTGCTCATGGTGCGGGCCTATCACAAGTCGCAGGGCAACGCACGGAAAAAGATTCTGATTCCCGACTCGGCGCACGGCACAAATCCGGCAACTGCAGCCATGGTGAACTATGCCGTCGAAAACCTGAAGTCGGATGCGCGCGGTATGGTCGACATCGCCGCGCTAGCAGCGCAGATGAGTGAGGACGTCGCGGCCCTCATGCTCACCAACCCCAACACGCTCGGAGTGTTCGAGCAGGACATTCACAAGATTGCCGACATTCTGCATGCCAAGGGTGGCTTGCTTTACATGGACGGCGCGAACATGAACGCGCTGGTCGGCAAAGTGCGGCCGGGCGATTTCGGCGTGGATGTAATGCACCTGAACCTGCACAAGACGTTTTCCACACCGCACGGTGGCGGCGGCCCAGGGTCGGGGCCGGTCGCGATCAAGAAAATAATCGAGCCCTTCCTGCCCACGCCGGTCGTGGTCACCAAGGGTGACGGAACATTGGGTTTCGAATACAACCGTCCGCATTCAGTGGGCCGGGTTCGCGCCTTCTACGGTAACTTTGGAATGTTTGTCCGCGCGCTGGCTTACATTCAGGCGAATGGGCCGGATGGTTTGCGGCAAACCACGGAAGACGCGGTGCTCAATGCGAACTACATTCGCAAAGGACTCGAGGGCGCCTACGACCTGCCTTATTCGACGGCGACCATGCACGAAGTTGTCTTCAGCGACAAACTGCAGGCGAAAAAAGGCGTACGCACCATGGATATTGCGAAGCGCCTGATCGACTATGGCTTCCATCCCTATACGACGGCGTTTCCGCTGATCGTTCCGGGTGCGCTGATGATCGAGCCTACCGAGAGCGAGTCCAAAGAAGAGATGGATTTATTTATCGATGCCATGAAGTCGATTGCGGAAGAGGTGGAAGAAGATCCGCAGACCGTGCTCGATGCCCCGCACTCGACGCGGGTTTCGCGGCTCGATGAAACCGCGGCTGCACGCAAGCCGGTTCTGCGTTGGAAGCCGGCGGTGTAATTGTTGATTAATGATTTTGTGATTGCTGACTGAAAGCCAAATTGGATGCTTGGATTCTCAATCAGCAATCAATAATCACAAAATCAGCAATTTTCCTTCCCGCGTCACTTCGAAGAAATACCTACCGAAGCTCGCGTCGACTCCCAGTCGATGCGCAACGTGCAGCCGCCCGCGGATTTGTCATAAGCAATGGTGAAGTCCTCGACCGGCGCCGGCAGTTTGGAAACGCTCATATCCACGCGAGCCAATTCATCGCTCTCATATTTGTATGGAATGCCCCACTCGCCGGTCTTCTTGTTGACGATCAGCGTCCACTTGTCGGCCCCGGGCACGGTAAAGATGGTGTAGCTGCCCGCAGGCACGGTCTTGCCGCCGACGACAACGTCGGCGCTGGTGACAAAGGTCGTTGCCTCATTGGCGCCAGTGCGCCACACTTCGCCGAAAGGCACGAGGTCGCCAAAAATTTTTCGGCCTCTCATGCGCGGACTGGAATAATCGGTCTTGATCGTCTTACCGCCGCCGAGATCACACGTGGCTGAGGCTGCCGGGCTGGGCCGGCTCTTGCTCATCTGAGCGAAGGCGACGGTCGTGAACAGGAAAGCGAGCAGCGCGGAAAAAGCAATTCGTTTCTTCATGGAGTCTCCTTTCGAGTGCGTAACTTTCGAGTACGTAACAATGGACAACAGCGTTAGACGCGTCCTAAAGGGATATGTCAGCAGACTAACGATTATGCTCCCTCGGCCGCCACGGTTACAATCTCCAGATGCCGGTATTCGATGACAAGCAGGAAGAACTGGAACACTACGAGACCATGATGGGCGTTCCCCGCGGGCGGCTGGCCGTGACCATGGACACGATCACCGACGCCATGGCGCTGGTCGGCCAGCACGGCGTCTACTGCCAGAGCCAACGCTGGCCCGGCAAGCCGGTGATGGATATCCAGATCATCATGAAGAGCCTGACCGACGCGAAAGAACTGATCCAGAGCGTGATGGAAGAGCTGAAGAAGAGCCAGTGACGCAAGTGTTCACGAGGCTCAGAAGTTCAACCCTGTAAACCTTCTGTGCCCCGGCGGTGAAGAACGTTACGCCAGCGTGTACTTCCCGCGCTCGATCATCTTCTGCGCGATCTGCTGGCGCAATTCGATGGTGTTGAAGGGCTCATGCTTGGCAAGTCTGCGCAAGATCGCAATCTGCGTGCGAAGCATGTCGCCATCGGCCACGGCTGCAATCACCTTCCTGGCTGCGGACTCTACCTTCTCCATGGCTTGCGAGAGATAGACGCGCGTCATTGCGATGGGAAGTGCGGCCGCAGCTTCGCCTTTCGTTTCCGCGATCTTCTGCGCGCGCAGCACGGCCGACTCCATCGCGTAGGTTTCGATGGTCATGTCGGCGATGGCGCCCATGATCTCCTGCTGGTCCTGAATCGCCTGCATGTATTTCTGCGTAGCCGCACCCGCCGCGAACAGGCCGAGTTTCTTGGCCTGGTTCACGAGTTTGCGCTCTTCAGCAAGAGCACCTTCAAGGTCTTCACTCATCGAAGGGCCGGAGAGCACTTCATCCATCAGCTTCTTGATGGCAGGCATCAGCGGCAACTGCCCGCTCATGGCTCGCTTCAGCAGAAATCCCGTAATGATGAGCCGGTTAATTTCGTTGGTGCCTTCGAAGATGCGGTTGATGCGGGCGTCGCGGTATGCGCGCTCGGCCGGATACTCTTCGACAAAGCCGTAACCACCGTAGATTTGCAGAGTCTCATCGACCACGTAGCCGACCATCTCCGACGCCCACACCTTGATGATGGAACACTCCACCGCATATTCTTCGATGGCTTTGCGAGTTTCCTTCATCGCGTCAGCACCCGATTTGTCGACTTCATTCAGCGCGCCGTCCATCATGCCAACCGTCCGGTAGATCGCCGATTCCCCCACGTAAATCAGGGTAGCCATGTTGGCGATCTTCTCCCGTACCAGACCGAAGTCCGCGATGACTTTGTTGAAAGCCTTGCGCTGCTTGGCGTAACCGATAGCGTGTTCGAGCGAAACCCGGCCTCCACCCACGCACATGGCGCCCAACTTGAAGCGGCCGACGTTCAGAATGTTGAAGGCGATGATGTGGCCCTTGCCGATTTCGCCCAGCACGTTTTCCGCGGGAACCTTGCAATCGTTCAAAACGACGGGACAGGTAGAAGAACCGCGAATGCCCAGCTTGTGTTCTTCGTTGCCGATGGATATGCCGGGGAAAGTCTTCTCCACCAGAAACGCGGTAAATTTCTCGCCATCGATCTTGGCAAAAACGGTGAACAGGTCGGCGAAGCCAGCGTTGGTAATCCACATCTTTTCGCCGTTGAGGATGTAGTGCTTGCCGTCGGCAGAAAGCTGAGCCCGGGCCCGGCAATTCAGCGCATCGGAACCGGAAGATGCCTCGGACAAGGCATATGCGCCAACGATTTCACCGGCCGCCAGACGAGGTAAATATTTCTTTTTCTGCTCTTCCGTTCCGAAGTAAACCAGCGGCAGCAGGCCAATTCCAGTATGTGCGCCCCAGGTCGTGGCAAAGCCGGCATACTGCGCGATGTGGTCGGCGATGACGGCAGCGGTTACTTTGTCCATTTCGAGGCCACCGTAAGCTTCAGGGATCTCGACGCTGCTCAGTCCAAGCTCTCCAGCCTTCTTCAACAAATCGCGCGAAATGGAAAAATCCTTATGCTCCATCTTCTCCGCGTTGGGCAGGATTTCGTTGACCGTGAATTCCTGCGCAGTCTGCCCGATCAATCGTTGCTGCTCGGTGAAATCTTCGGGCGTAAATACCTCATCAGGACGGCGCGACTCCAGCAGGAAGCTGCCGCCTGCGATTCTGGTCTTGGGTACTGCTGTGGTCGTGGCCATCACTCATCCCTTCAAATGCAAATTCCGCCACGCAGGCGAAATACAGAGAACCTTCCAATTGTAGGCTAGAAAACCGTTGCTTTCGTAATACGCCGGAGGTTACGCCAAGTTCTCGAAAATCCCCGCCGCCCCCATGCCCCCGCCAACGCACATGGTCACCATGCCGTAACGCCCGTTGCGGCGTTTAAGTTCGCGGATAATGGTGGCCGTCAGCTTGGCTCCAGTGCAGCCCAGCGGATGCCCCAGGGCAATCGCGCCGCCATTGGGATTCACTTTCTCCGGGTCGAGCCCCGCTTCTTTTATCACTGCCAGCGACTGCGCGGCGAAGGCTTCGTTCAATTCGATCACGTCGATATCGGAGAGCTTCAACCCGGCCATCTTCAGCGCTTTCGGAATGGCGAACACTGGGCCCAGTCCCATTTCTTCGGGCTTGTATCCAGCCGTGGCAAAAGAAACGTAACGCGCCAGCGGCTTGATGCCGAGCGCTCTGGCGCGTTCTGCAGACATCACCACCGCCGCGGCCGCGCCGTCTGACATTTGCGAAGAGTTTCCGGCGGTCACCGTGCCCTTCACGTGAAATACGGGCTTCAGCGCCAGCAGAGCTTCGATTGAGGTATCGGCACGCGGACCCTCATCCATTTTGAAAACAATTTCCTGCCGCTTAGGCTTCGATCCATTGGGAGTAGTAAAGCTCACCGGCACAGGCACAACTTCCTCATCGAACTTGCCAGCCTGGATCGCCGCCAGCGCCTTCTGATGGCTGCGCAGAGAGAATTCATCAGCTGCCTCACGCGTAATGCCAAAGCGCTGGCCCACACGCTCAGCGGTGAGGCCCATATTGAGGTAAGCGTCAGGGTAGTGATCAACGAGCCAGGGATTTGGCGAAACCTTGTGCCCGCCCATTGGAATCATCGTCATCGACTCGGTGCCACCCGCGACGATCGTCTCAGCTCCGCCGCTCATGATGCGTTCCGCGGCCATAGCAATCGCCTGCAATCCCGACGAGCAAAATCGATTAATGGTGAGCGCGGAAACCTCTACCGGCAACCCAGCGCGCAGCGAAGCGATGCGAGCCACGTTCATCCCCTGCTCGGCCTCAGGCATCGCGCAGCCGAGGATGACGTCTTCAATTTCCTTCGCATCGAGTTGCGGCACGCGCTCCAGCGCACCCCTGATGGCGACGGCGGCGAGTTCATCGGGACGGGTGGCGCGGAGCGTGCCTTTGTAAGCGCGCCCCACGGGCGTGCGGACGGAAGAGGCAATGACAACTTCTCGCATAAAATTCTCGTTTCTAGTAACTCGGTGTCAGCGATCATCCCATTGGATGCTCTGCACACTGCGGCCGCTTCACTTGGCCGGAGAGTAGAAGTAGTAGTCGGCTGTGTAGGCGCTCTTGGTTTCCCCGTCGCGGTGAGCCGCATCGCAGCCCTCGGCAGGAGGCTGGCCGCCGTGCGTGTGAACGCGCTGAATGCTCGTCACGCTGGCGAGCTGACCATTTCCTGAATGACTAATCACCTTGACCAGCAGCCAGGGAACTGATTGCGCATCAAGAGAGTCAACATGGGCGATGGCTTTCCCGGTTACCTCACTGCCGTCTTTCAGTTTCCACGTCGGACCGGCAAAATGTTGTCCAATCACTTTGTCTTTTCGATCATGCAACTCCGCGTCGGGTCCCTTGAGCGTCCAACTGAACTTGCCATCGGCCGCCGCCTGGCAGGTATATACCTGCGAACCAGTCGCATGCGCGAGCAGGACAACCTCCTCCCCAGCAGGCGCCTGAATCGCATCCGGAACGTCCGGCGACTCCTCTTTTACTGGAGCGTCTTTGGCTTGCGCACTTGCGAACGAGGTTCCAAAGATGAGGGCGACCAGCCCGACGACCGATGCAGTAGCTCGAAAGAGTCTTCGCATGAAGGGGATTGTAACAGGCGAGAATCTTCTGAAAAGAGATCAACCTTTCGGAAAACACCTATACCCTTGCCCAGTCTTGCCACGTGAGTCCTTTCACGCGCGAGAACTCGGAGACGTTGGCTGTCACCAGGGTGAGTTGGCGCGCCATGGCTTGACCCGCGATCAAGGTGTCATAAGCGTCGATAGGCGTGCCCGAGGCTTGAAGGACAGCACGGATCCACCCCGCGACTCTGGCATCTTGCTCTTCGAGAGGCAGCAAGATCATTGGGCCAGCCAGAAAGGCTTGAAGTCTCTGCGTATTTAAGTCCTGACGCTCACTTTTCGCAACGCCATACCACAATTCAAAAGTGACTACTGAAGAAACGTAGATCTGCGCCCGTGCGCTGAGAGCCTTCTGAAAACGGTTTCGAACCGCCGCTGATGTGCGATTGATCAGTGCGATGCAAGCGTTCGTGTCGAGCAGGTAGTTCACTCGAAGATTTTGCGCTTCGGCGCGACCGGTTGCTGGCGGTCGGACGGGAACGGCTCGGAATTCAATTCGTCGAGCTTACGGAACCATTCTTTCGGATCCTGGATGAGCGGTTCGAGAAGAACGCCCTGGGCCACGCGCCGGATGCGTACCCGGTCGCCCTCGAAACGAAACTCCCGAGGCAGCCGCACAGCTTGGCTGCGGCCGTTCTGGAAGAGCTTGGCAATATCAGTCTTGGCCATTGCGGAATCTCCAAAAGCTCAACCAAGTATATATCAACAGTATATATCCAGCAAAGGTAGTGAATACTAGACAATGCTCCAGTTTGATTGTCATCCTGAACAAGCGTTCTTTGCGCAGTGAAGGATCTTGGCGAGCCGTGCGATGTGATCGCGTTCTTTGCGACACAATAACCGCGCGTTTGGCTCGCTTCCTTATCAAACTGCACCACTAGCGAATCCTAAAGTTTCTAATTCCGCAGCGTCTTCCCCGTCTTCAACGTGTACTGAATACGTTCCTGCGTTTTCTTTTCGCCGCACAGTGACTTGAAGCCCTCGCGCTCCAGGTCGAGGATGTACTGCTCGCTCACCAGCGTGCCGGGCGTAACGTTGCCTCCGCACAACACTTCGGCGATCTTTATCCCGAGCTTCACCTCATAATCGGTGATGTAATCGCCCCGACGCATCATGTGCACGCCCATCTTTAGCGTTGCCAAAAGAGCTTCGCCCGGCGCGGGGATGTCAGTGCGAGGCACCGGCGGCTCGTAGCCCGCCCGGACGAGTTCGAGGGCGCGAGCCTTGGCATCAGAAAGCACACGCTCGCGATTCATGGTGATGCGGTCGCTGTCGCTAAGAAAACCGAGGCCGCGAGCTTCGTGTGCGGAGGTCGCGACCTTCGCCGTGGCAATCGCTTCAAACGCCCGCTTCATGGCTTCCAGCATTTCGATCGATCCCGCGAGCGCGTCTCCGGAACCCTTGCCCCCACGCGCAGCAGCAGCGCCATCGATGGCGCGCAGCAGCATCTCTTTACAGCCTCCGCCTCCGGGCAGCAGACCAACGCCGACCTCGACCAGCCCGGTATAGAGCTCGGCATGAGGCTGGCGAGCCGCCGCGTGCAACGAGATTTCCGTGCCGCCGCCCAGGCACAATCCGAACGCCGCGGCCACTGCCGGCTTCGGCGAGAACTTGATGGCCTGCGTCATGCCCTGAAACTGCCGGATGGCGAGGTCCACGTCATCCCACTCCTCTTCCTGCACGCTCATCAGCAGCAGCATGAGATTGGCGCCTACCGAGAAATTCGTGGCATCGTTAGTGATGACGAAGGCGTCGAACGCATCGCCCGGGCCGCCGGGTTTGAGCGTTTGCAGAATCAGGCCAACGATGTCGGCGCCGAGCGAGTTCATCTTCGAGTGAAACTCGATGCAGGCCACGCCGTCGCCGAGATCGACCAGCGATGCACCGGAATTCTTCTTCACCACGCCGTTGGATTTCTTCGCAACACTGACTGACCACACGCCGGCAGGAACTTGCACCGGCTTCCGGCCTCCGGCAGCCAGATCGAAATAAACCCTCCCAGACGGAGTCTTGGCATCGTCGCCGTACCAGGACTTCTGCCCGGATGCCAGCAACTTCTCAACGTTCGCCGCCACCGGCTTGCCTTCTTTCTTCATGCGAGTCACGGTGGCCTCCACCCCTGCGGCGTCCCACAGCTCAAACGGCCCCAATTCCCAGCTGAAGCCGAGGCGCATCGCTTGGTCGATCTCCACGATCGAGTCGGAAATCTCTGGCACCCGGTTGGCTGAGTACGTCCACAAATCCGACAACGCCGACCATAAGAACGCTCCCGCCTTGTCTCCCTTCTGCGGACCGCTGCCTTCCAGTCCAAGCAGCATGCGCAGCCGCGCGCCCGTGTCTTCGATATTCTTCGCCATGTCCAGCGCCGCGAACTTCGGCTTCTGCCGGGGATGATATTCAACCGTTTTCCAGTCGACCGCCAGACGTTCGTCTTCCTTGCCTTCGCCGCCTTTTGCTCTCTTGTAAAAACCGCCCTTGGTCTTATCGCCCAGCCATTTGCGCTCGACCATCTGCGTGAAAAAGTCGGGCAGGCGAAGTTCACTGCGCTCATCGTGCACGTTCGCGGTCATGTTGCCGACCACATGGCCAAGAACATCTAACCCCACCAGATCAATCGTGCGGAAAGTTGCCGACTTCGGCCAGCCCACGGCCTGTCCCGTCAGCGCGTCGATGTCTTCGATGCTCAGGTCCATTTCCTGCATCAGGCGCATGACATTTAGAACGGAGAACGTACCGATACGGTTTCCAATGAAGTTCGGCGTATCTTTGGCGAGCACCACGCCCTTGCCCAGATGCACATCGCAGAAGTACGAGACGGCGTCGATTGCAGCCTGATCCGCTTCCGGTGTGGGAATGAGTTCCAACAAACGCATGTAGCGCGGCGGATTGAAGAAGTGTGTCCCGAACCACGAGCGCCGGAAGTCCTCAGAGAATCCTTCCGCGATTTTTCCCACCGGCAGCCCGCTGGTATTCGTAGTAACGATGGTGCCCGGTTTACGCGGTGCTTCAACTTTTCGCAGCAGCGCCCGCTTCAGCTCCAGATTCTCGACCACCGCTTCGATGATCCAGTCGACCTCCGCCAGCTTCTTCAAGTCGTCGTCGAAATTGCCCACGGTAACCAGGCGGGCAAGAGAAGCATCCATAAACGCCGCGGGCTTGGATTTCTTGGCCGCGTCGAGACCTGCGGCGGCAACCTTGTTCCGCGCCGCCGAGTTCGCCCCGGGAGCAATGTCTCCCGGAACAATGTCGAGCAGGTAGCTGGGGACACCCGCGTTGGCAAAATGCGCAGCGATGCGGGCGCCCATGGTGCCGGCGCCGAGGATGGCAACTTTATTAATGCGTTTCATCAATCAGCCTCGATAAAAACTTAAGCACGGCGAAGGTAAAGAACACCACTATGGCAGTTTATCCACGGCCCAGTCATTGTTGCCAGTGTTCACCACAATAATGCTGGAAAAATGGCGGCGGGCGCGGGTGTCTTTCGCGGTCTCCGTAACCAGGACCACTGGAAACTCATAGCGCCCGCGCTTCAGCAGCCTGCCCCGCTCGATTTCATAAGCCGCGGGCGCCGACTCGGAGAAAAATTTTTCGACGACCTCCGTAGTAACCGCTTCCTTGGCGTGGCTGCTGAGCAGCGCCGTCCCGTTTTCGAGGTCGCCAGACTGCCATGCCTCAAGAAAGTGATCGGCAGCGGCAAGTGCTGGGACGTAGCCCGGGTCCCGGCCAGAAGCTCGAGTCTTGGCCGCGAGATGCGACGACAGCAACAACACACAAAAAATCAGCGAGGGCAGTTGACGAGAGGACGCTGAATGCAGCACTTCGCGAACAGACATGAGACCATTATGCGGGATGACGCGGTATAGAGGGAATTCCGCAATGTATGCCTACGCTAAAGTTCGGCGTGCGCGTCTACGTACTCCAATGCCCGCCGCGCCATCTGTTTCTCGCCCTTGTAAGCGAGCAGCGTCGGAGCATCTTCCAACCGCACCCAGCTGGCCCGCGCCACTTCTACTCGCATCGCAGCCGCAATATCGTTGATGCGGCCCGAGCGGTGGCGCATCAGGTAGAAACTCACGATTTTGAACACACGCGCGCCGTCCCCCCAGGCGCGTGTATACACATACTTGCTGTCGCCCAGCTTAATGATCGGCTCCGCCATTACTCCAGTCTCTTCATAGACCTCCCGTAGCGCGCTTTCCAACGGCTTCTCGCCGGCATCCACCAGGCCTTTGGGCAGCGCCAGCACCGTCTTTGGCCGTCCGGCTGAGCGATTCGATTTACCACCTTCGGCGCGCTCAGGCGCGTCGGCGGGCTCGATTGCGGCCATCCACCAGGCCCCATCCCGAAACCGGATAACCACGCCGCCGGCCGATATTTCCCGCACCATAACCCGCAAGTTAGCAGGATTACAGGAGTTAGTCATCCTCGTCCGAGCACGGGTAACACCTCGGTAACATCCGCCGGGTGCGTCCCGTAACTTAAATGGCACCAACGTGCCCTGCAGCGTTCTCTCCGATAGTGGCATCCTAATGGCTAACAAGCACGTGGGTTCCCGCAAGGGACGTGGAGTTCCGGTGAAGAGTCTAGGCAGGATCATCCGGTCAGTACAGGCCTTTGGACGGGAATTATCCGGCAAGGGCGCCCCAGCTCAGGTACGAGTTCCCACCATCGGAGTTGCGCTCGGCGGCGGCTTTGCCCGGGGCATGGCCCACATCGGAGTCCTGAAGGTCCTCGAACAAGAAGGAATCCCCGTCCGCATTATCGCGGGCACCAGCGTGGGTGCGCTCATCGGCGCTTGTTACTGCAGCGGCCTTTCCATCGACGAACTCGAAGACGTAGCGCACTCCGTTCGCTTCACCACCTTTGCTCGCTGGACGGTTTCGCGTTACGGCTTCGCCTCCAACGACCGCATGATGCAGTTCCTGAACCGTACCCTGAAGGTGAAAACCTTCGAAGAGTTGCGCATTCCTCTGGGTATTACCGCTACCGATTTCAATACTGGCGAAGGCGTGGTCTTTCATTCCGGTTCTATGATCGATCCCGTGCGCGCCAGTTGCGCCTATCCGGGAATGTTCCTGCCGGTCGAGATTCGTGGACGCTGGCTGGTGGATGGCATGCTCTCGCATCCCGTGCCCACCTCGCCGCTGCATGAAATGGGCGCCGACCGCGTGATCGCCGTTCATTTGCGCGGACAGTGGTCGAAAGACGGCGCGCCGCGCCATCTCTTCGATGTGATCGGACAATCCTTCGCCATCGCCCAGGATCAGATGAGCCATCTCTGGCGAGGCGCCGCCGATGTGATCGTCGAACCCGACGTAGCCGGCTTCGCCTACGACGATTTCAAGCGCGCGGGCGAATTGATCACTGCCGGAGAAATAGCCGCCAGGAAAGCGCTGCCCGAAGTGCGCAGGTGGCTGGAAGTGCCGGAGACCTCAAGCGCCGTCAAAGCGCGTCCGGCGGTGGCAAGACCCGCTCCCATGCCCGCTGACTAAAGCCGAAATTGCCCAGATGCTCACGTGGTCAAAGTTGACAAAAGCGAGGCGCGCGGGTAGAGTTATGACTAGTCTGACTAGACCTCAAGAAGGTAGGCAATGGCGAACTCGTCGAAGCCGGTTCATGAAGCCGTTACGACTCTTATTCAGCCCGACTCCTGGCAAGTCCAGAGCGCCAAGGCCCGCTTCAGCGAGGTCTTCCGCCGCGCCCGCACCGAAGGCCCTCAGCGCATCACCCGGCAAGGCAAAGAGGGCGTGGTGATGGTTGCCGAGGAGCAATATGACAGGCTGGTCGGGAAATCGCGCCAGCCCAAGAATATCGTGGACTTTTTCCGCCAATCGCCGTTGGTCGGCCTGGAACTTGACCTGAAGCGGGATCGCAGCCCGGCACGCGACATCGATCTATAGGCGAATGATCTATGAGAGGGTTTCTACTGGATACGAATTGCATTTCCGAACTCATCCGCAGCAACCCGGAACCACGCGTCATGGATTGGATGAGGGCGGCGGATGAGAGCCTGCTCTACCTGAGCGTTCTGACGCTGGGCGAAATTCGGAAGGGCGCGGCCATCCTTCCGCAGAGCAAGCGCCGAACTCGCCTCGAAAGCTGGCTGCAATTCGATCTGCAAGTTCGATTTTCGGGACGAATTCTGGCGATCGATAATGCGGTCGCGGACCGATGGGGATGGCTGACCGCCGAGGCCAAACGTAAGGGAAAGCCTCTGGCGGCAATCGACGGTTTGCTGGCCGCCACCGCGCTCCAGCATGGCCTGACGGTCGTCTCCCGCAATAGCGCTGATTTTGCCCACGCTCAGGTGCCGGTTCTGAATCCGTGGGAAGCGTAAACTACGGCTTAGACGGCGGCCGTAACCTTCTCCGCCTCTTCACAAATCCGCTTCCAAGCTTTCTCCACGTGCCGAGCCTCAGTATGGGTCTGCCCAACACAAAAGCGCAGCGTGAACTTCCCATTCAACTTGGTGTGTGTAAGAAACAGATCTCCGCTGCGGTTCAACCGTTCCATGATCGTCTGATTCGCGGCGTCCCCGCCCTTGTGGCGGAAGCAGACCAGGTTCAACGGTACGGGCGCAGCAAGCTCAAAACTGGGATCCTCGCGCACCCAGTGCGCGAAAATCTGCGCCAGTTGCACGTGGCGGCGGATGTGATGCTGTAATCCTTCCACTCCATAGTGCCGGATCACAAACCACAGTTTAAGCGAGCGGAAACGCCGCCCCAGCTGAATGTGCCAGTCGCGGTAATCAATCACCGCGCCTGATTCCGTTGCCTGATTGCGCAGATATTCCGGCAGAATACTCAGCGTCCGGATCAGCGCTTTACGGTCCGCGACCCAAAAGCAGTTGCAGTCGAAGTTCGTAAACATCCACTTGTGCGGATTAAAGTTATAACTGTCGGCGAACTCGACTCCGTTCTGCAGGTGGCGAAACTCCGGGCAAAGTGCCGCCGTTCCCGACATGGCTGCATCCACATGGAGCCAAAGATTGTGCGCGTGGCAGACCTCGGCGATCGCCGCGATCGGATCCATCGCATTCGAAGAAGTAGTACCCACAGTGGCGCAAACAAAACAGGGAACCAGCCCGGCGCGCTCGTCGGCCTCAACCTGGCGAGCCAGAGCGTCAGGGCGCATGGCGAAATTTTCGTCAACATCAATCAGGCGCAGGTTAGAAACGCCGATGCCGGCAATCATCGCCGCCTTTTCGAGCGAAGAGTGCGTCTGCGAAGACGCATATGCAACAAGCCGGCCATGGCATCCTTTCTGATTGCTTGTGTAGCCGGTGGCGCGTTCGCGCGCCGCCAGCAGAGCGCACAGAGCGGCGCTCGATGCGGTGTCTTGAATCACTCCGCCGCCGGCACTCGACGAAAGGAATTTCTCCGGCAAGCCGAGCATCGGCACAAGCCAGTCCAGCACATGCGTTTCCAGTTCCGTGCATGCGGGGCTGGTCGACCAAAGCATGCCCTGCACGCCCAGCCCGGAAGAGAGAAGATCGCCGAGAATTCCGGGCCCCGAAGCATTGCAAGGAAAATACGCGAAGAAGTTCGGAGATTGCCAGTGAGTGATGCCGGGCAAAATTATCTTCTCCACATCTTTCAACAGCGCATCAAACGGCTCGCCCTTCGCCGGAGCATTCGCCGGCAGCGAGGCGCGAATCTGTCCCGGCTTCACCTGGGAGAGCACCGGAAACGACTCGATGCGGGAGTGGTAGTCCGCGATCCAATCCACCGCGGCATGGCCGTAGCGCCGGAATTCGTCGGGCGTCATGTGAAAAGATTTTTCGTCAGCCATTGTTCTCCGAGAAAACTAAGAAACTTAAGAAGAAACAGATTTGTAATTGCAATCCTACTCGCGCCCCAGGCGCCCGAAGTAAAGTCGCGTCTTGTATTCGAAAACGGCACGACCCTCGATCGCATTGGCCTCGAAGATGCCTCGCAGTTCGCTCAGCATGCGCGCATGCCGGGGATGTCCCGGCCCAGGCGCATACGATGACGAAAGCAGACGCCCTTCCACGCCCGCATAGTCAAACTCCTGACGCATCTCAAACACTCGCGCTTGAAACGGCTCTGGATCAAAGAATTCGTTGATCGCCGCCGTCGTATGCTCGTGGCGAATGTCCTGATAATCAGTCGCGTAAGTCAGGAGCAACTGCTCGTAATCGCGCAAGAAGGCCGTCGAATCGGTCAGGCGCTCGTTCCACAAAAGCACCAGCCAGCCGCCGGGCTTCAGGATGCGAAGAAACTCGCGCCTTGCCCGCCCGCGGTCAAACCAGTGCGCGGCTTGCGCCGCCGTAACGAAGTTCACACTTTGATCCGCCAGAGTCGTCGCCTCGGCTGTTCCCGCGACGCTAGTGAACTTTGGAAACGCCGCCAGCAAACGCTCGCCCGCTTCACGCATCTCGCCATTAGGTTCGACGCCGAAAACCGGATTGCCATTCTCCAGCAGCATGCGAGTCCAAATGCCGGTGCCCGATGCGACGTCAGCAATTACGTGGCTAGCCATCAAGCCGCATTCAGACTTCAGTTCTTGAATCACCTCGGCCGGATACCGCGGCCGGTAGCGCACGTAGTTCTCGACCCGATCCGAGAAGCGGCTGGTGGCATTGGAAGCAGGCATCGGAATCTGT
This sequence comes from Candidatus Sulfotelmatobacter sp., assembly GCA_049280095.1. Lineage (GTDB taxonomy): Bacteria > Acidobacteriota > Terriglobia > Terriglobales > Acidobacteriaceae > Sulfotelmatobacter. The sequence continues at coordinate 47,326 of JBAPPL010000040.1, read as the reverse complement.
AAGAGGCAAGCCATTCACCTTGCCTGGAACCCATCTTAAATCGCAGGACGGTCAAGTTGCGATACCATTCCAACTGAGCTGGGCCCAACTAATCTAGAAAAGTTTGACTGCATGAGAATTGTCATCAAAGTCGGCACCAGCCTCATCGCTCCCGCAGGCCAGATCGACGCGAACGTGCTGCGCGCCATGGTGGATCAGTTCGATCTCAACCAGAATGAGTACCTGATCGTCACTTCCGGCGCAATCGCTGCAGGTATCTCGGGACTGGGGCTGAGCCGGCGGCCCAGCGGCGTTCCCGGGATGCAGGCCTGCGCGGCCGTCGGACAAAGCCAGCTGATGCACACCTATGAGCGCCTCTTCTTCGGCAAAAAGGTAGTGGCGCAACTGCTGCTTTCGAGTGATGACTTCACTTCGCCCATTCGCTACCGCAACTTACAGAACGCGCTTGCCGAACTGCTGGCCCTGGGCGTGGTGCCGATCGTGAATGAAAACGATAGTGTCAGCGTCCGCGAACTGGAAGGTGCTTTCGGCGACAACGACGAACTGAGTGCGCTGCTCGCTACCGCCGTGAGAGCTGACTGGTTGTTGCTGATGACCAACGTCGATGGCTTGCTGATTCCAAACGGACGCAAGAAACCCCGGCTGCAGCGCGTGGTCCGCAAACTGACTCCCGCGCTCGAAGCGCAGTGCAACGGCAAGAGCGCGCTAGGTCGCGGGGGCATGATTTCCAAACTGCGCGCCGCCAAGCTGGCCAGCGATGGCGGCGTGCGCGTGGCCATCGTGAATGGCAGACACCCGCAGGGGATCACGCTGGGTATGCAACGCAAGATAGGAACGTATTTTCCTCCCCGGCGGGTGAGACAAGTAAGAATAAGGTGATGGCGACGACTATTGCCAACTCGGCTTCCACGCAGGAAAAACTGCTGCGGGCGCGCGCGGCCGCTGCCCGGCTCGCACTGCTCTCTACCGGGGAGAAGAACGCATTGCTGCTGGCGATCGCAGATGCGCTCGAAGCTCATGAGCAAACGATTCTCGCGGCCAACCTCGAAGATGTGGAAAGTTCCGGCTTCGAAGGCGCCATGCGCGACCGGTTGCTGTTGACTACCGCGCGGATCGGCGAGATCGCCCAGGGTGTTCGCGAAGTCGCGGCGCTCGGCGATCCAATTGGCGAAACGCTAGCCGAGTGGACCCGGCCAAACGGCCTGCGCATCCGCAAAGTGCGCGTGCCTCTGGGCGTGGTGGGAATCATCTACGAATCGCGCCCGAACGTCACCGTAGATACCGCCGTGCTCGCCCTGAAAACGGGCAACGCTATCGTGCTGCGCGGCGGCAAAGAAGCGGTGCGCAGCAATCAGCGCCTGGTAGAGATTCTAGCCGCCGTGCCTGGAGTGCCGGAAGGCGCAATCGAACTTCTCGATTCAAGCACGCGGCAGTCGGTGCAGGAACTCATAAAGGCGCGCGGGCTAGTGGATGTCATCATCCCCCGCGGCGGCGTAGAACTGATCGCATTCGTCGCTGAGAATTCCACCGTGCCCGTGATCGAAACCGGAGCGGGAAACTGCCACATCTTCGTCGATGAATCCGCTGACTTCGACATGGCCGATGCGATCGTCATCAACGCCAAAACGCAGCGCCCGTCGGTGTGCAACGCTGCCGAGAAGCTGCTGGTACATGAACGCATCGCAGCAGAATATGTCCCGCGAATCACGAAGAAGCTGATCGAAGCCGGAGTCGAAGTCCGGGGGGATGGAAAATCCCGCAGCTTAGCTGCCGGACTGAAAATTGAGTCTGCCGCCGAGCAGGACTGGTATGAAGAATATCTGCGTCTGTGCATAGCGGTTCGCGTGGTGGCAGGTGTAGATGATGCGATTGCCCACATCAACCACTATTCCACCAAGCACTCCGATTCCATCGTGACGCGCGATGAAAAGAACGCACGTAGATTTTTGCGCGGAGTAGATTCCGCCGCTGTGTACTGGAACGCTTCGACCCGCTTCACCGATGGCGCCGAGTTCGGCTTCGGCGCTGAGATGGGCATCAGCACGCAGAAACTGCACTGCCGCGGTCCGTTCGCGCTGGCGGAGCTTACTTCTTCGAAGTACGAGATTGTGGGGACCGGGCAGGTGCGCTAGTCGTCAGCCGCGACCTTCACCCGCCGGACGGACGCTTCACCCGGAATGTTTCCACGCCGGCTGTGTTACCTTACTTACTTTCACCGCGGGAGCCCCAATGAGATTGTTCTCATCAGTTCTTCTTTCCTCCGTCATTCTGCTTTTCATTCTGTCGATCAGTGTCAGCGGTCATGGGCCTGCGTCTCCCGCGGGCTCACAACCCATTTTTGGCTTTCGCGATGCAACCGCTGAAAACGCTGCCGAGTCCCGGTTTATTTCCGTCCCCGATCCCAAGCTAGCGGAAGAGCATCTGCGCACGCTGACCCAGGCGCCGCACATGGCCGGCACGCCCGAGGACAAGGCCACAGCAGATTACGTGGCAGAAAAATTTCGCGCCGCTGGCCTCGACACCCAGATCGTCGAATATAAGGTGTGGTTCAACTATCCATCGGAAATCAGTGTCGACATCACCGCGCCTGCCGGGGTCGAAATGCACGGGCCCACGCGCGAGCACGTTGAGGGCGATCCCTCCGACGACGATCCACGCGTCGTCATGCCGTTCAGCGGCATGTCGCCATCGGGAGATGCTGAGGCTGACGTGGTCTATGCCAACTACGGTACGCCCGAAGATTTCGAGAAACTGGAGAAGCTGAAGATCGATGTGCGCGGCAAGATCGTCATCGTTCGCTACGGCCAGAATTTCCGCGGGGTGAAAGAATTCATCGCGCAAGAGCATGGCGCGGCTGGTGTGATCATCTATTCCGATCCGTTCGACGACGGCTGGCGGCGCGGCGATAAGTATCCGGATGGACCCTGGCGGCCGGATACGGGCGTGCAGCGCGGATCGGTGGGATACATGTTCGAGTTCCCCGGCGATCCCACAACGCCGGGCGTGGCGTCGCTGCCGTCGTTACCCGACAGCCAGCGCATCTCTCCGGCGCAGTCGGCGCAGATGCCGAAGATTCCCGTTACGCCGCTTTCCTACCATGATGCCGCGCCCATTCTTCAACATCTGGGGGGGCCTGACTCGCCGCGCGAGTGGCAGGGTTCGCTGCCTTTTACTTACCACGTGGGACCGGGGCCAGTGCGCGTGAAGATGCATCTCAAACAGGATTATCAGTTCCGCACTCTCTGGGATGTGATCGGCCGGGTGCGCGGCAGCGATTTTCCTGACGGATGGGTTGTCGCCGGCAATCACCGCGACGCGTGGGTGTACGGTGCGGTCGACCCGAACAGCGGCACAGCGGCGATGCTCGAAACTGTTCACGGCGTCGGCGAGTTGCTGAAGTCGGGTTGGAAGCCGAAGCGCACGATGATTTTCGCCAGTTGGGATGGCGAAGAAGAGGGATTGATTGGTTCCACGGAATGGGCCGAGCAGCATGAATCCGAACTGGGCAGCGCTGCCGCGTATTTCAACATGGACGTGGCCGTCTCTGGCCAGAAGTTCAACGCCTCTGCAGTTCCGAGCTTGAAGCAGTTTCTGCGCGACGTGACGAAAGCCGTACCCAGTCCCAAGGGTGGGACCGTCTACGAAGCGTGGCAGAAATCGGATCAGCCGCAGGCGGAAGCGGCCAGCGATTCCCGCCGCAAGCCGGCTGCTCCGGCCAACGGCGATGTTCAGGTCGGCGACCTCGGCAGCGGCTCCGACTACAGCGCGTTTCAGCAGCACCTGGGCGTGCCTTCCAGCGATATCACTTCTAGCGGTCCGTATGGTGTGTATCACTCGGTATTCGATAATTTTGCCTGGTTCACAAAGTTTGGCGATCCGGATTTCGTTTACGAGCAGGAGATGGCGCGGGTCTTCGGTCTGGAGGAATTGCGTATGGCCGATGCCGACGTGCTGCCTTACGACTATGAAGAATATGGAAAGGAGATTGGCGTTTACCTCGAGGAGGCCAGGAAAAGGGCTGAGAATAAATTCGGCGAGCATGGGCTCGACCTGAATGCAGCGTTCGCGGCAGCAAAACATTTTCAAGATGCCGGGGCCAGGATCTCGGCGAAGCAGAAGAATCCGCCGCGAGATCCCGCACGGTTGAACCAGGCTCTGCGTGGCGCTGAGCGTGCTCTCCTTGTGCCTGAGGGGCTGCCGCATCGTCCCTGGTATCGCCATGCGATCTACGCTCCGGGAGAGTACACGGGATACGCCGCGGTTGTGATTCCAGGCGTGAATGAGGCTCTCGACAAGGGCGACGCAGAGCGGGCGCGCCAGCAGTTGGCAGTTTTGACCTCTGCGCTCGAGCGTGCGGCAAAAGTGCTAGAGAGCTACCGGTAAGCCTCATGACGCCCACTACCCACGCGCTCGGGCAATTCTTGCGCTCGCTGCCGCATTCGGCGGCGGCTACGTTTCTCGCGCTGTTTCCCATCGTCGATCCCTTCGGCGGAATTCCGATCTTCTTCAGCATGACGTCTTCTTGGACTCCTCAGGATCGCCGGAATACCGCCTTTAAGACTGGGCTCTGGGTGTTCGTCATTCTGGTTACGTTTCTGTTTTTCGGCCGCTTCGTTCTGCATTTCTTCGGCATCTCGCTGCCCGTCCTGAAAATCGCAGGAGGGCTGATCGTTGCCAACACCGCCTGGGCCATGGTTACTTCTCACGCCCGCATCACGCCGGAGGAGAGCAACGAAGCGCAAGGCAAAGAAGATATTTCTTTGACTCCGCTGGCGATGCCGCTGATGTCGGGTCCGGGAGCCATCGGCGTAGTCATGGCGCTCGCGGCGAACGTGGACAGCGCAGCTTCTTATTTGGGGATGGTGATCGGCATCGCCGCGATTGCGCTTTCCGTGTTGCTGTTCTTCTGGCTGGGAGGGCCGCTGGTGCGGCGCTTGGGACCCAATGCAGTCGGAGCCATCAACAAGATCTTCGGCTTTCTGATTCTCGCCATCGCCGTGCAACTGGTGTGGGATGGCGTGGCCGACTTCCATAGCTAGGACAGTGTGACGCGGGCGCCCCCGCCCGTGACTGTCGACAGTAGCCAGTAATCTTCCCGAAACGCCGCTGTGGAAAGCTCCCGAAAAAAATACTCTGAAATCACCTTCAACCGCCGCTCTTTAGGAAGTCTCGTTCCGGGAAAATCTGCGTTTCCGAGGGGTACCCCCCTCCCCCCATCCTCTGAATGCCTTGACTGGCGCGGGGTCTGCAAAAAGTGTCTGCAAAATCTTGATGTCAAAGAGGTTAGAGGTCAAAATCTTGACAACAAAGGAGTTAGGCCCTCTGTCACGGTATTTATCTATACCGCCTCCGCCTTGACCATAATCCGCTTACTCGGTGCTAGAGGCAAGGTTGGATGTCACATCGGACCTGTGAATTTCGCGAGGCAGCCTACGGGACGCTCTGACTTGCCTTTGCCCAGTCTGGAACGGGCTCGAACCACTTACTCCCTGACGGCCCGAGAACCGCGATAAGCCGATAACCCTCTTCGGTGGAGTTGTCGAACAGGATAGTGTGGTCGGCGCGCTCTATCGCTCTCACAAGACTCTTGAAGCTTCGCTGGTAACGCCGGCGGACATCGCCCTCCGGGACATCGTGGCCACCCGCGAGAACTCGATTTCTGATCCGAGCCAGGTTGATCTCAACATTTTCCGTCCCAATGTAGACCAGCACGACTTCGAAACCACGACTTCGCGCGTGAACCATCATTTGGAGATAACCCTTGCCGGAAAGCGTAGTTTCGACCGCAAAGCTCTCGCCTTTTTCAATATGCTTACCGGCAGAAATGAGAACCTGCCGGCCGGCAGCGACCGCCGACGCTCCGGGGCTGGTCAGCTGAAGAGCCTTATTGATAGCATCGGGATCGAACAGGGGAATCCTATAGATGAAGCTTGATCGGCTGGTTAATGTTGACTTGCCACAACCGTTAGCGCCGGCAATGATGGTCAGCCGAGGGTGGGTCACTGAGCATTTGTAGGATTTTCTTGTGTAGTCTGCTGCCGGTCGCGTTTCTCGATGATTTCCCGGAGACGCCGGCGATCGATCGCCAGCTGCTTCCGCGCGTCCTCGGCCATCTTTTGAGCGACCTTTATCCAGTTCAGTGGCATAGCTTTTAGGATACCCCGGGAGTTGCGGTTCTCAAACACAAAAACTCTTCCGAAAAGGCAATGCGGCCTACCCTAGTCTTCAGCCGTTCGGCCCGATGATTTCGGCAGAGAAGCGTGGACGCGAAGACTCCGTGAGTCTTACTTAATCGAAACCAGCCGCTCCACCAGTTCCGAATAATCCTTCTTCTCGATCCCATGCACCTGCTTGTTGTATTCGTCCACCTTTGACGAATAGTTCATCGAGCAGAATTTCGGGCCGCACATGGAGCAGAAGGCTGCCTCCTTGTAGTAGTCATCGGGCAGGGTTTCGTCGTGCATTGAGCGGGCGGTTTCGGGGTCGAGGGAGAGAGCGAACTGCTTTTCCCAATCGAATTTGTAGCGGGCGTAGCTGAGGGCGTCGTCGCGGTCGCGGGCGCCGGGGCGGCCGCGGGCGATGTCGGCGGCGTGGGCGGAAATCTTGTAGGCGATGATGCCGTCTTTCACGTCTTTCTCGTTCGGCAGGCCTAGATGCTCCTTTGGCGTAACGTAGCACAGCATGGCCGCGCCGTACCATCCAATCATGGCCGCACCGATGGCCGACGTGATGTGGTCATAGCCGGGAGCGATGTCGATGACCAGCGGGCCCAGCGTGTAGAACGGCGCTTCGTAACAGAGTTCAACTTCCTTTTCGACTTGTTCCTTGATTTTATCCATGGAGACGTGGCCGGGGCCTTCAATCATCACCTGCACGTCGTGCTGCCATGCGATTTTTGTTAACTCGCCCAGAGTTTTCAATTCGGCAAACTGGGCTTCATCACTGGCATCGGCGACGCAGCCGGGGCGCAAGCCGTCGCCCAGGGAGAAGCTGACGTCATACTTCTTCACGATTTTGCAAATGTCGTCGAAGCGCTCGTAGAGGAAATTCTGCTTGTGGTTGTAAGCCATCCACTGCGCAAGAATCGCGCCGCCGCGGCTTACGATGCCGGTAATGCGTTTCGAGATCAGCGGCAGATACTGGATCAGCACGCCGGCGTGAATCGTCATGTAATCGACGCCCTGTGCGGCTTGTTCCTCGATCACTTCGAGCATAACTTCGGCATTCAAATCTTCCACTCGTTTCACACGCGCAATCGCTTCGTAAATCGGCACCGTGCCGATGGGGACAGGAGAGTGGCGCAGAATGGCTTCGCGAATCTCGTGAATGTTGCCACCGGTGGAGAGGTCCATCACGGTGTCGGCGCCGTAATGCACGGCGGTGTGCAGCTTTTTTAATTCTTCGTTTACTTCCGACGTGACTGCCGAGTTGCCGATGTTGGCGTTGATCTTGCACAGCGAGGCCACGCCGATCGCCATCGGCTCCAGTTCCGGATGGTTGATGTTGGCGGGAATAATCATCCGGCCGCGCGCCACTTCGTCGCGCACCAGCTCGGGCGAAAGCTTTTCGCGATGAGCTACGTAGCCCATCTCGTCGGTGACCACGCCCTGACGCGCGTAGTGCATCTGCGAAAAATTGCCATCGGTGTTCGCGCGCCTGCGCTCGGCAAGCCACTCTGCGCGGGGCTTGGGGACGCTGTTGCCGTTGCTGCCATTGCCGGAGTTGCCGTTCGTGGGGGTCATGTGTTGGAGCCAGCTTTCGTCTGGATTCTACTGGCCCCGATTATACCCCGGACGCGCCGCGACAATGACGTGTCACTGCATTTGCTCGGCGCATTCGATCGAGGTGCACCCGCCGGGGCCTTGCGTGCGAACGTTGCCCACCGCATTCTTGATGTGAATGGCGGTCATCGCCGCAGGATAGGCCCACCAGAGCCGGCGGATGACGCGGTCTCCGGGCAGCCAGGAGTGCGACTTCTTCAGTTCGTAAGTCAGGAGGAATTCCGCTGCATACAGCGCCAAACCCTTGGTCATGACGGGTCGGTTAGCTGGCGGGCTCGCAACCCAGGGAGCGCCAGCGGCATATTCGTGGTCGAGCACGAGCTGGCGGCTAGTGAAGCGGAAACTTTCGGCTCCGCCCAGTGCGCCCATGACCACGAAAAATTTTTTATCGAATACACTTTCCGGCTTTGCCGCGGGAGGTGTTGAGGTTGTTTGCATCGGCTCCGCCGGAAGCGCCTCGGACGCGATTTCGTCGAAATCAGTGTTCTGCGCAGCAAGCGGCCTTGCCAGCAACAACGCAAGAATCAGCAATGCAGATGCGTTCAATCTGTCTCCTGTTTATTAGAATTGGGCGGTGCAGCAGGGAGTTTGGCAGCCGCGTCATGTGCCGGATAAATTCTTTTCGCGGCGTGCCTGTTACAGGAGCAAGCGCTCGTCCAATCCGCGACGATTGCTTTTCAATGGAATTGGCCCGTTTCTCGGTTTTTGGTTGAGGCCTTGACAGTTTGACGCGCAAGACTTTCGTCGAACCTATGTCTAATGTTTCCCACCGTGCTTTCTAACCTTGCTCATTGAGGAACTCTGGGCCTAGAATCTCAGCCATTCACGAAGAGGAGAGATCTTGTATGCGACTGTTCCGGCTCTGGCCGCTCTTTCTGCTTTTTATAAGTATCGTTAGCTTCGCGCAAACATCTTCCTCCGCTAAACCCGCGCCTGGCTTCAGTCTCGACACGATCGACAAGAGCGTTGATCCCTGCGTCGATTTCTATCAGTACGCCTGCGGCAACTGGATCAAGAGCGCCGAGATTCCTGCTGACCAGTCTCGGTGGGGCGGCTTCATGGAGGTTCGCGAGCACAATCGCGACGTCGAGCATGAGATTCTGGAGAAGGCTGCCGCCGGCGGCGCGGGCCGCGACGCGGTCGATCAGAAAATCGGAGATCTCTACGGTTCCTGCATGGACGAGAAAGCCGTGGACGCGAAAGGCATCGTCCCACTCAAACCAGAGCTAGAACGCATTGCGGCGGTGCAGGACAAGGCTGCGCTGATCGACGAGATCGCGCACGTGCAGCTGACCGGCCCGAACCCGCTGTTTAGTTTTTATTCTCAGTCAGACCTGCACAATGCCGACCAGGTCATCGCCTACATCGATCAAGGCGGTCTGTCGTTGCCCGATCGCGAATACTACATCAAGGATGATGCCGATAAGGCAGCGATACGGCAGCACCTGGTGGAGTATGCCACGCAGGTGTTCACGCTTGCCGGCCAAAGCCCGCAGCAGGCGGCCCACTCGGCGCAAACCGTTCTCACCATCGAAACTTTGCTGGCAGTTTACTCGATGGACCGCACACAACGCCGCGATCCGAAAAACCGCGACCATAAGATGACGCGCGATGAGGCAGTCGCGCTCGGACCTAACTTTTATCTGAATCGCTACTTCACTGCGATTGGTGCGCCAAGCTTTGCGGAGCTGAACGTCACCAATCCTGACTTTTTCAAGGAGGTGAATGGCGTGCTCGAAGCGGAGCCGCTCGAGGCACTGAAGACCTATGTGAGCTGGCACGTGCTGAACGCCGCGGCGCCGTGGCTTTCCCAGCCCTTTGTCGAAGCCAACTTCAAGTTCCAGCAGAGTCTCAACGGACAGAAAGAAATTCAGGCGCGCTGGAAGCGCTGCGTCACCCTCACCGATCGCGAGCTTGGCGAAGCGTTGGGGCAAAGATACGTCGAGGCAACCTTCGGCGCGGAAGGCCGGCAGCGCATGCTCAAGATGGTGGATGCTCTCGAGAAATCTCTGGATGAAGATATTCAAGATCTTTCCTGGATGAGCGCCGAAACTAAGAAAGAGGCCAAGGTAAAGCTCGATGCCATTCGCAACAAGATCGGCTATCCCGACGTGTATCGCGACTACAGTTCGGTGGTGATCAAGCGCGATGACCTGCTGGGCAACGTGCATCGGGCCAATGAATTCGAGTCGAAACGCGATATCGCCAAAATCGGCAAGCCGCTCGATCGCAAGGAATGGGGCATGACTCCGCCGACCGTAAATGCCTATTACAATTCGTCGTATAACGAAATCGTATTTCCCGCGGGCATCCTGCAGCCGCCGTTTTTCGACAAGAACATGGACGACGGAGTCAACTTTGGCGGCATTGGTTTGGTCATTGGGCACGAACTTACGCACGGTTTCGACGACCAGGGCCGCAAGTTCGATCCGCAAGGCAACCTGCACGATTGGTGGACGGAGCAGGATGGCAAGGAATTCGAAAAGCGAGCCAGTTGCGTAGCTAACGAGTACTCGAACTTCGTCGCCGTCGATGACGTGAAGCTGAACGGACGTCTCACGCTCGGCGAGAACACGGCTGACAACGGCGGCGCGCGCATCGCGCTGCGGGCGCTCGAACACATGATTGCCGACGATAAGACCGGGAAGGAAGGTCAGAAGATCGACGGTTACACGCCCGAGCAGCGCTTCTTCCTGGGATTCGGGCGAGTGTGGTGTGAGAAAGTGCGTCCCGAGCAGGCGCGCTTGTGGGTGCTCACGGATCCGCACTCCCCGGGAAAATACCGCGTCGACGGCGTGGTGCAGAACATGCCAGAGTTCCAAAAGGCTTGGGGCTGCAAGGCCGGGCAGCCGATGGTGGCGGAGAACGCCTGCCACGTCTGGTAAATCTGGCGCTGACAAGAAAGAAAAGGCCCGGCAAAACGCCGGGCCTTTTCTTGTCAGCGAAGAACGGTTCAGTGCTTGGCCGGCGCCTTGAAGCCTTTGCGGCGTTGTTCGCTGTAGCGATGCAACGCATCCAGAATGATGGGATAGGCTTCGGTCGCCGGGCGTATCTCGTCTACTTCCACGGCCTTGCCCTCGAGCTGTTTGTAATCCTGGAAAAAGCGCCGCAGCATGAGCATGCGGTGCGGCGGCATTTCCGCGGCTTCATAGTAGGAGTTGAACTCGGGATCTTCGGTAGCGACGGCGATGATTTTGTGATCCTGCTTGCCGGCGTCGATCATGGTCATCAGCCCGATGGCGCGGGCGTGAATGATCGTAAGCGGCACCACGGTCTCCTGGCAGAGCACTAGAACATCGAGCGGATCGTCGTCCTCGGCCAGCGTCTGCGGAATGAAGCCGTAGTTTGCCGGATAGTAAACCGCGGAGTAGAGAACGCGATCGAGCTTGATCAAGCCGCTGGCTTTATCGAGTTCATACTTCACGCTCGATCCGAAGGGAATCTCGATCACGCAGTCGAATTCCTGCGGGAGCTTGTCGCCGGGAGTTACATCGTGCCAGGGATGAATCATGGGATTCTTGAGCCAGATCCCATTCTAGCGGAGGACCGGGCCGGGCAAGCACGTCCTTCCAGAATCTTGATTCTGGCCGCGGCGTCGCGTATCGTCTTAAGTGATCGCGAGTTTGCTCCAGTGGGTGGTTGCTTATGTCGAGCCAAGGCAAAACTTATCTAAAATTCGGCGGGGCCACGCTATTGATTCTTTTCCTGCTCGGCTACCTCGCTTATACCGGGGTTCAGGATAGTAAGAGCTACTACGTCACCATCAGCGAGCTGCACAAGATGGGGAACGGCGCTTACTCCAAGCGCCTGCGGGTCGCGGGGAATGTGCAGCCGGGCTCGATCAAGCGCACCGGAACCCACGTTGAGTTTGTCCTGATGGAGCAGGATCAGCTGCTCTCGGTAGACTACACCGGAACGGAAGCGCCTCCCGATACTTTCAAAGACGACTCCCAGGCGCTGGCTGATGGCAGCTTTGGCCGCGACGGCGTCTTTCATGCCAAGGCACTGCAGGCTAAATGTGCCTCGAAATATGCGCCGAAGCAGCCTGGCACTCCCGCTCAAGGCACGCCATCCAGCGAACCGGCTAAGAGCATGACGCAGGTACAACCCAGCTCTCAACCGGCCATGGCCTCGAACTAGCAAGACACACTAGCAAGACATGCTTGTAAGACACGTTTGCAAGACACGCTTGTCATCCCGAGCGCAGCGAGGGATCCTGGTGTGCGCCCGCAGCCCGGCGGTGGTGCAGGCACGAACCAGGATCCTTCGCCTCGCTCGGGATGACAGTTCGCTATCCGGATACGAGTGTCCTCGACTTCGCCGCAGGCTTTCGCTATCTTCTACCTTTCCACTTGATCCCATGAATGTGAGCGCGTCCGAAATCCCGCCCCCGGCCGGAATCATCGTTGTCAGGAATCTGGTCAAGCAGTTCGGGCGCTTCGCCGCATTGCGTGGAGTGAACGCTGAGTTTGATGCCGGCAAGTTTCACGTGATTCTCGGCGACAACGGAGCAGGGAAGACGACGCTGTTGCGCGCGCTGGCGGGCTTGGCGCATCCCACGCGCGGCGAGATTTCCATCCTGGGCAGGAATCCGCACGAGGCCAGCCGCGAGATCGGTTACATGGCTCATCCGTCCCTGCTTTACGACGAGATGAGCGGCATGGAGAACCTGCGCTACTTCGCCCGTCTCTACGACATCGCCGGCGACGGCCACTGCCGGCAGGTGATTCAGGCCGTGGGCCTAGATCCGGAATTGTCACGTCAGGTGGGGAAATATTCTCAAGGCATGCGGCAGCGCATGTCGCTGGCCCGGGCCATTCTGCACGATCCGAAAATTCTGTTGCTGGATGAGCCATTTTCCAACGTCGATGTGCACTCGGCGCGGGAAATGGTCGGGTTGCTCAAAGGCATGCGGGACGCAAAAAAAACTATTTTCGTGGTCACGCATCAGGCTGCTCTGCTCGAAGGCGTGGCCGACGAATTTGTGTGGATGCAGGCCGGGCAGATCGTGGACCGCACTCATCATCTCGCCCCCGATCTGGGCCAAAGCAACCTGAACCAGGTGATGGAACCATGACTTCGTTCTGGTCGATAACGCTGATCACGCTGGCCAAAGACATCCGCCTGGAGTGGCGTTCCAAGGATGCGCTCAATGCCATGCTGTTCTTCTCGCTACTGGTAGTAGTGATCTTTGTTTTTTCTTTCGATCCTCTGGCGGAAGAATCGCGCCACATTGTCGGCGGCCTGGTTTGGGTGGCGTTCTTGTTTGCAGCGGTCGTTGCTCTCAACCAAACCTGGGCGCGGGAACTGCGCAACCAGGTGCTCGATGCCTACCGCGTCTCTCCGGCTCCGGCCACTGCATTATTTTTGGCGAAGGTGCTGGGGAACTTCATCATGGTCAGCCTTTTGGAAGCGCTGATGGCGCCTCTGTTCGTGATCTTCTATAACTTGCGCGTCCTCGGCCCGGCGTGGCAGTTGATTCCGGTGGCGCTGCTGGGAACGTGGGCGCTGGTGGTGAACGGAACATTCTTCGCGGCCATGTCGCTGCGCACGCGCAGCCGCGAGCTGATGCTGCCTCTGCTCTTGTTTCCGGTTTCGATTCCCGCCGTGCTGGGCATGGTCGCGGCGACCACAAATATTTTGACGGGTGAGAACCCCGCGCACTTTTTCATCATATTGCTTCTCACCTACGATGTGGTGTTTACTACAGCTTGTCTCGCCTTGTTTGAAACGGTATTGCAAGCGGAATGAAAAAAGTTTTCCCGATCCTCGCGGCGCTCACGGCGATTTTCCTGGTTTACGGGTTTATTCAGGCTATGCGCGCGCCTACGGACGCCCTGCAAGGCGACGTTTACCGCATCATTTACTATCACGTGCCTTCGGCGTGGACGGCTTTCCTGCTGTTCTTCATCAATTTCCTGGCTTCGGTCGAATACCTGGCCAACGCGAAACCGTCAACGCAGCGCGCCGCAAAGTGGATTGTGATTGCGATCGGAATCGTTGGCGTCATTGCGCCGTTTATCCCACAGGTGCGAGAGCAGTTGCCCGTCGGGATGTATCCCAGTTCAGTGGCCACCACAGCGTTGATCCTTGCCGCTCTTTATTTCCTGATCGGAAAGTATTTCCCCGGGCAGGATCTCGACGTGCTCGCCGTAACCACGGCGGAAGTGGGCGTGGTCTTCTGCACCATCGTTTTGGTCACGGGGCCTATCTGGGCGCGGCCGGTGTGGGGCATCTGGTGGGCGCCGGGAGATATTCGCCTCACCTCGACGCTGGTTTTGTGGCTGATCTACGTGAGCTATCTGGTGCTGCGGCGTTTCTCTGACAGCGCGCAGACCCAAAAGCTGGCCGCGGTTCTCGCGGTTTTTGGCGCGCTTGATGTTCCGTTGGTTTATTTTTCCATCTGGTTTTTCCGTACACAGCACCCTCAGCCTGTGATCGGCGGAGGCGGCTCGATCGATCCGCGAATGTTACGCGTTCTGCTGATCAACTGGATGGCGTTTCTGTGTTTCGCGTTTCTGGTTTGCTGGTCGCGATACCGCCTGGAGAAGCTGCGCCGCGAGGTGGAAGAAGCGGAAGCTCTCGAATCGTTGCTCGAGCCTGCGGGCCCAGCCGCACCATCTTCCAAAGCTAAAGTTCCTTCAAGCCGGGGGCCACAATGAATTCCATCAAGTTTCTCTACGCCGCCTACATCGCCACTTGGACGATTCACACTCTGTATATCGGCAGCCTGGTGCGCCGCTACAGCCGGCTGCGGCGGCAGATGAAAGATTTGGGCAAGGGTTGCTAGAGAGTCAGCTTCAAATTTTCAGTTTTCCACTCCGCGCTGCAGAGCGCTGATGAAATCCGCGTTGCCGCTGGAGCGGAGAAATTCGTAGTCTTCAATCATGGCGGCGGTTCCGATCCGCAAAGAGGGCAGCGGCGACTCCACGCGGATGACGCGCGCCGTGAAGCGCACCCGCACCGCGTCGGTCAGCGTGATATGGGGCGGGAAAGTGAGGGTGACCTCGCAGCGGGTTCCCGCCGCGACCGGGCGGTCGAGGTAAAAGAAAACTCCGCGGGCGCTCACATTCTGGGTTTCGGTCTGGAATTCGTTGTCCTGGGCGTTTTCCTGAACGAGGCGAACCACTGCCGGCAGGCGCATATCGAAGCGCCGCATCATCCGCCGTTCCTGAGCGTCCGGTTCCATCCGTCGCGTATATTCCGAAAGCATGATTCTTAGTTGATGATCAATCTAAATGCGGTCCGGAAATCAACCTTCAGGCTGGGTAGCACAAGGTCCCGCCCCTTGACAGGCCCTCACTACCACCAATGTATAGAAACGCCAACACTTTGCAAGAGCAAAAAGGCTCCGGAACTGATTCGGTAAATGTTCGACCGATCGGGGGGCATGGTCTCATCGACGAGAGATCCGGCCAGTGTTTACCAGCAATCCCACTGCCATCGGTGCCCGTGCGGTTCTCGTTTAGTCCGCGATGAATCAGCGGCTTCTGGTTTCCCCGGCGGGGGAAGCGCGCCGGGGATGCAAGCCTTTGCAGAAACCACACCCGTCCCGGTGATCTGCAATTTGCTTCATTCCACTTTCGTGCCACGGCTTTTTCCCATGCCCATCCGGCATCTTTCCAGGTCTTCGGACGCATCAGATGATTCCGGGAGCGGGCGTGCGGATGGTCTCGCTCGACTTGGCTGGCTTGACTTGGCTATCCATCAGATGTTTAAGTAGTTGTTTGCTTTCCGCCAGTTCCAGGTGACAGTTCAGCAGCGGGCGGTTTCGCCGGCGCCGGGTAAGTACTGACTCGCGCGCCGTTTCTACTCTCTCCAAATCTAGTGAGAATGGTCGGGTTGCAGCGGAGGAAAAGCGTGATGGGTAATGGCCGTTGGTCGACGGAAAGCTCGGGAGAAAGCTTGGGAAAAACTTTGGAGAAAGATTCCGGAAAAAGTCTGTTATGGCTTCGAGCTCTCGGGGGACTGGTCCTGCTGCTGGTGGCCGGTTCAGTGTTGCTCGGATTGGGTTCCCGCCGCTATGCCCAGATGTCCGTAGCGCAGCTTCCCGCTTCTCCGACTTCGGCGTTATCCAGACTGTCACTGAAGCCGAAATCGCAGGCGCGCGCCATCCTTGGACAGCTGCCGCTCATCTTCGAGCCGAACCAGGGCCAGGCCGATCCTCAGGTGAAATTCCTCGCGCACGGCGCGGGATACAGTCTCTTCCTAGATGCAAACAGCGCCGTGCTGGCCATGCAGTCAGCGCCTTTGTCGTCATCATCACCATTAGCACCGCACAGCCAACAATTGGTGCGGATGAAGCTGGTGGGCTCGAACCCAGCGGCAGCCCTCGCCGGAGCCGATACACTGCCCGGCAAGAGCAACTACATGATCGGCAATGATCCGCAGAAATGGCACAGCGGCATTCCGCAGTTTGCCGGAGTTCACTACACCGGCGTTTATCCCGGAATCGATCTCGTTTTTTACGGAAACCAGGGTCATCTGGAGTACGACTTCCGGGTCGCTCCCGGCGCCGACGCGTCGCAGGCGGTACTGGAATTTGAGGGGACGAACAAACTGAAACTGAAGCTGAGTGGCGGAGATCTGATCCTCACCGGCAAAGACAAAGAGGATAGCGGCCTGCGCCTGCAGGCGCCTAAGGTCTACCAGCGTGACGGCGACCGCCACGTGCCGGTAACCGGACGCTTTGTTCTGCGCGCTGCGAACCGCGTCGGTTTCGAGTTAGGGCCTTATGACCGCAGCCGCGAACTGATCATCGATCCATTGCTCAATTTTTCCACGTACTTCGGCGGCACCGGCACGGAAACTTCGCCGTCAGTCGCGATTAACGGAAATGGCAGCATTTATATCGTCGGCACGACGCAGGGTTCGCCGGAACTTACGTTTCCCGATGCTACCGCTACGACGCAAACCTTGATCGGTCCACTGTCGCTCACCACGACGAGTCCCAGCCATATTTTCGTCGCCGAGATCAATCCTTCGCTGCCGCCCTCCCTAACATACGAAACCTTCATCGGCGGCACAGGATCAGACAGCAGCGTCGGCATCGGCGTCGACGACGCTGGCAACGCCTACCTCGTAGGCAACACCAGCTCCACCGACTTCCCGACCTTCGGCATTCCTTACCAGACTGCGCCTGACACCAAGCTCAATTGTGTACTCTCGCCCATTTGCACGTCCGTGTTCGTCAGCGTGCTCGACCCGGGAGGTTCGGCTCTTATATATTCCTCCTATCTCTCCGGCCATGGCGATGACCAGGCCAGCGGGATGACGATCGATACCAAAGGCGACGTCTTCCTTACGGGCACTACGACCTCTACGACCTCGCAAGACGTGCCGTCCCTTAGCGACGCCTTTCCCGCGACCTACCTCCCGGTGCCGATCCAGCAGACCCCGAAGACGAGCCTTCAGTTCTTCGTCACCGAGGTAGATACCAGAACCCCGAATAGCGTGGGCGGCATTGCGTACTCCACGTATTTCGGCGGTGGCACGCCGACTCCCATTGCCGCCAACTGCGGCGCGCCGCCATGCAACGTGGGCGGCGAAATCGCAGTCGACGCAACTGGCAACATCTATTTCAGCGGCACGACGAATTTCTACAATAGCGGTCTGGGCCCCTTCGGCGACAGTGGCGGCCAGACGACTGATTTTCCCATCGTCAACGGGTATCAGCCCTGCCTGGATACGCCTCCGCCACTAATCCTCACAAATGTCAATCCGTGCTCGGCTCCGACCAGCGGCGGTGCGCCCTATCCCACAGATGCCTTTGTCGCCAAAATTAATCCGCTCGGGGCCGTCGGCGCGCAGTTGCTGTTCTCGACCTACTTCGGTGGCGCCGGCAACGAATCGGGCCCCGCCATTGCGATTGATTCCGGCGCTGCCAGCATCTATTTGGCTGGAGAGACCAACTCCAGCATCTTCAACTTGCCCACGGGGATCATCCCGTTCCAGTCGTGCCTGGATACTCCTCCCGACACGCCCAATGTGCCGCCGTGTCCGGCCATTTCGTCGCCCGCGCCTTTTGACGCCTATGTGGCGCGAATGACTAACCCCACGCAGAACGGTTCCGGCACTCCAATACCAGTCGGCCTGACATATTTCACTTATTTGGGTGGAGCGGGAAACGATAGCGCCTCGGCGATCGCGGTGTTGGATTCGCAGAGCACCACGCTCAACGACGTGGTTCTCACCGGAACGACTGCTTCGGCCAACTTCCCCACCACCCTGGGTGCATTCCAGACCACACTCAACGGCGTGCAGAATGCTTTCTTCTCGCAGATTAATACCACGACGACTGTCAACCAAAACGGGGCTGGGTCCTTCTCCACCTATCTTCTAGATGAGCCTGGTGGCAATGGCGTGGATCGCGGCACCGGCATCGCAGTCGATCCCAATTTGAATTCTTACATTGTCGGCGATACCACCTCGACTAACTTTGGGACCAAGAACGCCCTGCAGGCCACGCTCAACGGAACCCGCAACGCGTTCGTGGCCGAGCTGGGGACGGCGGCCAGCTTGAGCATCGCCTGCCTGGGGCAGTGCGTCTCCCCGCTGGGAGAGGTGAGCGCCGGCAATCAAGTCACGGTAACCTTTACGGTGGCGAATGAGGGGCCAGACCCGGCCACCTTTATCGAGGTCACCGGCAGCGTTCCGATTTCCGAGGGAGTAACGTTCAACAGTGCCACCGTGAACTCGGGCACATGCAGCGCACCCAGCAGCAACGGAGTGGTTTGCCAGATCCCCACGCTGCAATCCGGCTCCCTCGCGACCGTCACCTTTGTCGTGACTCCGAACGGCCTCTGCAGCGCCTGTTCGGTGACGGCGATGGTCTCCAGCGCCAACGACACCGGCACGAGCAACTCGTCTACTGCCTCGTTCACCGCAGGCGGTTATACCGTAAACATCAGCCCACCTTCTCGAACTGTGCCTGCGGGCTTGCCCGCGGTGTACGCCGTGAACTTGTCACCGACGGGGGCGTTCCCGGCTAATGTCACGCTCAGTTGCAGCGCTCTGCCCATTGGGGCGGGTTGCAGCTTTACTTCAAACACGGTCGCGTTCAGCGGTGGCACGGGCTCTGCTTCGGTCGGCCTGAACCTCACCACGACCGCGCAGCCCGAGACCACGATCAGTTCAACCGGATGGCGCCACCCGATTTACGCCTTCTGGTTGATGGTTCCAGGGATGGCTCTGTTGGGCTTGGGTTCCGGCGGCAAAGGTGGGGGGAAGAAGACAAGCCGCATGGTAGCTCTGCTCGCTCTCTCGGTGCTCTTTTCCATGGTTCTGCTCCAGCCGTCTTGCAGCACCGGCAAGACGCAGCCGACGGTAAGCGGAACTCCCTCGGGCACCTACTCTCTCACCATCACAGCGACTTCAGGTACGTACAGTTATAGCGTGCCGTTCAGTCTGACGGTAATACCGTAGCGGGAGCACGAGCCGTTCGGAAAAAAGTAGGATTACCTGGTGCGGCTCTCAGGCCCCGGCGGAAAGCTTGTGGTGGCTCTTGGCCTCGGCGATTCCATACTGCCGGATCTTGTACAGCAGGGCTTTGTAGCTGATCTGCAAAAGAGCCGCAGCCTGTTTGCGGTTCCAGTTGGTCTGCTCGAGCGCTTGCCGGATGGCTTCGCCTTCGGCTTCGTCTTTGGCGGAGCGCGCCAGAGATTTCAAACCGCCGCTCGCTTCGCCTTTCGTCGCAGAATCTCCCCGGCCCCCGCCGGTGCCGTCGTTGCGGGGCTGCAATTCCGCGACCGCCAGATTTTCATCCCCCAGAATTAAGTAGCGCTTCAGAAAGTTGTTCAGCTCGCGCAGATTGCCCGGCCAGGAATGCGCCTGGCAAGCCTCGAGCATCGCAGGAGAAAGTGGCAGCTGCGGGCGCGCGTAACGCTCGGCCATGCGCGTCATGAAATGCTTCAGCAGAATTGGAATCTCTTCCTTCCGCTCACGCAGCGGCGGCAGTGACAGCGTGAACGCATTGAGGCGATAGTAAAGATCTTCGCGCAGCCGTTTTGCAGCCAGAGCCTGCGGAATGTCGATGTTGGTGGCGGCCAGGATGCGAACGTCCACGCGGATGACGGAGCGGCTGCCCAGCCGCGAGAATTGCTGGTCTTGCAGCACGTGGAGCAGCTTGGCCTGCAGTGCCGGCGGCATCTCGCCGATTTCATCGAGCAGAATCGTGCCCTTGTTGCACAGTTCGAACTTGCCTGGCTTGGAGTGCGTTGCCCCGGTAAACGCTCCGGGCTCGTAGCCAAAGAGCTCGCTCTCCAGCAGATCGGCCGGAACGGCCGCGCAATTCACTTTCAGGAACGTGCGGTGAGCGCGCGGCGAGAGTTTGTGTACCAGGCGCGCCAGAACTTCCTTGCCGGTGCCGCTCTCGCCAAGCAGCAGTACTGGAATATCCACATTGGCGACCAGCGCGGCTTGCGAGCGGATCTTCCGCATGACTGCGCTCGCTGCGATGAAGAATGTGTCTTCGCCGACTTCCTCGACTTCTCCTCCCAGCGGCGTCTTGCCCTGGCCAAGGCACTGGTCAACCACCGCATCCAATTCCGCCTTCTGGAAAGGCTTGGTGAGGTAATCCTGCGCCCCCAGGCGCATGGCCTGAACAACTTTCTTGGTATCGTTGACGCAGGAGAGCATCACAACTTTCACGCCCGGCCGCTTCTGCCGCAGCTGCTCGAGCGTCTCCAGGCCGTCGATGCCCGGCATCAGAACGTCCAGCAGCACCAGATCGGGCTCCATGCCTTTGTCTATGCGCTGCAGAGCTTCTTCGCCGGTCGACGCAGTTTCCACTTTGTAGTCGTCGACCTCGAGCAGCGTCTTGATATAGCGCAGCATCGCCGGTTCGTCATCCACCAGCAGAATTTTGGCCGTCTCGCTCCTCGCCTTCTCGCTCATCGAGTCTTTCCTTTGCCCGCAGCGCTCGGAACGGGTTTGAAAGGGATGAGGAAGGAGAATTTGCAGCCCGCCCCGGGATCGCTTTCCACCCAGATTTTTCCGCCCATGCCTTGTACCAGGCGGCGCACGATCGCTAAGCCCAATCCCATGCCCTCGTGGCTTTCCGTGCCCGGGAGGCGGAAGAAATCATCAAAAACTTCCTGTTGATACTCCGCTGGAATCCCCGGTCCCGTATCGGAGACGCTCACCTTCACGGCATTCGGTTGCGAAGTATCCTGCCGCCGCCGCTCGCCGGCGGAAGCAGGCTGGGCCGCGGCGCGGCGCTCCCACATGTGAGGTTCCGCATGCAGCCAAACTGTGCCGCCGCGGGGGACGAATTTAAAAGAATTCTCCAACAGGTTGGAGATTACGCGCTCCAGCTTGGGAGAATCAAAAGGAAAAACCGGCAATTTGTCGTTCGCCAGAAAATAAAGAGCCAATCCTTTTTCCTGAAAGCGAGTTGACCACAACCGGCAGACGTCGGAGAGACACTCGTTAATGTTGCCCGCGGCAAACTGCATCTTGAGGCCGCCGGTCTCGAGAGCGCTGTAGGTGAGGAAATCCTGAATGAACTGCTGCAGTCGTTTGCCGCTCGACTGCATGTCGCGCAGTACTTCACGCTGGCGATCATTCAACGATCCCAGCTTCTCGCTCTGCAGCAATTCGACGTATCCATTCAAAATTGCGAGCGGCGTTTTCAGATCGTGAGCCGCGGAGCCGAGAGCATTCGTGGTGCGCTGGAATCGCTCCTGTAACTCGGAGTGCGCTTGTTGCAACTCAGCCCCATTGAGAGTAGCTTCCCCCGGTGCAGGAGGCAGGGATGTGCCGGTCTTTGCTGCGCCAGGCTCGGGAACAGAAATATTCTTTTGTGCGGTGGCCATAGCCATAAAGGACGGCGGTCTAACACAGAGGGAGGATGGACTCAACGTATGAACGCAGAACCCTGTACAAAAATCGTATGCTAGGCCACTTTTCCCTGTCAACGAAAAATGCAACCTGATTACCCAAGTGTGGCAAAACCTTGCACTTAACCACCGGCTAGGGCCATAAGTACGCTATTTCCGGGCGGGGGTCACGGAATCGCGGGAGTAGCCGCAACCGCCCCGCTTTGACGGCGTTAGCCCTCCTAGCGCCCGGAGTTGACCGGGTGGCCTCTGGTCTCGTCCCTTTTGCTTCTTGGATTTGGCTCATAACTCAGGATTTGGCACCTAAGATGCTGGAAATGCTGGATTAAACGAAGAAGGAAGGGGTGTGCGTGAACGGCCAGAACGGTAAGACTGGTAAGACCGCAGCGGCAGAGCGTCGGCGGTGGCCTCGCTTGCCTTTGGCGATTCCAGTCTTCGTCAGAAGCGGAGCAGAGACCGGAAAGGAATTTCTGGAGTTTGCCACCGCTCTCAACGTTTCCGCGGGAGGCATGCTGGTTGCAGTTCGCCGCTCTATCCCCTCGACAGCGCAGGTTTTGCTAGAGATCCCCAGCGCTCCCCTCGCAGCCTTAGCGGCCTTGCCCCGGGTCGCACGAAGCCTGCGCGCGAAGGTCTTGCGTATGCAGCATGGAGAGGGCTACAACCTGGTGGGCTTGAAATTCTCCCGGCCGCTGCTCAATTCGCACGCTACGTCCAGGCCGCTCCGACGGAAGCTCGCTTCTACGGTGTGAAAATCTTTTCCCTCGCCCGCAGCCCACTTTCGGCCGTGTTTCCGCCCCGCTGGTTACCTGCCATTTCGCCTGGCAATCTTTAGTAAGTTGCTTTTCATCAATCACATAGAGTAGGCTGCCTGCATGCGTGTCGGCTCCCCGTAGGTTTGGTTCTCCGGGTGCACACTACCCCATAAGCCTGTGCTGCGGTAGCTCCTACGCAGCTTTGGAACACTTATGAGCACTTCAAATCCAGTCAGCGCACTAATCCGGCCCTTAGGCGAGATGCCCCCCGACTCTGTCGTATTCGGCGGCACCGAGGCCATGCGGGCTCTGCGGGAGCGGCTGGCCAAAATAGCCGGTGCCAACGTCCCGGTATTGATCCAGGGTGAGAGTGGCACGGGCAAGGACATAATCGCCCGCATGATCCACGCCGGTTCGCCGTGGAAGACGGGTCCGTGGGTAAAAGTGAATTGCCCGGCGATTCCCGGTACGCTTCTCGAAAGCGAACTGTTCGGCTATGAAAAAGGAGCCTTCACCGGCGCCTACGGCACCAAGCCCGGCCGCGTCGAGATGGCGCACCGCGGCACTTTATTTCTTGATGAGATTTCAGAACTCGACATGGCCCTGCAGTCCAAGCTGCTGCAATTGTTGCAGGACGGCCAGTTCTGCCGCATCGGCGCCCAGGAAGACAAGAAAGTCGAAGTGCGCGTGGTCTGCGCCACTAATCGCAAGCTGGAGGAAGAGATTGCCGCTGGCGCCTTCCGCGCTGATCTTTTCTATCGCATCAATGTCGTGAACCTGCACATGCCGCCGCTGCGCGAGCGTGCCTCCGATATTCCGCAACTGGTCAGCTATTTCCTTGAATACTACAACCACAAATTCAACTCGCGCGCGAACCCGCTCTCCGCCGAGCTGATGAATGCGCTGAAGAAATACCACTGGCCGGGCAACGTCCGCGAGCTGGAAAATCTGATGAAGCGTTACGTGATCCTGGGCACGGAGGAGTCGATCTCCGGCGATCTGCGGCCGCAGCCCCAGGATTTCTTCAGCGCCGATATTTCCGTCGACGGACCGATCTCACTGAAAAAGATTACCCGCCAGGCCGTGCGGGAACTCGAACGCAAGATCATCCTCAAAGTTCTGCAGCATCACCATTGGAACCGCAAACAGGCGGCCCGCGCGTTGGGCATCAGCTACCGCGCGTTGCTCTACAAGATCCGCGACGCCGGCTTGCCTTCGAACCGCGCCCCGCGCCTTCCCGTTCAGGAAGAAGAGGCAGTCCAAACTGTAGCCGCTGACTGATCGCTACACCACCGTTGCCGCGATTTCCCCCAAGGCCTTGCTAGGTACGTTGCCCCATCATTGCGCGACAGTGAACCGCGATCTGCCGTTCTTCCTGCGTGGGCACGGCCTGAATCTTGTCTGCCGTGAGGCCGAGGATTTCCATGCCCACTGTCGCTGCGGAGCGGATGCGTTCGCTATGCTCTCCAATGCCTCCGGTAAAAACAAGAAGGTCGATTCCACCCAGCAGAGCGACGTAGGCGCCGATTGCTTTGCGTACCGCAGTGGCGAAAACATCCAGCGCAAGAATGGCACGCGGATCGTTACGCACGGCGCGTTCCTCCAGCGTCTTTACGTCGCTCTCACCGGATGAGAGCGCGTAGAGCCCGCTCTGATGATTCAGCAAGTCCTCAAGCTCGTTCGCGCCCAGCTTCTCATTCCGCATCAGGTAGAGAAAGACGCCGGGGTCGAGATCGCCGGAGCGTGTGCCCATCGGGATGCCGCCGGTAGGCGTGAGCCCCATGGTCGTGTCGATGGACTTTCCGTTGCGCAGAGCGCACAGGCTGGCTCCGTTGCCAAGGTGCGCGAAAATAGCCCGCCCAGGAAGCCGCGGTCCCAGCCGACGCACCAGCGACTCGTAGGAGAGGCCGTGGAAACCATAGCGTCGAATCCCTGCGTCAAAGTAGCGCTGAGGAATTGGCAGATGCGATGCCACCTCCGGCATGGTTCGATGAAAGGCGTCGTCGAAACAAGCGTAGTGTGCCGCCGAAGAAAAAATTGTCTGCGCGGAAGTGATCAGTGCAAGCGCCTGCGGAATATGCAGCGGCGCGAAATGCACCGCGGCGCGCAGTTGCTCGAGAACCTCTGGGGTGATGAGCCGGTGCGCGAGCAGGTGCGGACCTCCGTGCACCACGCGATGCCCCACAGCCACGGGCGCGCTGCGAATATGTTCCCGGATGGCCGCCGCCAGAGCAGTGAGGGCATCGCTCTGCGATTCGTGAATTCTCTCTCTCCCAACCAGAGTTGTTCCGTCGGAAGAACGAATGTTCAGTGTGCCATTGCCGCGTCCAATACCTTCAGCGCTTCCCGTCAGTACCGGTTCTTCATCGCTCGCGCCGTGGCGGTAGATACCAAATTTCAGCGAAGAAGAGCCGCTGTTGAGAACGAGGATTAAATCGTCTAGCCCGGCCAGCTTTTCCGCCATAGCTAGCCCGGCCACTTCCAGTTGCGCATCTCTTCCTTGTCAATGCCTTCGGCGTGCGCGTAATTGACGCTGTCGATAATCTGGTCTTTGAGCCATCCTTTGACATGCGCTCCGATCGGCTGCAGGCGCGGAACCCGGTCGATCACGTCAATCGCCAGATCAAAGCGGTCGATCTGGTTGAGAATGGCGAGTTCGAGTGGCGTGTTGATATTTCCTTTTTCCTTGTATCCGCGAACGTGGAGGCTGTCGTGATTGCGGCGGCGGTAGGTGAGTTTGTGGATCAGCGCCGCATAACCGTGGAAGTTGAAAATGACGGGCTTGTCGATGGTGAACAGCGAATCGAAGTCGCGGTCGGAGAGTCCATGCGGATGTTCGCTCTCCGGCATAAGTCTGAAAAGATCGACCACGTTGACGAACCGGATCTTCAGATCAGAAAAGTGCTCCTTCAGAATGGCAACCGCGGCCAGCGCCTCCATGGTAGGGATGTCACCTGCGCAAGCCATCACCACGTCGGGCTCAGCGCCATCATCGGTCGAAGCCCAGTCCCAGATGCCGATGCCCTTCGTACAGTGGTTCACAGCTTCGTCCATGGTGAGGTACTGAAGGTGATCCTGCTTGTCGGCGACGATAACGTTGAAGTAGTCTCGCGAACGCAGGCAATGATCCGTCACACTCAGCAGGCAGTTCGCGTCCGGCGGCAGATAGATGCGGACGATGTCTTTACTCTTGTTCGTGACCACATCAAGGAACCCGGGATCTTGATGCGTGAACCCGTTATGATCCTGCCGCCAGACCAGAGATGTAATCAGGATGTTGATCGAAGGAACGGGAGCACGCCAGGAAATCTCTTTCTTCGATTTCTCCAGCCATTTGGCGTGCTGGTTAAACATGGAATCGATGACATGCACGAAGGCTTCGTAAGTCGAAAAAAATCCGTGCCGGCCGGTGAGAACGTAGCCCTCAAACCAGCCTTCTAAAGTGTGCTCGCTGAGCATCTCCATGACCCGCCCGGAAACGTCGAGTTCGCCGCCATCGGCGTCTTCCGGTTTGTATTCGGCGAGCCAGGTCTTCTTCGAAGCCGCGTAGATCGCGGTGAGCCGGTTGGAAGCCGTTTCATCCGGGCCAAAAACGCGGAACGAATTCATGTTGCGCCGCATCACCTCGGCAAGAAAGTGAGCCAGCACGTCGGTGGGCGGAGCATAACTCCCGCCCGGCGCTTTTACTTTGACGGCGTAGTCACGAAAATCGGGCAGCTCGAGTTCCCTACGCAACAATCCGCCATTCGCGTGTGGGTTGGCCGAGATGCGGCACGAGCCCCAGGGCGCTAGTTCCTGCAGTTGAGGCACCAGCGTCCCGTTGGCGTCGAAAAGTTCTTCCGGCTTGTAGCAGCGCATCCAGTCTTCGACAATTTTGAGGTGCGCCTTGTTCGTGGCCGGGTCGAGCACAGGAACCTGGTGCGCGCGCCAGAAATCCTCCACTTTGTGGCCGTCCACTTCTTTTGGGCATGTCCATCCTTTCGGCGAACGAAGCACAATCATCGGCCAGCGCGGCCGCGTGGTATCGCCGCTCGAGCGCGCATGTTGCTGGATGGAGCGAATCTCAAGAATGCACTGCTCCAGAGTCGAAGCCATTTTCTGATGCATTTCCAACGGGTCACTGCCCTCCACGAAATAAGGCTTGTGACCGTAGCCAGTCAGCAGCGCCTCTAACTCGTCATGCGGGATGCGCGCGAGAATGGTGGGATTCGCAATCTTGTAACCATTAAGGTGCAACACTGGCAAGACGGCTCCATCGCGAATCGGATTCAGGAACTTGTTGGAATGCCAAGAGGCGGCAAGCGGACCGGTCTCCGCCTCGCCGTCACCAACTACAACGGTGACGATAAGGTCGGGATTATCAAACGCCGCGCCGTAGCCGTGCGAGAGCGAATATCCAAGCTCGCCGCCTTCGTGAATCGACCCTGGCGTTTCCGGCGTGCAGTGCGACCCGATGCCCCCAGGAAACGAGAACTGCTGGAAAAACTTGAGCATGCCCGCTTCGTCGCGACTCTTATCGGGATAAATTTCGGAATAGTAGCCTTCGAGATAGCAATTAGCGAGCGTAGCCGGTGCGCCGTGGCCGGGCCCGGAGATGTACATCACATTCAAATCGTACTTTTTGATCAGCCGGTTCAGGTGCACCCAAACCATGGATTGCCCGGGATCCGATCCCCAATGACCCAGCAGCCGATGCTTGAAGTGCTCCGGCTTGAGCGGCTCGCGAAGCAAGGGATTGGCGCGAAGATAGATCATGCCCGCCGCGAGATAATTGCAGGCCTGCCAGTAAGCGTTCATTCTCCGCAGCTCTTCTGGCGATAGGGGTGATGACAGGGGCGTTGCGACTTCGGTGGTAGCCATACATATTCTCCTGGGGGTGGAGGTGTGATTTGAAACCAGGGCATCGGGAAGGTTGGCCCTACCTTCACAGAGAAGTATATCCTGCCGCGCAGAAGTCGGAACTCGCTACCAACTCCATCAGCCGATTCCCATCTCGTCGGAAGATTCCAGCGGCGTGCCACAGCGCCGGCAGATGACGGAAGAACAGTCGCCGCAGGTCAGTGGATCGGTCACCTCTTTGGCGCAAGTCGGGCAGTAGAGCGAGCCGGGGCTAGGTTCCGGCCGCAAAGGATTCTCACGACGTGTCTCCATGAGGAAAAAACTGTAGCATAGGGAAGCACGAAATTCACAAAGGGAAATCAACTTGCCCGAGAAAACGCTCACCCCCGACGAGAAACTTCAGCAGGAATTCAACCGCTGGGCCGCGGCCGGCGAAGGCCCGAAGATGGAGAACCATCATCTCGACATTACCGCGAAAACAATTCGCAAGATGAACCTGCGTCCCGGCGAGCGCGTGCTCGACCTGGGCTGTGGCTCGGGATGGGCGACGCGGCTGCTGGGCCGCCTTGTCGGCGAGGGCCCGGATGGCTTTGGCCAGGTAGTTGGCCTCGACGTTTCCGACGAAATGATTCGCGAAGCCCGCGCCGCCTCGAAAGATTTCGACAACGTCCTCTACGTCTGGGGATCGGCGCAGCAGATTCCCTGGGAAGAAAACTTCTTCGACAAAGTCTTATCGGTCGAATCGTTTTATTACTATGCCGACCAGGACCGCGCGCTGATGGAGCTGTTTCGCGTGCTCGCCCCGCGAGGAAGATTATTCATCCTGATCAATCTATACAAAGACAATCAATATTCGCTGCAGTGGGTCGACAAGCTGAAGGTGCCCGTGCACGTGCGCTCACAGGCGGAATACGTCGAGCTGCTGAAGAAGCATGCCTTCGAAAATGTGGAAGCGTGCCGCATTCCCGATGACACCCCCACGCCCGACGACTACCAGACGAAATCATTCCGCAGCCTGGATGATCTGCGAGCGTTCAAGCGCGAGGGCGCATTGCTGCTGATGGCGACGAAGCCTGACCTGCGCACACCCGCGCCTGGATACACAATTTACTAGCGCCTTTCGACCGTCATCCCGATGCCCCGCGTTTTCACCAGCGGGGCGAGGGATCTCCCGAAGGCAGCTCTCACTCAGATCTCATCGTCATCCTTGTCGCGATGGCTCAGATCCTTCACCGGGCTCAGTGCGCGCCCGTCCGACGCATGATGAATCTCGATGCGGCCGTTCACGTTCTCCAGCTTGATCCGCGGGCCGCCCGTGCCCAACTCCCCGCGCAAGTCGTGGCCCGCGACTCTGTGATGATTCACGTGCAGCCCGAAGTCGTTGTCGATTCCACCAGAAACTGTGCTGGCCTCGATCTCCGCTTTCGAATCCGACGGAATCGTCAACTCGACCGAACCATTTACCGAATTTAATTCCACGGGCGAGCCGGAAAGCTGGTCAAACCTCGCGTTCAGTTGGCCGTTGATAGTCGAAAGCTCAGCCCGCCCAGCGAGATTATGCGCTTCCAGCCTCCCGTTGATGCACGAGGCATGCACTTCTCCGGTTACGCCGGTGACGTCGAGCGAGCCATTGATCAGCTTGATCTCGTCCAGCCGGACGCTGCGCGGCACGGTCAGCGTGTATTCAACGCTGGGAGGATTGTTGTGCGATCCCCAACTAAACGTGAGGTCGTGATCGCGATACTTGGTGCGAATTGAAAGATGCTCTTTGCTCGAATCGATTTCGATGCGCGCGTCGTCGAGCCGCTCCTTGGCGTCGGCGTATTTAACAGCATCCACCTTCACCTGATTCCGGTCCCACGTCGAGATGTGAACCGCGCCATTAATGTTGTCGAGCTCTACGCGGCCGTCGGGAGTGAGTTCGTAGGTCTGATGAAATTCCTCGGTAAATGCGCCCCGGTGATCGGCGGCGTGAGCTCCCAGCGCAAAAATGAAGAGAGCGCAGATGGTCCCTAGAACTGCACCCAACCAGGTGGGGAATTGGCGTTGGCGGTTCATAGGCCTCCTCCCTTTCAACGGGTTAGACGCAGCGATTCGGAATTGGTGAGGGCCGACGCCGGAAAACTGCCCGTGTCGATACATACGGAGGCTACGTCAAGAATGTTCCAACCTTGTTTTGTTCACATCCGCTAAATTTTCAAATCCGGCGCGTCCTCGGTGCCGCTCTTGCCCGCTTCGGTTAGCAAGTACACTCCCAGGATCGTCATCTCCGGCTCAATCGGATGCCGGTAGCGCTGGCCGGGAAACACCACGTAATAAATCGCGGGGTACAACAAAATCAGCCAGAACAGCAGCCAGGCGCCGGGTTTGTGCTGTCGCAAAGCGCGTCCCAGCCCCCAGAACATCAGCACCGACGAAGCGAGAAACAACGAGTTCTTCACCTGCGCCAGCCACCAGATTTGCGCCAGCCGCGGTGGCCCTGCCCAGAAATAAATGAAGCGCTTGAGGCAGAGCACCGCGAAGCGCCCGTAATCCGCCTCAATGTAGTCGAGCGCCTGCCGCTTGCGCATCGCGATGTAAGCCAGTTCGCCCATCGCGGTGTACTGCCGCATGGAGTAAACATCCTGCGTGGGATGCACCTGCTGCATCCATGTGCCGTCGGCGCCGCGTCCGTTGCCCAGGCGCAACTCCGCCCCGAAGTTGTCGCGAATAAAAATGAACTTTCCAAAGGTTTCGTAATTTCGCACGGTCCAAGGCGCAACGCAAGCCACGAAAACTACGGAAGCCAGCAGCACGCCAACCAGAGACGCCTTACCCCGCCTGGCGCGGTGATACCACGCCCACAGCCCAGAGGCTGGCAGAAATGAAATCAGCACCGTGCTGTCCAGTGCGGCGATGCCCCAGAGCACGCCGAACCAAAGCCACGGCCTCAGCCCGTCGCGCTCTTCCATAGTGAGCGTGAGCCACAAAATTACTCCCAACAGCAACGGCGAGAGACTCGTCTCCCAGACCCAGCGGGTGCACCAATACATCGCATAAGGCAGCAGCGCCCAGGTCCAGGCGGCGCCGACCGCAACTTTCTCGGAAAAAATCCGCCGGGCAACCAGGAAAATCGGAATGCAGGAAAGCGCCGAGAAAACACTGTTAAGCGAAAGCAGCACAAACGCCGACGCGCGCGAATAAATGCCGAAGATCCGGAACACACCAGCAGTCAGATAAGGATAGAGCGGAGGCTCCCAAGCGGTAGGCCCCGTAGCCGCGCCAAAAGGATTGCTGAAGCCATGTCCTGAAGCGATAGCCGCGGCAATCCGTCCCATCTCCCAGCCAAACCCGAAATTATCGTTCGCGCTTTTGAATTTGTACGTGTGTCCGACAATGATCCAGCCCACGCGCAGGAAGAGTGCGACGGCAACCATCCAAAACATCGAGGTGCGGATACGAGCCCACGTGTTAATCAGCACAACTGGAATGCGTGCGCGGTCGCCGGCCACGGCAGGTCTTGAATCCATGAATGATTCTATTTGTAGCTGAGTCGCGACTCGGGGGCAACTCACGAACCTGCTGCTGTTGGGTGAGCAGGCTCAAACTGAAATCTTTAGCACCGCGCCCCAGCGTCATCCCGAAGGCCCGCGCTTTCACCAGCGGGGCGAGGGATCTCCCGCGCGCACACAGCCGCTCGAGTCAACTGAGACTACCTTTGCGTGCTGTATAATCTTGCTTCAGATAGAGGGTCACTGCATGGGCTGGCTGCAAAACAAGTTCGAAAAAAACTTCATGATCAGCACGGTGGACTACGTCTTCAACTGGGCGCGCAAGTCAGCCGTCTGGCCCATGACGTTCGGCCTGGCCTGCTGCGCCATCGAGATGATCGCGTCTTCCACGTCGCGCTTCGACATCGCGCGCTTCGGTTCGGAAGTATTCCGTCCCAGCCCGCGCCAGAGCGACCTGATGATCGTAGCCGGCACCGTCACGTTGAAGATGGCGCCGGTAGTAAAGCGCATCTACGATCAGATGCCCGACCCGAAGTGGGTCATCTCGATGGGCGCCTGCTCGTCGGTAGGCGGCCCGTTCAACACGTATGCCGTGTTGCAGGGTGTCGACAAAATCGTTCCCACGGACGTTTACGTCACCGGCTGCCCGCCGCGTCCCGAAAATCTTTTCTACGCCCTGCTCAAGCTGCAGGACAAAATCGACACCATGACGCTGGCGAAGAAGCCAACAGAAGTCCGTCTCGATCCAAATATGTTGGAGAACTTCAAGCGCCAGGTAATGATCGCGCAAACCCTGCAGCCAAAGTAAACTTGTGTGGGGACGAGTCTTCGATTCGTCCGCCGAGCGAAGCTCGGCTAGGTACCCTCCTCAGACCATGCCGAACTTCGCGAAACTAACCATCGAATCCGAACTCCCACCGGCCGACGAAGCCAAAGAATTTCCCTGCGGCGCGAAAACCATCTGCATCGCCAACGTCAACGGCGCCTACAGCGCCATGGACAACGTCTGCCTGCATCGCGGCGGCCCGCTGGGGCAGGGCATGATAGAAGGCGGAAAAGTAGTGTGCCCGTGGCACGGCTGGGCCTACGACCCAAAAACCGGCATCCCCGACCAAAATCCCAATGTGAAAGTTGCGGTGTATCAGCTGAAGATCGAAAACGGAGACGTGCTGATCGAAATCTAGCCGTCGCCGCTATCCCAGAACCCTCAAGAATTTCCCCGACTGATTCTCATATCCCGGAAACACTTCATTCAAATTCTTATTCCCCATGTGCCGCGCCACCGCTTCGCCCAGTACCTGCCGAAAATCCGTAGTCAACGCCAGATCGCGCCCTTCATAAAGTTGCGACTGATCGAGCCCCGGCCAGCGGCCATAAACCTTGCCGCCTTTCACCGGCCCACCGAGCACGAACATCACGTTAGCGTGGCCGTGGTCGGTCCCGCGATTGCCGTTCTCGCGCGCCGTGCGGCCGAATTCCGACATCGTCACCACCACCGTGTCTTCCCCAAGATCGCCGAGATCGGTCCAGAACGCCGCAATCGACTGCGAGAAGTCACGCAACACATTCGCGATCTGTCCCTCGGTCGCGCCTTCGTTCACGTGATGGTCCCATCCGCCGATATCGGCAAACGCCACCTGCACGCCCAGGTTCGCCTTGATAAGCTGCGCGAGCTGTCGCAAGCTGTCGCCGAATCGTCCCTTGGGATAATCCGCGCCCGGCGCTGACTTGTACTTCGACGGATCGGCAGCCTTCAACATATTAACCGCGTCAAAAGTTTCCTCGCCTGTGCCGTGCAGCACAGCGTCGGTCGAGTGGTCATACATCGCCTCGAACGCGCTCGCCACCGGCGACGGTTTCGGATTGCGTCCCCCGACGGAAAAGTCATTAATGTTATTCATAGCGATCGCCGGCTCAAGTCCGCTCAAGATGCGCGGAATCGACGGCCCCATAGCAATCGCCTGGAACGGAGATTTCTGCCCCGGCTGCGGCAAGTCGTGCAGCGACCGGTTGAGCCATCCATCCTCAGTAGACTTCACGCCCGGAGTACCAGCCTCCATGAAATCCTGCGCATCGAAATGCGAGCGGCTTGGGTCAGGCGATCCAGCAGCGTGCACGATCGCCAGTTGACGCTGCTGCCAAAGCGGTCGGAATGACTCGAGCGAAGGATGCAGCCCGAAAAATCCATCAAGATCGAGCACAGCCTTGCGCGGAATATTAATGCTCGGCCGCATCGCGTAGTACTGAGCTTCACCGTGAGGCACAACAATGTTAAGCCCATCGGCCGCCCCACGCTGAAAGATCACCACCAGCCGCTTGGTGCGCGCACCGGGCTCAGCCGCGCCCATCGCGGCGCGAGCCAAAAAGCTCGGCACTGCCGCGGTGCCGACGACTGCAAGCGCGCTGTTGCGAAGAAAACCCCGACGAGTAATCGACATAAGAACAGCTCCTAAGCTTCCAGTACCTATCTCCTCTGAAACTCCGGCGACCCCAGCAGCAACCCCGCCATTGTGCTTACTTCTGGAGAACGCGCCGCATCCCAGGGCTTGCGCTCTCCCGCCCTGTCATCCGCAGTTGCCTGCGCGCCTTTCTTTCCTGCCGCGTCGATCTGCGCCACAATCGAGTCGTGCGTCTGTTGCGAAACTCCGCCAGCCAGCAGGCTCGCTTCCAGTCCAGCCAGCGTCGCAGACGCATCCGGCGACGTCAGACTGCTTCCCGCAAGTTGTGCCGTATCCACTCTCACGCCTTTGATCTTGTCGCCGGTCAAGGCCAGCGCAAAATTCATGCGGTTGAGCAACGCCGAAGAACTCACCCAGGTTTCTGCCTTCATGGAATATCCCGTCGGCGGCTGCGCTCCATACAGCGGCATGCCCATGCGGTTGAGCTGACCCACCAGCGGCTGCGCATCGTCAATCTCCGCGCCGGTCGCGCGAATCGCCGAGGCGACAAATTCCAGAGGCGTCTTCACTTTCGCGCGGTACGCGGTATCGTCCCAGAACTCAGGAGAATGGAACAGCGCATTCAGAACTTCGCGGATGTCTCCTTTTTTCTTCAAAAACGTTTTCGCCATTCGATCGACCAAAGCCGGCGGCGGATCATCCGAAACAAACCGCTCGGCAAGTTTCAGCGAAATAAAATGCGCGGTCTGCGGACTAGTGGCCAAAAGGTGCAGCACTTCCAATCCCTCGCCTTCACTCTTGGGCTTGATGCGGCGGCCCAATACAAACTTGGGCCCGGGCTCATGCATGCGCGGATTGAACTCGAACCCTCCGCCTTCCGCCGGCTTGTCGATGGTCCATCCCGTAAAAACTTTAGCGACTTCGGTCACGTCACGCTGCGAGTAGCCTCCGTTCACACTCAGCGTGTGCAGTTCCATCAACTCACGCCCATAATTTTCATTCAACCCGCTCGTACGCTTGCCCCGCCGCAAAGGAGGATGCCAATACGGCCCAGGATGCGCAGGAATTCCCAGCCCCTGCGCCGAGTTCGGCCCCACGCTCAGCCAGTTATCCAGGTAGAACAACATCGCCGGACTTTTCGCGGTCGACACAAGAAGATCCTCAAATTTGCCGAGCGCATGCGGACGGATCACGTCGCGCTCATAGCTTGTCAGCATCAGGTGGTCGAGTCCCTTGCCCACAAACACATTGAAGTGGTTGCACCAAAAGTCGGTCACCACTTCTTCAAGCTGGCGCTGGCTGTAGACCGCGCGCAGAATTTTCGCCTGCGCCAGTTCGCCGGTCACCACGCCCCCGGGGTTGTTCATGGCAAGCAAAGTTTCCTTCTGCTTCGGAGTCAGGCCTTCAAGAACTTCTTTCCTCTCGCCTCTGCGCATAGAATCCGCAAGCGCGAGCTGCGACTCCGGGCTCATGTTGAGAACTTTCTTGAAACGTTCGTCGGGCGGAAGGCTCGGCAGTTGCTGCACCTCAAGGTCGGAGTAGAGCCGCTCTTCGCGCAGCTGCGCCTGCTTTTCGTCTTCGGGCGTCGGCCTCGTTGATGGCGTGGACGCAGCAGCCGCCATCGTGTCCTGATCTTGCTGAACGCCCTTCACGTCTGTAGCAGGATCGCCGCCGGCGGCCGAGCTCATTGCATCACGCGCCGCGCTCTCCGCCATCATCGACCCATCCCTGGACGCGCCGTTGGCTTTGTCCGCAGCGGCATCGGCAACCGCATTCTTGGCCGCCTCTTCCTTGCGTTCTTTTTTCTCTTCCTGGCGCGCCAGCTGCACCTGAAACACCGCGCGCCGCGCCGGATCCGACGGCATAGGCTTCTTGCCATTCCGTACTTGATTGATCTCCTGCCCATCCGGAAAGTCTTCCGCAATCTCTCTCGTGCTCATGCGCAGGGTGCGGAGCGGCTCCAGGCGGCCGTTCAGCGCGCTGTCGTCGATCTTTTCGGGATGTAATTGCAGGTCGATCCAGTGTTCGACGCCGATCGCCATCACTTGCTGCACATCTCCGGGGCGCGGACCGAAGGTCAGGCGATTGAGCGCGTGCAACGCGCGCCTTTGATCGTCCGGAGCGGAGTCGGCCTTGTCCTTCTTATCAGCCAGCAATTGCGGGACCGTACACGCCAGGCTGAAGCAGAGAAGAAAAGTGGCGACCTTCGTGCGATCCAAACGCATGAGGATTCCCCAAGGAGAAGACGGATAGCTCCCTAGATTATCAACCCGGACCGAAGAAAAAGGTTGCTGGACGCGGTTACCAAAAAGACGATGAAAGCCCTCCGGAAAGGCCCAGAAACAGACGGCGAGAAGTCAAAAGCTGAGAACTGAGAACTAAAGTTACGTCAAATACAACTTCCCCCGAGAAACCTTGTGCTGCAAAGTTGCCGCCAACTGGTCAACATCGCCGGGAGCAATATTCACCGGCATATGATCGGCCAGCAGCGGAGCCCGATTGCTGCCCACGGCGTCGCGCCGCACCTGGATCAGAAACGCCTGCACCACATTGGGATCGTATTTTTGCGGAGTCATGCGCACCAGGTCGCTCAACGCACTGCCCAGCGAAAGCGATTCGCGATAAGGGCGAGTGCTGGTCATGGCGTCAAAAGTGTCGGCCAGCGCCATGATGCGCACCGGCATCGGCAGGTCTTCTCCAGCAAGCGCGTCAGGATAACCCGACCCGTCGTTCCGCTCATGATGCCAACGCACCGACTCATGAATCTTCGGCCAGGGAAACTCGACGCTGCTTACTATCTGATGCCCGACCACGGTGTGGTTCGCCATTTCACGGAACTCCTCCGGATTGAGCGCTCCCGGTTTGCTGAACAAGCGTCGATCGACCGCCACCTTGCCAATGTCGTGCAGATATCCGGCGCTGCGCAGCGCAGCCACTTCGCCGGCGTCCACTCCCATCGCTCCGCCGATCGCGGCGGCATAGCGGCCCACGCGCAACGAGTGCCCGTGAATGTTGACGTGCTTCACGTCAATCGCCGTGGCGAATGCCTCGAGCGCCGTGTCATAGAATCCGTGCAGCGAGGCCATCAGCCGCAAATTCTCGGTCACGCGCTGCGCCAAAGTCTGCGACAATGCATGATTTTGCACCGCCAGCCCAATGTAGCTGCACAGCAGGTCCATCGCATCCAGTTCCGCTTCTTCGTAAGGCGCATCTCCAGGACGCCTGCCCAGCGCCACAATGCCGGCCAGTTTGCCCGAAGCTTTAAGCGGGGCCAGGCACTTGAAAAGTTCCGGAGCCACGTTGCCATTCGAGCTGAGGAAAATCGAGTAGGTCGAAGCGTTCAGCACAATCGGTCCGCGCGCCGCGGCGAGTGCGTGCGCGTGTTTCGGCAGGAGAGGAATAATCGCAGGCTCGGGCAGCATGGCGAAACCGTCTGCCGCCACCGAAGTCAGCATAGTGGGTTTGTCGCTGAAAACGAAGAGCGCACCTTCGCGCGCTCCGGCCGCTTCCATTACGGCGGCGAGCATGCGGCGCGAAGTGTCGGAAAATTCGCGCTCCGCCGTTAGCTCCGGCCCCAGTTCGGAGAGAGCTTCAACGGTGCGCAACAGCCTGCGGAAATGGTTGGTCTCCACGGCCAAGACGAGTGGTGCGAGAATGCAGAGCAGAATGAGCGTAGCATGCGGGAACAACGCCCCGCGAGAGCGGCTTGTTGGTTAGTTTGGTGCTGGCGAAGAAAGCCCCAGTCGCGCCAGCGACGCCATTCAATAGCCCCGCACGTAAGTGCGGGGAGGTGACCAGCGAAGGAACCGAGTCCCGCAGGGACGGCACGCGTCTCGCGCGACGTTGCTCAAAAATGCTCCCGCAACTCCGCGAACCGCCCCACAATCAGCAACCGCTGCGCCGGAGGAGCCGCATTCACTTCTTCATGCTCGAGAATCCACGTATCGCCGTGAGGCACAAAAACCGCGTGCAATCCCGCAGCCAGCGCCGGATTGATGTCAGACCTGGGGCTATTGCCAATCATCCACGTGGAATCCCGCGAGAGCTTGTGCTTTTCAACCAGCGCGTCATACGCCTCAAAATTTTTCTCTGCGACGATCTCCGTCGCTTCAAAATATTCTTTTAATCCTGAACGCTCGATCTTCCCCGATTGCTCCTCGACTGCACCCTTGGTCACTAGGATGAGCCGATGCCGGGAAGAAAGGTATTGCAGCGTCTGCGGAACGTCGGGCAGAAATTCAATCGCATGGTCCGCAACCGAATGAGCAAAGCCCATGATCTGGGCGTGCAATTCCGGTGTAACCGGCTGCACGCTGAGCCGCTCAAACGTATCCACAAGCGCGTGCGAAAAGCTGTGCAGCCCGTAACCGTGCTTCACAATGCATTCCCGCTCTACATCGTTCAGAACTTCCCGCACCTGCTCGGG
Organism: Candidatus Sulfotelmatobacter sp.; assembly: GCA_049280095.1. Taxonomy (GTDB): domain Bacteria; phylum Acidobacteriota; class Terriglobia; order Terriglobales; family Acidobacteriaceae; genus Sulfotelmatobacter. Next base: position 9,800 of record JBAPPL010000040.1, on the reverse strand, counting down.
AGAAAACTCGTGGTGATTGAGAAACGAAATGAAGCGGACGATCGCCCGTTCAAAGTAAACGTTGTTCTCCCAAAGCGTATCGTCGGCGTCGATGAGAAGCGTTTGGGATTGTTGGATTTTTTCGGCAGTACCGGACAAGCGCGGATGCTCCTTGCGAAAACTTTCTACCCCAGCCAATCCACCCGCGCCTCAGGCCCAATGATTCCCGCCTTATGCCCCATATCCAGCAGCCGCACCACAGCTTCGCGCCCATCTGGACCATAGTCCAGCGTCCGCTCGTTCACATACATCCCAACGAACCGGTCAGCGGTTTGCGAATCAAGATCGCGGGCGAACTGCATGGCATACGACAAGGCCTCCTCGCGGTGTTCGAGTGCGTACTGAATGCTGTCGCGCAACGCACCGTTGACCGCGGAGACCAGTTCCGGACCCAGTGCGCGGCGAATGGCATTCCCACCCAGCGGCAAAGGCAGCCCCGTCATTTTCTGCCACCAGCGGCCAAGGTCGACAACGCGATGCAGCCCGGCTTTGTCATAGGTCAGCTGGCCTTCATGGATGATCAGACCAGCCTCGTACTTGCCTTCGAGCACCTGCGGAATGATCTGGTCGAAGGGCACCACTTCGGTTTCCACGCCCGGAGCAAAAAGCTGCAACGCAAGATACGCAGTCGTAAGCGTGCCCGGAACCGCGATGCGTTTCTCCTTGATTTCACTCTGCGTGAACGGCCGCGGCGAAACCACCATCGGCCCATAACCCTCGCCCACACTGCCGCCGCACGACATCAGCGCGTATAAATCCTGAATATAAGGATAGGCGTGAAACGAAATTGCGGTCACATCGTAAACGCCCTCCCGCGCCTTCTGGTTCAGCGTCTCAATATCGCAAAGCGTGTGCGTGAACCGCAGTCCTGCAACGCGCACCTTATTAGTAGCCAGTCCATAAAACATGAAGGCATCGTCAGAATCCGGGCTGTGCGCGATGCTGATCTCGCGTACCCCAGAGGCCGCATCGGCGGAATGCTTCGCTTCTTGTTCCGAAATTACTGTCATCATTTAAACTCCAACCCGCTTGCTGTCCTACTCTTTAATGCTGCGCCCCGCCACGGCGCTGCCAGCGCGCCGCGATTCCGGCAGCCATCATCACCTTGATTACCTCGGCAAAAAGAAACCAGTAAAGTCCCCACCGAAAAGCTTGCAGCACCGAATGCGTCAGCACGGCAAGCCAGCCCAAACCTCCGGCAAAAAGTACAACCTCGCCAAGAAGCCCGCCCATCGCAGCGCGCGCGAAACTCTTCCGTCCCCGCTCCACCACAAAACCCGCAAGCCACGCCACCAGTGGATAAGCCAGCAGAAATCCCCCGGTCGGTCCGAGCAACTGCGCGATCCCTCCCGGACCCGTCGGACTAAACACCGGCATGCCCATCGCACCCTCGGCCAGATAAAGCGCCAGCGCCGCAAACCCGCGCCGGCTGCCCAGGAGCAATCCGACTAACAGCACGCCAAAGTTCTGCACCGTCAGAGGCACCGGTGTGCCCGGCAGTGGAATCGTGATGTGCGCGCACACTGCCACCAGCAAGCTGCCGCCCACCACCAAAGCAACTTGCCGCGCGCCTTCAAAAATCCGTCCCTGCGAAGCGCTTAATGTTTGTATTGCCGGTTTTGCCATCGAAGGTCTCCAAATTTTCAACGAGAGCATCACTACTCAACGCGGCCCCGCTCGCGCTCTGCTTCGCTGGAACTTCCTTCGTGGGCGGCATGAGCAGCTTGCAAATGGTGCCGCAAGCGAACATACAACGCGATCGCGACGCACACCACGACCAGCGTACTCACACCCAGTATCAGGAACCACCAGATCATCCGCACAGCCGACTAGAATAACAGATGATCGGATGCCTCAGTTTGCGGAGTTGCCAACAGACACTTCATTTGGGGACAGCCGCCCGCGGCTGTCCGGTCGAGCAAAGCTCGACCAGCTCTTGGCGACGTTCTAGCTTGCCTTCCCCAGAGCCCTCTTCTCACGCATCGTTTCGAGCCGCTTCAGCGTCAACTTCAGCCGTTCCCGCCCGAACTTGGAACCCGTGATGATCTTCTCGATGTTCTCAAACATATGTGGGTCGCCCATTTTTTCGCGCAGTTCTTTGAGAAAAGGCTGCACCTTGGCGAACACAAAAACCATTTCCCCGCTCACCGAAGGCTGCAGGAACAACTCCTCGCTCAGCGCGCCGGACACCACGAAGGCAGCAGCCATACTCCAGTATCCGCTGACCTGGCGCAGCCAGTTGTTTTCCTGTGAGCCCATTGCCCCGGCAATTTTCATGAAATCGTCGGCGCTCTGCGGAAAGAATTCGCCGATCCACCAGTTGCGCGCCTTGCGAATTTCCGCCTCGCGGCGCAGGTCATAGAGTTGCATAATCAGTTGAGCATCGGTAGCGGTCGCCTTCTTGGACATTCGGTTCCTCCGTGTGATTTGTTATCGCCGGTCGACTTAGGCTTATGTGGGGACAGCCGCCATCGGCTGTCCGTCGAGCGAAGCTCGACTCTTCACTACGCGCTGGTCGCCGCCGCTTCAGGAGGCGCCGGACGCTCGTACTCGCACTCTTTATTCGGGCACGCAATCACCGGCCCGTCCTTCAGAAATTTCTGCACCAGATACTCACTGCCGCAGCTCGGACACTTCTCAGCAATCGGCTTGTGCGCCGAAGTGAACTTGCACTTGGGATAATTTCCGCACCCGTAGAACGTGTTCCCCTTGCGTGCCCGCTTCTCAACCAGATCGCCCTCTTTGCACTCCGGACACTTCACGCCAATAAAGTTCTGCTTCACATACTTGCACTCAGGGTATCCGCTGCAAGCCGTGAACTCCCCATAACGTCCATGCCGGATCATCATGTTCCGCCCGCATTTCGGGCAAGGCTCATCAAGCGGGATGTCCGGAACTTTCTTGCCCTGATCCAGTCGCCGCGTGGTCTTGCAATCCGGATAACCCGTGCAAGCCATGAACTGCCCAAAGCGCCCGCGCTTCAGCACCATCACCCGCCCGCAGTTCTCGCAATATTCCTCCTGCGTGGTCTCCTGCACATCGGCAGAGTCGAGGTCAGGCAGGTTAATCGGATTTTCTTTCGTAAACGTGCAAGTATTCGGATCTTCCTTATCGTAGGTGCTGCAAGCATAGAACGATCCGTGCCGGCCCCACTTGATCACCAGCGGCGCCCCACAGCGCTCGCACTTCTCGTCCGTGGGCTTCTCCATCCGCTTGATGTTCTCCATATGCTTTTCGGCATATTTGAGGTCCTTGGTAAACTTTTTGTAGAACTCGGCAAGAGTGTCGGTCCATTTCTCCTTGCCCTCTTCGATTTCGTCGAGTTTTTCTTCCAGGCCGGCGGTGTACGCCACATCGAAGATGTCGCGGAAGTTTTCGACCAGCAGATCGGTGACCACCAACCCAATCTCGGTCGGAGTAAACTTGCCGCCCAGCTTCTGCACATACTGCCGCTCCTGAATCGTCGACAGAATCGCCGAGTAGGTCGATGGACGCCCGATCCCGCGCTCCTCCAATTCCTTTACCAGCGACGCTTCGTTGTAGCGTGGCGGCGGCTCGGTGAAATGTTGCTCCGGCTTCAACTCCTTGAGCGTGAGCTTCTGTCCAGCTTCCAGCGCCGGCAGCTTGTGCTTCAGTTCTTCGTCCTCTTCGTCCTTGCCTTCCTTCGACTCTTCGTAAACGCGCAGGAAGCCGTCAAACTTCAGCACCGATCCCGTCACCCGGAACCAGAATGTCTCGCTCTTACTCTTGGCGTCGATGTCCACCGTAGTCTGGTCGAACACCGCAGGCATAATCTGCGACGCCACAAAACGCTGCCAGATCAGCTTGTAAACCTTGAACTCATCTTCCTTTAAATACTGTTTGACCTGGTCAGGATGCCGCATCGCCGAAGTCGGCCGGATCGCCTCATGCGCCGCCTGCGCTTCCTTCTTCTCCTTATATGTATTCGGCGTCTCAGGCAGGTACGCCGCACCGTATTCCTTCCCGACGTACTCGCGCACTTCCTGAATGGCCTCAGGCGCGACTCGCGTGGAATCGGTACGCATGTACGTGATCAAGCCGACGAGTCCTTCTTCGCCCAGTTCCACGCCTTCATAAAGGCGCTGCGCAATCATCATCGTGCGCTTCACGCTGAACCGAAGCTTGCGTGAAGAGTCCTGTTGCAACTTGCTGGTAGTAAAAGGAGGCGCAGCATTACGTCGCCGCTCTTTCTTATCAACCGACCGCACAATCCAGTCGGCCTGCTCCAGCGCCGCGCGGATCTTCTCCGCGTCCTCGCCGTTCGTGACCTCAATCTTTTCTTCGCCCTTCCCCAGAAAGCGTGCGTCGAATGCCGGAGGCTTGCTAGCCGCCAGGTGCGCGTCGATGGTCCAATATTCTTTTTTCTCGAACGCTTTGATCTCGCGTTCGCGCTCCACAATCAACCGCAGCGCAACCGTCTGCACGCGCCCAGCGGAAAGCCCGCGGCGAACTTTATCCCACAAAAGCGGCGAAACCTGGTACCCGACCAGTCGATCAAGCACGCGCCGCGCCTGTTGCGCGTCTACCAGATTCTGGTCGATCGCCCGTGGATGCTCAAACGCCGCCTGCACCGCGCGCTTCGTAATTTCGTTAAAAGTGACGCGCTGAATGCGCGGCGGCGCGTCGGCCTCGCCTTTCTTCTTTTTCGCTTTCTTCGCGTGCCCGTTGCGTGCCAGTTCCCCCGCCAGATGAGCCGCAATGGCCTCGCCCTCGCGGTCCGGGTCAGGCGCCAGAAAGATCGCATCCATCGGTCCCGCCAGCTTCTTCAGCTTGGCCAGAACTTTTTCTTTCCCAGGAATGACAACGTAATCGGTCTCGAAGTCGTTGCTCGTGTCCACGCCCAGCGTGCTCTTGGGCAGATCTTTCACATGGCCAAGCGAGGCCTCGACCGTAAATCCCTTTCCCAGATATTTCTGGATGGTCTTCGCCTTAGCCGGCGATTCGACAATAACTAAACTCTTTACCAATGGTCCTCTCAGTTCTTAAGTTTTCGCTTTGAACCTAGCACGAATGGGACGAAAGCAACAAGTTACGCGCGAAAAGCAGGGATGACACGCTAGAAGCTTTTAACAAAGTTCTTGCCCGGCATTTGTCTCACCTTACCCGTCAGTTCCAACTCAAACAGTGCCGCAAATATCTCGGATGAAGACAACTCATTCTCCAGTTTCTCAACTAATTCATCAATGTGTGTAGCCTCGTCAGCCTTCAGAAGACTCAGTATCCGCTTCTCATGCGGCGGAAGCCCTTCGTCCGGGAATAGAGATGCCGACGAAGCGTTCCCGGATTCAGGCGAGGCCGCCGGAGCGAGCGCAAGTTTAACTTCCGCCGGCAGATCCTCCCACACGTCTTCCCACGTTGCCACGAGCTTCGCGCCCTGCTTGATCAGCGTATTCGGTCCCCACGAATTCTTATTCGTAACATTGCCCGGCACCGCAAAAACGTCGCGGTTTTGCTCCAACGCGCAACGCGCTGTAATGCGCGTTCCCGAGTATTCCGCAGCCTCCACTACCAGCACCCCAACCGACATGCCACTCAAAATCCGGTTGCGAATAGGAAAATTCTGCGGAAAGGCAGAAGTCCCAAGCGGAAATTCCGAAATCAGCGCACCGCCCAGTGCCAGAATCTGTTCCGAAAGCCGCGAATTTTCTTTCGGATAAATCACATCCACCCCCGTGCCAAACACCGCGATCGTCTTCCCCTTGGCCGCGATCGCCCCGCGATGGCTCGCCGTGTCGACCCCGCGCGCCATGCCGCTGATAATCACCAGCCCCTGCGCCGCCAGGTCGCACGCCAGTCGCTCCGCCATCCCTGAACCGTAAGGCGTAGGGTGTCGCGTGCCTACCATAGCGATGCCAGGCTGCGTCAACACTTCTGGATTACCCCGAACATAAAGCACCAGCGGCGGATCGTAGATCTCCTTGAGCCGCGGCGGGTAACAGGCATCTTCGACCGACACGACCGTGACTCCCGCAGCGGCGGCCCGAGCAATCTCTTCCCGCGCCATTTCCGCCGATTTCCCCGTAGCGATCGATTGCGCCGAAACTGCCTGCATACCCGTACCTTCCAGCTCCGTCAGCGAAGCGTGGAAGACTGCCTCAGCACTGCCGAAATGCTCAACCAGCTTCCGCGCTTTCGTCGGCCCTAGACCCGGCGTCAGCGAGATGGCCAGCCACTCCAGAATGTGGCTAATCGATGGCGACGCAGCAACCGGGTTTGGCACGTCTACTCCCAATCTCTTTCGGTCTGCATGGAGACTGGGCGGACTGTAATTACTGGCCGAAACCCCTGTCAAGGGAACCCGTCACAAACGCCTGTCAAAAACCGGTCTGCTAAAATCAAAACAGGAATGAGACCTCTGCGCATCTCTGCGATTTCCTACCTCAACACCGCTCCCCTCATGTGGGATTTCGAAAACGGCCACGCTGGAAGCGAGTTCGAAATTTCCTACACTCTGCCGTCCGCCTGCGCCCGCGCCCTGCAAACCGGAACCGCCGACATCGGCATAATCCCCGCCGCGGCCTATGCGCAAGTCCCCGGCTTGATGGTCCTGCCCGGCGTCGCGATTGCCTCTCGCCGTCCCGTGCGTTCCATACTGCTAGTCAGCCGTGTGCCAATCGAAAAAATTCGCACCGTGGCGCTCGATACATCCTCGATGACCTCGGTCGCCCTGACCAAAATTCTGTTTGAAAAATGGCTGGGCGGCAGCCGGACATTCACGTCGATGGAACCGAAAATCGAAAAAATGCTCGCCCATCACGATGCCGGATTACTGATCGGCGATCCCGCCCTGCAAATCGACCGCTCCCGCTACGTCACACTCGACCTAGCCGAGGAATGGATTCACCGCACCGGCAAACCCTTCGTCTTCGCCTTCTGGGCAATTCGCCAAAACGCATTGCGTGAAGTCGCGCCGTCTCAAGACTTGGCAGCAATATTTCAGCAATCCCGCGACCACGGACTCGAACCCGCCAGCCTCGACCACATCGCCCGCGAATGGGCTCCGCGCCTGAGCCTCAAAGAGTCCGACGTCCGCTCCTATCTCACAGAAAATATCCACTACCAACTCGACGCTGCCTGCCTCGAAGGCCTGCAACTCTTCTATCGCTACGCCGCCGAGATCGGAGCGCTGCCGGCCGCGCCGGAGCTGCGCTTCCCGGTTTCGGCGGATGCCACCGCCAATGCCGCAATTGTTTAGCTCCACCAGCGCGATCTCTGCCAGCCCTGTAAACTCTTCCCAATCCGAATGCTGCTTCACCTGAATCCGCTGTTGGCAGTTCCTCTCTGGCGAAAACTGCGCCACCTCGGCGGTCCCGGCCTGATTCTGCTGGGACTGGCCGACAACTCCGTGGTTCCGCTCACCGGCAGCATGGACGTTCTCACCATCTGGCTGGCTGCCCGTCATCGCGAACCGTGGCTCTACTACGGCCTGATGGCGACGCTCGGTGCGGTGATCGGCGGCTACATCACTTATGGCCTCGCCCGCGGGGGCGGCAAAGAAATGATGGAGCGCAAGCTCTCGAAAAAAAAAGCCGCTCAGTTCTCCAAGACATTTGCCAGTTGGGGATTCGCCTCGATCGTGATTCCGGCTTTGATGCCGCCGCCGTTTCCATTTCTTCCGTTTCTGTTGGCAGCGGGCGCCATGCAGTACTCGCGAAAAAAGTTCCTCGCAGCCTTGGTGCTCGGCCGCGGGATTCGCTACTTTCTCGAAGCCTACTTCGGATTCCGCTACGGCAGCCATATCCTCCGTTTCTTCAATCGATACTACAAACCGGCGCTGGCCGTTCTCATCGGCTTGGCCTTGGTCGGCACGATTTTATCGGTGATCCAATATCTCCGGATGAAGAAGAAGTAGTTGGCGGAGCCTAGGGTGGAGCAGGCCTTCCTGGCCTGCGCCGGCTTCTGGATAGGGTCAAAAATCGGCTTCTCGAATCGGGCTTTAGCCCCTGCAGTCATAGCATTTGGCCCAATCCGCCATCCTCCATTAGAATTGAAATGCGACCATGTCCCTCACCAAGCAACAAGCCCTGGAGATGTTCGAGTCCGATGACCTGATCGGCATCGGCATGGAAGCCGACGCAGTGCGCCGCAAACTGCATCCCGAGGGCACGGTCACCTACATCATCGACCGCAACATTAATTACACCAACTTCTGCACCGAGTACTGCACCTTCTGCGCCTTCTACCGCCCGCTCAAAGGCCCTGCCGCAAAAGACGGTTACATTCTCGACCTCGACACCATCTACGAAAAAATTCGCGAGACCGTCGAACTCGGAGGCACCGGCGTGCTGATGCAAGGCGGCCTGCATCCCGATCTGAAGATCGACTGGCACCAGAAAATGTTGCGCGGCATCAAAGATCGTTTTCCCCAAGTTCACCTGCATTGCTACTCCGCGTCTGAGATCATCGCCATCGCCGAGTACAGCAGCCTCAGCATTCGCGACACCATTCTCCGCCTGCGCGATGCCGGACTCGATTCCATCCCCGGCGGCGGCGCCGAAATTCTCGACGACGAAGTCCGCTACAAAATCGCCCGCCTCAAATGCCTGACCAACGACTGGATCAACGTTCATCGCACTGCCCACCAGATCGGCATGCGCACCACCGCGACCATGATGTTCGGCGTCGGCGAGAACTACGAAAACCGCGTCAACCACTTCCAGCAGCTCTACGATCTGCAGGAAGAAACCGGCGGCTTCACCGCCTTCATCCCGTGGAGCTTCCAGCCCCACAACACCGCCCTCGGCGGCCGCCACTGGGACGAAGCCACCGCCGTCGAATACCTGAAAGTTCTAGCCATCTCGCGCCTCTATCTCTCGAATTTCCTGAACGTCCAATCAAGCTGGGTCACGCAAGGCCTGAAAGTCTGCCAGATGGGCCTCCGCTTCGGCGGCAACGACGTAGGCTCGGTGATGCTGGAAGAGAATGTAGTAAGAGCCGCGGGCGTAACCAACTGCACTACCGAAGAGGAACTGCGAAGGATCATTCGCGATGCCGGCTTCCGCCCCGCCCAAAGAGACACGTTGTATCGCCAGTACTTCCTGAACTAGGTCATGTAGAGCGGGCGCCCTCGCCCGCTGCCTTTGACGTTGATCCTGATCTTGACTCGGTCCACCGAGCCCCGAAAATGCAAACGGCCCCGGAACTCCCGAGACCGTTCGCGACAGCCAATAACTGGCTCCCCGCCAAGGCAACGTCTTTATCATCGAAACAATCCGGCCGCAAACCAAGCTACTTTAAGGAGGATCGCACTTGCCCTGCGAACTCTCCACTGTCCCCGAGAGACATCCTTCATCTTTTTTTCCACAAGCAACCGTAGTTCATCCGTCACAGCTTTCTTCCCAGTTCGGGACTAAACTGTAAGAACTGTGTGTCACCTAGAGATCGAATCTTTTTGGACAATAACGCAGAGACGGGGTAAGTCCCATAACTCCAAGATTTTACGACCCCCGGCTCTGATCCTAAGGCACTTAGCTGAGGAGACGTCCGTCCAAGTCCTTTGCATGTAATATTTTACGAACAAGTCCTTTGGTTCCAAGATTTTAGCCAGACCACAAAAGCGTAAGTTACTGATTCCAGATATTTTACAAGCTCGAATCTGCAAATTTTTTGATTGTCGGTAGCAAGTTAAAATGTCCGCTTTTTGTAGCAAGTGAAATGTCCGGTTTCAAAGTTGTGCCCTCGCCGGTTGGGTTGGGTTGTTTTTGGGGTTGGGGTTGCAGGGGAAGGGGGCAGTTCCCCTT